>NZ_CP115913.1:4541346-5775129 GCF_027938815.1 Oceanirhabdus sp. W0125-5
TTCTCAGTAAGATAACCAAGTGTTGAATCCATTGTATTTATCCCTTTATATAGCATAGCAAGTGGCGCCCCACCAATCATTGCATAAAATAATGGCGCAATAACACCGTCTGCAGTATTCTCAGCGATTGTTTCAACATCAGCTCTAATAATCTCGTCAGAATTTAGCTGAGATGTTTCTCGTCCTACAATATATGAAAGCTTTAACCTTGCATCTTTAATATCATCTTTCTTCAGTGCATCATAGACTTTCATTCCTTCAACCTTAAGACATTTACATGCTAATGTTGTCCATAGAATAAAAATATTCAGAGCATGATGTAATATTCCAATCTTCCTTGTTATGAATAATAGAATAAATGGAACTGAATAAGTTACAAGTGCAACTATTATCACAATAAAACCACCATATATTTTAAGCTGTTTATCGTTCTTAGCAAGCTTTCTGAAAATCTTCTCTAGTTTTCTAATGAGTCGTCCTATATATATGATAGGGTGAGGAAACCCATAAGGATCTCCCACTATCCAATCAATAATCACCGCAATAACAACATCTATAACGTACCACATTATTTGTTCTTAACTCCTACGATCTTATAAATCTCATCCATATCTAGAGCGTTTCTAACTAGGTCAGCAAGCTTATCAAGTTCTTCTTCTCTTAAACTTTCATATGCTCTACTCTTACGTTCTTCTAAACCTTTTTCTTTTCTTATTTCATTTAATATATACTCTCTAAAGTTAACGCTATCAAAGATACCATGAATGTAAGTACCTATTACGTTACCTTTGTCATTTATTGCTCCGTCTTTAATCTTAACTTCTTTTCCATTTTCGTTATAGATTTCAAACATTGATTTACTATGTTCTCCATACTGACATTGTCCCATATGAATCTCATAACCATACACTTCTCCACTACATACATTACTTGTAGCTTTTACTCTAGTCATAGTTTTCTCTTTTTCAAATATAGTTTCAATATCAAGTATTCCAAGTCCCTCAACTTCACCTACAGTAGATTCAGTTTCATAAGGATCCTTTAATTTTTCTCCAAGAATCTGGAATCCACCACATATACCAACTGTCTTTTTCTCAATTGAATGTTCTTTTATAAGTTCCTCAAGTCCACTTTCTCTAACAAATAACAGGTCCTCAAGAGTATTCTTGCTTCCTGGGATTACTACTAAATCAGGATTTCCGAATTCTTCTTTTCTCGTAACAAATCTTACTGATACATCCTCTTCAATTGTTAAAGCATCAAGGTCAGTGAAGTTTGAAATGTGAGGAAGCTTAATAACAGCGATATCAATATCCCCATCCTTTTTCTTTTTGTTGAATTCAATAGCTCCATCCTCATCCTCAAGCATTAACCTGAAATATGGAACCACCCCAAGAGTTGGAATATTAATAACATCCTCAAGCATAGAAAGTCCTGGCTTAAGAATCTCAACATCTCCTCTGAACTTATTTATTATAGTTCCTTTAACTCTCTTCTTCTCTTCATCTTTAAGAAGCAACATAGTTCCTGCAAGTGATGCAAAAACTCCACCTTTATCTATGTCACCAACAAGAACAACAGGAGCATCAACAAGCTCTGCCATTCCCATATTTACTATATCTCTGTCTCTTAAATTAATCTCTGCAGGGCTTCCAGCACCTTCCATAACAACAATATCAAACTCTTCTTCAAGCTTATCAAATTCCTTTTTAAGCATATCTTTAAACTCAAGCTTCATATTGTGGTATCCCATAGCTGAAGAATTTCCCCATACCTTACCGTTAACGATTATCTGACACTTTTTATCAGTTGTTGGTTTTAACAGAATAGGATTCATAAACACCTGTGGCTCCATACCTGCTGCGTAAGCTTGAAGTACTTGAGCTCTCCCCATTTCCTTACCATCTAAAGTGATATAAGAGTTCAATGACATATTCTGTGATTTATATGGAACAACCTTATATCCATCCTGCTTAAAAATTCTACAAAGAGCTGCAACAAGAATAGACTTACCTACTGATGATGCTGTCCCCTGAACCATTATCTTAGCCATAAATACACCCCTATCTCTTCTTTGTCTTTCCTAAAGTATCAAATTCACCGCTTAATGTATCATTTATTCTATCAACATAAATTTCTCTTATTTTCTCATTCTCACCAAGTCCATGCATGTATATCTCAACATTGAACCCTTCTTCTGTAAGGATTGTCTTCCATGAATCTTCCTCATCTGAAGCCATATCATTCTGTGCATGGTCTCCTGCTACAACCATAAATGGCATAAGTGTAACATTCTTTATACCTTTTCTTTTAATTCTCTTAATTACTCTATCTAAAGTAGGATAACCTTCTACTGTAGCCATATATACATTCTCATAACCATTATCATGAATTACACTCTCTAAACATGAATATGCAGCTGTTGAGAAGTGCATTGTTCCATGTCCCATCATTATTACACATTCCTTACCTTTTAATGTATCCTCAAGAGCTTCAAATACCATAGTGTAATCATCAGGAGTATCCTCTTCCTCTCCCTTAAAGTAAAGAAGTGGTCTACCAACTTTTAAAACCTTAAAATCAGCATGGAATTTATGCATTAAAGATATTTTTATATAATCATACTCTTCACCTGGTATCACATGGATAGGTTGAACATAAACTTCCTCAAAACCTCTATCCTTTAAATCTTTAACAGCTTCTGCTGGAGTTGGAATAACAATTCCCTCATTCTCCTTAATCTTGTTGATTATTCTATGAGAAGTGTATGCCTTAACAACCTCAAACCCTTGAAATTCCTCTCTAATTTTACCCTCGATTGCATCAAGAGTTAATTTTCTTGTTTCCTGATAGCTTGTACCGAAACTAGCTACTACTATTGCTTTTTTCATGTTTGCTTCCCTCCGAAGATTTGTATTTGCATACGGCAGGTCTCCTGACTTATGATTCTTCCGCCTCTTGCCCTTCTCTGAATACTCAAATGGATCTGCAAGATTTGTCCTCACTTACAGTAGCGGGGGCTGTTGTGGAATCTCACCACATTCCCATTTTAAGCTAAGGGTCGGCTTAAAAATTAGTTCCACTTTTGTTTCAAAAATGTGAGTTATTTATTCACTTTTTGAAACAATCATAGAGGAAGTTATTTTTAAACAATCCCTGCTGGCACCGAATACATTTTTCTAACAGTTTAAGTTTATTATAACCTATAAAAGTAGTCAAACTTTATTTTACTATTTTCGCCAAATTTTCAACTATCCTTAATCTCTCTTTCCCTTCTACACCATCTATATGTGATATGTTTTCGGTATATATCTCTCTTTTTTAAGAAACCGTTGAAAATTATTCTAAGTTGAAGATTATGATTACTATCAATTATTTAACTCAACTCTCTAATACCCCTGTCCTATTGTCTACTTATAAATATTATATATTGCTCTCTTTTTTAAGAAGCCGTTGAAATTCACCCTTTAATATCTTTCCATTATTTACAGTAAATAACTTCAACGGTATTTTAAAAAAGAGAGATATATCTTGATTGCATATTGAAAGTATACTTAGGCAAGTCCATGTAAACAACTTCACCCTATCTACCCCACCATAATTTACAGAATATAACTTCAACGATATTTTAAAAAACAGAGATATATCTTGATTGCATATTGAAAGTATTCGTAGGCAAGTCCATGTAAACAACTTCACCCTATCTACCCCACCATAATTTACAGAATATAACTTCAACGATATTCTAAAAAAGAGAGATATATCTTAATTGCATATTATACATATATAAAAGGCTCGTCCCACGCCAAACAATAAAAAAACGCAGAAATCTAAGTTTCTGCGTTTAATAGCTTATTTATTAGTTATAAGGAATTTCGATAACATCTCCAACAAAGATCATGTTAGCATTTTCGATTCCGTTAGCTTCTGCTAACTTCTCATAAGTAGTTCCGAACATTTCAGCAATCTTACCTAATGTATCTCCTTCAACTACTTTATAAGTGTTCATTTCAGCTTTTTTAGCTACTGCAGGAACAGCTATAACATCACCAGGGAATATCATGTTAGGGTTAATTCCATTATTAACTGCAACTAACTCTTCATATGATTTTAATCCTAATGCTTTAGCAATTTCTCCTAAAGTATCACCATACTTAACTACATAAACACCTAAAGAAACTATTCTTCCTTCAACTGCTGCTTTTCCATCATTGTTAATGAATGCAACAAGAGCTTCGTCTTGAGTCATAAACTCTCCAACTCTCTCAGCTGCTTTAAACATACCATAACCATCTCCACCTGCTCCTAAGAAGTCAGATGTAGCCATGATATAATATTTTTCAGGATCCATTGGAGCATCTCCAACCATAACTTCTACAATTCTGTTTCCTGCTTCAGCAGCTGGATTGAATACATAAGTCATACCTGCAACGTGAGGGAATGCACCCTTAGCTTGTGGATAACTATCAATACCATGCTCAAGAGCAGCTATAATATCTTTTCCTAAGATCTTCTTAGTTGTAACTGTGTTACCGAATGGGAATGCTGTAACAACATCACCTTTAGTGATATCTCCAGCTTTAATTGAAGCTCTAATTCCTCCACCATTTGTGAAAGCAATATCAGCTTTAGTAGCTGCAAGCATTGCGTCAGCAATAAGGTTACCTAGGTTAGTCTCTCCAGTTCTAACATGAGCTCTTTCACCATCTAAGTCCACGTCAGTTTTACCAACAACAACTGAAGTAATTTCTTCATTTTCTTTATTAATTGTTTCAACTAATTCTACCATTTCAGCTTTAGGTTCTAATTCTAAAGCTTCTTTTCTTTCAATTAATTTAGCTGTAGCAGTTACTTTACCATTTTCAACTGTTAATTCAACAACACCAAAGTTGTTTCCTTTTTCACCAGTTTGTACTAATAAAGTATCTCCATACATAACAGGCTCTACAATATCAGTGTGGCTGTGTCCATCGATGAATACATCGATTCCTTCAACCTCTTTACATAAATCTACTGAGTTATTTTCACCCTCAATACCAATGTGTCCAACAGCGATTATAACATCAACTTTAGATTCAAGTTCTTTAACCATTTTCTTAGCTGTTTCAACTTGATTCTCAAAAGTTAATCCTTCAACATTCTTTGGATGTGTCATGAATGCTGTATCAGGAGTAGTTACTCCGAAGATACCAACTTTAACACCTTCAAACTCTTTTATAATATAATCTTTAAGTAAAAGTTCCCCATTTGCATCCTTAACGTTTGCAGATAGAACTGGGAAATTTGCAACTTCTACTAACTCTAACAATCTCTCTTTTCCAAAATCGAAATCGTGGTTTCCAGCTACCATAGCATCATACTTAATTAAGTTGTATGCTCTAATAACACTCTCACCTTTAGTTAATGTTGCTATAGGCGGACCTTGGATAGCATCTCCAGCATCTAATAATAAGAAGTTTGGATTTTCTGCTCTTAACTTGTCCACTAAAGTAGCAATTCTATCAATACCAATACCATCATATTTGCTTGCGATCATCGTACCATGGAAGTCATTAGTATGTCCAATTACAATCTTCACAGGCTCTGTAGTATCAGCAAATGCATTCGTTGGCACAACAAACGCCACTAACATAAATAAAGCTACGAAAAAACTTGTCCATTTTTTAGTTCTCATGCCTTTTAAACCCTCCATTTACATAATAGTTACATTTATTATTATATATGTATTTTTAAAATTAGTAAATATCTAAATTTTTAGATTATTTAAATTATTGTTATTTCTCTTCATTTATCTTTATAAGTTAAAAAAATAAAAGAATCTATCAAATTACCCAAATTTGATAGATTCTTTTTATTAAAATTTACAGTTATTTAGATACTCAACGTTATATGTGCAAATTTCAGTAGCTTGTTCACTTAATTTCATAACGTTGCTGCAGTTAGTACATGATATCTCTCTTACAATATTTCTATTTTGTATACCGCCATTTATAAAACATTGAGAGCCTACATCAAGCCTTTTATAATCTTCATCCGCCTGATTACTTAAAGAAGTAACAAAAACATAATCTGATTTCTTATGATTTTCTTCATATACATGGAGTTTTCTGTTTATTGCCAATTGATACTGAGCATTTGAAACTCCACTAGCCAGCTTTCTATACTTAACTTTTCTGCATACAACACCTAATATAAAAACCTGATTAGATATCTCTTTTAAATCCTCAAAATCAAGGTCCTCTGAAAGTTTTACTACATCAATAGCATTAACTACTGTTTCAAACCCTTCAATAACCCTTGTTTCCTTGCATATATCACAATGGATAACCTGTCTTTTCCCTCTGCTTGCCATAATTCCCTTTATAAAAACGAAATCATTCACTGAACAATCTTTACATTTCTTAAAGCTTTCATAAATCACAACTCTTGGGAAATCTCTTTTACCATTTCTTCGAACAACCTCTAATGTGATTATATCTGAAATATCGTTAATTGCTTCAATTTTAACAATTTTTCCTACTAGGTGAACGTAATTTTCTCTTGCCATCACCCTTCCCCCTGTCTAGTTAACTCGTAAGTAAAAATTCTCCTATATATAAAAAATAAAAAGTACTTAATTACAATACTAATAGAGATTCAAGTTCAACTATAATTTATACTAAGCTTTAGGTACCATGATTTTGATACAAGTATAAATTATGTTTCACTATGATTCTCAAAATATGATTTTTGAGCAAAACAATGATTTAATTAAATTTTTTTCATGATTATGGTCTAACTTTACTGAAACTGTTAAAAATTCACAGCATTTTTCCCATAAACTCTACATTATCATTGTACTCTATGTTAATTATATGTCAAGATTAATCAGAAATTCTTTTAATTTTCATCTCTTAATTCTTCCTCTTATTACATTTTTAATAAAAGGAGTTGCTATAATTAATAACAAGATAAAAATCCCACCAGAAGTATCTATAAGAACATCTCTAATAGATCCATCTCTTCCTGGAACAAATAACTGATGAAACTCGTCACTACATGCATACATAAAAGTTATTAATATAGAAATTGTAAAACACTTTGTATAATGTTTCTTAGTAAATACCTTTACACCCTTAATTAAATATTCAAATGTTACAGCTCTATATATCAATACACTCAGAATACCGTATTCAGTAAAATGAGCTAGCTTTCTTATTAAAAACTCAATATTACCCTTAAAGACATTCTCTACATCTACACCAACTGCATCAATAATTTCTACAATAAAATTACTTTTCTCATTAGAAGTTTCTGCTACATCACTGGAGAACATGAAAATCACAATCATCCAACCGATTACTAATCCCCATCTTATGGCCCTTTTCTTCTTCATAAACTCTCCTTTTCTTAAAATCATCAAGATTAATTTTTTTCCCTCAATAAGTATACCATCATATACCATTTTTAGTTGTAAATTATGTGTAAAAAAAAGCGTATTTTACACGCTTTGATAATATATTCTCTATATAAAAATTTCAGGTTCTCTTCTATAAGCAAATTGTTCTTCTAATTCAACCTTATGATATAAATAGTTGTGATCATCATAATATTTTGCATTATTAGGACATTTTTTAATACATGCACCACATTTAATACAAATTCCTCTTAATAAAGAAACATCTTCATTGGTAATAGAACCCATAGGACATACATCAACACATAACTTACATACATTACAATTACTATTTGTTTTTGGTGCTACCTTTCTAATATCGACTTGTACCCCATATTTATTTATTGGCTTATAATATGGTCTATATGGTTTATTTCCCTTTACAACAACATCATCATAATTCTTTTCTTTTGATAGCTTTAAATATATTTTATCTGCAAAACCTTTTATTATTTCCATATCCTTTTCATCAGGTCTATTTTTAGCTAGAGTTTTAGAAAAAGAGTGTTCTCCTATAAAAGCTCCTCCTGCAATAACTTTAAAATCTCTAGATTCCAAAATATCTTTTAATTCAATTAATGTATCATCATAGTTTCTATTTCCATAAACAACTACAGCTATTGCTATCGCTCCATTCCCCCTAATACTGTTTAAAAATTTTAGCAACACATTAGGAATCCTTCCAGCATAAACAGGAACCCCTACAATAACCACATCATCTTCACCAAATGATATTTCATTGTTTCTAACTTGAGGAAATGTAAAGTTAATATTTTCTATAGTCATCTTATTATTTATATTTTCATTTATTATCTCTGTAATTTTTGTTACTACCTTTTTTGTTGTGTCAGTAGCACTAAAATATAATGCTTTAACTTTTTTATTTATCATACTCATATTCCCCTATCATAATTAATTTATCCTAAAATACCCAATCTCTTTTCACATGTATTATTATATCATGGACAGAACCCTATTACTTTTACTCTATACCAATAAACTTAAACTAATAAACTTAAACTAACTTTATTTACTCATTTTAAAATCTTGAGAAGGAAATCTTGAGGAATGTATGAAATATCTTTAATACAATAATATAGGTCAGGTACACATTCCCAAATTAGGTGTGTACCTGACCTCATTGATTTTCTTTACAATATACTATTTTTAATTTTCTATCCTTCTATTTCTTCAGTTAATCTTACAATCTCGTCAATTATATTTCCAATATGCTCTATAGTATCAAGTAACGGCTTATCCGTTGTTATATCAACTCCTGCCATTTTTGAAAGTTCCACTGGAGTCTTAGTTCCACCTGCTTTTAGAACCTCTCTCCAATCATCAACTGCTGGCTGTCCTTCTTTTATTATTCTCTTACTTACCTCTGTTGCTACAGTAAGTCCTGCACTATAAGTATATGGATAAAGTCCCATGTAGTAATGTGGCTGTCTCATCCAAGTAAGTTCTGCACCTTCTGTTATCTTTACATCATCTCCCCAGAACTTTTCAAGTACACTTCTCTTTAATTCATTAAGGGTACTAGCCTGAACACTTCCACCATTATCTATTATATTGTAAACTTCTCTTTGATAAGCAGCTTCTAAAAGATGCGTTACAAAGTTATGATAATAAGTACGTCCTATCATAGAAGATAATACCCATCTCTTAAATCTAGGTTCATCATTAACCTTCATAAGATGATTTGCCATTAACATTTCATTCATTGTAGATGGTGCTTCTATAAAATATAATGATGGTCTTGTATCAAAAATATTTTGAGTTTGTCCACATAAATGGAAGTGACCTGCATGACCAAGCTCATGAGCTAATACAAATACTTCTCTCATTTTCTCAGTCCATGATATTAAAATAAATGGGTGTACTGCATATGGTGATGCACAGAATGCCCCTGTAGATTTTCCTTTATTTTGTACAAAATCAATCCATCTCTCATCATAAGCTCTTTTGATCATCTCTAAATAATCTTCCCCTAGTACCCCTAAGGCTTCTTCTATGTATTTCTTAGATTCTTCTACTGTTATATTTGGCTCATAATCTGGATCAACAGCAAGCTTTAAATCCATAAAAGTCATTTCATCTATTTTATGAATCTTCTGAAGAAGCTTAGCGTACTTTCTCATATGAGGAGCTAACTTTTCCATTATTAAATCTATTTGTCTATTGTATAATTCTCTATCAACCTTCTGTGGAAATAACAGACTATCTATAACAGAATCAAATCCTCTAAGCGTTGCCATTGTTTTTTCTTTTTGTACTTGAGTTTGATATGCAGCTGCTACAGTATTCTGATATTCTCTTAATTTAGAAGAAAATGCCTCAAATGCAGCTCTACGTAATTTTGTATTATTTTCAAACTCCCATTCACCTTCAAAAAGACCAAAACTAAGAGGATGCTCTTCTCCATCTACAGTGAAGCTTTTAAAGTTCATATCTGTAAGTTTAGTTTTTCCGTATATTGTATACGGTGCTCCTAGAGTAGATGATAATGCTGCTAATACCCTTTCTGCCTCAGGATGAAGAGCGTGCTTCTTATCTCGCTTAATATCCTTCAAATAGTTGGCATTTTCTTTTGAGTTAGATATAGCCTCTTCTATAACTGCTTCATCTGCTTGGATAAGTTCACTATCTATAAAGCTAAGTCTACTAAATAAGTCTGATACAATGTTTGAAAACTTCATTGATCTTTCTTGATTTTCTCTATTTCCATAATCTACTGAAACTGACAGACTTGAATAAGAGCCTGCCTTATTTGCTACTTCATTTAACTTTTTCAACTTGTCCAAACACTCATTGATATTTTCTGCTGTGTAAAGCTTTCCTTTATACCCTTCCTCAATTTCTGAAGTAAGTTTTTTACACATTTCTACATCTGCATTATACTCTTCCTCTTTTGAATAAAAAGCAGATAGATCCCATGTAAGTGACTGATCTACATCTTTTCTTTCTTTTATAACCTTGCTCATTTTTATAACACCCCTTTTTATACTAATAAATGGTTAGAAAGTAACTTTGTATATTTTTGTTATTTACTCATCTTATTATAGTATAAAATGACACTATTTTCAAAATACTCTTAATCCAAAAAATGTCTGTGTACCAGGTCCACAGACATTTTTTTACAACCAACTCTTACTGTGAAAAATTTAATTGTGTTCTAGAGCGATTTTTTGTATCATAGGAGTACAGGCTTTAAAGCCTCTTTTACTAAAGAATATTTACAAAGGAGTAACTGAATGCAGTATTATTTTGCACCAATGCATGGAATTACGGAATACACCTATAGAAATTCTTATGATAAGATTTTTCATAATATTGATAAGTACTTTACACCCTTTATTGTTCCAAATAAAAGTAGGAATTATAAAACCAAAGATTTCATAGATGTTTTGCCTGAAAATAATAAAGGGGTGAATATAATCCCTCAAATCCTTACCAATGATTCAGATGGTTTTATTGCTACTTCTAGAAAACTACAGAGATTAGGGTATAATGAGGTTAACTTAAATTTAGGTTGTCCTTCTAAAATCGTTGTTTCAAAATATAAAGGCTCAGGATTTTTAGCAAAACGTGAAGAACTTGATAGGTTTTTAGATGAAATATATAAAATAGATGATATGAAGATTTCTGTAAAAACTAGGATAGGAAAAGACGATCCAGAGGAATTTTATGAGCTAATAAAGATTTTTAATAAATATCCTATGGAAGAATTGATTATTCATCCTAGAACACAGAAAGATTTTTATGGGAACAAGCCTAATTTAGAGGTATTTAAAGATGCACTATCTTTAAGTACTAATCCTATATGCTATAATGGTGATATTTTTACTGGTGAGGATTATAATAAATTTGTACAAGCTTTTCCTAAAGTAAAATCCGTGATGCTAGGAAGAGGGATACTTGCTAACCCTGGGTTAGTAAATGAGATAAAAAATAATATCCTTATAGATAAGAAATTATTCAAAGAATTTCATGATGAACTTTTAAATAACTATATAAAATTATGCAATGAAGATATGCATGTACTAATTAGAATGAAAGAACTGTGGGGGTATATGAGATACATATTTCCAAACAGTAAAGAATATCTTAAAGAAATAAAAAAATCACAAAAGGTAAGTGAGTACAGGGAAGCGGTTTTATGTTTGCTTACTGAACAGGAAATTGTGGAAGGTGCTGGATTATTTACTCAGGGTAACTGGGGTGTGTAGCAAATATTATAATTAACTGCAGATGAGAGGGAAAAAAATGAAAATAAGAGTACCAGATTATTTTAAAGACTTTGTATGTATAGCTTCACAGTGCGAGGATACCTGTTGTGCTGGTTGGGAAGTAGTAATCGATGATGAATCATATAAAAAATACCAGAAAGTAGAAGGAAAATTTGGTGAAATACTAAGAAGTGAGATAGTTGAAGATGATGAAGAATATATATTCAAATTAAAAGGTAATAACTGTCCATTTTTAAATGAAAGTAAACTGTGTGATATATATAAGGAGATTGGAGAAGATGGTCTTTGTTATACATGCAAACAGTATCCAAGATATACAGAAGAATTTGGGAATTTGCGTGAAATGGGATTATCATTATCATGTCCAGAAGTGGCACGAATAATATTAAGAGACAATAAAAAAATGAAGCTTGAGACAAGTGAAAATCCAGAGGAAGTTGCTTCATATAATGATATAAATGGTATGCTTTTTATAAATCTTTTGAGATGTAGAAAGGTTTTCATTGATATTCTTCAAAATCGTGAGATTGATTTAAATGCTCGAGCTTCTTTACTTCTTAAATTTGCTGATGAGATTCAAATGAAAATAGATGAAGATGATATAGATGCTATTGAAGTGATAAGAGAAAAATACTTAGATGATAGCTTTATAAATGAAGTTATTATGAGCCTAAATACGTACAAAGATGAAGAAGGTATCAAATACCAAAACATATATGAATTTATTAAAGTATTTAAGGAGTTAAAGCATATTCACCCTAATGACCCCTTAAATCTTGATGAGTTGGTGAGATGTTTTTGGCAAGAAGATTCAGAAGAACTATATATAGGTAAGCATGAAGCTTTCAATATATATTATGAAGAGAATATGTACAAGTTTGAGAAGCTATTAGTTTATTTTATATTTAGATATTTTATGAAGGGTGTTTTTGATTATGATGTCTCTGCAAAAGTAAAGCTGGCAGTAGTTAGTTATTTAATGATTAAGGAATTATTTGTGGTAAGATGGCTGAATAATGGTGAATTCACTGATGCGGATGCAGTAGATATAATTCATATGTATTCTAAAGATATTGAACATTTAGAGGAAAATTTAGATTCCTTGGGAGAAATTTTTAACCTTAATGAGGTATTTGACGTAGAGGAGCTTTTAATTATGTTGTCAACAAACTAACTCAGTCACTTACTTAGTTTATTGACAAAGTTACAATGTATTGTTTTCACTTTGTTTTCTATACTTTATAATTTAAATACCCTGAGCAACAAAAACTGAAACAGTTTTTGTTGCTTCAATTTTACTTAGTATCTATAATTTCCAAAATTTTAACATTTAATTCACTTTCTGAAATAAGCATTTTTAATAGTGAGTGGGAAAGTAATGATAACATTATAATAAATATTAGAGACTCTATCTTAGTATCTTCTTTTAAAAAAATAAGTGGTAGCTGCAATGGTCCTTTTATTAAACTAAAATCTTTTTCATAGATATTTCTTTGCTTATAGGTATAAAAAATCTCTTCATTTGTTAAAGTATGATTATTTGTTGCAATGATGTATTTTCCATCTAATTTTGACTCTTCATCAATTATTTTTTGATTAATAGAATACTTTAACATAAAATTTCCTTCTCTATTTTGAGTTATAGCAACATCTACATATTTAGCACCTTTAACATTCCTTGCTAATTTCGTTACTTTTTTTTCTATAGTATCAAGCTTTTTATATATTGTTTTATTCAACTTCAGTTCAAAATCATTAATTGACTTGATATAGCTTTTTATAAATTTATCTCTTGTTTTCTTATCATGCAAAGCTTTTGATTCACTGAAATATACTAAAACAGTTTCTTCCACAGTTTTATTATTATATGTAAATTGGTAAGAAGTTCGATAAGCCTTAAATAATCCATGATCTCTTTTTGTATTTAGTAAAACATATTTAATATCTTCGATTTCTTTTATAAACTCACATAATTTATCTGTAAGTTTTAACATTCCTAAATAATCTACATCTTTTCTATTACTATATCCTAATATTATTTTATCATCCAACATCGCTCTATCTACAACAATAGTAGCTTTATCTTTTTTTGTTTTAAATTGAGTTATAGACTTCTCGACTATTGCCATGTTTTCTGCTTTATTTGATTCATGTGCTGTATTCCCTTTGAATATAGAATAACTTAAGGGAATACCCTCTAAGTTTGAATTAACACCTAGTTCTATATGTTTTTTATAGAATCGTTTATTTCTGCTTAAACCAGATGCATTTAATTCTGATTTAGTATATTCACCTTCAAAATAACTTGAAGTTATATCATTAAATAAAGTATCAAATGATAGATTATATTTTTTTATAGCTGTATTTATAATTTCATTCCATATATCTTCTAAATGCGGATTAATCACATCAAGAAACTCACATATCCTATCATCATTCATAGAACTTTCAGGTATTTCATGAATATCACCTATAAATTTTTTTTCATGAGCCCACTTCGCAACATTGTACATAGGTTTAGGTGCGATTAATCTATTTAGACATAATATCTCAGCAACTTGTCCATTATCTAAATTTTTATACTTATTTTCACCCCCTTTTTCCTTCAATATTTTATTAACTGATTTTTCAATATTTAACCTATCTATTATACGTTTCAATAAAACTACATCCCCTGGTGATTTGTTAATAGTTTGACTATTGTTTTTAGTTATTTGATTTTTATATTTACATTCTGAATTCATGTACTCCACCTCAAATTGAGAATATTTATAGATATCTCTTTAGATAATCAGCATCCACGACACCAATATATATTATATGACATCATATTCCATGATACGACATTATAATTATTATATATTAATTTTCTAAATATTGCAACATCTTCAACATTATATTGCATTTTTTTGTGAAATAATAAACACTTTTTATATATTCTCAAATAATTAAAGCAACAAAAATGGCAATCTTTGATTGCCATTTTTGTTGCTTTAATTATTTATGGTAAATTTATTTCATTTTCATCCAATTTTGAGTTACTCTTCTTATCAAATTATCTGCAGTATCACGATTAAGAGGCATAACTGATCTCAAGTGCCATTTTATCCAAAGCTTCCAGTGAACCAGCATATATAGGTTTCACGTTTCCTGAAGCACCTTGTGTTATCATTACCTTGCAACAATACTTTTCTTCAAGTGATTTCCTTGTAACCCCAACAAAATCAGAAGATATAACTACCCTATTTTAGACAATGCATGGTGTACAAACAATGCAGAGCGGCTGTAACTTCATAATAAACACCTCAATTTTATTTTAAAATATCCTTGGAAACATTACACCATCAGATAATCTGCTTATAATGTTATTAGCTGTTTCATCAATATATGCTGATATTTTATTATTTGAAATATAGATAGGCTCTGAAACTTCATTTTCCTTATTTATATATTTTTCTATTACCCAATCTATTCCTCGACTTATTTCTTCTTCAGTAATAAAGTCATGAACACTATGTAGTTCAACATCTTTTAATAAAGTGCATATCTCTTTTAGTTCATTATTATCTTCTAAAAGTCTAAAATCATGAGAGTCTAAGTCATAAAAAATCTTGTCGCGAAATAATATATCAGTTGGTACTATACCCAATTTATGCATGTCCATAACAAAATCAGGTCTAACTTTAAGCAAAAACCTTTCATCTGAAAGTATATGTACCACATATCCTCTATACAAGTCATTAATATTGCTCTCTTTAGACATATTATCATTTATAAAATTAGTGACCCTATTATAAAAGGTTGAAAGGTTTTCTTTCTTATTAAAATCAAGGTCTGCAATGTTATCTCTCATGTGGGAGTGTTTTTTATCTGCTCTTACAACTCCTTCTCTCATACGAATTAAATCTGGAGCAATTGAACCTGCATAAAACAGACCTTTATCTTTAATTATTCCATCAGGTAATGTATTTATTATTCTATTAGCAATTTCTAAATGTGTAATAATACCTGCCATATTATCCCTCCGTTTAAATGAATTTTTATTAACTATTATTAACACACAAATTTCATCTGGATAAAATCTCCTTCTGAAAGTTGTTAACTTAAGCAGCTATGCAGTGCCTTAAAAAAAGCTAAGTTGCTCCACCTTCTCCTTTTCTTCAAAGGTATGCATATACTTGAAAAGTTCATTAACATTATATACAATCCCCTTTTCCTTGCAAGTATATTTGAAAATATCCATCAAGGCTTTATTATTGTCACTAATAATCTCGTATCTGTATCCGTACTTTTTATGATATTTTTCCTTTAGTCCTGGAAAATACTTATCTAGCTTAGCATAAAAATATTCTCTGTTTCCTTCTCTTAAGGTTAACCCCATGTTAAAGCATAAAATACCATAAACTTTAGCTTCAATGCAGTAATCAAGAATGCCTCTTAGGTTTTCTTCTGTGTCATTTATAAAGGGCAAAATTGGATCTAACCAAACCACAGTAGGTATTTTATTATCTCTCATTACCTTTAATACCTCAAAACGCTCTTTTGTACTACTTACATTAGGCTCAATTATTTTACATAGGTCTTCATCATAAGTTGTTAGTGTCATCTGTACCACACATTTAGTCTTTTCATTTATACTTTTCAGTAAATCAAGATCCCTAAGAATACGATTTGATTTAGTCTGAATACTAAGACCAAAATCGTATTTATCTATTATTTCAAGAGCTTTTCTGGTGTGCATTAACTGTTCCTCTAGGTGTATATATGGATCACTCATAGCACCAGTACCAATCATACACTTTTTTCTTTTTCTCTTAAGTGCGTCTTCCAGTAGTATCAATGCATTGCTTTTAACCTCTATGTCTTCAAAATCATGATTCATATTATAGCACCTACTTCTGCTATCACAATAAATACATCCATGTGTGCAACCACGATATATATTCATACCATTCTTTGGTGATAAAATTCCCTTCACTTCTTTATAGTGCATGTTAATATATCCTTTCTGTTTCATTATTACTCATATTCTCTGCCTATTCTTTTGTTTCATTAATTTTATCCCACTCAGTTTTTTTATACTTTATGTGTTTTAACATTATGTTAGTCCAATCTTTATCATATTCTCTATACAGCTGTTCTTCCGCCCATTTTTTTATATTCTTATGGTCTGGATGATTCTCATCATGATAAACATTGTGGATATAATAAATACTTATTTCCATTATACAGCATTTATATATCATATCTCCAATATTTTAGTACATTGCTTTTTTATATAAAATCTCCTTGTTTAGGTATCTCCATCTATTGGATAAGCATCAAGCCCTATACTAAGATAAACCTCAATATTTTAAAACAACACTTTTCCTATAACCTACAACCTTTTAAACAATTAACTTATCAACTAGAAAGAATGGAGATTGAATCTGGAGGAAGCAAATTATTTCGCATAAAACTAATACTTAGAAACTTTGGCGGTAACTTTATCTTGTTACTTCCATTAGGAATGTTCTCTCCTATGATCTTTAAGAAAGTTAACACTATATTTAAAGCATTATTACTTGGCTTTTTAACATCATTGGCTATTGAGTTAACTGAAATACTAGAAGTATTACTTAATATTTCACGTTGGGGCATAGCCTTTGATATAGATGATATCATATTAAACACTTTAGGTGCAGCAATAGGTTATTTGGTATATAAAATATTTGCTACACTACTTCAGAAGTTTAAATAAAATACCATAACCACGCAAAGGGCTGTCATTAGACAACCCTTTGTTCTTAAATCACTTATTCTCACCTAAAATTCTTATTTCTCTGTCTTTTATATTTATTTTATAAATCACAGACTTGTTAGTTTCATTCTGCCAGTTAAGCATATATACTTCATCTTCAAAAACATTAACTGCAGTTATTTTTCCACTAAACAAGAATTCTGTTTCTTTAGTATCTAAATTCAACATACTCAGCTTGTCATCATTAGTGTACAGTAAATACTTCTGTCCATTATCTTCATAAATATTGCAAATATGACCATCAACTAGTTCCTCAAAATTTGTACCATCTGATTTCACTCTGCAAATTCCTAATTCACTACTTACTGCATTAAAATATCCACCTCTATTAGTATTTAAATTTTCAAAGTATATCCATCCATCATCTACTATAAAGTGTGTTGTTGCAATAAATTTTCCTGAATCTTTAATCAAAATTTCGGATTTATTGCTGCCGTTCAAATCGATTCTAAACAATTTCCCCTCAGTTTGACTGCAATAATATAAGTAATTTGAATCGTACTGCATATCGTTTATACTGTCTTTAACTAATCTTTTTTTCTTGGAACCATCTAAACTTATTCTATATAATCCATCTTCTTTATCACATTTTAAATCAAGTATATTTGCATATATATGATTATCAATAACTATGCTCTGATGAGTATTTATATCTGTAATTTCCTGCCTATTATCGGGATTATTTATCTCTAGTCTCATAAGTTTTAGTCCGTTTTTAAAGTCTCTATAGTATAAATAGTCCTGATATATGTTTAAACTCATACCATAGGTACCAGTATAAGTCTCTTTAATGTTTCCATCATATCTAGAAATTGAATTAGAATTTTCTCCATCTTGATAATAAATATTACCTTCTTCATCTTTCACTATAAAGCTAAATTCCCCTGCATTTATAGAATCAGTACCAAAACTATGATTATCTGATATATAATTTGTACATCCACACAACAATAATGAAAGAATTATAATTACACTTATATATTTTACTCTCATAAAATTCCCCTTTTTCATTTATCATCTATCCATTTTTCATAAATAATTTCTTTCAACATAAGAAAATCACCTCTACCATTGATAGAACTACATAACTCCTTTTTTATCTTTTTATCCTCATACGAATAACAAAAGTTCTCCACAATATCATATTCCCTAATATCATCTGCAATAGGAACAAGTATATATTCATCATCATTCTCAATAATGTCTACGGCTGCCTGAAAATCATCCTCCTAATGTTTATCAGCTTCGTTAATTTTGTCCCACTCAGTTTTTTTATACTTTATATGTTTTAACATTATATTGGTCCATTCATTATCATATTCTCTATATCGCTGTTCTTCAGCCCATTTTTTTATATTCTCATAGTCTGGATGATTCTCATCATGATAAACTTTAAAGAATTCATAATATCCTAAAACACCACCCACATCTTCTGGTGGTGCAGTTTCCGCACCATCAATAAGTGTTGGATACCCATAGTAATAATCTTCAATTATTTCTTCTAAAGTAATAAGCATACGCCAATCATCCCCAAAATCATATCTATAGTTAAGCTTCTCGTATTTCTCTATGTATTTATCAATTTTAATACTTTGAGGTTTTCTTATTGTTGTATTAAGATGCTTTGCTATAATTCCAAAAGGATCCTTTTTCTTATCTAGTTTTACTTTTTTATATTTTGATTTAATTATCTTATTTTCATCGTATGCTTCGCTATCATTTGTAATCTTCATCTTTTCTTCACTCAAATTAAACTCAAATAAGTGACAAGGTTCATCTGGATATCCACTTTGAAAATTCGTCACAGTTTGTATAGTATCATGCAACCTATTAAATGTAGCACCAGCAGGCATGATAACCTCTCTCCAAATTAGTGGTTCTGTTCCTATAAACTCTATTTTTATTTTATAAGCTTTCATAAATTATCCTCCTGTAACTTTAAATAACAAATACTATTGCTACTACTAGTGTATATTTTAATCTTAATAAGTTCAAATTAAATATTAACTGTTTATTGCTTAATCATTGGTTTTTCATATTTATTTAATAAAAGAACCCCATGTATCATCAAAACACACATGAAGTTCCTCTTATAAATTTCAAATAGTTTACTCTTCTCTCAATCTCTTTACTTCCTCTATTGAAATACCTACCTTTACTGAAATTGTTTCATCATCTAGAATATCCAATAATTTTCTAGCAACCTCTACCTTTGCTTGTTCAATTCCTTGTTCAATTCCTTGTTCAATTCCTTGTTCAATTCCTTGCTCAATTCCTTGTTCAATTCCTTGCTCAATTCCTCTTTCAATTCCTCTTTTTAGACCTCGTTCCTCTGCTTTACGTTCTTTTTCCTCAAAAAAAGCAGCTGTTGACCTTGCATCTAACCAAGCCTTTTCCCTTGCATAATATTCTTGTTGCTTAATTTCATCTGCACTTAACTTCTTTAATCTATCAGCAGCCAACCTATACACCTCCTCTTCACCTGCCATTTCAATAAGTTCATCCTTTCTATTCTCCGCTGCATATTCTATAAATCTTAACCATTTATCAAGTGTTGTTTTATCTTTATTTTCTAATTTATATTTTGGCAATTCGATATAATGTATTTCCAAATCATCAACTAACAGAAACTCTTGATCTTTTTCCTTAACCTTGAATATATTATGGTAATTATCATTCTCCTTGAAAAGCTTAAAATCTAATAAACTTATTACAACACATTTCTTTAAATTTATATACTTACCAGCATTTGATATAGTTTCTCCATATAACCTACTCCAGTAGTACAATGATCTCTTTCTGAAGTCATTCATCTCATTAATTTGAACCTCTATATCATACAACTAAATACTTTTTGTTAATCTTTTCTCCTCATACATCCTTGTATCTGCTATATTCATAACCCGTTCTAGAGTGTCTCCATCTATTGGATAAGCAGCAAGCCCTATACTAAGAAAAACCTCCATGTCTATATTTTCATAATTAAATCTAAAAGTGGATTCTTCTCTTATTATTCTATCAACATTTTCCATATCTTTCAGATCTTTAATTCCTGGAACCAAGATTAAAAATTCATCCCCACCAAGTCTAAATAATCTTTTTTCTTTTATTCCAATAGCTTTTAATCTCTTTGAAAATTCAATCAAAACTAAGTCTCCTACTTTGTGTCCATAATTATCATTTATTTTTTTAAAGTCATTAATATCTATTAAGAATATGCCAATCAATTTATTGTTTGCTTCTGCTTTTTTTAATACACTCTGATAATAATATTCTAAAGCATGTCTGTTGTATAGTCCCGTTAATTGATCATTCATGGCTTGATAGTTTAACTGATACCTTGTATATAAAATTATATATAAAAAGAATCCTATTATAGCGCTTACTAGTATCGCTAACACTTTCAAAATCAGAATTTTGCTTTCATATTCTTCCCATCCATCCAAAGGTTCTATAACAACCTCCCATACATTGTTAAATACTTCTATTTCTAGAGTTACACCCTCTCTATTGATTATTTCACCATCACCATAAAATGGTGATAATAAAAAATCCTCTTTATTGTAAATAGCTACATTGAGATTTACTTCTTTTGCTATTTTATCTATATGTTTAAGATATTTATCTGCATCTAAAACAACACTAATCTGTCCCCAGTATTTTCCTTCAATGACAATTGGTAAACGTGCAATGAATCCTACTCCTCCTTGTACTAAATCAATGGGACCTGTAAACATGCCCTTTAAGGATTCTTTAACCTTTAGTACCTCATCTTTCTGTCTAGGCATAGTTGTTAAATCTACACCTATAGCTTTTTCATTGTCTTGTATTGGATAATTCCATATAATTGTAGTTTCCTTAATAATCGCTATGTTTCTTATAAGAGTTGCTTTTTTTGATAATAACTGCTCTAAATATCTATTTGTATCTTCTTCTGATATATTTGGATTTGTTTTTATATATGCCATATATCCTTCTAGTAAATTTATACTATCACTTATTGTAGCATGAGTTTCAGATTGAAATCTTAGGAATCTTTCCAATACCTCTAATCTTTCCCTGTTTTTATCCCTATTTTCTATAATATCAATACCTAGAAAAAATAATGTACCAACTACAATACATGTTAAAATCCCTATACACAAAGAGTATATAAACTCTTGCTTCTTTATCTTAATATTCAATATAATTCCTCCATATTTTTTTACCAACTTAATAAATTAAGCGAAAGTGATTTTATTCACTAAAATCAAACAAATTTTGTATGTAAAATGATGAATCATTATTATATACCTAATTAAAATATTACTATATCCATAGGAATTTTGCACTGATTTTTTCACGTAACCAAGACGGTCAGATTATAGCAAAATAGTATCCTGTATCACCAAAAACATTTTTGTGTCTTCGAATTCCTAAAGTAACAAATAAAATGAAAAAGAATACTATTATTATATAGTTAAATTTTCTATCTTAGATATATCCGAATACTACAATTACCATATTATTATTTAACAAAGGAGTACACAAATGTTTAATGAAAAAGTCATATTAATAACTGGTGGTACAGGTTCTTTTGGTCAAAACTTCACAAAACGACTTCTAAAAACATATAATCCTAAGAAAATAATTATTTTTTCTAGAGATGAATATAAGCAAGATTTATTCAGAAAATATTTAACTATTAATATGAAAGATAAAGTTAGTAAAGTAAGATTTTTTATAGGAGATGTACGAGATAAAAGTAGACTTCTTCGTGCTTTTGATGGTGTTGATTATGTAATTCATGCTGCAGCAATGAAACAAGTACCTGCATGTGAATATAATCCAATTGAGGCTATAAAGACCAATGTATATGGAGCTGAAAATATTATTGATGCCGCTTTAGATAGAGGCGTAAAAAAAGTTATAGCATTATCCACTGATAAGGCTGTAAATCCAGTTAATTTGTATGGTGGAACAAAGTTAGTATCAGATAAGCTTTTTATATCTGCTAATGCATATTCAAGACCAACTAAAACCATTTTTTCAATAGTTAGATATGGAAATGTATCCGGAAGCAGAGGTTCTGTTATTCCTTACTTCAAGAATCTAATAACTCAAGGATATACTGAACTACCAATAACAGATTACGAAATGACTAGATTTTGGATAAGCTTAGATGAAGGTATAGACCTTGTAATAAAGGCTATTAAAGAATCTGTAGGTGGTGAAATATATATTTCAAAAATTCCATCTTTTAAGATTGTAGATTTAGCTTACGCAATGCTTCCTAACGCAACTACAAAAGAAGTTGGTATAAGAGAAGGAGAAAAGTTACACGAGGTAATGATAAGTAAAGAGGACTCAAGGTATACTTATGAATATGATAATTATTATATAATATATCCAAATTTTGATTGGTTGGATATATCAAAATACTCAAAAGAAGGTGGCGTTCCTTTGCCTTATGGATTTGAGTATAGTTCAGGAAACAATAAGCATTGGCTCAATGTTGAAGATCTACAAAAAGAGCTTCATAGTCTAAATTTATTATAGATTAGTTATTTTTTAATTATCTCACTGAATAGTTAAAAAATAACACCTAATACTAAAGCGATTATAATAGTGGATTTTACTGGACAAGTAGCTGATTTAGATAAAATAAATGAGGTTGCTAAAAAAAATAATTTAATTGTAATAGAAGATGCCTCCCATGCATTTGGTACAAAATATAAAGGAAGGGCTGTGGGTACAGTATCTCACATGACAACCTTTAGCTTTCATCCAGTTAAGACAATTACAACATATGACTGATGATGATTTAAATCATGTAGTAGAAGCTGTAAATAAAGTATTAAACTATTATAGAGTTTAAGAATGTTCAATAAATTGCTCTGCTATAGAGATTCAAATTTCACTATGGAATCTCTATAATCTAGCATTTGGTCTATTGTGAATTAGTAGAGCTTATTGTTTAGACAAATTTTTATTTTTTATAATCAAAACTACCATAATTTAAATACTATAATAATATACAGTTGTATATAAAAGTTTGGTGATTAAATGACAAGCTACAAAACCATTAATTTTAATATTTCTGGATCAGAATTAGTAAAAAAAACATGTTTAAACTTTGAGTTTGAGGAATTAAACCAAACTTTATTAAAAGGTTTAGTGGTTAACAGCGATAATCAGGGGCTAGAAAATGCCGGTATTGAAATTATCTCTATAAATACAACTACAAATACAGAAATATCTCTTGGTATAACGTTTTGTGATGAAAACGGAGAATTTGGCGTTTCATTACCTTCTAGACCTTATTTGCAGTATAAACTCAATGTATACTCAGGGTTATATGAGTAAGGAGGACGATTATTGTGATGATAGATTGTAATCCAAGTGTAAATTCTAACACACAAAATTGCAATTGTGTTGTAGAAAGGATGTATACAATAGAATATACAAATGATGAATATTTACTAAAAGGAACTGTAATCGATAAATGCTCTATTCCAGTAGAAAATGCTATTGTACTACT
Organism: Oceanirhabdus sp. W0125-5; assembly: GCF_027938815.1. GTDB lineage: Bacteria > Bacillota > Clostridia > Clostridiales > Clostridiaceae > Oceanirhabdus. The sequence continues at coordinate 4,565,352 of NZ_CP115913.1, forward strand.
AACTGTTCATTATAATGATGATTATTCACCCTATCAAAAGGATCTCGGTTATGTAAAAACAAACTCTAAAGGACAATTTTGCATATCTTTAAAAAATGATTGTGATATAGAGTACTCAATAACTATATTTAATCCACTAGTACCAATTTGTTAGAAAGAAATTTTCACCTTGTTCCATAGCTAAAAGGAGGATATTTATATGCTTTTTTTTAAAAAAACAAAGCGTGCAGATGAAAAAAAATTAAAAATTAGTAAAATTACAATAAATGGACAAGAATCAAGTAATATATTAACCGCAGAAGACATGAAAAATGGCCAGCCTGTAAACATTAAAATAGCTGTTGAAATTAACAATACAGACACCAAGAAAAATAAAGATAACAAGAAAAAATGCAGATTTAGAATAAAACTATGATCAAGGAAGATATAAATAGTAATTCAAACTGTAATCCAATTGTTGAAAAATCGTATGTTATAAACACATGCTCAACATTAAAATTAATAAAAGGATATGTAAAATCTCCTTCTGGAAGCCCATATCCATTTGCCGCATTGGAAATAATAGAATATAATTCAAAAGATGATGTGTATAAACATTTAGGAATTACAGTAACTAATGAATTAGGAGCGTATGGCTTGTTGCTAGATATAAATCCTAATAATATTTATACATTTAATGTATATTCTTCCCTAGGCCCATTAGAATAGCAAAATGTATATAAATTTATTGAGGATAGACTTTGATTTTGATAGGTTCATTTAATTTTATAGTCAAAAATCAAATCTTAATTCGTACCAAAATAATAAAACATGAATAATATGTAGTATGTTATTAATTAAATTATTAATAACTGGTAACTAAGGAAAAGGAGATGTTTATTTATGCCTTCTTATAGACCAGGAACTAGATTAGTGACATCAACAGTAAATGCAAGTACAACAACAGCCGCCTCCTTAGCATTATCGGATTGGAATAGAACTATTGTTATAGGTACTGTTACAGATGGTTCTGGAAACCTTTTAACTAATGCTGGGGTAGAAGTAAAAAGAAGAGCTTCAGCTTCAGGGGCTTCCACTTATTTGGGAGTTGTTTTTACAGATACCAATGGAGAATATGGAGTATCTCTTCCTATACTTTCTGGAACACAGGTTTATGCATTTGAAGTAACTACGCCAGTATCATAATACTAAAATATTTAAAAAGTAGGAACACTCAGGTGTTCTTACTTAATTTAAAGCACAATAAAATAAATAATAAGTCAATAATGTTTAATATCTAAACTAATACTCAAGTATGAATTCATTCTTAATTATAGGAGAGTGGTTATGAATTTTAATAATTTTTTTAAATTTTTAGATGAGTTAAGGTATGATTCAACTATATTTATATTAGGAATTGATAATTATTTAGAATCCCTTTCATCTATTATTACCGATAAAAATAAAGTATTTATTTTTGAAGTTGATGAAGATGTTTATAATGATTATATAGATAAAATAAATACTGATAATATTAAATTAAGTTTATTTAGTGAAGAAAATATAAATAATATCTTAAGTGAAAATATTAAAACTAGAAACTTTCTTAATATATTTGCTAACCATTTAGAAGAATATGAATCTAAGTACCCCGTTCAAACCAAGTTGTTTTATGGGTCAATTGACTATTATTATTATAAAGCACAAGTTTTTGTAAGTACCTTTAAAACTTTCAAAGAACTTTATTTTAAAAATTTCATTTCAAATGTAAATCATATATACACTAGTACCTGTTTTGATAATCTTCTAGATTATTATAAAAATATCCCAGCTCTCATAATATCTGCTGGTCCTTCCTTAGATGAAAACATGAAAACACTTATCAAATATAAAAATAGACTAAAAAACTTTCTCATTATTTGTGGAAATAGAACTTTAAAACCTTTAGTAGAAGCAGATATTATACCAGACTTTGTAGTATCTGTTGACCCCCAAGAATTAACCTTTAATATGATTAAGGACTATAATTATTTAAATATTCCTTTAATATTTTTTGAGCATAGCAATAGTAAGTTAGTAGATAATTATAAGGGACCAAAAATATTTTCAACAATGGGAAGTTTTTGTAATATAAAAGGGTTAAAGAACATGCTTTTATGTTTTTCAGGTGGCTCTGTTGCCCATCCCATGACTCATATAGCTTGTTGTTTAGGATGTACAGATGTAATTTTCTTAGGACAAGATTTCGCCTATAAAGACAATAAACCCCATAGCGATTGTTCAACATTTGATTCAAAAGAGAATACCAGAACAGAAAAAATAGGTAGTCTCAAAATTAAAGATGTATTTGGTAAAGATATATATACTGATAATTTATTATATATTTATAAGCTAGCTATGGAACTTTTTATAGAAAAAGTTAAGGGCGACTTTAATTTCATTAATAGTTCTAAAGGGGCTCATATTATAGGAAGTATCTATAAACCATTAGAAAAGGTTTTGCAAAATCATAATTATAATTTAGAAAAACCTAATTTTAATGATGTTGAAGATACAATAAAACCTACCATAGAGTTAGAAAAATATATTTTAGGTTTAAGAGGAATGTTAGAACAATATATAGGTAAGTTCACAATTCATAAAAAGATTTTAATAGAAATAACAAAAGGTAAACACTCAATCGCTGAAGGAACAACTTATTTTTATAAGATGACAGATGATTTAAATAATTTCTTAAATAGTAATGATACTATAGTATTTAGAGGTTATATCGAAGAATTTTTATTTGAAGTTAAAGAGAGGTATTTTAAAGTTTTGGTTAAAGATTACCCAGTATTAAGTAAAAACTTAATGTATCAAAGTTCAATTTTCAAGAATTATATAGATGATTTAATTACACTTTTAATAGAAATTCATTCCGAAATTTAAGGGATAAATTAAAAGCGCAAGACATTATTATATTTTGCGCTTTATTAGCACATGTCATATTGGCCTTTAAATTTCATCAAGTTGAAGATATGATTCTACAAGGTTACAATTCCCTTCACTAAATCTTCAATACCATTTTTATTAATATATTTTATCAACTTATTATTTAATTCTATTCTATTTTCTACATTAAAATCTTTATTTATAATATATAATATTTTATCTTTTTCTAAGGTATGATACCAACCTAAATTATAAATAAGACCTTCCTGACTCATCTTTTTAGCTATATTTTCTTGGTTATCTGCTATTATTATACCTAATGTTGGAATTCCTAACACAGCAAGTTCATATAAAGTACTTCCACATGCTGAAATCGCTAAATCACATTTTTTAATCCACCATCTGCTCTTATTGCAATTTTCATAATATCACCTATTTATTTAATATACTCCCATTTTAATGGTGTTCCTTTTTTATAATCTTCTTTAAATCTCTTTCCTATAACATCATAATAATATTTAGGCGCTAATCCATACCCAGGCCTTATGGATCTTAAATTCTCCCTTTTTATTTCCTCTCCTGCTTTAACATCCTCAACTATAAATAAAGACCTTGAAAATTCTCTATTTTTTAATGTTTTATTACTTAAAGTATAATTTATACTTCCTAATGCAACCTCAACCTCACGAACACTTTTAATCATTTCTTTTAATTCATCTAAATCTAATGAAAATGCAGCATCAGGTCCACCAATCTTTTTATCTAATATAAAATGTTTTTCTATAACTTTAGCACCTATTGCAACAGATGCTACAGGTACCGTAGTTCCCATTGAATGGTCTGACAATCCAGCTACCACATTAAAAGTTTCACTTAAATTAGGAATAGTCTTTAAATTCATTTCCTCTAAAGGAGCTGGATATGCACTAGTACACTTCAATAAAATTATATTATTATTACCCATTCTTTTACACGCTTCTACTGCTTCCTGTATTTCTTGTATTGTAGCTATTCCTGTTGATAAAATCATAGGTTTAGCTTTTGATGCAGCATACTCAATTAAGGGTATATCAGTTATTTCAAAAGAAGCTATTTTATATGCTGGAACATTTAATTTTTCTAGATAATCTACAGCTGAAAAATCAAATGGAGTTGAAAAACATATTATATCCAATGAATTAGCATAATCAAATATTTCTTTATGCCATTCCCATGGCATATACGCTTCCTTATATAAATCATATAAATATCTTCCATCCCATAAGGTTCCTTGTTTAATCTTAAAGTAATCATTATTACAATCAATTGTTAAAGTATCCGCTGTATATGTTTGCAATTTTATTGCATCTGCTCCAGCTTCTTTAGCTGCTCTAACCATCTTTTTTACAATTTCTATATCATGTCCATGGTTAGCTGATACTTCTGCTATTATAAATACAGGATTATCGTTACCAATTAATTTATTTCCTATTTTAATAGCTTTCATTTCTATCTCCTTATGATATTTCTATTTTTCTTGTAAATCGAAATATACTTCATCAACTACTCTAACACCAATTCCCTTAGAATACTTAGTTTTGTACTTAATCTCAATATTTTCATTATCTACTAACTCCAACCACCATATTACATCTTTAAATCCAAAATGATCTCTAAAAGCTACCGTACTGGAAATTCTCGGATTAACTTCAAAGGGTATATACTCTCCATTGCATTTTCTCATTTGCACATTAATAGATCCTTTTAATTGTGTTTTTTCTGCAATCTTCTTACCTAAAGCCATTATTTTCTCATCATTAATTAACTGAACAAATTTACTTAAACTTCCATATCCTAAAATCCTTCTAAAAGCTATACAGTTAACATTCTTCCCATCAGAGAATACAGCCATAGTATACTCTTCGTCTTCATTTCCTATAAACTCTTGCACTAATGCATCTTTCTTTTCTTTAGTATATTGTTCTAGCTCTCTATCACAATTAACAATATATACTCCTTTTCCCCCTCTAGAGGATTTCTCCTTTATAATAACTGGGTACTGGAATTCATTATTATACTGATCTAAAGGAATAGTTTTAGGATAAGAAATTTGATTTTCCATAAAGAACTCTATTGTTTTATATTTATCTAAAAATGTACTTGTAATAAATTGATTATTTATTACAACCTTAACTTCTTTAAATAACTTTTCTATTTTTTTATCTGTAAATAACTTTATTTCATACTCAGTTATAGGTATTATATGAGATATCTTTTCTTCTCTAACTACAAATTTAATAAAATCAATATATCTATCCCCTTCTGATACTCTAGGCGCTACATAGAACTTATCTACAAAAGCTTTTCCTCCCCCATAATAATCAATATCACATCCAATTACTTTGTCATTAGTTCTTCTTTTAATGCACTTAACTACACTTTGTCCAATATCTCCACCAACACCAGTAACCAAAATCACCCTATTATTATTACTCATCACTATCCCTCCTAAACAATACCTCTTTCAAATAAATATTATCCGGATCATTATTTCTAATTTCCTCTAACAATAATTTTTTATTATAAAAAATTGTTTTATATTCTACAGTATCATTTTCTAAATCAATAATACAGTAACTGGGTTCTTTTCCGTCTCTAGGTTGTCCCAATGAACCTGGATTTACCCATCGTGTATTTCCAATTTTCTCATTCATTCTATAATGAGTATGACCAAATAGCACATAATCTACATTTATAATCTCTGATAATTCACCAACTTTATCTGGGTATATTCTTCCATTTATAAAATTGTCAATACTGCCATGAACTAGTATTATACGCCTATTTACGATTGTAATATCAACCTTTTCTTTTTGCTTTCTGAGATATTCACTTATAAAAGTATCTTTACTACATAAAATATAACTTCTACCGTACTTATTAGACAATTTTATTAAATCATCCTCATTATTATTAGCATCTAAATACATCTTGTCATGATTTCCTAAAACGCTTATTAACTTATCTATAGATGCTAATTTTCTTACTATATAGGATTGATTATAATAATACCCCATTATATCTCCTGTGAAAAAAATATATTCTGAATCAATCTTTTTAATCTCATCTAAAAAACAATCAAATGCATACCTATTACCATGTATATCTCCAAATATTACTATTTTCATCTTTATTCCTCATTATACATAGAAATTTTTTCATAACTGTTGCTAGCTTTCCAATTTTGAACATATGTCATTAAAATTTTATTAGCTACTTCTTTGGGTGAAACTAAAAGATTTTTTTCTTTAAATTCTCTAAAATCCTTTAAATACTTAAATTCTTTATCTTTTTTTTCTACACTTCTAATCTCTCTTTGCATATTTGTATCCATAACTCCAGGATCCACAGAAACAATTTTATAATGCCTCTTTTCCTGAGCTAATGTCTCAAGAAAAATATTAATTGATGCTTTTGATGTAGAATACAGTGACCAACCTGGAAGCGGTTTATAAGCTACACCTGAACTAATATTTATAATTCTAAAATCGCAATTCTTTTTTTGAACTTCCTTTACCAATTCTTTAATTAGCATACAAGGCCAAACCAAATTAACATTAAAGCTAGTTAGTAGTTGATCATTTGTAATGTTTTCAACAAATTCTATGGGATTTACTACCCCTGCGCAATTTATAAAGATGACTTCATCATTATTGGTAATTTTTCGAAATACATCTTTCATTAACTTCTCTAATACATCTATATCCAGTTTACTAAAATCTACTTCATATAGTTTGGCACTCTTTACAACTGACTGGATTCTATGAATTTTTCTTCCTAATAAATATAATTTACCTATATTAAGTTCATGAAATAATCTTATAAGTTCATTGCCTAATCCATTGGTAACTCCAGTAACAACAAAACTTCTCATAATTCTCACCTATTTTTACTCACTAAATTTTTTTTGAATTATTTTCTGATTAATAGCAAATATTTTTGGATTACTATTATATAAATTTATTACATCTTGTAACCCAAAACACTTATTTTCCTTATACAATTTTTCATACACCTTTGTAATTACATTTAAATCTTCTTCAGTATCTAATGTAACTCTAATATTTGAGTAATCTACATCACTCTTATACACCTGAACCTTAAACTTATCTTTATTACAGTATATATATGGTGTAACATGTTCTCTTTCAAACTTTTCTTTTGCATTATTATAAGCTATCTCCAAAACCTTAAATGAAAACACTTCTACATCATAGCCCCTTGGAAAAGATAATTCTAAAGTGTTATTTATATAATCTAAATTTCCTTCTAAAAACTCTATTTTAAATTTATTAATTATCTCATCTATTAAAATTGGATCTATGCAGGGACAATCACTAGTCACCCTTACTACAATATGAGCTTGAGTTTCTTTTGCTGCATAATAATATCTTTCTAAAACATCAAGTTCAGAACCTCTATAATACCTTACCCCTAGATTCTTGGCTTCTTCAACTATAGCATTATCTCTATTCTCAATTGTAGTTGCTATAACTATTTCATCAATGTTCTTTGCTTTTCTTAATCTATAAATATCATGTTCTAGTACAGATTTATCAACAATTTTTTTTAATACTTTGCCAGGTAATCTACTTGATCCCATTCTTGCTTGTATTATACATACTACTTTCATATTAGCCTGCCTTCTATATTAATTAATTTGTAATCCCTATATTCTATTAGATATTTGTAGAAAATATGTTTTTAAATTAGCAAAAAAAAGTCATAACCCACCTTACTGGCTATGACTTTTAACTTTCCTTTTATTTAAGTTTAACTTTATAAGAATATTTCTCTTTAATATTAATTAAATTCTAATACCATACTATTTCATAATTATTTTCTAAAACAAACTCATATAACTTTTCTTGATTTTCTATAAATTCTGTTATCAGACTCACTGCATTCTTTGATTTTTCAATCTTAGCTTTTGTTAAGGGATAATATTCTACATATGTACTTACCTCTGAATCTACGTCCATCTCATCAAGTAAATTTGCAAACTTTTCTTCTAAATAATAATTTAATAATTCCTCCCGATTATATCCGTTCATATATGCTTCTTCTTTTATTTGGTTGATTTTATGTACTATATGAAAAACCTTATCTTCTTCAATGTTAAAAACATCTGAAACAGAATCTTCTTGTTTTACAATATTAAAATAATTACTCATTTTCACTCACCTCTATATCTATTTTTTATACAACAATGCATGTTATTTTCATGTAGTAAGCAATTTTTGAAGAAACATAAAAGTTTTTACCGAACATTTCTTTCAGAAATTCGCATCCTTTAAGTTTATTATCTTCATTAGATACTGTATTTAATGTGTTATATAATTCACAAACCTTTTGATTAGTTTCCATAGATATTCTTTTACTATTACTCATATTCAAGGATTGCCATATTGTCAAATAATCAATAACTCGTATTAATTGTTTTCTATAATAGTTACATTCAAATATATTATTTATTTTTGTCATTAAATCTTCTTTAAGCTCAAGACTTGATTCTATCTTTCATGAAAATCAATAAAATATTTTTGATAACTCATTTATATGCCCCCTAATATGATTCAGATTTTAATCATTTTTCACTTTACATCTTGTTAATTTATTAACAATTTAAGATTAACATATTATAAAATAATTTACTAACTATAAATATCTTCAAAAACTTTCAAATTCGATTAAATCAGTCCAATATATGGAATTATTATGTGTTTTTTCAATATTACTACTGTTTGCATAAATAAGATAAAGCCATGCAAAAATGCACGGCTTTATTATTGGCACTAATGATGTTGTACTCTGACTCTGTCAGTGGAATAGATTTGTTCTGGTTGATTTATTTACTATCACTTTGTCTAAGAAGCGGCTGTGTACTACAACGAAACGCTCCATCTAGGCTCCTTGATATTTTGAAATCAATATATTCAACAGTAATGCCTCTCTTTTCTAATTCTTTTCCTATTGAATCCTTAAACGCAATATCGGCTACATATACTTTTTCATTTATTGGAAGACCATTTATAGCAGTTCTTAGTGCATCATCATATGAAACCTCAATTTTATCCCAAGACTTCAACTCATCCGGAATTCCATTTGGAAGAGCATCTTCACATACAATCATAAGTCCTTCTCTAACAAGACTCAAAGCACAGTCAAGATGATAAATGTCCGGATCCAATTTCACTTCAACCACCTTATAATCAAAATGAGAAAGATAATTTCTTAACCATGTGATTCCCGCCTTGTTAGAAGCTCGTTCTGAATTTCCAACAAATACTGTCTTGCCGTAGACCAGGATATCTCCCCCTTCTAGAAATGGGCCTTTAGCAGATTCTAAACCTTCAGAAATATCTGGTTGTGGCACGGCAACGTAATAACTATTATTTTTATTTGCTTCACTGATTAAAATATCTCGAATGGGCAATACTTCCAATCGTCTACTAATAATGTTAAAAGAACCTTCAATTATATGATTACCAATTGTAAAAAAGGGATCTCTTGCAAAACAGTTTGTTACACCTGTTCCATCTGTAAAACCGTTTCTTACTTTTCCTAGTTCCTTTTCAGTACTCGTGAGAAGGCGTGGTCTCAGTACTTCAACTCCATATTTTTCTAATACTTTTTTAAGATTATCACGTTCTGTTTCCCATGCTTTCTTATATTCTTCTGGTGACATGCTAAAAATTTCTTCCTTCTCATCCGATTCATATATATCTCCAACCATTTCGTCATCATCCATGTCTTCATCTATATCGCCTAACTCCATATCATCCATAACTTCAGATTGTGTAAGTACCACACGTTTTAATGGGGCAAACTCGCTTTCTACATAAACATTGTTCTTTTTTTCAATACTTGAAGCTTTTTTTTCTTCAGATACTCCATGTGAAGAAGTTTTATGTACACATCCAGCAAGTATTGCTACCATTAATAAAACAACTCCTAACAGATTCATTGATTTTTTCTTCATTCTCTTAACCTCCACATAATGTTGATTTATGTAAACTAAATTACACTTGTTTTATATTGAATATTCTATTTATTAAAGGTTATACGTACTCTTATGTATTATCTACCTCCTTTTTCTTTATAAAATAATTATTTGTTCTTTTTATAAACAAAGGTATAAGAATAATCGTAATTATACCTCCTATTACTTCTGATAATGGTTGAGCAGATAATGCACATACAAGCCCGAATTCTTTTAATATAAAAAGTAATGGCATAAACATTAGAACTTGTTGTAATGCAAAAAGAATCGACGATGTTTTTTCCATACCTACAGGCTGCATTGCATATAACACAACATTTGTTGTAAATATTAATGGTGCTGTAAGACCATATATCAAAGCTGGAATCTTAATGAGATTAATTACATTTGATGAATTAGTAAACATCCTTACTACGAGACTACTGTTTATAACTAATATTAGATTTACACTTGTAACAACTATGAATACAACCAATACTGAATATTTTAGAATTTCATAAAATCTTTTAATTTTTTTTGCCCCTACACTATATGAAAGGATAACTACTGAAACACTCATTATCCCGCCTGCAATAGAACTACTTATTGAAAAAGCATAGCCTGTAATAGTCTGCACACTAAGTGCTGCTGTCCCAAACTTAGCTATTATTTTACTTTCTATTCCCATTGTAATAGCTAACAATATCATGGATAAAAATATGGGTAACCCTAAACTAATAACTTCTTTAAAATAAGCTTTATTTAAACGTAACTCTTTAAAGCTAAATTTCATTGCCATTTTATTTGAATTAATATATTTAATTAGCATACTAATTTGCAAAAGTTCTGATAGAAGCGTCCCCAACGCTGCTCCCTTAACACCAAACCTTAATATACCAATCAATACATAATTAATAATAATATTTAACCCTAACTGTATGAATGTAGTAATAAGCAGATAAGATGTTTTGCCTTCGGTGTATACATTTTTAGCAAGGACTATAACCAGCATAAATATTGGCATTCCTAAACTTAGTATTCGCAAATATATATCTGCAAAATATCTAACACCTTCTGAAACATCAAATATTCTTATAACTACTGGTGTTAAAAAATAGAATATTACACCACAAACAGCACTTGAAATCGCAGTAATTACAACTGTATTTGTAAGATACTCATTAGCTTTTTGTATATTTTTTGCACCAAGATATCTGCCTATTGCTATTGAGGTACCCTCTGAAAACAATGTGCCAAAAGCCACCATTAATAACATAATAGGTAAGATTATTGACATAGATGATACTGCATCACTCCCAAAGTATTGCCCCATAAATATAGCATCAATAAAACTATTTAGTTCATCTAAAAGTGCCATTAGTATAGCGGGGATTCCTAATTTTACTAGTACCTTTATTGGTTTTTCATTTAATATAAAATCTATATTTGTTGTATTTTGTACATCATTATTAATATTACTCACTCCTCCTTTAGCAGCGCAGTCATATATTTTTTTATATTCCTTAACCATCCTTTCAGCACATGCTTTAATAATATATACTTTCATGGAAATCACCACTTCCCTTAAATCATACACTTTAGAGTAACTCTAAGGTCAAGAGTTTTTTCAAAAAAAGAAATGCCCTATTTTCAAGAGCATTTTCACATTTATTTTTACTATTTAATTTTTATTTGCAATTCTCCTATATACCCTGATTCACTTATCATTGAAGCTTTTAAGCCAATTATTAGAATCGGATCCCCTTCATACTCTATATTATTCTTATTAATATACTCAAACATTTCTTCCATTCGTCCTTCTATTTCCATATCATTATTTACAAAAAAACTATATCTTAAATATTTTCCTTTTTTATAAATCATTGACTTAAGATTATATTGATTATCATCTAGTAGACAAACGCTTATTTGATTCTCCTCTAAAATGTAATAGAAATCTCTTTTATACATTACTGACATATCAATTCTATTCTCATCACAAATATCATAAATTTCTTTAATTGAATAATCCATTTCATAATCACTTTTTTTAATACAAACAAATCTTCTTTCAGGGAAATCTTTAAAGCTAAATGTCTCTTTGTTTTTCTCATACTTGTCTATAATTTCTAAACTTTCATTGATATCATCTTTAAGTAATTTTAAGCGATTTATTTCCTTATCTAATTTTTCATATGATTTTTTCATAGCTTGTATATAACTCTCTTTATTATAATTATTAATTAGTTTTTTTACTTCCTTAATTGAAAGACCACTCTCTCTTAAAATTATGATGGTATTTAAAATGTAAACATCCTCATAACTATATAACCTATATCCACTATCAGATACATGTGAAGCTTTTACTAATCCTTCTTTTTCATAGTACCTTATATTATAAGCGGATATATTTAATAATTTTGAAACTTCTCCAATAGTTAAGTATTCTCTCATTGTTATACTCCTGTTTAATTAAGATAGTGATATGTACTATAGGCAATTAGTCTATTTATACATGATGTATTTAATTAATCTAATATCATATCCCCAATGAACTTAATGAAATTATTTCCACTTCTTTGTATTTATTCCTTATATTATCTACATGCTTTTCTTTTTGTATTTCAGCATAATAAATAACATATTTTTTAGTTGATAATTGATTATTAACTAATCTTTCTACATCCTTTTTAAGTTTATAATTGCTATCTGGTGCAGTTGCAGCAAAACATTCACAGATAATACTCCCATCCTCTGATTCTATATCATAACCTGGGCTTGTTCCAAAATTAACACTAAAAGATCTATTCGGGTAAAGTGTTAACAAATGTTCAAGCGCTGCTAATGATACTAAGTATGTAAATGTTTGATTAGTCTGTTCTATAAAATTTAAAGGTTTTTCAAATAGTGGGTCATACCCATTTTGAGTGAATTTCACCTGACGGAGTAACTCTAACCCTGTTCCTATATTTAATAATTCTTTTACTTTTTCATTTGTTATCCTTACTATCTTTTCTCTACAACTTTTTACTTGTTCAATATTACTAAATATCATCCGCTTATTCATTTTTTTAGTTTCCCCCAACCTTTCTTAACAACTTATCTATAATATCTAACTTTTCAACAAACCACTCTTCTATTCTTTCTAATTGATTATCATATTTAAAGAAACTTGATAAATCCTCAGAAAACCATACTGATGCTTTTCCCTCTTCCTCTTTCATATCATCAATCCCCATTTCCTTAATTACTCTTTTAAGTTCTTCATATTTAGATTTACTCTTACCATACTCTAATTCTACACATAAAGCAGGAATCTCATGACCGTCTTCAAACCAAAACCCTAAATTTATAACAACTTGTCCATCTGCCAGCTTCTTATTACTCCAAATCCAATATCCATTATTCTCTCCTAATGTATTCACACCAGTAGACCTAGATGGTTGTCCAAAAAGTTCTTTAAATTTAGGCTTTATAGTATCTATACACTGATTTATTTTAGAAAAAGTTGAATTAATATTACTCAATACCATCAAATCTTGAATATTGAAATTATCTGCTCCTGCCATATTCTCACTCCTTAAAAAATCCATATATTCTTTAACAAATTTATCCTCACTGTAATCACTTAAAAATTTATAAATATGATTCCATCTAAATTGCTTAAAATCAATATCTGTAATATCTTTTTCATCATAATATTTAGTACAATATCTTAAATATACTTTTTTATTTTGTTCTTTTTCAATATTGTTTAATAGAGTTGTGTATCTTTGTAGTTGTTTATATCCCTCTTTAGAATTCACTTTATTTTCAAGGAAACAAAGAACCTCATCATTCTCTATAACAACATCAATAATACAATCCATATCATCTTTTACATAATACTTTTTTTGAGATCTAATTCTAAAATTTTCTCCTTGTACATCTAGAATATTGTTAGTAAACTTATCTAATAAGCTTGCATCACTTTCTAATAAGCCCACTAAAATCTCAGTTGTAAAATCCTCTAATGGAGTTTTATTAGCGTTACTATTTTTACTGTATAAACTTAATAACCTATTAAATATACTGCTGATATTTATTCCTCCTTTTTTATTTCCTTGGGGTCTGACCCCCATACATTTAATTTCTTAGTATAAAATAGTTTTTAAAATTATAAAATACTTCATGAATGCTAATTTTATAATTGAAACAGCTAAATATAACAAATCTCTCGAATAAAAGATTTTCATTAATTCTGGATAAAATCTTACTGTAGCGACTCTAACAACTAGTAATTTAAAAATATATTCATTTATATCTTCTTTATATTTAACTAAATAATCTTCAACTTCTTTAATATAATACTCTAACCTTTTCAAGGGTTCTTTATTAATAACTCTTGCATTAGTAAATAAATGTTTATATATTTGATTTTCATTCTTTTCAAAATATCCTCTGCACTTTTTATACGTAACTGAACATTCTTGATAATCTAAGACTTTTTTTTCAACCCTTTCTATATTATAAAACCAATTTAACTCCTCCCATAAATACTCTCTTATGACAGTAATTTTTGTTGAATTAATACTATTGTCTTGATTATGAATATCTTTAATAATCTTATAGTTCCTCTCTATATCATGTGATATCTTAAAAAACTTCACTTTATTTTCTTCATCAAAAGATATATTTCTCTCTTTTATTGGATTCAATTTTGAATCTTTAAAATTAAAACCTATATTAAAAGTAATATTCTTAACTACTTCGTCTATTCTTCGATAAGTCAAATAATTACTTTGTTTAATATTATTATAAATATTATCTATCATAGTTCTAAACCTATTTCTTATTTCTTCTTTATTATATTGATTCTTAAACCTAAAATAAATAAAATCATAAATACTTTTAAAAAAAGGGACAAAAATAATTATAATCATAAAATCTTTATACTTTTTATCAAGTTGATCAATATAAACATTAAAATTACTGATTATATCATGTACACTATAATAACTGCTATAAAACGAAGTTATAAAATTATTATTATTTAATATAAAATAATTAACATATATTCCACATAATACATTAAATAAGCAGGGTTTAAATGCAGACTTTACTAATTCAATTGTAGATTTCATAATATTTTCCCTTACACTAAAATATCCACTTGATAAAAATTGAAAATATTTAACTATAACCCTATCTATATTTATTAGAAATATCCTTAATCTGAAATAACTTTCTAACGCTATACAGCTTTCTAACTTAGAAATATTTATTCTTTTATTAATTTTATTTTTAATTATTACTTTTGTTTTATTATTAATATAATAAGCAAATTCTCTTAAAATATTAAGTACTACTGTTACTACAAAATAATTAATAGATCTAAAACATATATTGAATATAGTATAAAAAATAATGAAATTATTAAATGTATCTATAAAGTCCATTCCTTTTCCCCTTGCTCTCAAATTTGCTCTTCAGTTTTTTCTAATATGTACTCAAGATTTTCTTTTACTGGTTCATCATCTGTTTCAATTTTAATAAGCTTAATATTATTAACTCTCATAAATTTAATTAATTGATTTACAGTTAATGGCCCCTCATATGAAAAACTACAATCATCAATAATATAAACGATCTTACCTACTGGCTTGTTTATAATTAAAATAGCCGAATATTTAAATACTTCTCCATCCATAAATGTTGATATTTTCTCTACAATAATCACATTATCAATAAATTTACCCATGGTTTCTATAAATCTTATAGCATAATAAAACGCCTCTGTTTTGTGGTCTGTAATAGTAACAGGAAATAACTCTCTTCTATAAATATATTTATTAATATTCCTGCAATCTCTTGAATTTAACTTATACTCAATTTTTTGAATCATGTAATCATCTAATATCTTATATTCTTTGAAGTTTTCTAAAATAAAATCATAAACCTTATAATCACTAGATAATTGTGTAACAGTAACGAAATTATATTTTAAAGACAATTCATCTAATCTTTTGATTATAAAATTATTATAGTCTATATATACATTGAATTTTTCCATCTTTTTTTCAAAATAATCACATATATATTTTAAAGTTATTCTTTTTTGCCTAAATATATATTGAATAAGCTCTTTAACAAAATACTTATATAAATCATAAGTATATCCTTCAAAGAAAGTATCTTGTTCTTCTTCTGATGTGAAAATATAATAAATAAAAGCTTGTGCAAAAATATACTTTCCATTGTATCCATGCTGATATTTATAAGTATTCATTTTTCTGAAAATTCCAAAGGTTAAATAATCAACCTCCATTATGTTTTTATAACTTTCTATCTCGAACTCACGATACATATAGTCCTTAACATCTTTATGTTCTAATGTTGGCACATATATACATTTAATAAAATATGATAATAATTTGTTTTCAATTTCACTTTTATTACGAATATTTATATATTTTATTGCGTCAACTATAAAAAAAGTAATTATATGAGAGTTCAGAAATAGATTTTTATAATAATCAAATAATTCCTCTATAAAGCTTTCATTATGTTTATCAAGTTCATCTACAGTAATTACAATTCGATATTTTTTTTCACATGTAGCTATTTTTTTTAAAACAATTGTTAACTTTTCAATTAATATGAAAATATCGTTCCGTTCTTCTATTTCTTGAATATGACAGTTCTTTTTACTACTTTCAGCTATTGAAGATTTACTAATTTTTTGACCAAAAGCATTTCTTATATTAAATGCTTGTCCAAAAAATTTAAAAATGTTTAAATTCAAATCAATATTATTTTCGTCAACATCTTCAAATCTAATATGTTGACTTTTATTATTATCATACCCACTTGTTATTTTACTTGAATAATTACTAATTATTTTTTTAGATATATTTTCTATCTCTGAAAAAATCTCTTCTGGCAAATCAACTGTTTGAATAGATTTTCGTAAAGCTTCAACAAAAAAATATATAAAATTTTCTATATTAATAATTTTGTTACAATCTAAATTAATTCTCACTAAGTCACTATACCTATACTTCTCGCAGCATAAATTTATAAGTGAAGTCTTACCCACTCCTCTAATTCCTCCAATTAGGTATGCTCCATGAACTTTATTATTAATAATCTCATATATTTCACTAATACATCGATCTAATGAATCACTCGAATGGAATATATGAAGTTCTTCTTTATCAAGTGGTTCAATTAAAGATTTTTTGTAATTCTTTATCATAAAAAAACTCCTTATCTATAGTTATATCTTATAAATTAATTTCAGATTTTCAGACTTTCAATACATCTTCTACAATATACTCTTATTAGCAACCTAACCATACCCTGAGGCAAGCTTTCATGTAATCTTCACCATCAACTAATATAACTCCACCTTTCTTTTTTTCTTTATGGGATTCTCTTTTTGAAAGATTCTTGCAGAAAAATATGCTTGCAATCTGCTTGCAATAGTCAACAACTGCCCTGTTAGCTCAGAAAAGTAAATTGGCGATGGATTACTATGTTATCGCATTCTTGAATATACTTTCTATAGAAACCTCTTTTATCACATCCATTATATTTATCACCTTTTAAGTTATTTTATATATCTTTTTATACTTATTTTACTATATATAACCATATTATTCATGTTTTATATAAATATAAAATGAAAGTCAGTGGCTCCCCCACTACCTCAGCCTATATCCCTAACAATCCCAGAATTAACATAATTTATGCTTGCCCATGAGCTTCCATTTTCAACTCAATTATCCCACTCTATTTTATTACCTTATTCCATCGTCCTTATAAACTCTTTAATCTTCTTATTAACTCTAGGAAGGAAAAACACCGTAAAATTCAATTTGAATAATACGGCGTTAAAAAAATTATTAGTTTTTTTATTGTATGACATTAAATATGAACTATAGATTATCCCCATAATTTGTATTACAAATTAGAAGTTACTTTTAACTTAACTGGGATAAATGTTTCCATTTGTGCCCATCCTTGTGCTTCTATAATCTCTGATGGTGTAATAATATGTCCCATAGCATAATGATTTGGGCGAATATCCAGTTGTAAAACATCAGAATTTTTAATATATTCCAAAGCTTCATTATATAACCTACTATTTGTTTCTTCATCTCCATCTTTGTAAACATAAGTTATATAGTACCCGCCTTCGAAATCAACGACTTCGTTGCCACCATCATCCATATCCTCACTCAATGCCCACCACCATACCATGCCTTGTTGTTCTTCATCAAAAAACAAAAAATCTCTAGGCATAAATCTATCTCTTTCTAATGGCTTAATTGCGGAAAAATACTTATCAAACTTCCCTAAAATACCATTGGAAGAAAAATCAAAATCCTTATCCACTCCAGATGATGCTGCTTTGAACGGTGGTAATGATATTATTTTAAACTCCATAAAAATCCCCCCTTTTATTTTCTAGATTAATGATATATTTTCGTGTTATATAAATAATCTATACTTCACATTTTTTTACATAAGTTCAACTGCTTGTTTTTCCAATTCAGAAATTTGAAGTAATATATCACAGTATGGTTTTAAATTCTCTTTATTACTAAACAGGTCAAAAGCAGAAAAATCCTGTGGAATTAGCTGTGCCAGTTGAATAGAAAGTGCTGCAATCTTTTCATAATATTTAACCAAATCTTCTCTGTCATTATCATAAAGAAACTTGATTGCATATTGTCTATCAAGATATTGCTTGTAATTACACATAACATTGAGATAAGGTTCAAAATTATCTTCCCAATTATATGTTAATAATGCGTTAGCAAATGCTTTATGAGCAGCAAGTCCATTATATTGACCAGTCGCCATATTCTCATCTGAAATCAAATGTTTAATCAGATTTAAGGTTTTTGTGAAAGCTTCTTCTTTTGAAGGTTTTTCACACTTACCTTCAATGACAATTATCCTCCCCTTACTACCTTGATCAAAGAAATCGCTATGCCAGTTTGATTTTCTGAAATATCCTGTGTCATCATTTGCTTCATCATGGTCTTCATTAACATACATAAAAGGGTTATAACCTAAAAGTACATCACCATCATTATCATACCCTGAAATAACACAAGAATCTGAACAATTGATAACACCTTCAAGTGTAATAACTGGAACACCCTTATCTATGCTATCCATAATTAATTTCTTATCAGCTTCATAGTCGCCTTTTAAATGATGAGCAACTTTATATCCGAGCATATTAAAGGTATGTTCAATAATAATAGGAGTATGGATTACATGGTAATTACCGTGATTCCATTCACAGATTGAAGGCATTGAAAATGAAGTCCTAAATGCACTTCCTGATACCGCACAGACATAATCATAATCAACATTTTCACCAAGTGACCTAAGAACAGAAACAACACTGTTTACAAATTCATTTTGCCTTTGAGTATCTGACCAGTCAACTTTCAACAAATCTGGAATGTAATTTTTCGACATACTAAATCCGCCCCTTACTTCAAAATTAATCACAATTGGATTGAATTTCAAATGATTTAAGCTGCCTTTTTTAAAATTTGATGGAGAACAATTATACAATCGTTTAAAGGCTCTTGAAAATGATTCAAGGTTTTCATATCCATATTTAAATGCTATATCTGTAATAGATAAATTGCCCTCTAAAATATCATCAATGGCGCAAGTTAACCTACGAAATCTAATATATTCTCCAACAGAGTATCCTGTTATTGCACTGAATAAATTTTGAAAAGATGAAGGGGCATAATTTATGGCTTTACCTACTGATTCAATAGTAATTTCATCCAAAAGATTTGCTTCTATGTATTCAATTGCTTGCTTAATTTTTTCTACCCAAGTCATTTTATCACCATCCCTGATATTATTATGACATAGTCAAAAATTATTTACTTGACATTTTATATGATAAAATATACATATATATTAAAAATAAACACCCCTGTAGTGCTTTAAGAAATTGGAATAGAATGTGAATTTCTTGTTGCTATTATCATCTCCGAGGGTTTTAGTGAAGGCGGTACGACTAAACTTGCTATTTTTTATTTCCATGTGTATTTCTTTTTTATCAATACAGGCTCATCTATGTTTTTTTTCGATTCTATCTCACCTATTTTTTCATCATAACAATTAATAATAAGTTCTTCCCGTATAATATCTTCCATTATTGAATATCTCATGCTTTTAATATTTATAATTTTTATTAATTCAGTTGCTTCATATGCGACGCTAAGTCTATTGTTTACATACCAATTCAATATTGGTATAACTAGTATTGATACACTCCCAATAATCTTTAAATCAAAAACTAATAATTTTTCTTTTCTCTTAAATGAAATTATATTCTTTAATTTCATTTAAGCTCTTTTCTAAACTTTCTCTTCAAATTTTTTTCATAAAACTTCTTATTAATCATTAAAAATATACCTTCTATACTTAATTTAAGTAATAAGTATTTAATGTTCTCATTTTGATTGTTGATTAGAAAACAATAACAAAAATCAAAATACATATATGAACCACAACATCAATCTACTTTTATTTTTTACAATATACTCTTATTAGCAACCTTAACCATCCCAGGTGGTAAACTCTCATGGAGTCGCCACACAAAGCTTATTGGTCTGTTTCCTTGATGGCTAACATACTCTGCGGTTCCTAGGTATGTGTATGTTCCTGTTATTCCATCAACCTTTTTATACTCACGAACAAATAATGCAATCTTATTGTTATCTCTTCTGTGATTAATGTATCTCTGTCCGGTAGGACTCTCTACAGATGTAGTGCTCTGACTCTGCCAGTGAAATAATTTTTCATTGATTGCATAATCCTCATATAAGGTTGATGGTGAGAATTCTTTTTCACTCTTGTTAAGGGTTATAAAGAATGCATCTAACTTTCTATCTTTAAAGTATTTTACTCCTGCTTGAAGAGCTGGACTCTTATATTCATTCATATCACCTAATGCCGCAAGTATCTGATCTCTTGTATATGCACAATGTAAATCTAATGGGCATGGTGTTCCAATATCCACTTTCTTATCTATGAAATTTAAGTGTTTATAATTAAATTGAAGGATATCTATAACTTCTTGAATCATAATCTTATTTTTCCCCAGACTCTCTAATCCTTGTACTATGCTATCAAAACCTTCTTTCTCAGGGTGTTTCCCGAAGAATGTGTAATAAAGCATATTTATCATTAAAATCTCTTCTTCATCATATGATTCAGTATTAACAGAACCTGTATTAATCAGATTGTTTAATAAATCTACACTGAACTTAATAAACCTTCTAGAGTTAATATGAAATAGATTCTTAAGTCTTTTAGTTATTAGTTCTTCATCTCTATCCTTGAAATCTTTTATTAGTCCACATTCAACCATCATTCTTGAGAAGTTTCTCTTTCCTTGTGCTCCATAGAATTCTATTAATGATAAATGATTATATTCTAAGAATTTCTCTAGTGTAATCTTTTCTCCAGTATCACTTTCAAAGGTCTTCATTCTGCTAATTAATTTTGCTTTATTATTTGGTGATCTATCTATGTTATTAAGAATGTATTCCTTTGCTTGTTTTTCTAATTGTATATGGCATCCTTTTGGTAGATTTATAAATCCATTTTCTATTGAATGTCTAACTGAATGTTTTCCTTTACCCATTAATGCCTTGAACTTTTCTTCAAAATTGTAGCTCTTATGTGCTTGCCCTACAAAATCCAGTACTGTTAAACACTCTTTATTCTCATATAGTCTAAGTCCTCTTCCTAGCTGTTGAAGGAATACTGTTAAACTCTCAGTAGGTCTTAGGAATAAAATTGTGTTTACTGCAGGGATATCTACTCCTTCGTTATAAAGGTCAACTACAAATATAAACTTAATCTCTCCTTTTGTCAGCTTATCTTTAGCAGATTTTCTTTCATCATCCTTTGATTCTCCAGTAAGGTATATTGAATCTATACCATGATTATTAAAGAAGTTAGCCATATATTCTGCATGTTTAACACTAACACAGAAAGCTAATGCTTTAACCTCATCTAAATCCGTTACATATTTATTTAAACTATTAAGTATCTGTATGCTTCTCATATAGTTTTCAGTGAATAAATTAGTTAACTCTGTTGTATCGTATCCTTTTCTACCCCATTTAACCTTTGATAAATCTACAGTATCAGCTACACTAAAATATTGAAAAGGACATAGAAGTTTTCTATCAATAGCTTCTGTTAATCTCATCTCTGCTGCTATTCTATCATCAAAATGTTCTAGAATATCTTTTCCATCCATTCTCTCAGGGGTTGCTGTAAGCCCCAATAAAACCTTTGGTTTATAATAATCTAATAACTTCCTATAGGATGGTGCTGCTGCGTGATGGAATTCATCCACAATTATAAAATCATAATAATCATTTGATGTCTTTTCATATAGTTTAGAACTGTTGAAACTCTGTATGCTTATAAAAAGATGTTCAAGTCCTTCAGGGTTATATGTTCCAACTAACATTTCACCAAAGTTTCCATCCTTAAGTATAGCTCTAAAGGTATCTCTGCTCTGCTTAAGAATTTCTTCTCTATGAGCAACAAACAACAATCTATTACTTTCTTTTGCTCTTTCTTTTCTAAATCTCTTATAATCAAATGCTGATATAACAGTTTTACCAACACCAGTAGCAGCTACTAGAAGATTTTTATTTCTCCCAAAGATTTCTCTTTCTGCTTGAAGCTTTTCAAGTATCTCTTTTTGATAATAGTAAGGATGTATATCTAAAATAAAGTTAAAATCATTTTTCTCCCTATTATCTTTTTTCAAAGCTCTCTTAAGTTGAATTTTATTATTTTCATCTTCTCCATTGAATACAATAAATTCTCCATCGTTCCAATAGCTTTCAAAGGTTGCTTCAAATTTTCTAATTATGTCAAATGAATCTTTCTCAGTTACTTTCATATTCCACTCAAGACCACTTGTTACAGCAGGATTAGATAGGTTTGATGATCCTATATATGCAGTTGTAAAACCCGTTTCTCTCTTAAACATATATGCCTTAGCATGAAGTCTTGTTCTTTCTGTATCATAGGATATCTTTATCTCCACATTATTAAGTTTGCTAAGCTCCTCAACTGCTTTATAATCAGTAGCCCCCATATATGATGTAGTTATTATTCTAACTTTATTTCCCTCAATGCTGGTGAACTTCTTTAACTCTTCATATATAAGTCTAATACCACTCCACTTAACAAAGGAAACAAGCATATCTATTGAATCACATGACATTATCTCTTTTTTAAATTCACTAACAAGACTAGGTTCCTTTGATGCACCTGTGAATAATGAACTCTCAGATATAGGAGTAGTTGGTCTTATAGGTTTAACTTTATCGTTGACACTTCTAATTGAATTTATCTTAGAATATAGAGACATTAAAATCTCAGCCTCTTCACTTATTTCATATTCTCTTAAGGATTCCTCTTGTGATATTTCACTAAGCATATTTATAATTTCATTGCATGCTTTTATCTGTTTAAGAAGAACTTCTCTTTCATTATCTTTAGAAGTACTCTTACCTTCTCTAATATAACTAAGCCCTCTTCTAATAACCTCACTTACATATTTAGAAAGGACAGTTCTTGCCTCTTCAACATCAATATTAACTTTATCTATGTACATATTATCTTTAAGCTCATTTAGTTTTTCATTGAGTTCACGACTTATTATTTCTTCGTAGATTCCTTGTTTCATGGTTTCACCACCAGTTTTATTGGATAATTTTTCTTTTATTATAGCATATTGGGTACAAATTCTGTTTTATTGTAACGTCTTTTAATTAATAGAAAACCATCATGAGTTTTTCATGATGGTTTTAATGTTGTATTCTCGTTTACCTAGTGTTGTTAGAAACTACTATTGATGTCGATTAAAATTGTTATAATATTTTCCCACAATATCATCATCTAAACATATAGCAACACCTTTAGACACAAACCACCCACCAAGTTTTAATCTCTGCCACAGCTTCTCTTCTTCATTTTCATATAAAAGAAATTCGTAGAAATCATCATCTTCATTAGGCTCTTCCCAAAGACAATCATCATTAACAAGCTCACAGGATAATTCATAGTAGTTATTTGTATCGAAATAGTAATTACACCACTTTTCTTTATGTACAATTTCTTGAACTATCTTTATATCATTATTTGTTATGTTCAACAATGCCTCTAGCATAATGTAAGAATCATCTTTATCTGAACCCATTCTTTCCTCAATATCTTTAATTATTTGACTTTTGTTGTACATGCTTTATTCCTCTCTTAACATTTACAGTTTAATCTTTTGTTTTTGATATATATTCCTTAATACTATGCTCTCTATAAGTTTCTTTGTGATTCTCAAATAATCTATAAGAAAATATATTATCGAAGCTGGTTTCTTTTAGATATTCTCTCTCTTTAAAAAGATTTCTAAAAGCTTCATCAGAATTTTCTCCTGCTGCAATCCCTATTACTTGAAGATTTTCTATATCAGGTTCTATGGATTCTGAGTTTGGTTGATATGTGTAGCCTTCATGGGTTAGAAATATGTATTGATTTATTTTCATGTGATCTTTTCCTCTCGTGTAGTTATAGTAAGTGATTAAGATCGTAACATAGTTGTTTTTTTAGATCAATGTTAAGGTTATCAACGCTTTGCTATTAGCAATCTCAGCTGTTTTCTATGATTCTATTTATAGTTTTCTCAACCTCTGAAGTAGATCCCGGCAGAAATGGGAGCCCACCTATACCAACTTGTTCAATACTTTTAAAGAAATGATTTTTTTTGTATCCGTCTTCATCCTTATGAGGAAAAAGGACAACTGCCTCAACTGCCCTTTTATTCTCAATGAAACTTGAATATTTATCTTTGATCTGATAAGATAATGCATCTCTGTATCTGTGCATTGTGTTTATATCTTCTTCCTTTGGTCCTGCGCTTCCGTATTTATTTATATATTCAGATCTTGTATCTATCTTGTATTTAGCATCAAATACGAATTCTAAAATCTTTCCGTCCCTTGTTTCCTTGTCTATAGTAAAGATATTGTCGGGTTTTTGAAGAATGGTTTTTGTTTTTCTTTCACTGTTATACCATATTGTGAAGGTCTCTTCCCCATCTTCATATACAACTCTTGATTGCACCCCTTTCTTAAGGGTTACGAACAATCCACTTCTGTTTATCTTAAGGAAATCAGCTGACCTAACCTTATACTTCTTTCTCAGTATTGAGTTTATCTTTATAAAGCACCAGTACTCATAAAGAGTTGATAGTTCCTTCATGGATAATCTGAATACTTCACCATTTAGGGATAGTCCCTTCTGAATCATCAGATAGTATCTATATACATCCCTGTATCC
This sequence comes from Oceanirhabdus sp. W0125-5, assembly GCF_027938815.1. Classification (GTDB taxonomy): domain Bacteria; phylum Bacillota; class Clostridia; order Clostridiales; family Clostridiaceae; genus Oceanirhabdus. The sequence continues at coordinate 4,590,682 of NZ_CP115913.1, forward strand.
CATCCCCATTGAGAATACCTGTGTGATTGAGCAGTGAGTGAGTCTCATGTCTCCTACTTCTTTTAAGAATGTTGTGCTTAAATACCTTTTTAATCTACTCCTCATGGTATCCACATTCTCTACGACCATCTCATCTATGTTTCTTCCCCTGCCTGATGAACCTTTGCAGCTGTTTTTGTAAGTTCTCTCGAAAGAGTCTAATCTTTTTGTGATATCTCTAAGAATATGTTTTAGGAATCTGTTCTCCTTTGTATCATAGGTCACCTGTTTTTTCACCATAAGTGCTCTCTCAGGGATAAACCCTCCACTTTTATGGATATGTCCGTTTGGATTCCTTAAAAGCCAGTTAAGAGTCTCTTTTCCGGCACCTTTAACCTTATGTGCTCTTTGAACACGTTGCTCTTTAATAAGCTGGTGATGGGGCTGGCTCATGATAACCTCCAAGCTCTTTGTGAATCTTTGAAAAACATAGTTAAGTATACTGTAGAACTCGTTAGGCGTTTCCCCCTTTGAATCTTTTATATCCATAGAAAGATATGTTCTTCTTAGGAAGTCATATGCAAGGTTATACATCTCATTAGATACATCATCAAGGAGTGCCTGATAATCTTCTTTATAGTCCATCTTGCTTGGATATACCTCACATACTATTTTTAGATAGTCTTCTCCATCTGCCCTTATTAAAAATTCAGTCTTTCCTATATCACCTCTGAAGTTTATGGTTCCATCAAGCAGATTGTTTCCTCTTGTTCCTCTTCTCACAAGTGATCTTCTTATAAGTGGATTCTCATGAAAGAATTCTATCTCTACACCTCTATCTCCCTGGATGAGTACATCATAATCCGTGTATTCATGAAATATGAATCTTTTATGTCTCTCTTCAACCTTTATCTCTTCTGCAGCACCACCCACAAATAAACTTGTATCATCAATAAAAGATGCTGCTTTTTTCTTCTCTGATGCCCTTGAATAATCTATGATAACATCAAGCTTGGGCGTATTAATTAAAATCTCATGCTTATTCCCAGAAGGTTGTGAATCCATCTCTTATATACCTCCTGATCATTGAGTATATCTTTTTTGATGTTTCCGGGTAGTGTGATTCTTTGTTGTTTTCTTTGATGCTATCAAGCTGCTTCTGATCTATATACTCACCGTTTATCTCTATATTAAAACCTTCGTTTACATATGAATAAATATTGATCAAGGTCTTCAATATATCGCTTGAGTTCCCCTGAAGTCTTGGTAGTATCTTCTGCTTTAAGCATAGATCAAGAGATTCCTCTTCTTCTAATATGTTCTGCTCTCCTAAAACACCACCGAAGGCATATAAACAGTAAAATACAATCTCATCTCTAACTCTATAAGCAAACCCATCTCCACTGTCATATAATATATTATTTATGTCACCAAGGGTTTCGATAATATCATTTGCTGTATCTTTATAATCTTTGCAGTGAATTAGTTTATTGAAGCTGCTTTTTAGAAAATCGTTGTGTATATTTCTGCTTTCTATATCTTTTTCTTCAAAATCGAAATCAAATTCTAAGTCCACATGGTTGAATTCAATGGTAAATGCTCTATCTAGCACTTTTCTGCTGAATGGGAATGTTGTCTCATCCATGTTTACGGTTCCTATGATGTAGATGTTCTCAGGTATATAAAGATCTCCGTATCTCTCTCTTGAATCATCATCCTCACCGAAACTCTCATCTTTAAGTATTCTATCTGTTTTAAACTCACCATCTACTTCTTTTCTACTCTCCATAAGAGATAGAACATCTGAGAAATAATATTCAACCCTTGCAAGGTTCATCTCATCTATGCATATGAAATAAGGCCTGTCCTTATCATGGATTGCCCTGTGTATTATATTTGTAAGTTCACCAGGTATGAACTCTCCCTGAAGATTTCTGTAACCTATAAGTTCTGAAGAATCACTCCAATCTGGCTTAACTGGTATTAGAGTATATCTTCCATTTTCTCTTGTTGCACCTATTGCCTCTGCAAAAAGCTCTATTATCTTGCTCTTACCAGTTCCTGATATCCCTGAAAGTATAGCAAATTGTTTGCTTTTTAATGATAGGAAGAGATTCTTTATCTGCTTTTTTTCATATGTGAAACCTTTGTTTCTTATATAATCATAGATAAAATCGAGAGATTCATTGTAATTCTCTACATTTTCTAATGGTTCCTCTATTACTGCTGCGATCTCATTTTCTGTTTCTGTTTGAAATTCTTGCTCTTCAAATACAGATTCATCATCATCATCATCATCATCATCATCATCATCATCATTATTGATATCAACCTTCTCAGCATAATACTGATAGAATTTGTCCCATAAAAGTTCCAAGAGTTTTTCTCTATCTTCATCTGTAAGAACATTGTAGAGTTCTGAGTTGAATTTAAGATATTCTTTCCCATCGATTTTTTCAAGAATAATATATCCTTTATTTTTGAATACTTTAACAGAATTATCTATCATTAAAGTTCTGATGAAATTCGGATTTAATTTTTCCTCCTTTAAATCGCTCTTTTCCTGTTCCAATGGCAATCCTTTATTTATTCTCTCTTCATTATAAATTCTAATTATCTCTTCACAAATTTCTTCATATGGAAGTAACATCTTATTATATTTTTTTTCTAAGTTAAGCATTGCAATCATAAGAATAGGTTTATAGCTCATCTGATAAGCACGATCAATTTTCCCATTGTTGTACAAATACTTATAGAAATTTTTAAGAATTACACTCTTCTCTTGTATAAATTCCTCTATATTAAATAAGCTATTTATACATGGTCTTAATTCAAGCCTATATGTATTAGATTCATCTGTTTTGTAGAAATCTATATATTCTTTATATTGATCTGGAATCTTCACCTGTTTCTTACCATCTTTATGTTTAAGAATATATTGATAGCTAGTCTTAAAAACACTCCTAAATATATTGACTATTTCTATATTACTTTGATATCTAAAGTGAAATGTTTCTGATGTTCTCCCTTGAGCATTTATATTTCTTAGTTTAATAAATTCAATATTATTATCAATTAGCAATTTAATATTAATTGATTTTCCCAATTCTATGTTAGGCTTAAAATCTTCAAAAATACTGAATATCCTACTATAAATATCTTTTGGTATATGAACTCCATATTTAAATAGGGAAAAGTCTGTTTCTTTAGATATTAAATAGTTTTTATCATTTATATCTTTAACAATCCAATTGTGTTTTGACAAATTAATAACACATCCTTTCTTTAATACTTTGAATATATTATTTTTTATTGCAATATTACTAGCTTCAAAGCAATATTTATTATTATCTTGAAAAATATATTCAATTATCTTAAACTAATTTCTACCAACAATTTCATATAGTATGTCCAGCTGTTAAAAAGAATAATTATGGTTAGAATAAAGCTTATTACCCAAATACATAACATTAAAAATCTGTTTTTAGCTATTAATTTTTTTAGTTATATGGTATTTAATTTCATATCACTTCCGAAATTAAAATTACCTCTTTGCTTCCCTAAAATTATTTCAAACAATAATATTTCTTCAAATTTTCCATAAATAATACCTCCAACTCTTTTTTATCAAGAGTTGGCGCTAAAACCACTGGATAACTTTTATTAAACTCAAATATTACTCTTCTTCCATATCTTTCATCTTTTCCAAGATCAGGTCTATCTTTTATTTTAGCCTTAAGAATTTGTGATAGATCATTCTCATAAACTATATCCAGCACATTCATCAAAAACTTATCATTTCTAAATATTTCATATTTAATTATGTAATTATATACATCAAGGTTTTCAACAATTAATCTCAAATAATGATCTCTATCCTCTTTATACTCAGTATTGTCAATAATATATTGTGATGCTATTACACATTTATAAATGTAATTTTCCCAATCAAATTTCTTGATAACTATGTTTTTAAATTGTGAATGTCCTTCTTTTAGTTGTGGATACTCACTTAATAGATACTCACTTTTATAAGCACAAAGCAATGAGTGCCAGAATAATTCATCCATATGAATTTCCCTATCTTCATCTAGATAATACTCTTTTATAATTTCACATGCATCTTTGAATTTTTTATATCTTCTTTCTTCATTTTTATCACTCAGATATACCGGAAAATCTGGTGCTTCTTTTATGAATACTGTTTCATCTGAAAAATACTCTGGGTTATCTAATATTCTTCCTTCTAAAAAATGTTCATAGAATTTTTCATCATTCTTATATCCTTTTTTTAGCAATTTAATTTCCATCAGAACTTAACTCCTTTACCGCTGTATAATACTTTTCAATCATTCTGTCTGTTATTTTATAAATAACTTCATCTATATTATCACTATTTAATATCTCTACAGTTTTGCTTTTCATTAAATTATAAAGCTTTAAATCCAAAAGATTCTCTGGTGGGTCTATTTCATTAATGTCAATATATTCATCACCTTTTTCTTTAACATTAGATTGAAGAAACTTTGTCAGTGCTCTTTGTAATCCCATATAAATATAAGCATTATTTAATTGTTCTTTATTTCTTATACCAGGAAATTGATATTCAGATTTCTTGAAAGTTATAACTATTGTTTCTTTACTTAAATGGAATTTTATATCTGATTTTAAATCCGGATCATGCTTTTTTTCAAAAATCTTTAAAGGATCTTTAAGTCTTCCATCAAGTATGCAAATATTAGAGAAGGCTAACACTGAATTTTTATCTACTTCTATTTCCTCTTTAAACTCACTATAGAATTCTGATAGTTCGTTATTAAGTGCAAATGAAATATCATGAACGGCTTTTATTAACAACTGAACTGATGTTCTTTTACTTAAAGAAATTCTTGTTTTTTTTATATCAATGTATTTATTATCTAGCTTGAAAAATTTATTGTCTTTTGACTGAACAACAAAGATTATTTCAGCCTTTTTCTCTTCTAAAAGCGTATTTAAAAAATCACATTCTAATTCATAATTAACATAAAATCTATAACTTTCAGCATCATCCTTAAGTTCTATGTTTAAATCAAAATAGCAATCTTTGTAACTGTTAGTTCCAGGTGTTAATACTGGATATGGAAAGTTGGCTTCTTTTTTATAAATCATTTTCTATACCTCCTTTACGTGATAAACAAATTTAAGAGTTTTATTATAATTTTTGTTCACAGTAGATTTCAGTTTAACAACCCCGTCATTCAGAGATATATCTTTTATTGCATTATCTTTTATATTTAGACTTTTACCTGTATTCATATCCACCACTTCTTTATAACTGCTTTCTATACTAAATTCATCAAGATGCTCTATACCCATTCCGTCAACTACTGCTAGAGATAAATCACACTTCTTTACATTCATCATTTCTTTGTTTTTAGAAAGATCAAGCTTGATTACTTCCTTTTCTCCTGCAAAACCTCTGCTTACATAACAAGGTTCTACCTTTAGAAATACATTAGACTTTCCATCTGAAGTATTTCTAGCTATTTTTCTCATTTTTCTTTGATTCTCCCCCGGCTTTTTATCCGTATTTTTCTTCTTCTCTTTTTTCTCTGTTTCTTTGTTTTTCTTTTCCCTTTTTTGTTTCCCCATATCAATTTGAACAATGTTCTGAGTCTTTCCTTTTTTGCCTTTTGAAACCTTTACAACTGGAGCAGCTTTCTCAAGATCCTTCTTAAAGGTAACATCCATATTATAAATAATATCTGATGTATCCATTTCACCATCTGGTTTGTTATTTTTAAGCATTTCATCAAGTATTACTTTTGCTATCTCTTTACCAAGATTATTAATAAACCTCTTAGCATTTTTTTGAAGTGTTTCATCATTGAAATGCTTCCATGACAGTTCAGTATGTGATTCATTTTCTAGAGATTTTAAATATTCATCTTCCTTTAAAGATACAGGAGTCAAAACTGCATTATAAGGTTTAGTTGCATGTCCAGAAACTTTTAAATCTTCTATTTTCATTCCAATGGTTCTAACAACACCAACTCTGCCTTTTAATATACGATCATCATAATTAAAATAAAGATTAAATTCATATTCATCTTTTAGATCTTTAACCTTTATCACTATATGATCTTTATTTACATATGTATCATAATAAATCGGAGTAAATACTTTTTTGATTTCCTCAATCCTCTGCTCTTTATAGTACTTTTCATTCTTAACAATATCTTTTAATGTTTGACTATTTATTTCCATATTGTTAACATAAACAACTAGTTTCTTTTCAAGTATAGCTAAAAAGAAACTGTCGCAAATTCCTTTAACAACTTCTACTTCATTATTAAACTGATCTCTTAGAAAAGGAATAATAATTTTTAATCCTCTCTCATTTTTCTCAAATATACCATTGTACTCATTTTCATAAGGATGATATACCCCGTTACTATCTTTTGTAAAGTATCCAGTAGCTCTATATCCCTGATTCTCATATTTATGTTCAATAAGTTGAATATTTCCACCTAAGTGCTTGTTTCCATTTTCATCGCAGTTAGCAAAAAACATGAGAAAAAGATCGGAAGCAGCATTAGATGCAATTTTCCCAATCCCATGAGATCCTCCTCTTAACTTTTCTTTTTCGCTGTCCTCATCTTCAATGTGAACACCTTTATTATATGCATAGGCTCCAAATGAGCTTCCCTGAATTCCTTTTTCACAATCCGACGCTCCTTTTAATCCCTTAGTGTTCAGATCCTCAAACGAGATATAACTGCACTGATTTTGATAAGTCTTTTTTTTCATATGTTCAATTGTTTCTTTGGTATATCTGTTTTCACCCTTTAATGCATATATTCTTTTATATACTTCTTGAATACCTGGTATCTCAAAAGTATTAACCCTTCCTAAATTTATTTTAACTACTACAGGTTCATCATTACCTACTAGTTTTCCATCCAAAGAATTTTGGATATTCTCTCTTACTAATCCTGCTATTCCATTGCTATAAAAATTCTTTAACACCTTATTAAAAGAATAATCTTCTATGTGATCAATCTTTGCAAACTTCCAATAATTATTCATTTATTACACCCTCTAATCCATTTTTATATGATTATTAACCTTAATTTATTCATTCCTATTTTGTAAAATTTTATCATAATTACTCACATCTTATTATATTACTTTTTCTGATATTTTCAACCATATTGAGGGTTTGAATGAATTATTTTCTTGACGTTTTTTCATTTTACAAAATAAAAAGCCATAGTAACTATGACCTTTATACTTATATTTCTTTAATTATTCCTACTGCTTTTCAATAATTACCTTATCAACATTGTCAATATCTGCAGCAATATGCTATCTCCTCTTAATTTATAAGAAAAGTTATTTTTAACTACACATAACTTATAATTTTTAATTTAAAATTATTTCATTCTACTTCCCCACATACCTACACCCCGGAAAATTACTACATCCCACAAACTCCCCATACTTACCTTTTCTCTTAACTAATTCTCCACCACATTTAGGGCATATATTTTTACTAACTTTCTCATTTTTTTCTCTAACATCTTTTCTAATTTCTTTAACATGTTCTTTCTTAACATTCTTATCTTTAAGAGCTGCATTTTGAAGTAAGTTACATATCTCACTCAACTGAGCTTTAGTTATTTTTTTCTCATTATATTTCAATATAATTTTCTTAACCTGAGGTATGTACACTACATGTTCTTTTTCTACCTTAACCTTTAACTCTGCTCTATCACTAAATGCAACAATTGGAATAATAGGTACATCAACTTCTTTTATTAACTCTTTCACTGCCATAACATGTCCATAATTCTGCCTAAGTGGATTGTATAATTTGTTCTTTGTTTTATATATTGTCTGTGTCCAATACTCACTTTTCTCTGTTCCCGTTATCCAACCTTTATAATTTTTAGTCTCAATTACGAATATTCCATAGAGTGATACTACTAAATGATCTATCTGAGTTGTCTTACCTCTGTTAGTTGGTAGGTAAACATCATTAAGTATTTTATATTCTTCTTCATTTAACCCATTTAACCGTATACTAACCGACTTTTCTCCAAGATATCCCTTTACCTTTGGTGAGGATAAAATCAATATCACAGCAATAATTATAATACCCCAAATCATATATATTACTCCATATAATCCATTATTTTATATCACATTACATATTTTATCACTATTCTACTTTAAATGGAATATTTATAGTTGTTGATATACTCTTTTTAAAACGAATTTTAACTATTATTTTACTATATACAGAAATACAATGAATTTAAGATCTTTTAAGATTTAAATAAACCTTAAATTAGCAATAGATGCCTCTTTTATAAGTTTTAGTAAAGGATTTATCCCTTATAAAATCTATAAGAAACTAATCCTTATAAATTCCTAGAAAAATTGAAACTAAAAAAGAAATTTAACACTCATATTACTTCAAAAAAGAATCACTCTAGAAAAATAATGTAAAAAAAATAGAGAACGATAATTCGTTCACTACTCGTATAGCTCTAGAATTTAAGACATACCTTAACTTTTGTACCTAATTGTATACTACTCGCTATCTCCAGCTTTCCTTCGTGAAGTATCATTATTTCATTACAAATTGCAAGTCCAATACCACTACCAGCTTTCTTACTGTCTGCCTTAAAAAATTTATCCTTAACTTTCTTCAAATGTTCTGGCTTTATTCCAATTCCATTATCCTCTACAAAAATACAAAGATAATCATCATCAAAATCTGTATATATACTTATACATCCTCCTTCCGCCGTAAACTTTAAAGCATTATCCACTATATTTATAAAAACCTGTTTAAGTCTATTTCTATCACCTTTAATTATTGGAAGTTTATGAAGATTTACTTTTAAAGAAATCTTATTCCTTTTTGCTCTAGGTTGCATTTGCTTTAATATACTTAAAAGTAGTTCTTCAATATTTATCTCCTCAATATTAAGAGTAATCCTTCCAGATTGAAATCTTGAAAAATCTAAAAGTTCTTCTACAAGTGAAGTTAATCTTTCACTTTCCTCTACGATTATATCAAGACCAGCCTTTCTCTTTTCTACATCTGTAAATTCTTTTAATTTTAAGGTTAAAGCCCATCCTTTAATAGAAGTTAAAGGTGTGCGCAGCTCGTGAGATACAGAAGATATAAAATCATTCTTTAATTTCTCATTTTTTAATATTTCTTCTGCCATATAATTTAGAGTATCTGCCATACTACCAACTTCATCATCATACTTTTTATTTGCCCTTACAGAGAATTCACCTTTAGCCATTAATTTTGCAGTATCTGTGACGTTTTTTATAGGGTATATTATAGTTTTTGAAATAAGAATACTAACAACTGTAGAAATAATAATAACTATTAATGCAACCAGGGTATATGTAATAATATTTTTATTAATTAGTGAATTCACCTCTTCAAGCGATGTAACAAAACGTAATACTCCCACTACATTTTCCCTTACTTTTAATGGTTCAGATACAGCCATTATATTTTCTGATGTATATCGCTCTTTTCCTTTCCAAACAGCCGTACTGCCGTATAATGCTTTTTCTATATCAGAAGATTTTATTTTGCTTAAAGTATATACACTTAAAGAATCGGCTAACACTAACCCATTGTTATCTATTATTTGTACTTCAACATTAATAGATTGTGAAAAACTTTTTATTAAATCATCAGCAATAACTTCAAGTTTTTTATTACTCATATATTTACCATAAACATCACTTGAAATATGGGCATTTTTTATTAGAATATCCTCAATGCTGCTATAATAATAATTTTTAATGCCAATATATAAAGCTCCACCTATAATTAATATTGTAGTCAATATAACAATCAGATGACTTACTATAATCCTACTTTTTATACTTTTCAATGCCAATCACATCCTAAAATTTGTGAAATCTATATCCATGACCCCAAAGTGTTTTAATATATTTAGGCTCTTTTGGATTATCTTCTAGTTTTTCTCGCAATCTTCTAATATGTACATCAACTGTTTTATATTCTCCTATAAAATCTTCCCCCCACGCTAAGTTCAGCAGTTCTTCTCTTGAAAAAGCTTTTTCAATATTCTCCATAAGAACTTTTATAAGTGAATACTCTCTGTGAGTTAATATTATTTCGATATTGTTCTTGTACATTTTATGTGAATTAATATCAATTCTTAGATCACCACTAATAATATTGTCTGATGAATCTAAGTGTCCATTACTTCTGCCTGCCCTCCTAAAAATAGCACGTATTCTAGATACTAGCTCCATAGGATTAAAAGGCTTTACCATATAGTCATCTGCTCCCAAATCAAGTCCTATAATTTTATCCATATCCTGCCCCTTCGCAGTCAACATAATTATAAATATATCTGGAAAATCTTTTCTAATTCCCTTGCATACCTCGTAACCATCTATACCGGGCAGCATAATGTCAAGAACAACCAAATCAGGTTTTTCACTTTTACATAAATTTAAAGCTTCCTCACCAGAAGAAGCCTCTATTACATGGAAATTACTTATAGAAAGATTTACTACAATAAATCCTCTGATATGACTTTCATCCTCCACAACAAGTATTTTTTTATTCATAAAATCAGCTCCAAATGATTATTTTAGGATTGGCTTAAAATTTACTTCCCCTTTTGTTTCAAAAATGTGCGTGATTCTTGCACTTTTCGAAACAATAATAGGGGAAGTTATTTTTCAACGATTCCTTAAGTACATCAATTTAATAAGTATATTACTGTAAATTATTTAGCTCGTCCATAACAGGGTAATAGATCAAATGTTTCTTTATTTCTGCTACAGGATTCTCTTTTAAAAAAGATATTTTTGATAACTCTTTAATGATATCATGTGATTTTTCAAATGCTTGTTTTGCTTCTATTTTTTTATCTTTACCTAAATATGTTTTACCTAATTGAAAATATACATCTGCTAAATCCAGTCCAGTTTCCATATTAATATAATCCTGATACTCTACTGATTTATTATTACTCACTACTTCACTTAATGTATGAGATAAATTTAGTATAATATCTTCAGCTTCATCATATCTTTGTAATTTATTTAAAGCTTTTACTCTCAATAAATCAAATTTATAATCTTCTACTTCTAAAACAGGATTACCATCTTTTTTAATTTTAAGAACTTTGTCAATAGACTTCAATGCATCTTCTGATTCACCAGCCTTTATCTCCGCATCAATTAAATGATACCAGGCAAGCTGAGCTTTATCATTTATATCTAAAATTTTATTATTATATTCTATAACATCATTAAAGTAATCTGAGTACAAATCTTCTTTAGGAACAAACATAATTCTATTTGCATCATGTCCTATTACATTAACGCTATAAAGATCTGATCTCTCCCTATACCATGCTCCAAAAACAAATCCCTTATTATTCTCATGGGAAAAATCACTTAATATCTCAAACTTGTTCCACATACCAATGTCCATTGAGTGAAGAACTCCACTTACATTTTTCAAAGTGTACATGGTGTACTCTGAACCTGCATAATCACTTACTAATTTACCTATTATTAAGCTTATCTGATCCTTATTGTAAACTTTTGCAGTATCAATAAAGGATATGCTTGTTCTATTTATTTCTTCTGTAAGTATGGAATCCCATCTATTATTTTCTTTCTTTAATATAAAGAAATATATTTTAAAATCTTCATCAGTTTCAAAAAAACCAAAGACTTCATCAATATTATCACCATCTAAATCCATATTATAGACTGATTTCTTACTCACTATTTTATCAGGTGATAAAAGTTTTGCATTATGTGATAAAAAAATTTTTTCAACAGCTTTTTTATAATCCACTTCTGCACCATAACTTTTAAAATCACTTTCAGTATTCTCTTTGATATCAGCTTTAATTTGCTCTTTAGAAATTTCAGGTGGTTTTAATAGTGATGAAGGTGAAGAATATTTTGCACATGCTGAAAAAAGCATGGTAGTAGATAACAATACTAAACATATTCTAAATTTTTTCTTCATACACATATTAATTTTCATAACTTTTCCTCCAATATGTATAGCATATGCTATTATTTCCATTAAGGCAATATGCAAAAGTATTTTATCTTCTAAGTTTTAATTAATACTATTTTCCTATTAACTCAACAGATCCATTATAATTATTTATACTAATATCTATATCACTTTCCCCTATTTTTTTGTGTATACTTTTTTTGATCTCATTTTTATATACATTCAACTCAAAATCATTTTTAATGTCTCCATATTCACACTTAATATCAAAATCCCCACCTTGTTCTTTTGGAATATCCAGTGTTACATCACCATATTTATTTTCTATATAAATATCTTCTTTAAAAACACACCCGTTCTTTACATCTACATTTCCAATATACCCTTCAATTGTTAGCCCCTTTTTTACTTCTCTTACTGTAATATTTCCGTGTTCATTATCTACTTCTACATTTCCCTCAACACCTTCAATTTCCACAGTGCAGTTATAACCTTTTATATCTACGTTACCTTTTATAGAAAATGCCTGTATGCTATCATATTGATTTTTTAACTTTACATCTTTATCTACATTCTTAACACAAATTTTACCCATACAATTATCAACTTCCACCTTACCTGAAGTTCTATCTATATTAACATAACCATAAGAATTTTTAATGTATAAATCTCCACTTATATTATTCAAAGTAACATTTCCATGTGTGTTTTTCAATTTTAAATAACCATCAATATTCTTTAAGTCTATATCACCGAATGAATTCCCTATATTAATATTCCCATTTAAATCGCTAATATCTATATTTCCATACTTATTCTCTATATTTACACTAATTTGTTTAGGTACTTTTATAAGATAATCAACTTTAATACTTACCATTTTCTTATGATCATAAAAATTATGAAAATGCTTTAAATCCCAAGATGAATTTCTATACTCATATGACTTAATTTTTAATTCATTCTCTTTAATTTCAATTATAGAATCGGATATTTTCTCTGCATATTCTTTATCATTATTAATAATCGTTATATATGCTTCTACTTCTATATTTTTTCCTACCCCTTTAATTATTTTTATACTACCAAAAGGATTATTTAATGTTAAAAGTTTATTTTCCGCTGTATTTAAGGTAAATTCCTTTTTAAATTTGGATTTATATCTACAACCATTTCCATATACAAAATCACACTTTAAACCCTCGAACTCAGAATGTTCATCAAATAAAATTTGCACTTTTCCCCTTGTTTCATTACCAACTATCCAAACAGTATATATCCCCTTTTCTTCTGCGATTATATCCTTACTTCCCTTTGTATTTCCTTTTATAATGGTAATTACTTTATTGTGAGGATTAGCAACTGCTATATTAAATTCACCATCTTTTATTTCAGATTGATATTGTAATGTTTTCTTTTCTCCCTTATCCATATTTAATTCACATATTTTATCTTTTCCTGTGAATCTTTCAAAGCTTATAATATCGTCATTTTCACTACGTGTATAAAAATAAAATTTTTCCTTAAGATAATCATTTAATTTTAAATCTGTATCCAGCGTAACTTCTTCACTTTTATTAATATCTGCATGTGCATATATATTAAAGTTTAAAACAACTATTACTAAAGATATAATACATACCAAAATAACCTTTTTGTTTTTCATACCATCATCTCCTACTTCAAACTTAATATCTGTAACTCATTTCTAAAATACTATAATTATTACCCTCCCCTTTTAAGAATAATGTTTGTCCAGTGACTATTTATTCCATTATAGATAATCATCATCATTAAAGTAGTTACATGAAAGTAAAAAATAGTTACGAAAGAGTTACGTGAAAATCATTATAGCGTATACTTATTACTTGTGTTTCTTCATGTATTTGAACTTGCCTAATATGACATGATTGAAATTAGTAGTAAAAAGTGTTATGCTATCAACAGTAAAACCAAAAATAATGTCGATACTACATATATAATCTTCCCAATTGCAAGATTGCGATTGGGAAGATTATATATTGAAGAGCTTATTTTTATAGGCTCTTTTCAAATGATGAAGAGAGGTAATAATATGATAAAGGTAGATAACTTGTCCTACTCATTTCCGAAAAAAGATCTATATAATAATATTTCATTTACATTAGAAGAAGGTCAACATTGCGCTTTTATAGGAACAAGTGGCAGTGGAAAAAGTACCCTGATAGATATAATTATGGATCCTGAAAGATATATGTTCGATGGTAAGTTAGAAATGGACCCAAATTGTACAATTGGGTATGTAAGTCAGTTCTCACAACTAGACAAAACAAAAGAAACTACAGTTTTCGAATATATAGGGGAAGAATTTATTAAGCTACAAAATGAAATAACATCTATTTGTACTGAAATGGAAACATCTTCGGATATTGATACTTTACTAGAAAAGTATCAACAAGCTTTAGACGCATTTGATGCAATTGGTGGGGATGATTTCGAAAGCAAAATTAATAAAAAACTAAATCTTGCAAACCTAATCAAGCATAAAGATCTAATGATATCTGAACTTAGTGGTGGAGAATTCAAACTGGTTCAAGTAATTAAGGAAATGCTTAATAGTCCAGGCTTAATGATTATGGATGAGCCAGATGTGTTTTTAGACTTTGAAAACCTTAATTCCCTTAAAAATCTAATTAATTCTCACAAAGAAACAATGTTAATTATTACGCATAACAGATATCTATTAAATCATTGTTTTAACAAAATTATACACCTTGAAAACAAGGAACTCCAAGAGTTTGATGGAAGATATATTGATTATAACTTCTCATTACTTCAAACTAAAATTGAGTTACAAGAACTCTCTGCTGCTGATGATGAAGAAATTAGAAGAAGCGAGACCTTAGTCAATAAACTAAGACATATCGCAACTCATAATTCTGATACTGCTAAAGGAAGAGCTCTAAGGCGTAGAGTTAAAATTCATGAAAGATTAGAAGAGCGTAGAATTAAAACGCCATTTGTAGATATTAAACAACCAGATATCCGTTTAGCTACTTTTAATAAAATCGAAGAAACCATTGCTCTAAAAGTTAATGATTACAGTGTTGCCTTTGATGAAATGCTTTTAGAAAATGTTAACTTTGAGATTAAATCCACTGATAAAGTAGCTCTTATCGGTTCAAACGGTACCGGAAAAACCACTTTATTGAGAGAAATCTTTAAAAATAATCGTGATTCCATTGAAATAAATAATGATATTGAAGTGGCTTATTTATCTCAAGTTCAAGGAGAAATACTAAATGAGTCTAATACAATACTTGAAGAGTTCTTCGATGCAGGATTTGAAACTTCTGAAGAGATTAGATCATATATTTCAAACTATGGTTTTGAGGAAGAAGTCATTGATCAAAAGATAGGATCTTTATCTGGTGGAGAAAAGAATATACTTCAATTGGCTAAAGTTTCTGCTAGTAAAGCAAACATGTTGCTTCTGGATGAACCAACAAGCCATTTAGACACATATTCACAAATAGCACTTGAAAAAGCCATAGAGCGCTATAAGGGTGCGATTCTAATGATTTCTCATGATTACTATTTTATAATTAACTGTATGGATTATGTTTTAATCATTGAAGATAAAACAATTAGAAAAATGAGTATGCGAAAATTTAGAAAGATGATTTATGCTAATCATTTTAATAAAGACTATTTAGAAATTGAACAAAAGAAAAAATCAGTTGAAACGAAAATAGCATTAGCTTTAAAAGATACTGATTTTGAGCTTGCAAAAATTTTATCTGAAGAGTTAGAAGAGCTGATTAAGTTGCTTTAACTTCTCTAGAATACTTGTAACCTTAGTTCTTACCCATGAGACCTAATATCAATTATAGTTATACTAATACCAATTTCCTTTAACATTCTCTAAACATAACTCATATGATAATACAAAAGTTTATAAAAGGAATAAGTAATTTGAAGAATGTTGACAAAATGTCTGAATACAATTATTGGCTTAACAGAGCAATGTTCTTCATCATTCACTACTTTAGGCATGTTGAAGAAAATAACAGTCAAAGATACGAAGTATATTGACTAGTTATTTTCTTCTTATACCCTACCACTTAATTCACCTTAAACAGTATTCCACCACAAATAAATATAATTTTAATAATAGAATTCAGTTGTGTCGTGTTAATATAACATATTATTCTTTAACAGCTCCTGAAGTTAATCCACTAACTAGGTGTTTCTGTATTGCTATAAACAATAGAGTAACAGGTAACACTCCAATTACAGATGCTGCCATCTTTTTATGCCAGTAAACCTCAAAGGCTGTACCTATATCCGTAAGCATTAGTGTTAAGGTTCTCATTTCATCTCTTGTTATAAATGTCATTGCAAATAATAAATCGTTCCATGCTACAATAAAGGCAAATATCCCTGCTGAAATTATTCCTGGGGCTGCAATGGGAAGAATTACTTTAAAAATAGCTTGTACTCTAGAACATCCATCTACCATTGCTGCTTCTTCTAGATTAGTTGAAATAGATTTAAAATATCCTGTTAAAAGCCATACTGTCATTGGAAGAGAAAAAGCAGTATTTGGTAGAATTAAGCATGCATATGTATTTAAAAGGTGTAGTGATTTCATAATCTCATACATAGGAATTATAAATACAACAGGTGAAAACATTTGTGTAGCCAGCATAACAAACAAAAATGATTTTCTACCTGTGAATTTAAATCTTGCCAGTGAATATGCCGCAAGACTTCCAAGTACAATACATATTATCATTGTGCTTGATGAAACAATAAGACTGTTTATAAAACCTGTCTTAATATTATAACTGCGGGACCAAACATCAGAAAAGTTGCTCCACTGAATCACATCTGGAAACCATTTAGGTGGCCAGCATACTACTTCCTCATATTTTTTTAAAGATGTTAAAATCATAACAACAGAAGGAAATACTAAAAATGATATTATAAAAATCAACAACATATGTGTAAGAATTGTTTCTATTCTACCTTTTCTCTTCTTAAATATTGTATTAATCATCACTTAAACTCCTTTCTTTTCCTTCTATTATTCTTCATCAGTAACTGTAATTTTCCAATATATTATGCTCAGTGTTATCAAAATCAGGAATACAATTACAGACATTGCAGAGCTTAATCCCATATCGAACTTTCCAAATGCCTGTCTATATATTTTTATAATTAAAGTTTCAGTTGCATCAACTGGACCTCCCTTAGTTAAAATCCATATAATGTTAAATGAATTGAATGTCCAGATAAAAGTGAGAGTAGATGTTACCAGAATTATATTTTTCAGCTGTGGAAGTGTAATTGAAAAAAACTTATTTACTCTATTTGCGCCATCTACCTCTGCTGCTTCATAAAGGGATTCTGGTATAGCCTGAAGCCCTGCTAAAAATACAAGAGTCACAAAAGGTATCCCCGCCCAAGCATCATTGATCACAGTTGAAATAAATGCCAGTTTTCTCTCTCCAAGCCAAGATATCTTTTGTGAAGTTATACCAAATTTCATAAAGAAATAATTCAAATAACCATAATTTCCATCATAAATCCATGCCCATATAATAGAGGATACAGCATGAGGCATTGCCCATGGTATAAGTAAGAGAGTACGATATATTTTTATTCCACGAATTTTTTTACTTAATAATAAAGCTAATAATAAACCTATTGATAATTTTATTGACACAGAACATATGGTCCACATTAATGTTCTACCTGCTGATCTGCTGAAATCACTATTAGTAAATAAGTAGCTAAAGTTTTTTAAACCCACAAACTCACTATTTGGATTCAACATAGACATCTTAAAAAAAGAATATTTAAAAGTTAAGCATAATGGATAGAGAAATACTAAAATCATAAATAAAGCTGAAGGTAACAAAAATAAATAAGGTACATACTTCTTTTTAATTTTTAACTTCTCTGTATTCCTTGACTGCGTTTTATAATTTTCAGAACATGAAAGTCTCAATTTTTCACTTCCTATCTATATTAGAATTATGAAAAAGCAGCAAAACAAATATTTCATTCTGCTGCTTTTTAAATATTATTTTTTCATACTTTCTTCTAGTAATTTTTGTGCTTCATTCAATGCCTCTTCTGCTGTTGCTTCTCCAAGCATTGTTTTCTGAATAGCTTTTACAACAATTTCTTCAAACTCATCCCAAACTAGTGGATTTGGTTCAGGTTGTCCATATTGAATTATTTCTACAAATGGCTTTAAGAAGTCATTATTATATCTTTCCTCTTCAGCTTCTGCTTTAAATATTGGGAAAAACCCTACTGTTCCATCAAATTTATTTTGATATTCACATGCTGTAAAGAATTCAATAAACATAGCAGCTGCTTCTTTATTTTCACATTGTGATGAAATTGTAATTGAATCTGTAACTAAAGTTTCTCCATATTGTTTACCTTTTGGAAGAAGTGCTACTCCATAAGGAGTCTTATCATTATCTGGTTCTAACTGCATTCTATTCTTTTCCCATGGTCCAGAAACAAACATAGCTATCTGACCACTCTTAAATAAATCAGCAAAGTTTGATCTAGTTATCTCAACTGGGTTTGGTACAACATTATGTTTTTTATATAAATCTGTATAGAATTGGAATGCTTCTACTGCTTCTGGACTATTGATTACAGGTTTTCCTGTTTCATCAAATGCTTTTGCTCCATTCTGATAGAAAAAGTTAAATAACTGAGCTATTGTTGAAGATTCTGGTGCTCCTGGTATAGCAAATCCCTTCATACCTGGGTTTTCTTCCTCAATTTTTTTTGATATTTCTACTAATTCATCCCATGTTTTAGGTGCTTCTTTTATTAGATCTTTACGGTAATACAATGCCCTTGAAGAAAAACCTGTTGGAAGACCAAACTGCTTACCATTAACTTTTCCTGTATCAAGAACTGATTCAATGTACTCTGCTTTTCTTTCATCAGTTACATATTGATCTAATTGTTCTATTGCTCCAAGTTCAGACAGCTGATTAAGATTTCTTGAACCCGTAATCATTATGTCTGGGGCATCTCCTGCCTGAATCATAGACATCATTTTTTGATATTGTCCCCACCCTGTTCCCATTAAGTCTATTTTTATTTCTGGGTGTGCCTTTTCAAAAGCCTTTAAAGTTGCATCATAAGCTTTTCCAAAGGTAGGATCTGTATATCCTGGTACAAAGAATTTTAAAGTTACATGCTCAGTTTGTTTAACACTGCTTTCCTTTGCTACTTCATTCTTTTTATTATTCTTGCTATTTGTACATCCTACAAGCGTTCCTACAGAAAGTGCTAAAGCAAGACCTACTAAAATTATTTTTTTTACTTTTTTCATTATTCTCCTCCTTAATTTTCATCATACTTATTAAGTAATAGTACTTAATTTGATAATCTTTAGTGTTTTATTTAAAGCATTTCAACAAATGCCTCAATACGAGTTCTTATTTGTCCTGTATCCGTCTGTGAATAATCTGTTTCAATACGCATATAAGGAACTTTATTGTCCTTAGCTACAATATTTTTAACTCTATGACTCTCAACATTGAAGGTATGACATGCCTGCAGTATTATCTCAATAACACCATCAATTTTATATTCATCAATTAATTCAGACAACATTTCCATTCTATTAGTATTTGGGGACATTACAGAACATCCAACATTTAAGTATTTATCTGTTAATGCATCATAAGGATCAATTGTCTCATCTACTAAACGTGCCTTTTCTCTAACCCCAGCACAGTTCTCAAAGCATACAACTACTGCGCCACTATCTTCAATTGTTTTAACAGTTTTTTCAATTGTTCCCCCTAAAGGACATCCTGTTACTAATATTCTTGGAGCATTTTCACTTACATTTCTAACCCCTTGTTCATACTCTTTTTTAAGTTTATCCATGATATTTCTTATTTTCTTGTTTTGGTCTTCTTTATCAAGAGTAAATTCGCTGCCTAATAATACCTGTTTCATTTCATATCCTGTTAATGGCGGCGGACATAATTTCCCTAAAGAATAAAATTCCTGAAGAACTAGTCTCTCCTCATTACGTTTTTTTATCTCTTCTCTTAATTTTTCCTCAGTAATCTGTACATTAAATTCTTTTTCAAGTCTTTCCTTCAAAAAAATCATTTCATTTTTCCATACAGAATAAGCATGGTCTCTATGTACTGTTTGAGGAAGTTGCATAACGTGTACAGGCTTCAGTTCAGATAAATATTCAAACATCTTCTTCTTTCCATCACATGTAGTTTCTCCAATAATCAAATCAGAAAAATATGAGTTAGGACATTTTTGTGTCAGTGCAAATCCATAACTTGATTTTATAAGAGGACATAAATTCTTAGGAAGATGTGCCTCCCCATCAATTATTGGTTCATTACTTGTACCACACAATGATACTGCTGTTGCTCCTGCTGCACGTATAATCTCTACAGGTGTAAAAGTACAAAATATTCCGACTATATTCTCCCCTTGTTCTTTTAACTCTTTAACTTTAATAAAGCTATTTCTTCTAGCCTCACTAAATTCTTCAAACTCTTTAGGTAATTCTTTCAATGTTTTCACTCCTCATTGTTTCTATTCATATTTCCCAAAATCTCTTGCTGCCTGAATCATAGCATGTACATTAGCTGCAGGTGTTATAGGAGATAAATTACAATCTGGAGTCAAGATGAATCCGCCAGGGATATATTTCATTTTTTCTACTATCCTTCCCGCCTCTTCATATACTTCTCTCGGCGATCCTGTCTGCAGTATAGTATTTCTTAGATTTCCCCCTACCATATGTTCTTCTCCAAGCTCTTTTGCTAAGTGTTCCATATCCATTTCATATCCTACAGTAAATAAAGTTCTTGGATGTACTTTGATTTCATCTTTCCAATAAGAAAGATTTTTTGTATGATTTCCACATAAATGAACAGTTTTAATATCTATTCCCATATGTTCAAATTTTTCAAAGATCTCTTTTATATAAATCAAACTAAATTTCTCAAAAGTTTTAGGTGACATTATTGCATGACATTCCATAGGACAGGAACAACCAGCCTTAACATTTTCAGCTCCAAATTCTTCAACATATCTTTCTGCAATACTTATAAGATAATCTGTAGCTATTCTCAATAATCTATGTACAAGCCCTGGTTCTTTTATAAGCCATCTCATCAATAAATCACTCCCTGTCAAACAATGAACCACACTCAAAGGAGATCCTGCACTTACTCCAACACCCATTCCCTTTTCAAAACACATTTTTGCATGGTAAAGATCTCTAGAACTTCCAGGTGCATTATCTATATCCGGTACTTTTAGTTCTTCTATATCAGCAGCACATGTAATTGGTCGTTTTATAACACGTGGAAAAAATTTATTAGGTGAAGTAGGAAATTCAATTTCACCACCAAAATCCCATGCATATTTTTCAGGTATACCATATCCTATTCCACCATCATGCTGATGAAGACTTTTTGCCCACACCTGAGCCTCAAAGGCCATCTGAGGATTAAGATAATAATCTCTTGCAGTCATATTACATATTCTCGCTGCATAAACCTCCATATGAGGAATAACGGGTACTCTATCAGGTCTCTTTTTTAATTTTAGTGCCTTCATCCTTTCTTCTGATGTTAATTTATCTCTATGCATACAATTCTCCTTTTTATAATTCACTATATAATTCCAATTCTTATTAAGCCCCAGCTATCACTACTTAAAATTAACCATATTTAGACATCATAAAGCATTTTTAGACATTTTTACACATTTTCAAACATCTTTGATTATATACTAAATTTAAACATAATCAACATTTATTATTAATTCCAATACTTCCTTATTGGTTTTATCGATTTTATCTATAGTATTCTATAAAACAAGTGTCACTCTAATAACACATTTTTTATTGCTTTTTTTAATAGTATTTTTTTCTTTATTAAAGAGTACTTTTAAATCATAATATGAATTATACTTGTTAAAAACAAATATACATAAAAAATAGGACTAAATCAGCAAAACCTTCACGTTTAAAAGTTTTCTAATTTAGTCCTAATAACAACACCATCTATAATTAAATAATCAAATCATCAGGTTTGAATTCTTCTAATTATCAAATATCATACTATTTTGATTAAGCAAATCATCATAATATTTATCCTGTGAAACCTTAGAAGGATTATGCCATGTCTCACCATCTATTTCTAAAGCAATCTTCTCACCTTCATTTTTTATAGCAAAATCAATAAATCTACTATTCCCGTATATATCAACAAAAGGATACTGGATAAATAAATTTTCCGTTTTCTCAGTTCCAAAAACTTCTGAGAATATATCTATGAATAAATCTTCTGCAATACTTCCAAGCCTTATTTCATCATTATTCTTTTTACCCATACTAACACCCCAAACTAATTACATTTTAAGTTAATGTTAAGTAACTCTATCCTATACCTTCCTAAACCTCTTCTTCTCCTGCTCTCTTCTTTCCTTCTCTTCTTCCTCAATTCTAATTTCCCTAGCATGTTCTAATAAACTTTTTAAAGGTTGCATAGCTACCTTCGCATAAAAATTAGACTCAACCCACTCCAAAATATTCTCATGTGTTAAATGATTAATTTTCTCATATTTCATACCAAACTTTTGAAATTCACGTCTAAATACTATTATTACTTCTCCTTCTTTAACAATGTGATTAATCTTTAGATTTAAGTTATTATCATCTGATAATTTTTGAAGGTCTTTAACGAACTTATAATATTTTATGTTGTCTGTCATTTCTTTCATCTCCTAAATTTAGTATAATGAGATATTATTAAACTAACTAAGTCAATTACCTTAATATCGCCAAATATTACTTTGTACCTATATTAATAATACTCAACTTCTTTCTTTACTCTATTCTTTTTCTTTTCAATTTTTTTCAACTTCTTTTCTTCTTTCTTAAGTTTCTTTTCTTCCCATCGTTGTTTTCTACCTTGAATGTTCTTTCCAACCATTAATATTAGAAAATGCCCTATTACAGTAATAACAATTGCTAATATTAAAAATACTATATAATATTCTACAACCATATTTTTCATAGATTCATATATTTGTGAGTAATGCCCTTTAACTAATCTAGTTTTAATAATTACATCATAATAATTTTCTATTACATAATTCCAAACAGGTATCGTTATTAATACATTGATAATAAAATATCTTACACTCCAATATAAAAATCCTTTTCTAACACCTTTTTTATAAAAATATACTAACATTAATATTAATATTCCCCCTGCAAATATAAGATTTATGTAAGACAATTCAGTTTTGTTAGTATATGTAACTGCAGATTCAAAAAATTCTTGTATTTCTTTTTCAGTTTTAACTTCTGTTCCAAAAGAAGTAGCCAAGAATTCAGGTTTTATAATAAAAATCAGGGGCATTAACACAAAACTACTGTACACCTTCATAATTTGTGCTATATATGGTCCTATAGTCATATTTACCACCTGAGAAATCAAACTAAATATAAACAATGGAATAAATAATATTACAGCAACTATAATGATAAAACCTTCACCACTTATCCATGGCATAAAAAAAATTGTAACTCTTTCTTTTTTTCTCAACTTTAGTTCCTCTCTTTCTTTTTATCAACTTAGTATTAAATAAATTCATACACATCAATTATTTTTAATCCACTTAGGAATACTACTTCCCCACAAACCTACACCCCGGAAAATTACTACATCCCACAAACTCCCCATACTTACCTTTTCTCTTAACTAATTCTCCACCACATTTAGGGCATATGTTTTTACTTACCTTCTCATTTTTTTCTCTAACATCTTTTCTAATTTCTTTAACATGCGCTTTCTTAACATTCTTATCCTTAAGCTCTGCCCCTTGAATTAAATTACAAATATCACTCATCTGTTCTTTTGTTATTTTCTTCTCATTATACTTCAATATAACTTTCTTAATCTGAGGTATGTAAACTACATGTTCTTTCTCAATCTTAACCTTTAAGTCAGCTCTATCACTGAATGCAACTATAGGAATAATAGGTACATCTACTCCCTTTATTAACTCTTTAACTGCCATAACATGTCCATAATTCTGTCTAAGTGGATTGTACAATTTATTCTTTGTTTTATATATTGTTTGAGTCCAGAACTCACTTTTCTCTGTTCCAGTTATCCAACCTTTATAATTTTTAGTCTCAATTACGAATATCCCATAAAGTGATACTACTAAATGATCTACCTGAGTTGTCTTCCCTCTGTTAGTTGGAAGATAAACATCATTTAATATTTTATACTCCTCTTCATTTAAACCTTTTAAACGTATGCTAACAGACTTCTCACCTAAATATCCTTTAACCTTTGGTGATGATAAAAGCAATATTACGGTAACAATTATAATAGCCCAAACCATGTATAATCCCCCCAATAATCCATTATTTTATACCATATTACATATTTTATCACTTTTCCACTTTTATTGAAATATCATCAGTACTAAAGATTCAATTATTCACGTATATATCAACAAAAGGCAGTAGGAATCCCTACTACCTTTAAGCTAAATATTTAAGATTGTTTTATATTTCTTTAATTTAATAAATTTATTTTTTAATTATTTCAATATTTGTTATATATAATTCACTTATTCCTTCGAAGCCTGAATCAATACCTATTATTACATATGCTTCACCATTTTCATTAGTTGTTATTTCAACTGTATGCTGGAAAGGTTTTAATTGAAAACTATCATCTATTGAATCAATTTTTTCAACATTTCCAATTGCAGTCATATCTTTCCCTGAATTAGCTTGTGCTCCAGTGTCTATATTCATTCTATAGTAAGCATTAGAACCTTCACCAACTATCTTAGCTTCAGGTGCTATGTTTGTCATACCAGCTTTAACGTATACACTTGATCCAGGAGAACCACCTATTCCCATCATTCCACCTGGTACATTTGTAGCTAAATCAAATTTTATTTCCATATTATAAGTTGTATTAGGTTCAAGCCCATACTCGGTACCTAATTTTTTTGTAACATACATGAATAAATCATCACTGTGATTATTTCCAGTTAACATTAACCCATTACAATCTAAACCAGGTATATTAGAATGTTTGAATTCTACTGAATAATCACTTTCTACATAATTGATAGGTAAATCAGCAAATCCGCCTTCCCAACCCATAGTATCGTTTTCAAAAGAATATTTCATTTCTTTTGTTTCAGTAATTTTATTGTTATCAACTAACTCTAAAATCCATCCATCGTATTTTTTATTGCTATCCTTATCTTTATACCAAATATCTAATATGTATTGATCATCTTCATAAGTAGAAAGTGGAATATCAAACTGAGTTACATAATCATCTGTTAAAATAATCCATTCATCTGTTTTATAATTATATAAAAACAGCTTATATACTTTGCTTCCTTCAGAATCACTTGAAAAATGTAATGTACCATCATTCATTTTAATTGAATAATCTAAATCACCTTTATTTACTGGATTATAGTTAACTGTAAACTCCTTTTGTGCATCATAAGCACCAAACTCACTTGAGTACTTACCATTACCATCGCTTTTCTTAACTCTTGCAATAAATGTGTTTTCACCAGTTTTAAAATCAAATTCTTTCATATTAACTTTAAACATTTCATCAGCATCAATAGATGAAGACCATCCATTTGTTGTTAAGGAACCCTCAGCAGTTTTATATAATAATTGATATTCAACCTTACCTTCGTATCCCTCTTCTAAATCTATAAAAAATTCCATTTCTTCAGCAGTTGTAATAGGTCCTTGATTAAGAAGAACTCTTTCAATTTTCAATTGGTTATCTACAGCGAACACACCATAAACGCTGTGATTAAAAATAGAAAAACATGTTAATAATGCTATATTAGCAGTAATAAATTTCTTTAGTTTTTTATTCATAGCAATACTCCTCGTATAATTAATATTGATCACATATATATTTACGATTGTAAAATTAAAAAGTTATATTAAATTTCTTTACTCAATAAATGAATTTTACTCATACAATAAAATACTCTCCATTAATTTGAAAAATCCCCAAATAATCATTAAAATATAACTATCACAAAATAACCAAAAGGAGACATCACTCATGAAAATATACAACAAACTCATCCGAGATAAAATCCCACAAATAATCACAGCTGATGGAAAGAAATTTGACACTCACATAGCTTCAAAAGAAGAATACACACAAATGCTTGAAGACAAACTTAAAGAAGAAACAACTGAATACCT
Organism: Oceanirhabdus sp. W0125-5; assembly: GCF_027938815.1. Taxonomy (GTDB): domain Bacteria; phylum Bacillota; class Clostridia; order Clostridiales; family Clostridiaceae; genus Oceanirhabdus. The sequence goes on from NZ_CP115913.1 coordinate 4,617,003, forward strand.
AGAAGATAAAAACCTAAAAGAATTAGCTGATGTAATGGAAGTTCTTTTTTCTCTTGCTGAAAATCTTGGTTATAGCGAAGAAGATTTGATTAATGAACGAAATAAAAGAAATGAACAACGTGGAGGCTTTAAAGAAAGAATCATTCTTGAAAAAGTATATGAATAAGGAGAACCTATAAAGATTATCTTTTCCATTATTAACATGGATACTTCTATCCTTTTATCAAAAATGATGCTATTTTGTTTAAGCAGATCATCATAATATTTATCCTGTGAAACCTTTGAGGGATTATGCCATGTCTCACAATCAATCACAAAAACAACTTTGCACTCATGCACTTAATGTAGAATTTGAAATCAAATTCTACATTAACAGTTTGAATTGGTAGAAAATTGTCAATATTGCATGTTTGTATGCAACTATTTTTCAACTTTTATTGCATCATTAAAATTATTGTTATAATATATACTTATGGTTCATCCACAAAAATCATTTTACTCCAAGTTTATACAATATATAAACGTTAGAACATTACAATCTAAAGTATATACTGTATATACTTTTTGTTAGAAATACTTTTTGTGGTTAAATCTAGCAGTACTATTGCAACTTTTTATTAAAACTTTTCTTTAGAAACTAAAGATAAGTATAGAGATTCCATAGTTAAACTTTATTTATATATACTCAAAATCGCAGTGTTTCTATGAGTTTTGAATATGTATAAATTTTGTTTTAACTTGGAATCTCTGTAATAAAAATATGTAAATGAAAGGAGTAATTTTTGTGATTATTTTAAGTGTTTGTGTAAGCAGTACATGCCATCTTAATGGTTCTTACAATGTTGTAACTACCTTTCAGCAAATTATTGAAGAACGTAACCTTTCAAATAAGGTGGAATTAAAATTAGTTTTTTGTTTAGGTAATTGCAAAAAAGGAAAAGGTGTATCTGTAAAAATAGATGACAGTGAAATTTATAGTGTCTTAGAAGTTACAGCAACAAAGTTTTTTGAGACAGAAGTACTCCCTAAATTGAATTTGTAGAATTTTACTAATAAATTAGATTTGTGAAAATAAATAACTCTTCCTCTATAACCATGATAGGACATTGTATACACAAAAGAACTTAATGCACCAGTGGGATGGTGCATTAAGTTCTTTCTATTTAATTACTTCTAGCCTCTTTTAATGCCTTTTCTCCTCTTTCTTGAGCGTCCTTTAATGCTTCATCAATTGATTTTTTACCATGGAAAACTTGATCTAATTCTTCTCCTAAAACATCAAGAGCATTTATTTGTCCTATAATTCTTGTGCTGATTTTCTAACAGGCAAGTATCCTGTTTGCTGTGAAAAATATGCTGTGTTTTCTGTATTAGTTAAGAACTTTATGTATTTCCATCCAGCTAATTTTTCTTCTGGATTACTAGTATTAAACATTGCTACATTTGTACCATAGTATAGTTGATCATTAGTTTTATGTCCTGGTAATGGCGCAGCAAACCATTTCATATCACTAGTTATACCCTTTTCAATATAAGGAATTGATGAAGTTGATGCAACACACATTGCTGCTCTTCCCTGTGAAAAAGGTACATTTGCATTTTTATCTTCTCCTGCAAGTCTTGCTATACCATCTTGAATCATGCCACTTAAAAATTCCACTGCTTCTTTAGTTTCTGGTGTATTGAAATTAAGCTTATCTTTTTCTTCATCTATTACAACACCACCAGCTTACAATTTTGGTATCCCTATGTTTGTTCACAAAGTTCCAATTTTCCATTTATAAAAAAACTCCAAATACACTGTAGCTCCAACCACTCTCTTCTCTCCCAAATGCATACTTCTAATTTTTTATTTTATTATCTTATGAATTTCAATCTTTAACTCTTTCACTAAGCTTATAGTATGAAAAGTATACAATTACATCTATTGATAACATGATTATAAAGAAAGCTTTAAAAAAGATAGGCATATGTAATAGTATAGCAATTACTATATTTAATGTATTAAACCCTACAAACACCAATAAAGCCTTTAGCTTTCCTTGACCAATCATAACTAAGCAATAGATTTTTATAAATAGACCTAAAAATTTACCTATTAGTGATGGTATTGTGTATAGATATCCACTTGAAGCCGCATCAAAACTATTTCCTAAAATTATTAAAGTAATTATACAGTGAAAAAATAATCCCCATCTATTAATATTATAAGGATTTCTCCACTCCTTTTTATTATCAACTATGAATTTTCCTGCAATCTTTTCACCTAAACTTAACCATAATACTTTCTTTGAAATTACACTGTGATATATAGTTACTAATCCTATACACACTACAATTAAAATCAAGTATAGTAAAGGTTTAATAATCACATTTGATCCTAAAATAGTTTTATTTTGTATACTTTCTATAAGGGCAATAATCCCTGCAATTACTGTTGCTATAATGTAAAAATCACATACACCAGCATAAAAAGGATGTGCTTTAGATGATTTCAATGAATGGATATTCTCTTTAATCTCATCTCCCTCATCATGCACATGTAAATTTTCATTTAAAGTTTTATCATTCTCCATGCTTGTCCTCCCTCTAAAGTAATTAGGAATTAACTTAAATCCCTACTCAATGTAAATTATATCATTATGATGAATATTTAACCATGTAAATTGTAATATTACATTTAATTAATTTTTGACTATTTCTTTATTGAAATATACAATGTAGTTGTTTTATGAAAAGAATCATTCTTGAAAAAGTATAAGAAAAGAGAACCTATTAAAGATTCTCTTTTCTTATACTTAATACACCCCAAACATAACCAACCCAATCCCATAAGTAACCCCGTTAGCTATCAATGTATACAATAATATTTTCTTTTCATTTATAGATTCAATATTTTTTCTGTAATTTAAATATTCAATAATAAAAACTACTATTTCCAGAAATAATAAATTCAAATAATAATTATCCATTGAATTTATAATGCCTCTGAACGTTAACTGAATAAAAATTTGAGTTGCTATGTTTGTCCAAACTATAACCTTTAACTCTTTTATTCTAAAGAACAGTGCAATTATAACCTCAATTATTATAGTAAAAACTATAGGACATACTATAATAAAAAGAAAAAAGAATAATAAACGATGTTCTTTTCCTAGGTCTCTCATCTTCTCAATGAAATTCTTTTTAACTACTTCAGCCTTTCCTGATTTTAGATCAAAGGTTATTACTGCATCAAATAAATATACCACTGCATATTAAATCACATTTAATATGCAGTGGCACCTTATAGTCAGCTAAATTTATCTTCTATCAGTAGTCTCTCTAATTAGTAACCATATTATTAGTCCTACAGGACCAAGAAATAATATTAAAAGGAATACTAAACACCCTGATGATCCTCTTTCTGATGCATCATTAGCAGCCCATATACCACAACCTATCCATATTATTAACCAAAGTACACCCATCAAATTTCCCTCCCCAGTAATATAAAATAATTATTTTTCTTCATTTATCAGTCCAGAAAAACATTTTTTTACTTAACCTCTATATAATATATTACTAGAGTGATACTATTTATTCTTAAAATCAATGACGGGATAGCTATTGCTATTTTAGAATTTTATACTATATCATCCTATTCTGAATCTGTGAAGTTTTGAATAAAATTCAAAATTGCTTCAACAGTTATGTTTTGCTGTTCTTCAGCACTTATTGTAGCTTTAGGATCCCCTTTTTGCTCACCATAATTTCCAAATTGCGCATGGTTACCACCTTCAATTATAACAATATTTTCTGTGTAATCTATATGCTTTTCAAGATTTGAATTGAAAGTCCCGTAAACGGTTAAAGCTTTTTCTGCTGGATAATCACCATAAACATATGCTCCTAATAAAATAAGTCCCTCTATCTTGTCCTTGTTTTTAGCAGCATAACTACTTGCCATAGCGCCACCCATTGAATGACCGCCTATATACCAGTTCTTTATTTCAGGAAGTTTTTCAAAAACATCCTCTGCAGCATCAGAATCAAATATAGCCATATTGAAAGGCATTTCTACCAAAACACAAGTAATCCCTTTCTCAGTTAACTTCTTCAATATGGGTAAATACGCTATATGCTCAACTTTTGCTCCAGGGTAAAAAATTAAAGCTGTATCACTAGGTATAGCTGGAGACAATATAGTAAGGTTGTCTACTACTTCTATATTTAAATTACCTTGCATTACTTCAATTGCTATATCCTCAGCCCTGTAGTAATCAGAAGCATAGATAAAAAATCCTACAACTGAAATCAAAAGAATACTAACCAAAGATATTATTGCTATTTTTGTTTTTCTAAAACCTTTTTTATTTTTTACATCCATATATTACACCTCCAAAAGTTATTTTTCAATTTTATTCTTAATACTTATCTTTTTTTGGTTTAGCAGCATCGATTACCTTTTTATACGGTGCTATTATAAACTCATTCATTTGACCCTTAATTTTTTTCTGTACAGAAGGTAAATTCATCAAAAATCCAATGATATACATCATAAAAATTCTACCTTTTTGCTTTTGTGGAAAATCGTAAATACCGTGTTCCTTATAGAATTTATGATCAGCCTTCATCATTCCACGCATTAAATAAATAAGATCTCTAAAAATCTTTGTACCTCCAACACCATAGAAGTTCTTTGGTCTTGTACACTTATTTTTCAGGGCATAACAAATACTCTGTGATAAATTTTGAATTGACTTAGTTGTCTCTACTTCATCTGTTGCAACACCCGCAAGATACGTTCCCCCAACCTCACAACGTGCTTCCACAATAGTTTGAAGATTATGCTCTGTCATATAATCTCCACTAATTAAATATCCTACAGTCATCCCCTCTGTTACAGCTCTATGTCCATTACAAAATTGACGATCATCATAAAGCTTCAAGCTTGAATGTGTATAGTGATCACTTATTGTAAAGGCATAGATAATTGCATTTGCCTTTTGAATTTCATTTCTTAAAAACTCATCAAACCCATCTTTATACACACATTTTCCTGTAACTGAGCATCTCAAGCACCCAAGACATCCTCCATCAATACGGGTTTTTCTCAAATTTACTTCTCTTGCTTTATAAGGTAATGTAGCCTTAAAATCTTCAATCATATTTCTTAAATTAGTATCATCCGCTGCACAGTTTGTTAAGATAACTACATCAAAACCACTCTCTTTAGGGGTATTCTCTAAAATTGGTCGATAAATCTCTCTTTTTTCTTTATAAACCCTTGGTGAAGCACACATATAAATATCATGTTCTATGGAGAACATCAACTGTTCAAAAAAACTCTCTGCATCCTTTTGACCTTTCATTTCTTGTAAATCATCCATATCTGCAGACAGACCACGAATATATTTAAGACCTAAGTCATGACAGTTTTCTTCAATGAATTTATGAGCAGTCACATCATAAAAATGTTTTGATGTAGTGATTTGAGTTGAAAATTTTCCTTCTAAATCTACACCATTTTCTTTAATAAGTTCAATAAATCTATGCATCTGATAGGGAGCAATAAATGTATAAACAGGATACGCAAATAAAATAATTTCTGCATCTTCTAATGCTCTATTAGCCTCACTAAAATCTTTTTCATATGCTTTTATTCTTTGTCCAACATGTAAAACAGTAAAATCATGCTCCGGGTAGACTTTTTCTAAATACAATACCGTTTGTAGGGTTATACTATTCTTTCCTTTTGGACTTCCATTGAGAACTAATATTTTCATTATTCACTCTCCATCTTTCTTAATAGTTTTTTATACCACTCAATTTCAAACTCCGCTGAATCAATACCATATTCTAAAGTATATCCTTGATATATAAGAACATCTTTTAAAAGCTCATCCTCTGTATCAATCATCTTTCCACTCTTCATATGTTCAAATTCTTCTTTTATAGAAATAAGTACATTTTTTACTGTTTCTAATTGAGAAATATACCCTAAGATAGATTTTTTACGCTCTTCCTTTGGAGCAATACCAAGAAAAAAAAGTTTAGAAAGCTCAATATTTTTAACCTTTTTAGTTTGCATGGGTGTAGCTATCCATTCTAAAAAACTTGCTCGTCCTTCTTCTGTAATGTAATATAGTTTTTTATTTTTACCCTTTTCTACATACTCCTCAAATTCTATACTATCTTGTAAACTCAGTTTCTTAAGTGCTGTTTGCACACTTCCTGCACTATGTGAACAGATAGTAGATAGATTATTTTTTATAAATTTCTGTATCTCATAGCCAGTCATTGGTTTTATAATTAAAAGCCCTAAAATAATAAATTCCATATGCTATACCTCTCTATTAAATATATGTCTATTAGATATATATTATAGCAATTAATTTAAGAAGTCAATTCTGCAACATCCCCCAAGGAAGGCTGCCCCATGAAAACCTACAACTAACTCGTCCGAGATAAAATCCCACAAATTATCACAGCTGATGTAAAGGAAGTTCTATTTGCTCTTGCTAAAAATCTAGGATATAACAAAGAAGCTCTGATTTATAAAAGAAATGAACATCATGGTGGATTTAAGGAAAGAAGCATTCTTGAAAAGGTATATGAATAAAGAGAACCTATTATTTATATATTTTATTTGTTCTTTATATAAAAATACTGCAACTTAAATATACTTTAAATTGCAGTAAATTTTTTTGCCCTTATTTAATTATATTTCAAATAGTTTTTCTGTAATATACTACGAAAAATTTAATGATTTATTTGCATGGAATAATAAGTAATTATTAATCATTACTTAAATTGTTCTAATGGTTTTATTTTTATTTCATCGAACTCTGCTGATTCTAAAGTATTAACAATCTTTTCAATGTGTTGGACTGAGATTGCAAAGTTAAGCATCCCACCACCTTCATAACCTTGACTATTAATTCCAATAACTTGTCCCTTTTGATTAAACAAAGGACCTCCACTATTTCCATGTGTAATAGGTACACTTATTTGAATAAGATCTCTCTTTCCATCGTTTATAAGATTAGATACAATTCCTGTGGACACAGTATTATATAAGCCTTTTGGACTTCCAATAGCCACAACATTATCACCTTTTTCCATTTCTGAAACATCACCTAACTCAATTGGAGATATGCCTATTTGATTTTTTAATTTTAAAACAGCAATATCAAGAGTTTTATGAGCAGCAACCACTCCATCAACTTCATGAAGAGTTCCATCAACCATCCTAACTTTAGCCTTACTGCATCCTTCTATTACATGATAATTTGTTACTATAATACCGTCTTTAACAAAGAATCCACTTCCGATTGAAATACCTTTTTTTGTATCTGCTAATATTGCAACTGTTTTTATGTCATTTAGTTTAATTATTTCTTTTAAAGTTAGAGAAGATACATTTGTATATGAAGGGTGTCTTTCTTCAACATCATCTGGTACAAATTCTTCTACAGTATCTATGGTATTTACTGAACCACCTTGTTCTATAGTATACTCTGCTTTTTTATTAACTTCTTCCACTTTTTTATCTACTTCATCCTTATGCATAATAGATAAATCCATAATCTTCAAATCATTTTCATCATTAGCATCAAATACTACTTCTAGGTTGATCTCCTTATTCTTTTTATCGCTGTAAGTTATTTTTCCAGTTAAAACTGTATGAACCATTTTATTTGTATTATCATATATGGCCTCATATAAACTCAGAGATTGAAACTTGATTCCATTCCATATAAAAATATCTATGGGAACAAATGAATAAATAGGTGCTTCTTTAGAATATATTTTCAAAATTTCATCTTCATTTTTATCATTAATTGCTTTTATTAATCTATCTGCTGTCTTATTAATAGATTCATCAAATTCATTACTTTTGGAGCTGTAATCCTGTGTATTAAAAATATTCATTGATGATTCTCCATCAACGCTTTCAGTAATTATTTTTGTATCATTACTATCTGTACTATTAGAATTTTTTAAATTCCCACCACAACCAGTTAAACTACTTATTGTAAGTGCTAATAATAACGTAGCTGTTAGTATTTTTTTTCTCATTGATATAAACTCCTTCTTTTAATTTATCTTTAAAACTTTGTTCGTCATTGTTCAAAAATATTATTTTTCTATTGCTATAATTTCTTTGCACATCAATAATATTCTATATTTATGAATAAGATACAATATTTTAGAATTATATCATATCTATAAAATAATATCAATTTTCGACATTTTCATCGTATAAGTAATCATCAGTGGTCAATTTTGACAATGGATGTTTATCATATGTGATTTATATACCTCATCTTTAGGATATAATCAAAAAAATAATACATAGCCAAAATTTATTTAAAAGAATTATATGCCTACTATAAACATTCTTGCACTTAATAACAAATGCAAATATAATATTACTGATTAATATATAACAAACTTTAGGAGCTCAATTATGCAGAATTTAATTGTATCTAAAAAAATAAGTATGAATAGTATAATATTATTTTTGAAAAAGGAAATAGTTTTGACAATAACAACAGTACTAGCTATTGTATCATCCTTTATATCTATACCGAAACTTGAATACATTAATTTTACAGTACTAATACTTTTGTTTAATTTAATGGTAGTTGTTTCAGCTTTTAAACAGCTTAATGTATTAGACTACATAGCAACTTTTTTACTTTCTAAATGTAAAAGTAATCGAGTTATTTTTGTTGTACTAATATTTATTACCTTTACTTCATCTATGTTTATTACAAATGACGTTGCATTGATAACCTTTGTACCACTTGCATTAATCATCGGGGAAAAAACTAACATTAATACTATGAGTCTTGTAATATTTGAAACTCTAGCTGCTAACTTAGGAAGTTCATTTACTCCTATGGGAAATCCTCAAAATCTTTATATTTACTCTTTTTATAATATTAAACCAATTAATTTTTTTATGATTATGCTACCTGTTATTATATTATCTATAACATTCTTAGGTGCAATTATTATTAAAGCAGATAATAAACCTGTAACGCTTCATCTATCCCAAATTTCTATAAAAAGTAGGATGCAAGTGTTATTGTTTTCTATATTATTTATAATTATATTGCTCTCTGTATTTCATATTATAGATTATAGATTTTCATTTATTCTCACATTATTGGTTGTTTTAGTACTAAATAAAAGACTGTTGTTACAAGTAGATTATTCATTGCTGTGTACATTTATCGCATTCTTTATATTGGTTGGTAATATATCATCTATGGACATTGTGAAGAATTTTCTATCCAGTGTTCTAAACAATGCTAAAAACACTTACTTTTTTTCAATCTTAACCAGTCAGTTTATAAGTAATGTACCTGCTGCTGTATTAATATCTCCATTTACTAATAACTATAAAGAACTCTTGCTAGGTTGTAATATAGGCGGAATGGGAACTTTAATTGCTTCTATGGCAAGTTTGATTTCTTACAAACTATATTCAAAAGAGTATCCTTCTCAAAATAGAAAGTATCTTAAGCTGTTTACTTTTTATAACATTATAGGACTAATATTTTTTATACCTTTAATATATATCATAAACTTTACTGACTTTTTACAATTTCTAGTTAGTTTATTTTAATACTATTTTTAGTGTTTATTTTTGAACATATAAATAGGACTAAATTAGTGAAACCCTTTGTATTTGTAAGGTTTTCTAATTTAGTCCAAGTATCCTAGCTTTATCTATAATCAAATAATCAAATTTAATTTGTTTTACAAACTTGAGCTTTCTTTTAACTTTACAGGTATAAATGTTTCCATCTGTGCCCATCCTTGTGCTTTTATAATCTCAGAAAGGGTAATAATATGTCCCATAGCATAGTGATTTTGGCGAATATCCAACTCAAAAACATCTGAATTCTCGATATATTCTAAATTAACTGTGAATTTGTAAGATATGCAACTTGAATTTTAACTTTGACATATTTTATTTTTCAGCCTTCTACCTGCTAATTCAATAAGAGCTCTTAAAATAGTTCCAAATATTTTTTTTAAAGGATTTAATTTTGTATCATAAAAATAGTACGATTCTAACCATCCCTTATCATTCCAAAAATCATAATCAGCTTGAGAAGTGAAAGTCTTAGATCTTAAACAATTAAACATGAAAATCTCATAAAAAGAAGGAATTTTACGAACCTCACTTTCAATTACTTCCTTAAATCTATCTGTAATTTTTTTAATACGCGTAGTCATCTTATTATGATAGTATTCATCATACCCCCAAGCAGAATTTTCTTTCTTATCCTCAAAGTACATAGGAGAAATAATATTAATAGTATCAATTAAATTACATCCCCATCCAGTAACAGTCATCTTCATATACTTACTCACTTGTTTATGTCCTCCACCATCACTAGTAACTACAATTATAGCAGGCACTCCCACTAGTTCCTGACGATGAAATAAAAATGACATTCTATCAATAATTCTTTTTAATGGTGCTGGAACTTGATAAGCATATACAGGGGTTGCAAAAACAATTCCATCAGCAGCTATTAGCTTTTCTCTTATTAATGATAAATCATCTTTACAAGGACAAAGTCTTTCACTCTTTTTAAAACATAACCCACATCCTCTACAGTCTTCAATTTTATAATCTTTTAAAAAAATATAATCATAATTAATATTTTCAGTACCTAATCTTGCTTCAATTTCCTTACACACATTTAAACTGTCTTTTTTTCTAGGACTACCTGATAATACAACTATATTCATTTTGTTTCCTCCTTATAAACTATCCAACGTTGGATAGTAGTTTTATTTTTTTATCCTATCCTTAAAAAGATAGGATAAAGTGTTATTTCTTTAATTTTCTGATTAGCTCTTCTAATTTTTCTGATGCACTTTCTGGGTTGTTTAAGATTTCTTGCTTTAAGCTTTCAATTGAATCATTTGTTGAAGCCTCTATTGTCTCAGCATTTGAAAAATCAAAGTTTGCAATAAGATTTGTAATTTCATTGCTTGCCATAACGCATTTATCCATTTCTTTGATAAGTGCTTTATGCCATTTTATCTGGTATTCAAGATTCTTAATCATCATTTCAAAGGAGATTCTTTCAACCTCTAAAGTATTTTGATCAACTTTGATATTCTGCCATTTCTCCATGTAATCCTTTTTGTCTTTTAACTTATTTATATGATTGTTTATCTGTGAAATCATTATTTCTTTATCAAGGGTATTCAGCATTGGATAAATAATAAACTTATCAGAGCCAATTGCACATATTTCACTATCCAACTCTTTATTCACAAGTTCCTTTAATTCGTCCCTGCCTTTATCTGTTATTCCATATATTTTTCTAGCTTTTGATCCAGAACCTATTTCTTCTTTTAAAACAATAAACCCCTGTTTTTCAAGCTTGTTTAGAGCATAATAAATAGAGCCTGATTGAATTTTTGTCCATCTATCCATATGATTTGTTTGAATAAATTTCTGAATCTCATATCCATGAGTTGATTTAATACTTAAATAATATAAAATTAATACTTTAATTATTTTTATCTCCTCCTTATCCAACATTGATTATATTTTCCATTATATACTCAACATTGGATATAGTCAACAATATTTCATTAAAGACTCTTTCAGAAACATCTTTAAGTAAAATAAGACTTACCTTAACTATATCATTCTGTTAATTCCCCTAATAAATCTCCAACATCTTCTAAACTCATCAATATCATCAACGTCTTTTCCTTCTATTTCTGCATAAATTTCAAGTAAATTTTCTGGGTTATCAGCTGTTTTTTTTATTTACTCTCCTTCTATAACCTTATATACATCATAAAGGATTTCACTATAATATCTTTTTGGTACATCTATTGGTTTGATTCTTCTTTCTTCATCTATTTCATCATAAACATAAGAACCTCTTTCTATAGTTCCAGCTTTATAGAATTCAACCTTTGCAGCAGCTACATCTTCATATCCTAGACCATACACCCCTAGGTATTCATCTAAAGTTACTTCTGCGCCTATTTTCAAGTCTATATTCTCTTTATAAAACTCATCATAGCCTCCACCATCTGTTACAGAACCTTTATACCATCCTCTTACGCTTATTCTATTTACAAAGGTAGTATCATCGATCTTTTTATTTTTAAAGTCTTCTATGAATTTTATTGTTTCATCTTCACAAACAAATACCCTTCTCTTTATTTGCGGGAAAAACTGTTCTATTTCATTATCTTCAAAGATTTCTTTCCATGCCTCTTTTTCTTCTTTACTTAGCTCTAATGGGTGAACGATAGATATCTTTTTATCTTTATCCAGCTCTATAGTATCAACATTAACATCATAGATTTCATCATCATATATAAATGTTTTTACTAATGTACTTCCTTCGTATTGTCCCCAAAGAAGTTTTTTTCCTAATCTATGCATGATAGGATTCTTCATAAAAAGCTCATTCCACTCATCCATATTCCACATTCTAAAATCACTTAAAGCCTCTTCCATTCTGTCTATCTGAGATTTCACTGCATCTTTAAGCTCTTTCTTTAAGATCTTGAAATCATCTTTGGCTTTTTGTACCATGACCTCATCATCATTTTTATTGGCTTTTGGTAAGCTTTTCATTGTTTTTCCATCTTCTTTTTCAATTTCAAACTGTAAGTTATCATTTATATAAACTTTTAAAACTCTATTTCCATAATCATATTCTTTATAATGAACATCTGTAAATCCTAAAGTTGGTACAATCTTATCTTGAAGTTGACCTACAGAACATCCTAATTCTTTTGCTGCTAGTTGAAAGGCTTCCTGTGCACACGTCCTTACACTCTTGTACTTAAATTTTCTTCCTATGGCATCAACTAATATTAAAGCTTCACTGCTTCCATTAAGGGCTAATGCCTTAACCACATAAGAAGCCATTTTCTGCTTAGAACTAGATGCTAATTCTAATATTAATTTGTTAAGCTTATAAAGCATATTATAATCCCCATGAATTGAAGCTAATAGACACATCCATTTTTCTTTTGCTTTACATCCATCTTCAATCCATAGATTAAGAATTTGAGTTACAAACTCCTTTAAATCTTTTTGATTCATATGCTCTCCAATTAAAAGAGCATCTTTATTAATTCTTAATTCATCACTTTCCATATAACTTTTTACAAAATATTTAATCACATGCTCGTCTATGTATTCTTCTTTATCTTTCCACCTTATTTTTGTTAATTGTTCTATAGGTATTTTAACTTTATTTGATTGATCCTGTTTTACAAGTTCATCTACATATAATAAAATATCAAAATATCCATTTTCATCTACATAAAGTTTTTTAATATCAATTTCTAATCCTTCTACTAGAAGATCTTTTATTTTAGGCTCAGTCTCTTTTTCAAATACTTCCTTTAATATTTCTTTGACTTCCTCTTCTTCTTTAAAGTTCAGAAGAATCTCAACAGTAGCCATTCTTACAGTTTTATTCTTAATCTTTGCATATTTTTTTATTACGTCCATAGCTTCCTGTAATTTTTCATAAGAAAGCTTAGAGAGTACCTCTATGGCAGTTTCTCTCACCATCTTGGAAGTATCCTTTAAGTACTCAAAGGTATTTTTTATAGTCTCTTTATCTAAATCACTATTATATATACTTTTTATTGCAAAAACTCTTGCCTCAGCAAAAGCATTTTTTAAATTTTCTAAAACATCAATTTCTTTCTTAATTAAATATATAAGTGCTTTTTCAAACCATTCAGTAACCTCTAAATATTCTCCTTCTTCTGCCATAAAACAAACTATATGTTCATGTTTTACATCAGCTTCTAATAAAATATCAATAAAGTCTTCTACAGTTCCTCTTTCGTTTTTTTCTATATATCCAATCATGCTATCCAATATACGAGAACTTTGATCTATTGCAAATAGTAATTTTAATGATCTTCCACTATAATCCTCTGGTAAATTCCAAATATGATCATCTATATCAAAATCAAATTTTACTTCTTCATTTTCTATATATTTTTCAACATCTTCAAAAGGAATTTCTCCCATTATATATTTTTTAAAATCTACTTTAATCTCTCTTCCTCTACTGCTGCATTTCAGTTTACTACTTAATTTACCAAAGAAAGTACTACATGGCCTTTCTGTAAAATACTTATCTCCTGTAACCTTATATAATAAATAACATGCAGCATTTTTTTCTTCTTTTTCTAAGTAGCTTAACCAATTCTTCAGTACTTCTATATTCTCTTTGTTTTCTTCTAATGTTTCCTTTAGTATTTCTTTTTGTAATACACCGGATTTTTGATTTTCATAGGAATAGTACAGCTTCCATATACAAATATCATCTTGGCTTATTTTATATTTTTCTTCTAAGTCACCAGTAAATTTAATATATTCATCCTTATCTTTAAAACTATCTTTTTTTCGATTGTATATTTTTGAAATTTCCTCTATGGTGAAAACAGGTGAAATATTTATAAGTAACTCAATTACCTTTCTGCTTACTTTGCTCAATTCAACAATCATTGCTGATCCTTGAATTAATACAGTTAGTTTGCTGCTTTTACATACATTATACTTTCGAACATTCTTTTTGATTTTATCATTTTTCAGGTTTTCCTTAATATCTTCAATAATCTCTTCTAGTTTTATGTTTTCTTCATATAAGAACTTTTTTACTAAATCTATTGTCTCATCAGGAGTTTTATAAGCTTCAAAAACTTCTATCACTCTCTTTGGTAAATGCTCTTCAATCTCATTTATTTTTTCAGAAAACAGCTCAATTTCTGGGTTATTTTCATACTCTTTTCTAATTTTACTGCAGCTTGAGAGTATTTGATACTCCATCATTTGCATTTCCTCCTGTTGTTCTTTTTAATAAGAAAATCTATGATATTTTATATCACTAAAATCTCCCTTTTCAAGATCTGCTTTTCTGATAAAGAAGTATATATTCCCATCCTCTTGGATATCTCCAAGCCCTTCTAGTTCTTCATTATAAAGTGAAAGGAGACATACCCATTCATTTTCAAAGCTTACCTCTCCATACTCATTTAGTATTATTTCTCCTCTTTCCAAACGCTCAGTGTCATCTGGACATAAAAGATCTGGATCTATTTTTCTAGGATCTCCCCAATCAGGGAAATAAGGATATCCGCCGATTTTATTACATATTCTCTCTTGTTCATATTCAGAAGTCATTTCATACTGTTCATCACGCTCTGTAAACATTTCATTTAAAATATTCTCAATTTCCTCATCTAACAAATAATCCTCTACTGAAGGGGTATCATCAATTTTCTTATAAGTTACTTTTAATTCGGACCATATAACAGGCCAGCAATCATCATCTGATATTTCTGGCAAATCCTCTTGTAGCTTACTTTCATCTCTTATTATTTCACTGAAATATCGAGTGGTATATTCACAAGTTTCTTCTTTAATATAAAATTGTAATAATCCCTTCTCTGGATACCCTTGCAGCTTAGGAATTTCTTCAAAGTTAATCTGTGCTAATAGGTACATGCCTTCTTCAGGGTGTTCTTCCCCTACTGGTAAATAAGGTTTTCCTCCAAGCTTGGTAGACCATCTAGATACAGCTTCCTTGGATAATTGAAGATGTAATGCTTCCTTTGAATACTTCTTTAATCTTCTTTTAAATATTCCTACAGGTGTGTTCTTTTTCATTTCCTCAATGTTCTTTTCAGCTTCCTCTATCTTTTCTTTAAATGGCAGAATCTCATCATCATCATCATCATCATCATCATCATCGCTCCATTTGATTGTTTCAAGTGCTGCTTTAACTACATCTACTGATGAATCCTCCAGCATTTTTACTAAGGAGTTAAGCTGACTTGATAAAAGTCCTGTTTGATAAATTGCAAAAATCTTTTCCCTATCACCTGCTGAAAGCAGATTTCCAAGTACATCTTTACCTTCTTTAGCATATCGATACAATCTTTGGGCAAATTCATCATCTGGCTGTTTGGATGGTTTGTCCAATTCTTCTCTTGTATAAGCACATAAAAATTCATAGATAACTGATTCAGATACACCAACAGTTTCCAATCTTTCAGTAAACTCATAAATATCTCTATCAGGTTTTCTACGTTCAAATACATCTGGTTTTATATCGTATTTGAATTCACTATAAAACTCTTTGAGACTTTTTATATCACAAAGTGCAGTAAACACTTTTAATCCTCTTAAAGCATACTCTTTAGAGCCAACACCGCATATGTAACCAATTTCACAGTTTTCCAATGAAGAATTGAATTTTTTATTAGTATCTTCTTCAATTTCCTTAAGCTCTAATTCACCTTTCATATATGAAACCATTTTTTCTATAGTCTGTTGATCTTTAGAGTCAATCATATTCTCTCTTATAAATCGCACATATTCATCCATAAACATCTCATCCATGACCTTTACAGACTCTTCTCTATTATATTTTTCTACTAAATTTCTATGTATAGCCATCTGTTTTCTTATATCAACATATTCTAGAGCTTCATAGTTCTGAGCATCATCTTCTATATTCCCTTCACCAACCCTTTTGAGAATATCTTCATATATAGCTTTACCTTTATCATTGCATCTGCAATGGCTTTGTCCATAAAGCAGCTCCCAACCTGTTATATAAGTCTTTGGTACTTTTATACCATTTAGATCATCTATAAATTTATCAAATTTTCCCTTAAGAAATTTACAGCTATCTTTCACTCTGTACAATTTAGAAGCTATGCTTAATACTTTCAAAGGAGCCAGTTTAGTAAAAAACTCCATAAATCTCATACCTATTTCACTAACTGCTGCATTCTCACACTTAGCACATAAAAATCCCGTTTGAACTATATTGTGAACGTTATCTGAGTCCTCAAAATATAAATAAGCCTTTTGTTTTCTGCTTATACGTCCACCATATGTCAGCTTAAATTTTCTTTCCAGTTGTTCAAATGGATCTTCATTAGAAACTCCACTCATATAGTCTTTAAAGATTTTTATATCTTCATCTTCTAAACCAGAATCGTATTTTAAATCTGTTGCAACCTCATTTACAAATGTATCTAACAAATACTCATTAAAATAATCAAAGCCTTCTTTACATTCTTTTTCAAGTTCTTTATCTTCAGATAATATATAGGCTACACACAAACTGAATCCTCTTCTTTTCTTTTTGTAACTTTTGAATTTCTCCGTACAACCTATCCTGTCTTGCCTAAATATTCTCAGTATATTTTTAAGGGGTTCACTATAACTTTCATTCCCATAATCACTATTCTTCAATACAGCCTTTATAAATCGTTCTGGAATATTAACATTACCCATACTATAACCTCTCTTCTTCTTAACGTTTATATGCCAATGCCTTTTTCACCGCATCTCGTACTTTTCTTGAATTATCTTTTTCATATTTAAGAACTGAGTCTATATATCGTTCATCATATCCTGCTAGATTGATAGCATATATCTTATAATCATCAGATGATTTTTCAAGATATTTAAAAACATCTAATCCATCTTCCACATACTTTTTAAGACACTGTCCAAATTCACCCTTTGGAGCATCTCCCAGTTTAATTTTACTGCCTTCCATTATCAAAAACTCAATAATAAACTGATAAGATATTCCAATTTCTTTCATTAACTGAACAAATTCATTAAGTCCACGATTCTCATTCTTATATTTGTTGAACAAATCATAAACTATACCATCATAACCAGATTCCCTATAGCCAAATTCAATATATAACTTTAATAATCTATATGTGACTTTCTCATGAGATATTTTCCATACATGTTCTTCAATACCACTTTTTATATAGTAATCAAATTCCTTTTTAACAAGTTCTTCAATGTGCTCATAATCCAATTCTCCAAGGATATATTTTTCAAATTTATCCCATATGCGATTTTTTCGAGCCTCTTTTGCATTCTTAGGAAAATACTTATGAATCTTCTCCTTTGAAACATCTTTGGATAATATGGCTAAGGATATTTGTCCATTATAATAATGGTTTTCATCCTCTGATTGAGCCATAAAAACATATTCTTCTCCTCGAAGAATCTCATAGGTACCCTCTTCTTTTTCCTGTAGGTATACTCTAACAATTCCATTGTAATCCTCTTCTTTAGGTCTTTTATCCATTGAAATATGCTCAACATGAAGTCCAGTAATAATTTTTCTAAATTCATCACTATGGTTATCACAAAGACTATACTCCTTGTCTTCAAAGAATACCAATTCATCATCTCTTTTAAAAAGCGATGTAACACTCTTGTCAAAATCAATCAAACTATTAAGTATAATATCTTTATAGTGATCCATGAATATTTCCATTTGCAGCTCACTAGTGTCTCGATCCTCATATTTTTCGGAAAAATCCACATATATATCCGATCTTGTTGTATCATCTAGATATTTAATAGATTCTTTTATATATTCACACTCTTGTTTTACTTCAGTACCCAGCATAGAAGGTCCTTGTGCATCCACATCACCTGCTAACTTTTCAAGACATCCTTCATAAATCTTTGCTAAATCCTTATCCATGTGTTTATTATGGAATGTATAATCCAGTTCCCAAGCAATCCTATAGAGTGTAAGCCCAAATCCATCAATAGTATGAATCATATCATTATATTCCATAAGATTTTGAAAAGAGCTAGATTCATACTTTCTATATAGACAACTAACATAGTTAATAGTCTTCACTGGTGATAATTCAACCATAATCTCAAAGGCACCTTTCATCTTGTCAGCCATTTCAATTGGCAACCACTTTGCTCCTATAAAAGCTGTAAGTGCAATCTTTTTCAGTTCATCAGAACATCTAAAAACCTCATAATCAGGTTGTAAAGCACTGATTCGATCATTTCTTTCTTGAACTACTAATTTTTCTTTTAGCAATTGCAGAGTTTCATCTTTCGTCTTTAATCCATGTAAATACTTTTTTATCTCCCTTATGTCATCATCATGAAATTCAGAATAATCCTTAAATGCTTTTACCAAAGAATATATGAAAAACTTATCAATTAAATCCGCTAGATATTTTAAATTTTCATTCTTATTACTCATCCATTCCTTAGCGTAAATATATGTTACCGCTAAAATATCCATTTCATTAAATTTTGATTTATTCTTAAAAATTTCAATTATTTCATCTGGACTATTTTGATAGATTTTATGTAGTGTTTTAAGTTGAACCCCATAAACATCCATCCATTTATAACTAAATAATTTTCCCTTCATCAGTTCAACAGGAGATATTTCACTAAGCTCATATCTTTCCATATACTCCTCTAGGGATATAATATTATTTTCTATGATTAAAGAATCCACTGGAATACCAAAAGACTTTTTATTTTGTAATCTAAAAAATACATCTATCGCCCTAGCTACTTTCTCTCTACCTGTTTCATCTTCATCATAAAATTCATTTATAAAAGATTTTAAAATATTATGAACCCCTCCTAAGGATTCAATCTTTAATCCCTTTTTCTTGGCTATTTCTTTTATATCACCTGGTTTGATCTCATGAAGAGCTTCTGTATTCTTTCCTTCCATGATATAATCCCAAACTTTATCTCCATTTTCTAAGGCCTTGGTGAAAAATTCATAAAAAACTTGGTAGTCATCATCCTCAACCTCATCATCATGATCTTCTTCCTCATAATACTCATCTTTCTCATCTATTTCTTCAGCATATTTTTCAAGATGGGGTTTAATCTGCTCATACAAATCCGCTGCTTCATTTTGAAAACTATCATAAATATAAGACTTGTCCCAAAAATATTCATCATAATCGAATCCCCCAATACTCCAATAATATGATTCAATAAATTCCTCTATACTCTCATCTTCATTAAGTATAGGAGGCTCCTTCTTGAATCGTTCCACCAATTCTATTTTAAAATAATCATAATCATCTACATTTTCTTTAAAATAATCTTTTAAAAATCCTTCCCCAAATATTTTGTCTCTAGCAAGGAGATTATCACAATAAACGAATGCTTTAATAAGATCTCTAGTAACTCCTCTTTCCTTTGCGAGCCTCGGTAAATATTCATAGCTTACATAGCTTGCATGCTCATTATCCCAACATGAAATAATATATCTTCCAATCAAATAGGTGTATTCTGGATAATTCTTTCCAATGCAATAAAGCATATCAATACCAAATACACTGTAATCATCTACCCATAGTGCCCAAGTATCATTTTCCTTTTTAGCATAATCTACAACCAGTTTAGCTACTTCCAAGATTTTTTCTTTCAAATTTTTGTAAGTACACGCATTGCTGAAAAATATAGCTTCTGATAAATAAATTTGATCTCCAAATTCAATGATTCGGTCTTCAGAAATCACTCCTCTTTCTGACATCTCCATAATGTCCTTTAATATTTCAGGAGAGCTGCTATCCTTTATATCAAGGGGTTTAATCCTTCCATTTTCCTCTTTCACAAATTCTATATCAAATACATTCTCATCATTTAAAACCTGGCCACTTTCTAATATGTCCTTGTATCGTTCTAAGGCACTGGAAATTGATTCCTCTGAATTCATATCAACAATAATATGTTTATGTTTTTTAAATTGTTCCATCTTCTTGTTTTTCTCCTAACCAGTGTTTATTAATTTCTCTTCTCATCAATTTCCTTACAAACAGCTTCATACTCATTATTCCAGTATTCTGGTAAATCATCTTCACAATAAATCCCTAAAATATCTGTATATAATTCTTTTATACGACTTACCCCGTATTCCGTCATAAGGGATTCTTCCTTTACATATTTCTCTATTGTTAATTCTTTAAAGTAACTATAATCATCAGGATTTTTTTCAAAATGCTCTTTTAAATACCTGAAATCAGAAAACATGTTTCCTCTAGCATAAGAATTATCTGAAACTACAAATGCCTTTATAAACTCTTTTCTCATTCCGTATAATTCAAAAAGCTTCTTGATATATTCTTCAATAGTAAATTGTGCATGTTCATCATCCCAATAAGGTATAATATACTCAGCAATAAGATATATATATGTTGGATCTTTTTTGGCTAAAAAATAAAGTGCATCTATTCCAGCAAGATATTCGTCATCCACCCATAGTGACCAAGTATCATTTTTTTTCTTTGAATAGTTTGCAATCATTTCACAAGCCTTTACTACTTTCTCCTTTAAATTTGGATAATTACATGCATTGCTAAAAACTAAAGCTTCACTAAAATATATAGGAGAATATGTATTTTGATAATAATCCTTCATCTCCTCCAACTGTTGTACTGCATCTTCTTTATCGTTTATCAAACGAACAAACATATAATATTCTATAACTTCTTCTTTAGTTGGACAGTCTCCAAGTAATAATGTTTTTATCTCATTACCTTCTTTTTTTACAAATTCAACATCTCCGATTTGTTTATCTTCCCCTACTTTGCCGGACTCAAAGAGTTCTATATACTCATCTAATGCATTTTTTATTGATTCTTCTGAATGTAAATCTACGATAATTTTTATTTCTTTTTCAAATTGGTCCATTTTAATTCTCCTCTTTTGATTTAGTTTATATTTTTTATGACTTATTAAATTCTCTTACTATATCATTCTTTTAATTCCCTTAATAGATCTCCATCCTCTTCTGGATTTGTAGAAATCAATTCTGGTAAATCATCTATATCTAAATATCTACCATAAACTCTTGGAAATTCCATCTCTCCATTAATAGTTTTTAATACAATTTGGTAGATTTCTTGTATATCTATACACTCATCTAATTTAAGAAATACAGGATATAGTTTTGATAAATTATTCAAAGCTTCAGCTGTCCACTCTTCAATATCTTTAACTTCTTCCTCTTCTAACTCTGCATAGATTTCAAGCAATTTTTCAGGATTTTCAGATACTTTTTCAAAATCTTCATCTAAGAAATAATGCTCTATATATTCGAAAAATGTATTTTTGAAAAAATCCTTAAAATATTCTTCTATCTTTTCAACATCTGCCCCTTTACGTTTGTCCATATATACTGCTGCAAATGCTCTATGGAGCTCCTCTAGCCATTCCTCATCTTCTACGAAACGTTGGTACGGGAATTTATGTATATTCTTTTCCATTGTCTCCATCATATAAGTCCCACTATCTGATAAAAGATTAATCATAGTATGAGCAACTTCTTTACAATCTTTAGCACAATCCTCAATCATATAATGGTGATCAGCTGGTTCATCTTCTGTAAGAGATCTCCACTCACCTGCTGCAACCTGATAAGCTGGGAAAAGATAATGAGCTTTAGGATCATGTATTAATAACCAAAGGAAAGCAAAACTATGAAGAATACCTTCACATGTAATTGTACAATCCCTCCCTATACCATTTTGTAAGTATGCTGTAATCAATTTAACATATGTATATAAACGCTGTCTTCCTTCTTCACACTCAATTAATGCCTCATAATACTCTGAATAACCAAACTCCTCATAACTATATTGTTTAAAAAATCCTTCTTCATCTAGGCATCCAAATCTTACGAAAAAATCACCCTCATATAATTTCCCATTATTATAATAACCATTATTCTTACGAACCTCATCAATCATATGACTGCTTTGTAAAAGTTTAATTTCCTGATCTATAGCAGCTAAAATACTTGCCTGATCATTAGGATCCACAACTATTTCTCCTGGTAAAATCTTTTCAGTTCTCACTTTTTTAAATGGTTTTTCCTCTTTCTTCTTCAAAGGATATCTATCCACTATATTTGCATATCTATCTTGAGAAAATCTAACCATATTTATAATCTTTCTATCCTCAAGAAAAATGGGTAATTGATTATCACATTTCCAGCCATTTAATCTAATAAAGACATCTAGTGTCCTCAATATAATCTCCTTTCCATTCTCTAAGCCCGCGGAAAGTATTTCATTTGTGTATTCTCTAAAACATTGATCAAAACCATTATATTCATCATAATAATAATTGAAAAATTCAAGTTCTTTTTCCTTTGAAATCTCTTTTATGTCCACTTCATTTACTTTCTTAAGTATAATAGGCATTTTTCCATTTTCAATATAATCCCATACTCTTATTCCTTTATCTATTCCTTTTTCAATAAACTCTTTAAAAATCAAATAATGCATCATGGTAATATACTCTCCTTTGTTTATCACTTCTTGTTGATTTTATCAAACATTTGTTCGATTAACAATATACTTATGGAATATTTTTCTTAAATATATATTTTTTTATTTTTTATAACTATTCAATATATTTCTTTCATACTTTCACCTTTTCTTTAGTAGTACATCTTGTACTACTAGCTTAGTTAGTATACATCGTAAAACATATTTTGTCAAAAATAATATAGATTCTCATCTTAGTCCATATTTACACATAAAAAAGACCTACCCCTAGGATAAGTCTTCACTTTCATATTCATATCTACTATGATATTTTATTCATGTAGCATCTAAAACGTATAATGATATCCACAAAACTCTAATCAATAATAATAAAGATATATCAAGTACTCTTAGATTATTTATTAATCTTAAATTTTTCCATATACTTATTAAAATCTTCCGATATCACATTAAGACTTTGTGTATGCACTCTAAGTTCCTTAGTTGATTGAGATTGCCCTTCAATTGCTGCTGTTATTTGTTGTGCAGATGTTGCAACCTCTTCGGCAACCTTCGTTACTGAATCAACCTTTGATACTATGCCACCCTTTACGTTAATAATATTTTCAAGTATCCCATAAACACACTTTAATTGCGGAACTATGCTAGAGGTTCCATTTAAAATTTCACTAAATGACTCAATTGTACTTTCAACAGTATCTGTTTGATTCTCAATTTTTGTTGAAACATCTTGCGCAGTATCTGAAACACTTGAAGTTTCCTGTGATATCTTGTATACAATATCTCCTATACTTTTAGAAGATGATAACACAGTTTCTGCTAATTTTCTAATTTCTTCTGCTACAACAGCAAAGCCGTTACCTGCATCTCCCACACGTGCTGCCTCAATTGCTGCATTTAACGCAAGAAGATTTGTCTGCTCTGCAACATTATTTATAACCTCTGTTATTTCATTTATTTTATCTGCACTATTAGTTAATGAATTTATTTTTACTATAAATTCATTATAGGAGAATTTAATACTCTCAATTGATTTTAAAAGTTTTTCTATTTCAACATATCCATTATCAGCTACTTCTTTAATTTCACTACTTTTATTTGTGACATCATGTAGTTTATTACCTATTAAATCTAAATTACTCATAAAACCTTCTAGAAGCTTTACTGTATCCTCAAGACTTTTAGCCTGATTTGATGTCCCAAATGTTATTTCCTTGCTTATATTTGAAACATTTTCATTTGAGTTATTTATGGTTGCTGTTAATTGTGTAACACCCTCAGCTATGTCTACCAAATTAACAGCAGTATTCCTTACATCATTAATGGATGTTCTCAAGGAACTATTCATAGAATTCATCTCAGTTGCAAGCTTGTTCATTTCATCCTTTGTATTTATTTCAATATTTCCAGTAAAATCCCCCTGAGAAATTATACTCAAGTGAGATATAATTTTGCTTATATTCCTTGAAAAATAAATTGAAAGTAAATATCCAACTATAAGAGAAATAATCAACGCAACAATAACTACAATTATTAAATCAATAATTGATTCTTTAAAAGTAGCTTCAATGGCCTGTCTTGTCCATTCAACTCCATTATTTTGGTATATTTCATCAATTTTTTCTTGGAATTCAAGATATGAAACTATAAATATAGGAATAATACAAATAAATACAACAAAAACAAAACTTAAAATTATCTTTTTCTTTAACGTATTAAACATAAACTTCACCTCTATTATTCATTCTACAGTAACATCCACTTCCCTCCTTTTATTTACAAATTAGGATAATATTTTTTATTGATTTAGATTTATTTCTATAACAAAACTCACCTTTTTCAAATTTGAAAGGTGAGTTTTTGATTATCTATTTTTACTTCTCAACTTTAGGAGTAACCCTATGCTTTGTCCCCACCTCATAAGAGTAACTGATTGATAATAAATTCATATCATCAAATTTTGTTCCTACAAAGGTAACTCCATATGGTTCCCCGTTTTCTCTGTATCCACTTGGAACAGTAATAGCTGGATATAATGCTGGTGCATAAACTGCTGAAAGTTCATTACTTACTGACACCAATGCATCTACGTCAAATTTTTCTAAAGTTTTATCTATTATTTCTGAAGCTACTTTTCTGTTATTTTGTACTATTTCTTCATATTCCTCTTTTGATAATTCAGCTTTTAGTGCATCTTCATGTAATGCTGCTCCATATGGCATTCTCTTTTCAGGTTCTTCATTGTTAAAGTCTAAAACTTCATTCAATGAATGAATATCTGTAATTACAGCTTCATTGTCTAAATAAGCTTTAACATCATGAACGATACCATAATTTAATACTGGCATATAATTAATCTCAGACTGATTACCTACAAGTTCTACATTAACTATTATTGCACCTAGTTTTTTAAGTTCTTCAACTAAAGCTTTTTTCTCACTGCTTCCATCATCTATTATTCCAAGTCTCTTTCCTTGTAAATACTTATTGTTGAAATTAATATCATTGAATACAAACTTAGTAGCCTCTACTGTTAAAGGATCATTTGAATCAAATCCAACTACATGCTCAAAAACCTTTTTAACATCTGATACATTTCTTCCCATTATTCCCACTGTATCTTGTGCTTCAGATATTGG
The DNA here is from genome assembly GCF_027938815.1 of Oceanirhabdus sp. W0125-5. Classification (GTDB taxonomy): domain Bacteria; phylum Bacillota; class Clostridia; order Clostridiales; family Clostridiaceae; genus Oceanirhabdus. Next base: position 4,642,784 of record NZ_CP115913.1, read on the forward strand.
TATAACCAAATCTCTACTTAAAAGCCCCACTGTTGGCTTCAGACCAATCACTGAGTTTTGTCCAGCTGGATGAATCATTGACCCTGCAGTTTCAGAACCAAGTGTTACTGAAGCAAAATTTAAACTTTCAGATGATGCTGAACCTGAGCTGGAACCACCAACATCAAATTTACCGTAAGCATTCTTTGTCTGCCCTCCTAATACTGAGAATCCATTGCTTGAAGGCATTGACATAAAGTTTGCCCATTCACTCAAATTATTTTTACCTAAGATTATACCATCCTGATTTTTTATCTTTTTAACAATAAATGAATCTCTTTTAGTTTTCACATCTTTAAGGGCATATGCTCCTGCTGAAGTATTCATATCCTTATCTGAAATATTATCTTTTATTAGAACTACTACTCCAAATAACTCTCCAACCTCTTCTCCATTTTTGATTTTTTCATCTAAACTCTTAGCGTATTCCAGAGCCTTAGGATTAAGTTGTATTACTGTATTGTATTTATGATCATATTCCTTTATTCTGCTTATATAATATAGAACCACTTCTTGGCAAGATAGCTGTCCATTTCTAATAGAGTTTTGAATCTCATCTATACTCTTTTCAAAAATAAGGTTATTTAATTCCTCCATCCTCGAATCACTTATTTTACTTAACTCACTTTCATAAGGACTAAAATCCAACTTTCTCTTTAGTGGAGATATAACCTCCTTAGTATGCTGCAATCTTATTTGATCAAATCCTCTTAAAAAGTTAACAACAAAAATTCCACCTGCTGCTACAAATACTCCTATTCCAGCCAAAATGCCTAATAATATTTTCTTCTTCATTAATTCATCTCCTTTTGTTTTTTTCTTTAATTTATCTACTTTTGATTCCAAGTCCTTTCTCTTCTGTCTTCTTATCAATTAAATCTCTTAAGGATTTCACATTGTCAGTTATAATGTTATCAACACCATACTCTAAAACTTTTTCCATACTTTCAGTTGAGTTTATAGTCCAAACATGTACTTCTCTACCAATCATATGAGCATTAGTGATAAAATCATCATTAACATTTGTCTCTTCAACACTATAAAAATCTACATTTAATTTTTCTAAATCTCCCAGTGCAATAAACATAATGTAACCTGTCTTTATTCTTGATTCAAGACGCTCAACTTCTTCAACAGCATTATAATCTAGTGATGTGACCACACACTTATCTATTAAGTCTTTTTCCCTGATTAAGCTTACAACATCTTCAATTAAAGTTGTATCAGCTGGATTGGTTTTGATTTCAATATTTAAAGAGATTTTACCCTTAGAATAATCTATAACCTCTTCCAAGGTAGGCACCTTTTCACCTTTGAACTTTTCATGAAACCATGATCCCGCATCTAATTCTTTTATTTCACTAAGAGTTAGTTCCCAAACATTTTTGTCTACACCTGTTGTTCTTTTAAAACTTTTATCATGAAGTAATACAAGCTTTCCATCTTTTGTTTGCTGCACATCTATTTCAGCATAGTTAGCTCCATTTTCAAAAGCAGATTTAATTGCAGCCAAGGTATTTTCAGGAGCATCAGTGGAGCTTCCTCTATGAGCAGTTATATTCACAGAGTATTTAATATTCTCCATCTCATCAATTACTATATACATATATACTGATGAAAAAATAATGCTTCCAATAAGAACTGCTCCTAATACAAATTTATTTCTTATGAGCTTGTCAATTAGATTATCCTTAGATTTATAAGCTAATGTAAGCTCTTCTCCTTTTCCTTCTGAAACATGTAGATACATCTTTGTCAGTACTATGGTTCTAAATGGGGTCATAAGAAATAAAATAGCTGCAAATATTACAATTCCAATTCCCATTATCATATAAAAAACTATAACCTCAGAAATGCTTTGAAGTAGAAGAATTATTATAATTGAAAGGAATAAGTAGATTACTGCACCAATTAAAAAAACTAATATGTTAAATAACTCCATAAAAAAACTATATTTAAGTATGTACCAAAAATTCTTTTTCACTAACCTTGAACTTTCTCTTAATGGACGTTTCACTTTTTTATTGTTCTGTACAAGGATATTTAAAGAAAACATCCATCTTACAGAAAGAACAATAAATATAATAACAATTATAAATAAATACACTTGATATAATAATTTTGAATTTATCACATCCATAATAAATCCAGGTATTTTTAAGCTCTCAAGGACACTAGTTTTTAATTCATTATCCATAAAAGGAGCAATTAAAAACAAATAAAGAACTATAAATATCCCATCAATTCCAAATAAGTATTTAATTTTACCTACACAATATTTTAATACGCTTCGAAAACTACTTTCTTTATATCCAAGAATACTTTGATAACTTATAACCAGCAGCCCTCCAAGTTCAATTAATATCACCAATAAACCAAAAACAAGTCCTGTTATTATTAAGATAACCCCTTGTGGTGATAGTAGAAACTTTTGAATAAGTCCATTTGTTAAATACGCATAACCTCTACTCCTCATCAATGCACCTGCTATAAAATAAAAAAATGGCAGCAGTATAATAGATAAGATAATTTTTGTAGCAATTTGATATTTTGCAAATCTCCTAATGTTTAAAATCAATATTTTTATATTTTCTTTGTATTCCCTATATAACTCTTTCATTTAATCTCTCCTATTATAATTTGTTACTATGTTTCCTCCATGATTTATACATTAATCCAAAATTAAGTATATCACAGCAAGTAAAATGCACGTCAAGGATTTATTTTCATTCATTTTCACAAAAGTGTGCAGTTAAATGCACGGTAGTTAAATAAAAAAAAGAACTGTATGAAAATGATCAAATAATCATTTTCATACAGCTTTCAATCTATCTTAATCTCCTCCATTGAGCCACTGCAGCCATCCTATATCACCATTTTTATTCCTTACTTTCACTGGTATATTCCTTACCCGCTTTGGAACTGACTCAAAGTCAACAGCAAGAACCTCAAGCTTCTCACCAGGTTCTGCAACATAGATTATTCTTTCAAGCTGATGTTTATAATAAGCTTCATATTTCCTTTTTATATCAGTTTCTTTATTTTCTTTAATCATCCTGATTTCCTCAGCCACATCTTCTGATATCCAGCTCATACCGGAAGAGATATTCTCAGAATAAAGAATAAGATGCCCATTGAATGATATTTCTTTTCCTATAATCTCACTCTCATCAACACGTACCATTCCCTTTTTTATATCAAAATAATGAAGAACTACATCTTTTTCACTTCCAAGATAGCTGAACCAAGTATAGATTCTTCCATCTCTAGTATAGTCAGCAATGTCTCCTTCGAAATCCATAACTTTCCTTATTCCATCTTCTGTCAGCTCAAGTACAGTAGTAAAGGGGTCCCCGCTTGGCCCATTATCGTAGACATAGAAATATACCTTTTCATCCATATGCATGAATTTAATATACTGATCAAGATTACAATTCCTATCATCTTCATAAGTATAAACCTTATCCCCATTGGTTATTTTTATTGTGTAACAATTAATTGCATAATTATAATCCCCTTTTTCACTGAACTCTACATATATTTCTTCTTTATCACCGTCATAATTTAAATCTTCTTTATACATAAAACAACTAACTAAATTTTTATTTGTGGCTTCGTTATTTTGAGAGGCATTTGGCTCATTACTCTCTATTCCAATAAAGTTCTTATCAAAGAGTTTCGTTCTTATCATCTGATCCCATATTTCTTCTTTCTCTTTAGTCAAATAATTGTATTCTGTATTAAACTCTCCATTTCCCTCTACATTTGCATAATATAAGTATCCATTGTCACCAAATATAATGTTATCCCCAAAATGGCTAATTGTATCAAATTTTTCTAGCTTTCCATTACTATATTTATAAATATCAGTAGTGCAAACTATATCTGTTCCAGCTGATGTTATTAAAACCTCCACAGAATCATCGCTTACATCTATATCGGTCAATCCCACAAACACACCATCATTCCAGTCACTCTGATATTCAATGCTATTTTCTTTTCCAATAAGAACAATTTTTATTGGATTATTAATCATTCCCTCGCCACTGTATGGTACTGAATAAATGGATAGATTATACTTATCCCCACTGCCATTAAATGCAAAATCTTTATTTACAACCAATCTTACATTACGTGAGTTATTCAAATCATCAACATATGACTTTTCCTTTGAAATTATTCTCTCAATATTGTAACTATCTATTTCTGAAAATTTATCTTCTACTTCCTTTCCACTTGGCTCATACCAATTATATTTTGAAAAATAATCTTTCAGATACTTAGTTGAAAAATCATATCCCTTTGATGCATATACAGCATTTCTAAGTAGTGATAATTCTGATAAAGAGAGCCTATCCAAATAATAATCGTCTATTTTATTATTTATATTGATTAGTTCTCCCTTAATTTGTATATCAATCCTCTCCTCATTACTACTCTTGTTATTCGTATCTGATGATTTATTATTTTTGTCACTCTTATTATTTGTCTGTTTTTCTGCCCTTGTAACAACCTCTGTATTCTTATTTTGATTCTCTTCAACTTTCTTTTCTGTATCACTGCATCCACTTATTAGTAATCCTATTATAATAGATGCAGCTACAATTATCCCCTTATATCTCATTGAATCCTCCTTAAAATAATTCATCATTTAAATTATTTATACTACATTTCCTCGATATATATTTTATCACATATTTATACAATTAAACACAAAATTACAAATAATTCACATTTAGTAATATTAATGAATAATACTGTTATACTGTTATACTTTTATCTTCTACCAATACGACCTCTGCATCTTTTCACAAAAAAGAAAAGTCATGAAAGAATTAACTCTCATGACTTGTTATCTCTATTGCCTTATTAATATTTTATCTTCAGGTTATCTAAAAGATGATTAATTTTATTCTGTTCCTTTTTTAACCAAAACTTCTTTTCCCTCAAAAGCAATTCCAAGCTCCATTATATTTTCTATTCCTAAATCTAAAAGCTCTTGTTTATAGTTCTTTTCTTCTATTTGTTTTAAAGCCTCATTTACTGCTATTTCTAAGGTTTCTTTATCATATTCATCAACTTTTTTGAATTCAATTATTATTCCTAACTTACTTTTATCCTTTGGAATTATCATTATGTCATATCTACCATATCCACTTTCTCTGTTTGACTTTACTTGATATTCTTTAGATAAAGAAATAAGCAATCCAAGAACAAATGCATGATAAAATTTTTCACTTTCATTTTTTCCAGTATCAAAATAACTTACACTACTTAAAACGTATTCTCTCAATATTATGCTAAATGTTTTTATATCCCCATTCACAAGAGAATTTAACATTATATTATATTTATCATTACTTATATTCTCGTTAAACCAAGATATAATAATATCCTCAAATAAATACTGCACTTCTTTGTTAGGTATTTTAAGCTCACATATATTTCTTCCCATCCTAAGTTCTCTCTCTACTAGCTTTAAATATCCTGTAAAAAATAAAAAATTCCACACACTTTCACTATCTCTATGGATATCTCCCATAACAATATTTTCATCAATCTTTTTTGTTATTGAGTTACCCTTTATCAGTTCTTCAAGATCTTTTTTAACTCCTTCTCCACCTTTGGCTAAAAGTTCTTTGACTATATTATTACTGCTTGTATTAACCCAGTGCGGCATAAATCCCATTTCACTGTTATCTATATAGTTCAGTATTGACCATGGATTATATACAAGGCTCTTGCCAAATTTATATCCATTGTACCAATCCTTCACATCATTTATTTTATCTTCTACATCATAATATTTTAATAATTCTTCAATCTCTTCATGAGAAAATCCAAAATATCTAGAATACTGTGGATTTAGTATTGTACATACTTTCAGATTATTTAGCCCTGAAAATACACTTTCTTTTGAAACTCTTAGTATTCCTGTTAAAACTGCCTTTTGAAGATAAGTGTTGTCCTTAAGTCCTGCACTTAAAAAGTTTCTGATAAACTCCATTATCTTCTTATAATAATTATTAGAGAATCCGCTCTGTATGGGTACATCATATTCATCTATTAGTATAACTGTTTTTTCTTCATAAACTTCACATAGAATTTCACTTAAAGTAGCCAGTGCATTTGATAGTTCTACTATATTTGCTCTCATATCTATTATCTTTAAAAATTCATTTTTATGATAATTAGATAACTTACTATCTTCTAATATAAATTTATATCTTTGAAATAATTTACTTACTAAAACTCTTAGACCATCATAACACTCTTCCCATGATGAATATTTTACATCCTTGAATGTAATAAATATCACTGGATATTTTCCTTGTTTCTCCATTATTCCTTTATGTTCTACAACCTTCAATCCCTTAAATAAATGGGAGTTATCATTTTCACTTTTTTGAAAAAAATATTCAAGCATACTCATACTCAAAGTTTTTCCGAATCTTCTTGGTCTAGGTAGAAGTATAACTTTTGCACCATCATCAATAACATCCTTAATTAATAAACTTTTATCTACAAAGTAAAAGTCTCCTTCAATTAATTCTTTAAAATCCCCTATACCTATTGGAATTTTTTTCTTCATCTTTTCATTTCCTCCCAAACCTTGAATACTTTCTTATTCAAATTATATATCTAAATTATACCCTAAATATCAATTTCATAAAACAAGCATAGTGAAAATAAATAAACCTCTCTTGGTCGTATCAACAACCAAAAGAGGTTTTTAAAATTCAACTTCTGAACTCTTTAACCTTCTATATTACTTTCTGCCTTGGAAGTATCTTTAGCCTTCTCTCTCTTAAAAATCCCTTTTACACGTTTATTAAACTTTTTAAGTGCTATTCTACCTTTTCGCTTAATCATATGTTTAACAACTACTGATTTAAGCTTTTCAAATGGTACCCCATCAGCATCATATTTTCTCACTAGTGAGATAGCATCGAACTTGCATCTGGTTGTACATGCACCACAGCCTACACATAAGAATTCATCTCTTGTTGTAGCACCACAGCCAAGGCAGCGTTCTGTTTCCTTCTTTATTTGATCTTCTGTAAATGTAAAGCGTAAATCTTTAAATGTTTCTCTTGATTTCTTTCCATCTACATGCTCTGTTTTCTGTCTTGATATATTATCGTATCCTTGTAGATTCAAGTTATCTTTATCAAGTGAATGATACTCTCTCCTGTCACGACCTAGAACCAAGCTCTGTCCTGTATGAACATAACGATGAATTGAAATTGCCCCTTCTTTACCCATAGCAATAGCATCAATAGCAAAACTAGGTCCTGTCATGGAATCTCCACCTGCAAATACATCTGGCTCTCCTGTCTGAAGAGTAAATGAATCTGCTATGATTGTCTTATTTGGATTCAATTCAATTTTTGTGTCTTTTATTAATCCACCCCAATCCATTGCTTGACCTACTGAAATCAATACATGACTTGCCTCAACAATCTTTGTTTCATTTTCATCATATACAGGACTAAACCTACCATTCTCATCGAAAACTGAAATACACTTTTTAAATTCTACACCTGTAACATGTCCATTTTCTGTAACAATACGCTTTGGCCCCCATGAATTGTTGATTTGAATTTCTTCGGACAATGCTTCATCAATCTCTTCTTCAAGAGCAGGCATTTTATCACGACTTTCTAGACAGAACATATCAACTTTTGAAGCCCCAACTCTTGTAGCTGTTCTTGCAACATCAATAGCAACATTACCACCACCAATTACAATTGTGTTTCCTTCAAGTTTTATGTCCTTCTGAAGATTTACATCCCTTAAGAAATCAACACCTGTAACAACTCCTTGTGCATCTTCACCTTCTAAACCAAGTTTTCTTCCTTTTTGAGCACCGATTGCAAGATAAAAAGCTTCATATCCTTCACTTCTTAACTCTTTAATAGTAACATCTTTTCCAACCTCAACACCTGTCTTAAACTGAACACCTAATTCTCTTAAAATATCTATTTCTGCATTAATTACTTCTTTTTCCAATCTATAAGATGGTATTCCCAGTGTTAACATACCACCAAGTACTTTTTGTTTTTCAAATACAGTGACCTTATACCCATCAATGGCTAAGTAATAAGCACATGATAGCCCTGAAGGACCAGCACCAATTATAGCAATTTTCTTTCCATATTCATGTCTCAATTTTGGTACATATCGAGTATCCATGTTTAAATCTTTTTCAGCAATGAACTTTTTGATCTCATCCACAGCAACAGGCTCATCAAGATCCCCTCTAGTACAAGCGGATTCACATTTTCTTGGACATATGCGTCCGCATACTGCTGGAAATGGATTTTCATGTTTAATAAGTTCAAGTGCTTCTTTATATCTTCCTTGAGATGCAAGCTTAATATATCCTTGAACGGATATATGCGCTGGACACTCTGTTTTACAAGGGCTCGTACCCGTTTTAACAACATTTTCTCTATTAATACGATAATCAGTATTCCATCTATCTGGACCCCACTCTGTATCAGATGGTAAATCCTCTCTCTTTTCCTCAGGAATAGGTGTTTTAGTACATACTTTTTGACCTAATTTTAAAGCATTAACTGGACATACCGCAACACATTCTCCACAAGCAACACATTTTTCTGTATCGATTTGTGAAACATAGTTTGAACGTATCATATCAGGATTTATGAACATTGTGGCATTTCTCATTGAATAACAAGAACATCCGCAGCAGTTACAAATAGCATGAGTTTTTCCTGGTCCATCTGTATTTGGTATACTATGCATCAATCCATTTTCTTCTGCTTTTTTAATAATATCAAAGGCTTCTTCTCGTGTTATCTCTCTTCCTCTTCCTGTACGAATATAGTATTCAGCAGCAAACCCAAGTTGAATACACATGTCTTCCTTCAAGTGTCCGCATCCTTCCCCTATTGCTTCTCTTGATGTACGACAAGAGCAATCAGAAACTGAAAAAACAGTATTTTCATTTAGATATTTAGAAACTTCCTCATATGATGCCCTTCTTGTTTCCCCTTCAATAGAAGTTTCTATTGGGATAACACGCATAACACCAGTTCCTACTGGGAAATTTCCAACAGCCATAGGAGCCTTATTTCTTCCATATTCCTCAAAAGCCTCAGCAATTTGCTTATAATTTTTAACCTTTTCCTTATTAGGATGATTAACTAGCATTTCCATGTGTCCTGGAACATAAACCTCAAGCCAGTACTTGTCAACCCCATCTTTTTCACAAACTAAGGCAACACCTTCATATGCTAACTCATCTAAGATTCTTTTAGTTTCCTCTAAAGATTTACCACATAAAGGAGCAACTTCCTCAACACTCTTTGGTTTACGAAATTCAAGACAAAGCCCTACATCTGCCATCTCATCCGTAACAACAGGCTCCAAAATTCTATACTGTGGATGTTCAGGCTTTATTTCTCTTTTTGAACCACGTTTTGTTCCATTAATATGATTGGCAAGATCTAATACTTTTTCTTTCACCATTAATATTCCCCCCAAATAAATTTACATTTATTAACCAAGCACCTCTTTAAACTTCTAAACCTTATTCTAACAAGCAACAATTTCCTTAATCATAAACTCCTTTCCACATAATAGCTCCCATTGTTCACTTTTACAGTGTGGACATTTACTATTATTCTCTAGGAGATTAAATACTTTTTTACACTCTTTGCACATTCCATTCCCTGGCAATATCTCTATTTTTAATTTAGTATCCTGTAATAATGTACCGTCTACTGCGGCTGGATAACAAGCTTCTATATATCTTGGAATCATAGATGAGAGTTCCCCAATTTGCAGCACCAAGGTATCAATTTTTGTTAATTGATTTTTTATTGCAATATTTTCAACGGTTTTTATTACCTCTATCACTACTCCCAATTCATGCATAAGAACTCACCTCTTTTGTCAATTTCTCATACTTGACTTTTTACTTTTCGTCCCTCAAATAAAATCTCTTTATATTCTATTTTTCATTCCAATTTTTCACTTCAGTTCGTACCCATTCAGCCCACTGTTCAATTCCTTCTCCTGTTTTAGCAGAGATTGGAATAACCTTGATATTAGGATTTAATCTTTTAATATGTTCTCTGAATTTATCAAAATTGAAATCAAAATTAGCTACTGCATCTATCTTATTAACTAATACAACATCAACTATGGAAAACATTAAAGGATATTTCAGCGGCTTATCATCCCCTTCGGGCACGCTCAAAATCATGGCATTCTTTGATGAACCAGTATCAAATTCTGCTGGACATACCAAGTTGCCTACGTTTTCTAAAATTGCAAAATCAATTCCTTCTGTTCCAAGCCCCTCAAGACCTTGCTTGGTCATACCTGCATCCAGATGACACATTCCTCCTGTGTGCAATTGAATTACTTTTGCACCTGTTTTAGAAACAGTGTGAGCGTCCACATCTGAATCAATATCAGCTTCCATTACACCAATGTTCATTTCATCTTTTAAAGCCTCAATTGTTCTTACTATAGTTGTTGTTTTACCTGAACCTGGTGATGACATTAAGTTCAATAAAAAGGTCTTTTCTTTTTTTAATTCTTCCCGAAGAAGCTCAGCTTGTCTATCATTATCTTCAAAAATACTCTGCTTAATCTCAAGAACTTTATATGTATCCATATCTTATCCCCCATTTACTTAATTTTCTTATCTCTTGTTAAAAACTTAACAAAACTTTATAAGAAAATTATACCATCAATTACATAGTAATAATATCCTTTTTCGAGAATTTTCTGAATTATTTTACATTTTATGCTTTATTAAACCTATAAGTTGCTAATTACCACTTCTTTCTCGCAATTAACGGTATATAACGAAGATTAATATGTTTTATAAAACCTCATTTAATAATGAGGTTTTTTTTCACTAAAACCTCAATATCATTTACAATTTCTTAGCAACTACAACCTCTAACTCAAGTGATATTTCAGGAAGTTGATAATTAGGCTGCTCTTTCCATCTATCCTTAAGAGTATCCCAGAAACTTATATCCAATGAATCAAAAATTCCACTTAACCAAAGAATCCACCCTCGAGCCTTAATAGTATTTGAAAGTGGATAAGCTTTAATTTCAGAAAAACCTGGAATTTCTTTATACCCTGACCACTCTGGAGTTGAAATACCTATTCTCTTGCTGAGCTCATTAATAACATCCCAATCTTTCTGAAGGTACGCAGATCCTTCTCTCCAGAAACGGGGTACGACAAAAATACAGGTTTCCCCTACAAGATGACGCCAATTCTCAGTTGCTTCAAAAATATCTGCTCTAGACATTCCTGTCCATGAAAACAATATTGAACAAAACTGATCAGATTCACAATCTACTTGTGGAATTTTAATATCCCCATCAACCTTTGAATTTGAAGGTGTTCCTGGCAACGCTCCCCAATACAACTCTAAGTTTGAGTAATCTATGCACTTAGGCCATGCACCTACCAAATGCTTCTTGTCCATCTCAACCCCTATAATTTTTGCCTTTGGAAAGACTGACGCCAATGCCATGCTGCTTATTCCCTCACCTGGCCCAACATCTAAGATTTCACCACAACATTCATTTAACATTTTATAAACTTCAGCAGGAAGTGATTGCATATCTTTAATCCTTTCTGCTAACTGATTTTCTACATAAGATGGTGATTTCTCTGGCAAACCAGATAATTCATTGATTTTTATTATACTCATTTATACTCATCCCCTCAATTTAATATTTTGTAGTAAATTACTTATTCCTCATCAATAAATATGCTTTTGTTCACTCATGAAAACTTTCATCCCCCCCCAGGGGTTCATTTTTAATTATAGCATAAATTGCCATTATAAACGATAAAAAACGCTCCTTAGAATCTCTAAAGAGCGTTTTACTATTACTATTTCAACATTGTCGTAGGTGTAGCATTTTTCACAAAGATAATTGCATTATAAGCATCCTTAGGTATCATTGAGATAGTATATCCTGATTTTATTACCTTGCTCATAGAACTAAACTCATCACCTATATTACCCATACTTTGTTTAGATGATAATAATTTCTTTAGTTCCTTATTCTCCTCTGCTCTTCTGATATCAAGGAAACTAATTTCTTTGTCTATTTCTTCATACATCTTTATTAAATCATTTGTATTATTCTTGATTGAAAATTCTACTCTCTCTCCACTTGATCCGTCCCTGCATAAGAATTTATTTTCATAAAACTCTGTTCCTATAGCAAAATACTTTTCCTTGTATGCTTCCTTTAAACGCTGCCCCATAGAAGTATATCCAACAAGAGAGGCTGAAGATTTTTCAATATGTCCATTATGTCCAGCTATAAATAATTTTTCATTTCCTTGACTCTCTTCATAAGCTAAAATCCACTGAACTTTTTGTGCCATAAAACGATCTCTGACTTCACTATAATTTACATTTGTACCTCTTAAAATGGCATTTTCTTTTATACATAATGCATATTGATAAGCCATATCAAACTCACTTTGAGAGCTTTTAGTAATATAAGAGTCTTTATTTTGTTCCATTTCACTCATGATATTTTCTATAGCTTTTAATCCTTTTTTTATTTTCTTTTCTTCTTGATTAAAAACAGTTTCATCATTTAAATCAGCTAATGAAGTATCATAATCAGAGTATTTTTCACTGTCCACCTTTTTTATGTAAGACATCAGTCCTGCTTTATTATTATCATATCTTTGCATATCAAACCCATAGAATCTCAATTTTTCTTCATCTGAAACAGATGTGTTATACTCCTTTATCCATTCCACTAAATCCACCATTTCCTGAGTCTTGTAAATAGCAAATCCAATTTCCTTTACAGCTTCCTCAGCTGTTCCAGTTCCATTCATGATATAGTTGTTCACTACTTGACAGCCACCAAAGTCACCTTCTAATGCAAAAACCTTATATCCATAGTTCTTAACTAAGATACTAAAAACATCTTTTTTAAGTTGTACAAACTCCTTATTTCCATGGGTTGCCTCACCTAAACCCACAATAGAAACACCGTCTGGTATACTAATCTCAGAAACCTCCTGTAAATAGCTTTTAAGTGTATCTGAAGATACTGTGTTTCCACTACACCCTGTAAAAGATAATAAAATTATTGAAAGGATAACCACCCCAGCTAAAACTCTGTTTTTAAACAATATATCTCACTCCTTTAACTTATCTTTTATTAATTCTTAAATCCCCTGAACTAGTCCTGACTTTAATTAAATTATCAGATTCTCCAACTGCTCCCTTGATTTCAGATTCATCTACTTCACCATTAATCTTTATAGGAAAATCTATATCATGCTCACCACTGCCCCCTTTAAACTCAACCTTGAATTGAGCATTTTTGGGCAAATCTAATATTACATCTCCTGATGCTGAATCTATCTCTACCTTATTTTTAAACTCTATCCATTTAACCTGAGTATTACCTGATGATCTTTCTACAATTAAATCTCCTTTGAATTCCTTTATTTTCAAATCCCCAGAAGTTGCCTTACTTTTAGTTGTCTGAGACAATAGTTTATCAAAAGTCACCTTACCTGAACTTGCATTAATCTCTACTTCCTCTGAAACAACCTCATTCAAATAGTAATCTCCTGAAGTTGATTTACCTTTAAGTACATCAGCTATTATGCTGTTAATCTCAACCTTTCCTGATGATGATTTAATAACAATTTCCTCTGATTTTATATTTTCAATGATGCTGTCTCCTGATGTTGATATTCTATTGAAATTTGCTGCTTCTATATTCCCTAAAGTCACTTTTCCTGAACTAGTTTTAATTGATATATCCTTAGCTGTCATATCATTAATCTTATAATCTCCTGATGTTGATTCACCTTTAAAATTGCTTAATTCAATTTCTTCGATATTAATATCTCCTGAGGAAGTTCTAATAGCTAGATCGTTGTTATACTTTTCTGGTATATAAACATCTAAATCAATACTGCTTGAACCACTGGATACAACTTTAGGATAATCTATACTTATATTAACCTCTTCTTTTTCTACTTTTATCTTAAGTTCAGGAACTATTTTTTCTGATGAAGCTGTCCCATATAAATTAGCCTTTATCTCATCCTCTTTTGTTATAATAATCTTAATATCAGTTGATGAACTGTTTATACTGATTTTATTAATATCTTTACTAAATTCAGCACTTTCAGTCTGCTTTACTTCAATGTTCTGGTTGAATCCCACATTAAAGTCACAGCCAATCAAAGCACTTGTGCACATAAAAATCATAAAACAAACTACTAAAAATTTTTTATTCATAAACTTCTCCTCTCTTAAGCTTCACTACGGATCTCTATAGCTAACTGTTTTAACAATTCTTCATTTAATAATGCTCGTCCTTTTTCTATTTGGGTATGTATGCATTGTAAACCTTCTTCTATACATTTCTTACCCTTCTCCATATTATTTTCAATAAAAATACTGTATGCTGCTATAGTTCTTCTTCCTAATGGGGTCATATCATTTACTAACTCTTTTTTCGCTAACTTATAGTATTGTTCACATTTTTCTTTATTTAATAAAATAGAAGAATAATAGTAAACTAATTCATTATATATTTCCTGTGCCGCATAACTAGGTATTAGTTTTAAATTTTTCTCTATATGATCAACTATTTCTTTAAGTTTTTCATAATCCTTTTTATCCAAAGCTTCGTGATACAACATAATATTTATATGTGGTCCAAATTCTTTTGCATTATACTCAATATCGTTTAAGTCTATATCTATATCCTTTGGTCTGATTCCTTTTATTATTTTTCCGTCATAACTCATAATTTTCATAAAGATTTTTCCATAGGGTTTATTCCTTAGTAAAGAGTATATTACTCTTCCATCTGTACTTATGTTTTCCATCTTTATGGGCAATGCATTGCTAATGATAAATACAAGATTAATAAATATGGCGCCATTGACTATATCCATAAAAATCGAATTCTTTTGTATTAAAAAGATCTTTAATAATAATAAAATGCCTAAAGATATGCTGTTAAATATTACTCCACCTGCTATAAACCATACAAGTTCTTTTTTAGTAGGTTCTTTTTCCGGTATCATTTCACAAAACCCACCACAGCCTTTGTGAATTTTAACTTGAAACTTTATTTTATTATTTTCATTTTTCCAATATAAACAACCTAATGCGTATCTCAAAAGCTTAAATTTTGCTTTCTTTCCAAAAACAAAATGTCCAAATTCATGAATGTTTATTTCTATAAATCCCCATACAAGCATTGTTACAACTAATACTCCAAAGTTGATGTTACTCAACCAACCTAGCGAACTCCCTTTGCTGCTAATAATAATTCCTATTATTCCTCCTACTATGAAAGGGCTGAATTTTAATAGTTTGTTTTCTTTCTTTTGTGTGTTTTTATTAATATCCACTATTGTTTCTCCTTTATTATGGTGACAGTCCCCACCCGAAATATGTCAAATTTAATATCTACTTTATACTCTTACATACAAATTCATGTGTCCTCTCTTTAATAAATCCTAATTTATCATATAAATATTTTGCCTTATTCCCTTCAACTACCCAAAGAGGTACTTTTGTGCACCCTCTGCTTAATACTTTATTAACTCCATAGCCTACTAAAGCTTTTCCATATCCTTTTCCTCGATGCTTCTCGTCTACTGCCAATGCATCTATCTCATCACCGTCAAGTCTAAGAACAGCGACAATTATACTATTATCTCGTAATACAAATATATTATCAGCATTCTCTTTATAGTCTTGTCTTTCTTCTTCACTTGGAAGGCTAGGAGTTGATTCCATTCCTACTGATAATCTCATTTTATGAAATGATTCACTAAGCACCTTTTGACATTCATCATAATACTCATCTTCATACTTTACAATATCATGATTCTCTATAGTCATTTCTCCACCTGTATAAGTCATATAATTAGACTTAAACCACTGCTTGTACCCATTTTTATATATAAATAATTGTTCCACATCATTTTCTTTAAAATCACATACAGCTTCTTCAACTCCAGCATTTCTCATCTTCTCTTCTAATGCTTTTAAGATTATTGTTCCAATTCCTTCTCTTCTTTTTGATGGTTTTACGTATAAGGTCATACTTGTCTTTTTATTTACCCCAGTAAATACTCCTACCCCAAGCACCTTCTCTCCATCTTCTATAAGGATTCCACACTCTGGCCATCTATCTAAACACCCAATTATATCATCTCTTACAAAACTATTATCTGAAATCAGATCATTTATTGCCCCTTTGTATTCCTTTTTATATTCTTTAATAGATATGTTCTTCATTAGCTCCACTCCTTTTCACCTTTCTCTTATGGAAAATCCAATTTACTCCATTCACATATATTGATTATATCACTAATTCAGTATTTTTTAACCATATTATCAATTAATAACTATTCAAATTCTACTTTCTAACCTCCCTACAATCCGTAAAAAAGACCTATCCTTTGATAAGTCTTTTACATTCATGTTTTATTTTAATCTTTTAATTGGTTTATACTCAGAATCTAGCCATAAAGCTACTTTATAATAATCTTCATCTCCATATCTATCTTCAGATAGTTCATCCAATCCACTATAATATACTCTTACTCTATATGTACCTTTAGGAACTTCAATTCTTTTGGCATCAGGAAAATATTCACCACCGCCTGCAACAACAAGTTTTCCTGAGTTAATATTTATACTGCATTCATTAACTTTATCCCATTCCTTCAAGTTATCATCTGGCTCATTGTCTGTAATATCTATTCCTACTACAACATCATAATCGCTAGCTGTTCCAACACCTATAGTTCCATCTGTTATAGCCAATAATCTATTAACAGCCTCTTCGTCCCAAGAATCAGCTAAATCACCTTCTGCTTCTTCATCTTGCAAATAGAATTCATAATAATCTGCTGGTAAGAATACTTCATACTTAGTCAAGCTTTTCATCCCTTTCATGTTCTTAATTATTCGTCTCTATTAAGTATCTCCTTAATCTTTAACATGATTCCTTTTAGGGGACTGTCACCACCCGAAACATGTCACTTCTTGAGTTTATTACCACTCTGCAGCTCAACCCATATTTCAATCATATTATCTTTCAATGTTGCTCCTACTCTTCCATCCATTTGCTCTGCCAGCATCTTAACTATAGATAGTCCAAGTCCAGTAGTTTGATTCCTTGACTTATCTGATGTATAAAAACGTTCAAAGAGTCGATTCACATCAACTTCAGCTGGATTTTTCACAGGATTTCTAAATGAAATTACCGGATTTTCTTTGTTCTTTATACCTACTTCAATGGTTCCAACTGAATGTACAGCACAGTTTCGTATCAGATTTTGAACAATTCTAACTGTCATTTCTTTGTCAGCCAATGCAAACACAGGTTGTGTTTCTTCAAGCTGTACTGTAAGTTCCTTTTCTTCAAAAACAGCAATAGCATTTGCAAGACACTCTGTCACAAGGTTTGTCACATTGATTTGCTCTAGATTGGGCTCTGATCTTGCATTGAGTAAATATGAGTATTCAAAGAACTGCCCAATGAGTTTTTCCAGTTCAAGGGCATGTTTCTGTGCCACATCAAGTTTTTTTCTTTGATCATCTGAAAGCTCACCTTTTTCCATAAGCTGCTGATACCCTTTGATTGCAGTAAGAGGAGTTCGTAAATCATGTGAAATATTTGCAATCAACTCCTTAAAGCGTTTTTCCTCACGAATGCCCTTAAGACGGAGGGTTTCCTCCGCCTTAAGACATTTATTTATATTGATAGCTAAAGTATTTAGTTCCTTATTTATCAGTTCTAAACTGATAGGCTGACGTGTATGCTCAGTTAGCCTTTTAGTCAACTGCCGATTGATATTACGCAATTGCAGCTGAAGAAAGACGATATACACAACCAGCATAATAATTAAAATGACCAAAATAATAACCTTAATTGTCAACACTATCACCAACCTTTAAATTACTTAATTTCCGCTCTTCTAAATGTTCTGTATGCAATAAAGAACATTATAATTATAAATATCAAACTAACAGCAATTGCCTTGAAGATGTATCCAATTCCCGTATCCAATGTAATAAAAACGTATTTTCCTCCAAATGGCGTGCAGTCAAAAATACTCTTAAACAACTTGGAACTCTCTCTAAATCCAGTTAACTGCCCTGAAAGCATTGAAACCCCATAATTAAGTCCTACTAAAAAACCTGGCTTTTTTATCACAAAGGCAAGTGGTACACAAATACTCAGTTGTGCCATGTATACAATAATCAAGGTGAATATAACTGCCAGCAGCTTCCCTATCTCTGATGCTGATAATACTGTGCCTGCATTGGTGGTCAATAAGTTCAAGAAGCCTAATGCTGAGTTACCCATACTGAATTCTGAACCTGAGCTAAGCCCAATCCCTATTACGATAATATAAGGAAGAAGCAAGCATCCTATTGCACATAAAAATACAATTCCTTTACTGACTATAACTGTACTCCTACTGCTGCCAGTTGCTACAGCATCATGTATTGTTTTATTACTAAAATCACCGCAGATTAAAACACCTGCCATTACAGCACCTAAAATAGCAATCATACTTATGTCCGAGAACATAAATCCTAATTCAGCGAAATCAGGATGAATCTTACCTTGTGGTATCATATATGCCATCACAGCCATTATTACTGCACTTACTGTTGATATTGCACATAGAACCTTAATTGCCTTTGATTTTCTCATTTTAAATAAATCAGCACGAATCAAATTAATCATTTTTTTCCCCTCCTACAACAGAAATAAAGTATTCTTCAAGAGTGTCCCCCTCATTTGAAAACTCTGTAGGGATAATTCCATTTTCATAGAGTACTCTTGATACTTGTTCTTTATCATCCAAATAATCATATAACTTAACAGATTTATCTGGCATAACTTTGTAGTTATTAGTATTAAGTTTCATATATAAAATTCCAACTAATTTTTCTGTTTCTTCACATTTTATTAGAAGATGACGTTTGCACCTTTCTTCAAGTTGTGAAAGGGTTAATGTCTGTTTAATTTCACCTTTGTCAATAATGATATAATCAGTTGCTGTTTGATACAACTCTGGTAAATTATGACTAGAAATCAAAATTGTCATTTGCTTTTCTTCACATAATTTTTTTATTAGCTTACGAATCTCAGTTACACCTAATGGATCAAGTCCATTTATAGGTTCATCTAGAATAAGAAATTCAGGATTACCAAGAAGCGCAATAGCAATTCCTAACCGCTGCTTCATACCTAGTGAAAAGTTTTTTGCTTTCTTTTTACCAGTATCAGCAAGACCAACGAGCTCTAATAATTCCTCCTCAATCTCTTTATTTGGGATACCTCTCATAATTCTGTGAAGCTTGAGATTTTCCCTTGCAGTCATATTAGGGGTAAGTCCAGGATATTCAATCATACATCCAAGTCTTTTCCTTTCAATCTGTAAAGCTTTTTCACCTTTATGACCGAAAAGCTCAATACTTCCGTTTGTTGGGTAACTAAGACCTGATACAATCCTCATTAAGGTACTTTTACCTGCACCATTTCTTCCTATTAATCCGTATATTTTACCTGCTTCCAAAGTTACCGACACATCATGCAGTGCATTGACATTATTATAACTTTTAGTCAGGTTATTTATTTTCAAAACATTTTTATTCATTTCCTTCACCACTCCTTTCTATAACTCAAGTTTAACTCCCAAAGGTTTAGAAAAGGTTAAGAGCTAGAAAAAAAAGTGTGAAGAAAGAGATAAGTTAATCTTTGTATAGCCGATATCCTAAGCCCCATACCGTTTCAATATATTGTTCATTTGGATTTGCTTTTTTCAGTTTGTTTCTAAGGTTGCTGATGTGTGTTTTGATTGTATTATCATCACCTAGATATTCTTCTTCCCAGATAGTTTCATATAAATTTGCTTTTGTAAAAACCTTTCCTCTATGTTTGATCAGCATTTCTAATATCATGTATTCTTTTGCGGTCACTTCTATTTCAATATCATTTATAGAAACCCTCTTTGTGTTGTGATCAAGGTTCATATCTTTATAT
Organism: Oceanirhabdus sp. W0125-5; assembly: GCF_027938815.1. GTDB lineage: Bacteria > Bacillota > Clostridia > Clostridiales > Clostridiaceae > Oceanirhabdus. Next base: position 4,662,913 of record NZ_CP115913.1, read on the forward strand.
CTAAAAACTTTATTTTCCTGTATTTGCTTGTGTGAACGTCGTAAATTGACCTCTACTCTAGCCACCACTTCACCTAAATCAAATGGCTTTGTAATATAGTCGTCTGCCCCTAACTTCAGAAGGTCTATTTTAGTTCCAACCATATCTTTAGCTGAAATGATAATTACTGGAGTATCTGAAAACCTACGCATTTCTTTCAGTATTTCATCCCCACTTTTATATGGAAGCATAATATCAAGCAAAATCAAGTCATACACTTGGTTTTTAATTTCATTGATACCCTCTATACCCGTATAGGCCGATTTCACCTTATAACCTGCATCAGTGAGAGCTTCCTCTAACATCAAGGAAACATCCTTGTTATCTTCAACTATCAAAATATTATTCATATTTAACCTCCTGTATATAATCCCGTCACATTACATTTTAACAAATTTGTGCAATATATCCTATTATATCATGCACTTCTTTTATACTAATAAAAAAATACTGCAACTAAGATATTCTTCTTAATTTCAGTATAAATATAATAAACCTTATTTTTGAATCTCTACTATCCATGTAAAATTCACCGTATGTTCCATATGAATCTTACAGTTTATTGAACTAATGTATTTTTGGAATTCTTCTAAATCAGTATAATATTTATTATCAATCACATTCCACAAGTCTAGTTTATCTTTTCTGTATAGATCATTCTTACATTTTTCTCTTTCTGTATTATTCAAAAACATAAAATCCGCAATAATAATTTTCCCATCATCATTTAAGTATTCTAACATGTTTTTGATTGCTTCTTTCTTCTCCTTATTATTCAGACTATGAAAAGCATAAGTGGATACTACAATATCAACATCATTTTTTATAAATGGCTTGTCTAGAAAATTTCCTAATTTAAATTTCATTTTGTTATATTTCTTTCTTGCTTGTAAAAGCATTTCTAAACTTTGGTCCACTCCGATTACATCCATTTTTTCACTTAATTCACCGCATAGATTACCTGTTCCACATCCTATATCAACCACTTTTACAGACTTATGTTCAATTATTCTTTTTCTTACTTCATCTAAAATTTCATCATATTTATCAAATAAGCCTAATTCGTCATTTGATCTATCTCTAACCATTTTATCGAATCTTATTGCCTTATTATCAAATCCCCACATATCTAACCACCTCCGTCTGTTAGTCTTATTTTCTTTTAAACTTATATCAATTTTTTCTACAAGAGTATCATAATTTTGTTTTGTATTTGATTCTAAGATATTATCTATACTTGTTTTTAATGTGTTTTTTACAACATCTAATTCATACATCTTTCTTTCCACTGCTTTCAATTGAAGATATAAACTTCTTGTAAACTGATTATTTCCATAGTTATTATTATCAATCAAATTTTTAATATCCTTAAGTGAAAACCCTAATTCTTTTAATAAAATTACTGTTCTTAACATAAACAAGTCATTTTCATCATAGTCTCTATAATTGTTCGCTTCTCTTTTAGGTACAACAATGCCATACTCCTCATAAACTCTTAAAGATTTTGAAGTTATTTTTAGTTTTCTGCATACCTCATTAGTTTTCATAAAATCCCCTCCAAAAAAATTATAAACCCTACCCTTTGGGCAGAGTCAATATAAAATTGCCATTTCTATTACTTATTTTTTAAAATAAAAGCCCCGCCAAATGGTGATACTATAACGGGGTGATGAAACGATGATATATAAATTAATTTCTTTAGCTTTAATAAGCAGCTTATATTTACATAATATCAAAGGGAACCTTATTTTTAAACAGGTTCCCTTTGAATTTTGGGGGTTATTGCCACCGAATATGGCTCTATGCCTAAGATAATTCCTCTAAAGTATATAAATTGTAAAAATATCCTTTATTATTTATAAGCTCTTTGAAAGTTCCCATTTCTTCAATCACCCCATCTTTTAGCACAATTATATTATTGTATTCCTTTAAAAGATGTTCTGATAATTTATGTGTTACCACTAGTAGTGTGATGTCTTTCATCTCTAGAAGAGATTTTTCTATGGTGAAAGACGTTTCATTGTCCAAAGAGGCAGTAGCTTCATCCAGTGCAAGAATCGGAGTATTTCTTATAAGTGCCCTTGCAAGTGCTACTCTCTGTTTCTCGCCACCTGATATACTAGAGCCATTCTCACCAATATGAGAATTTTCTTTACGTTCAAGTGAATTTATAAAATCACTTAGTCCTGAATTTTGAAATGTTCTATTTAATGTATCTGTGTCATAGTTTTCAAATAAGGCAATGTTTTCTTTAATTGTAGTATCAAACATAAAAACATCCTGTTGAATTACTGATATTAAATTATATATACTGCTGGATTCTATTTCTTTATTATTTAACCGATCTATTAAAATCTCACCTGTATATTCATCATAATATCTTAATAGAAGCTTTAAAATTGTTGATTTCCCACTGCCGCTTTTTCCTACAATTGCGTATTTTTCACCTTTATTTATACTGAATGTAATATCTTTTAAAGTCTCCTTTCCATCAACATAGGAGAAAGAAACATCTTTAAACTCTATGGATTGCTCAAATGATTCTTTATGTGTTCCTCTTTCTTCTGGTATTTTTTCATCTATTATATTCATAACCTTTTTACTTATTAGCTTTACAGATTTAAAGCTTCCAATAATACCTGAAATATTCCTTACAGGTGCACTTATAAATTCCATAAGCTGAATTGCAGCAACAAAAGTTCCAACTGTTATTTGCTCTTTTATAATTAGGTAGGCTCCTATTCCATATGCTGAAAACTGCGCTGCATATGAGAATGCATCTACAATAACACTCATCCCTGCATTAAACTTTGAAAATTTATACCTTGAACTTTCTAATTCATTATTGAATTCATTATATTTAGCATATATTTTATTCTGAATATTAAAGCTCTTTATTACTTCAAATCCTGATAAGAAATCTTTTGCTATTTTAATAAATTGACTAAGATTATCTGAATACCTTTTTTTCATGACTGATAGCTTTTTTGCAAATATATAAGGTACTGCAACAGGAATAAGACTTAATGTAAGTATTGCTATTGCTATAAAGACATTCAATTTTACAAGTCCTGCACAGGCTATTATAAAAGAACATGCAGCTTGCAATATAAATAAAAAGTTAAAAAAATAGTTTCTTTGTAAAATTTCAATATCATTATTTATAATAGAAATATAATTTGCCGTATTCTTACTGCTAAAATCCTTTTTACTTCTTGAAATAATTTTTTTAAAAACATCATTTCTAAGAGTGATTACATTGAATTTAATATATTTAGCTAAAAATATCTTTCTTATATATGTTGTAATTAATATTATAAATATATATATTACTGTAAATGTGAGTACTTTCGTGAATCTTGTCATATCCTTTTCTGTACTTACATCTATTAATGCTTTTAATACAAACGCTAAAGCAGTATATAAAAACGAACTTAAAATTACAAAAAACACATTTATAAAAAATAACTTTTTCGATTTTAAAAGATATCTTTTCATAACTTCCCCTATTTTTTATTTTTAGTTATACAGTAATCTTCATAATATTTTTTTATTTGTGGACACATTTCTTTTACTGTACAATTATCTTTTCGAAGCTCCTCCTCCCATTTTAATAATCCTTGAGGCATTGAGTCAAAATTATAATCTTTAGCAATATGTTCTACAGGTTCTTTATATAGATTACCAATAACACATACATTATCATCAAGAAATTCACATGGTTTTACTATTCCTCTTTCACTTATAGCCCATGTGAAAAGTCCAGCACCACATCCTATAGCTTTATACTTTGGATCTAATTCTTTATCTTTTTCTTCATCTTCCCAGGTTTGAATACCTATTTTCCCCTTATATTTCTCAGCAAATCTTTTAAGTTCCAATTTAATAATATCCTTCTCCTCTTCTGGAAGAACCCAAGACTCTCTTAAGCTTACCCCTCTTCCACATGGAACAAAACTTCCAAATCTAATTGCCCCAGCACCATTTTTATATGAAAATTCAATAATATCTTCCATCTGATTAATATTTTCCTTAGTAAGTATAGTTGCTATTGTTACTGGTAGTCCTGCTTTTGAAAGTACATTAATAGCATTTACTGTTTCTTTAAATGAACCAGGTATTGTTGTTACATTATCATGTTTTGATTCTATATGAGAATATAGTGAAAGCTGAATATTTTTAATTCCTTTAAGTTTTTCTACATTAGAAGAATTAATTAAAGTTCCTGTTGTTGTTATTGTGGTATCAAAATTATCTATGGAGAATCTTAAAATATCAAAGAACTTTTCGTGGAGCATAGGCTCTCCCCCAGTAAGCTGTATCCCCAGTGATTTACCTTTAAGATATTTTAATGTATTCATAAGTGTCTCATATTTTATTGAGTTATTATTTTTCATTGAACAGCTTTTAAAACAATGAATACATTGTAAATTACACTTGTTTGTTAAACTAATTGTAAGCATAAGTGGGATTTTGCAGTCTTTTTCTCCTGTTTTTTTCAATGGTTCCTGATTTTCCTCTTCACTAATAAATATTGCATCGGGTTTACTTTCTATAAACTGAATAATAATATCTTGGATTTGCTGTATATCATCTGATTCAATTTCCTTTGATATCTCCTTAGCAATATCTTCAATTGTATTTTTACCAGTAAACTTTTGTATCATATAAACCTCTATATCATTCAATATATAATTTCCTATTTCTGTGAATAACACTCCATAATCATCAAAAAAATGAAGTGAGCTACTTTTTAATACATATGGATACATTCAATCCCCCTCCTTGTACCTAACCCTTATAAAATTATCCAGCAGAATAGTAATTATTATCTGCTGGATAGTACTAGTTATTTTTACTCGAATGGAGCGTAATTTAATCTCTCATCTGGACAAAAATAATTAAAAATCCTTTCTGGTAAACATATTCTTCCTTTTATACTACTAGAAGGTTTATAACTTAAAAATTTATCTTTAATCATAAAATCCTCTCTCCTTATTTATTAATTATAATTGTTATTCATCTTTAAGGAAGAATTGGCAAATATGGCTCATCGCAGAAATGAGCATTAATTCTTTCTGGCATACAGATATAAGATCTTACATTTGATGGTTTATATTCGAAAAATTTTTTATTATTCATAAAAGCATCTCCTCATTTTAATTATTATTTGATTAAGAATTCCATACATATAATGATGGACAATTTTGAAGATAAACTCTCTCAGGCAGACATATTTTTGCTCTTACATTTGATGGTTTATAATTAAAAAATTTTTTATTACTCATAAAAACAACTCCTCTATTTTATAATTTCTACTTAATATTATGGCTCAGTAATTAGACAAACATCATCATAATGTCTTCGTTACAAATATACACATGGAGTCTTTCTGGAAGACATATTTTAGTTCTTATATTACTTGATGGTTTATAATCAAAAAATTTATTTTTATACATATCTACACTCCTATATTATTTAAAATTTAAATGGAACTCTATTGCTTAGACAAACTTCTATTCTTAATGGACCATCATCACAAAAATCTGTCACTTTATTTAAAGATGGTTTATAATTAAAAAACTTATTACTATTGATAGAAATCCCTCCTAATCTATAAAATCTGGAGCATAAGCTATTACATCCGGTTGTGTACATACATGAATTACGTTCATATTACACCACCTAGTCGGTTCCTTAGCAGTAGATTTGTAATTAAAAAAATTTGATTCTCTCAATATTTCACCTTCTTTATAATTGTTAGTGTTTTACATATAATAATTATATTACCATATTTTGTAAATGTAAAATACTGTTTTTCTTCAATTTGGTCTATATTAGTTGATTTAATCGAAATACAATTATTTACATGCTAATATCAAATAATTTTATTTGTAGCTAAAATTTAATTTCTTCACTTGAAAATTTAACCTGAAATTTATTCAGGTTATTTTACATATAAAAAATTTCTTTGTTTAAGAACATGTTTTGATTACTTATTCTTCTCGTTAAAATTAAGTAAAAAACACTTATAATTGTTTATTACCTAGAATCTAATAATGATGTTATTTATAATTAAATTATCAAAAAGAGAAGGGATGATGTTGGATGAAAAGTTTAAAAGTATTTGAGGTAGTATCAGAATAATTCAACAGGTTTTACAAACTATTATTATGTAGTCTGTTTTTCCTGTAAATAAATAATATAATAAAAGGGGACAAGAATGGATTATAATAATATTATTAAAAATTGTGAAGAAAGTAGTTATTTAATCAGTATGACACCAGTAGAAAAAATAGTTGAAGCAGGTTATTATATGGGATTAAATAATCAAAGTAAGGTTCTAGATTTATGCTGTGGATATGGAGAAATGCTTAAAATTTGGTGTGAAGCCTTTAGTATCTCAGGTAAAGGGGTAGATATTTGTACGGAATTCATTAACAAGGGTAATGAAAGAATAAGTCAAAATGGACTTAATAATAAAATATCCTTGGTTGTTGAAAATGTAAAAGAATATCATGATAATGAAAAGTATGATGTAGCCTGTCTCAGTGGTGAAGATTTGTTTGGTGGTTTAAAAGGTACTATCAGGTTTCTTGAGTCATTCATAAAAGAAGATGGTAAAATATTAATTGGTACACCATATTTTCATAATAAAGAAACCCCAAAGGAGTTGATTAAGTTTCAAGGTGAACTTAATACACTAGAAGAGATTTATGATATTTCAAAAGAGTGTGGTTATTTAATTACCCACATTGCAGGTTGCACACAGAATGAATGGGAAAGATACGTAACTTGGAGTGCACGTCGTGATTTGAAATGGTTAAAAAATAATCCAAATCATATTGATTACCAGAAGAAACAAGAATGGATTGACTATTGGTATAAAATGTACTTTAATTATAGAAAAGATTATGAAGGTTGGGCTTTATTTGTTCTTGAAAAAATTTAATTTTATATAATTAAAAGGAGATAGAAAGACTATCTCCTTTTTTTACATCTAAATTACATCACTCATTTTTTCTTCCAAAAATGCCTTATACTCATTCTTATCACTATCTTCTATAATAAAAGGAATCTCAAATATTTCATCCTTCCTATAAATCTTTTTATGTGCAGTTATAGTTAATTTATTTTCATTGAAACTATATCTTAATACCTGTTCCCACTTAACTATTTCTCCCCAGTAATGAATTCCACCTTCACCAAGACCTTCTTTTTCAATATTCCTGTATAAAAATAGTAAAGGTAACATCGCAACAAAATATATTGCTACAATTGTATGTAAATTAAACGTATTAAATTTCTCTGAAAAAATTGATACTTGTATAAAAAATATAATAACCAATATTACTAATCCAATATTTTGTTTCTTCTTGTCTTTTCTTTTTAACTTGTATTTCAGTTTCCCGTATCTACTTCTTTTAAGTCTCACCTTAATAAAGTCATTAAGCACTACAAAAGATATAATTATAACAACTATAATTTGAAACCAATCTAGTATTCCTACTCCCATAAACTTCGTCTCGATTAATCCTGTATTAATAAATAATATCCCTAATATAATTGTCACAATAAAAACAGCCAGTACCAATAATAAAGTTATAATTTTGCTTCTACTCATTTTACCCTCCCCCTATAATATCAAACGAATAATATTTCCAATTCGAAATATTATTCAAAATATAACATAATTTATCCTATACTGTTAAATTATATTATTAATATTACATATACTCAAGAATAATTTTTATATGTTTACCTATTTGTATTTAAAATAAAAAGACCTATCCTCAGATAAGTCTTCTCTTTAACATTCATTTTACTATATATCAATATTTTGCACCACAACACCTCTTATACTTCCTTCCACTGCCACAAGTGCACGGATCATTTCTTCCTATGCTATCTTCTTTTACAACAGTATTTCTCATATCTTCAATCCAAGGTGTTTCAGGTAATTTTTCCAAATTTTTCATATACAACTCTTCATCAAATTTCTTTTTCAAATTATCAACTTTCCACATTTCATTTAACAATGCTGAAGCTAGTAATTTCTTCGTCTCTAATTTTGAATATCCCATATCCATTAACCTATAATAATGTTCTCTAACATATTCACATTTAGGACTTCTTAATTGTTGTCCAACAGCTCGCATCATATGTTTATTTATATTCTTATTCACCTTCATCTGACCTTTCTTAATTTAATACCTATTATGATATTTTTTACTATAAAGTCAGTTTTATTCGCGATTATGTATCAATGCCCTCTATAGTCTTCTTAATCCTATTTCCCTCACAATATTATTCAAATAAAAGAACTCTACACGCCCCTGGCACATAAAGTTCTATTTTCACACAATCCATTAGTTATCAAATTTGATTATTTCTCTTTGCTTTCTTTTTAGAAGGAGGCTCTATGTCAAAGAATGCTTCTAAAAATCCATCTCCTGCTTCAAAAATAAAACATATTACTAAAATAAAAATAACTACAAAAGCTAAAAAATACGTAATACTTAATATAAACCATAAATCTGATTTATCTTTCTTGAGCAAAAATACACCTGAAAAATAAGATATATGTGTTAATGATAAAAATATTATTTGAATAGATAATATTTTGTTAGTATTCCATAGAATAAATGCCCCAATTACAGCTCCTATAGCTATAAGAACGTTTATTAACATTATCCATTTATAAGATCTCAAGTTTCTCATTATCAACTTATTTGCAAATATCAAATCAACTATAATCAATATTGGAATTACGATGTTTATAAACCTTAAACTTAATTCGCAATAACTATACAAAGCTCCAACAGATAATCCAATTGCTATAGAATTAAGTATTGGATTCACTATCCTGTACTTATCAACCTTTTTCCCAATTAAATATGCAGGTATGCTTAAGATTCCAATTACAACTGCTACTACTAAACTGCTTTTATAATCCTTAAATGCAATACTGCCAAAAATACTTATATATATTACAAACACTGATAATATATATATATTAAAAAGTTTTTTCACCTTTTCATATAATATTTCCATTCTAATACATCTCCACTCCATTTTAAACTTTAGATATATAATAAATCAGCATGGATATCAAATCAATATATAAGAATTAAAAACACTATCTTTCTAATTAAAGTGTCATAATTATAATTTAAAATATCTTTATCAAGCCCAAGATATTACCATCTCAACACCATATCCATTTCATCATCTCCAAAGTCCTCCATGTGTTCAAAGCCCAATTTGAGATACAAGTCCCTAGCGCAATTGTTACCTTTTTTGTAGGTTGTAACAATTTCCTTACATCTCTCATCTTTTTTCATCCATTCAATAGCAAGCTTAGTAGCCTGTTTTCCATACCCTTTTGACTGATATTTCTCATCAATCATCAGTTGCCAAATAAAATAACTATTGTACCCCTCATTATAACGCAGCATAATGAATCCTACTATTATATCATCATTGTAAATTGCAAAAGGCGATATTACATCATAATGTATATATGCCTTTGCCAAGGAAAGGGTAGGTGATGAAACAAAATCTTTCTGTTCCTCAGCAACCTTTAGATTTATACATTCATCGAAATTTTCTTGTGTTATTTTTTCTAATCTTATCATTATTTTATCCCCCTATCTTCTCCTTTAGAAACTCAGCAACATCCTTACTTATAAAATCTTTTACAGTAAACTGAATTTCAAGCTTATCCTTTCTTCTAAAAAACTTATTACTTACAGCTATATTTAATGTATTTCCATTAAAACTAACTTCTGATACCTTGTCCCACTTATAAAAATCTCCTGAATAATACACTCCCCCTTCCGAAATCCCCACTTTTTCAAAATTATAATATCCATTCAATATTGGAACTGGAGTAAAAGAATACATTAACAGAATTGTCTGTGAGTCAAATTCTTTAAATCCACTTGTAATCATATATACCTGTGTTATATAAATAATCAATATTAAAATAAATGCTATACTATGTGTTATTCTATCTTTTCTTTTTAATATGTATTTCAGCTTTCCACATTCTTTCTTTTTTCTCCTTATCCCATTAAATACACATAATAATATTACAAAGATGCTTATTCCACATATAGCTATAAACCACTCATGCATCTGCAATCCCATAAATTCACAAAAAAGAATTCCTTTGGCAGCTAAATATATGGTTCCTACAAAGGCTGATATTACAAGAATTAATAATGCTATTATTGTGATAACTGATACACATATATTCCTAATAATCTTACTACTCCCCATTTTTCCCCCTATATTATTACTTAATAATACATTATTTACATTTATTATATCACCATTAATGTAATTTTTCACCTTGTAATATATTGATTTTTCTCAACTCTTACACTTTTTTTCATAATCAAAATTAAAAAATATTCTTGATTTTATAAAGTTGATTTTATATACTTAATTGGAATAAATATATTTAGGAGGAACAAAATGAAATTTTTAGACAAGCTTCAGGAAAGTCTTTATGACATCTTTGGTTTTATAATACCTGGATTAATTATAAATATTGCTATATATATAACTATATTTGTAAACAATAATGCATCTCAAATTATTCAAAATCATGATAGTTTCTATTCTCCAATTGAAAGCATAATACTGCTTATCAGTAATAATAAGTTACAGTTACTTAACTTTGAATTAACTCCTTTGATTACTGGATTAATTGTTTTAAGTTCTTTTTTAACTGGTAATATAATTAACAATTTGTCAAAAGCACTAAATAAGCACTTAATTTATATTCCAATTAAATCAAAGTTAAAAGACGGAGACTTTTGCACTGAACTTTATAATTATCTTAAAGAATGTTATAAAGATGACAACATTAAAGAAGATTTTATTTTACGCCATGCTCGTTCATTAGCACGAATACATAATTATCCATCTTTAATACAAAAATATATTGCTAAATACAATTTTTATCTATCTATAACTTTTTTATCTTTTTTATTATTACTAGATAGTATATTATTTTTATTCAATAATACGGCTCCTTGTACTATCCTTTTTATTCTTTTATTAGTTTTCTCTTTTTTAGCACGAACACAAAAATGTAAATTTTTAATTCAAGAATATATAGCAAAGTTCAATTTTTTTCATCTTGCAACTTCTTTAACTATATTTGTTGGAGTAGATTACTTAATTTTTAAATCTAATAATAAAATCCCTAGTGTTGAGATTTTTGTTCTTTCTTTATCTTTTTTATCAATGATTTGTTTCTACCGTGAATTCAGACGTCATTATGAACTTTATTTTAAAGAATCTTGTTTCGTCCTATATCATCATATTAAAAATTCTGATTCAAAAGATGTACCTATAAAAGAGAACAGTTGAAAAATCAACTGTTCTCTTTTATTATTTTTCCAATTCCTTTATAATCAGTTCTATTTCTTTCTTTAAATCATATTTATTGAGCCCTCTGTCTTCAATAAAACTATATTTTAATCCATTTACTCTGATTTTATCTAGCCACTTTATTATCTCTTTATTTGGATATCTTCCATCTTTCATCAATATATCATAAATTAATGCGAACTCATCCTTTATCATGGTATTAAATATTACTGGATCATCCGTGTTTATTGTAACTATAACATCTTCCTTTTCAGGAGAACTCATATTTAAAATATGATAGTCTTCATACCTTGCAAAATCACCTATCATAAGATTAGAGGTGGGGTTTGTTTCAATTATTATTCCTCTATTACTGATTTTTTTCTTCATATACTCCTGAAGCTTTTTATATTTTACAACAACATCACTATTAATATTAATTGATATAGTTTTTTTAATATTTTTTAAGAAGTATTTACAATTTAGGGCAGCATATATACTTAAGGGCGTCCAATTAATATTCTCTTCTGAAAAATAATGATTGTCTTTTTTAACTTCTTCTTTTATTCTTGAATGTTCAATTAAAAAGCATTTATCTTCCCTTGGACATATATGATTCTCTATTGTTTTAAATTTCTTAAGATAATTTTTATACAACTCTCTTACTGTAATTCCTTCTGTAAATCCAAAAATCATCTCAGCAGCTTCCATGATTTTATTCTCTATAAAGGCTATATTTTCAGTATCCCTATATTCATAGTCTTCAACATAAAGGCCCCATTCCCATAATAGGTTCTCAAAATATTCTCCCAAGGTTAAGTAAACTATTGGATTAATACTTGCCCACTTATCTATGTCAATTCCTATAACTATAGCATGCCCAAGTCTGTCACCAGCTCTGAATTTTAGCTTCTCAATTACCTCATCAACATGTCTAAGACCACTTATAATATCTCTATACTCTTCTCCAACATGGAATGTAAATCCAATATCTTTTTTGAATCCACTTTGCAAATGATTTTTGTAAGAACTATTTACATTACTCCTTAGATTATTATATGCTTTTATAAAAACATAAGGTTCAGTATCATTTTCCTTACTTGCAGCATCTATCCCTACAATATAATTATCAAGATAAGGAATCTCACTTCTCAATTTGCTTATTACTTTGGATTCCTCATAGTATTTATTTTCAAGAGATCCATAATAATTATACCTCTCATTATTCTTTGTAGAGTATAAATAATAACACGAGTCTTTTAAATCCTGTTTTCTTTTTATAAAATGATATGTTATACCAATCAGAGGAACATTATTATGCTTAGTATTTAATAAAACCTTTTTGTATCCTTTAAAGATATTAGCAAGTGTTTTTCTGGCTCTTTCTTCATTTATATCTGGACCAATTCTTACTTCCATCTTCTTCATAATTCCACTATCAGTATGTCTTGAAAATATCTCCTGGAAAAAAGCTTCTGATCCAAATTGACCCTGCCTGCTATAAATGCTACTAAAGACATCTAATCCTTTTCCGCATGTATTCTGTTGAATAAAAAATTTATAAACTAGATTTTTAATCTTTATATATTGCCAAAATAGTTTTGAAAACCATTCATCTTTATTTTTATTTAGTTTAAGAAAACACTTAGTTAATAATATATGTTCTGGAGAAATATCGTACTCCAATCCATTTTTAATGAAGGTTTCATTTTTACCATAGTCTATTCCATAAAATTCACTAAATAGATGTGTTATGATATCCTTAAAAATCAAGGACTCTCCATTTCTTTTTAGCACCTCATAATTAAGCTCATAGATTTCCATTAGCTTATTAAAATAACTATTGAAATAAATATCGTTTCTATTATGAAATTTTTCTCCATTTATTAATTCATTACATATTTTAGAAAAATCAATTTTCCCATTGTTACATATTATATCCTCTTCATTATTACAGTTCTTTGTATCTTTTAACTTATTTTTATCAAGCTCTTTTATAAAATCTTTTATCTTCGTGATTTCTTGTTTTTCACTAGATATATATGCCGCCATTAATACTCTGATTATTTTAGCAACTTTAATATAATGTTCCAAGGATATTTTTCCTTCTGAAGTATTAGTAGTTATTTTCTTAAGCAAGCTATCCTTAGTTTTTCCTCTTTTATTATTTGTATCATTCATCAAATCTGTCCATATAGCTAAAAACCTTTTTCCTGCATTCAAGTGCATATGTAGCTCTGCAACTCCATCATCAAGAACTTTATCAAGAAGAGTATTTGTTGTTTGTATGGAATTTCTCCAAATTTTATAGCTTCCATAAGAATTAAAATCATTATCTGCCATAAATGCAGCAACTAAAATATCTGTATCTATTAAATGCTTTAAATAATACCACTGAAACTTATTATTATAATTCTCTCCAATTTCAATTTGATCATCATACTTATCAAGAGAGTCCCATCTTCTTTTATTTCCATCTACATAAAGAGAACCATTTTTCAAGTATAAGTATTTTTTAGATAAAGATATACATAGTTTCTGAAGGTAGTCTTCACAATTAAATTTACTTATTGCAAAAGAATCAAATCCATACTCATCTTGATTCCAAAACTTATCTATAAGAAGATTTATAGAATCAAACTTTGTTGTATAAAATCCTTCTCTAACTTCATCATATATATCAAAAATTGCTTGTTTTTCTTTACCTTTTGGTACATCATTTTTTATTAAAAGAGAGTATCCATTAAATGAATTCATGGGATAAAGTTGAATTTTAAGCTTTTGAAGATATAATCCATTATTCATTTTCCTTGTTCCTCACTGTAACTGTTCCAATAAGTTCAGATGACTCTCCATAAAATTTATCAATATTTTTAATTGTAATTTGATCTATTTCTCTAAAAAATCTAAATTTATCGTCTCTAGTTAACTCATACATATTACTCTTTTTGATAGTATTAAAAATTACATAATATAAATCCAAAACTCTATTCTCTTTTTCGTCCTCAGGTAAAACACTATATGCTATTGATACGATTGTAAATTGAATATATTCCTTTATCATACCTAAAATATCATTGAAAATAATATCCTTATATAACTTATCCTTGTCATCCTTTGATTTAGGTTGAGTATCCTCTTTTAAAGATAACAAATATTTGTACATTGGATATTTCTTCATATATGTACTGTCAAGCTTAGAAATCATCTCCATTATATTATCATACTTTGTATATCCTCTAGCTTTTGTACCGATTGTCTTAAATAATTCTAATTCTATATCATTAAATCTTTCTTCTATATTACGTTCTTGATTTCTTAATAAATACATTTTTTCAAAATCATCCTGGCTTATATCTGCAAATTTCTTAACAATCATTGATGTTTCTATAACAGCATTTATTTGATTTTCAACTATTTTATCTTCAACTATTATTTCTTCCTTTTTTCTTAAAGGTTTATAACTTTCTCTTTCTTTAATAATTTCTGCTATTTTATCAAAAATCTCGTACTTCCCTGTCTTTATTCCTTGCTGTGCTTGTTTTATAAAAATATTTATATTTCTATACGTATTTAAAGCTGCGTGTCTAACCTCTTTATCTGATAATCTTAGAGTCATATTATCTATTATTTCATCTAAACTTATAAAAAGTTCATTTTTATAATCTCGTAAAGTATTACTATCTTTAAAAATTTCTAAAATTATTTTTAAAGAAAATACTTCCAGAATCTTAAACAACTCAGATCTAGTGTCGTTCCAATTAATCTTTTCTTTTGATAAACTCTCATGAAGTTTAATTATTACACCATTATCTTTCATAAGGTTCATATCACTATCTACTCGCTCTTTTAATGAAGCTATTCTACTATCTAAGCTACTTTTATCAAATATATAATTAACATACGAGTTGTAAAAAACAAGTTCTTTATTTTCTTGATTAATATACATTCCGAAATCTTTATTAAATTCATTATAATTCTCATCAAAATATTTAATAAAATCTATAAAAGTAGCTTTTCTATAATCATACTTATAACTTTCTAAATTAATATACGTAATATTATTTCTAAATTCTTCTTCATAATATCCAAGTAAAGATTCTAGAATTTCCTTGTCACTTTTACCAAATATTGTCATAGGAAGCTTATCTATTAATCTTACTTCCATATACGCATAAAATAATACTTCTTTTATATACCTTTTAAATCTGTCTCTAACGTTTCTATGTACTTGTCTATCTTGTATTATCAATGGTATATATAATTCATACACTTTTTGGAACATGTAATATTGTGAGAAGAACCTGAAATTTATCATTCTTATATCAATCCCCTCTTCCTCTCTTCTGAAAATCCAAATATTTGATAAATCCATATGCCCTTCTATATTAATGTAATCTTCATTTAAATACTTATTACATAAATCATAGAACAATTGTAAAAATGCACTCTGAGAATGATTTAATTTTATTACCTTATTACTTTTATCTATATATTCAATAATAAGTAATTCTTGTGAAACATTAAATTCTTTATATTTTATATTGGGTTTAGCTTTAAATCTTATATTATTAAAATTAAACTTAAATTTCTTATCATTTTTATCAACATCAATAATATCTACAAATTTAAATTTGTCTCCATTTTCCTTTAAATCTAAATTTGTTGAAAATAAAATATCATAAAGTTGATTTAATACTTTAAAGTTATTCTCAATAATTGTTCTTCCATCATTAATTCCTTTTCCTAGCTTTGTTATATCAATAAAATTATTTGAATTAAAGTCTCTTTCTTCATTTATATCCTTAATTAATTCACCATTTTTAATTAGAACTTTATAACCTGATTTTAAGACTTCTTTAATATTACAATTTTTTAGCATCTCATATGCATTTATTAGACTTCTAGGGGTGTCCCCAAAAGCATGAACATAGAGAGAAGGTTCTTTTTTCTCCTTATTATATTTATCAATAAACTCTTCTAATTTTTCAATTTCATAATCAATCCCATTAAAATTTCTAGGAGAATCTTTGATCTTCTGATACTCCTCCATTAATACAGTAGGATTTATTAACATCTCTTCCATAAAGCTTTTAAGACTATACTCTTCATTATTTGTAGTTCCTTTAATATTAAATTTCTTCAATAGTTCAATTAGTTTAGGTATTAAATATTTATCCTTACTTTCTTTATCTTTAGATTCTTTCTCATAATATTTTTTACCATAAGGAGTAAATCTAGCTTTATCTTCCAGATTAATTTCATCAACATAATTTCTATACGCGGTTGGTAACGCCTTTTCTAAAATATAATCTGTTCTAGCTATAACATCTTCAAATATGCTTTTATCATTTATAATTGTTCCTTTATCAAAGTGACTAGGAACCTTCTCACTATTCCATAAATCCATAACCTTGGCTTCTTTAAATGTTTTATAATCTCCTAATATGAATACTACTATGGATTTATGTGATAAATAACTTAATATAAGATCAATTATCTCTGATGCATATTTAGGACTTAAATCAACATCATCAAAAGTTATAAACAGTAACGGATTAGTATCTTTATACCCATTTCTTGAATTTTCTTCTTTAATACAACAAATGAATTTATCGATAAATTTCTTAAAACAATCACTAAGTTTAACATCTGAAAACATTGTGTTTTCTATAACCTTTTTAAACTCATAACTTCCTTCTGAAATGTATGCTCCTTTCTTTTTAAATAAACTTCTAGATTGAATATAATTCTCTTTGAGTGCTTTAAATTTTTCCACTACACTCTCGTAGCTAGAATTCACTTCATCACAATAAACTTTATTCTTAACTCGCTTTCCTAATTTCTTCACCTCTTCATCTAACATAGAAATTATCCATCCTAATGCATTTTTTTCTACATTAAACTTTGTAGGATCTATTATATCTAAAATTATATTATTTCTTAATATTTTATTATTTTCTTTCTCTTCTAATTCTTTTTGAACAGTTAATGCAATAGACGTCTTACCATACCCTCTTCCTCCAATTATAGATATAAAATTATTAGGCTCAGAAATCTCTTGTTTTTCATTTCTAATAGTTTCTATCTGATTTTTTATATTATCTAAAATTTTCTTTTTATTATCAGGTAAGTTCTCCCTATATAACTTTCCAGCACCAATAGCCATTTTTCCACCTCATTATTCATAGTTTTCCATATTTATCAATATAACTACATTTTAACATCAAGGTGTAATTATTTCAATTTACAAAATACTATCTAATCTATTTATATCTATAGCTTATTTTGGTATAATTTATATTAAACAATAAATTTTAACAATATGAATACATTACAGAAAGGACAATATACATGAAATTATTTGATAAGTTACAAGAAAGTTTATATGATATCTTCGGTATACTCATACCTGGATATATTGTATTAACATTCATTTACATACCATTGAATAACTATCTAGTAAATGATGTTTTAGGTTCTCCCATGGTAAATTTATTAGACATTATAAAGACTGGTAAAGATTATTCTATATTAAAAATGAATATAAATTTGTCAGCTACTCAACTTATGATTTTAACAATAGTTGCTTATATTTTAGGACATGTTGTTAAGACTTTATCCTTGATTTATATTAAGTTAATAGATATTATTATGAAAGATCTAAAATTTAGAAATTTAATGTTAAAAAGATACTCATATTCAAAAGATCTTATATCATATGTTATAGCTAAATATGATGATAAGTTTAACAAGAAATTAATATTAAATCATGCTCGTGGTTTAGCTAGAATGGAAAAAATCAACTCATTTATTCAAAAATATATATCTAAATATAATTTTTATAAATCATTGAGTTTTATTTTTTTCTTGATTCTATTAGATGCTATAATTAGTTCATTTCTTATAAAAGGATTAGTTTTTATTAAGATTGCTTTAATCATTTTAACTTTAGTACTTACTATTGTTTTTTATTATGAATACATACGACATCATGAACTTTATGAAAAAGAATGTTATATGCTATTGTATAATTATATAACTTCTAATGATATGACTAATAATAATCAAAATAATGAGGTTTTATTTAAACTAAGCTAATACAAACAAAGACAATATATACTAGTATCTATTTAAGTCCTAGTACATATTGTCTTTAATTTTTAAAACTATTTACATATAGTAATATTCTTAATCTATTCCCAACTCTCCCAATGCACCTTTTAGATATTCATAATATTCTCTATTGCTAAGTTTATTATTTATAAATGATGTTTCCATTCCACATACTCGCCTTTTTTCTATCCACTCTAATGCAGCTTCTTTACATACGCCTCTGTATAATAATCCATAGTAAAGATATGCATATTCATTACTGATATTTGTATTAAAGACCATAGGGTCATCCGAGTTTATATTGAACATAACATTTGAATTTTCTTTTTGCCCTACCTTATTAATAACAAAAGCATGGTTATCAAACATATTACGTATTTCACCTATTATGGCATTTGATGTTGGATTCACCTCAACTACAATTCCTTTATTAGCTAATTGTATCATTATCCAATTTTGTATCTCTTTCATTATCTCAACATCAATATCACTTACTTTAACATAAATCGGTTCTTCCATCTTCTTTTTATAACATCTGCAATTATAGGCATGTAATAACTTATCTGCATCCCAAATTATTCTTTGATTATCCTCTGCATTAATACAAAACAAAGGATATCTGTACTTGTCTTCATCTTCTCTGCCATCAATTGAGACTCTATAATTTTCGTTAAGTGTAAACTCTTTGAATCTTTCTTGATATACCTCTTGAAGCATGGGAGCGTTTATACCTGTATTATTCTTAAATATATCTTTTGATATTTTATATATCTCCTGTTCAAGAATTATATTGATTCTAGGATTTACATTCTGGATTCCAGTGTATATTCCCCACATCCATAAAAGATTATCTAAATATTCTCCTCTTGGTAAAATAACAACTGGATTTTGACTTGCCCAATGTTCAACATTTACCCCTAAAGCTGTAGCATGTCCAATTCTATCTCCTGAATGAAATTTACAATACTCTATTACCTCATCTATTCTTCTCAATCCTGATATAAGATGTCTAAAATCCTCACCTGCATGAAAGGTAAATGCCAAACTTTTATTCTTTATTAGTCTTCCATTTTTATCTTTAAGACTAATAGGATCATTTTTACTATCTCTTGCCATATCATATACAGGTGCAAAAACCTGTACAGGCGTATTGTTTTCAAGACTTGCAGCATCTATACCTAATAAAAAGTGTGATAGATAAGGTTCTTCATTTCTAAGCTTTGTAAGAAGATTTATCTGGTTCATATATTTGTTTTGCAATCCCTTAAAACTAATCTTTTTATGTGTCCCTTCCTTCTCTTCATTAAATAGATACCAACATTTATCAATAGGCTCCTTATCTCGTTCTTTTATAAGATGAAAGACAACTCCTACTCTTGGGAAATCCTTATCCTTATCCTCATTCACATAATAATCACCTTCAAGAACCTCTAAATACGCTTTTAATAAGTTCTTTAAGCTTCTTCTAAATTCATCTTCATTTTCAGGTATGGAAAACCTTAGCTCCACTCTCTTAAGATATTCATTCTGAAATAAAGTTCTAAGCATAAGTTTGTAATACTCTTTCTCATCTCTTTGCACATTTTTCACAGTGCTAGTTGATCTTTTAAAATATTCTTGAAAAAAAGTAAGTCCCTTTATATTATCTCCTTGAACTAATTGTTGATAGGTTTCATTCTTAATTCTTATATACTGAAAAAAATACTCACAAAAAAGTATATCTTCTTTGGTTTCATAGTTGTTGTCTATAATTCTGTTTTTCATATACTTCAAAGCTTTAATAAGAAATATATTTTCTCCATATGTCTTTATATGATCAAGCTGTGTAAAGATATGAAAAATCAAATCATCCTTTCTATCACCACAATCTATACCTAAAACTTTCTTTAGTGAATCAAGAACATCATCCATATATCCCTTGCCATATTTACTCAGTTTTCTATTTTCAGCTAAATTCTCAAAAAACTCTTCTAGAATTTTCTCCCCTTGGAACTTGTTCTGTATCCAATTTCCAAAGGTTATATCTTTTTTAATACGCTCAAAATCATATATAAAAGCAGCTAATAAAATCCTAAGGATTGTTGCCATTTTAAAATATACAATTGGTTCCTCTTCAAAGTCTTTATTCACAAAACCATTAAAGAGCATATTATACTTTTCCTCTTTGAGTTTCTCATTTACTATTACTTCCCAGCTCATATTAAAATTGAATGATGCATTAGCATGTATGTGATTTTCCGCAACACCTTTAACCAATACATCATCAAGCTGCATATCAGCTAAGTTTACCATGGAATAGAAATTCTCAAGTTGATCCATATCATTAAGCTCATTATTAACAAAGTAAATACTAGCGAGAATATCGATAGAAATTACTTTATTCAGATTATAAAACACATGTACCTTCTCAAGTTCACTATAAGGACCTAGAAACTTATCATCAATATGATTTTTCCAATGTTTGTACACAATCTTCCCATCTCTATGAGATATCAAACTCTTTGAGAAATCACTTAATATTTTAAAATAATGTCTATATACAGCTGTCTCACTATGATACTTTTCAGATTCACTCTTCTCATCTTCAAATAAGAAATCATAATATTTCTTTATCATAAGTTCAACTTCATCAGCATTCCTTATGGAATATTGATGGATTAAACTGTTTCTAACTTGTTTATATAATTCGTTAATAATTTTAATTTTCTTTTCATTCTTAGCTTTATTTACATCTATAATAAGATCTCTTTGAAAAAAATTCAGATTCTTAAATGGATATAGTGCAATATTTAGGGTTTCATCAATCTTTCTTAACACAATTTTCAACTCCAGTTTTTAAGTTAGATATTTATTAGTTTTGTGAGTTTTCCATGTCTTCTGGATCCATTCCAAGCTCTTTTAAAAGTTTATCATCTTCATCTTTAACTTTGTTGTAAACTTCTTTTAATAATGTTCTCATTTTTTCTTTCTTATCTGAATAATCCCCTTCTATTAATTCCTCATTCTTTTCTTTAATTATATAATTGCTATACTCATGTAAAGCCTCTGAAAAATTATACTTATCTAACATATCTGTGGTTAATATTGCATTTTCCTTTATATATCCAAATAATTCTCTTGCTTCAAATATTCCATATCTAGCATTAGATCTATACGCTAAATAATCTAGTTCTTTCATTAATTTGATGTATCTATCTACATCAATACTTATTGCGTTGTTTTCTATTTTACCCAATAATTTATCTATATTACTTTTTACTTGATTATATATTGTTGTATCTGATACACCAGCATTTCCATTCATAAATTTCTGAAATTCTGCTTTAAATTCGTTTATTGTTATTATATTATCTTTATTCTCTATCCTTAGTAATATTGTGCTCAAATCATTTGATATTTGTATAGTTCTATTTAATAATATTTTATTTATTCTAAATTTATCTTCTTCTTTAAATTTACTAACTTTTTTCAGCATTTTTATTAATTTTATATTATTCTTAGCTATTTCCTCATCAATACTATTACTTTTAAACCCCTCATGATTTTTTCTTATTTCTGTAAATCTATTTAAAATTACATTTTTAAAATACCTATTATATTCAGTGGATTTGTCTCTAAATGATTTAGTTATTCCATATTCTATTTCTGAATCATTTTCATTTGTTTGATTTTTAATAGATTTTTTATAAATATCGATATTTATACTTATATCCTTAAAAATTCTCTCAGTAACTTCATAACCTGTATTCGTTCTTGAAAGTTCGTCTAAAAACTTTAAAGTACTATCCATTTTCCCCATTTGATATTGATTCATGTTATACCAGTTACTTAAAACTTCTTTTCCATATGATTCATTCGTTAAAAATAAAATATCATATATTACATTGAATACTTTTTTATTAACTTCTTCTGAAGAAGAAGTTTTTATATAAATATCTGCACCTTCCATTTCATCAACAAATTTTTCATAGAATTTCAAAGCAAATGTTAAATCTGTAAACTTTAAAAGTTCTCTGATACAGTTATTATATAGATTCCATGAATCATTTCTCCAATAATTATTAAATGAACCAAATGTCAAATTACCATTTTGGGCAGCAAATCCAACATACCAATTATCTTTATACATTGCATATATAAAAGCTTTTTTAGCATTTTCATAACCTTCACACTTTGCATTGTCCAACTTACTTTGAGCAATATAGCATAATAAAAAAGTATTTAGAACCACTTTCCTTCTATCTTTTTCTAACTTTATATCTTTATCATTATCTTTTTCCTTACTAATATGGATATATTCGTTCCCTTTAATCAGTTCATTAGTTATGTGTTCAAAATTTATTAATGTAGTATTCTCATTATTCCCCCACAGTAAGCACTTATTTATAAATTCCTTATTTCTTACTAGTTCTTTAGAGGAATCTATAATTGTATCAATAAGCATCTTAATATATATAAATCTTCTTTCTTTTAATTCATCATTTTCAAAATTTTCTTTATTAAATTTATCTAAATAATAATATACATTTACCAATCCTCTTGGGGTTGTATCAAATATATTATATGGTGTTCTTATAAGTTCAACCATATCAGTTTGATTATTTTTAATTGGTGAGAAAATACTGTTTTCTCCAAAAACTTCAGTGAGTTTTTCATAGAAATAAACATTTTTTTTCTTTTCACCTTCTTTTATTTCAAACGAGAATTTAGGAATATTTGATAAATTCCAAGTAACTACATTATGTCTAAAAGCAGGAGGTAAAATCTTTTTTAAGTACTCATGAGTCAAATATTTTTTCCTATCTAATAAAGAAAACTCCCCATCCATAACCTTTGAATCTTTAAATATTTCTGTATGTGCATACTCAAAATCTTTTGCTAACTTTTCACTTTCAAGTAAGGATAAAGTTATGGATTCATTTAATATTTCATAATCTCCTGATAATATACACACAACATTAGGATGACATGTATATTTCATCATTGCATCTATTATTTCTTTACACTTTGATGTTTTAAGATCAACATCATCGATAAAAAGAACTATCAACGGTTCTTTTTTACTCTCTATCCTTTTTACCCGTACAAGTTCATCATAGAATTTTTCTATTTTTTTGCTTAGTTCAATATCAGGCTTTAATACTTCTGAATACTTTTTCTTGAAGGTCTCCATATCAGTAAAATCTTTTGTAAGAAGTTTTCTATATTCACCTTCTGTATAACAGTATGCCTCTAACATTTCTTCATATCTTTTTCTTAACTTATTATTCTTTTTAAATCTACAATCACAGAAAAAATCTCCATACTTATCCTTATCTGCTTCATTTTTTATATAGTCTTCCATTTTCTCTAGAACATCTTTAAACATTCCAATTATTGCACCCATTATTTTGGTGTTTCCCCCAAAAGTATCAGGTTCAATTGTATCTAAAATTATATTATGTTTATCTTCAATTAACTTATTTTTTATTGTTAGAATAGTAGATGTCTTCCCTGTTCCTCTTGCTCCAAATAATCCAATGGCATTATTATACTGTGAAGTCCTTTTTTCTTCTTTTACTCTTTCTGCTTCTGTTCTTATCTCCTCAATCTGTTCCATAATAGTATCAAACGTAGGAACTATTAGTTTAATTTGATTTTCTGTAAGAACTCTAGCTCCTATAAAAACACCATTATTATCTTTTACATTAGCCATGTTTCTTCTCCTTCGGTTTATTTATTTATGTTTTATTACCTATGTTTTTCCAAGTTAAATTATAACATATTTAGTATTATATTATCGTATTTTGTAAAAATTTAATTTAGCAATAAATATTTTTACTTACTTTTTAACAATAAAAAACACTTTGAATTTGTATATTCCAAAGTGTTTTTTATTAAAATCTTATTTAAGTTCTTCTATTCTTTTACCCTCAACTCATAACAAGGTTCTTCTTCATTCATATCCTCAAACCATTTCATACCTATATACTCAAAGCCCAATTTTTCTAATACTTTTTTTGAGGAAGAATTCCCTGGAGATATAGATGCAACTATCTTATTAATTTTAAGATTTTCACGTACATAGTTAATACATCCATTGGCAGCTTCAGTTGCATACCCTCTTCCCCAATATTTCTCTGCAAAATGATATATAAGTTCAATTTCATGTTCATCCTCAGCAGGATTAAAACCACACGCACCTATAACTTCATTACTATCTTTTATAATTACTATATATGGCGAGAACCCTTTTTCCTTCTGTAAATTCATATAAAATTCTATTGACCTTAGCTCTCGTTCTCTACTTCCTGCACCACCACAGTATTTCATAACCTCTTCATTTCCCCAAAATGTCATTACAGAATCTATATCTTCTCTTTTTAATGATCTTAATACTAATCTATCTGTTTCAAATGTTACCACCCTTATCCCCTCCCCAAAATACCTGTAAAAGTCTAATCAATAAGTTTTTCCTCTTTCATTCTTTTTAAAGAAGCATCTATTGATTTTTCAAGTTCTTCTTCAACTGAATAATATACTGCTATTTGCATTAATGCTACCATTGCTTGTTTTAATTCTACAGCTAAAGCTTCTTTGCTTGGTTCCCCATGTTTTTGCCTTTTTATTCCACTATCTTCAAAATGATTAACTTCACTTGCAACCTCACCACATTCCTCCAAAAGCCTAGTAACCATTTGGAAAGGTTCTACCCCCTCCGGAAAACGCTTATAATATCCTTCAACCATTTTATATAACTTGTCCATTTATATCCCCTTTTCAATATATATTATTAATCTACATACCCTTAATAAAATCCTCTATACACTCAGCTATTAATTTTGCACCACAACTGTTTGGATGTACTCCATCCAGTGTTAAATGCAATCCTCGTTTTGAAGCTTTATCATCAACCTTTTCTGTAGTTTTTAGGGTTATAACATCCATTAAAACACGAGTTGCACTTTTCGGAATATAATTGGATATACTTTTTCCTTCTAGATAATTAATAAATTCTTCTCTTATATCTAGATACTCAATATTATTAAAGGTTTTTGATATATCACGAATTTCCTCAATAAAACTCTTTAATTCCACATTCCACACATTACTAATATCTTCTCCTATCAAAAGTGGAGGAACAACTACTATCTTGTTTGCCTTATCTGATAAATATTCCAAAGTATTGTTAAAAAAGTATCTAAACTCCTCCTTATTCTTTGCCCATGGCTGTTTACTTACCTTTTTAATTATTGGATAGCTTTTTGAAACTTTAACAAATATATCATTTACACCAACAAATAAGAAAATAAGATCAATATCAGCTTCCAAGTGTATCTTTTTAACTCTTTCATTCAAGCTTAAAACTGTATCTCCACCTTTTCCTAAATTTATTAACTGGTGATCTATTAATCTGTCTTTCAATATCTCAAAATAAGATGCTCCTGGAATCCCTTCTGTTATGCTGTCCCCAATAAAAAGAATTCTCATAGTTCCCTCCTTTAAAATCATTTCAATATAAAAATTATATCATCTAATTGTAATTCAAACCATAATTTAGTATTTTTTAAAGCAAAATATGTCTATTTGGTTATATTACACTTTTAGAAAAATTATTCTCTTAACTTAACAAAAGAAGGGATAGACTCAATGTCTTCCCTTCCTTTTTATCAAAAATTTATAAACAAATTCCCTATTCACTTAAAACTTTTCTCATTTCATTTATAAAATAATCAAACTCATCTTTATTTTCATAAGGATTTGGTTCAATTTTATTTACATCAATTCCACTACCTGCAAAAGCATCATCAATATACCTTGGGAATAGATGCATATGCAAATGGGGCATTGAATTCCCATGTAATTCACAATTAATTTTCACAGCTCCGGATATTTCTTTCAGTGCCTTTGACACTTTCTGAACATCGCTCATAAAATTTGTTAAATCCTCCTGTGGAATATCATGTATTTCAACATAATGCTTTTTTGAAAGCACATGACATTTACCCCATAAGCAACCTTGAGCATTTATTGATGCTTCCACCCATGAGTATTTCAACTCTTTTATTAGTTCAATATCCGATGGACCAGGCTCGTCACAACAAACTGGACACTTAGATTCATTTGACCAATCTATATAACGTGAATAATTGTGATGAAAACTTGCTCGTTTTTTTTCTCCTGTTGCAGCTCTTTTCATCACGAAAGCTGGAACCCCTTCTTCTAAGACTTCTCCATCTTGCTTGATAAACCCAAATTTCTCATATATTTTTCTTTCCTGTTGAAAATATAAATTCTCTAATTTTAAAACATTAGCTGTTATCTCTTTAGTTCTATCAAGCTGCTTTAAAGCCACCTCTAAAAGTTTTTCCCCTACCTTTTCAAAGTCAGCACTCATAGATACTCCAAAGAAAGTTATTCTATTGTACTTTCTTGAAAAAGCAACAATACCAAGACAATTACCAGACATTCTGTCTTTTGCCATAAAGGCTTCATGTTTTCTTATTTTGGACTCCATATAATCATCAAAAGTTTCCCAAAACACAGAAGTATCAGGAACCAACTCTTTCACAATTTCATCAGCCTCATGACTCAATTCTACCCACTTTTGAATATCCTCTCTTCTAACCAATGTAATCAACATTATAAAATCCCCCTACTTATTACTTACCAGTGGTTCTTCAATGAATACTGGGGAGAATTTATTAGTTTCTAAATATTCCATTAATTGATCATGAATATATGGTATATAATTAATATCCTTTAATCTAGAGATAGGAATCCACTTAGGTTCACCAACTAACTTAGGATTATCAGGATTCACATCAGGTATAGTTGGAGATTTTATAGTATCATCACCATTTACATAACATCTGAAAACAAAGCTTATATGCGGTACCTTTCCATACATAAAATCACATTTATTTGGCTCATATTCAAGTGTATAGATTAACTCACCAACTGTAACATCTAACCCTGTTTCTTCTTGGATTTCTCTAACAACTGCATCTTTAACTGTCTCACCTGGTTCAACAGCTCCTCCAGGAATATTAAAATATTCACCATTTCCAAATTCATTTAGTATTATCTTATCATCCTTTATTACAATACCTCTTCCACTTACTCTAATATGAAAACTCATTTCTACTCCCCCTTGTTATTAATGTTGTAAAACCAAACTGATTTTAATCTATAATAAAACACAAAAAAGCAGCAAATTTCATTGTATCATATTATTGTAAAAATAACCATAATAAAACATATTCTTATTGTCGTTAATTATGGTGAATTTAACCTATAAGAAACTTTATAAATTAAGAATGTAATAAAAAAAGACCTAGAATCATTCTAAGCCCTCTATCCCATATAAATGTTCACCTGTACTAAAAAGGAATTTCATCATATTTCATTTTCATCTTTTTTATTTGGTCCAATAATGTCTCCCTATCAGCATTACTTAAAACTAATACCTCTAGATCTTTTAATCCTTCAAAAACTTCTCTGTTCACCTTGTCCTCATAACATAATTCTTCAACTTTCATTATACTTACCTCCTTAAATTTTAAAAAGCATCCACTTACACGTATCGATTTCATACTTTATCTGAAGTCCTCGTTCTATACCGTTTATTACACTAGTACAATTGAATATGTGCATTCTATTTCCAGCTAGTTTTTCCAAATCTCTAGTCATTATCTTATGTATTTTAACCACTTGCTCCTGGCAATCTTTAGTTGTAATTCTGAACCTAACTGGATGTGGTATTCCTTCCTTATCAAACCAAGCGACGACATCAATTGGCATTGCGACCACTTTCATTTTTAAAACCTCCACAAACATACGTTTGTATATATTATATCACACTTTTTAGAATTTTATTCTATGAAAATAACAAAAAGAAGGAAAAACTTTATATACTCTCTTCTTTTTGTTATAAATTATAGTTTATTCCCTCTATTTGATGTCCGTCCCCTCTAAAAATTGCTCATTTTTACTATTGAATAAATTCATTTCATGAAGTATAATTATTTTTAGTTAGTCAACTAACTAAAACATTGTTTGTAAAAATCAAATTTAAAAGGAGATATGAATTATGTCTAAGATATCAGTCATCGGATGTGGAAAAATGGGTAGTTCACTTACGAAAGCATTTTTAAATTCAGGTCATGATGTTTTTGTTTATGATGTTATAAAAGAAAGCTGTATTCCTTTAGTAGAACAAGGAGCTAGATTGGCAGAGACACCTAGACAAGCTGTAACCAACTGTGAGTTAATGGTATTTAGCATTAATAGTTACGCAAGTACTATTGAGTTTCTTGAAAAGGACAACCTATTACCCCTTCTTAAGGGTAAAACACTTGTTCAACTTTCAACAGGAATTCCTCAAGAAACAAAAGAACTAGAAAAAATAACAAAAGAATATGACATTGATTATTTAGATGGTGCAATAATGTGTTACCCAAATCAAATTGGTACAGACGAATCCTGTATACTCTTTTCAGGAGATGAAACTACTTTAAATAATAATGAATCAACTTTAAAAAGCCTTAGTAAAAATCTTATAAAAGTAAGTAATGATATTGGTGGTGCATCTACACTTGATTGCGCACTGTTAACTTTATACTATGGTACGTACTGGGGTATATTACAGGCAGCAGCATTATGTAAAAGTCAAAACTTTTCTGTTCAGACATTTGCTGATATTGCAAAAGATCTTTATCTTTTCCCTGTTGCTACAGAAATTTTAAAGCATGTTCCACAAGATGTTGAGAGCGGTAGCTATAAAGATAATATGGCAAGCAATATGGTTCATTCAAATGCTATTCAACGATTAATTGAAATGATGAACAAATCTCATATAGATACTTCAGTAACAGATGGTATACATTCATTAATTCAAAAAGCAATTACGGCTGGATACAAAAATAATAATCTTGAGTCAATTGTAGAAGTAATTAGAAAGTAGCAAATTACATTAAGTAATTTAAATTTCTTCAATTATTCAAAGATAGAGAACCAATATTTATATGATTGTATTTTATATATTGTAAATTGTGTTATAATATACAAAATACAACATAAGGCAGGGGATTATAATGAACTGTGATATGAAGAGAAGAACCATAATGATATTTCCTCAATTCGAAAATATTAAAATTATAGATGAAATAAGAGAAAAATATGACCCGCTTGCTCATCATGTTAGACCACATATTACTTTGGTATTTACATTTGAAAGTAATCTTACATCAATTGAACTTAAAGAACATTTGGAAAAATCGCTTGCAGGGACAAGCCCTTTTAGACTAACTATGGGTGATATAATTAAAATAGATAATCCTTTAGGAATGTATCTATTCTTAGTTTTAAAAGAAGGTATTGAAGATATAAAAAAACTTAGTTCAAAGTTATATGCAGGAATTTTAGAACCATATAAACCTGAATGGCTAAATGAGAAAACATTCTTGCCTCACATGACAATTGGAAGTTTCACTTCAAGAGATGATTTAGATATGGCTTTTAAAGATGTTAGTGTTATTAAAGAAAATTTTACAACAATAGTAAACAAAGTTTCTGTGGAAATTATTGATGAAAATGAAGATTCTATTATTGATATTGAAGTAAATTTAAGTAATGATTAATTTAAAGTCTTATAAAATATAATCATTATGTTAAAACATAGCCTAAATAAAAAATGTGAGAAATACGCTATAATATATTTCTCACATTTTCATATGTTTAAACAGTTCCTATGCAATTATACTATCTCTCATGAATTAACTTATAAAAGAAACTAATTTTTCTAATATTTCTAGTCTTTCTGCTTCTGTTTGATCTCCAATAGTTGAAAAAAGTATTAATCCTTCAGTAAATGTCATCCATATCTTACTTGTAAACTTAGCAGTTTCCTCATCATCTTGAAATTCTTTAATAACTCTATTTATTCCTTGTTCCCAATCAGAATAAATTTTTTTTACTTTTAATTTAACATTTTCATTGTATGATGCAATCCCCCAAATTTCTAAAAGAATTTTAGTAAACTCAGAATTAGAGGTCATAATTATTTCGTTCATAAACAGTAAAGTTTCTCTTTTTATATCAACATTTTCCTTTTGGTTTATTATTTTATTCTCAATCCATTCATTAAGTAATGATAAGTAAAATTCAGACATATAATCAACATATTCTAATAGAATGTCATCCTTACTATTAAAGTAATAATGAAGAAGCCCATGATTTACCCCTGCTTCTTTAGCAATATCTTTAATTGATGTTTGATTGAAAGGTTTCTTTAAAAGACAGTTATGAAGCGCTTTAACTATCTGTGTTTTTTTTTCATTTTTAACTTTTTGTTTTGTCATTACGTGCTCCTTTTCTTTAAATACTTGATTGCAAAAGAAAATGCCAAAACACATTTCTTCTTAATTCACTTTATCAAAAAAATTTTATCCAATTGTATTATATCAAAATTTTGTATTTATCCGTACTAAATAATTAAAATAACCATTTTGAGTAGATTAACGTTCCCTTTTCATTAAATAAAAGTATCCTTCCTTTTTTTACATACTCTTCGTCAGTTAACATCCCCCAAAAGCAAACAGTATTGTCATCTCTTATTTCTTTAACTTCATAGAATTCATCTTTATCTCTAACTTCTTCAAGAGTAATATCTTTTTTGCTTAAAAGTTCGGAGTACATCTTATATTCTGAACCCATAGCTACATACTTAGCCTTCTCATTATTAACTATAATGTAGTTAATAAATCTATAACCTGAAAGTATACATACATTAAGTGTAGGTTTTTCAGTATCATTTTTCTCTCCTCTACCTACAAATTTGCTCCTGTATAAAAACCCATTCAAACTTTTTAAATGTGCAACACCATAAGAATTATCCTTATTATCTTTAAAAGCAACAAGTGTATTATTAGAATCTAAATCATGTTTCTCTAAAATTGTAATTCCTTTATCTTTCACCGGCCACCCTTGTATGGCTGCTTTTGGTGAAAATCTTAAAGTCACCATATAACAATATCCAATAATACTAATTATTATTACTATTATTGGAACTATTTTTTGTTTATTCAAGTAGAATACCCTCCTTATGCTTATAATTTAAGTTCATAATATAAAGAAGTTATATCATTCTCTTTAAACTCTTCCAGACACTTAAATCCTACTTTTTCTAATGTTCTTCTAGATGCTATATTAGATTTATAAGTAAATGCACAGATTTTATCAATATGGTATTTTTTAGCAATTATCTCATTGAACTCATGTATTACTTTAGCTCCTATTCCTTTACTCCAATAATTCTTATCAAAAATCACTATACTTAGAAAGCAGCTTCTTTCAACTTTTTCATCAATACAATAACACCATACATCCCCTATATAACAATCATTAACATAGATTGTTTTTCCATAACTTGTTGCATCAGGTAATAGTGATTTATCATACATATCTATAGCTTCTTCTAATGTATTATCTAGAAAAGGAAATAACTTTTTTAATTCAGAATCTTTTGAAACATTCCAAAATCTTTTTACATTATCTAATTCTCTGTTCTTTAAATTTATATCAAGTGCATTTTCACTCACCAACTCATCCCCTTTAATTATTTTACTAATTTTATATATTTCAACATTTCCTTACTAATTCCTTGTTAATTAACTTATTATTAATATATTTTGATTATTAATATAGTAATTTTTATTTTTGGAATAACCATATTAATTTTATAAATTAATTCTAAAATAAATAATTTATTAACAAATTTTTATCCTTTTACACAGTAATTTTCGGATAATCTCCCCTTCTATTTTTATAGCTAAACCTAGCTACCCATGCCAAGTTTAAGACTTTTCAAATCCCCATTTTATCCAATTATTTATACTCTTAATAATTAAATGATATTTTTTTATCAAAAAATAATATTTACATATTATGAGAATTTTGTTATTATATTACTTGTAAGGCAAGTATTTTAAATAAAGGAGGGGACAATATGAAATTCGAAGTTTTCAAACCAGTTGTTGAAAAGAAAGAGGATCCATGCGCTGAATACTGCTACAAGTGGGGTTGGCCAGGACCAGGACCATACTAAAAAATGTTATAAATATAGGATTTCTTTAGAGAAATCCTATATTTTAATTACAGTTAAAATTATCAACTTACTTAACTAACTAAAAAAGATATCCTTAATAGTTTGGAGGCTAGTAATATGAAATTTTACTTAGATAACAGAATCATATTTATGAATACTGATGATAATTATGTAAATATATATACCCCTCACGCCCACAGTACCCTTAAAATTAATGAAGCCGTATCAACAATACTAAAAAAGATAATTGAAATTGGAAGCGGTAATTCTTTTAATCCAGATGATATTTTAGATATATTCAATGGCGAGTGTTCATTAGATGATTTAGAGTCAGTACTAAATGTATTAGTTGAGTGTAAATTCCTCTTTAAATCAGA
Source organism: Oceanirhabdus sp. W0125-5 (assembly GCF_027938815.1). Classification (GTDB taxonomy): domain Bacteria; phylum Bacillota; class Clostridia; order Clostridiales; family Clostridiaceae; genus Oceanirhabdus. Next base: position 4,695,916 of record NZ_CP115913.1, read on the forward strand.
AAGTGATTTTATTAATAATTCATTCTATAATACAATAAAAAATACTAAAGCTATAAAATTAAATACTGTCTATTTACATTTAACTCAAAGATGTAATTTAAATTGCAGTTACTGTTATAACAAACATAATTTAAATGGAAATAAAGGAGAATTAACATTAGAACAATGGAAAGATACCATAGATAAATTAAGAAACAATGGAGTTCAGAACTATATCCTCACTGGCGGAGAACCATTATTAAGAGATGAAATCATAGATATAGTTAAATACATTAAAAGATTTGATAGCAATGTAGCATTGTTAACAAATGGTACCTTATTACATAAAAATTCAGATTTATTGCAATTTGTTGATAAAGTAACTGTAAGTCTTGATAGTATTGATGATAAGATAAATGATGCTAATAGATCAAATTCAAATAAATATAATTTAATCAATAACTTAAAAGTTGTTGCACCAGAATATAGACACAAATTCACTGTAAGGTCTGTTTTAACAAATAAGAATCTTGATAAAATCGATGAAATTAAAGCTTTTGTTGAAGAAAATCTTAATATGAATCATATTACAGCTCTATTTTCACCTAATTCCCCTGAAGAAGTCGCATTAATACCTGATTACAGCGCATACTTATCCAAAATAAGAGGTTCTGAACTTAATGAATTCAGTTCAGGGGTGATTAATTGTGGTGCATGTTTCAATGAACTAGCTGTAGATGCTAATGGAGACCTTTATCCATGTCAAGCTTTAATTAAAGATGATTTAAAAATAGGAAATATTCTTTCACCAGATTGGTTAGAAGCTTTAAAAACCTCTAAGGTAACATGTGATTTTATTGATAGAGATGTACATAAAATCGAAAAATGCAAAGACTGCGATTATAAATATATATGCGGTGGTGGCTGTAGAGCTATTGCTTATAATGTATATGGTGATTTAAACGCTCACCTGAAATGCTATTGCGATCACATGAAAAACTCATCAAATGTTTTCTTATTAAACACAATGTTTAATAAGAACTAGCATGCATTTATCAAGTGGTTGTACAAGCACTAATAATAAATCGTCTGCTTTTCATTCCAAATAATAAAACAAGGAATAAGTTAAGATTATAACCTATTCCTTGTTTTTTATTTATTGTCTACCAATAAAAACATCCCCGCTCCACCAGATACAGATGGTCTTTTTTCAAATCCAAACTTTTCATAAAAACCTTCTTTTCCAGAAGCACTCATAAGTTCAATGCAAAACTTCCACCCTTTTGGTGTTTTTTCTTTTAAAAAAGTTAACATATCATTAATAAGAAGTTTTCCAATACCTTTCCCTTGATATTTAGGATTAACTACTACATCTTTAATAAGATAAGACATACTATTGTCACCTATAATTCTTCCCATTGCGATAATCTCATCACCATCTAATACACAAGCATTATATAATGAATTCTCTATTGCTATTTCTATTTGTTCAAGAGTAGGATGTCCCCATCCAACCCCTTCTACTAAATTAATAAATTTTTTTCCTGTTAAGATCCCCCTCTTTACTTCATACACATTTATCACCTACTCGTTTATTATTTTTTCAATCTCATCTCTATAGTATTAGGTCTAAATCCCATGGTTTTATAAAACTCAATAGTATTATTATTATCACAAGAAACTGCGAGTGTAATATCTTCACAACCATTTGCTTTTAGCCATTTTATATGACCTTTCATTAACTCTTTTCCAATTCCAGTTCCTCTAGATTCCTCAACCACATGAAGGGAATGTGTTTCCCCCTGATTTCCTTCAAATGCAGAAATACAGTATCCCAATAAAATGCCGCTATCTTCATCCTCAGCTAGGGTAATTTTTATATGTTCTTTATCAAAGACGCTGAATCCATTTATTCTCTCTTCAAAAACAATATCTGAATAGATATACTTAAAATCTTTCGATATATCCTCATGAAACTTTCTATTCCTCTCCCAGACTTCTTTAATAATCGAAACCTCACTAAAAGGTATATCTCTATAACAAACCATAATTTATCCCCCCAATCTATGCAATTTCAAATTTCATAGGTGTAAACCTTATTCCATCAACAAGTTGTTCAGAATCAGTATCTTGAAAACCTAACTTATGATAAAATTCTACTGCATATGGTGATGAGTTAATGGTTATCTCATTAATATTAAAATTATCTTCAACTGCAGATAACACTGTTTCAAATAACTTTCTACCAATTCCTTTCCTGTGATAGTTTTTATCTACAAATAGCAAAACTATATGACTTACTTGTCTAGTTGCAATAACTCCAACAAGTTTTTCTTTATCATAACACCCGAAAAAATTCAAATTATCATCTTCTATTTTGTTTTTGATTGAATTAAAATCTAAGAACTCCACAAATGTTTTCACTCCTTCTTCCCAAAAATCCGGGGCTTCAAATTCCATAAAAACATTGTAAATAAGCTCTAATGCCCTTTCTAACTCTTCTATTTTCATTGGTCTAATCTCATATTCTAATAAATTACTCAATACTCTTCCCTCCATTTCTCTATTTTTTCTTCAATATATTTAAAGTTCTCATAGATATCTAAAAGTCTATTTTTGATTGTATCATCAAAACAATTTTCATTGATATATGTGTAATAATCCATTTCATGATAAATCATTTTTAGTTTATAAAACTGTCCATTGTTGTACCAACTATGAAGTTTTTCACTATTTTTAATATACTTTATTTGATCATGGAAGAACTTGTAATGCCTATAGCATAAAGGGGTTATTAAATCTACATCATTTAAATGAAATGCTGGATAATTTGGAAATTTTGAAGTATATAGTTTAGTATCCCATCTGCACTCCAATACACCTGTTGTAATATTTATGAACACCTTTGAAAGTTCTTGTTTGATACCTTTTATTGTACTTCCAGTACCAGTATTATCATCAAGTAAAATTACATTTGCATTTTCATTATATTGATTCTTTAAAACCTTCATCTGCTGGGATAAAGAAAACTCACAGTAATGAGAATTATCATAATTAGATAATCTAACATATTCAAAATTAATATTGGTATCTTTTCCAACCTTTCTATTAATATATTTCTGAATAGATATATAAAATGGTGGAATTAATACCGCTCCCTGCAATGGAGAGATAATAATATCTTGATTTTTTAAGTAATCACTGTACACAAAGTAAGTTACAAACATAATAAAAATATTATCCATTTCTGAGTATTCTCTTACCTCTTGTATATGAAGCTGCTGCATATCACATAGAATATTATCTAATAATTCCTTAGATATAAAAGGAACGCTTTTAAAATCCTCATTAAAAATTATACAAACTAAATAATCAGTGAACTGCGATAAATATGTTTTAAGGGATATATAATACTTATTTTTCAATTCTTCATGAGCAAAACACACACCAAGTAATTTTCCTATGTAAGATACCATGTACTCTGTTAAAGAAAAAATAATATACTGTTTATTTTGAAAGGACATATCAGAATTAATAATACTCTTTGCATCCGAATCTATACTTAAAATCAAATTTATAGTTTCCTTTAAATCTGTAGAATAATAACTTCTATTTCTATTGCAATAAAAGGGTTCTTTTAAACTAAGGTATTTTTCTAAAATATACTTGTACTGTTTATAATCATTTTCAAATTCCTCAACCGCAATATACGCCTCTCCAACAAATCCAAATTTATACTTAAATAATATAGTTTTTCTTAAAAGTGACTCTTCTGTATAACATAATTTCTTCATCCTAACACCATCCAATGTTTTTCTTTTCTCTTTTTATTTTGATATTATCTCAACACCATCTTCAGTTACATGAATTGTATGCTCCCATTGAGCTGAAAGTGATCCATCAGCTGTAAATGCAGTCCATCCATTATCTGCATCTATAAATACTTTACGACTTCCACTATTTATCATAGGCTCAATAGTAAATACCATACCTGGTACTAGAATCATACCTGTTCCTCTTTTCCCATAATGGGATACAAAAGGTTCTTCGTGAATAGCAAGACCAACTCCATGTCCTCCAAATTCTCTAACAACAGAGCACCCATTACTTTCTGCATGATTTTGAATTGCTTCTCCTATATCACCTAATGAACTCTGCCATGGCTTAATTGATTCTATTCCTTTATATAAACATTCTTTAGTTACTTCAACAAGTCTTCGTGCTTCTTCACTTACCTCCCCAATCTTAAACATTCTTGATGCATCTGAGAAAAATCCGTTAAGTATTGTTGTTACATCAACATTTATGATATCTCCATTTTTAAGAATTACCTCTTTACTAGGTATTCCATGACATACCTCATCATTGATAGATGTACAAAGGCTCTTTGGAAACCCATTATAGTTTAGATCAGCAGGTATTCCACCGTGAGATATTGTATACTCATGAGCTAATGTATTTATTTCTTCTGTACTCATACCTTCTTTTATATTCTTACTAATTAAATCTAAAAGAGCATTGTTGATTTTAGCACTTTCTCTTATTCCCTCAATTTGTTCATGGTTCTTAATCATAGCTCTCGTTGGAACTTCATATCCTTTCTTTTTTAATCTTTCTAACTTTTCATCAAATTCCATATGACACTTCTTATATTTTATGCCACTTCCACACCAACATTTATCATTTCTAATTAAACTCATATATCTCTCCTAGTTATACCCTCATATTTAAGTGCCCGCATTCCAATATGTAAATTATATCATGTATTTCTAATAACAACCATAAATCAACATCTATTCTATTCCGAAATAAAGCCAGAGAAATTATTTCCCTGGCAATTTATAACTTCATCTTTATTTTCTACTTTTTTCGGGTGGTGACAGTCCCTCTATATAATCTTTTAATTCTTGTTCTGTTTTAGGAACAAGAATTTTACCTTGACTAATTTCATCTCTTAAAATAATAACCTTTTGTTCTGCTTCATTATTTAGATAATAAAAAGCATTACTTAAAGATATATATCTTCCCTGTATTCCCAAATTCTTAGTTCCTTTTGATAATGTTGAAGCTTTGTAGTTCTTTATTGCATATTCCACTGCTTCTCCTATACCTTTTTCCATGCTGCATTCTATTCTACTAGCATATTCAGGATACATATCTTTTTTTGCACAATCAATACCCAAGAAATTCAAGTTCTGCTTTTTACTAAGTCCTTCTGCAAATTTGTATGCTCCAATTTCACAAGCTCCATTAACATTTATGATATAATCGCATCCTTTAGAATACAGTGTGTTTGCAGCTTTAAACCCTTTATCCATATTTGCAAAAGTTCCAGTAAATTCTACCATATCTTCATTTAATAATAACTTTCCTGCTTCTTTATTTGTTGTATAAACCCCAGCCGTAAATGCAGAAAGATATTTCTTAACTAATGATATTTCCATTCCACCTATAAATCCAACCTTATTGCTTTCTGTTTGCAAACCTGCCAATGCACCTAATAAGAATGCACCTTTTTCCTCATCAAACATCAACGATGTTACATTTTTATTTTCGCTTTCAGCATCAATTAATACAAAAGACTTTTCAGGATATTTATCAGCATAAGAACCAATAACCTCATCAAACATAAACCCAACAGCTATGATTAAGTCTGAATCTTCAATAGTTTTTACAACTTCTTTATCATCATTATGAATATTACTAGCTTCTACAACCTTATAATCAATCCCATAATTACTCTTTGAATATTTAAGTCCATTAAACGCTGACTCATTAAAGCATTTATCATTTACATCTCCCATTACTAATAAAGCAACTTTTTCATCCCCAAATTTATTATTAGTAAATTGATTGTTTTTCAAAATTATATTCCCTTTATAGTTTTGATCAAGAAACGCTTTACTGCTGTTATTAATAAATTTAGAGTTTTGAATTGTTACTTCTCCTGTCTCATCTACACGTCCTGATATTAATTCCCTATATCCTGCCTCATTATTTTCAAAAACACATTCATTAAACTTCACATTGCTGCTATTATTTATTACCGCACCATATAGATCTTTGTTATTCCTAAAAATCGAATTGTCAAAAGCAATATTTGAAGAACCACTTACTGTCATTATTCCATAACTACATTCCTCAATTACTGAATCTTTAAGATTAAGATTAGTTGTTCCAGATAGTGTTAACCCTTCAGTTCCACATCCATAAAGAACACAGTTTTCAATGCTAATATCTTTACAATAATCAAACTTCAAAACTCCTCCAGTACAATATCCTTTTCCTCTTGTATGTCCAATTGTAAGATTTTTAAAGTTGATTCTTGAACATGATACAAAATTCATTACATTAGCATATCTAGGATCAACAAATAATTCTACACCATCTTCACCCTCTAAAGTTAAGTCTGTTATGTTACTAAAGACTATTTCTTTACCATCAAAAACTTCATTATATCCTATAAAAGAATTTTTTACTTTATTGCTTAACAGGTCATACTTACCTTTTTTCAAACGTATGGTTCTTCTTGAACCTAATGCTTTCATTAATTCTTCACTGTTTGAAACAGTAATAACACCACTTTCAGCAATTTTACTTTCTGAAATAAGTATCTTCTCATCTGCTTTTACAGTGATATTTTCTATGGTAACTATCTTTTTATCAAAATAATCATATATATTGATGTTAACCTGTTTGTCTTTTATTTCAGGATAAATAAAATTTAATTTCTCTATATCCAGCTTTTCACTCAAACTATTATTTTCATTATCTACAAACTGAAAATAAACTCCATTAAAGAACTGAGAATACCCCTCTGGTGTCATATTTAATGAGACAACTTGCCCAACTCCACTTTTGTTTTTTGTTATAAATAATTTAAAATATATCTTTTCACATTCTTCTTTAATGATTTCTCCATCATGCTTTTCATATACTTTCTTATTGCCATATTCATCAAGATAAGTAATCTTTGGAATAGAATTTTTACTTACCTCCTTTTTTGTCTTTATGTTTATCCATTTCCCTTGTCCATCCTTAATGTACATTGGAACACCTTTTTTTATATCCCCATTATCCTCTCCATTGTGCAATTGATTAAGGGAATATCCTTTATTTCCAATAACCACAGTGAATTTAGGAATATCTGCAAAAGTTACAGTTTCCAATAAAAATACCATTAATAAAAATATTGATATAAATTTTGTTTTTCTACTCATAATCAATCCCCTTTATGTAACATGAATTTTATACCAATAAATTATATACCTATTTTTACTTCTAATAGTTACACAGAAATTACATTTATGTTAATATCTTTTAACATTTTTATTCATTCCACTTAAGAAGCATATATTTACTCCAATAATGTTGAGGTAATATAATTCTCTCCTCATTTCAATTGCCTGTTTTATTGTATTTCTCCTTATCATACGTTTTAATCTTCACTTTTACATAATATTAAACTCCCTAGGCCAAGGTAATTTGGTCCATATATTATATCCAACTTGATTCATTACACTATGTTGATCTAATCTATCTATTTTAGCGTTATTATCCTTTAATTTAAGAACCTCAAGTTCATACCCTAAACGGCATGCTACTCCAAAATCTTCATAGTTATAATATTTATCATAAATAATCCCTGCTATATTATTTACTTTTTCTAATACCTCTTCTTTATTTAAATATCCATAAACTCCACCTAATCTGCACAAACTTATTGCATTGGCTAGATCGTAAGCATATAACCCAGAACTTGTAACACTGTCAATATTCCTAAAGATTGTTTCATATTTCTCTTTCTTAGCTTTATTATTTTTATCATTTAAAATTTCATTTATATAAGCATTTGATAAAAGTTTTATCCTTTGAATTTCTCTTGATGCTTCTCTTGTAAATCCACTTCCTTCAATTAATCTATCAACTTCATCAAAAAATCTATTTGAGTTTTTAATACCATGTTTTTGCTCTACAAAGTTTTGTATAATATTTACTTGAGAGTTTTTTAATAAATGCAATTCTACTTCTGGAGCGCCATAAATAATTGCCTCAGGTAACTCATACTCCTGATTCTTTATAAGCTTCCAAATCTTCTTATGTTTTTTCAAAACATCCATATCCAACTTGTTTCCTAAAAAAGAAAGCATACCTAGATATAAAGCCCATAATTGCTGATTATTCTCTATCTTCATATTACTGCCCCTTTTTCTTCTTTTTCTTTTTTCTAATAAAGTAAATTACGCCTAAAACACCCCAGAATTTAGGGAACGCAAAGATAACTCCAAATATTAAGATTACCCCAATAGATAATACACCTAAAACTAATAACAAAATTATTAAAACCATTGATAAAAGAATGAACACATCTCTTAACCAACAAATGGATCTATAAAATCCATTAATTATAAACAATCTATTTTTCAATAATAATCTTTCAATTATAGTTGCATATCTATAATTGAAAGATTTATCGTAATTAATACCTATATTATATGATCTTAGTTTAATAAAACTTTTTAACTTCCTTTTACAACCTTTTAAAGCTTGTATTACCTTCTTTTCATTTAATACCTTGATATCATCATCTTTAATTTCTTTTAAAAGAAACAATGCTTTTTTATTATCATTATTTATCAATGCTATTTCTGCTATATATCTTTTAGCTTCTGCCTCATATCCTTCATAACCCTGTAACTTTTCAAAAGCATTAAAACTAAATTGATTATACCCTGTTTCAAAGTATGCCAATCCTTTTAATTTAAGAAAAAATGGTTTATCTATATCAATCTCTTTTTTTTCAACTTCATCACATATTTTCAAAACCTCATCATAATCACAGTTTAAAAATGCTTCATATGCTTCATTCCTTAATTTAAAGAATTCTTCTAACTGTTCATAACTATAATTTTCATTTTTAAAATATTCAAGATGATCATTATTTAATATTTTATCCTTCCAAATAAATTCTTCCTTAGAACTTAAGTCTAAGCTATCATCTATAAGAAGCCATATTTCATGTGAAAGCTGATAATATTCGTTAAAATATTTATATGAGTTTTCTTGAAAATATTCTTCTTCATTAAATGAAAGAGAATCTAAAATTTGTCCCCATTCTTCCCTTTTAAACCTTTTATTCATATCAGTATAGATTGGGTCAAATATATTTTTGCAATGTCTTAAATCTTGATCAATATCTTTATACTTATATCTTTCATTATCCTCAGTAAACTCCAACTCATCCCAAGATATTTTATTTTCCTCTAGCTCTTTATTTTCTTCCTCTCCATGGTATTCTTGCTCCTCTTCATCTTCTTCATAATCATAATAAGTATCTTTATAATTACTCTCTTCATAAACAAAAGCGTGAGTCTTTTTTCTTCCATCATCACTTGGAATAAAAACCTTTTTCTCACTTTCACTTTGCGATTTTATGTAATCACATGCTTTTTTATATGCACTTTGTATTTTAATTATCTCTTCTTGGTCTTCTGATTGATAAGCGACCTTTATAAGTTTTGCATATGCTCTCTTTACCTCTTTTAAAGTTGAATCAATTTCTACACCAAGTATATTCCACCACATTAAAAGTTCACCTCAACAAATTCATAAAACTCTTTAATTCTTTTTACAGCTTTTTTAATTTCATCAGGATTTTGTCTATCTAAAGCTGATTCAAATAAAAGCAGTTCATTTGCAATTTGTTCTCTCAAGTCACCTAGATGTGTTTCGTACAATCGCTCTCCTTTTGATAATAAAAACATATTCTCATCCTGTTTTCTTGGATGAATTTTTATTTTTTCCAGTTCTAGCATTCGCTTTTCTATTTCCTCGTCAGATAATTGATTATTATTCAAAAGTATAGCTTTTTTCACTTCTCCCGTATCAAAAGATTTAATCTCAACTTCCAAAATACCGTTTATATCATAAGTGAATCTCACAGTTATTGCTGCTTCCCCTTTGCCCTTTGGAGGAACTTTAATATTTAGTTTCCCTAAATTCAAATTTTCAGAAGCCTTTCTGCTTTCTCCTTGAAAAACCTCTACTTGTATAGAATTTTGATCATCTCGAACAGTACTGAATATCTGACTTTTACTATAAGGAATCATTGTATTTCTTTCTATTAAAGGACAAAAGTTATCATAGGAATACTCATTTTCACTTATTTCTTTCGCAACACTTATTCCAAGAGTAAATGGACATACATCAGTTAATACAGTATCTTTTAAATCCTCATTACGAGCTTTCATTGCAGCACAAATAGCAGCTCCTCTAGCAACTACTTCATCTGGATTCAAATGACACAAAGGCAAGAATCCAAATAGTTTTCCTACTAAGCTTCGTACTACATGCATTCTAGTTGATCCACCTACTAAAATCACCTCATCTATATCATCTGGATTAAAATTAGCATCTTTAATTGCTTTCTTTAAAGGTTCTCTAATCTTTTTTAATAAATCACTTACTACTCTTTGAAAGTCATCACTAGTTATTATAAGTTCATGACTTTCACCCATTACTTCAACCTCCAATTTTGTTTGTTTTTTAGTAGATAACTGAATTTTGCACTTCTCCACTAAGTATTTAATTCTTGAATATTCTTTAGGAGTTAATGAAGCCTTATCTATCTTTAATGAATTACACACATGATTTACTAGGGCAGCATCAAAATCCTCACCACCAAAATAATTATCTCCTGCAATTGCCCTTACCTCTAAAATAGAGTCAAAAATGTCTAAGATTGATACATCAAATGTACCCCCTCCAAGATCTACTATTGCAACAATTTTCTCATTCTTTGAATCATGCAAATGATACGCTGTTGCCGCAGCTGTAGGCTCATTAATTAATCTTTCAACTTTTATTCCTGCAAGCATAGCAGCTTCTTTAGTTGCCTTTCTCTGTTGGTCATTAAAATATGCTGGAACACTTATTATTGCCTCTTCAACTTTCTCATTCAAAAACTCCTCAGCATCCTTAACTAATGATTTAATAATCAATGCAGATAAATCTACTGGAGTTAATGTATGTCTTCCCAGTCTGTAAACCTTATTTGTACCCATAAAACGTTTAAATGCACTTGCTGTATACTTAGGTTTAACTACTTGTCTTTCTTTAGCAGCTTGTCCGATAATTATTTCTCCTGAATCCAAAACACTAACTACAGATGGTGTTAATCTTTCCCCTAATGAGTTAGGTATAATAACTACATCATTATCTTTAAAACATGCAACAAGGCTATTTGTTGTTCCTAAATCTATGCCAATGATAGCCACGATACTTCTCCCCCTTTATTTCATCCATTATATGCCTTACTATACTTTTTATTCTCTAGGTCTCATTTTATCACAATATAATCATATCTAAATAAAAATTATCAATTTTTTCTATAATTTCTGTTGCATTTTTCATAAAACAGGAGTACTATATGAGTGTAAGCGAATATAATGATATAGTAATATAGGAGGAACTAATATGGACTTTGTAGATATATTCAAGATGTTAAGTGATGAAACAAGAATCAGAATTCTTAATCTATTAGTAGACAATAAACTATGTGTATGTGAAATCGAGACAATTTTAGATATTACTCAATCAAATGCTTCAAGGCATTTAAACAGATTAAAAACAGCAAAAATCATAGATTCATATAAAGAATCTCAGTGGATTTATTACACTATCCATGAAAAATTCATAGCAGAAAATAAAAAACTTTATGACTATTTAATAGAACAAGTTCAAGCTGATGATCAGTGCAAGAATGATTTATCAAAATTAAAAAGATATGAGAAAAGCAGCTATACCAGAAGCGATATACGAGAGAAAAAAGATGAAGTTGCTACGGCATTAAAAATAAAATGTAACTGTCATAACTAAAATTAAAAGAAGGTGTTATTATGTTTGATTGGCTTTATAAATTAATAGAATTGTTGGTTGTGAATGTTTTTGGACTATCTATGGAATCTAAGCTTGGTTCTAGTGTTCATTTCTTCTTCTACGATACTATTAAAATCTTGATTTTATTAGGAACAATGATTTTCTTAATTTCCTACGTTAGAAGTTATTTTCCTGCTGAAAGAACTAAAAAGATATTAGAAAAGTTTGGTGGAATAAAAGGTAATATTATGGCTTCCTTACTAGGTATTGTTACTCCTTTTTGTTCTTGTTCATCAGTACCATTATTCATAGGATTTATTGAGGCAGGAATTCCTCTTGGAGTTACTTTTTCCTTCTTAATAACATCACCAATTGTAAATGAAGCTGCTTTTGTAATACTTCTTGCTTCATTTGGATGGAAAGTTGCTCTTATTTACGTTGTAACAGGAGTTATAGTTGGTGTTCTTGGAGGAATAATTATTGATAAGCTTCATATGGAAAAGCAAGTTGAAGAATATGTTTATCAAATTAAGATGGGAAGTAAAGAAATTGAAACCTTAACGAAAAAAGATAGAATAAATTTTGCAATACAGAATGTTAAGGATATTTTTAAAAGAATCTGGTTATTTCTAATTATAGGAATAGGTATTGGAGCAGCTATCCACGGCTGGGCTCCAGAGGACATTTTATCACAATACGCAGGTCCAGATAATCCACTTGCTGTATTTGTGGCTGTAATATGTGGTATCCCTCTATATTCAAATGCACTTGGAACAATTCCAATTGCTGATGCTCTTATAGATAAAGGGGTTGGTATAGGAACAGCACTTGCATTTATGATGGCAGTAACTGCTCTTTCTGCACCTGAGATGATCCTACTTAGAAAAGTAATCAAACCAAAGTTAATAGCAACATTTGTAGCAGTAACAGGAACAGCAATTATTATTGTTGGATACCTATTTAACATAATACTATAGATAAATATGAAGGGAGCGTTATTTATGATTATTAAGATTCTAGGTGAAGGTTGTTCTAAATGTGATGAGCAATTTGAAAATGTAAAAAAAGCTGTAGAAGAACTAGGAATTACAGCTGATATTCAAAAGGTTGAAGATTTTAGAGAAATAGTTGTTTACGGAGTAATGACTACACCAGCTCTTGTAGTTGATGAAGTAGTAAAATCTTCTGGAAGAGTGCTTTCAGTTAAAGAAGTAAAAAAACACCTGTAAAGTTATTAGATAATTATAGAAGTTGTTTAATGTTATTGCGTAATAAGAAACTATTGTGCTTTAGAAAAGCGAATTGAAAGTGGAAAATTGAAAATTGAAAACGTAGGATATTTCTCTTCGAGAAATTTTAATCATATTGTTCTTCGGACAAGAATAGTTTACTCGTTTCATCTTGATGAAACCTTGTATTCTAAATTACAATATTTTATCTTTGGATAAAATGAGTAAACACCTATTGCTCTATATAACAATAATATATATTTTTGCGGAGCAAAACCTCCATCGTTTTCCACTTTCCATTTTCAACTGTTCAGTTATGTTTTACGTAGCAGTGTTTCTCAATTGTGCATTAAAACTAGATATTTAAGGAGATGTTAAAAATGAGTAAGAAAATTAAATTATACATGCTTTCTGGTTTCTTAGGTGCAGGAAAAACTACTTTTTTAAAAAGTGTATTAAATGATATTTCTGATAAAAAAGTTGGAGTATTGATGAATGAGTTTGGTAAAATCAGTATAGATGGTGAGATTGTAAAAAGAGACGGATTGGAACTTGTTGAAATCAATAGAGGTTCAATATTCTGCTCTTGTTTAAAACTTTCATTCGTTGATACTATGTGTAAGATGGCTGATTTGGATTTAGATTATTTATTTGTTGAGAGTTCTGGACTTGCTGACCCATCTAATGTTGATGATATCTTATTTGGTGTTAAGCACAATAAAGGTGATTTTTATGATTACAAAGGAATAATCAGCATAGTTGATGCTCTTCACTTCTTCGATCAATTAGAAGATTTAGAGACAGTTGAGAGACAGATTAAACATTGTCACTTAGCTGTTATTAATAAAACTGATTTAGTTGATAAAGAAACTGTAGAAAAAATTAAAGAAAAAATCACAGAGATTAACCCTAAGACTACTATTCAAGAAGCTTCCTTTGCTAAGTTCAATTATGATTTTTTAAATGAAGATCTTCTTAAAAATCAATGGGCAGAGTCTGAAGAAACTACTAATACAAAAGAAAATAAACCTAAAACTCTAATGTTAACTTATGAAGGTGTTGTTAATAAGGAAGATTTAACTAAGTACTTAGAAGAAGTTTCAAAACATACTTTCAGAATGAAAGGTTTTGTTAAATTAGATGATGGTTGGAACCAAGTTGATGTTGTTAATAGAAAAATTGATTACAAGCCTTGTGAAGAAAAGCCTGAAGGTTGTCAATTAGTTCTTATATCAAAAATAGGACCAGCTATAATAAAACCTGCTATAGAAACTTGGAAAGAACTTATACCAGTTGAAATGAAACTTAAAAACTAAGATATGTGAAAAGCACGAATTTCGTGCTTTTTTTTCTAATTCAGAAAATTAATTTTCTTAATTAAATTTTCATTTTTACAAATCTTGTATTTTTAATGTTTTTTTAGTGAAAATATATTATAATACTAAAGTCGTCGTTTTTTGTCGACTTTTTTATTGTTTAGGTTGTTATAATTTAAACTAATATCATTAATAATATTTTTAAGGTTGGTGAAATTTAAATGTCTATGGTTTTAGGATTCATATGTATATTATTAGTTCTTACTATCGGATACATATTCTCTAATGACAAAAAAGGTATTCATTACAAATCAATTGGTATTATGTTAGTATTACAATTCTTAACTGGTTGGTTTGTATTAGGAACTGAACTAGGAATAAAAATTCTTGATTCTTTAAATTCAGTTTTTTCTTCGTTAATTACAAGTGCTAGTTCTGGAGTTCAGTTTGTATTTGGAGGGCTAGCTCTAGGTGAAAATGCTACATTTTTCTTTAGCGTATTATTAAATCTAGTATTCTTCGGTGCTTTATTTGAATTGTTAAACTATCTAAAGATACTTCCATTTATAACAAAATGGGTTGGTAAAATTGTAGGAAAGGTTACAGGTACTCCACAAATAGAAACCTTCCAAGCAATAAATAACATATTCTTTGGACAAAGTGATAGTTTATTAGCTATTAGATCCCAGTTTAAGTTCTTAAATGGAAACAGATTATTTACTGTCTGCGTTTCTGCTATGGCAAGCGTATCGGCTTCTATAATTGGTGCGTACATACAGATGATACCTTATGAATACGTATTTGTTGCTTTACCTCTTAACGTATTTAGCGGTTTGATATTGGCTTCTTTATTTACCCCTGTAAATATTCCTAAGGAAGAAGACGTGATAGATATCGAAAATGCTTCAACGTGCAAATCATTACTTGATGCAATATCTAATGGTGCAACTACAGGTTTCCAAACTGCAGTTATAGTTGGTGTAATGCTTATAGCTTATTTAGGACTAATTCATTTTATTAACACAATATTATCTGCTGTAGCAAACGGTTTAACTTTAGAAACTATCTTAGGATGGATTTTTGCTCCTATTGCATTCTTAATGGGTGTACCAACTAGTGATATAGTTTCTGTAGGTGGAATAATGGGAGAAAAAATTATAGCGAATGAATTCGTAGCTATGGCTCACTTAAAGAGTATAATAGGTACTTTACAACCTAAGTCTATAGCTATAATATCAACATTCCTAATATCTTTTGCAAACTTATCAAGTATTGGAATGGTACTAGGAACATTAAAGGTTTTTGATGAAAAGAAGGCAGAATTTATGACTAAGAATGCAGGTAAGTTATTACTTGTTTCAACTTTAGCTTCTCTAATTACCGCTTGTGTAGTTGGAATAATATCATAAAAAAGCACACGTGCTTTTAAGTTGACAGTTTACAAACAAAAGTTTATGCTAGTATAAAGCCCATGCTGAAATAAAATGTACCCTTTGTCAAGGACATTATAAAAAAAGACTATGCAGCAGCTTGAAGATGATTTCTGAATGATACAGGAGTCATCTTCTTTAAATTCCATTGATATCTGTAATTGTTATAGTAATCCATGTATTCATCTATTTCATCTTTAAGCTCGTCCAGAGCTGTGCATGATTTAATGTAAGCCTCATCCTTAAAATGTCCAAAGAATGATTCTTGAGGTGCATTATCCCAACAATTTCCTCGTCTAGACATTGATTGTCCTAATCCAAAACTTTTCACTAACTTTTGGAAATTGGGGCTAGTGTAATGTGCTCCTTGATCTGAATGGATAAAGGCATCAGGGGCAAGAGTAATATCTTTATTATTCAATAATTTATATATTGTATCAGTGGCGATATCTAGCGATAAGCTAGTGGCTACGTTATAAGCTAGTATCTCATTAGTAGAACCGTCTTTAATCGTAGATAGATATGCTCTTTTGTTATTACCATACGTTAGATAAGTTATATCTGTAAGCAGTACTTTTCCGGGGATATTTTGTTTAAACTCTCTATTCAATAAATTAGGGACAACTCTGTGCTCATGGGTGGCTTTCGCCATTCTTCTATAAGGATTAGCCTTCCTTATGGGGCAAACAATGTTGTATTTTCTCATTATTCTCCTTATACGCTTTAAATTATATACAATACCAAACTGACCGTCTAATGTCAGTTTAATTTGACGAGCACCTTTTTTACGATTCTTGAACTTGTATGCTTTTAAAATCAAGTCTTTTGCTACTTCATCACAAAGCTCTCGCTTATTTCTTGATTCCATGGCTGTTGCAGAAAAATAATTATAGTATCCTGACCTTGATACGCCCGATAGATTACATAAATAACTAATCATATTTTTCAAGTTATATTTTTTAACTGTATCTCTTATTATTATAAACTTGTCCTTAGGAAGTATTTTTATTTCTTTCGCGTCATCATCCTTTCCATCATATCGAGCTTTTTTAGAAGTTCGTTCTCAGCTTTCAGTAAATTATTTTGTGCTTGGAGTCGTGCATATTTCTCCTCTAAAGAAAGCTCTTTAGTTGTTGGCTTTCCTGAATTGTTTCTTCTTGTATCAGCTAAACCACATACACCATTATGTCTATAAGCAGCTCTCCACCTTTTACCAGATGATCTTACTCTTTCAATTCCTATGATATCTACATCAAATCCACATTCTTCGAATATTTCTCTAGGGAATTTTCCGTTCTGATTCTCAGCTATAAAGATTTTTTTGAATTCATCAGTATACGTAATTGCTTTATTAGTGACATTTTTTACGTATTTGTTTTGTGCCAAAGTTTCTATTTGTTCTTCTGTAAATATCTTTTTACTCATTTTTTATCCCCCGAATTCTCATTTATTTAATTATACATAAAAATACCCTATAAAGTAGACTTTTTTTATAGTGTCTACTCTATAGGGTACATTTTAAAAAGCATGGGCTTTTCTTTATTTCTCCCCTCCTTGCGATATTTTCTAAATTCCAAAAAAATTTTTCAATTTTCACATGGTTCTCACATAACTTCTTTACAATTACCTTAAGAAACCAAGAAGAAAAAAATATCTTAAGGAGGATAATTATGTATAATAAAAAATTAATCAAATTATTGCTTATTCCAAGTTTATTATTAGGCAGTGTTGGATATTTAACACTACAGTCAGCTGCTGCTCAATCTAAAGAGCAACAAAATGTAGAAGTACAAAATACAGATGAACATATGATAGAGAAGGTTAAATCTATATTATCTAAATATGATTTTTCAACTTTAACAGTAGAAGAAGCCAAGGAGATTAATGAAGGATTCAGGTCCGCCGGCTTTAAAGGTGGTAGAGAACTTGAAGAAAGCATTAGAGCAGCTGGTTATGATCCAACTGTTATCACTAAATTGGATCCACCTCCGGAATCAAAAAATGATAATAAAAATCCTAAGAAAAAAAATGATTCTGAAAAAAATGAAAGAAAAGACGACACTAAGATTCCTGAGAGAAAGGAGGATTCTGAAAAAGCCCTTGGACAAAATTATTCTATTGAACAAGCGATTTCAGATAATGCACAGTTGCATACTATAGCCTTTGATGCTCTAGCATTCTTCACTGGAGAACTGGGAAGTGACTCCTTCTTTCCACCTGGAAAAGTATCAGACTTCTTTGGTTTTCAATACTTTAGAGATGTAGATGCTGGGGAACTTGGTCATAATACTACTTTTTTATCAATTATTGCAAATAATGTTCTAAGTATTTTAAATGATGATCAACTTCATCAATTAAAATCTTTGGCAGTTGACCAGGAAGAACTTCTTATAGAATATGGATATGATCGTTTCCCATTAATGGATGCATTCCGCAGACTCCTTAAAAATGATCTACCTAGTAATACTACTTCTTTAAACCTTGATGCTGTAACCGATTATTCAAGTAACTTATATGAAATTGATGGATTACTTAGCTATAATAGAGCCAAAGTACTTGGAAATATTATTAATTCATTGGATGATGAACAAAGGGCTTACCTTGATGAAATGGCTGCAGGCAGTTCATTAACATGGCCTAAAAAAGAAGATCAGATAGATAAGAAAGATTTGACTCATGAACAACATGTTTTACTTATGACTTATGCCAGTGAGATGTTCAGCTGGTATGCAGGAGATGTAGACAGCGACACATACTTCTGCCCTGAAAGACATGGAACTTATTTTGGATCTTTTTATATGAAAGATATGCCTGCAATGGGTAACCCTGATTATACTATAAGTACTTCAATTACAGGAGATAGCGGTAAAGAGTTTTTAAATATATTAACTGATGAACAGAAAAAGTTAATTACTGACTTAGTAGATATTCAAAGAGATGATCTCCTTGAAATCGTTGAAACAAGAAGAGAAATAGCTAGCCAATTACGTGAATTTATAAATGGTACGGATGTTGATCAGGAAACTATACTGCAGCTGTCAAGAAAATACGGTGAACTTGATGGTGCGATTGTCCATAGTTACGCTACTCATTTCAGCAAAGTATACGAAACTTTAACTGAGGAACAAAAAGAGCAGCTAGTGAACCTTAGAAATCTTGATGATTACCAAGTTAAAGGAGCCTTCCTATACTCTGAACCAATTGATATGCCTGATATCATTGATACAGATTATCTATTTGAATAAGTATTAGTTAGATAATTTATTTAAGATAATTAAGATAAAAATGTTATAATATATCAAGAGAGTACCGCCATAGGTTATTTAGGCGGTATTCTATTTATTTCAAAAAAATAGGGGGCTATGTGATGCTAGGTAAAATCCTTTACGCTGATGATGAAGCGAATTATAGAAGGCTTATCAAGATGTTTCTAGAAAGGGCTGATTATGAGGTGATTACTGTTAGCGATGGTAAAGAAGCCATAGATATACTAAACAACAAAAATGATATTGACCTGGTAATATTAGATGTTATGATGCCTAAATTCAATGGTTGGCAAGCCTGTCATGTGATTAGAGAAAAATCAAATATTCCTATTATTATGCTAACTGCCCTAGGGGATGCCACAAATGAGGTTTATGGAATTGAAAAAGGGGCAGATGATTATATTGCCAAGCCATTTTCCCAAGAAGTTCTTATTGCCCGTGTAGGTGGATTACTCCGTAGAGTCCGTAAAAATAAGCAGGAACAATTCAATGATGAAGGCATGGCTTTTGAAGAATCTACAAACTCTGTTTATATTGATAATAATAAGATTACCTTAAGACCAAAGGAGTATGAACTATTAATGTGTTTAGTACTTAACAAATCCATTGTCCTATCTCGAGAACAGATTTTGGATAATGTTTGGGGATATGATTATTTTGGTGATCCCAGAACAGTTGATACTCACATTAAGAGCCTACGTTCCAAATTAGGGGATGAAGGAAAACGTATTAAGACCTTACGAAATAAAGGCTATTGCTATCGAGGTGTTGAATAATGAAATCGATCACAATGAAATGGATGTTGGCTATAGTTTTTTTATTAACTATATTAATTGGATCTCTTATGTTTGTGAATACTGTTTTTCTTGAAAAATACTATATATTCAAAACAAAGACACCTTTTGTTAATGAATATAAGGAATTATTAGAGGAATATCACAGTCTATCAAATGGTAAATTTCTAAATGCTTTAAAAAGCCGTAGTTCTGATACAGAATATAAGTATCGTGTGATTAATGAAAAGTATGATGTAGTGCTTTCATCGGCACCTGAGTTTCAAGAAGGTGATAAGTTTCCTCTGGCAAGGATTCAAAAAGAGTTTATATTAAAAAACAAAAAAGAGCTTACAGATGAAAAAATATTCTATGAAACCTTAAAAAGCGGAGAAATTGATCAATATGACATCACCTTAATAGCCAAACTAGGAAAAGACCATTTTTTAATGATTACCAAGCCTTTGCGGCAAGTAAGTGAAAATCTATCTATTGCCAATGATTTCATCATTATTATTGGTATTGGTATTTTGATAATAGGAGTACTGATTGCTTATTTGATGTCACGACGAATGGTAAAACCTGTATTAGAGATAACAGAAATAACAAGTAGAATTGCTCACTTGGATTTTTCAGAACGATATCAAGGAACTTTAAAGGATGAAGTTGGTACCTTAGGGGAAAGTATTAATAGAATATCAGAAAAACTTCATTGGACCATTAGTGATTTAAAGCAGGTTAATGCTGATCTTGAAAAGGAAATACAATTGCAAAAGAGATTTTTAGCTAGTGTATCTCATGAGTTTAAAACACCTGTAGGTTTGATTAGAGGTTATACAGAGTCACTGCATCTTGATATGGCTAAAGATAAGAAAGAGGAAAAAGAATTCACATCAATTATACTAAAAGAAACTGATCATTTAAATCGATTAATCAGCGATATTATATTTTTAATGCATATAGAATCAGGAATCTTTCAAATGCATATGAAGGATTTTGATCTATCAAGATCTATTCAAGAAATGGTAAATAAGCATTCTCAAGTGCAAAATGAAAAGCCCATTGAATTTTTAGTGGAAATACCTTCTACCTTAAATATTAATGGTGATGAAGGAAGATTGATTCAAGTTTTAGAAAACTTAATTTCCAATGGTATACGTCATGTTACCCCTGAGGGTATATTACGAATTACTGCTAAGAAATATAATAATTTAGTTAGGGTTGAAATCTTTAATAGTGGAGAACAGATTCCTTTGGAACACTTACCTCAACTCTTTGATGCCTTCTACAGTGCACAGGATTCCAGATCACGAAATAAAGGTGGTACTGGTTTGGGACTATCAATTGTTAATAGCATAATTCACAAGCATAATGGAGAATGTGGCGTTTTAAATAAAGATGATGGTGTGGTTTTCTGGTTTACACTTCCTATAAGTGATTGATACCCCAAAAGGGAGTATCAATCACTTATTCTATAACAGGTAATCTTTAAAACAAAAATAAAGTACAGAGTACAAGTCATTATTTAATGTAATAAATAATGATGATACTTCAGATACATCAACTTGCATAAATCTCCTTAATAACTTCTTCAATATTAATATTATTTATGTTTATATCATGAATAGAAAATGTATCTAATACTTTATAGAGCTGTTCTTTTAAATTCTTTTTACTTAAATCCACTTCAACTTCTAAACTCAAATTCTTAAAACTTTTAACAGTAAAAAGGTCTAACTTTTTAGGGTCAGGTGCTTCTAATAACTGAGCTTTAATAATTCTTTTATTTTCGTAATAGTTTTTTAAATTATCAAAAGAATCATCATATACTTTCCCACCTTTATTTATGATAGTTACATTGCTGCATAAATCTTCTATGTCACTTATATCATGAGTAGTAAGTATAAAGGTCGTCCCCTTCTCTTTATTAACATCTTTAATAAACTTCCTTATTGCGTCCTTTGAAATAATATCAAGTCCTATTGTAGGTTCATCAAGAAAAACTAATTCTGGTTCATGAATGAGTGCATTTACAAATTCACATTTCATTCTTTCACCTAAAGAAAGCTGCCTTACAGGTTTCGTTACAACCTCACTAATATTTAAGATTTCAATAAAAAAATCTATATTTCTTTTAAATACATCTTCAGGAATATTATATAGTTTTTTACTAAGAGAAAAAGTATCAATGGCAGGAAGATCCCACCACAACTGAGTCTTCTGCCCAAAAAGAGCCCCTATATTTTTTACATATTTTTCTCTATGAATCCAAGGGGTATACCCCATTACGTTAACCTCTCCACTTGTTGGATATAATATGCCTGTCATTGTCTTAATAAGGGTTGATTTCCCTGCACCATTTGAACCTATTAAACCACGTATCTCCCCTTTTTCAACTTCGAAATTAATATTCTTTAATGCTTCAACATATTTATAGTTTGTTTTAAAAACCGATTTAATTGAGGAAGCTAATCCCGCTTTTTTTCTACTTGAAACTTTAAAAGTTTTGTTTACCCCTTTGACAGAAATTATATTATCATTCATATATAATTTAACCCCCTGCACTCGTATATTTTTTCAATACTACTTTCCAGAAAAAAGAACTCAAAATAAAAAATATTAAAATACTACCAAAAGTAATAAGAAGTTTTATGTCTATTCTATTCAAGAGAATCTGTGCCGGAAAATAAACGAATATAGCTATTGGCAAAAAACTTGTAAACATTATTTTAAGATACTTTGTATATATCTCTAATGGATATTCGGAAAACTTCAAATAAGCTTCCATTATCCCTCTCACTCCACCATCCGCTACAGTAAGTATTATTATACTGCAATGTAAAATATCTAAAGCCGCACTTAATAAAAGCCCAAAGATAATACATACTATAAAAAGTCCAACTTGCCAAAAGGTTATAGTTAATGAGAGTTTCACTATTGAATATATTATTAGGATTACACCTACTAATAAAGTTCCTACTCCATCAAGGCTAAAAGAAGAAGCCAATAATAGTGCCATAGGTGGAAATGGTCTTAAGAGATATCTATCAAATTCTCCTCTTCTAATTAATCCAATGAATTGAGTCTTGGCAGTACCAAAGAGTGTATTTCGAAGTCCAACTGTAGTAAGAAGCACTCCTTGAAAAAGAATTATCTGTTGTAAACTCCATCCTGGAAATCCTTTTGTTTGAGTAAAAAATAAATATTGTATCAGTGGTCCTGTTAATGTGAATAATAAAGTAATTATCATCCCTGTAAAAAAATTAAATCTATATTGCATACTTCGTGATATATTGAGGCCGCTATTCCATATAAATACATCAAGTAAACTCATAACTTTTTTCATAATTAACCTCCAACTGCACAATAATTTTTGATTACTTTATTGTACAAAAACTTGCCTAGAATAAATAATACTACACTCCAAAGCAGTTGAATAAAGAGTATCTTATAAAATATAAATGTACCTTGTGCTTTTTCTAAATTTAAAAAGAATTGTATTGGCCAATAATAAACATACTTAAAAGGCAGTATATCCAATACAGCATTAGCCCAGTTAGGTAGAAAATCTAATGGTATAAAAGCTCCTCCAGCAAAATTAAACAGGAAACCTTTCAACCTTATAATAGAGTTATTGTTTTTAATGTAAAATGCAGTTAATCCGATTATATAATTTGTAAGAAATGCTATTGTGAATCCTCCTATATTGAGAATGATAAATTTGAAAACAGAATGAAAAGTAATAAAGGTTGGAAATATTATTAATGAATAAACTAAAAATGGTAGCAAAAATTGAATTAAAATAGCCGGAATTTTAAGACCTAATCCTTGTCCAAGTTCTATTTTCATTATTCCTACTGGTTTTAATAAATCAATACTTAAGTTACCATTTCGTATTCTTCCGGATATTCTTGAATCTGCATAGGAATGAACACAAGTATTAACAAAAGTTACAGCAGCAAAATACCATACCATCTGTTCTAATGAATATCCTTTAATACTTTGAGAATTATTATAGGCATAAATACTCCTAAATAAGGGAAGATATATCAACACAACTGCTGAATTTACAAAGAACATTATGAAGAATGCCCTTTTGTGTTGAAATAATACCTTTAAATTTAGCTTGATATACTCAAACAGTATTTTCATTCAATTCTCCTTTCAATTTTATGGTAAGCCACAAAAGTATTTATAGTTAAATTTCAGATATAATATATAGTGTCAGAGTGATTCTATCGGCAGTATATATTGTATCTGATTTAATTTAACTTACTTTTTTTGCTTAGCATTTTAATTATTTTTCCGCGGAATTTTATTATATAACACCACTCCATAAATTGTAAGTCTAGAAAAAATTTTATTTTTATGGTATAATATAATAGAAGGATTTTGTATTAAACATCAATATTCTTAATGAATATCTAAAATAGAAATCGAAATATAATAAACAAACTCAAGTAATTCCTAAGAATTACTTGAGTTTTAATTTACTACATCTCTAATTTTCTCTTATTCTGCTCCAAAATCTTCTTATTTCTAAAATATAACCCCGTATCTATTGAGACCATTATAAAGTTCAACATATACAAGAATATAACATTATCATACGAGTTAGAAAACTTATGTAATATTCCAAAAATATAACCTAACAATAATACAAATAAAAAAGCTACACTTTTACCTTCGATTGATTTAGAGGTATATGATTTGTAAATAGATAAAGGCCATGCTGCACCAAAGCATATCAACATTAACGTTTCAAACATAATAAAGTCATCTCCTATTGATAAATTTCAATTCCAATTATACTCTTATATTACAATTGTTTCAATGCTCTAAATATTAAAAATAAAAAGGTAGCAGATACCTACTACCTTAGGGCATTAAATATTATTTTATCTTAATTATTCTAACTTCTTCAGTCATATCATCAAAACGCATTTCATAATACTCTCCATCTGGTCCTGTGAATGTTATAACATCCTGAGACCAATCTGCTGGGAAGTTACTTCTAACTGTAACTATGGAATTACTTATCTTATCACTTAAATGTGTAATTACCGGTTCAGCACCCATTTCCGTAGCAGTAAGTATTTTTACATTTGTAATAGTTCCAAATACTGCGAAGTTATAGTATGTCCAAGGGCCTTCTTGATATACAAGATTTATTCTCTCAACAGACTCAAGCTTATCAACATTTATTCCTTTGTAATCACCAAATACAACAGCTCTATAGTCATTATAGTTTATTGTATCTTCTAGAATATCTTCACTAGTAAAAGTGATTTGCTTATTATCTTGCTCGTTTGACTCATCATCTCCATTAGAGCTTGATTTGTCATCACCTTTTGTGGAAGGGGTATTATCTTCAATTACTGCTATTTCATTACCATTATTATCAACAGCAACACGATTTACATAATATCCATTATCCCCTTCGATTCTTTTCTCAACAAGTAAGTATCCTTTATACTTCCCATCTTTGATAACTTCAACTAATAATCCATCTGTAATAAATTTTTCAGTATCAGTAATAAAATCATACATATGTATTGCATTAGTAGTTGCCCATACAGGTGTCTCAAAATAAACCTTAGTCTTGTCCAGAGAACTCATTGGATCTAATATATCTGCAATCAACTTAGTCATGTCTCCATCTTGCTTTGACTCTACCAACAGCTTATCTGAACCATCTGAATAAGTTGCATAAAGCTGATATTTTTTATACTCACCAGCCTGCTTAATTCTTGTTTCAAGCTCATAATTACTATCAAATCCAGTACTTTTTTCAGTTGTTTTTTCTGTTTCACTATTAGATTCTTTTGAATCCTGTGATTCTTCTTTTGCTTCTTGTGTCTTATCCTCTGAGTTGTTAGCTTGTCCACCTGCTTGACTATTTTCTTTTTTTGTTCCATTAGAGTTATTCTCCTTATCAGCTGTTCCACAGGCAGATAGCGATAAAGTCATAGCTAAGATTACTAATAAACTGATTATCTTTTTCATATTTCCTCCTTAAACTTTTATTGTAAAAAACTTATATTATTTAATCACAAAGTATACAACCCATAATTTTACATGATATGGTTAAATATCCTTTTTAATCATATTCTATCTAAATTTATATGTCAATTAATACTTTAATTAGACTTATCTTTTTTTAACTTGTGAATGTAAACTATATTTACCATATGTTTTATGATATAATAATTAAGCTTCTTGATAATCTCACAACTTACAATTTATTGATACTACCCCAAATACTTGCTTTTATCCACATTTCAGTAATTTCTTTTAAGTAAATTGTGAATAACTTATATTTTCAAGTTAATAATTGTGGATATTTTCAGAATATTCAGCGTATCCAAGCGTGATAAATGTCTACATGGTAAAATTCAACTAATAAGATTGAAAATGTAATATTGTTCATAAGTGTTAGTCTATTGATAATTCTTAGTTTGAAAGGATTTTTTCAAAGTTCTTATATATTATACTGACATAAAAACAGACATGTTTACCTTAAGTGATAAACATGTCTGTTTTTATGTTACAGTAATCAATTTATACTAAATGACAAGCCACAAAA
Organism: Oceanirhabdus sp. W0125-5; assembly: GCF_027938815.1. Classification (GTDB taxonomy): domain Bacteria; phylum Bacillota; class Clostridia; order Clostridiales; family Clostridiaceae; genus Oceanirhabdus. The sequence goes on from NZ_CP115913.1 coordinate 4,722,372, forward strand.
TGCCCCTTATCAACTTCTCTATATCCCGGTATCTGCTCAGTACAAACTTCCTTTGCATAAGGGCATCTTGTATGAAACCTGCATCCAAATGGAACATTTGATGGACTTGGTATAATTCCTTTTAACCTGATCCTCTCCCTTTTAATACTAGGATGTGAAACAGGGATAGATGACAATAATGCTTTAGTATATGGATGTTGCGGATTTGTGTATATTTCTTCTGAATCACCTTTTTCTACTATAACCCCTAAATACATAACATGTATCTCATCACAAAAAAATCTCACAACATTCAGGTTATGAGAAATGAATAGATAAGTAAGATTAAACTTATCCTTCAAATCCAGCATTAAATTTAAAATCTGTGATTGTATCGATACATCCAGTGCAGCTGTAGGTTCATCACACACAATAAACTTTGGATTTAATGATAATGCCCTTCCTATCCCTATCCTCTGTCTCTGTCCTCCACTAAATTCATGAGGATATCTATTAATATAAGAGGAATCTAATCCACACAACTCTAAAATTTCTTTAGCTTTATCTAAAGCCTCTTTTCCTTGTACGATGTTATGATTTTTCAATCCTTCTGTCAATATTGCTCCTACATTCATACGAGGATCTAAGGAAGCATATGGATCTTGAAATATTATCTGCATGTCTCTTCTTAAACTTAACATCTGATCTCTTGATATTTTTATTTTATTCTCAACATCAAAGATTATCTTATCTTCAAATTTAACTGTTCCTCCATTAGGTTCTAAAAGATTTAATATAGTTCTTCCTGTAGTAGATTTACCACAGCCTGATTCACCAACAAGTCCCATGATTTTACCTCTAGTTAATTTAAAAGAAACATCATCAACTGATTTAATATAACCACCTGTTCTAAAAAAAACTCCCTTTTTAATGGGAAAATATTTTTTTAAGTTCTTTACTTCTAACAAATAATCTTTATCCTTCATAAACTATACCTCATTCTCTCTATATAACCAGCATCTTACCTTATGATTTTCTCTTAGCCCTACTAACTCAGGTGTTTTTAGCTTGCACATTTCCTTACATTTTTCACATCTTGGATTAAATGCACACCCTCTAGGCATATTATATGGACTGGGAACCATTCCTTGAATTGAAAATAACCTTCCACCATGATTAATGTTATCTGTTCTTGATAGCATAAGCCCTTTTGAATATGGATGAAGTGGGTTGTCAAAAAAATTATTAACATAAGCTTCTTCAACTATTTTGCCACCGTACATAACCACAACTCTATCTGCAATTTCAGCTATAACATCCAAATCATGTGTTATAAAGATAATTGCCATTTTCATTTTTTTGCTTATATCCTTTAATACTTCTATAATCTCTGCCTGTATAGTAACATCTAAAGCAGTTGTAGGCTCATCTGCTATCAATATTTGGGGACTACATGCAAGAGCCATTGCTATCACAACTCTCTGCCTCATACCACCGCTTAACTCATGAGGATATCGTTTTAAGCACTTTTCTGAATCTGGTATCTGCACTAAATTCAAAAGTTCTATGACTCTTTCTCTTACAACTTTCCCCTTTACTTTTTCATGAATTTTAATTACCTCACTAATCTGTTCCTCTATTGTAAAAACAGGATTCAATGCTGTCATAGGTTCCTGATATATCATTGCAATCTTATTTCCTCTTATTTTGCACATTTCTTTTTCAGAAAGCTTTAATAAATCTGTTCCTTCAAATATTATTTCTCCCCCTTCAATAATCCCTTCTGGTTTTGGAACTAATCCCATAATAGAAAGAGAAGTTACACTTTTCCCGCACCCTGATTCACCTACAAGTCCTAATATCTCCCCTTCTCTTAAGGAAAAAGATACATTTCTTACTGTTCTTACTTTTCCCCTTGAAGTATTAAAACTAGTTTTTAAATTCTTTACTTCTAATAACATAAACTCCTCCTATACCTTTTCTTTAGGGTCTAATGCATCTCTAAGACCATCACCTAAGAAATTTATTGATAATACTGTAAGGAAAATCATTAATCCTGGCGGTATCCATAACCACCATTCATATCTCAATGTATTCATACTTTGAGCTGATGTAAGCATATTACCCCAGCTTGGCTGTGGTGGTCTAACCCCCATCCCCAAAAAACTCAAAGCTGATTCTGTAAGGATTGAGTTTGCAATAGATAGTGTAGCAGATACTAAAATAGGTGATAGTATATTAGGAATAATATGTTTTAATATTATCTGAAAATTATTCATTCCTAGTGCTTTAGAAGCTTCAATAAACTCCCTCTCCTTTAAGGCTAAGACTTCACCTCTAACAATTCTGGCTATACTTGTCCAAGATAGCATAGCTATTATGATAATTAAGTTCCATATACTTGGACCTATTACAGCTGCAATTGTAACTGCTATCATAAAGAAAGGAAAACACATTATTATATCAACTACTCTCATAATAATACTGTCTACTATTCCACCATAATATCCAGCTAGAGCACCCAATACTGTTCCAATAAAAACCTGCAATAATGTAGCAACAATTCCTACTACTAACGAAACTCTTCCTCCATAAATAAGTCTTGTAAATACATCTCTTCCAATTTCGTCAGTTCCCAAAATATGTTCAGAACTTGGCTCAACACTAATACTATATAAATCCAAGTCATCAATTTTATAATTAGTTAATAAAGGAGCAAAGAGTGCAAATAGAACTAAAATTGTCAATACTACTGCTCCTAAAATAGCTAATTTATTTTTTCTAAATTTCATAAATGCTAATCTACCCATAGATAAAGGTTTATTATCTTGATTATTAGTACACATAATACTGTTCAAAATCATTTCTCTCCTTTATAACTTTCTCTATTTATATCTTATTCTAGGGTCTACTACAGCATATAAAATATCTGCCAGTAAATTAGATAATAATATTATCACTGCTATTATCATTAACAACCCCATTAAAAGTGGATAATCTCTATGTAATAATGCTTCATAATTTAACCTTCCTATACCAGGCCAAACAAATATAGTTTCTGTAAGTAAAGCCCCTGAAAATAAAAATGGAATCTGCAAACACAATATTGTTATTAACGGAATTAGAGCATTTTTAAACCCGTGCTTCCAAATTGCTTTTCTTAAAGTTAATCCTTTTCCTCTAGCAGTTCTCATATAATCTTTATTTAGTTCCTCCAACATAGATGACCTGGTGTATCTCATAAAGGAAGCCATCTGCAAAAATGCAAGAACAATTCCTGGAAGTATTATATGTCTTCCAATATCAAGGATTTTAGCAGTTCCTTGATAATGCTCACCTATAGTTTGCATTCCTGAAACAGGAAAGATTTTAATATCAAAGGCTAACCATTTTATAAGGAGTAATCCAAAGAAAAAGGCTGGAATTGATATTCCTATAAGAGAAATAATAGTTGTAATATAATCAAAAATTGAATTTTTCTTTGTTGCCGATATTACCCCTGAAGGTATAGCTATTAACATACTTACGATTAAAGAAAAGGAAGATAGTAAAATGGTATTTCCCATTCTTGAGTTAATAACCTCTATAACAGGAGCTCCATAATAAATAGAATATCCTAAGTCTCCTTTAACAGCTCTACAAATCCATTTTATATACTTAACATGAATAGGGTCATAATATCCAACCTTCCTGAGCATTTCCTCTAATACCTCTTTAGGTACAGAGGGGTCTATCATTGTGGAATAGGGGTTTCCAGACTGCATATGTACAAGAGTAAATATAATAATTGAAACTCCAAAAAGAACCCCTATAGCAACTAATAATCTTCTAACAATAAACTTAAACATAATTTCACCTCATAAATTTCATAAAACCTTGGTTTCAAATTGGAAAAAGGTGATATTACATATCACCTTTTTATTGCTATTCTTCTATATACCAATTTTCCACATCTAAGAAGTTTCCGAAAGTAACAGGATTAAAATTCTTCAGATTAGGATTATATGCTTTCACGATGTTTTGGCAATATAAATATACCCATGGAAGTTCTTTATTCATAAGAATACCAAACTCTTCATAAATCTTTTTACGTTCATTCATGTCTAGTGTAGAAAGTCCTTCTTCCATCAATTTATCAGCTTCTTCATTTCTAAATGCTGATATATTCCATCCATAATCACCTTTTTTATCTGAAGCTGCAGTAGAGTGCCAGTATGGTTTTGGATCTGGATCAGAACCTAAGTTATTACCCATAAGATATAAATCAAACTCATGATTTCCAACTACTTGATCCATTAAAGTACCAAATTCAAGACTTTCAAGCTCAACCTCTACCCCAATATCCTTTAAACTCTTTTGAATAATTGGTGCACTTAGTTCTCTTGTTTTATTTCCTGTTGGATATTTTAATACAACCTTGAAGTCTTCATTGTTATCATTCTCAACAATTCCGTCTCCGTCTCTATCTTCCCAACCTGCTTCTTTAAGTAATTCTTTTGCTTTATCAATACTAAAATTGTAAGTATTTAATAACTTTTCATCTGGATAAGCCCAACTTGATGGTAATATAGTGGTATTTACCACACTTCCATTACCTTCTAATAATTTATCTACCATTAATTTTCTATCGATTGCATACATAAACGCTTGTCTAACATTGTTATCCTTAAAGATTTCTTTTCTTAAATTGAATCCCATGTACTGGAACATGCTGTTAGGATATGCTGTAACTTTTAAATTTTCTTTTTCAAGATTTTCAATATCTCTTTTCTTCATTGTAGATATATCTGCAATATCTATTGTTCCATTTACTAATTCAGCTTGTGCTGTTTCTTGATTGCTTACTTTGAAGATAAACTTTTTAGTTTTAGCTTTTTCTCCATGGTAATCATCAAATCTTTCTAGTTCAGCGTATTGTCCTGGTTCAAAAGCAATAAGTTTATATGGTCCTGAACCAACAGGATTATTTAATAACTCTTTATTCTCTTTCCACTCAGCAACAGGCACCTTTTCCCAAACATGTTTTGCTATTATACCCATTGTACCAATATTATTAAGTGCTGGAGAATATACTTCTTCAAATTCAATCATTATAGTATTCTCATCAATTACTTGTATACCCTCAATTTTTTCACTTTTTCCTTCGTGATATGCCTTTGTACCTTTTATCTTTTCAACATCTCCATATCTTGAACCAGCATAATCTTTATGTGCTATACTTGTAAATGTGAAAGCAATATCATCTGCTGTTACTTTCTCTCCATCATGCCATTTTGCATCTTTTCTTAATTTAAAGGTTATTGATAAGTTATCATCAGAAACTTCATATTCTTCTGCCAGATCAGATATTAGATTTAAATTTTTATCAAACTTAAGTAACGATGAATATGTAAGAGCAATTACAGCATCGTCATATGTAGTATCAGTTAGAATTGGACTGAATACTCCTGTAGGAGAACTCCAAAGTGCATATATTATCTTATCCTTTATTTTTTTCTCCTGATCTTCCTTTTGAGAAACCTCAGTATTTCCTTTACTATTGTTTTTAGCCTTATCATTATTAGTTCCGCACCCTGCTAAAAATATAGTAGGAATCATCAACATTGTTAATCCAAGTGCCATTAATCTTTTACCGATCACGACAAACACCTCTTTTTCTAATTTTTTAATAATTTAATATAATTTAGTATTAAATATATTTTTTTCATGCATTGATCAACCCTGCATATCGTACTCAATTTTTAATATAATGTCAATTAATATTATATTTTTCTATAGACCTCATTCCACTTATTTTATTTTCGAATAATAAAAAACTGATTATAAACATTGCTATAATCAGTTCAATACTAAATATATTTCTTTACTATTTTATTTCATAATAAAAAATAATCTCCCCATCATCTAATTCATTTTTTGTGTAAAAACCAACTTTTTTAACTAAACTCTGCATCTTATCATTCTTAAGATCTATGCTTGTTCCAATAAGATTAAATCCATTTTTTAAAGCTTCTTTTATTATTAATTGAATAGTTTCAAATGCATATCCTTTACTTCTATAGTCTTTAGATATCATTAACCTATCAATAAAAAATAAATTAGGATTATCTTCATCCTCCCCAAACATAGTATACCCTATCATTTGTTCACCATCATAAATAGCTTTTGAAACTGCTTTAGGGTAAAACTGTGCTTCCGCTATTGAGTATACATTAGGACATATAAAGACCTTTTCCTCATCATAAAGTTTTAAGTTAATGCATTCGTTCCAATTATCTAAAGTAACATTTTCCAAGCTTATCATTCTTCTTCCCCCATTAAATATATATATATTTAGATTTTATTGTTCTTTAGGACAAGAGATTTTCACTCATTTTATCTATACTAAAATATTGTAGTTAAATTACAATGTTTCATTCTTAATGAAACGAGTAAACCCCTCTTGTTCTAAGAACAATAAGATTAAAATTTCTCGGAGAGAAATATCCTTCGTTGTCCACTGTCCACTGTCCATTGTCAACTATTATTTGCTTAATGTTTTTTTCTAAGCAAATAATGTCTTACTTTCCTTCTCTTTCTCTTCAAGAAGTTGATTTGTATAAAGATTGTAGTAATATCCCTTTCTTAGTATAAGTTCTCTATGAGTACCTGCTTCAGTAATCTTTCCGTTTCTTATAACAAGAATCTTATCTGCTGATACTATAGTAGAAAGTCTATGGGCTACTACAAAGCTTGTTCTTCCATGAAGAACCTTTTCTATGGCACTTTGGATCATTCTCTCCGTTTCTGTATCTATTGATGATGTAGCCTCATCAAGCACGAAAAGGGCTGGATTTGCAACAATAGCTCTAGCAAAAGAGATAAGCTGCTTTTCTCCTGTAGAAAGGTTTCCTCCCCCTTCTCCAACTTCAGTATCATAACCTTTTTCAAGCTTCATTATAAAGTTGTGAGCATTAACTAATTTTGCTGCTCTTTGAATCTCCTCATCAGATGCCTCAAGCTTACCATACTTAATATTATCCTTAATGGTTCCACTGAAGAGATGAGGACTTTGGAGTACATAACCTATATTGGATTGAAGCCACAATAATGATCTTTCTCTGTAATCTTTTCCATCTATCAATATTTCTCCACTATTAGGTTCATAGAATCTACAGATTAGATTTACTATTGTGCTTTTGCCTGAACCTGTTTCTCCTACAAGTGCTATTGTCTGCCCTTTCTTAACTTTTAGGTTAAAGTTATTAAGAACCTTTTCTCCATTCTTATATGCAAAAGATACATTCTTAAATTCAATTTCACCTTTAATTTTCTCCCAATTTTCTTCTTTAGCATTAAATAAGTCACCATACTTCTCTATTACATCTTCTCTATCCCATATATCTGGATCTGTTTCAATAAGACTGATTATTCTTTCAGCAGATGCCTGCGCATTTTGAAGTTCTGCTATTGTTGATGCCAGCTGACTAATTGGATCAAAGAATTGTAGTGTATATTGAATAAACATAAAGAAGGTACCGTAAGACAGTGTCTTTGCTATAACACTATTTCCACCAATCCATAATGCAAATCCCGTTCCTATGCTTCCCATTGAAATAACAATTGGAAGAAATAATGATGAAAACATTGCTGCCCTTACAGCTGAATTTCTCATCTTCCCTGCATCATGATTAAACTCTTTTAAATTATCCTCTTCTCTAACTAAAGTTTTAGTTGTTTTAGCACCTGAAACTCCCTCACTAAAGTTAGCAGTTATTTGAGAATTTTGTTTTCTAACACTTCTATATGATTTTAATATTTTCTTTTGAAAGAACACACCTATTAAAAACAGTGGTGGTACAACACTCATGCTTATAAGGGTTAATTTTACACTATGATATAGCATTATACCAATAAAACCTGTCATCATAACCAATGCCCATACCATATCAATTAATCCCCATGAGATAATTTCACTAAGCCTTGATACATCTGATGTCATTCTCGCCATAAGCCACCCTACTGATGAATTATCATAATAAGAGAATGATAACTGTTGAAGTCTTTTAAAACCTAACTTTCTTATATGATAAGCAAGATGAGTTTCTATCTTACCTGCCTGTCTTATGAATAACTTTACATTTATAACTTGTGCTATAATCATTAAAAAATATACTACAGCGAATATCACTAACCCATCAGTTGTATTGTTTTTAATAAAATTATCTATAGCATATTTAGTCATAAGGGGCATTATAGCATCTATACCTGCAACCCCAACCATTATTAATCCTGCTATTAAAAGTGCTTTTTTAAACTCTGTAAGATATTTAAAAAGCTTTCTCCATATACCTACATTTAATTTTTCGGTTACTTTGCTTTCTTCTATTCTAGCCATAAATTATCATCCTCCTGTCTTACTCATTGCAAGCTTTCTTTTCCTGTGCAAATGTATCCAATGAGTTTTGAATTTCCCATATTCTTTTGTAAATACCATCTTTCATAACAAGTTCATCATGGGTTCCTATACTTTCAATTTTTCCATGATTTAAAACAATTATCTTATCTGCATCCATAACTGTTGAAATTCTGTGAGAGATTATAAATGTTGTATTCTCACTGCTTTTCTTCTTAAGCTCAGTTCTTATAATTCTATCTGTTTCAGCATCTACTGCACTTAAAGAATCATCAAATATTAATATTGGCATATCCTTTATAAGGGTTCTTGCGATTGCAACCCTTTGTCTTTGTCCTCCAGATAATGTAACCCCTTTTTCTCCAACTATAGTGTCATAGCCATTTTCAAAAGAAGTTATAACCTCATGTACCGCAGCAGCTGAAGCAGCATTATGAACATCCACATCCTCACAATCTAATTTTGCTATTTTAATATTCTCTTTTATCGTTCTTGAATAAAGGAATGGCTCTTGAAGTACTATTCCTACATTACTTCTGATCCATTTTCTTTCTATATCCTTAAGCTCTGTTCCATCAATCTTTATGGAACCATCATTATAATCATAAAGTCTTAATAAAAGGTGTACTAAGGATGATTTCCCTGAACCCGTAGGACCAACAATTGCTACAGTTTCACCTTTCTTTACTTTAAAGCTTATATCATGAAGAACCCCTTGATTCTTTTCATACGCAAAACTTACATTTTCAAAAGTAATTTCGCCTTCTATTTCTGGTTTAATAGCTTTTCCGTATTCCTGCTCTACTTCTTCATCAAGAATCTCTGATATTCTTCCTAGAGAAACTGTCATTTTCCCCATGTCTGAAAGAATTCTTCCTAGTTGCCTTACAGGCCATAGGAGCATTCCTTCATAAGTTGTAAATACAATTAAAGTACCTAAACTAATTTCTTTCTGTACTACAAAGTACACTCCTGATATTAAAACCATACCCATCTGAGCCATACAAAGCAAATCTGATATTGACCAGTAGTTTGAAAGTAGATTGATTAATTTAAAAGTAAAATCTCTATATTTTTTATTCTCTCTATCATATTTTTCAATTTCAAAAGTTTGTCTTCCAAATGCTTTTACAACCCTGACTCCACTTAAATTCTCTTGAAGTATAGATGTAAGAACACCTTCCTGCTTATCTGCCTCTTCAAATACATGCTTTATTTTCTTGAAAAACACATAGGAGAATGCAAATATAAATGGAACTACTACCATAGCAATTAACGTCATCTTAACACTTAGGAATAACATCATTATCATTGCAAAGGTAACCATAAAGAATGCTCTTCCTATTTGAACCAGTTGATTTGCGAAAAATTTTCTAACTGTTTCAACATCAGAAGTACATCTTTGAATTAAATCTCCTGATTCTGCATTCACATGATATCTATAAGGTAGATTTTGAATATGATCATAAAGATTAGTTCTCATATTTCTTGCAATATTTTCAGATGCCTGTGCAGAAAGCTTTCCTCTTAAGAATAGGAATATTCCTCTTGTACAAGTCAATGCTACAATTGCTAATGAACATATCCATATATTTCTGGTAAGAACCTCTTTCCCACCTACTCTAGCAATAAGATTTATAATTGCTACCGGAGCATCTATAGGTTTATCTCCTATAACAGAGTCAATTGTTACCTTAATAACCATTGGTTGAATCATTGATACAAAGGTAGCTACTGCAATAGACAAAATTGCAGTAATATATAATAATCTATTTCCTTTAGTTAACTTTAATAATTTTTTCATTCTTGTCACCCTCCCCTAATTGTGGAATACCCGCTGTCCATCTTTTCTTGGACAAAGTTCATGTATAGAATTGAGGCTCCCAATCTTTATTTTTTCTTTTTTTAATTACTACTGCAATCATAATTTTTACACTCCTCTTTAACAAAATTTTATACGCAAAAAAACCGAAGAATAAATATTCTACGGCTTTAAAAACATAACAAAGTTAGGATACTTCATTTAAGCATACTACTACCTCTAACAATATTAAAAGCCATAGGCGCACAACCTATGGCTTATATATTCAATATAGATAAATTTAATCAATATTAAAGATATACCCCAAGATCGTGCATATTTAATTTCTTTGCAAACCCAAAATTATTGCCACTATTAAAACCGGCACTGATGCCATTAAAAAACCTAATAGCTAATAATCTATTGTTTAACATTTACACGACCTCCTTTTTCTTTAATATTTTTTACCTTCATTTACATTATATAACTTTAAGTCAAAAAGTGCAATGAAATTTTCAAAATATTATTATATTTTAAAATTACTTACTTCTTTTGTCATTTCATCAGTCATATTACTTAGTTTTTGAGCTATTAAAGTAACTTCTTCTGTTGATGCTCTAACTTCTTCTGTTGATGCAGATATTTCTTCATTTGAAGCCGAAATCTCTTCAGCAATAGAAGATGCATTTTGAACTTTTTGAAGAATATTATTCTTATTGTTATTTAAATTAATTGCCGAACTATTTATAACCTCTATTTTAGGAACTATCTCATCTAATGCTTTAATTATTTTCTTAAAAGAATCAATTACAACATTTATATCTATTTTCTGAGTGTTTAATTCAACATTAACTTCATTTGTTGTATTTACCATTATGTTTGTATCATTTGTTATCTTATCAATTAATACATTAATACTTTCTGATGATTCTTTTGACTGTTCAGCTAACTTTCTTATTTCCTCAGCTACAACAGAAAAACCTCTTCCAGCTTCCCCAGCTCTTGCAGCCTCAATTGCTGCATTTAATGCTAATAAATTAGTTTGTTCTGCTATACTATTTATTAAATTTGTTATTTCATTAATCTTACTTATATTTAAGTCTAATGCTGATATTTTGGAAAGTAAATTATTGAAAGTGTCACTAACCTTAGTTACAGACATTGTAAATGTTTGCATATTATTATTACTTTCATTTGCTAGAATTAATACATCTTTAGCATTTGAATCAACATTATCTATAGCATTAACAATATTATCTAATCCCTCACCAAATTCATATATCAACTGATTAATATTAGCTAAATCTTCTGCTTGCGCTTGAGAACCTTTTGCCCCTTCCTCAATTACACTTGATACATTTTCTGATAAGGAAGACATTTCTTCTGATGAAGCTGTAAGATTGGCAGCTTCATTATCAATAGTATTAGAACTTTCTTTTATAGTACCTACTACTGTCCTCAAAACTTTTCTAGTGTTAATTAATGCTCTAGACATTGTCCCTATCTCGTCATTATACTCTATTAATGACTCATACTCTGATGCATAAACTAAATCTAATTTTTCTGTCTTAGTAATTAATTCTGTTACTCTTATTATTGGTTTAGAGATACTTCCCCCTAAGAATAAACTTACACCAATTGATATTAATATAATTACTAAAGATATTAATATCATGTATATCTTATTAGAATTCATTTCTTTAAATATCTCATCTTTTAGTACCGTAAGAGCTATAATATTTCCATTAGCTACTCTTGTAAAACTTAATATTTTTTCATCACCATTATATTCATAATCAATTATGTCTGATTCTTTTTTACTCATCTTATCAGTTAAATGCTTTAAATCTCCATTTAATACTGTACTTAAATTCTGATCTATTGAAAAATTAGGATGTACTAAAACATCATAATTATCATCTAATAAGAAAGCATATCCTTCTTCATATACCTTTATATTATTTATCTCATTAATAAAGATTTTAAAATCAAAGCTTGTACCTAATACTGCTATTAATTTATTATCTTCATATATAGGTATCTCATAAGAAATCAAATCTGTATTATACGCTGGCCATGGATATGGCTTTAACCATAGAGGTTTCTTTGCTTCTTTAGCAGCATAGAACCAACTTGTTTTATCCGAATTAGGATTAAAATCCTCTATTTTAAAGGATGGATTTCTTATAAAACTTTCATTATCTACTGAATATACAACATCATGAGTAAATCCTAATACCTCAGGATTAAAAACAACATACATGCTTAGAACATCATTATTTTTCATACTTTCTAATATAACTTCAGATAGAACATCATCATATGTTGCTACATAGTTTGGATCACTTTTAAACTTATCAAAATCAAATGTAGCATTCATTAATGAATTTAAGCTTTTTAGTGAACTTTCCGCACTTTCTAGTAAAACATCAAATTCATTGGATTTACTCTCAGCAAGTAACCCCAGTTGTTCTAAAGCATTTTTCTCCAATAAACCAGCAGTATGATTTATATTTATTAATGATAATATTAAAGAAGAAATAATAATTAATACTGTAATTGCAAGTGAAATTTTTGTACTTATCTTTTTAAAATTCCAAAATGATTTTACCCTATGTTTTTTCTTTTCTTTTTCCATGCTTTGTAACATAACTTGTCCTCTTTTCCTATTATTTAAATAATTATCACTTTACTTATGAATTTTATTCACCTCTTTTTATCCAAACAATACTATTATATCAATATCTATAAGTTTTTCAAGAAATATATGTAATTTTGTCTTAATTTATACTTTATTATCATAAATTGATATTTTATAATATTTATTTAATATGTGTTTTTTTAGATTTTATGAATTTTAATCGTTCTATATTTCAATATTACTCTTCCTAATTAGAACATAATAAAAGAACCCTACACACCATTCACAGGTACATAAAGTTCTCGCTCACTCATACTTATGGAATTATTATAATATTTTTTATTTAGCCATCATAAGGAACAAGCTCCTTCTTTAACTTCCTTACTCCTCCTCTTGGATTTTCCACATCTCCCTTATATCTAGGTATAAGATGCATATGAAGATGCATTATTGTTTGTCCTCCACATTCACCAACATTAACCCCAATATTGTATCCATCTGGTGAAAATTCCTCATCTATTATCTCTTTAACATCATTCATTAACGCATATAATCCAGTAATCTCCTCATGTGTAGCTTCAAAGTAACTCTCAAAATGTCTATTTGGAATTATTAAGGCATGCCCCTTATTAACTGGGAACTGATCATATATGGCAAACCCATATGTATTCTCTGCTATATATTTAGTTTTATCGTAATTACAAAATAAACAATCCATAGATTATCCTCCATTTTTAACGGTACTTTTTTTAACACACCTTTATCTTATACATATTTTACTACATTTTGGAATTTTATTCATTATTTTTTTAAACATTACAAAAGGTAGTGGGATTTCCACTACCTCGACTTATTAATATTATTATATCACTTGTTCCAAAATCATTTAATCTTTAAATATTCCTGTATAATCAACTTATATAATTTTGTTAACAAATGTGATACCATTACCATTAATATCATTATCAATATGGTCGAAAAAATACCAAATTTATTATGTCCCAATATAACACTTCCCCACATAATTAAAATCCACTGGATGAAATAAATAGTGGTAATCTCTTTACTCCAAAAATAGATTATGTTAAAAATTTTATTTTCTCTTATATCCTGCGTAATCTTGTAACTTATTCCCAACCAGACAAAAACAAAACCAATTATCCATATCATTGAACCTGGACCGCTTCTAAAATAATCACCTATATGGAATTCAAAATCTGTAATGCAAATAATCCCACCTACGCACATCAGGGTTACCCCTATTTTACAAAATAATTTATAGAGCTTCTGAATATCTGCCCAAACCTTCATACACACACCAAATATCATACCTATTAAGGGATAAAACAACCATCCGAATATAGGAAAATACACCTCATCTCCAGCTCCCCATAAATGTCCAAATATCCATTCAATAATCTTCACATTTGAGGATATTCCCATAAAAATGGACTAACTATCATAACAAATACTGCAATTACCAACCACCAGATAGGTTTCTTAAAATAATATTTTATGAAACTCATGAAGATATATGCTAAACCTGCGAACTGAAGAATATCAACTTCCCAAATACCCATTAATTTATTAGCACTTACGTAATCCATTCTAGTTAAATTACAATTCAGTAAAACTAGTAAATCATCTCTTAAGAAACTCAATATACATCCTAGTAAAAATAGCTTCAAGCCTCTAATAATTCCATCTTTTAAATTGCTAGCTTTTGAAGAAAACATAAAAAAAACACCCATTGTGAACATAAAAACTGGTGCTGCTGGTGGACTACCTAAAAAATCAATAATTTCACCAAAGAAAGATTCATAAACATAAGTATTAGAATAAGTCCCCAATACATGAACTAAAATCATAAATAACACGGCTAGTCCTCTAATGAAATCAAAAGCATTATTTCTTTCCTTCGGCTTCATTTGTTTATATTTGTTATAATCATTTGTTAGTACATCACTAAATAATTTATCATTAGTCAATACAATCACTCCTATCAAAATTTTTTTCGAATTTTTATCTGTAATTTCAAGTTATCAAACCTTAAGAATTTTTAAAATCTGTCATCAGTATTACTTTATAATTTTTATAGTTGTAAAAAAGTAGTATAAACACACTATAACTAAAGTTGTAAACCTGCTATACTAGCAAAAAAGAAATAAAAAAGTCTTGGTTAATTCTCTTTAGAATTAACCAAGACTAAAACCTAAATTATTTTCTCTTTGATACAGGCTGCTGTTGTGTAACACAATGTATCATCCCGCCATCTGCATATAACTCCCTTACGTCTATCCCAATTATCTCTTTATCCGGATATAAACCCTGAAGTATTTCATTTGCAATTGAATCATTTTCGTCATTGTAGTTTGGAACTAAAACCACTTTATTAGCTACATAGAAGTTCATATAAGCCCCTTTTATCCATTCACCATCAACCTTTACAACTTTTTTCTTAGTTTCAGGTAAGAATACGAATTCATAAGGCTCTCCATTAATATTCTTAGCAGTTAATAATTTTTTTGCGTCATCATCATCTTCCAAATCATTCACATCTAAATCAAATTGCGAATCTGCTATAATAATTTTATCATCAAGAAATTTTATCATTCCATCAATGTGATTATCAGTAATATCCTCGCCAGCAACTCCATTTAGCCATATAAAATTAATTACTCCATAATACTTAGATAGATATGCTTCTATTTCTTCAATTGTAAAGTTTGGAGTCCTATTATCATTGTTAACACAGCTTAAAGTAGATATCATTGTCCCATTGCCATCTACTTCAAGGGCTCCTCCCTCCATTACCATCTCAATATCTATCTTTGAAACACCTGTTGCTTCACTTATCTTTGTTGGTATTAGATTATCTTTTTTAAAAGGAGCCTTGTTTCCCCATCCATTAAACTCCCAATTTTCAATTACTAGCTCTCCTTCTTCATTATAAACAAATATTGGTCCATTATCTCTAATCCAAACATCATCTGTAGGAAAAACATAAAAATCCATTTTACTCATATCGATATTCTCTTTTTCCAGTACCCTTTTTACATGCTGCTTCTCTTTTTCATTATAAACAATAAGATGTACATTTTCGCCCTTTACTAGACCTCTTGTCATCTCAATCCAAATGTACTCATAAGCTTCCTTAGTTCCTTTATATGTATAATCATGAGGCCATTGAAGCCAAGTTCCTTCGTGTTCTATTCCTTCGTGAGGAAAATAATACTTTGGATACTCTTCTAGTGCTACTGTTTTAGCTTTGGAAGTAGCACTTGCACTTTGGCATCCAACAGATAAAATAATACCAATAATTAATAAACAATTTAATACCAATTTTTTACGTAACATATCATATCTCCTTTAGTTAAAGTGTAAGTTTATTTTATATTAAACATATCAGGTATTTATGATAAGTTAAATCTGTCATGAGTATAAAATGATTATATTTCTAGTAGTATAAAAGTACTATTAGCACCTATAACTAAAGTGATAGGGCTTAAACCCTTGATAATACTTAGTATTATCAAAAAAAGTCTTGCTTAATTCAACTTTAGAATTAAGCAAGACTTTTAACCTTAATCATACATTATTTTTTTTAATAATTGATTTCTACTAGATATATCAGTTTTCTTGAAAATATTATAAATATGTGTTTTTACAGTACCTTCCGTAATATGAAGTTTGCTACCTATTTCTTTATTTGAACACCCCTCAATAATTAATTCAATAATTTCTCTTTGTCTATTAGTTAAAGAATATTCAATACAAAAATCCTCTAACTTTTTAGTTTCACTTTTTTTGCCTAATTCTTTATTATCAAATATACTTTCAAAACTGCTATATAGATATTTTAATCCAATTACACAAATCAAAAGCTTTATAATATCTAAGCCTACAGTTCTATATTCACTTGTGGTTAACGTTATATAAGAGTTCTTATTGTAACTTATATAATAAATAGCATTATCAACAATTCCAACAACACTTAATATAATAATAACAAACATAAGAATTTTATATTTGTTTAATATTGTTTCATCAAACTTATGGGTGCTATTCTTCATGTTCTTATAGGTTCTAATAGTCAAATAAGAAAGAGCTGCAAAAAAAGAAAAATAAATTAAAAATTCACTGAGCTGAAATGGTGCAAAAATAAATAACACCAATAAAATAATAGGGATCATTATAGTAAACCTTTTTTCATTAATTGTTAATTTATCATCATATAAATCTGAAATTATGAACCTGCTAATCAATATGATTCCAAAAAATATCAAGTAAATAACTATATACAACATATGGCTAGTTTCATATAATGATTCAAAGCTCTTTGAAAATTCGGATATATAAGTTATAAAATTATCTATTATCATTAGGAAATAAAGTACTGCAAAGAACAAAAAACTTTTTTTTCTGTTTTTCATATAAATAATATAAAAGCCTGTTAAAACCATTGTCAGTAAAATCGTCAATACAATATTATACGAAAAGATTATATTCTCCAATAAAAGCCACCTCTACATTTTGTATATCTTTGATATTTTATCACATAGAGACAAGCAAATCAATTTGGAGGACTGCTACAATTATTGATACCTTCTAAA
The DNA here is from genome assembly GCF_027938815.1 of Oceanirhabdus sp. W0125-5. Lineage (GTDB taxonomy): Bacteria > Bacillota > Clostridia > Clostridiales > Clostridiaceae > Oceanirhabdus. The sequence goes on from NZ_CP115913.1 coordinate 4,739,801, forward strand.
GGTCCCTTTGAATCTTTTAAAATCTCTTTTATTTTTATTTATATCTTCTTGTTTATTCAATAGATCTTCTAAAAAATCATTTAACCCTTTTGCAGGATCATCCTCTTGTGAAACAATAGGAATAATTCCTCTTCTGTCTAATATATCTTCCTGAACAATATTTGGTCTTGATAGAAATATATATGATTTCGGTCTAATTCCTTTTTCTCCAGAATCCCTCCATAGCTTATCTAGTTTGTACAATATATATCTCATATTAATATCGCTTAAGCTATATCCAATAAAAAGAATTGATTTATTCAATATGTCCGCTCTTAATTTAATATCAAGAGGACTCTCAAAATTCATCCTATTGAAAAAACTACTCTCTGTGAGCACCAGCTGTGAGTCTGCATTATAATCTCCATGAAACTTAATTATCTCTGTTGCTCCCTTTTCAATCTCAGTTAGGTCTTTTACTTTAGCTATTTTAATATACTTCCTGTTGTAAACCTCATATAGTTTTTCCAAAGATTCATCATAATTAGTTGTATATATTATAGGAAAGTCTAATTTCAAGATATTTTTATGAACTATAGATTCTTTAATCTTCTCCTCATCAACCTTCCATTTCTTCTTCATCCACTTTTTCATCTTATATAGATCTTTATCATATTGCTCATAAAATTCAGCTAGATTTAGAAAATCATCATAATCCTCAAAGAGTTCAGGACAAATACCGCATCTTTGCGATAGTTTCAACATAAGTTCACCCCATTCAGGAAGTCCAACATTTTTTGAAATTCCCGCTCCAACAAAAAGCATAACTTTATCTTTACTTATGAGTTCTGCTAAATCATCTATTTCATCTTCATAACTAATATTCTTCTCAAATTTCATACCATTTTCCATAAGAAACGCATAAAATCTCTCAAGAGCTTTCACTCTCATAGATATGTTCTTCTTATTTGCCTTTAACTGTGCAAATGTTTCCTTCTCTCCTTTTGGTATGAAAATAGCATCCCATTCAAAATCTGATTTTCCTCTCACTTCCTGAGATATTGTTCCCTCCACATCTCCTTCAAAATAACTAAAACTCTTACCATCACAAAAACATATAATTGTCTTTGCTGTAACCTCTTTCTCCTTAAATAAATCTACAATTTTATCTCCTTGCAGCTTTTCCCAAAATATCTGGGTTAGCCCTCCTGGATATCCCCCTAACTCATGAAAAAATAATCCAGTATGTTCAACAATAAGAGGTCTTCCCACTTTTTTAAATGCTCTTAGAGCCTTATCCTTAACTATCTTTTTCATATCTTCACATTGGATTTCTTCAATTTGAATATTATTTGCTACAATATTAACCTTCATAATTTCTTTATTTATTCTTTTTTGAATATCTTCTTCTGATATATTTTGTTTCTTTAATCTATTACGTTTGGCTTTTTCTTCTTCAGCATATTTTTCTTTAAAAAAAGCTTTAACTTCTTCTATTTTTTTATCATTGGTTGAGATAAATCTTATATCCATAAAATCTCTCCTATAAAATGATTTTGCAAAGGTGTATGTATAAATCAAGTTTCACTATAGAAACTCTATACTTAAATTTATAAAAAATATCTAAACATTATTCATTAATTCACAATAATAAATCTAATCTAAACTTATCCGGTTTAATTTTTAATAAATTGCACAAAATTAAACTAGTAACATATATATTCCAGAAATAAGGAGCGTATCATATATGGATATAAAAAATTTAAAATTACTTAATGATATAGTGGAATGGGATATTTATACTTGGAAGAATGCAGTAGAACATTGGGATAGATACATAACTTCTAATATTGAATGTTGCGATGGAAAAAAAGTTTTAGACATTGGCGCTAGAGATGGTGGAACTTCACTATACTTTGCTTTAAAAGGATTTTCTGTTATCTGCTCTGATCTAAATGGACCTACAGAGTGCGCTTATAAATTACATCAAAAATATGATGTTCATAATATGGTAGAATACAAATCAATTGATGGCACCGATATCTCATATCCCGATAATTATTTTGATATTGTTTCTTTTAAATCAGTAATAGGTGGAATTGGTTATGATGATAATTATGATAATATGGATAAAACTTTTAAAGAGATTTATCGAATTTTAAAACCAGACGGAATCCTTTTCTTTGCAGAAAACACTAAAGCTTCGATTATTCATCAATTTTTAAGAAAAAACTTTGTTAAATGGGGCTCAAAATGGCATTACATGAGTATTGATGAACTTAATAGCTATATTAATATTTACAAAGAATCAGTGGTAAAAACATATGGTTTTTTTAATTGTTTCTATAAAAATAGCAAAATTATTAATGTACTAGATACATTATTTAATAAAATAATAAAGGATAATCATAAATATATGGCATATGGTCATGCAATAAAAAGAGTTGAATGAATATATTTATATTTTCACTCAACTCCTTTATTACTTTGACTGTGTTTTAATAAATTGTTGAATTTAAGTCTAAAATTAAAAGAGAAAATATTCCCTCTTTTAGCTCACAATAAATAAGTAATCAACAACTAAATTTCACCTTTCACAATTTCATTTTTTCTCAGTATCATAGACTGAAAATGATATTTTCCTCCTGTTTCAATTCTTTCAAAACTTATTACCCGAAAGTAACTTGAAACAACTTTCTTTATATTTTCATCTGTATAGAATGAGAAAAATCGATGTGGAGTATATATGTCATCCTCCCATATACCTTCTGAATCCTCCCCACCATATACTCCCATAAAAAATAATCCTGAAGGATTTAGGACGTTGCTAATTTCTTCTAATACTATATTAAGATTTGCCTTCTCAACATGCAATAAGGAATTCATTGACCACACAGCATCAAATTTTTTGCCTATCTTATGAAGATTATAAAAATCTAACTGATGTGATTCAATACCTTTTTCCTGACATAATCTTATCATTTCATCAGATAAATCAACTGCCATTGTATCTATATTATTATCCATAAAAAACTTACTGTCTCGTCCATTTCCTGCACCAATATCTAAAAGAGTAGACTTACTTTCATCCTTTAAAAAATTGAGAAACAACCCCCTCGGCTTTTTCTTCCAATCCTGTAATTTATTCTTTTCTCTTTCATTTGCGAAATTATTATATGACTGTCTTAAAATTTCTTTTATTTCCATAGTTATTTGTTCCCCCCAATTTTTCTTTATTTCACTTAAATCTACCATTCTGCAATTTCAACTATACATCTTTGATTCACAAAACAAAGATTTGTGTGCATCAATTATTTTATGATTAGTAAATGTATATAGCATTATATCCAATAATCACCTATTAAACCGTATCATTTTTATATTAGTAATATAACCACTATTTTTTAAGAGATATCGGTTGTCTTATTATTGTTTTTAAATTCTGAGGTGCAGCCTTTCTTGGGTCACTAAGATAAATTTCATGATGATTTCCAACTTTAATATAACCATTTTCCTCAATAAAATTATGTAACTTTTCTATTGTAGGCATTTCTTCACTATAAGGCCCTATATGTATTATTTGTGCAACTAATCCCTCATCTAAACTTTCAAATCTTATTTTAGAAATTCCAGGTAAATCCTTCTTTTTCTTAACCTGTTCAATCCCTTCTTCAATTATCTCTTTACTAACAAACTCCGGCTGCATAATTAATGAAGTCCACTTCCACTCTTCTTTTCTTTCCTGTGAAAATAGCTCCATATTATCATGATACCATAACCCCTGAAGTGGCATAACACCATAGTCTATTCCCATACTTCCTTTTTTAATCATGAATTTAACAGTATAAGACAAACTAAATAATGCTTCTACAGCATCTTTATATTCCTGTGAAGTATTAGGATCTCCAGTACCATCAATCATCAAATAATTTAATCTAGGAACCTTTACTATTTGCACCTCTTTTGAAGAAGCTTTATATAATTCTTTTAACTCTTTTTTGAAATCTATTTTTTTCATACTCAATTCCTCCAACTTTTAAATTCATCTATATTTTACTCCCTCAAATATGACTTCTATATGTCATGTTTAAAAATATAAGCGTTGCTTATGATTTTATCCTATTTTTTTCTTGTTAATTTTAACCATTTCTTAACTTATTATGCAAAGTATTAATGTAACATATTATATAGATAGGAGTTGTTAAAAAATGAGAAGAATATTAAATATTATGCATCCATTATTATATGGTAAAATTAATATACAATATATTCCATTCAATGAATTTAAGGGGGTAATCTAATGAAATCTGAATTAAAGAATAAAGCAGACCACATGTTAGAACTTTACATGAAAATATCAAAAGATTATAAGTGGGAAAACAATCTATCTCTACATTTTGCAGCATTAACATATTTGATAAAAAATAAACAATTTGATAAAGAAAAAATAGAAGATTTAAAAAAAGTAATAAAAGACAATACTGGACTTTTCTCAAATTACAGAGGGAATACCATGTTCATATTATCAATGTTATTGTGTAGTGAGTTTGATGAGCCAAAGGAAAAATTCATAAAAATGATGAATTTTGATAAAAAACTAAATAATGAAGGTTTTAAGAATAACATGTACTTACCTATTGCCAATTATGCTTTACTGTTAACTTGTGAAGAAAATTTAATTGACAGCAGAATAAAGAAATCATATGAAATTTACGGGGAAATGAAAAAGAATCACCCATGGCTAACTGGTGGTGATGATTATCCTTTATGTGTGGTACTTGCTGGCTCTGATAAACCTCTTGACACTAATATCAAGGATATCGAAGAATGCTACAAGTTTTTGAACGAGGAAGGTTTTTATAAAGGAAATTCTCTTCAATTTCTATCTCATATACTCTCCTTTGGAGAAGAATATAACCGTTCAAAAGCTGCTAGATGTTTAGAAATTTACAAAACTTTAAAAGAAAACAAGCTGAGAATAGATTCTAATTATTACGCAGCACTAGGCCTTGTAACCTTAATAAGCAAAGATAACAATGAGGCAGTCCAGGATTTAATAGATTTAGCTCAATATTTGAATAAGTTAAAGAAATATAAATGGCTTGGAAAAGGAATGAATGTACTTATAGCTTCTGCTATTGTATGTAAGGAATATATTGAAGATAAAATGAATCAAAATGATTTAATTTCTACAACTTTAGGTATATCTATAGAAACATTAATCGCTGCTCAAACAGCAGCAACCATTGCAGCAGTAACTGCTTCAACTGCAGCTATTACAGCTGCTACATCCTGATGGATGATTAATTATCATATATTAAAGGGGGAAAATATTATGAGTTTGGCATTTGGATTAATTTTATTAGTTCTTTTGGGCTTTGTTTTGACCATGTTTATTAGCCTTATCCCAAGTAAAATTTCTGGATTAAAAATCATGCTTTTAGGAATAACCTTGACTATATTTGGAGGTATAATTGCTCTTGACACTAATCTTGATATAGGTTTTATTGGATATATCATTGCATTTATAGGATTAATTTTTTCAATTGTTGGTATCAGAAGAAATGAGTAAAATTTTAAAATGCATTATTCTTAAACTGACATAGAAAGGAGAAATCATGAGATATTTTAAGGAAATACCACTATGGAAAATTATATTATTAAACATTATTGTTGGACTTTCTATGTCAGGTCTTCTTTTCATTGGATGTGTGTTTTTCTTTGGTTTATTCTCAACTCCAACAATAAATGAACGCTTAATAGGATTATTTATTTTTTCATTTATATTATTTGTTATAATTCTTTCGAATTTACTATTATATAAACTGCAAAAGAAACAACCTAGTCAAAGTATCATGATCAATAATAAACTATCTTTCCTAAAGCTAATTTTATTATTAATTATATTGATTTTCTCAGCAGGAAGTTTTTTTCTACTGCCTGATTTATGGATAAAACTTAACGGTTGGTGGTTCTGATTATACTCTTAGGTTAAATATTATTTTTGGAGGAGAAATATGAAAAAAATATATAGTTTATTATGTATTTTACATGCATTTGTGGGGGTAGGAGCTCTGTTTGGTGGGGGAGGTGCAATTATTAATCCAGAGTGTGCATTAGGTGCATCTGCAGATATTTTAAAAAATTCACCTTTCAGTAATTTTCTTATACCTGGGATCATTTTATTTACTGTTATTGGACTAGGTAATGTTATTACAGCAATTTTATTTCGTTATAAATTAAGATATCAAGGATATATAAGCAGTATCTTTAGTTGGGCATTAATCATTTGGATTATTGTCCAGTGCATAATGCTTAATTCTGTTAATATCTTGCATGTCATATATTTTATCATTGGATTGATTGAAGCTATTTTATCAATAATAATTTTATTTAAAAAACGTTTGTTTCCAACAAATATTGTTTTAAACTTCTATAGAAAAATAAACAAAGAACAGTAAGGAAAGGAGATAAATTAATTATCTCCTTTTCTTATTCTACGCTAAAGTTACTTCTGATTCTGTAACATCAATAACTTTAGCGTTCTTCTTCTTAACAAGTGATCCACCTGTTGAATAGAATACGTTCTGAGTAATTATCTCATCCATAAGTGAATTTACTTCTGCATCACTTATATCTTCTCTTACCTCATTAATAGTTAATGTTGTTATATCATCGCTAGCTGTTACGAATTTCATACTTAGTTTCTTCATTGTTTTCTCTCCTTTTATTTAATTTATTATGAAATTAAGCTTGTCCTTCCCTCATATAACTGTTGCTAAATTCCTCTTAAGTAATCAATCAATTTTTGTAATTACTCACTTATCAAAAGATTATCATTAACTCTCTGAATGTACTTAGTCGGATATGGTAATACTGCAGCTATCTTTGCTCCTACAGCATATATAGCCTCATCAAATGCATCAATCTTAATTTTTGAGAATCTGAAATTCTTGATTTCATCCCCTCCTGATGCTTTAGTACCAGTCTTTACTCCTACAATTAAATCACTGTCCACTCTTGTTTTTGTAACTGCCATAATATAATTCCTCCTCAATTTTTTTTGAAAGCTTTTCTGTGTTGTGCTTTCATAAGGATATATGCAAAGAAAAATAAAAGTTATAAAATTTTTTCAACATTATTTAAAAAAAGAGATCTATGTAACAAAAAAGGCAGTGGAATCCCACTACCTTTTAAATACTTTTAATTCTATACCTTATATTCTTAATTAATTTCATAATTTTTATTTGATTTTTCTCCCACTCTAAAGGTTAAATAAATACCTAATAGGATAACTATACCTATTCTAATTCTAAGAATACTATTTATAACCTCTGATTCACTTGGTTCAGTTATAAATAAAGTAAAATCCCATAAAGCATGTACCAATATACAAGGTAACATTAAATCAGTTTCATATCTAACAACTGCCATAATCAGACCAAATCCAAAAGCAAACATAACCTGTATTAATGTATCAACAATGTTTGCACCGTAAAGTAATGCACCAAGATGAAATAGTGCAAATATTAATGATGATATTAAAATTGCCTTTTCTCTAAATCACCACATTATTCAGTAATTAAATTACGAATATATATCCTTGAATTCCCTGTATTTTTTAGCTGTAAATCCTTAATCATATATGGCCCCCCAATATACCACTCATATAGAACTACATTATCAATAATAATAGAACTTTGAATAGGCTCACCATTTAATAACAGTTCAATAATAGATTTATTCCTTAACTCCCCCTTAGCTTCAAAGGTAAGCTTACTTATTTCTGTTGAATAAAATGGCAATTCGTAAGATTTATCAGGCTCTAATTTAAAATAGGATTCATCTTCTATGGATTCATCTTCATGGGACTCCTCTTTATATACTAAATTTATTTTTACACATTCCGTGTCTATTTTTTTAGTTGATATTAATTTTAATTGTGAAACTTTCTTATTCAATTCCCATCTGCATTGATCTAGAAAATGACATTTTGCCTCCAATAGTTCTCCATCAACTAATAGCTTTAAAAACTCTTCCTTGCTTTCACACCCATTCTGCTCTGGTTTGAAAATTTTTTCTAATTCAACGTACTCTATTATTTTATCTACTTCTATATCTAGATTGTATTCAAATTCCATCTCAGGTTCTTGTATACGTTTAGTTTCGCAATAATCTTCACTTAAAGCCTCAATATACTTATACAAATCCCTATCCCACCAGGAGTCATTTTCAAATTTCATATATTTAAACCTCACTTTTTCATCTTATTGTTTTTCTTCACTATATAATATGAAGTACCATTATTAAATGCAAATATTTTAAAATATATTTATTAGATGAAAATGATGATAAATTAATTACATAAAGCATCCCATTGTCAACATATAACTCATATTGACAATGGGATGCTTAGAATTAGATTCTTTATAATTTAATCAAAAAATATTTCCTCAACACTCATTCCAAATAAATCTTTTATTACCTTGGCTTCATTAAGTGTAAATTGACTATGACCATTTTCTTTTCTTACATACGATTCTCTAGTAATTTCAAGAAGTTCAGCCATACTCTTTTGCTTTATATCTCTTCTAGCTCGTAAACTTTTCAATTTGTAATTCTTTTCCATAACTTATCCCCTACTTCCCCAAAATTTACTACAAATAAATTTTAAAACTTTTTCCTTTAATTGTCAATTAATGTCATAAAATAATCACTTTTGTGAAAAATTTTTATCTTATTATAACCTCGTTTATTCCTAAATCCTTTAAGTCTTCATATGTATTAATGCCAATTTTATTTAATTTTTCCTCAAGGGATTTTCCAATATTTATAATTTTACTTAGATCACTAATAATTATCACCTCTTTATCTAAATTTATCTATTTTAACTTTCTGTAATAGTTTTTCAACCTCCTCTTTCTTACATAGATCAAATGAAAAAGCAGTAGCACTTCCTGCTGCAATTCCCCATCTAAATGCTTCAACTACATCTGTTTTTTGAGAATAATTATCTAAAAATCCTGCTATCAAAGAGTCTCCAGCCCCAACTGAGTTCAGTACCTCTCCTCTTGGTGCTTCACCATAATAAATCCCTTCTTTACTTATAAGTACAGCTCCTTTTGAAGCCATAGAAACTATCACATTTTCAGCTCCCATTTCTCGGAGTTTCATTCCATAAAAAATTCCTTCTACTGCAGTATTTATTTCAACATCAAATATTTCACTTAATTCATGGTTATTTGGTTTTATTAAGAATGGTTTATGTACTAAAGTACTAGTCAATCCTTCTCCTGTTGTATCAACTACCACCTTCACACCCCTATTAAGAAGTTTTTCTTGTATCTTAGCATAAATATCCCTTGGCAGTTTATTTTGAACATTCCCTGCAAGAACTAGATAATCTTCACATGTCAATTGTGCTATCTTATTAAACAATTCTCTTAAATTCTTTTCTGTTATATTTGGACCAGGTGCATTTATCTCTGTTTCATTACCAGATTTAAGCTTTATATTGATTCGTGAATCTCCATCTGTACTAATAAATTCAGTACTTACCCCTTCTCTTTCTAAAAAGTCTTTAATAAACTCACCAGTAAATCCACCTATAAACCCTAATGCCTTAGTTTTATTATTTAAGTTATTTAAAACTCTTGATACATTAATACCTTTCCCCCCTGGATATTTGTATTCCTTTTTTATTCTATTTATTTCCCCTTCTTTAAATTCATCAACCTGAACTATGTAATCTATTGAAGGATTTAATGTCAATGTATATATCATTTTCAGTCACAACCTTTTAATTTTATCAAACTTATTCTTTATTAATTATACTCATATTATAATACAAAGTCGAGATTGTACTTTTCCACAAACAAAAAGATGACACAACTGTGCCACCCATAATTAATATTTTAATTTCTCTAACCTTCTTAAGTCATTATAAAAATCTTTACAGTTCATATATGGGCATTCCTCAATGAAATACCATAATGATATCGCATGTATAAGTTCATATGCTATGTTATAGTATTCATCACTTTTAGGATTCATTCTCCTAAAATTCTCATGGATTGTCCATTCCTTTATAAACCAAGATATATACCAAAATCCTTTAGACATTGCTTTATGATATTCATTATCAATATTCTTATTATCAGTTTCATTTTGAGTTTCAGTTTCATTTTGAGTTTCAGTTTCATTTTGAGTTTCATTTTCATTTTGAGTTTCAGTTTCATTTTGAGTTTCATTTTCATTTGGAAATATAGCTTCATTCTTTGTTTCTATATCCTTATACCTATACTCACAATATTCAAGCATGTACTTCAATAAACTAATGAACTTATCATGTCTCCAAACTAATCGCGTCTTAATATTGAATAAAAATGTATTTTCTCCACCTTGTAATTCATCTAATAATTTTTCATATTCCATACGCCAATCCTCTTCTTGCCTTTACATAAAGCTTCAATTTAATAATAACCACTTAAACCTCTATAATCAGCACGTTTTGGTTTTATATAATATATTTTACCATATTTCTCAAATCAAATCATCACATTTTAATATATTTTTTAAATCAATTAAATTTATGATTTAACGCCAATGAAATCCTTCAAATTATTAAGCTTAAATAATTACCATCACAAGTTATTCAAATATAAACATAATACTACTTTTTTCATCATTTATTCACCATATATTGACGGCATCCTGATATTACAGTAAAATATTATTATAAACTAACAATTGTATATTTTTTACTAATTAGTATTGTTCTTCATGAAGTTTCATGCTTCTATTATTTACAAGAGATTATAAAAAACTTTTTAAATAAGTGTTAATATGTCCAAAGTTAAATATAATTATATAAAGATATTTTTACATATCCAAGGAGTAATAAATATGAAAAAAGCACTTATAATATTCTTGATCTTTATTTTCTCCATTTTATGTGTAAGCGAGAAAATCACCGAAAAAAAATACACCATTAGCCCTCTTTCACATAAAAATAATATTACTCATATTATGAAAAATTCTTATCCTGAATATATCGAAGAAAAAATTGTTACTAAAGATAACCTTTCTTCTGAGAAACCAAACAACACACCATTTGAAATAAAAAAAATCACTCTAAAAAATTATGTAAATACCATTGGAAGAAATGATTATGATATACCACTTGATGTTGAATACTCTGGTGAACGAACTACATTCTTTGGAGAAAGACTCTATTTAAAAATTGAACTCTCTCAAGAAATAAATTGTACTAATTATAAACAAATAATTATATGTGCTAACCCTTATATTGAATTAAATACTAATATACATAAAAAATATAATAATATATTAATTATTGCCATTGACCATCCTATTGAGGATAATACTGTTAAAGAATTTGATGTTGTAGTACCAAAAAAACTTATATCAAATTATGGTGATACATTAGCTCAGGATACAATTATTAAACTTAAAGCTAATCCACATTTATCTGTGAAAGTAGTCTCCAATACTAAAAACTTTCCTTTTTCTAAAGATAAGGAATTAAATATTTACTCCACCAAAGTCAAGAAAAACATGAGTTATTCCTTTTCATTAATCTTCAATGGTTCAGTAAATAGGGAAACTGTTCTACAGTGCGTTAGAAGTGCTTTAGGTGATATTAATCCTAAATTCGACTGGGTATCAGATAGGGAGTTAAAAGTCTCATTTGGATCAATTAAAGAGCGGATTGATTCAAAAATAAATCTCAGTACTGCACTTGATGCAAATGGAAATAGAATATATTCAACTGTTCTTATTGTAATTGAACCAGATAAAGAATTAGATTTTAACATAAGTAATTTAATGCCATATAAAAAAGGCTTCACTTGGCATTACAAAGGAACCTTGAATTATAACAGTTATGAGGAAATTGAAAAGGTAGATAGAAAACCTGATAAGAAAACAATTACAGTACATGGAAAGCTTGAAACCCTCTATAAAAAAACTAAGGAAGACAGTACATATACTAAGATATTTACAGTGACAAAAAACAGTTTAGATTTAACATACAAAAATGTTACTATCCCTTTATTAAAAGGACCTATAGAATACGATAACAAATGGTCCCATGACTGGTATGACAACAAAAAAGGAGAAACTAAAATAGTAAAAATCTTAGATGATTCTATTATTACTGAAACTACAATATTCGAAGGTTCCTCCTGTCTAAAAAAAATACGAACTATTTACAAAATGGGATCAGGAATAAAAAATATTAAATATTTTAATAATGATACTATTCCCCATACTGCAGAAATATGGCTGAATATTACGTACAATGATTATTCAAATTCCCGTTATTATTAAAAATTATTTAGAAATAATAAAAGAGTCGTAACGTTACGACTCTTTTATTATTTTTAAATTTTTCATGCTCACATCTAACGCTTTAACAGAATGAGTTAATGCTCCACATGATATGAAGTCAACCCCTGTACTAGCAACCTCTTGAATTCTTTCAATTGTCATGTTTCCTGATGCTTCAGTAACTTTTTCTCCATTAATAAGTTCAACAGCTTTTTTCATATCTTCTATACTCATATTATCAAGCATTATCACATCAGCTTCTGTATCCAGTACTTCCTCCACCTCTTCTAGACTTTCAACCTCAACCTCTATAGCTCTTAAATACGGGAAATTGTCTTTAGCTTTTTTAACAGCTTCTCTAATTCCCCCTGAAGCTTGTATATGATTATCTTTTATCATAAAAGCATCACTGAGAGAGAACCTATGGTTAACTCCTCCTCCAGCTTTTACTGCATATTTTTCTAATACTCTAAATGTAGGTGTTGTTTTTCTAGTACAAACTATTTTAGTATTAGTTCCCTCTGTTAATTTAACCATAGAATTAGTGATTGTAGCTATACCGCTCATTCTCTGCAAGAGATTTAATGCGATTCTCTCACCAGACAATACATTCCTTGTATTACCTTTAATTTGTGCTATAACCTCACCATTTTGAAGGGTATCCCCATCTTTTTTTCTCCATTGAATCTCAACTTCTCCAAGTATCTTAAATACTCGATTGAATACTTCTTTACCTGCAAGTATCCCATTTTCCTTTGCAATTAGATCAACAGTACATATACTCTCCTCTTCTATTAATGATTCAGTTGTTATATCTCCATAATATAAGTCTTCAACTAAAGCCCTCTGAATTAGCTCATCAATAACCACATAGTTCATCTTTTAAATCCCCTCTCAAACTTAGAATTTTCTCTCTAAGAAGCCCTTCACTTTTATACTCACTTTTAACTATGGACTTCATATTTTCTATATATATAACACTACTGGGTTTAAAACACTCTTTTTTCAATTCCTTATTAATATCTCCAGCAGCTCTTCTTGAGAATACCAAAGATTCAAGAAGAGAGTTACTAGCTAATCTATTATTCCCATGAACCCCTGTACAACTAACTTCTCCCACAGCATATAAATCCCCCATTGAACTTCTTGAATTCATATCAACCTCTATTCCACCCATAATATAATGTTGCGCTGGTAAAACAGGTATTAGCTCTTTAGTTATATCTATACCTCTTTTTAAACATTCCTTATATATTGAAGGGAACCTACTTGATATGAATACTTCACCCAAATGTCTCATATCAAGAAAAACATGTTCTTCTCCACTCTCTTTAAGTTCTTTATGAATTGCCCTAGACACCTTATCTCTAGACATCAATTCATCCACAAATCTCTCCCCCTTGTGATTTATGAGGATTCCCCCCTCACCTCTAACCGATTCAGATATGAGGAACCTTTCCTTCTTTCCCTTCTCATATAATGCTGTTGGATGAAATTGAATCTTATCCATATCTCTCATTACTATGCCATGACTTAAAGCAATTTCCATTCCTTCTCCCTTAGTAACAGCTCTATTTGTTGTTGATTTAAAAATTCCTCCAACACCACCTGTAGCCATTACTACTGTCTTTGCAAATATATCATCCTCTTTATCTTCAAAAATTATTCTAATTCCTAAGCATCTTTCATCTTTAATTATGAGATTCTCCATTAGACAGTTCTCCATAAGCTTGATGTTCTTTCTCTCCTTACACCTTTTAATAAGAACATCATGTACTACTGCCCCTGTTCTGTCTTCACAATGAAGTATTCTATTTATTCTATGAGCACCCTCTCTAGTATAATCAAAGTCTTCCTCATTTTTATCAAACTCTACCCCAAGTTCTATAAGTCTATTTATATTTTCTCTTGATTCTCGTACAAGTATATCCACTGCCTGTAATGAGTTAATATTTCCTCCAGCTCTACATGTATCTTCAATAAATCTATCATAATCACTCTCATCTCGTGCTACAGAGATTCCCCCTTGTGCAAGAAATGAATTACAACAATTAACCTCTCCTTTTGTTACAATGAGCACCTGAATATTCTCATCAATATTTAGGGCAGTATATAATCCTGCTATTCCCGCTCCTACTATTAATACATCCGTATTCACTTTCACTCCTCCTGAAAAATTATTACTCCACTACTCAGCTAAAGAATGCATCTTCTCCAATGATTTGACAGCTCTTTGAGAGAGTTCCTCTTGGATTATAATCTCATTCTTCTCATCTTTTAAGCATGTGTATACATCCTCAAGTGTTGTAATCTTCATATTGTCACACACCATAGGTAATTCATGAAATAACTTGTTTGGATTTTTCTTCTTAAGTTCATGAAGTATTCCCACATCGGTTACAATTATAAACTCATCATATTCATTGTCTGTTGCATAGTTTAAAATCCCGCTCGTACTTCCAATATAATCGGCTAAATCTCTAACTTCTTTCCTGCACTCTGGATGAACTAATACCTTCGCTTCTGGATATTTCTCTTTCATCTCAGTAACATCCTCTGGTTTTATATTGTTATGAATACAACAGCATCCATCCCACAGGATAAACTCCTTCTCAGGGAACTTATCACTAATGTATCCTCCAAGATTTCTATCTGGCACGAAAAGAATCTTCTTTTCTTTAATGTTACCTATTATCTTCTCAGCACTTGATGAAGTTACACAAGTATATGAAATCCCCTTAAGTTCTGTTGAACAGTTTATATAACTTACAAGCACTCCATCTTTATGCTCTTCAACCAATTCTTTAACCTTATCTAAATCCACTCTTCTTGCCATTCCACATGTTGCTCCCTCATTAGGGAAAAGCACCTTCTTCTCAGGTGAAAGTAACTTTGCACTCTCAGCCATAAATTTAACTCCACAGAAAACTATAATATTACCTTCTGCCTCTTTCCCCTTCTTGCTCAGGTAATATGAATCCCCTACATAATCAGCAATCTCCTGTATTTCTGGCAGTGTGTAGTAATGAGCAAGAATTATTGCCCCTTTCTCATCTTTTAACCTTTTAATCTCTTTAACAATATCCATATATATTAACCTCCAAGTTACTCTTCATTTTGTAGGTGTATATACACCTGTGTATACTTTATTATATATTATCACTATAGAGTAGGTATTAGCAATATATTATTTACATATTTCATTGGTACATTTTTATATAAATATTTAACCTATTCATATAAGCAAGGTTACATGTAATAATTTCTTTAAGAAATTTTTAAATCACCTAAAAAATAAAAAATAGACAGTATAACTATCTTTTTTAGAATTTCTTGAAAAATTCTAAAAAAGATAGTTATACTGTCCTCAAAACTCATATCTCCATGTGCCTAATTTTTCTTTTATCGCTTCTGTAATTAAATTGAAAGGTATATATTCCTTTCAATTTAATTAAGATACACGATTTTTTACTATGCTATATGATTCTGGTTCACAATCTCCTGGCTCAATTCCAGCAAAATGAATTTGTTTTTTTTCTTCACTCCTTGTAGTAATATTCCCACTTAGAGTATTCACTATCATGATACCTAATAACACTACAATTGTACCTTTTATAATTTTTTTAAACATTTTAACTTCCCCTTTCAACTATTTCTATTATTTTATTAATTTTTTCCCTATCTTCTTCGGAATGTTTTGAATTAACTGAAAATTTTAACAATAATAATAATATCTCAGTATTATTGTTTAGAACAATCTCTTCATTGTTTATAATTTCATCTAAGTATTCAGAAAAATTTTCACCTATTTTATTCTCTTGTAATAGTTCATAAATATTATTTAGACTATACATAAACATCTCACCATCTTTAAACTTACTTGAGATTTCAATAGCATACTTAAAGCATTTTTTTGCATAACTTATTTCTTTTTTTTCAAGTTTTAACTTTGCTAATAAAATTAAAGAATATATAGATTTTTGTTGATTATCTTCAAATTTTATAGATAAGCATTTATTTAAAAAAACTTCTACTTTATCTTTATCTCCTAGTTTTTCATATATTGTAGCTATATTATAATTTATAAGATAATTATCTGGGTTATCTTTGTATAAGTTATTATAAATTTTTAAGGCTTTATCATACTCTTTATTATCTATATAATTGGCGCCTAGCTGCATATTAAGTTTCAAATTAAGTCTTTCACTTGCGCTTCCTAAACTTATAGCTTCTTTAATATAAATAATACTCTTTTTGAAATCCTTTATTTTATTAAACACCAAACTGATATTGAATAATATTTTTATATACTCTTCTGTATCGTTCATATTATTAAAATTGTACATTTTTTTAGCTTTTTCATAACTTTCAATAGCTTTTTCATACTTATTTATTTTTAAAAAGCAAGTACCTATTTTTTTTAATATATTAACCTCTTTTATTAAATATTGATCATACTCAAAATCTTTTAGATATTCGTTATATAATTGAATCGCTTTCAAATATTCTTTTTTATTATAATAATTTTCAGCAATAATTATTTTAACTTTCTTCTCAAGATCATTAAAGTCATATCTTTTTATAGTGTCAATCAAAGTTTCATAATCGAAAAGGTCACATTCTAATGTTTTACTTAGATTAATTTTTTCTATCGTATCTTTAAAACAACTGTAAACTCTCTCTTTTTCAGTTTTTAATAGTTCATCTACTGTAATATCAACTTTTATTTTCTTTTCTTTAGCAATCTCTGTTATTTTTTCAACCAAGTATACTGCACATTTATACGGCGGAACCCTCTTACCCGATTCTAATGTTTGTATATAACCTCTTGTATACTTTTCACCTGCTAACTCTTTCTGAGTAATCTTTAAAATCTTTCTATAATACTTAATCGGTGATTTTATTTTTTCTTCGTTATCAATATAATTTATCATACTTAAGCACACCCCTATTGTATATCATTTTTTTACATAAATACATAACATTATATAAAAAACATTATTTTGTAACTATTATTTTATTACTTTCTTATAGATATGTAAACATTTTCGACTTAACCTTACATTTTTTTATGTTGCATTTTTCATATAAAGTAACTTACTGTTAATATTCAACACTTATGTCATCCATTGTGTATACTCAATTAATGAGATTATTAATTTAATAAATAATGCTTTCTGTGTTTTTTGTCCTCATACTTTATCAATTCATTTACAACCCCCTACTTAAAATTTTTATGTAAAATAAAATTTTACCCAAAAATAAAAAACTTGTAACCAAATCAATCCTTAAGTTATTTTTTTTTTTTAACATGTTCATTAAAAACATTTTAATCACCAAAAAGAGTAGTTCATAATTTTTTGAACTACTCTTTATCTATCAAATACTATTAAACACAAATATTTTTCTTTTCTTCTAACTTAAATTTTCTGTATTTATCATATAATTTATCCAAGTAACATATCTAAGTCCTCTTGGGAAATATCTACTGCAACAAAATCAGAAGGAGTATACTCCTTATCATCTTTACTAGAACAATGATTCAATATTTCTTTAATTTTTTCAACATAGCACTCAATAAACTCTTCTATTGTCTCATTTCTAAATTTATTTTTACTGAATGTTACCTTTATACTAAGTTTTTCATGTAGAATCATAGCATTAATATCAATCAAAGCTGTCAAATGATTTTCTTCTCCTACTTCATTTCCAGAATCAAGATTTAAAATTTCAAATGCGTTATTATTAACTATGTTGTCAAATTCCCCTAAATAATTAAATCTTATTTGCTGATTATTATATTTAGTAAATTCACCTTTTAAATATTTAAGGATACTAAAGTCAAATCCTTTATTAGGTATATTCCTGAGCTGTTCTTTAATAGATTTTATATTTCCCTGAATTTCTTCTTGTGTAACATTAATAATTGCAGGATACATACTAGTAAACCATCCAATTGTTCTAGAAACATCAATTTCTTCATTTATAACTTCTCTACCATGTCTTTCTAATTCAATAATAATATCTTCTTGACCTGTTAACTCCTTAATTGTCATTACCAATGCAGCTATTAAAGCTTCATTTAAGTCCATTCCATATATTTCATTAACCTTTAATGAAAGTTCTTGTGTTAATTCTTCATCAATTACTCTCTCCAAAGTTAAAGAGCTTTTTACAGAACTCTCTCCTAAATCATGATCAATTGGATACGTAAATTTCTTTTCTTTTTCTTTATTCCAATACTCTTTTTCATTTTTATTTATATCATTTACATAATCATTAAGTTTGATTGACCATTCTTTAAATGAATGTGTTTTTAAAGGCAGCTTTACTTCTTCATTTGCTTTTATTTGTTCAATCACAGTTCCAAAGTCATCTAGTAATATTCTCCATGAGACTCCATCTACAATTAAGTGATGGGCAGTAAATAAAATAGTTTGTCCAACCTCACCCCTGTTAAAAATACATACTTTAATCAGTACATCTTTTTGAATATCAAAACTTGCTTTAATTTTACTTCCAATTTCTTTTATTTTACCTTCCTGTTCATTTGAAGAGTATTGAGATATATTATACTCTTCGATAATAATTCTATTGTTTAAATACTCATTATTATAGAATAGCTCTTTTTTATCTTTATTGTAATTTAACCGTAAAATATCATGATGCTCTATTAATTTTTTCATTGCCTTTTCAATCTCAACGCTGTTTAATTTCTCTTTACACTCTAATAAGACTGATTGATTGTAATAATTTTCATTAATAAAGTTTTGTGAGAAAAACCATTCAGTAATTGGAGTCTTCATTATATTTCCTGATTGAACTTCCTGATCAATTATTATATTTTCACTAATTATCTCAATTGATGCAGCTATCTCCTCAATTGCATCTTGTGAAAGAATATCTTTGACTTTTATTTCTAACCCCATGTTTTTTAGCTTTGATGCAATCTGTATTGCCTTTATTGAATCTCCTCCAAGTTGATAAAAATTATCATTCATACTTATCTCATTAACACCTAAAATTTCTTGTAACACTTGAACTAGACTATCTTCTATATCATTTCTTGAACTAATAAATTCTTTTTCTATTTGATTACCTTCTGGGAGTTTCTTAATATCAACCTTTCCATTTGGTGTTAGTGGAAATTCCTTTAAATATATAAAATCAACTGGAATCATATATTTTGGAACAAAAGATACTAACCATTTTTTTAACTCTGAGTTATCTAATTCATTATCTCCTATTAAATACGCGTATAATACTTTATCTCCATTTTTGTTTTTCTTATCTATTACAAGAGCTTCATCAATATATTCATTTTCTAATAGATACTCTTCTATTTCTCCAAGCTCTATACGGTGTCCTCTTATCTTAACCTGATTATCGCTTCTACCAGCATATTCAATTATACCATTTTTTAAATATCTTCCTTTATCTCCAGTCTTGTACATTCTTGCCTCTTCAACAAAAGGATTATTTATAAACCGTTCCTCTGTTAACTCTTCTCTATTCAGATACCCTCTAGCAACTCCATCTCCTGAAACATACATTTCTCCAATTGCCCCTTCAGGAATTGCCTTTAAATTTTTATCTAATAGATATATTTGAACATTATCAGCAGGAATACCAATTGGAACTGAAGCATTTGTATCTGTTAATGGGTTATATTCATGTATCATACATCCAACCACTGTTTCAGTGGGACCGTATTCATTTAAAATCTCTATATTAGAGTTAAAGCTCTCATAAATCTCTTTAGCTAAACTGGATTTAAGATTTTCTCCCCCTACAATGAACCTTCTAATTATTGATTCACTGTTATCCATATCTTTAAGTAAAGTCAAATGTGATGGTGTTAATTTAACAACTGTGACTTTATTATCCTTAAGTATCTTATATAAAATAAACTCATTTCCATCATCATGGTAAATACAAATTGTATTTCCAGATATTAAGGGAGTAAATATTGAGGTTACAGTAAGGTCAAATGATATAGATGAATACAAGGCAAAGATATCATCCTTATCTTTTAAATACATTTTCTTAGCCCACCATATATAATTAACTAAACCTCTTTGTTCAATCATAACTCCCTTTGGCTTTCCTGTTGATCCTGAAGTATAAATAATATAAGCCAAATCTTCTGGACTAGCTACCAGCCCCAAATTTTCATTCTTTTCTGAATTATCAATATATATTTCATAATTATTTAAGTCCAAGATCTTCCCTTGAAACCTAACATGGGTACTAATACTTATATTAGTCAAAAGCAATGAAGTCCCAGAATCCTCTAGCATATACATAATTCTCTCAGTAGGATATGCAGGGTCTATAGGAATATACGCTCCCCCTGCTCTCATAACTCCTAAAATTCCAATAACCAATTCAATTGAATGATTAGCCATTATTCCAACAATACTTCCTTTTGCTACATGATTTTTTCTTAAATATTGAGCCATTTGATTTACACGTTTATTTAATTCTCTGTAAGTAAGATTTTCATTACCAAAAATAACTGCAATTTTATCTGGTGTTTCTCTTACTTGCTGCTCAAATAACTGATTTACAGTCTTATCCTTGGGATATTCTGATTTTGTTGAATTAAAATTATATACTCTCTCATTAATTTCTTCATCATCCAATAATCCTAGATTTTTTATTCTTTCATCTTTATTATTCAATATCTCACATGCTATATTCATCATATATTTATACATGTTTGAAATATAATCACTTGAATACTCACTTGTTTTATAATCAAAGCTAAGAGTAATCCTTTCATCATTATCCCATTCTTTAATTATTAATTGAAGGGAATAACTTTGATTACCACAATAATACTCTTCCAACTGAACTGGTAACCCGTTAATTTTATTATTATTCTTAGAGTTATAATAATTTACACACATTTTAAATAACCCATCGTATCCCTTTTTAGCTAATTCTAGATCATTTACCAAAATATCATAAGGGTATTTTTGATTATAAAAACATGCTTTCAGCTGAGAATTTACTGTATCGATGAATTCCTCTATAGTCATATTTTCATCTATATTGATTCTGAAAGGCATAGTACTTGTATACATTCCCACTGTATTTTTTTCTTTTTTCCCTGATCTATTTAAGACTGGTGTACCAATAACTATATCATCTTCCTGTGTCATCTTATTTAAATATATAAGCATTGAAGATATAAATAATGTATTTAGTGAACAACCTTCTTCTTTTATAAATCTTTTAATTTTATAAGATAGTTCCTTATCCACATTATATGTCTTACGTTTTCCATCAAGATTGCTACCCCCATCATAAAGAAAGCTTTCTGGCAAATCACTAAATTTATCATTCCAGAATTCTTTATTCTTTTTAAATCTATCAGACTCTAAATATTTCTTTTCACGTTCAATGTAATCCATATAAGAATATTCATTTGAACAATTAGGGTTGTTTCCATTTACTAAGTCATTATAAATCTCACATATTTGATTTTGTATGATGTTTATTGACCATCCATCTGCAATAATATGATGAATATTTAATAAGATTCCACCCTCTTTTTCATTGGTCTTAAAAATTGCAAAATAATACAACTGACTATCTTCTATTTGGAACCTCTTCTTAAAAACCTCTTCTGTCCAAGCATTGAATTTTTCTTGTGAATTTTTAACTATGTTAAAATCAAGTACATCTATTCTTTCTTTTTTATAATCACTTACATATTGATAAGGTATTCCATCTTTTTCTGTAAACCTTATTCGCAATCCATCATTAATTTGAATTACTCTGTTAATCGTATCTTCTAGTATTTTATAATCAATATCTCCACTAATCTTCAAACATCCACCAAGATTATGAAAATTTGAACCCGTATTAATTTTTTCTATGTACCAAATCCTTTTTTGAGGATGTGATAAATTATAATACATAATATCCCCCCATTGACGTATACTTACTATAATTTTATACAATCATTCATTTATAATTGGAGTGGTTTTTCTTTATAGAAAGAAAAATGTACCATCAATTTAAATCAAATTTTGTGGTACATTTTCTTATAGAGAATCCCTAGTGAAACCTAAATCCACTAAGACAACAATAATTCACCCATCTCCATCTTAATAGAGCTATCACAAGCATCAAAATAATTATCATCATGAGTTATTGCTATAACACACTTGCCTCGTTGTTTTAAATCTGGTAAAAGCTCTCTGTAGAAAAATCTTCTAAACTCTGGGTCTTGATCTGCTGCCCATTCATCAAATAAGTATATTGGTCTATCTTCCAGATAAGTTATAAGTAGAGCCAGTCTCTTTCTTTGACCTGTTGATAAATTGATTGTGCTAAATTGGTTGTTTTCAATTTTAACTTTTTCATCCATTCCTAGTTTCTTTAAATACTCTTTAATTCTTCCTTTTTCTTTTTCACAATCAATTCCATAAAGACTTTTAAATAAATGGAAATCACTGAATATAGCTGAATAATGTTGACTAATTACCTCATTTTTCAAACTACTATTATTTAATGTTATACTTCCTTTTGTGGGCTTATATAGTCCAGTAATCAATTTAGCTAAGGTTGATTTTCCACTTCCATTTCCACCAGTTACAAAAGTAATTTCGCCTGCTTTAAATTCAAAATTTATTGGCCCCACTTTAAAATTACTTTCCTCTTCTTCATCATTCTCATATTCAAATTCCAAATCATTTAATCTCAAATCAACTCTATCATGAATATTTAGATTTTTTTCATGTATCTCATGACCATCAATTGTCTTTATTTCTTCTAAAAACTTATTAATTCTCTTTAAACTTATATTTATTTGGACTGCTTCTGGTATAGCATTTAAAACTCCATGTACTGGACCTGTCATGAACAGTAATATAAATACATAAGTACCTAAAGTCCCGCTATCAATATTTTTAATAATCAATGGGAAAATGAACACTACTCCACCAATAGCAAGAGTGAACAATAATTCTCCAACTACAAATAAATTTGCAAAAGCTAAGTTTGCCTTAGAACGCTTTATTTTATAGTCATTACATGTGCTGTTCATATCTTCTTCAAATTCATTTTTCTTACCAATGTTTAGTGTGAGTTCTTTAAATCCAGCAGTTAAATCATTAATAAATCTAAAAAATGCATTTTGGACATCTCTAGCTTCTTCCCAAATTTTATTCGCATATCTCCCTACAAGGAAATAAATTGTAGCTATTATAAGGATTATTGATACAGATAAAAGTAATCCTTGCCAGCTGATAATAGCTAAATATAAACAGCAGAACAGTAAAGTTACAATTCCAGTTACACCATTAACTACAACGTTCCCTATATTACTTACTCTTTCTGTATCATTATTTAATATTGCATGTACTCTACCATCTTCTATCTTCTCATATTCATCAAATGGAGCTTTCAAGATTTTATTTGTTATATCTACCCGTTTATTATAGACCATATCATTTATATATTTTATTAAGTTAACTCTCACCAATCTTTGACCATAAACATATAGTACTATTCCTAAAATAAAGTATACACCAATATTTAATATATTAACTTTGTTTCCTAGCGCTAAATTGATTGATAATATTATAAGTGAATTACCAAAACCACTTACTATGCTAAGAACAACTAACTCTAGTAAGGATTTATCATTACTCTTTCTATATATTCCCCTTAATAAGAACACTAGATATAAAACACTTAAATCTAATACTATTGATAAAGCTGCAATTTTTACAGTTATTGGAGACCAAACAAGCATAAATCTCCAGTTTGATATTCCCATAAAAGCTCTAGGAATCAGATAAATACAATAATATACAAAACTCATAAATACTACTGAAATAACAAAAGCTAATATACCTTTTTTAGTGATTTTATTCTTTTTTCTTTTCTTTTGAATTATTTCTATAATTGTCTTTACTACTAATCCAGCCATAGCCACAAAAAGTATAGCCATAACTATTATCAGTACACTTGCGTATAAATCTGTAGTTTTATTAAAATCATTTACTTTACTTTTAGGTGTTTCATTTTTTAGAATATCTTTTATTCCCCAGGCAATATTCTGAATGTATTGAGAATTTACGTTTCCTAATACTGTTATTCCCATATTCTTGTTTGGATCTAATATTATAAATGAAGAATAATTTGGATTATTTCCTCCATGATAAATTATTTGATCGGAGTACTGGTCTATCATCCATCCTCCTGCATAAATTGACTTATTATTAAAAAACTCTCTTTCTTCACTTATTTCATGAGATTTATTTACTACATTTTTTGTAACTTGATCTCTACCCACAACTCCTAGTTGAATCTTCATCCATTTAGCCATGTCAATTGTACTTGAAATGATATATCCTGCTGGAGTATTTCCTCTATACTCGGGGGCATCATATTGTGTAGATTTAAAAAAGTTATGTTTATATCCTTGAGTTAACTTTTCCTTAGCTTCTTCTCTATACAAATAAGTATTGTTTAACTCAAGGGGTTTCAATACATTCCTTTTGATATATTCTTGATATCTAATTCCTGTAACTTTTTCAATTACTAACCCTAACACATCATAATTAATAGTTGCATAATTAAAATTAGTTCCTGGCTCAGTTTCTAATTCAATCCCTTTTAAATTCTCTACTGTATTTTCCAATGCCTCATTAGAATCAGAGATTGGAATATCATAGATTGTACTATACGGAATTCCACTAGTATGATACATAAATTGTTCTAATGTTACATCTACTTTCTTATTATCAAAATATAAGTCTAACCAAGGAATATATTTATTTATTGAATCATCAAGTTCTAATAATCCCTCTTCTTGAAGCTTTAAAATTCCAAATGCTGTGAAGGCTTTTGAATTTGATCCTATTTCAAATAGGGAATCTGGAGTAACCTCTTCTTTTTTCTTAACATCTGCGTATCCAAACCCCTTTTGATAAACGGTTTCATCCTCCTGGACTATAACAATAGATAATCCTGGAATATCTCCATCTTTCATTTGTTCATCAATAAACTCTTGAATTTTCTTATCTTCTTCTTTTGTAATCTTATTTATCTCATTATTAACAGCTTGACCAACGACCTTTATTGGATTTAGTATCACCATAGTCATTAGTAAGAATGATACCATAAAGCATTTCAATTTGTTCATAATTAACCTCTTTTCATTATTTATTAAATATAGAGAATCCATTGTAAAAAATAATTTATACTTGTTACAAAATTTTGATTCATCAATAAGTTATGGACTCATATAAATTAATTTTTTTTGTTGGAGTCTCTATATCATATTATTATTTACTTAATGTTTCTCTTATTTGGTCCGCTACTTCATATACATTAGGATACTCAAATACTGTAAAGTGGTCTCCTGGAACTACAGACAAACTCACATCTCCAAAAGTCATCTTATTCCAGTCTTCTTCAGTGAATCTTGGATGTACACTTTCCTGTGCCTTCATAACATATATTGGAGCATTTATTATATTCATTATTGGAAATGTATTATCACATACATAAGCAATATTCTCTCTAATTGAAGTCTCATTTTGAACCTCATGTTCTAAAAGTTTCTTATCCTCTTCTTTATCTAAAATTACTCTCTTATCATTAGTATGAGTATTCTTACTTAATTTTTTCACATATTTAAGTGGTTTTGATGCATATGACCTTATCTTCATATACTTTAAAGCGTTCTCATAAAAAAATACATCCTCATCCAGCATGATTAACTTTTCTACTACTTCACCTTCTTCTTCTAATCTTCTTGTTATTTCATAAACCAATCTCGTTCCATAGCAATATCCGCCCATAAGATATGGTCCGTGAGGTTGTACACATTTTAACTCGTTAATATATTCAGTAACCATTTCATCTACATTCTTAGGCAATGCACATGGTTCAATCAAACCTCTTGCCTGTATTCCGTAAAAGTTGCAGTCTTCATCAAGTAACTTTGCAAGCTCTTTGTATGCATAAACATCTCCATCTCTACCATGTACAAAGAAAAGGTTTCTCTTTTCAGTAGTTTCACTATTTAATCTCACAACGCACTTAAGTTTATTCAGAATACTGTCCTTATAAATGCTGCTTGCTATTGCTTCAATAGTTGGATTTAAAAACATCTCGCTTATAGAAATATTTATATTAAGTTCTTTATTTATCAAACTAATAATTTTAATAATATTTATAGAGTTTCCTCCAATTTCAAAGAAATTATGATTAACTCCAATTTCCTCTACTTTAAGTACCTCTTTCCAAATTCTAACTAAGGCTTCTTCTATCTCATTTGAAGGTGGTACATATTCTGTTTCATGAGTAATATGACCTTCACTATTAACAAGA
The DNA here is from genome assembly GCF_027938815.1 of Oceanirhabdus sp. W0125-5. Taxonomy (GTDB): domain Bacteria; phylum Bacillota; class Clostridia; order Clostridiales; family Clostridiaceae; genus Oceanirhabdus. Next base: position 4,766,489 of record NZ_CP115913.1, read on the forward strand.
GCTTCTCTATCTACTTTTCCATTTGAAGTAAGAGGAATTTTATCAATCTTTACAAAATGTGATGGTATCATATAACTTGGAAGTTCCTTAGATAAGTGAGCTTTAAGCACCTTAATTGTGGTTTCATCTTCTATGGATACATAGGCACATAAGTATGTATCCCCACTTGCTGCATTATTTACTGTTACCACTGCTTGATGTACTGATTCATGCTTTAAAAGTTGCTTTTCTATTTCTTCAAGCTCAATTCTATATCCTCTTATCTTAACTTGATTGTCTGCTCTTCCTAGGAATTCTATTTCACCATTTTGTAACCACCTTCCCAAATCTCCAGTTCTATACATTCTTTCACTACCATCACTGTTAAGATTGGTATCCTTAAATGGATTAATCTTAAATCTTTGATCTGTTAATTCAGGTTTATTAAAATATCCTCTTCCTACTCCGCTACCAGCAATATAAAGTTCACCTACAACTCCTACTGGCTGTAATTGGTTATCCTGTCCAAGTATATAAATACTTGTATTAGCTATAGGTTTACCTATGCTTACATTACTACATTCTATTGCATCATTCATTGAAGCCCAAACTGTTGCTTCAGTTGGCCCATACAAATTATATATTTTTGCTTTAGTGAGTCCCCTTAACTCTTGAAATATTTCCTTTGGAAGCGCTTCTCCACCAATCATAATTTCTCTAACATCTTCCAAGCACTGAACACTCTTATCATCATTCATCAACATTTTTGCTCTTGAAGGAGTTAATGCAACCATATCAATTTTATTTTTTGTGATAAGTTTATATAGCTCTCTAGTATCCTTTTGCTGATTCATATTTGCAATTACCATTTTCAATCCCTTAATTGGAGGCAATAATATTTCTGGTATGGACATATCAAATGCTGCACTAGCCAATGCCAATATACTTTTTCCCTCAGAAAAATCAATTTTTTCACTCATACCTTTAATTAGATTATCTACTGATCTATGCTCTATCATTACTCCTTTTGGCTTTCCAGTGGAACCAGATGTATATATGATATATGCTAAATTTTCAGGCTTACATATTAATTCAAGATTATTTGTTTCCCCTTGTAAATCTTGATTATTATCGATATAAACACTCTCTACCATAATCTCAGAAAATTTTTCAATTACTTTTTTCTGTGTTACCATCAAGTTAACTTTACTATCTTCAATAATATACTTTATTCTTCCACTAGGATATTCCGGATCTATAGGAAGGTAAGCTCCTCCAGCTTTTAAGATTCCCATAATTCCAATCATCATTTCTAAGGAACGCTCCATCATGATTGCAACTACACTATCTGATTTAACACCCTTTTTTCTCAATATTCTTGCAACTTGATTTGCTTTATTATTTAACTCTCTATATGTTAAATGTGTATCATTATAAACTACTGCTATTTCATCTGGTGTCCTTTCCACCTGCTCTTCAAACAGCTGTGGAAGTGTTCTATCTAATAGATATTCTCTTTGAGTATTGTTAAATTCCCTTAAAATTTGTTGTTTTTCCTTATCATCTATTATTTCAATTTCTTCTATACCTATTTGTGGATCTCTTATTACAGATTTAATTATATTTTTCATATGACACTCAATTTTCTTAATATCTTCATCTCTGAATGCATTTGAATTATAAAGCATTTTTACTAATAATTCTTCATCTTCTGAAACGATTAAATTTAAATCATAATTTATCTGCTCAAAGATTTCCATATGCTCCATTTTGAAATCTATATCTCCATTAGATGAATCCTTAATTTCTTTATCTACTGGATAATTCTCAAATACAACAATATTATTTATAAGATCTCTATTTAATTTTGAAAGAGATTGTATCTCTGATAGAGAAAAATACTCAAATGAACAGGATGAAACCACACTTTCCTGCAATTTTTTTACAACATCATTAAATCTCTCATGACTTTTAGTTTTTACTCTTATTGGAATAGTATTTATGAAGAGTCCCACCATATTCTCTATCCCTGTAACTTCTGGGGGTCTTCCAGAAATAACTGCTCCGTAGACCACATCATCAACATTGTTATATCTTTGAAGTAGTATACCCCATATTGCCTGGAAAACCGTATTCAATGTTACCTTACAGTCTTTTGCTACCCTTTCCATGCCTCCAAGCAATTCACTATCAAGAGTGAAAGCATTCACTTTTCTATTATATTCATTCTTAGAATTTGATGAATTATGCCCTAAAGGGAGAGCCTGTTTCTGGTAACCTTCAAGATATTTTTCCCAATGCTTTTTAGCCATCTCTTTATCTTGATTTTGTATCCATTCTATATATGTGCTGTAAGGATATATATTTTCAAGATTTATAGGGTTACCATTTTTTAATCCTTGGTAAATTCTCATTAAATCTTTAAAGATAATTCCAAGACACCAACCATCCATAAGTATATGGTGCCAACTCCATATCAATTTATAATTTTCATTATCTGTTTTAAATATTGTAACTCTTATTAAATTATCTTTTGTTAAATCAAAACCCCTCTCCTTATCTTGTTCTTTAAACTTTTCAATATTCAAAAGCTTTTCACTTTCATCAAGGTTGGATATATCTTGAAAGTTAATCTTTACTTCCTTTTCTTTAAATACTACTTGTTTTGGTTCCTGTATCTTCTGATAAACAAAATTTGTTCTTAAGATTTCGTGCCTTTTGATAAGTAAGTTAAGACTTTTTTCGAAAATCTCAATATTAATATTTCCCTTTAAATGTAATTCTGCCTGTTCAAAATACATTTTACTATCATTATCCTTTAAATAATGAAACAACATTCCTAACTGCATAGGTGATAGTGAATATATTTTCTCAAACTTTTGTTTTGTATCCATTTTTTCGTACCCCCATTGAATAAGATATTAATTTTCAAATAAATCAGTTATATAGTCAAGATCTTCAATAGAAAGTGTATTATCTCCTAAATCAGATGGAGTAATGTCACTGTCAGTTTTTTTAACACAATGATCAATAATACTAGTTAAACTATCGTAATAATAATCTACAAGTTTTTGCACTGTACTCTTATTGTATTCATGTTCGTCATAACTAAAATTAAGTACCAACTTATTATCTATTACCATTCCGTTTATATCAAAAGCATATTTTCTTTCTATCTCTTGACTGGCACTCATACCTGTTGGCATTTTTGAAATCTCAAACATTTCTGTTTTCAGATCCTCATCAAATTGACCAAGATAGTTGAAGCTTATTTCTGGCTGTAAATTAAATTTATCTTTAGATATAATTTCTTCTGGTGATAGATATTTTAGTACTCCATATCCTATTCCCTTATCTGGTATGTGCCTTAAATCTTCTTTAATATTTTTTACTAGTTTTGACAAATCATTATCTTCACACATATCTAGAATAACTGGGTATTGAGAAGTAAACCACCCAACTGTTCTTGTTATATCTATTTCTTTAATTATTTCTTCTCTTCCATGTGCCTCAAGATTAATAAGCACCAAGTGTTCTCCTGTCCACTTTTTAAAAGCTTGTCCTAATGCTGTGAGTAATATATCATTAATTTCTGTGTTGTATGCTTTATTTACATCTTTTAATAGCATCTCTGTATATTGAGTATCTAAGGTCATAGATGCAATGCTGCAATCTCTCTCTTTTCTCTTTAAAACCCTATTATCTCTTGGTAAAGATTTAATATTACTTGATTCTATTTTGACCCAATAATCCACTTGTTTCTTTAACTCATTGCTCTGAGCAAAATCTTGTAAATTTTTAGACCATCTTTTAAATGAATCAGTCTTTAAAGGTAGTTTTATTTCTTCATTATTTTGTATCATTTTATAAGAGGATTCAAAATCTTCAAGTATTATTCTCCAAGATACTCCATCTACTACTAAATGATGTATAGTTATAAGTAGATGTTCTCCCTCATCTGTCTTAAATAATGCTAACTTCACAAGGGGCCCATTTTCTAGATCTATACTAGCCTGTACTTTGTTAGCCTCTTCTTCAATACTATTCACACAATCCCCTTCACCTCTTAAGTCAACTACTGTCAATTCAAAATACTCTCCATCTAGATCTCTGTTGTATTCCTTTATTATTTTTTCTTGTGTTTTGAATACCATCCTAAGTGCATCGTGATGTTCTACTATTTTTGTAAATACTTTTCTTATGTGAACTTCATCAAAACCACTTTCTCTGAATATCATTATTGAATGATTGAAATGGTGTCTTTCTATATTTTTCTCTTGGAAAAATTGTACTTGTATTGGAGTAAGACTTACCTCCCCCTCCACATAACTCTGATTAGAAATAGCACTAGAAGTCTTGATAAACCTACTTAATTGCCCTATTGAATGATACTTAAATAAATCTTTTATATCCATTTTAAGGCCATATTTATTAAGTCTTGATGCTACTTGTATTGCTTTGATTGAATCACCACCTAAGCTAAAGAAGTTATCATTGATTCCTACTACTTCTACTCCAAGGACTTCTTCCCATATTGTCTTAAGCTTTGTTTCAATCTCATTTCTAGGGGCCACATATTCTACACCTGTGATGATATTCCCATCAGGTTCTGGTAATGCTTTTTTATTTACCTTACCATTTGATGTAAGTGGAATTTTATCAATATGCTTGAAATAAGAAGGAATCATATAATCAGGTAGTGTTTTACCTAAATGTTCTCTGATTTCATCTACTGTAACTTCTCTTTTTATTACTATATATGCACATAAATATTTCCCTCTCTTATCATCCTCACGTGTTATTACAACAGCTTCATTAACTGCTTCATGTTTAAGAATCTGATTCTCTATTTCACCTAGTTCTATTCTAAATCCTCTTATTTTTACTTGATGATCTATTCTACCCATGTACTCAATATCTCCGCCTGGAAGTAGTCTAGCTAAGTCACCGGATCTATAAATTATATCTTTTTCATTATATGGATTGACTATAAATTTTGTACTGGTTAGTTCAGGTTTGTTTAGATATCCCTTTCCTACTCCAATTCCCCCTACACATAATTCACCAGGTATTCCTATGGGCTGTACATTCATATATTTATCCATAATATAAACATTCAAAGTTGGTATTGGCTTTCCTATATTACTTATATTTAAATTGATTTCATGTTCAGTTATTTCTTTGTAGGTGACATGTACAGTAGTTTCCGTTATTCCATACATGTTTATTAGCTTTGTATTTGGATATTTGACTTTCCAACTTTTAAGCATAGCTGGCTTTAAAGCTTCACCACCAAAGATTACGTAACGTAATACAAGCCCACCATCATCATTTCCATTATCCGCCTTAATAAGATTATTAAATGCTGTAGGAGTTTGATTCAAAACTGTAACTTTATTTCGTTTTAGTAACTTTAAAAATTCTGTTGTGTCTAGTGCCTCTGATTTTGGAACAACTACAAGTTTTCCTCCATATAACAGTGCTCCATACATCTCCCAAACAGAAAAATCAAAACAAAATGAGTGAAACATTGTCCATACATCACTTTCACTGAAATCAAACTGAAATTTATCATTAAATAGAAGCCTTACTACATTTTTATGTTGAATCATCACACCTTTAGGTTTACCCGTAGTCCCTGAAGTATATATAACATAAGCCAGGTCATTAGGCGTATTATCTACTCTAAGATTGCTGTCTTCCCTTAGATATATACTATCTTTGTCCATATTTATTATTTTTCCATCATATTTCAAATCACTTAATAGATTAGATTTAGTTAATAAAATTTGAGCCTTACTATCTTCCAATGTATATATTATTCTATCTTTTGGGTATGCTGGATCTATAGGTAAATATGCGCCTCCTGATTTTAATATTGCGATCATTCCTATAATCATTTCCATTGAACGCTCTACCACTAATCCAATAACCTCATTAGGTTTTACTCCATTCTCCAATAATTCTCTAGCAAGTTGATTTGCTTTGCTGTTTAATTCACTATAAGTTAGACTCTTATCATCAAATATGATGGCAGTATTATCAGGTGTACGGTTTACCTGTTCCTGGAATATTTGATGTATTGTTTTATCATCTGGAAATACAGCTTTTGTTTCATTGAAATCAAACAATATTTGTTTTTTTTCTTCTTCTGAAACCATATCTATATCTTTAATTTTTTCTTTCGGATTGTCAGTTATTTCTTCTAATATTCTCTTGAAATGTGATATTAGTCTCTTTATAGTATCTTCATTAAATAATTTAGTGCAGTACTCTACACTTACATTTATATTATCCTCCGATTCCACAGCATTAAATGTTAAATCAAACTTAGAAACTGTTTTTGTATTATTATATGGTTTGATTATTAAGTCATTTATACTTATCTCGTCACTTTGCTTGTTATGCAATACAAACATGGTATCAAATAAAGGATTTCTGTCTAAGTGCCTTTCCAACTCTAGTTTTGTTACTAATTCCTCAAATTGATAACTTTGATTTTCATATGCAGCCATAAAATTGTCTCTTACCTCTTTTAAAAAACCTTCGAATGTTTTTTCTCCTTTTGGATAGTTTCTCAAAGCAAGAGTGTTTACAAACATACCTATCATATTCTGAGTATCTGCATGATTTCTTCCCGCAATAGGAGAACCAACTACTATATCTTCTTGTCCTGTATATTTAGATAGTAATGTATAATATGCTGACAATAGCACCACATACAAGGATGATTTCATATTCTTTGCTAACAACTTAAGTTTTTCTGATAAATTATTATCTATTTCAAAATAAATTTCATTTCCATCAAAACTTTTTACAGCTGGTCTTGAATAGTCTGTTGGTATATTAAGTACAGGAATATCACCTTCAAAGGTATTAACCCAGTATTCTTCCTGCTTTTTAATTGCTTCTGACTCAAATAGCTTGTTTTGCCATGCTGTAAAATCTTTATACTGTACTGATAATTCTGGTAATTTTTTTTCATTATATAAGTCAGCAAATTCTCGTATCATTATAAAAGTAGACACACCATCTGATACTATATGATGCATGTCAACAAATAATATATGTTTATCATTTCTGATCTTTACAAATTTAACTCTTATCAATGGTGCTTTACTCAAATCAAAAGGTTGTATAAATTTATTTTTTAATTCTAAAATCTGATTCTCTTCTGCTTCCTCATATATCACTTCAATACATGATTCTTTATGTATTTTTTGTACTATTTCACCATTCAACATTTCGAAGGATGTACGGAGGCTTTCATGTCTCCTTACAAGTTCTTTAAATGCTTGTTCTAATTTTTCCTTACATAATATTCCTTCTAATATAATAACCTTAGATATATTATAAGTTGTTCCTACCCCTTCAAGTTGATTAAGCATATATATCCTTCTCTGGGCTGCTGAAACTGGATAATATTCTTTCTCTTCTACCTTTTTTATAGATGTAAATACATTACATTTAGTCTGCTTCATATAATTATCAAGCAATTTTATTGTTGGATTTTCAAAAATATCTCTTAGAGATAATTCAAAATTCAACTCTTTGTGTATTCTTGATACTGCTTCTGCCGCCCTTAGAGAATGCCCCCCTACGTCAAAGAAATTATGGTTTATTCCTATATCATTTCTTTTCAAAATGTCTGACCAAATATGGAGTACTTTTTCTTGTGTTTCATTTTCAGGTGCTTCATATTCTGTTTCACATTCAAATTGTGGTTCAGGTAGTGCATTTCTATCTATCTTTCCACTGCTAGTTAATGGCATTTTGCTAAGCTGAACAAAGCCAGTTGGAATCATAGAATCTGGTAATCTGCTATACAGATATTTCTTAAGTTCACTTACAATTAATTGGTTAGAAGAAATGATATATGCACAAAGATATTTGTTTCCGTCTGAATCGTCTCTTGCAACCACCACAACTTCTTTTACACCTTTAAAGCCCAAAATATGACTCTCTATTTCACCAAGTTCTATTCTGACACCTCTTAATTTCACTTGATGATCTATTCTACCGCAGATTTCAACATTTCCACTTGGCAACATTCTTCCCAGATCTCCAGTTTTATATATAATATCATTAGGGTTATCACTAAATGGATTTTGAAGAAACACTTTTCTACTCAGTTCTACATTATTATAGTATCCTGATGTAATATAAGGAGTTCGTATATAAATTTCCCCTATGCTCCCTGTATCACATATCTGCATCTCATCATTTAATATCATAACTTGAGTCCCATTCATAGGCTTTCCTACTGGAACAGATATTCTGTCTACATCACTCTTATCAACCCTATGAAATAGTTTAACTAATGTTGTTTCTGTAGGTCCATATAAATTCACTAGTTGAATTCTTGTATCAAATAATTCAATAAACTTTCTAATATCATTACCTCTTAATAATTCACCTGCTAAGAGAACATATCTTAACTTTTCAAAATGATTTGATTCTTCTATCTCATGCATAATTGCCTTAAATATAGTTGGAACCATATGCACTAATGTAATTTCCTTCTCATCTATCCATTGAATAAGTCTATTTGGGGTTATTATACTCTCTTTATCTTTAGGTATATATAAGGTAGCCCCAGTACACAAAGCAACAAAAACATCTCTTAAAAAGGGATCAAAGGTTATAGACGTTAACTGACTAATCTTAAAGTCTTCATTTATGCCGAACTCTCTTATTTCCCAATCTATAAAATGCTTTAAACTTCTATGTCTTCCAAGAATAGCTTTTGGGGTTCCTGTAGATCCTGATGTAAAATAAATATAGCAATGTTTATTATTACTTAAGGATTTACAATAATTTTTTTCCATATTAATATCAAATTCTAAAATATTTAGATTCTTATAATTTTCAATCTCATCTTTGATTGAATCTAAAACTAATACATTTATTTTTTTGTTTTCATTCTCCATAATGCTATTCAATTTATTTAGCCATGCTGATTGAGTTACTACCCAATCAGCATCTATGCTATTAATCATTAATTTGATTCTACTCTCAGGAAATAATGGATCTAAAGGTGCAAATACTGCTCCACATTTAAATATTCCCATCATTGTTTCAATTATTTCAATACCGTTTTCAAGCATAACAGCAATGTTTCTCTTGTTACCAATTTTTATATTTAATGTATTTGCAATTTGATTAGCTCTTTCTTCTAGTTCTGAATAACAAATACTTCTATCCCCGTGCTCAATTGCTGTTTTATTAGCAAACTTTGATGCAATGATACTTACTCTTTCATGCAAAAACTCTGTTTCCATAAATTATCCTCCTTATTCAATCAAAAGCTGTAATTAGAAAAACTCTTGATTATCAAATTCAACGTCAAATTCTTCTAAATAAACATCTGTTTTATTAGTGCTCCAAGATAGAATTTCATTTATTAATTTATTCTCATTATTTATTACCGATTCCATAACTGGTTTAAAGTTATTTAAGATATTTTCTATCATATATCCTTCTATATCACTTCTAAATGTAGCTCTCAAAGATATCTTATCTACACCTTCGGTAACATATAAAGTTAAACTATACTTAGGTTCTATCTCTCGAAACTCATATGGACTTATATTAATTTCGGAGAGCTTTAATTCCTGATCCTTTTGATATGGAAGATAATTAAATAATATTGAAAATAATGATGTATCCTTAAGTTTCATTTCTTCCTTAGCCATTGAAAATAAATCTTCATATGGCAAATCTTGATATTCTAGTGCTTCCATTAAATTATTATTTACTATTTGTAGATAATCCCCAAATGTATCATTTTTATCAATATTAGTGCGAACAAGTAAAACATTTAAGAAAACGCCCATAATATTTTCTAAATCCTTATGTTTCCTGCCTGCAACTGGAACACCTATGGTAATATCATTTTGATTGCAAATTTTCATTAATATTATTTTGAAAATCGCTAACATGAATGTAGATTTAGTAATGCCATATCTAATACAAAAATCATTCATTTTCTCATATATTTCTGTATCTAATTCACTCTGAATAACTTTCCCAAAAACTTGTCCATTGTTGATGTATGTTGACCTAGGCAGTTCAGTTTTTGCGAAATCATTTAATTTATTCATCCAATAGTCACGTATATTCATCATAGCCTGCGACCTTATAAATTCATTATTCCATGATGCATAATCTTTATATTGTATCCTTAAATCCTGTAATTCCCTACCTTCATAAGCACTAGTAAATTCCTTACTTAAGATATTTGTTGATATTCCATCAGTGATAATATGGTGCATGTCGAACAAAAGCAAGTGTTTCTTATGAGCATACTTTATTAATGCAACCCTCATAAGCGGGGCTTTCTCTAAGTCAAATGGTTTAATAAATTGCTCTGCAATAGCTTTTATATTATTCTCTTCTGTCTCTCTGTACTCAATATTCACGTCAATATTACTATGAATCCTCTGCATTGGCTCTCCATCAACTATTTTAAATGATGTTCTCAATACTTCATGTCTCTTAACTATCTTATTTATCGCTTCTTCAAATTTAACTTTGTTTAAATCGCCTTCTAAAATTAAGCCTAGTGGAACATTATATGCAGTTGACTTCATATCAAGCTGCCACATAATATAAATCCTATTCTGAGCTGATGATATTGGATAATACTCCATTTCTGGAAGCTTTGGTATAGAAGTATATTCTTTTTCTTGTGATTTCTTAATATATTTAGAGAGACGCTTTATTGTTGGACTTTTGTATATCTCACTAAAAGGCACTTCAATATTTAGCTCTTCATGTATCCTTGACACTAAGACTGTAGCGTTTATTGAATGTCCTCCCAATTCAAAGAAGTTATGATTAATCCCTATATTTTTTACATCTAATACCTCTTGCCATATCTTTATCAGCTTTTTCTCAATTAAATTTGTTGGAGGAACATACTCTGTACCTGTATCAATATCATTTTCAGGATGTGGAAGTGCTTTTCTATCAACCTTTCCACTTGTAGTAATTGGCATTTTCTCCATTTGAACAAATCTTGAAGGAACCATATAACCAGGTAAATCATTTGATATATGTTCTTTTAATTCAGGAATTAATAATTTGGTTCTTGCAACAATATATGCACATAAATATTTAGCTCCGTTGGAATCTACTTTATCTATCACAACAGCTTCCTTAATATCATTATGTTTTAATAATTGCGTTTCTATTTCTTCTAACTCAATTCTATATCCTCTAATCTTAACTTGATGATCTATTCTTCCCTGGAAGGTAATATTCCCATCTGACTCCCAACATGCTAAATCCCCAGTTCTATACATCTTTTCACCTAAAGAGAATGGATTTTCCACAAACTTTTCTTCTGTAAGTTCTGGTTTATTTAAATATCCTCTAGCTAATCCATCACCTGCTACACACAACTCACCAGATGCCCCTATTGGACACAACTTATCATCTTTATCTAAAATATAAACTCTAGTATTATAAATAGGTTTTCCTATTGTGGTTATACCTTTTTCACATTTTGTAGCTATAGAGTCTACAGTACCTTCTGTTGGCCCGTAATGATTACTTAAGTCGTATCCTTGTGAAAGAATTTTATCTTTTAAAGAATCTTCAAGACAATCACCCGCAACTAGAACTTTATTTAAACTTTTAGGTTTAGAAGCATCACTTAAAAGTTCTTTTAAGGTCATTGGCACAAACTGAGCAATATTAATGTTATTTTTATCTATAAAGTTTATAAACTCTTTTTTATTAAGAGCTATCTCTTTTCTTACGATATAAAGTGTTCCTCCATATATAAGGAAAGGAAAAATTTCTACTATAGAAGCATCAAATGAGACATTAGCCATGTGTATAATTCGCTTGTTTTTTTCTATAGAAAACATATCCTTATACCATTTCGATATATTTACAACACCTTTATGTTGAAGCATTACACCTTTTGGGTTTCCTGTTGATCCTGAAGTATACATTACATATAATAGATCTTCTGATTTATTTATATTCTCCAACTTTTTTACATCTCTTCTGTAAATGTTTTCATCACTAATGTCAATAATTTGCCCATTGTATTCAATATTATCTTGAAAATTATTATGTGTAAGTAATATCCTTGAATTACTATCACTAAGCATATATTGAATTCTTCCAATAGGATACTCAGGGTCAATAGGCATATACGCTCCTCCAGCTTTCAAGACACTTAAAATTCCTATAATCATATCTATGGATCTTTCAGCCATTATACCTATTATTTCATCTCTTCTAACATCATGTTCCCTCAATAATTCAGCTAATTGATTTGTCTTTTCATTTAATTCTTTATAAGTAATACTTTTATGCTCATAAACTATAGCTATCTCATCTGGTGTCTTTTCTACCTGTTCCATAAAAAGCTCATGTATTGTTTTTTCCCTATCATAATCCATCCTTGTGTCATTAAAATCAAAGAGAATTTTCTTTTTTTCTTCTTCTGTGAAAATCTCTATATCCAATATATTTATCAAAGGATTTTTAGTTATTTGTCTCAAGATATTAACATAATAATTTGATAATCTTTGAATAGTTTGCTTTTTAAACAAATCAGTGGCATATTCAAAACTAAAGACGATTCTATTTTCTTTTTCATAAGCATCTAATGTTAGATCAAATTTAGATATTTTATTTTCCATTTTTATATTTGTGAATTTTAAATCATCTAATTCTATTGTCTCTTCATCAAAATTGCTTAGTGAAAATACTACATCAAATAAAGGATTTCTACTCATATCTTTAGATAAATTTAATGCTTCCACTAAATCTTCATATTGATAATCTTGATTGTCATATGCCTTCAATGTATTTTCTTTAATCTCATCTAATAATTGCATAAAACTTTTTTTACCACTTGGATAACTTCTTATTGATAGCATATTAACAAACATACCTAAAATATTTTGCAACTCAGCATGTCGTCTGCCAGCTATTGGTGAACCTATCACAATATCCTGTTGTCCAGTATATTTATTTAACAATATATTATATACAGCTAATAAAACCATATATAAAGTTGAGTCAGTTTCTTTAGCCAGCATTTTTAAAGTCCATGATAACTCTTCATCTATTTCAAATTCAAATCTATCTCCTTCAAAGCTTTGTATTGCAGGACGTTGATAATCTGTATTTATATTAAGTATAGGAGTTTCTCCTTGAAAAACATTTTCCCAATATTCTTTTTGAGTATTATATTTCTCGCTCTTAAAAAACTCATTCTGCCATTGTGCATAATCCTTATACTGTACTCTAAGAGGACTTAAAATTTCTCCTTTATATAATTGAATAAATTCTTTAATTAGTATCCCTGATGATACACCATCAGATATTATATGATGTATATCAAATATAATTATGTGTTTATCCTCTTGAATCTTCATTAATCCCATTCTTAGTAATGTAGAATTACTTAAATCAAATGGTCTTACAAAATTATTTATAGCTTCATTAATATTTGTTTCAGTTGTATATTCAATAAAATCTATATTGAAATCTATGTCTTTATTTATCTTTTGTACTATTTGTCCATCTATAACTTCAAATGATGTTCTTAAGGATTCATGTCTTTTTATCAATTCATTAATAGCTTTTTGAACTTTCTCCTTAACAAGCTTTCCTTCAATTTCGATAGCACAAGGCATATTATATCCTGTACTTTCAGTGTTAAATTTATATTGTAAATACATTCTCTTTTGAGCTGATGATACCTCATAATAATCCTTTTCTTCCGTAGAATCTATTGATGAATATATACTTTTTTCTCCATTTTCAATATACTCACTTATTCCCTTAATTGTTGGAGCTTCAAATATTTCTCTTAATGGAATTTCCATCTCAAATTCTTGATGTATTTTATTTGAAAGTATTGTTGCTTTTAATGAGTGCCCTCCAAGATTAAAGAAGTTATCATTTATTCCTATTCTGTCGACTCCTAGTACCTCACTCCATATTTTTGAAAGTGCTTCTTCTACTTTATTTCTAGGTGCTTCATATTCACTTAAAATAATTTCTAAATCTGGTTCTGGAAGTGCTCTTCTATCAAGCTTTCCATTAGTTGTTATAGGCATCTTCTCTAGTTGCACAAAATAAGCAGGAATCATATAATCAGGTAAATTTTCTTTTAAATAGTCCCTTAGGTTTAACTCACTAATTTCTTTATCACTAACTACATAAGCACTTATATATTTTTCTTTTTCCTTATTTTCCTTTACCACAACAGCAGCTTCTTTAAGATCTTCATGTTGTAATAATCTGTTCTCTATCTCTCCAAGTTCTATTCTGAATCCTCTAATTTTAACTTGGTTATCTATTCTGCCTAAAAACTCAATATTTCCATCAGGTAACCACCTTGCCAGGTCTCCTGTTTTATACATTTTCTTTCCAGATTCAAATGGATTATCTACAAACTTTTTAGCTGTTAGCTCTGGTCTATTTAAATATCCTCTTGCTACTCCTTCTCCCCCTATACATAACTCTCCAGCTACTCCTACTGGATTCAGCTGATTATTATTCATAATATATATTTTAGTATTTTGTATAGGCGTACCTATTGATACATTATCTCCTTTAAATCTTTTATCAACTGAATACATGGTTGCATAAATAGAAGCTTCTGTAGGTCCATATAAGTTTTCAAGCTGAATTTCAGTAAACTTATTATAAAAATCAAAAATTATATTTGCTTTTAGTTCCTCACCAGCTGCAAACACATATTTTAAACTTTTTACCTTGTCCATTCTATTCCCTATCATCTCATTAAAAAGATTTAAAATTGATGGTACAAAATTAATATGTGTTACTTTATATTTTTCAATTGAATCAATAATTGAATTTATATCCTTCTGATCATTCTCATTCATAATTGCTAAAACACCATTTCCGAAAAACCACCCAAATAGTTCAGTTACTGATACATCAAAAACATAATTTGTTTTTAATAAGTAAACATCATTATTCTCAACTGGATATTTCCTCTGCATCTGATCTAAAGTATTAATTGCGCTTTTATGCTCAATCATTACTCCTTTTGGTTTACCAGTGGTTCCTGAAGTATAGATAACATATGCTAAATCACTGAAATTATTGATTTGTTCTAAATTACTTGAATCACCTTTAAACAAATCTTCATTATATAAATCTATGATTTTTCCATTGAAATTCAAACTACCTGATAGATTTTCTGTGCTTAATAGTAGGTTACTTTCACTATCCTTTAACATGTATTCTATTCTTTCCTTTGGATAGCTTGGGTCTATAGGAAGGTATGCTCCTCCTGCTTTTAAAATCCCCAATATTCCTATTATCATCTCTGGAGATCTTTCCACCATTATTCCTACTATACACCCTGGACCTATTTTATTTTTTCTTAATATTCTTGCAATTTGATTTGATTTTTTATTTATTTGTGTGTATGTTAACTGTGTTCCTTCAAATACTACTGCAATATTATCTGGCTGTTTTTCCACTTGAGCTTCAAATACTTCTTGTATTGTCCTATTTTTAGGATAATCTATCTCTGTATCATTAAACTCATATAGTATTTGACTCCTCTCTTCCTCAGACAATATTTTTATATCTTTAATACTCTGATTATGATCATTAAGGATATCATCTAAAGTTTTTCTAAAACACCTAGAAATATTTGCAATTGTACTTTCAGAAAATAAATTTGAATTATATATAACTTGAGCTTTTATAGTGTTATCTTTCAGTAATTCAAGTAAAAATGATATTTCATTTTTACTTGAATTGCATATATAATTAATGTACTTATCTTCATGAAGGTTCTTCATACATATGTTTATTGCTGTTATTTCCATGATATCTTTACAAACATTGCTATCTGATAATATTGATGTATTTAAAAAGTCTTGATTTTTATATACATTTAAGATCTGTTCTTTAATTGATTTCATATATTCTTTATAAGTTTTCTCATAATCCACATATGAACTTAATGGTAATACCTTACTATTTGCTAATTTTCTTTTATTTTTAGGATTAAAGTAAGGAATTCCAACTGTAATATATTTTTTAAACATATATTTAGATAAATTGACTTTAAGTGCTGATACTAAGAATGAATATATCAAGAAACTATTTTTCTTGCACATTTCTGATAGTTTAATGCCGCAGTCCCTATCAATTGATATATTATAAATTTCTTTTTTATAACTTATATCACTATAATAATCATGCTTCAACTTTTCACTTTCTTCTGCTTTCATTAATTCTTTCATCCAATATTTATGTGAATTAAATTGTAGTTCATTTTTTTCCACAATCTCACCTACCTATAAGTAAATAATTTACAAATCGAAATCTACTTCCAGTGCAACTTCTTCCATAGCATAAAGAGTTTGTTCCATTTCTTTATAAATTAAATCTAATATTGATATATTTCTATCACTAGTTATAGCATTAAGTATGCCAATAAAATCCTCTGTGATTATTTCAATAGTTTCTCTTGTAAATACCTTGCTATAATATGTGAAATTCAATTCTAGAATATTATCCTTTTCCATTGCTCCTATACTTAAATCGAATTTGGACATTATATTTCTATTACTATACTGTTTCATCATAAGACCATCAGTCACAAAAGAATCATCGGTAATACTATCTATCATATTAAACATTACATTAAATAATTGTGATCTGTTTTGCTCTCTTCTCATACCTAGTTTTTCTACCAAAGTTTCAAATTGGTAACTTTGATTCTCATATGCCTTTAAAGAATTTTCTCTTACTTCTTTTAAGAAATCTAGATACATCTTTCCACTTACAGGTTTATTTCTTAATGCCAAAGTATTTACAAATACACCCATTATGTTTTGAAGATCTGCATGTGGTCTTCCTGCTATTGGAATTCCTATTACTATATCATCTTGTCCACTATATTTAGATAGAAGTATATACACCGATGATAATAGTACCATATGCATTGTTGCTCCTGTTTCTTTAGCTAAAACTCTTAATTTTTTAGTAGTTATTTCATCTACTTTAAAACTTACACTATCTCCCTCAAAACTTTGGATAGTTGGTCTTTCATAATCATATGGTAAGTTTAATAATGGTATTTCATCATTAAACCTATTAACCCAATACTCTTCTTGCTTTTTCATTTTTTCTGACTTTAAGAAGTTATTTTGCCATGCAGCAAAGTCTTTGTATTGAAGTTTTAATGGTTCTAATACTTCACCATTATATAGAGCTGTAAAATCTTTAATTAATATTTCCATAGATACACCATCTGATATTATGTGATGCATATCTATTAACATATATTCTTTATTTTTGCTTTCCACTAGTTCTACTCTAAATAATGGAGCCTTATTTAACTCAAATGGTCTTACAAATTGACTAATTATATTGTCAATTTCTTCATTGTCTTTTTTCTCTACATATTTGAAGTCATATGAGTTGTCAACTTTTTGCACTATTTGCCCTTTAACAATTTCAAAACAAGTTCTTAATGCTTCATGCCTAATAACAAGCTTTTTAAAGGTTTCTAATATCTTATTTTTATCAACCTTTCCTTCTAACTCAAATGTTATTGGCATGTTATATGCTGTACTATCCTTATCTATTTTCTGGAGCATATACATTCTTTTTTGAGCAGATGATGCTTCATAGTATTCCTTTGATGCTACTTTTTTAATGCTTGAGTATGGATTTTCTTCCATATTCTCAATTAACTCACTTAATTCTTTAATTGTTGGCTTTTTAAATAACTCATTTAATGGAATCTGTTTATTTAGTTCTTTATACACCTTATTTATAATCACTGTTGCTTTTAATGAGTGTCCTCCAAGTTCAAAGAAGTTATCATTTATTCCTACTTTTTCAACTCCTAAAACCTCACTCCATATTTTTGATAATTTTTCTTCCGTTTCATTTCTTGCAGCTTCAAATTCACTTAAATTAGCATCTACACTTGGTTCCGGAAGTGCTCTTCTATCAAGCTTTCCATTATGTGTTAATGGCATCTTGTCCAGTTTCATAAAATAAGTAGGAATCATGTAATCGGGTAAGCTATCTTTTAAATATCTCTTTAAATTTAGCTCACTAATCTCTTTATCACTTACTACATAAGCACTTATATATTTTTCTTTTTCCTTGTTTTCCTTTACTACAACAACAGCTTCTTTAACACCTTCATGTTGTAATAATCTGTTTTCTATCTCTCCAAGTTCTATTCTGAATCCTCTTATTTTAACTTGATTATCTATCCTTCCTAAGAACTCTATATTTCCATCTGGCAACCACCTTGCTAGATCTCCTGTTTTATACATTTTCTTCCCTTGTTCAAATGGATTTTCTACAAACTTTTCTGATGATAATTCTGGTCTGTTTAAATATCCTCTTGCTAATCCTTCTCCCCCTATGCATAACTCTCCAGCTATCCCTACTGGATTCAGCTGATTATTATTCATAATATATGCTTTAGTATTTTGTATAGGGGTACCTATTGAAACATTAGCTCCCTTAAATCTTTTATCAATTGAGTACATGGTTGAATAAATAGAAGCTTCGGTAGGTCCATATAAGTTTTCAAGCTGAATTTCAGTAAACTTATTATAAAAATCAAAAATTATATTTGCTTTTAGTTCCTCGCCTGCCGCAAACACATATTTTAAACTTTTTACCTTGTCCATTCTATTCCCTATCATCTCATTAAAAAGATTTAAAATTGATGGTACAAAATTAATATGTGTTACTTTATATTTTTCTATTGAATCAATAATTGAATTAATATCCTTCTGATCATTCTCATTCATTATTGCTAAAACACCATTTCCGAAAAACCATCCAAATAGTTCAGTTACTGATACATCAAATACATAATTTGTTTTTAATAAGTAAACATCATTATTCTCAACTGGATATTTCCTCTCCATCTGATCTAAAGTATTAATTACACTTTTATGCTCAATCACTACTCCTTTAGGTTTACCAGTTGTTCCTGAAGTATAAATAACATATGCTAAATCATTGGAATTATTTATTCTTTCTAAATTACTTGAATCACCTTTAAACAAATCTTCATTAAATAAATCTATAATTTGTCCATTGTAATCTAAACTACCTGCCAGATTTATTGTGCTTAATAATAGATGACTTTCACTATCTTTTAACATGTATTCTATTCTTTCCTTTGGATAGCTTGGATCTATAGGAAGATATCCTCCTCCTGCTTTTAAAATCCCCATTATTCCTATTATCATTTCAGGAGATCTTTCAACCATTATTCCTACTAGTGATTCAGCTTTAATACCTTTATTTCTTAATATTCTTGCAAGTTGATTTGATTTTTCATTTAATTCTTTATATGTTAGCTGTGTCCCTTCAAATACTACTGCAATATTATCTGGCGTTTTTTCTACTTGAGCTTCAAATACTTCTTGTATTGTTCCGTCTTTAGGATAATCTGTCTTTGTATCATTAAAATCATATAGTATTTGGTTTCTTTCTTTTTCTGTTAATATTTCTATATCAGATAATTTACCTTCAATATTATTAGTTATGTCTTTTAACAATTTTGTATAGTGATTACTCAATCTTTCTATTGTCTCTTTCTTAAAGAGCTTTGAGCAATATTGTAGATTAAATTCTAATATATTATCTTTTTCCAATACATTAAAAGTTAAATCAAATTTTGATATTTTATTATTCTTAATATATTGCTTTAATAAAAGCCCATCTAACTGAATATCAGCATCATTTACAGTGTCCACCATGTTAAACATCACATCAAATAATGGGTTTCTACTTGTATCTCTTACGATATCTAGGTTTTCAATTAAAGATTCAAGCTGATAACTTTGGTTTTCATAAGCCTTTAGAGAGCTCTCTTTTACCTCTTTTAAAAATTCTAGATAGTTTTTATCTCCTTCTGGCTTATTTCTTAAAGCTAATGTATTTACAAACATCCCCATTATATTATGAAGATCTGCATGTGGTCTTCCTGCAATAGGCGTTCCTACTACTATATCTTCTTGTCCACTATATTTAGATAGAAGTATATACATTGACGACAATAGAACCATATGCATTGTTGTTCCTGTTTCTTTTGTTAACTTTCTTAATGCTTTTGTGGTTTTTTCTTCTAATTTAAAACTTACATCATCACCTTCAAAACTTTGCATTACAGGTCTTTCATAATCATATGGAAGATTCAAAACTGGTATTTCATCATTAAACCTGTTGCTCCAATACTCTTGTTGGTCTTTCATTTCTTCTGATTTCAAGAAATTGTTTTGCCATGCTGCAAAATCCTTATATTGAAGTTTTAATGGTTCTAAGGATTTTCCATCATATAAATCTGCGAATTCTTTTATTAAGATGCTCATGGATACACCATCAGATATTATATGATGCATATCTATCAACAAGTAAGTTTTTTCATTATTTTCTATTAACTCAACTCTAAATAATGGTGCTCTTTCTAACTCAAATGGTCTCACAAATTTATTAATAATGGTTTCTATTTCATCATTATCTTTTCTAGCTGCTAACTTAAACTCATATGAATAATCAACTTTTTGTACTATCTCATTCTCAATAGTTTCAAAATAAGTTCTTAATGATTCATGGCGAGTAACAAGTTTTTTAAATGTTTCTTCTATTCTTTCCTTATCCACTTCTCCATCTAACTCAAATGCTACAGGCATATTATAAGCCACGCCATTTTTCTCAAATTGTTGGACCATGTACATCCTCTTTTGAGAGGGTGATGCTTCATAATATTCACAATTCCCCACTTTTTCTATTTTTGAATATGGATTTTCCTCAGTATTTTCAATAAATGTACTTAAATCCTTTATAGTTGGTGATTTAAATAACTCCTTTAATGGAATCTGTTTATTTAATTCTTTATACACCTTATTTATAATCACTGTTGCTTTTAATGAGTGTCCTCCAAGTTCAAAAAAGTTATCATTTATTCCTATTTTTTCAACTCCTAAAACCTCACTCCATATTTTTGATAGTTTTTCTTCCGTTTCATTTCTTGCAGCTTCAAATTCACTTAAATTAGCATCTACACTTGGTTCCGGAAGTGCTCTTCTATCAAGCTTTCCATTATGTGTTAATGGCATCTTGTCCAGTTTCATAAAATAAGTAGGAATCATATAATCTGGTAAGCTATCTTTTAAATATCTCTTTAAATTTAGCTCACTAATCTCTTTATCACTTACTACATAAGCTCTTATATATTTTTCTTTTTCCTTGTTTTCCTTTACCACAACAACAGCTTCTTTAACACCTTCATGTTGTAATAATCTGTTTTCTATCTCTCCAAGTTCTATTCTGAATCCTCTTATTTTAACTTGATTATCTATCCTTCCTAAGAACTCTATATTTCCATCTGACAACCACCTTGCTAGATCTCCTGTTTTATACATTTTCTTCCCTTGTTCAAATGGATTTTCTACAAACTTTTCTGATGTTAATTCTGGTCTATTTAAATATCCTCTTGCTAGTCCATCTCCACTTATAAATATCTCTCCTGATACGCCTGCAGGCACAACATTTAATGATTTATCTAAAATATAGGTATGCATATTCCCTGCTGGTATTCCTATTGGTACTGCTTTGTTTTCCGCTTCTTTTCCAGTAACCTTATAGAATGTTGAACATATTGTAGTTTCAGTAGGTCCATATCCATTAACTATATTTATATCTTCATTAAGGTTATAAAAGTTATTTAGTATTTTTCCTCTTATTGCTTCAACTCCAACAAGTAATTTACTTAATTTAACTTTTATTTTATATCCTTTTAACTCTTCATAAACATAAGGTAACAATAATGGTGGAATATATGTAAATGTTACATCATTATCAACTATTAGTTTTGCTATTTCCATTGGATTAAGCGTCTTATGTTTATCATTAATTATTAATACTGCTCCGCTAGTTAATGCAACAAAAAATTCACACACACTTACGTCGAACACATAATTAGTCAATGACAGAATCCTATCGTTATTACTAAATCCATGTATAAATTGTTTAGTAAATGAATGTATAAAATTGTTGAGATTATAATGTTCTATCATTACTCCTTTAGGATTTCCAGTTGTTCCTGAAGTATAGATAACATATGCTAAATCATTGGAATTATTTATTTTTTCTAAATTGCTTGAATCACCTTCAAACAGCTCCTTATTAAATAAATCTATAATTTGTCCATTGTAATCTAAACTCCCTGACAGCTTTTCTGTGCTTAATAACAGATGACTTTCACTATCATTTAACATGAATTCTATTCTTTCCTTTGGATAGTTTGGATCTATAGGAAGATATGCTCCTCCTGCTTTTAAAATCCCCATTATTCCTATTATCATCTCTGGAGATCTTTCAACCATTATTCCTATAATGGAATCAGCTTTAACACCTTTATTTCTTAATACTCTTGCAAGCTGGTTTGATTTTTCATTTAATTCTGTGTATGTTAGCTGTGTCCCTTCAAATACTACTGCAATATTATCTGGTGCTTTTTCCACTTTAGCTTCAAATACTTCTTGTATTGTCCTGTCTTTAGGGTACTCTGTCTTTGTATCATTAAAATCATATAGTATTTGATTTCTTTCTTTTTCCGATAATAATTGAATGTCAGATATTTTAATTGCAACATTATTAGTTATGTCTCTTAACAATTTTATATAGTGATTACTTAATCTTTCTATTGTCTCTTTCTTAAAGAGCTTTGAGCAATATTCCAGGTTAAATTCTATGATATTATCTTTTTCCAATACATTAAAAGTTAAATCAAATTTTGATATTTTATTATTCTTAATATATTGCTTTAACAAAAGCCCATCTAACTGAATATCAGCATCATTTACAGTATCAACCATGTTAAACATTACATCAAACAATGGATTTCTACTTGTATCTCTTACGATATCTAAGTTTTCAATTAAAGATTCAAGCTGATAACTTTGGTTTTCATAAGCCTTTAGAGAGTTCTCTTTTACCTCTTTTAAAAATTCTAGATAGTTTTTATCTCTTTTTGGCTTATTTCTTAAAGCTAATGTGTTTACAAACATCCCCATTATATTCTGAAGATCTGCATGTGGTCTTCCTGCAATAGGCGTTCCTACTACTATATCTTCTTGTCCACTATATTTAGATAGAAGTATATACATTGACGACAATAGAACCATATGCATTGTTGTTCCTGTTTCTTTTGTTAACTTTCTTAATGCTTTTGTGGTTTTTTCATCTAATTTAAAACTTACATCATCACCTTCAAAACTTTGCATTACAGGTCTTTCATAATCATATGGAAGATTCAAAACTGGTATTTCATCATTAAACCTGTTAATCCAATACTCTTCTTGCTTTTTCATTTCATCTAACTTTAAGAAGTTATTTTGCCATGCAGCAAAGTCTTTATATTGAAGTTTCAATGGTTCTAAAGATTTTCCATCATACAAATCTGAGAATTCTTTTATTACGATGCTCATGGATACACCATCAGATATTATGTGATGCATATCTATCAATAAGTAAGTTTTTTCATTGTTTTCTATAAGTTCAACTCTAAATAATGGTGCTCTTTCTAACTCAAATGGTCTCACAAATTTATTAATAATGTTCTCTATTTCATCATTATCTTTTCTAACTGATAACTTAAACTCATATGAATAATCAACTTTTTGTACTATCTCATTCTCAATAGTTTCAAAATAAGTTCTTAATGATTCATGGCGAGTAACAAGTTTTTTAAATGTTTCTTCTATTCTTTCCTTATCCACTTTTCCTTGTAACTCAAATGCTACAGGCATATTATAAGCCACACTATTCTTCTCAAATTGTTGGACCATGTACATCCTCTTTTGAGAAGGAGATGCTTCATAATATTCACAATTCCCCACTTTTTCTATTTTTGCATATGGACTTTCCTCAGTATTTTGAATAAATCTACTTAAATCCTTTATAGTTGGTGATTTAAATAATTCCTTTAATGGAATCTGTTTATTTAATTCTTTATACACCTTATTTATAATTACTGTTGCTTTTAATGAGTGTCCTCCAAGTTCAAAGAAGTTATCATTTATTCCTACTTTTTCAGCACCTAAAACCTCACTCCATATTTTTGATAGTTTTTCTTCCGTTTCATTTCTCGCAGCTTCAAATTCACTTAAATTAGCATCTACACTTGGTTCAGGCAGATTCCTTCTATCAAGCTTTCCATTATGTGTTAATGGCATCTTCTCTAACTGCACAAAATAAGCTGGAACCATATAATCAGGTAAATTCTCTTTCAGATAGTTCCTTATGTTTATCTCACTAATATCTTTGTCACTTACTACATAAGCACTTATATATTTTTCTTTTTCCTTGTTTTCCTTTACCACAACAGCAGCCTCTTTAAGATCTTCATGTTGTAATAATCGGTTTTCTATCTCTCCAAGTTCTATTCTGAATCCTCTTATTTTAACTTGGTTATCTATTCTTCCTAAGAATTCTATGTTTCCATCTGGTAACCACCTTGCTAGGTCTCCTGTTTTATACATCTTCTTTCCAGCTTCAAATGGATTATCTACAAATTTTTCTGATGTTAATTCAGGTCTATTTAAGTACCCTCTTGCTAGTCCTTCTCCCCCTAAGCATAACTCTCCAGCTACTCCTATTGGGTTCAGTTGATTATTATTCATAATATATGCTTTAGTATTTTGTATTGGCGTACCTATTGATACATTATCTCCTTTAAATCTTTTATCAATTGAGTACATGGTTGAATAAATAGAAGCTTCGGTAGGTCCATATAAGTTTTCAAGCTGAATTTCAGTAAACTTATTATAAAAATCAAAAATTATATTTGCTTTTAGTTCCTCGCCTGCCGCAAACACATATTTTAAACTTTTTACCTTGTCCATTCTATTCCCTATCATCTCATTAAAAAGATTTAAAATTGATGGTACAAAATTAATATGTGTTACTTTATATTTTTCAATTGAATCAATAATTGAATTTATATCCTTCTGATCATTCTCATTCATTATTGCTAAAACACCATTTCCGAAAAACCACCCAAATAGTTCAGTTACTGATACATCAAAAACATAATTTGTTTTTAATAAGTAAACATCATTATTCTCAACTGGATATTTCCTCTCCATCTGATCTAAAGTATTAATTACGCTTTTATGCTCAACCATTACTCCTTTAGGTTTACCAGTGGTTCCTGAAGTATAGATAACATATGCTAAATCATTTGAATTATTTACTTTTACTAAATTACTTGAATCACCTTTAAACAAATCTTCATTAAATAAATCTACAACTTGTCCATTAAAATCTAAACTACCTGACAGATTTTCTGTACTTAATAATATCTGGCTTTCACTATCCTCTAACATGTATTCTATTCTTTCTTTTGGATAGCTTGGATCTATAGGAAGATATGCTCCTCCTGCTTTTAAAATCGCCATAATTCCTACTATCATCTCTGGTGATTTTTCCACCATAATTCCTACTAGTGAATCAGCTTTAACACCTTTACTTCTTAATATCCTTGCAAGTTGATTTGATTTTTCATTTAATTCTTTATACGTTAGCTGCGTACTTTCAAATACTACTGCAATATTATCTGGTGTTTTTTCTACTTGAGCTTCAAATACTTCTTGTATTGTCCTGTCTTTAGGATAATCTGTCTTTGTATTGTTAAACTCATATAATATCTGCTTTCTTTCTTTTTCTCCTAATAATTCAATATCAGATATTTTAATTTCAACATTATTAGTTATGTCTCTTAACAATTTTATATAGTGATTACTTAATCTTTCTATTGTCTCTTTCTTAAAGAGCTTTGAGCAATATTCCAGGTTAAATTCTAAGATATTATCTTTTTCCAATACATTAAAAGTTAAATCAAATTTTGATGTATTACTATTCTTAATATATTGCTTTAACAAAAGCCCATCTAACTGAATATCAGCATTATTTACAGTATCCACCATGTTAAACATTACATCAAACAATGGATTTCTACTTGTATCTCTTACAATATCTAGGTTTTCAATTAAAGATTCAAGCTGATAACTTTGGTTTTCATAAGCTTTAAGAGAATTATCTTTTACTTCTTTTAAAAATTCTAAGTAGTTTTTATCTTTTTTTGGCTTATTTCTTAAAGCTAATGTATTTACAAACATACCCATTATATTATGAAGATCTGCATGTGGTCTTCCTGCAATAGGTGTTCCTATTACTAGATCTTCTTGTCCACTATATTTAGATAGAAGTATATACATTGATGACAATAACATCATATGCATTGTTGTTCCTGTTTCTTTTGCTAACTTCCTTAATGCTTTTGTGTTTTTTTCGTCTATTTTAAAACTTACATCATCACCTTCAAAACTTTGCATTACAGGTCTTTCATAATCATATGGAAGACTCAAAACTGGTATTTCATCATTAAACCTGTTAATCCAATACTCTTGTTGGTCTTTCATTTCTTCTGATTTCATGAAATTGTTTTGCCACGCTGCAAAATCCTTATATTGAAGTCTTAATGGTTCTAAAGATTTTCCATCATATAAATCTGAGAATTCTTTTATTAAGATACTCATGGATACACCATCAGATATTATGTGATGCATATCTATCAACAAGTAAGTTTTTTCATTATTTTCTATTAACTCAACTCTAAATAATGGTGCTCTTTCTAACTCAAATGGTCTCACAAATTTATTAATAATGTTCTCTATTTCATTATTATCTTTTCTAACTGATAACTTAAACTCATATGAATAATCAACTTTTTGTACTATCTCATCCTCAATAGTTTCAAAGTAAGTTCTTAATGATTCATGACGAGTAACAAGTCTTTTAAATGTTTTATCTATTCTTTCCTTATCCACTTCTCCATCTAACTCAAATGCTACAGGCATATTATAAGCCACACTATTTTTCTCAAATTGTTGGACCATGTACATCCTCTTTTGAGAGGGAGATGCTTCATAATATTCACAATTCCCCACTTTTTCTATTTTTGAATATGGATTTTCTTCAGTATTTTGAATAAATACACTTAACTCCTTTATTGTTGGTTTTTCAAACAACTCTTTCAATGGTATTTCTCTATTTAATTCTTTATATACCTTATTTCTAATCACCGTGGCTTTTAATGAGTGCCCTCCAAGTTCAAAGAAGTTATCATTTATTCCTATTTTTTCAACTCCTAGAACCTCACTCCATACTTTTGATAGTTTTTCTTCTAATTTATTTCTAGGAGCTTCATATTCTCTTAAAATAATATCTAAATCAGGTTCTGGAAGTACTCTTCTATCAAGCTTTCCATTATGTGTTAATGGCATTTTCTCTAACTGCATAAAATAGGCTGGAACCATATAATCAGGTAAGCTTCCTTTTAGATATTTCTTTAAATTCAACTCACTAATTTCTTTCTCACTTACTATATAAGCACTTATATATTTTTCTTTTTCCTTGTTTTCCTTTACCACAACAACAGCTTCTTTAACATCTTCATGTTGTAATAGTCTGTTCTCTATCTCTCCAAGTTCTATTCTAAATCCTCTTATTTTAACTTGGTTATCTATTCTTCCTAAGAAATCTATATTTCCGTCTGGTAACCACCTTGCTAGATCTCCTGTTTTATACATTTTCTTTCCAGATTCAAATGGATTATCTACAAACTTTTTAGCTGTTAGCTCTGGTCTATTTAAATACCCTCTTGCTAGTCCATCTCCACTAACGCATAGTTCTCCATAACCTCCTACAGGCATCAACCTGTTATTTTTATCTACTATATAAGCTTTTGAGTTTGAAATGGGCTTACCTATTGGGATTCTAAACAAATATTCTTTTTCTATTAAATAAGTAGTAGAAAAAGTTGTGTTTTCTGTTGGCCCATATCCATTTATGACTTTCAGATTTTTACATTCTTTTCTAACTAAGTTAATATATTTAGGTGATAAAACATCTCCACCTGCCAATAAATATCTTAATTTTTTAAATATTCTAACATTTGCTTCTGCCATTTGATTAAATAACTCTGATGTTAGCCATAATATTGTAATCTTATTTTTAGTAACAAACTTTTCAAGTAGCTCAGGTACAATAATAGTTTCATCTTTAGCTAAATATAGTTCTAATCCGTTTAATAAAACTCCCCAAACCTCAAATGTAGAAGCATCAAATACCATAGAACCTGTTTGGAGTATTCTGTCATCTTTTTTAAACTCAATGTATTCAGTATTTTTAACCAATCTAACAATATTTTTGTGTTCACACATTACACCTTTTGGCTTACCTGTAGTTCCTGAAGTATAGATAACATATGCTAAATCATTGGAATTATTTATTTTTTCTAAATTACTTGAATCACCTTTAAACAAATCTTCATTAAATAAATCTATGATTTGTCCATTGAAATCTAAGCTACTTGACAGATTTTCTGTACTTAATAATAAGTGGCTTTCACTATCCCCTAACATGTATTCTATTCTTTCTTTTGGATAGCTTGGATCTATAGGAAGATATGCACCTCCTGCTTTTAAAATCCCCAATATTCCTATTATCATCTCTAGAGATTTTTCCACCATAATTCCTACTAGTGAATCAGCTTTAACACCTTTACTTCTTAATATCCTTGCAAGTTGATTTGATTTTTCGTTTAATTCTTTATATGTTAGCTGTGTCCCTTCAAAAACTACTGCAATATTATCTGGCGTTTTTTCTACTTGAGCTTCAAATACTTCTTGTATTGTTCTGTCTTTAGGATAATCTGTCTTTGTATCATTAAACTCATATAGTATTTGATTTCTTTCTTTTTCTCCTAATAATTCAATATCAGATATTTTACTATATTTATTATTCAATAATGAATCTATCAGTATTTCAAAATAACTACCTAATCTTTTAATTATGTGTTCGTCAATTACTTCACTATTAAAGGTAAACTTGAATTCAATATCGTTAAATGTTAATATTTCTAATGACATATTATAATTAGTCTTTTCTACAATTGAAAAACCTTCTATTGTCAACAGGTTTCTTTTATTTAGATTTAGGTCTAATGGATAATTCTCTATAGTTACTATGGAATTGAACAACTCTTCATTTGCATTTAATCCACAATATTCTTTTATATCAATTAATGATGTATTCTCAAACTCTTTTCTCTCATTAAGTGATAAATCTATTTCTCTAATTAAATTTATAAATGTACAATTACCTTCTGATTTTACTATTAAAGGAATGGTATTAATGAATAACCCTACTAAGTTATCAACTGATTTTATACTTTCTGGTCTTCCAGATACAGTTGTCCCAAATACAACTTCATTGGAATTACTTAGTTTCTGTATTAAAACACCCCAAGTACTATATAATATAGCAGCTAATGATATTTTGTTTTCTTTAGTAAACTCTTTTAATTTATAAGCTTTATCAGTCTCCAACTTATATAAGATTTCTTTATAACTACCATTCTCTTTTTTTCCATTGAACCAATCCTCTTTTGTTTCTATTTTATCTACGTAATTTACCCAATAATCTTTTTGTTCTTTTTTATCAAGATTCTTTGTATATTTGATAAATTCACCAAACTTGGTCTTATTAATTCTTTTAAGCACTTTGTTCTCATATAAACACTCGTATGCTTCCATTAATTCTTTTAAGATTATTCCATTACTCCAACCATCATATAAAATATGATGATTACTTATAATCATCTCATATTTATAATCATCTAATTTACATAAATAAATTCTTAAAGTTTCTCTTGTTATATCTATTCTATTATTTAAATCATCTAATTTAATATTTTCTAATGCCCTATGTTTATCCACTTCATTTTCTAAGTCAATACTTTGGATTACCACTTGATATTTTTTCAGAACAATTTGTACTGGTTTATCTATCCCTTTCCATCTAAAAATGGTTCTTAACATTTCATTACTTTCTATTACAAAATCCCATGCTCTTTGTAATAAATCTATTTTCACATCTCCAGTAATAGTTAAGCTTAGCTGTTCTTGATATTCTTTACTATTATGATCACTAATGTAATGAAATAACATCCCCTGTTGAGTACTTGTTAAATCCAAAATATTTTCCACATTACTTTTATCTATTTTTTTATTCATCTTCATATCCCAACTTTCATATGATTGAACTTTTCTTAAAATAGTTTTGGAATCTGCTCTATGAAAAAATCAAGTAAATACTCCCAAACCTATAATCTTCCTTAATGAGTTGCTATTTAACTACTTTGCTTTTAATTGTTTTAATATTTGATTTATCCTTTCTAATAGATTCTCATTTAAATTTTCTTGTGTTTTTAAATCTATCCACTCTTTTTTACATGAACATTCAATATCTTTTAAGATAGATATATCTCCACTCTTATTGTAATTTTCAATAGCTCTATTTATAGAATCATCACACTTATGACAATTTGATGTCTTAGCTTCCGCTGGAACAGAATAAGATGCTGGACTTATATATAAAGGTGTTTTAAGCCCCTTCTCTTCCCTCTTTTTAAGCACCTCTATAACAGACCATAATTTGGGTGGATTAAACATTTTTTTCTGCCATAAATCAAATACCATGGTGAATTTTTCAACTGTTAGTAACTCCATGTCAATTCTTTTTAAATTAAACTTTTCTAAATATTCTAAACTATTAATATAATCTTCAATAGCTTCATGTTCTGTTAAAAACGGTGGCTTTAGTAATAATAATGGAACAATACTAATACCATATTTTTTAGCCAATTTGCACTTTTCCTCAAATATTCGATTTTCAAAACTTTTATTAATACATAAGTCCCTTATAATAGGATTAGCAGACTCAAATCCTACTGCAATTTCAATTTCTTTATTTGTTACTTTCTTTATTTCAGAAAGTTTATCTTCTGTTATATCTTCAATTCTTGCTTCTAATGTGATTTTTTTAATACTATCTTTTTCATTTATTATACTTATTATTTTAAGCAAAGTTTTGAATGAAATTTCTTCCTCTCTAAGTAAACTTCCATCATTATAAAAGCATACAACTGGAATACTACTAAAATCAATTTCCTTGTCATTTAAAACATTCTTAACTTGCTCAATGTAATCATTATCTGGGATTTTAACACCAAAATTAGTTGCATTATAAAATCCACAAAAAGTACATCCTCCTGTTTCTGTAGCAAGAACACAACCTGTCCCTTTTAAAAATAGAACAAGTCTATCAATATACTCATTATTAAACATACCTCTTCTCATTTCTGTAAACAGTACTTTATTATTCAAGTCCATTTTTTTAGAACTTTCCATCTTAGAAAATTCTCTAAGTTGTTTCATATATGCACTTACATCATCTCTTACATCTTTATAAAAAGCAGTATTAAAACTCATAACTATTTCTCCTTACACTTATTTACACAAATTTATTTTTAAAAACACTAGTTTATATTTGCTATATAATTATTTCCAACTTTTTGAATCAATAAATTCAGACATAAGTTCCATTGCTTTTTTAAAAGTTTCTGGCTTAATACCAAACCCTATTCTAAAATGTCCAGGCATTTCAAATGCTTCACCTGGTAAAACAGATACTTCAGTTTTTTCAACTAGCTTCTTTGCAAACTCTTGGCTAGAAATTGATTTATCTTTTATGAATGGGAATGCCACAATTCCACCTTGTGGTTCAACGCAACCAATAAAATCTTTATGATTACTTAAAAACTTATTAAATTCACTTATATTTTCTCTAATCCAAATTTTATGCTCCTTTGTTATTTTTTCAGAGCTTAGCAATAATTTTTGAGAAATAAAATCATTCATAGAACTAATAGTATGTGTTGTGTAATCCTTAAAATCTCTACAACTTTCTATTAAATCTCTTGAACCTATTATCCAGCCTACTCTCAATCCAACACAGCCAAGACATTTTATCATTGATCCTGCTGCAACAACATTTTTAGCTTTATCATATATTGATGGAATTAAAGCATCATCACTATATGGTATAAATCTGTAGTGTTCATCTGCTAATATTTCAATACCATGTTTTTCTGCTAAATTACTTATTTCTTGAATTTCATGATCTGTTAATTTCATTCCAGTTGGATTATGTGGATTATTAAGTACTATCATTTTTGTATTCTCATCTATTAATTCTTCTAATTTATCAATATTAATTCTAAAGTTCTCTTCTGGTTCTAATTGAAGCAATCTAACATCATATCCTAGATATCTTGGAACTTCATATAATGTTTGAAATGCTGGGAATGGGATAATTACATTTGCACCTTCTTCATAACGAAGATGAAAATATATGAATAATGCTTCACTTACTCCTGTTGTAACTAAAATATTTTCTGGTTGTACATTTTCATAAAATGATGCTATAATCTTTCTTAATTTTTCAGATCCATATGTATCATTATTCATAAAACTACACTGTTTTAGTTCATCCATTGATGTATTTGTTATTTCTAATATTTCACCTAAAGTTTTATCTTCTATCCCACTTTCTCCTAAATTATATTTTGCAAATTGATTTTCAATTAACCATGGCTCCATTAAATGTAATGCTATTTTCATATTAACCCTCCATTTTAATAAACATAAATTTTTAATTTTTAGATTATTAGATTGTAAAAACAAAAATTAAATTTAGAATTAACTTGTTTTGTTAAATCTATAAGAAAAACATTTACACCTCCACTAGAGAATATTTAATAAGATTAGTTATATTCTCTGCATTGTCATTTATAAAGAAATGATTGCCAGTAAAAGTATAAATGTTACATTTTTTACTAGTATGGTTTCTCCATTCAGTAATTTCATTAATTTTTATTGAATCCTTACTTCCGTTTAATATTGATATATCACAATTGATTTTCTCTTCTCTATCTTTATATTTATACTTCTCTAGTATCTTAATATCATTTCTCAATATAGGAATAAATAACTCAAGTAATTCTTTATTCTCTAATATTTCTTTTTGTGTCCCACCTAGTTCTATGATTTTATTCATGAACTCATAATCTGGTAACGTATAGGTTATCTCTCTTTCTTTAATACTCCCTGGTGCACTATATCCTGAGAAAAAAATATGTTTTGGCATTCTTTTTCCCATACTAGCAATTTTATAATAAAGCTCATATGCCAAAAGGCTTCCCATACTATGGCCATAAATTGCATATTCATTTTCTTCAATCTTTTCTTTTATTAAGTTATAGATATCATTAACTGCTTCATCAATATCTGTGTAAAATTCCTGGTTATATCTTCGTCCTCTACCTTTTAACTCGATTGGATGCAATTCTATAGAATTACTTAAAAATCCTTTCCAATTATAATAAATAGCCTCCGATCCCCCAGCATAAGGCAAACAAAATAATATCATTTTCTTCTCCTTTAATATAAATAAACTAACTTATTTTCTAGTAAAATCATATTGTTTTGCTACTTAACCGCTTCATTATTCAACACTAATTTTTACTATTTTAATTCTCACTAATCATTCACCCTTAGTGCATGTAAACTTATTTTTTACTTTTTATAAATTCATCAATTTTAACATGATTTTTTATATTATTCCCCTTAGCACCCCCTTTATTTTTAAATTAAGTAAACACCCTATACATACATTGAAATCCTTTTACCAAGTTCCAATATTTGCATACATTCTCGCAAACACTCATTATAAGCCAATTACTATTGTTTTATATTAAGAAAATATCCATAATATCTAACTAATAATTTAATTCTTTTATAATTAATAATGTAATTTTTCATCTTTAAGCACATCACTATTTTATCTAATTGTTTTACAAATATAAATAGAATTTTAGATAAAATTGTATTATAAGGTTATTTTTTTGTATTTAGGGAATCTATTGTAAACTTTTTCGACATCACATTGCATTTTTCTATGTTGCATGTTATTTCAATGTTAAAATCGAACTTTTGCATTTTATATATAAAAAAAGAGAGTTCTTTAATTATAAAGAACTCTCTTTTACTAGTCTGCTTCTTCTCGTACTATTACTCCTATTTTCATAAACTATCTATTAATACTTCCAAATCTAAAACTTCTATACTGTTACAAAATTCTTCTTTAATTGAACATACAGAAAGCTTATACTCTAAATCTATTAAATACTGTTTAAAAAAACATTTATTATTATGTTTTTCTGAGTAAAACTCTATATAATTATTATGATTAATCCTAAATGAAAAATCCCTCAGAGGAATAGCTAAACCTCTACCATCCCATTTAATATAACTCTCTTTAAGAGTCCAAAGATCATAAAAATACTCTAATTGCTTATCTTCTCTTAACTCCATAAGATCATCATATTCAATCTTAGAAAAAAATCGTTCTGCAATTGCCATATCGATATCTTTGATTTGTTCAACATCAATTCCAACATTGAATTCACTTACTGCACATACAATCCAATCTCCTGAATGAGAATAATTAAACTTAATATTACTGTATGGTTTATTTAGTTCAGGCTTACCATTAATTCCTTTTATAAAAGAAATTTTCTCATTATTAATGTTATATTTATTAATTAATATTAATCTTGTGAAAACATCAGCAAGAAGACACATCTGCGAATCCTTATATCTATGAAATCTTAATATTCTCTCTTTTTTTTCATGAGAAACAAGTCTTAATAATTTATCAAACTCGTCCTTTTTCATATCTCTATTTAACTTAAGAGCAAAAACCTCTACCATAGAATATCCCCCATAACCTTATGTATTTTACCATCTAATAATTTCATTTTTTTACAATAACATCATTTATATTACTCTGAATCTAATTTAACATATTAATTAACCATAAACAAGCAAGGGACGGTTCATATATTTATGAACCGTCCCCAACAAAACTTATAATTATTAAATTTAAATTTTTCCTATCTTAATTACTCATTAAGTAAGTACATGTCATTCAGAGTTCTATTTCTAATAAATCCTAGATGCTCATAAATTTTTATTGCATCATTATGATTATCAACATACAGTCTAGTAGCATTGTAAACCTCACTCGTGCAACTGATGGAATGCCTCAGCAAGTAACTGCCAATCCCCTTACCTTGATGATCAGGTCTTACAGTAAAACTCATAATTAATGGGAAATCTTCGAACTCCATGTGTAAACACACCCCTACAATCTCATTTGTTCCTTTATTAATGACTACTCGTGAACTTTCATAAAGTACATTGTTATCTTTGGTGTAACCAAAAAAGTTTTCCACATGCTTAATATAATCTTCTTTACTTCGAACTGATTTTATAGCAGGATTAGCTTTATATGAAGTCATTATTACCTCAGCAATTTCATTCTTATCTTCCTTTAGAATAGGTTTAGCTTCATAACCATCAGGAATAATATTATTCATTCTCTCAGTAGGTCTAATCATCCAAAACCCATTTCCATCTATTATGCATCCTTTACTTTGGTAAAAAGGAACATGCTCTTCAACTATTTCTCGAAGTATTATTTTCTCGCTTTTGTTTGATATTGTTTTTAAGTAACTTAATAGCTTGTCTGCGATATAATCAAAATCATTAAAAGGCGGCACTACAAACAAATCTGCCATGAAATTAGGTTTTATAAAAACACCACCTATAATTTTGTCCCCTTTTAAAATAAAGTAACCTGCATCTAAGTATTTAGCTACTTCTACTCCCGCACTTTCTAAGCTACTAAAATAATAATCCCCATACTTTTTACAATGATAAACACTATGATATTTTGAAAAAACTTCCGGTTCTTGATAAACCAATTTTATATTATCCCCTAAATCAATATCTTTAGCTATTTTTTTCATTTCCATGCTCATAATTACTCCCCCATTTACAAAGTACTAATCTCACATATCTCTATTTCAATGATATTATTGCATTCTTTCTCTTAAGACCTCATAAATGATACATAACTAAACTTGAGCATAATTATCTCTTAAAAGTAACTACATCTCCCAACAATGTAATCTTATCATTGTCTAAAATTATTCCTCCAGTATCTTTAATTGCATAAACTGTATCTGTTTTTTCTTTTAATACCTTTTGAATACATCTATTTTGAATATCAGTTTCATCATAATGAACCTCAATTTGAAAATCCTTTTTTATTAATCCTAATCCATCTGAATACATAAATTCTGGATAATCTTCATCTGGTGATAAATAATAATTATTTAATTGTATTAAAGCCCCTGCACTCGCACCTATAATTAATTTGCTTTTATTAATACTATTAAGTAGGTCTTTTTCTAAAACACGCTTAACTGCCATATCAGGAAGTCCACCTGTTAAAAATACAATATCACTGCTTTCTATTACTCTTTTCATTTTATCTTGAGTATCTTCAAAGTAATTAATCCAAGTAATATTTTCTTCACATATACTTAAATCTATGAATGGCTTAACTATTTCTTTATAATACTTACCATACTCTGCATTATAAGCATTCTGCCACTCTTGATTATTGCTTATCCACTTTTCATGAAAAGAAAATGGAATGACAACAATTTTATTATTAAAATTCATATATTTTAGTATTATCTCTCTAGCCCACTTTTCATGAAAATTGTATTGACTTAATAATATATTTACCATAATTCTTCCCCCTATTGATTCTCATTTTTAATACATATCTTATCAATCCAATTCTTAACCGCCATTCCAACTTCTTTTGCACTCAAGTTATCAACATTCAAAACATCTACATTTTCTTTATTTAAAAACCATTTCTTTTTTAATGGCAATAGATGTTCTAAATAATATTCAAAAAAGTTCCTACTTCTTGTTTTATCATTTTCTTTATGAACTCTTAACGCACCTTCACTTGCATCTAAAAATAATATGCACTCAGGCATACATTCTCGCAGTTTATCTAATTCACTTTTCAACTTAGATTCTACATCCCAATCAAGTCCCATTGATTTAGGATAATTCAATGTGTAAAACTCTATTTCCTCTGCACCAAAATCCATGAGAGAGCATTCATACTCTTTAGCTTTTTCCCAACGTTCAATTTCTTTATTTATCCATAATCTTTGAATTTCAATATAATCAGAAAATTTATTTTTATCTAACTTTC
Source organism: Oceanirhabdus sp. W0125-5 (assembly GCF_027938815.1). Classification (GTDB taxonomy): domain Bacteria; phylum Bacillota; class Clostridia; order Clostridiales; family Clostridiaceae; genus Oceanirhabdus. Next base: position 4,803,587 of record NZ_CP115913.1, read on the forward strand.
TTCTTTTAATTTCATTAATTACATCGTCATTTTCCTCATAACTTATATTCACATATTGGGCATTTTCTCTAATATAATTTACTGCAGTTGTTTTACCAACAGCCATACACCCTTGTAGTGACAGAATTATTCCCATTTTTAATCACCCACTATAAAATTATTTTTCTATATTGTACATCATTTTCCTACAAATAATCAAAATTTTGAAAAGCTACAATATGAGTATTTTACCAAGTTAATGTTTAGTATTGGAATATATTTAATAAAATGGTATGATACAATGTAGTTTCTCAAATATAAAGTAAGTATAATAATTATTGACTTAAGGGGTGATCTCTAAATGAGTAAAAGTTTTTATAGCAGACCAGATATATACGATATTACTTATTCAGAAAAATTAGAGGACGTACTGACAAAATACTATTCTACAGTTTTTAATGGCAAAGATATTAAAACTGTATTTGACTGTAGTTTTGGAACTGGTAACTTATCTTTTGTCTTATCAAAAATGGGATATGAACTTTCAGGTTCAGACATTAGTAATGATATGTTAGATACTGCAAAAGAGAAGATGAACTCAAAAGGATTAGAAATAGATTTAACACAATGTGATTTTAGAGAGTTATCCAGGAAAATACATAAAACCTTTGATTGTGTTCTAAGCACAGGTAATTCACTTGCTCATGTATGTAATAGTGATGTAAAAAAAACATTAAGCGAGATGAGTAAGCTGGTGAAAAAGAATGGTTATATACATATAGACTCTAGAAATTGGGACAGAATTTTAGATACGAAGCAGAGATTTTATTATTATAATCCTTCCTTTAAGGGAGATGAGAGAATAAATCTTATGCAGGTATGGGATTACAACCTTGATGAAACAATGACATTTAACATACTTTATTCATTTGAAAAAAATAATAAAATTACTAGACGTGAAGAATTTACTGAAACATATTATCCTTTAAAAAAAGAATTAATTATAGAAACTCTTAAAAGTTTAGGCTTTCATAACATCCAAATAAATAGTTTTCCTATTATTACTGATAAAAAGTTTGAAGAGATGGAGTGGTACTCAATTATTGCACAAAAGGCTTAACCTTAATATACGTAAAAATCTTAAAAGAAAAGTATCTTCTATAGAAGATACTTTTCCCATATTACCATTTTTTTCTCCACATTTCACGATGGCACACTGTTTCAAAACCTATACTAAGATAGAATTCACGATTACCACCAAAACAATATGTTGCTCCTAATTTTTTAGTCTTTTTCATAGCTTCTGTTAAGGCAATTGTAGCAAGCCCTATTCTACGATATTTTGGATCAGTGGCAAGTGGTTCAAGATAAGCATAATCATTAACCCCATCCATCCACATACCTGCAAAACATGCATATTCACCATTAGGTGCTTTTATTATTGTTGTAAGGTCTTTTCTAAAATTTGGTCCGCTCTGCATAAGTCTTCTGCAATCTAAATCGTCATCTGGCTCATCTCCATGGTCAAAACCTTTCCATAATACATCATTGATTTTACGGAAATCATTTTCATCCTCTAATGAAATAATTGTATACCCCTCTGGTAATTCACGTTCAACAAATTCATTTTCATATTTAAATACTGTAATTAGTTGTGTATATTCCTTTTTATATCCTTTTTCCAAAAGTTTCTCTCTTAGCTCTGTCTCATAGTCAAAAACCCATACATCAAGGCTCTTTTGATTTTCATCCACTTTACAAAGTTCTTTTTCTGCATATTCTAGTAAGCTTGGTTTCATTTCTTCGTATCCTTTTTTAGCAATAAATAAGCATTCACCTAAATCCATTTCGTAACAGGCAACAGCAATAATTTCACCATTATCTTCCCATATACCAAATCTATGTGTTAGTTTGTGATTAAAAGCAGGATGAGTATGTGCATACTCCCAGAATGGTTGTTGAATATTTCCGTTTTGCAAGTACTTAGTAAAGTTGTGTCGTAAAAATTCATTGACACGCTCAAAATCTGATAGTAATTTATAATTTCTTAGAGTTATAGTCATAAAATTAGCCCCCTTTTAAAGCTTGTTAAATAATACCATATATGAACTATTTTAATGGTATCATATAATACATACTCCTAAAACCTCATAGATAATACATAATCAAAGTTGAGCCTGTAAAGAAACAAGGGACGGTTCATTAATTAAATAAATTAATGAACCGTCCCCTGACTCATATTTGATTTCATTATCTTTAGAAATTTTTATTTTTCATATATAGGATCATTATTAATCTCACTAATTTTCCCTGCATCCTTATATCCGCATTTGTTCCAAAACTGCCCCGACTCATCTGAAGTTAGATAAACATGTTCAACCCCGTTAGCATAAAGATTTTTTTCTGCATGGACAACTAATTTTTGACCAAGGCCTTTTCCTCTTAAATTTTTATCAACGTAAATTTCTCTTATAAATCCCCAACCTTCTCGTTCACACCAATCACTATTAGGTGTATCAATTTGATAAGAGATAAAACCAACCATTTTTCCATCAAGTAATAACATATCCAACAAGGTAATACCAGATTTTGACTCTTGTCCTATACGTGAGCATAACTTTTCAGCTTTTTCATCTGTAATTTTAAAATTAAAATCATCTCTAAAATAACTGATAAACATTTCAGTAAAGGCATACAAATCATTATTACAAAATGGACGAATTTCAATATTTCCAAACATTATATTTTCCTCCGCAAAATATTTTACTGTTTAATATAAAAACAGTTAACTCAAATGCCACCTCTTAATTCTAATCATAATTATAATCATCCCCTTTCAAATTATTATCTAACTGTGCTTTATGTATTTTCTCTCTTAATCACATTATTACAGAATACCCAATAATAGCATAGGTAAAGAATAATTATAAATATTTTATACCTAATTACAATAATGAAAACTCCTTTTCCCCCTTGACAAAACAGAACTTATCTAATATATTCAAAATATAAAAGCAATGAAGAGAAGAGTAATCAAATGGAAGCTTACAGAGAGTTCCTGGCGCTGAGATGGAACAGTTGAATTTTGATGAACCAAGGCTTGGAGCTGCATACGGATCTTATTATCAAATAAGTGATGCTATGACGTTTGTTCACGTTACAGAACTAAAGTATAATTCAGTACTTGATGAGATTAGTATGGTGACATATTAATAAAATAGGGTGGTACCGCGATATAATCGCCCCTATAGCTAGCTATAGGAGGTGTTTTTTTATGTACTTTTTTAAACAATTTAAAATAAATGACCTTACTTGAAAATATGACTTTTTCTTCGATCCCATTATTATATAAAGGAGAATGAATATGAAAGAAAGAAATATAAAACGACCAGTATTCCCTAAAAAAGCTGTAATTACTGCCGGTATGCCTTATGGTAATAAAGAACTACATTTCGGCCATGTTGGCGGAGTTTTTATTCATGCTGACACATATGCAAGATTTTTAAGAGATCGTATAGGTAAAGACAATGTTATTTTTGTTTCTGGTACAGATTGTTATGGATCACCTATCTCTGCAAATTATCGTAAGCTTGTTGAAGAAGGTGCATTTACTGGAAGTATAGAAGACTATGTTAGAAAAAACCATGACAAACAGAAAGAAGTCTTAAATGAATATGAAATGAGCTTAAACCTTTATGCTGCATCAGGCTTAGATCATGCAGGTGAGGTACACAAAAAAGTTTCAGAAGAAGTTTTCAATGAGTTATATGACGGTGGATTCCTTGAAAAGATGTCCACTCCACAATTTTATGATCCTGAATTTAAGGTATTGTTAAATGGTCGTCAAGTTGTTGGTAAGTGTCCTATAGAGGGGTGTCAATCTGATAAAGCTTATGCTGACGAATGTTCTCTAGGACATATGTATATGCCAAATGAGTTAATTGATCCAATTAGTACATTATCAGGTAAAAAACCAGAGCTTGTACAAGTAACTAACTGGTATTTCAAATTAGATGAATATAAAGATGCTCTTCAAAGCCAAGTGGATGATTTAAAAAGAAATTCAAATGCAAGAAAATATCTTTTAAAGACAATCGAAGAATTCCTTAAAGAACCAATAATCTATGTGAAGCGTAAGCAATTAGATGGTGATGTTGAAAGTCTTGTAAAGAAACTTCCAAAGCATACGCTTATTGATGAACCAAAGAAACCATCCCTTACTTTTATCTTCGAAAACTTAGCTGATCGTGATAAAGCAAGAGAAGTTATGGAAGAGATGGGACTTCATTTTAGAACTGGTAAGACACTTGTTCCATTTAGATTAACAGGAAACATCGAATGGGGTATTAAAGTACCTGAAAAAGAAGGTCTTGATGAATTAACTTTCTGGGTATGGCCTGAATCTCTTTGGGCACCAATCTCCTTCACTAGAGCTTATTTAGAATCTATTGGTAAAGATCCAAAGGAATGGACTGACTGGTGGCAAGGAGAAGATGCTAAAGTTTATCAATTCATTGGTGAAGATAATATATATTTCTATGGTATTGCTGAAATGGCAATGTTCCTAGCTCTGCAAGGTAAAGAAAGTCAAGATGAAATCAACTGGGAAACTATGAATTTGCCACATTTAATTCCAAATAATCATGTGCTGTTTATGGATAAAAAAGCAAGCAGCAGCAGTGATATAAAACCACCTATGGCAAAAGAGTTATTGGAACACTACACTCCAGAGCAGCTTAGAATGCACTTTTTAAGTCTTGGATTAGCTAAAAAGAGTGTAAGTTTTATGCCTCAAGTTTATATGCCAGAAGAAGAACGCCAAGGTCCAGACACAGTATTAAAAGATGGTAACTTGCTAACTAACGTATTTAACCGCCTTGCAAGATCATGTTTCTACACAGTACAGAAGCACTTTGATTCAAAGATTCCTGAAGGTGAGGTTAGTGAAGAGATTCACTCTCTATGTAAAAACTCAGTTCTGGAATACGAGCGTCATATGTTTAATCATGATTTCCATCGTATAATTTATGTTCTTGATAGTTTTATCAGAAAGCTAAATAAATACTGGGCAAACAACATGAAAAAAGCTGATACAGATGAAAATAATGAACTTAGAAAACAAATACTTGTTGATTCATTCTATGGTGTAAGAACAGCTCTGACACTGATTCATCCTATTGCACCAAACAGTTGTGAGGTAGTAAGAGAATATTTAAGAATTAATGAAAACATTTGGAATTGGGAATATATTTTTGAACCTTTAAGTACCTTTATGGAAAATGCTGCTGAGCATGAAGTTAAATTCTTAGAACCAAGAATTGATTTCTTTAAGAAACATGAAAGCCAGTTTAGATAATGGCACTAACGTGCCAAAAACAAACTGAAAATTGAAAGTGGAAAGTTGAAAACGATGGATGATTCTCACTTGTGTGAGAATCTACATTGTATTGCTCTTTAGGACAAAATGAAGTTTACTCATTTTATCTTTGATAAAATATTGTATAATCTACAGATAAATAAATTTTATAGGATAATCCTCCAATAGAAATTAACTTCTATTGGGAGATTATCCCTTTAAAAACATTCCTTGTTCAACTTAATATATTCCTAATTCCTTCTGCATTTTTCTACATCTATCATTCCATAAAGTTTCATATTCCTCTGGATTTATTACTCGTCCTTTTAAGTCATGTATTGATTTTATCCCTTCTGAATCACACCAATCAATACAAATTTGATATGCATCCCAACTTAGTTCCTCTTCCTCCCAATAATATACTTTTATAGATTCTATACCTTTTAGATATGCAGCGTAGGCCCTTGTATGACCATCTATAAATATTATTTTACCATTTAACTTTTTTATAGGGATAGCATCATAGCTATCATAATCACTTGGATTAAACCACTCTAAAACTTTATCAAGCTTTTGTGAGCTTATATATAATTGACTTGGTTGTATATCCTTTAACTCCATTATTAAATCTCTCGTCATATAATATCTTCTCCTTAACTTTGATAATAAATAAAAACAATACTGTTTATTTAATCTTCTATCTACCTTAATTCCTCTTCAGCTCCAAGAACCCATTCTCTAATTGATTGAGTAATATCTTTAATACTTCCCTCTTCAAAAGGGTTTTTCAAGTTTCCTAACTTAATAACCTCAACAAAAGACTTACTTCCACCTGATTTACATACTTTCATATAATCTTCCCAAGCCTCTTCTCTATTCTCTTTAGCTTTATACCAAAAATTGAATGCAGCAACCTGTGCTAATCCATAATCAATATAATAAAAAGGTCCCCAGAATATATGAGATTGACGAAGCCAATAAGTTCCCTTATCAAGGAATGTATTTTCTTCATAATCTCTATAGGGAAGATATTTCTTTTCAAGCTCTCTCCAAAATGAATTTCTCTCTTCATAAGTAGCCTCAGGTTTCTCATAAGCAAAATGTTGAAACTCATCAACTACACAAATATATGCTAGTAATGATAGTGCATTACACATATGTGAGAACTTATATTTTTCTGCATCATAACCAAAAAAATCTTTAATCCACGGCTCTGTTAAGAATTCCATACTCATTGAATGAATTTCACTTATATCTTCTGATGAAGAACAATACTCTGGTATTTCGTAGTTTGCACATAAATATTTTTGAAAAGCATGTCCAGCTTCATGAGTGAAGACATTAAAATCATCTATTGTTCCTCTATATACAGAATATATAAATGGAGAATTATATTTAGGTATATACTCGCAGAAACCACCCTCTTCTTTCCCTTCTCTTTTCTCAACATCAAAAAGATCTTTTTCTACTATATATTCAAAAAACTCACTGGTTTCATAAGATAGTTCTTTATACATTTTTAATGTCTTTTCAATAATTGAGTTAACATCCCCTTTCAATTCAGCATTCCCATCTAAAAAATGTACTGGCTCATCATAATACTTAACTGTTTTTATTCCCAGTCTTTTAGCTTGCCTTCTTATAAGTTGCTCATTTAAAGGTACAATATACTCTAATACCTGTTTTCTAAAATTAGCAACCATATCTTTATCATAGCCTATTCTATTCATACGAGCATATCTTTATCATAGCCTATTCTATTCATACGAGCATATCCCATATCAACAAAATTCTCATATCCCATCTTTAAAGCCATTTTATGTCTTAGCTTAACAAATCTATCAAATAAATCTTGCATCTCATTTTCATTCTCTTTATATAACTCCGTTTCAGCTTCATATGCTCTCTTTCTCATACTTCTATCTTCAGAATTTATATATAAATCAAAATCCCATATTCCAAGTTCTTCTCCTTGAAATTCCTTCTTATAAGACTCAAATAACTCTACATATTCTGTTACTAACTTTTTCTCCTGCTGCAGTTCTTGTATAATTTCATCTGATACACATTTCACCTTCATTCCAGCTAAATTAAATAGCTGATCTCCATATTTTTCTCTATGCTTATCTTTGAATTTCGAGTTAGCTAAAGCTTTATAATAATCGCAAACTAATCCATCTAAAATAGGCTCTGCCTCATCATAATAATCAATTTCTTTACTATAGATTTCTTTATTAACACCTAAACATTTTCTTAATTCACTAAGTGTTCTCATTGAAGTAAATTCATTTCTAATAGTATTAATCTCATCTATTACTGAACACTGTTCCTCAAAAGAATCAGTTATATTAAATCTATTAATCAACACTTCAAAATTTTTCTTAATTTCTTTTATATTAGCTCTCTTATATTCATATTCTGCAAATTTCATAAATTCCCCTCCACTCTATATTTGGTATTGTCAAAAGTTTTAATGGTACTTTCGACGTAACCCCTTGATTTTCAATACTTTATCTATATTAGACTTGCCCCCTCCCTCTAAAGGTGTTAATTTTAGTTTGCGAAAAAAAATATATAACCAAAGATAAGGAGGCAAGTTTTTAACATGATTAATTATTATTTAGTTTTGTATATTGTTTTTCTTAAGCAAGTTATAAATCTACTCATTATTTTATTGACTGGAAAAGGACTCAATAAGATCCCCAATTCTGATACTTTAGATAAACCTTACAGGAAAATACAAGTGGATGATAAACCAATAATTGTGAAACCTGAAAGGTTAGATTACAGAGAACTCCTATCGGAGCATTATAAACTCAAAGGTAAAGAGTTAGCTCCTGTTAGAACTCAAAAAGGACGTTCTCACGTGAGTTCTAAAATCAGTTGTCCTAAATGCAATGCTCCAAATATTTATCTATACGATAACAATGGAGGGCGTGGTCAATATAAATGCAAAGTCTGTTCCACTAACTTTAACACTAAAAACCTTTATGATAAGCAGGTAAGATTTAAGTGTCCTCATTGCAATAAATTTTTAGAACGAATTAAAAATCGTAGTAATTTTACCATTTACAAATGCCGAAACAACAACTGTTCTTTTTATAAAAACAACTTAAAGTCTATTACCAAAGAAAAACCCTATGACACTAAAGTTAGATATATATTTAGAGAATTTGATTTCGATTTTGCATCTCTAAAGGGCGATAGTCCTGTGCAAAGTAATATATCCTTATCCAAGATGTATTCATCATCCCACGTATTTGGCTTAATAATGACTTACTACGTAAATTACGGATTATCTTCAAGAAAAACAGCAGCTATCATGAGAGAAGTTCATTGTGTTAAAATATCACATCAAACTGTGCTAAACTACGCTGCAGCTGCTTCTGTTCTACTAAAACCAATGGTGGACAACTATCCCTATAATCCAACAGAATCTATATGCGGCGATGAAACATACATCAAAGTCAATGGTAAATGGAACTATATATGTTTCTTCTTTGATGCTGTTAAAAAGATAATTCTCTCGTATAGAGTTTCGCCTAATCGCGATACTTTCTTAGCTTGTAGAGCCATCTACGATGTTATCACTAAGTACGAAAAACTTCCTGAAAGCCTTAAACTAGTAGTTGATGGTAATCCAATATATCTGTTAGCAGAAGTTTTCTTCGCTAATCACGATATTAATTTTGATGTCATGCAAGTAATTGGACTTACCAATGATGATGAAGTTTCAGCTGAATATCGTCCTTTAAAACAGATTATTGAACGATTAAACAGAACCTTTAAGAGAAGTTATAAGACTACTAATGGCTACAATAGCTCAAACGGCTCTATAACTCATATAATTCTTTTTTGTACATACTTCAATTTCTTGAAACCTCATGCAAGCTTAGAACAAAAAGTTCCTGTAATAATTCCAGAACTTGAAGAGTTGGAAACCATGCCTGCACGTTGGTGCAAATTAATGAAATTAGCTGAGTCATACTGCCAATCTTAATATCGCATTATTTTAAAATCGACCTATATCATAGGTTTATTTGCCATACCCTTTTTTAGAATCACACATCCCTTTCGGGATAAAAAATATTAATCTTTTCAATTTCTCGGAGAGAAATATCCTTCGTTTTCCATTTTCAATTTTCCATTCTCAACTAAATTAATCTTCTTGTCTTTAAATCCTTATATTCCTTATCAATTTTCATATACTTTTGACACTACCCTATATTTAGGATATCACAAGGTACTTGACCTTAAAACCTCATAAACATTACATAATTAAACTTGAGTTTATCACGTTTAACTATTTAAAATAATAAACAGAGGACAGTTCAATCATTTTATCGAACCATCCTCTGCTAATGTTTTCCTTAAAACACCACTAAACCTATTTAATAAAATCTTTATTAATTAATTTCCATTTTATACATCTACACTTGAAATCAATTTTTCATTAGCTATGTAGCTATTCAAGTCATTCTTTTCTTGAAGTAAATACTCCTCAAAGAACCTTACAATAACCTCATTTATAGCTCTATGAGCATCTTCTGTTTTTAATTTTCCATTTATATATTCTTGCCTTAATAATATAGGTCTGTCAGTAAATGTGTGATGTTCAGCATCATGTAATTTAATAAACATCTTATCTCCTGATAAATAATCATAAAGTTCCTTTTGTCTATTTATTTTTAAGTTTAATACCTCATCATATTTAACAATTTTTTGCTTAAATTCTTCTCCATCAAGTTCATCTTTAATCTCATTTATATATTCACTCATTGCTGATTTATAATCAATTGAATCCATTCTAAAATTTAAAACTGGTGTGCTGAAAAAATTCTTTGACTGTATATCTTCCTTTAAATCAAAGTATTGTTGTGCTCCGTCTAGCATAGCAACTGCTTTAATTCTTGTATCTTCTCTCCCAGCCTCCATAACAGCTGCTCCACCAAGGGAATGTCCAAGCACTCCTATCTTGTTTAAAGAAATTTTACCTTTTACTATTGAATCATTTTTATTAAGTTCTTTAAGCTCATCAATTACAAAAGATATATCATTCTCTCTCATATCTTTAAGCTCATTCATCTTCTCAAATAACTTTTCATACTTAGGTCCAAAGTCCAGTGTAGTTTGTTCTATAATATTCCCATCGGGAAATATAGTAACTGTTGTATCATATGTATGACCAATAGTAATAACAATATATCCTTCATGAACTAATCTTTCCACATTGAACATGGATGTATCTCTTCCCATACCAAATCCAGGTGAGAATATAATCAATGGATATTCTTTATCTCCTTTGGCAATTGGTGCATCATTATATGAATTGATTTTAATATTATTAAGATATTCTTCACTTATTTCTTCATCATCATCTTTATATCTTTCAATAAACACCTCTTCACAAGGACTATATAAATCTTTATAATAAGCTTGTTGTTCTGGCTTCCATTCTCCATCTGCTGGATAGAATATACTTACCACTATTTTTCTGTTCTCATGATTTTTAGAAAAAATCTCTTTTCTATTGGTATCTTCTAAAACTCTTACTGTTCTTCCTATTATCATAAATAGTTCCTCCCTTATCCCCTTTTAATATATCCTTTTGAAAATAATAAAAATGATACCCATTCAGTAATCTATTATCCTCAATCATTAAAATTTTGCCCTAGTCATCAGTCCTTTAATTCTTCAAAAATATACTCTTAGTTTAGCATATATAGAAGGAATTCAGAACCTTTATAATCCAACTTATCTTTATATTGTAAACACAATTCCTTTCAACCACTTAATGGATTTTATTACAAATCGAATATGCTTTCAATTTGTATCTATTTTAACGGTAACAAAGCTTTCTTTCTCAAAAAACCTATAAATGATACCTAACTAAACTTAAGTATTTTAGTATTTTTTTCATTATCACTTTAAGAATACAGGATTTTTACTAAATACAGCGATGGTGGTTCAGATATATTACCCTTAGCAGGTCTGAATAAACGTCAAGGTACAATGTTACTTGAATACTTAGGTGCACCAAAAACACTTTGCTTGAAAACTCCTACAGCAGATTTAATGGATAGCGTACCTGGTCGTTCAAATGAAGATGAATTAGGTTTATAGTATGATGAAATAGATGATTATTTACAAGGAAAAAACATGCCAGAAGAAATTGCAAAAAAATAGAGACTAGATACATTCAAACAGAACATAAACGTGCCTTGCCAGTCACTCCTAATGATACATGGTGGATAACAAGTGATTAGCAAATAGGGATAGACATTTGTCTATCCCTATTTGTCTATCCCTATTTGTTATATACTCCTAAAATTTTCTGCTCCAATCCCAAATTTCATTAACTGTCTCAACTTTAAAGCCTAAATCCCAATAAAATTGTTGGTCTCCTCCAAGTATTCCTCTACACTGAGGTGCCATCTTCATAACACGGTTTGCAGCCTCATATATCAATGCTCTTGCTACACCCTTTCGTCTGCACCACCATACAACTCCAAGTGGCTCTAATTCACAATAAGGCATTTTGTCATTATACCATATGATAGCAAATCCAACTGGTTTTCCTTCTTCATCCAATACGCACAAGTCAAGTTCTGGATTATATCCTGGCATTTTTCTCAAATTACTAAATCCTTTTTCACCTGTTTCCGCTGTTGGAAGCGTATAGTTAAAGGAAAACATATGGGTATTCGAAAGAAAAAAGTCTGGTGTTTGTTTTCCATCAACTATTGTATACCCTTCTGGAAGGATAACCTCAAATTTCTTTCCTGAAAAGGGCATTATCAGTGACCTCTCGTTCTTCTGTGATAATCCATACCCTCTCTCTTTTGCCACCTTTCTTACTAAATCATATTCTGGTGGAATTCTTAAATGTAAATGTCTTGTTTCATCTTTATAGTTTTTTGTAAAACAAGATAAATGTGTTTCTGCATGATGAAACATTCTCTCAAGTAGTTTAATGTCTCTTTGTCGTTCTAAAGAATCAAAAAGGAAAAATGCATCTCCATGCCATACCCCTTCGAATATAACTGCTGAAACAATATTGCCATTTTCTTCCCATACCCCTACCACATGTCTCCAATTATCTTTTACATTCCCCCATGCAATGTGAACTCCACGACAAAACTCATGACGACTAAATCCCCATATTGGATTTCCCCACTTATAACTAGCTAAAATAAGTTCTTCCAATTTTAAAAAATCTTCATCTATATAATACCTAAAAGTAATACTCAAAATAATCCCCCCTTGTATATAAATTCACAATTGACGATTCACAGTTTATGAAGTTCATTAAACTCATCTGCAAATAAACCATAATGGATTTCATTCCAATACTTACCTTGGTGGTATGTAGTACCCCTAATCACACCTTCTTTTACACATCCTAGTTTTAGCAGCATTGTTTCTGAAGGGACATTTCCTTCAATAACAAATGACTGAAATTTATTTAATCTTCTTTCATTAAATGCGTAATCAAGGCATATTTTCATAGCTGCAGTACCATAACCTTTTCCTCTGTAATCACGTCCTATTTGCATGCCAACGCCAAAGGTTCCGTTTCTCTCATCAATTCCAGCAATTCCTACTGAACCCACCTTAAGACCATCAAGGGTTTCCACTGTAAAATTGAGTCTCCCTTGTTTTTTACTGCTTTCAATAAATTCACTCCAAACTTCTTTAGCTCCCTCTTCCGTCAATGGTATCTCAATCAAACTATCTAAAAGGAAACGAGCAGGTGAATCAAAATAGTTCACATAAAACTCATCCCAATCCTCTGCTGTTGCTGGTCTTAATCTTACTAAATCATTCTGCCAATAATATCTATCATAATTAATTTTCATTTTTATCTTCTCCTCATATGTTGTCATAAACACGTTAATTTCTGTGTCTGTATTAATGGTATCATAGCTTCTGTCCACACAAAACCTCATAAATAATACATAACTAAAGTTGAGCATTTATTAATTTCTGTGAAAACACCCCTGAGGAATTTTACCCCAGGGGTGTTTTCACTTCTATTCTATCTCTGTAACATAAAACCCTACATATCTATAAAATGTACCCTTTGTCAAGGACATTATAAAAAAAGACTATGCAGCAGCTTGAAGATGATTTCTGAATGATACAGGAGTCATCTTCTTTAAATTCCATTGATATCTGTAATTGTTATAGTAATCCATGTATTCATCTATTTCATCTTTAAGCTCGTCCAGAGCTGTGCATGATTTAATGTAAGCCTCATCCTTAAAATGTCCAAAGAATGATTCTTGAGGTGCATTATCCCAACAATTTCCTCGTCTAGACATTGATTGTCCTAATCCAAAACTTTTCACTAACTTTTGGAAATTGGGGCTAGTGTAATGTGCTCCTTGATCTGAATGGATAAAGGCATCAGGGGCAAGAGTAATATCTTTATTATTCAATAATTTATATATTGTATCAGTGGCGATATCTAGCGATAAGCTAGTGGCTACGTTATAAGCTAGTATCTCATTAGTAGAACCGTCTTTAATCGTAGATAGATATGCTCTTTTGTTATTACCATACGTTAGATAAGTTATATCTGTAAGCAGTACTTTTCCGGGGATATTTTGTTTAAACTCTCTATTCAATAAATTAGGGACAACTCTGTGCTCATGGGTGGCTTTCGCCATTCTTCTATAAGGATTAGCCTTCCTTATGGGGCAAACAATGTTGTATTTTCTCATTATTCTCCTTATACGCTTTAAATTATATACAATACCAAACTGACCGTCTAATGTCAGTTTAATTTGACGAGCACCTTTTTTACGATTCTTGAACTTGTATGCTTTTAAAATCAAGTCTTTTGCTACTTCATCACAAAGCTCTCGCTTATTTCTTGATTCCATGGCTGTTGCAGAAAAATAATTATAGTATCCTGACCTTGATACGCCCGATAGATTACATAAATAACTAATCATATTTTTCAAGTTATATTTTTTAACTGTATCTCTTATTATTATAAACTTGTCCTTAGGAAGTATTTTTATTTCTTTCGCGTCATCATCCTTTCCATCATATCGAGCTTTTTTAGAAGTTCGTTCTCAGCTTTCAGTAAATTATTTTGTGCTTGGAGTCGTGCATATTTCTCCTCTAAAGAAAGCTCTTTAGTTGTTGGCTTTCCTGAATTGTTTCTTCTTGTATCAGCTAAACCACATACACCATTATGTCTATAAGCAGCTCTCCACCTTTTACCAGATGATCTTACTCTTTCAATTCCTATGATATCTACATCAAATCCACATTCTTCGAATATTTCTCTAGGGAATTTTCCGTTCTGATTCTCAGCTATAAAGATTTTTTTGAATTCATCAGTATACGTAATTGCTTTATTAGTGACATTTTTTACGTATTTGTTTTGTGCCAAAGTTTCTATTTGTTCTTCTGTAAATATCTTTTTACTCATTTTTTATCCCCCGAATTCTCATTTATTTAATTATACATAAAAATACCCTATAAAGTAGACTTTTTTTATAGTGTCTACTCTATAGGGTACATTTTACTATTTACTAGACCTTCTTTATATTTCATAATTCCCTTATTCCCTTCAAGGATTGTCACATAATGTTTATCACATACAGGAAAACTCATTTCATCACAATCATAACCTAAATATAAAATAGTTATCACTCAATATTGATATAGTCACGAATATCTTTAACTGCACTTGTTACTAAAAATAATAAGAATAGAATAAGATATGAGGCTGATATCACTATTCTAGTCGTGAAAATCTCTGCTAATATCCCCCCAAGCATTAAAGCTATAGGCACTAAAGATAATCCTAACATCTTTTTAAATCCAAATACCTTACCTCTTAAATCCCTAGGAACTTTTCGTTGAAATGTAACCTGTAAAATAGAGTTTGTTATTGATATTCCTAATCCATTACAAAACATTAAGCCAGAAGCTAAATATACACTATTAATATTGGCTAATGTAATCATTGCAATAGATGTAAAACAACCACTCATTAAAAATAGTGAAAACTTACTCACTTTTTTAAAATCAATCTTTGATAAAATAGAAAACCCAACTATCAATCCTGCCGATGAAAAAGATACAGCTATACCATAAGCCTGAATTCCCAACCCATCTGTCATTTTGAAATATGGCAGTGCTAACATATAGCCTATACTCCCAAAAAAGTTTAGAAATGCAACTATAATATATAAGAACACTAATCCCTTGTTGCCTATAACATATCTAGCTCCATCTATTACATCTTTAAAATAATTTACTTTTTTATCTTTCTTATGACTTTTAGGAATTATAATAAATGATTCTGATGCTGCAGAAAAAATAAAACTGATGCCATTGAAAAGGAATAATAATGGTGCTCCAATTAAATTTATTACTGTACCAGCAGCTGCACTCCCCAATAAATTGTTTCCTTTATAAATAATAGATAAAGAAGAATTAGCCTTTACTAGATTATCTTTATCTACTACATCTGGAATCGCAGAGTTTACAGCAGGATTAAAGAAACAACTTGCAATCCCGATAATAATCCCCACTACTAGAAACATCCATAAATCTGTATAACCTAAATTAACAGCTAAAAATAATAATACTAAAGCTATACCACATACTAAATCTGATAATATAATAATTTTTTTCCTGTCATGACTATCAGCTACAGAACCAGCAAAAGGAGAAATAATAATCCTTGGTATTAAGGAAACAGCTTTAATTAACCCTAAAAAAGCAACTGATCCAGTAATATCTAAGATAAAAACACTTAGTGCCATACCATAAAAAGAATCTCCTAAACTTGAAACAAACTGACCAAGCCATAATAAAGTAAAATTCTTTGACCATAATCCCTTTTTTCTCACTTTTATTTTATCAAGATTTATATTTTCCATGCTTGTCCCCCACTCGTGTATTAATACTTCTCATCCCCTATTATCATATAGAATAATTATAATCAAAATACTATTCTTGATATTTTATTTGCTTGCTATATAATTAAAATGAGTCTGTCTTAATTACAAACCCGTATTCACATTCATTTTCCCACTTTCCACCCCAATTAGCTATTATCTTAAAACCTCTAATATCAGTTTTCTCTTCTGAATAATATGAACTTAAACCAGATGCAAAATGTTTCGCTATTTTGAAAGAACACTTCCCATGTTTTAACTGAACAGGAATGCTAACTGTTTCCTTATCAGAATATATTTGATTTCCCCTGTTATCAATTAATATATCTAATATAGTAAGTTTATTTGGCGGGTTATTTTTAAAACTAATTGTTACAATATCATCAATTTTAACATATGGAATTTCACTTTCTGAAGTCTTTTCTAATATTGATTTTAAGGTACATTCCCTATCATATTTATCACCATTCCATTGATTCTTCCCAATAACATAATCTAATTCCTTATCTCCAATAGTTATTTTTACTTCAGGTGGTTCTTGTGTAGATTTTTCAGTGAAAATATATCCAGTTAACAAGATACCCACTAATAATACTAATATAATCGTACCCATTATTTTTTTCATTGTAATTACCCCTCTAATTTTAATACTAACTTATAAATTTCTTTATTAACACAAAACCATAACCCAAAATTCAATTTTCCCACTCTCTGATATTCTTTCAAAAGAATTAACTTTTTTAAAATCTGCTCTTTCATAAACCTTTATTGCACGTTGATTAAAAGCTGCTACAGTCAAACGAAATCCTTTTGCTGATAGTTTGTTTCTTGCAAAGTCTAATCCACTGCTTAAAAAATTAACTCCTAAGCCTTGACCACATAAATCAGGTTTTATCCCCAAACCAATATCTATATATTCTTTGGAATCATAAACACCAAATTGGTTACCCGCGGGTACTTGTGCAGCCTCACCAAAGCAATAATACCCTACTAGATTATTTTCTCTGTCAGAAACAGAAAAATAATTACCATTAAGCAGTTCATTGATACATTCATCACTTTGATCCATACTATAAATTGAATAGGCTTCTTCATAAATCCATTTTGATATTTCTTTGGCTTCATCATAATTCATTTGTTTTATATTTAGTTCCATAAAAATATCTCCCATTATTCTATTTCAATTCAGCTAAATGCGATGTATCATTTAATAATCTCAAGAAATTTTGTCCAAAAATATTTTCTTGTAATATTGAGATACTTCCTGGTGATGCTGAAAAATATGCTTTAGCTAACATTTCAGGTTCAAACTTCATCCACCATGCAACTATATATGATAACGCACAACCATGGGTAACAATAATTAAATCCTTTTCCTCTGAAGCACATATTCTTTCCATACAATCGCAAAGACGACTATAAAACTCTCTCCACGTCTCACCATCTTCAAACTCTTGATAATCTATATAAAATTTATTACCTTTTAGAGGATTCCTATTTTCACTACACCACTCCTTAGTTTTACCAGCTGCAATCCCAGTGTTTATCTCACGAAGTCCTCTTTCTACTATAACCTTAGAACTTAGATGCTTTCCAATTATATCTGCTGTTTGATTTGCCCTCATTAAATCTGAAGAATATAAAACATACTCATTTTCTTCTAATTCTTTTTTTAATCTCATTCCCAGAAGTTCTGCCTGTTTTCTTCCTAAATCAGTAAGAGGTGTATCTGTCCACCCTCCCGACATATTATTTATGTGATGCTCTGACTGACAATGTTGAATAATTATTATTTTCTTCATACCAATACCTCTTTCTTAATACCTAATTATTTATACTGCCTTACCTTAAATTTCACAAATCTCCTCATACTTATTACTTTTAATCAAACCATCATACTCTCCATCTTTTCCACACAAATATTGATTAAAGAATTCTATTACAACCTCATTTATTATCTTATGAGCTTTTATAACAGGTATCATATTCTCTTCTTCTAACTGGTTCTTTATTATATACCAATCAGTAAAAGTCATATGCTCTGAATTTTTTAGTTTTATAAAGGATTTATTATTACCAACATACTTTCTTAATTGAGCTTGTCCTCTCTCCTGTTGTATTGTTACCTCATGCTCTCCTACTATTCTTTTCTTGAATAATTCTTCATTAAGTTCATTTTTATATAACTCTATAGACCTCTTCATTCTCTCCTCATATTTTATATATCCTTTTCGGAAATTTAACAATGGAGTATTTAATTTTTTGCCTGATTTGATTTCTTCACTTAAATCTAGATACTGCATACTTCCATCCAGCATAACTAATGCTTTAATTCTGTTATCAGCATTACAAACTTCAAATTGTGTTGCCCCTCCGATTGAATGTCCAATAGCCCCTATTCTATTAAGGTCTATAAGATTTTCCAATACTTCACCTTGAATATCTAAACTATCAAGTTCATCTAAAACAAATAAAACATCTTCTTTTCTCATATTGATCAACTGTTTCTTTTCTTCATAGGTGTATTTCGGTATATTTTTTTCTTGTTCAATTATCTCTCCATGGGGTAAAATGGTGAATTCAGTATCATAAAGATGCCCTACAGTTATTACTATATATCCACTTTTAACAAGCATCTCAATATTAAACATCGATGTATCTCTTCCCATTCCTAATCCTGGTGAAAATATAATCAATGGATATTTTTTATCTTCTTTAATTAATGGTACATCATCATAAGTATTTATTTTTATGTTATTAAGATATTCTTCACTTATATTCAGATAATCTTTAAATCTATTAATAAATTCCTCTTCACATGGACTGTATAAATCTTTATAATAAGCTTGCTCTTCTGGCTTCCATTCTCCATCTACTGGATAAAATATACTAATTATTACTCTTCTATTTTCTTCATTGTCAGAATATACCTCCTTTCTTTTATTATCCTCTAAAATCTTCACACTTCTTCCAATAAACATTTATTAAACCTCCCCTTTATTTTTCTTTATTATTCATCTCCATAAATATTCTCTCTATATTTTCTTTATTAATCTCATTCCTCTTGAATGCAAGATATGCATGTCCATATCCAAAAGCTACAGCAATTCCCTTACAAACTGCCAAAATCCCAATTAGTATAATTATAAATCCCATTCCTTCATAAATGTATGCAACCATACACATTATCAGCCAGCCTTCTATAAATGAAAATAAGATTAAAAAATAGAATATAACTTTAGGATATCCACTAAGTTCAATATAGAATTTTTTTAAATTAAATCCCTCTTTATGTTTCATATCATCAGCTATTTCTGCAACGAATTTTAACTCTTCTGAACAATTACCACAAATACGTGAGAACACAGGATTTTCTTCCCCACAATTAGGACATACTTTAATTTTATTCATCACATCTCACCTACCCAATATTTTATACATATAACATTATATACCACCAGGCAGTTATAATCTATATTCTTGATAATATAAAAAAAAGAGTTGTAAGCAGTATATACCACTTACAACTCTTTTCTTAATAACCTTTTCTACGATTATAAATTAAGCTCTCTTTTTAATAAATTAAAAATATCTCTTCTTAATTGTGAATTATTTATAGAATCATAAACAATTTTAAAAATGATATCCTTATTTACCTTTGCCTGAGTTAAATTTTTTGATAGTCCATTAAAGTTATCTAATATAATTGAATCTGTATTGATATGGCAACTTCGTATAAACCCATTATCAATTACTATTTTAAAATCTATAATACCCCAACTATACTTTTCCTCAAAGTTAATATCAAACTCAGGTGTATCATCATAATTCCATTCTTTAGATAAATACTTTTTTATATAAGGTTCCAAATTATCTTTAATAGTAACTTCATCAACCATATAAATATTTTTTGCTTGACCATATACTTCTTCAAAGCTTGTAATCAGATTATCTTTTAAAAGTTCTATCGTCAATGAGTTATTAATATCTTTCAGGTTGATTACTCTTGATTTCACTGAATCAAACCCTTTAGCTTTAATCTTTAGCTGTGATGGATTCAGATAATCTTTTAGTTTTTCTAAATTTGTATTAACTAATAATGTACCATGATGTAATCTATTATCCTTTTCAGAAATAAATGCATTACCAGAGAATTTTCTATCATCTACTATTAAATCATTTCTACCATTAAATTCACCATTAATACCAAACTTCTTAAGAGCATTAAGTATTACTTTAAACTGCTTTTCTAAAGAATAGAAATTTTCATGAGTGATAAAAGAAAAGTTAATATTGCCTAAATCATGATATACTGCTCCCCCACCAGATAATCGTCTGATAAGTTGTACATTATCTTGATTAATTCGTTCAATATTACACTCCTTAAGAGCATTTTGATTTCTACCTATAACAATTGAATTTTTGCTTTGCCACAAAAAGAATACACATTCATGTTCTTTAACATTATCTAAAAAGTATTCTTCTAAAGACAAATTGAATCCAGTGTTATATGATTGTGAAATATATATATTACATTTTAATTTATCCAAAGTGAAGTCCCCTATCTGAAATATCTAGGATAGCCTCATGAATTGATTCAGCTGTTGTTGGATGAGCATAGATAATATGACTTGCTTCTTCCTTCGTTACAGCTTTACCAATAAGGTTAGATACTGTTGCTATCATATCTGTAGCATGAGCACCCACAATTGAGCCACCTATTATTTGATCTTTTGTATTATCATAAATCAGTTTAACAAAACCTTCTATCTCTCCCATTGCAAGTGCTTTACCATTTGCCATAAGAGGGAATTTCCCAATACTATAATCAAATCCTTTAGCCTTAGCTTCTCTTTCTGTAATTCCAGTAGAACCTACTTCAGGTGTTGTGAATATTGCACTTGGTATATTATCATAATTCATTGATACATCCATTTCAGCAATATTTTCTATGGCAACTATACCTTGATGAGAAGCCACATGAGCCAGCTGAACAATATTTGTAATATCCCCTATTGCGTAAATATTTAAATTTGAGGTTAACATTCTTTCATTAACAGCAATTCCATTTTTTCTTTCATTTAGTTTAACATCAAGCTTTTCAAGGTCTAATGAATCAAGATTGGCTTTTCTTCCAACTGCCATCATTACTTTTTCACTTGTTATATAATGACTGTCATCACCTATAGTTATTTCAGTAATAAACTCATTATCTAATGTTTTTCTTATAGCCGAAGCGCTAGCTCCTTCATGAATATGAATCCCCTTTTCAAGAGCTGCATTTTTAACCACTTCAATCACATCATCATCTAAAACAGAAAGAATTTTTGGCATATACTCAACAACGTGAACTTTTGCTCCTAATTCATTTAAAATAAAGGCAAACTCCATACCAATAACACCGCCACCTATGATAGTGATTGATTTTGGCACTTCTGTCATCTCTAATAAATTTTTGCTTGTACTAATTCCTTCTAAATCTGCCCCTTCAATATTTATTGAACTAGGACTAGACCCAGCAGCAATAATCAAATTCTTAAACTGAATTGTGGCATTAACTTTCTTATTATTAACTGTAATAGTGTCCTTATCCTTTACAACTGCTTTACCTTTAATAACTTTAATATTATTTGAGGACATAAGATGTTCAATACCACCAACAAGTGTACTAACAACATTATTCTTTCGATCAATTATTTTTTCCATAGATATTTCATAGTCAGAAACTTTAAATCCATACTCCTCAGCATGTTTAATATGATTTAAAACATTAACACTATGTGCAATAGATTTCGTAGGAATACAACCATAATTTAAGCAAGTTCCACCTAATTTATCCTCTTCAATTAAAACAACATCTAACCCTAGTTGTGCTCCCCTAATTGCTGCCACATAACCACCAGGTCCTCCACCGATAATAAGTACATCTGGCTCTAGTGTTTCTTGTTTAGGTTTTGCTAGCCCAAAAGTATATCCTTTTTTCTGCGGTTCAGCAGCTTTAACTTCTTCACCTTCAATACTTCCAATGATTTCATTCTTTTTAATAACTTGTCCTTCAACTATATTCAATTCTTTAATTGTTCCATTATATTTTGATATATATTTTAAAGCACCTTTTCCCGATTCAATAGTAAAAATAACATCACCTGATTTAAGGTATTCTCCTGCTTTTATATTAATTTTTCCAACCTTACCTTCTGTATCATGACCAGATAATTTTTCTATCTTCAATTTAAATTCCATAATTTCCTCCTGTTAAAAAAGCACGTTTCACGTGCTTTTTAAGTTGACAGTTGATAGTTGAAAACGATGGGTATTTCTGCTTATGCAGAAACTACATTTTATTGTTCTTTATACAAGATAGGTTTACTCATTTTATCTAGAATAAAATATTGTATTCAAACTACAATGTTTCATTTCAAATGAAACGAGTAAAATATCATTGTCCAAGGAATAATACAATTAAAATTTCTCGTAGAGAAATGTCATTCGTTGTCCACTGTCCATTGTCCACTGTCAACTATGTTTTTAATCTTTCTACTTAAAGTCGCCTTCGAATTCTTCAATACATTCTTTTAATAATGTTACAGAGTAAGCCATTGCTGGTCCTCCACCAAATGCAACTGAAATCATAGCTGCTTCTAATATTTCTTCTTTAGTTGCACCTGCTTCAAATGCTTTGTATGAGTGATATACGATACAATATTCGCATCTGTTATAACATGCAATACCTATGCTGATTAATTCTTTTGTTTTTAAATCTACTGCTTTAGGCTCATATGCTGCACCTAATAATCCCATGAACGCTCCTACTTGCTCTGGATTTGTAGCTGAAAGACCTTCTAATCCACCAACAAAACTATTTAACATTTCTCTAACATTGTATTTCATAATTATACCCCTCCTAGAATTACTTGCTTACGCAATATTAAGTATAGCAAACATTTTAGTAAATATCAAACAATATCTCAAAAAAATAAAAGAGGACATAATTATACGTCCTCTTCAACAACATTTGCCTTCATTTTCAGCAGCACTTCTTCAAATATCCTTAACTCTTCTTGAGAAATCCCTTTAGTTAAATCTTCATTGAATTTAACACCTATAGGTAAACATTCTTCAATTAATTCCTGACCTTTTTCAGTTAAATTAACATAAATAATTCGTCTATCCTTATTACTACGCTCTTTAATTACTAATCCATCTCTCTCAAGTCTATCTAATAAACGACCAATACTAGAATCTTTAACACTCATCATATTAGATAAGCTTCTTTGAGATATTGAAGGATTTTCTTTAATATAATAAAGTGCAATCCATTGTATTCTTGTTATGCCTGTATTTTGTAACCTTCGCCCGAAGGATTCAGAGATCTGTTTCATGACTCCCTCTGTTATATAGTTAACTCATTTATTTAGATTAAAAAACATATACGTCCTCCCAGTTGATATTATCCTTAATGATTATAATGTAAATATGATAAAAGTTCAATAAATTCCATACATATCCACACATTCTTTGGATATATTAATAATTAATTACTCCTAATCCTTTATTCTTGAATTTTGATAAGCGAATAATACCCCAAATAAAATATAAAGTATTGTCCAACTTTTAAATATATAAATTACCCCATTCATAATTGTATTAGGATCATTCAAGTTTATAACCATCAGTACTTTTACACCATATTCTTGTGCTGCCAAATACACCACGTAAATATATACTATAAACTGTCCTATAATACAAGAGATAATAGTGCAAATTACTGCTGCAATTGAAAAAAATATATGTTTACCTCTTCCATGATTTCTTACTACAATTGCAATAAAATACCCAACTAAACCATGTATAATTATACTTGTACTCCCTAAAAGTATACTTGCTAAAGCAAAAAATATACTCCCTAAGATGGCTCCAATTATTCCTGCTAGAAGTCCTGCAAAGGGTCTTTCAAATTCTATCTCTTTTCCTATTTCAATTTCCTTAATATTAGTTTGCCCCACATTTTTCCCTCCATTCCATAATGATTAATTAATATCATTTTATAATATTTATACTATAATCTTTTTATATAAAATTCAATAGTTATGCTTTTTCACAATAAAAATGGATAGTGTTCTTATACACTATCCATCTTAATAAGTTATCTTTTTATAACTCCACTTTCTTTTACTTTTTTTAATTTTCTTGTGTAATCACACAACCTCTTTGATATCCCCTTTCTATCACCACATTCAATTAATGACACCCCATCACATCGTACACAGAAATCTTTCACATCACAGCTGTCACATTCTTGATTAGGATTATTATTTTCAAGAAACCTTTCACATTCTAAAGAACTCCATATTTCCATCAAACTGTTTTTCGTAATATTTCCAATTGGATGTGCACCCATTAGTTCACAAATGGACACGTCGCCCCTTGAACTTATTGAACACCTTTCTCTTCCACAACTTGTACAAGGATTACATTTATCATTAATTTCGATTATTTTTTCATCATACAACCGTTTTAATTGCTCATCACTTAAATTAAAATCTTCTGATTTTGAAGCTGTTAAATTTGAATATATATAAGAAATACTCTTATTTAGCTGTAAATTATACTTTTTTTCAAACTGCTTAAGTTCTAAAGCATCCTCAAAAGTATTATTATTATAATTGAACTGAATAATAGTATCTATCCCATTTTCATTCAACAGTTTTATATTATTTATTACCTTTTGAGGATCAATTTCTCTTCTACAAAAATCTGCATATGTCTCTTTACTTAATCCATATAATGTTATACATACACTATCAAGATTAGTATATTTTTTTAGTTTTGAAACAATCTTCTCATCTATTAATATACCATTACTGTTTATTGTAAAAGTAAACCCACTTCGATCAATAAAGTCTAATAAATCAAAAATATTCTTATATAATAAGGCTTCCCCACCTGTAATCATTATGTTGTAACACCCTAAATTCTTAAGCTGAATAACTACATCTTTCCATTGTTCTATAGTCAGTTTTTCTCTTTTTTCCCTTTCAAATTCATTGTAACAATGTCTACATCTTAAATTACACTCATCTGTTATAACTAACCCTGCTTTGTGTATTGTATATTTTCTATCATATATTTCCCATAAAACTGTCTTTTCAACTTGTAATTTTCCTTCGCCTTTTTTTATTAAATTATGTTTTTCAAATTCCTTTAAATAATCACTAAGGAGTTCATGTGAAATACCAGTCTCTTCTACTATTTCTTTCTCAGTAATACCTTCCATTATACCTTTCCACATATTCATAACTTCTTTTTTTAATCTATACTGCTTACCATTTTTACCTTTAATTACAAGAATCTCTCTCCCCTTTAACCTCGTAGTAACATCTTCACAAATATGATACTTCATATTACCCCCTCCTCTCTTGCAGCGCTATATGCTGATTTTGCTCTAATACACATTATCTCATCTTTTATATTTTTATACTCATGATTCTCCCACACCATAGCAGGACATCTAGTACAGTACTCCTTATACTTACATCCTATACATTCTTTGGGGTTATATTGTTTAACTGCCTCTAACAATTTCATCATCTTACTGTTATTCCATATTTCCTTAATTGATGAGTTTGCTATGTTTCCAAAGGAAAAATTAATATACTCACATGGATACACTTCTCCATCACTTTTAATAACAAGAACTTCACGCCCTGCACCACATTTAATATCATAAGGTCTCTCAAGAATTTCATCTCTAAATAAGCCCTTTAATGTATCCATTTTTACTCCAAATTTAATAGGGTCTCTACTTCCCCCTCTAGTTGGAAAGATTCTATAATCTAAATTCATTTCAACATTTATACTTTCTAATAATTCCTTAGTTTTTTTAATTTCATTAGCATTTTCTTCAAATACCACATAGTTAACCACACATTTTTTATTTTGTTGACCTAACTTTCTTAAAACATTAATTGTTTTATCATATGATCCTATACTTCTAGTAATACTATCATGGGTTATTTCATTAAATCCATAAATACTCGATTGAATTTGTGTTATATGTCTATCTTCTATCTTCTGAATAATTTCTTCATCTATTAATGTACAGTTTGTTATTATATTTACAATAAATCCTTTATCCAATGTAAGATCTATAATCTCAAAGATATCATCTCTATTGAATATTTCTCCTCCTGAATATGTTATTGTTAATGCACCTATTTCTTTAAGTTCATCCAATAATTTATTAAGGTTAGAGACATCAAACTCATTCTTCCTTTCTTCAATATAACAATGTTTACATCTTAAATTACATTTTTCAGTTAACTCAATCAAAACTCTATTAACTACTCTCTTTTGATTACATATTTTTTCGTAAGTACTATTCTGAGGTGTAAATCTTTTTTCTCCTTTATATTCCCAATTGGGGGAAGAGATTAATTTTGTTATAAATAGCTTGTCCAAAAATATCATTAATTGCTCTACTTTATCTTCATTATCCAAAGAACAAATATCAATTAATTCATTTACTGTAGTTCCTTTATGTAAGTGATTCCATATTTTTTTCATAACTTCATTAAAAGTATATATATCTCCTGTTTTTCTATCTATTAAAGTAAATTTTCCTTGAATATCTCTAGCTATAACGCTCTCGTTTACTACAATAATCTTTTCATTATTATCCATATCTTTCACCTACCATTATGTATTTGAACTTATCAATTTTTAAAAAGATTCTATTGCTACCTCGTTTGAGTAATTATAATTTTCAATAAATTCTCTATAATCTTCAAAAACTCTTATATCCTTATCATTTACCCAGAAAATTTTATCAAAGTAATCCATATCAGTTATCCTATGAGAAATAAAAATTGCTGTCTTATCACTACAAAATTCTTTGAGATATAACCATATTTTCTTTTCTGTATCCATATCTAACCCTTTAAAAATTTCATCAAATATAATAATTGGCGGATTTTGTATAAACAACCTAGCTATTGACAACCTCTGTTTTTGTCCACCTGATATATTTGCTCCATTATTCCCTATATATTCTTCAAGACCATTTTCTAGAGAATTAACAAATTCTTTTAATCCCACTTTTTCTAATGCATTAAATATTTCATCATCACCTACATCAGGATCAACGATTTTAAAATTATCTCTAATATTACCATCAATTATAAAAGGATCTTGAGTTAAATAACCAATATTATATCTTAGTTCTTTAATGTTAATATGATTAATATTTATGTTATCAATTAATATTTCTCCTTGTGATACCTTATAGAACTTTTTCAATATATATGAGAGAGTACTTTTACCTATTCCGCTCTTGCCAGTCAATAGAATTTGCTCTTTTCCTTGTATATTAAGATTTACTCCATTAAAAATCGTCTTATCATCATAGCTAAAATCTATATCCTTAAATTGAATATTTCCGCTGTAATCTGTATTTTTCATATCACCCTCAAATTCCTCACATCCATAATCAAAATATTCAAAAAATCTTTCCACTGAAACAGTGGTTTTATTTATTCCAGTAATAGTCTTTGTAAGATTTAATATTGGAGTATATATATATTTTAAATAGCTATTAAATGCTATGAGTGCTCCTATTGATAAATGATTTTGTAATACCATGTACCCACCAATCCCCAAAGTGATAATTCTATTCATATTTGATAAAATGGATACAATTACATGAAGAGTATAGGCCGTCATCTCTGTCTTTATCATTTGATTTCTAAGATCAACTCCAATTTTATTATGCTTTTTAATTTCCTGTTCTTCTGTACAGAAGTTCTTTACTAAGAGTATCTTTGAGAAACAATTAAAGAAAAATCCCAATAAATTTGTCTGCTGTTCTCTTAAAACCTTAGTATATTTTCTCAATTTATTAGTAAAATAATTGTTTAAAATAACAAAAATAGGTACTGTTATAATAGAAATTACTCCAAGAATCAAATTCATTTTAATCATTATAAAAAATACTACGATAAGCAAGATTATGTTATTAAAAACATTGTTAATCACGTAAGAAATTAATGTATGTATATGACAAGCATCTTCATTTAATCTACTACTAATATCCCCAACTTTCTTTTTATTAAAAAACTCCAATCTTTTATCTAAAAGATTTTCAAACAATGATTCTCTAGACTTTATTCCAACATCTGAACAAAACACAGCATAAAAATAATTTGAAATATACCCTAATATATTTCCTAACAAGAAAGCAATACTCATTGCACTAATTACTAATAACATTCCATTAAAATCTTTCTTTTCTAATACATCATCTATTAATATTTTTAAGAGAATAGGTTGTACTAAATTTAATAATGTTACTACTTGATTTAGTATTAAAGCTATTATATTCTTTTTAAGATTTCCTTTAACAAAAGGATAAATTCTTTTAATCAATTTTTTATATAATTTTATGCCCATTACCCATCACCTCTTCTTTATATTAAGATGGATAGCATTCTCTTGAATACTATCCTTCTTAATAATTTATATTCTATTTTTCATCTGCTTCTAATTCGCCTGTATGGATATGACAACCTGGTCCTGGGCACTGATATCCTTCACCTGGTGCGATAACTTCATTTTCTAATACTTCAAAATTTGGTAACATAACTTTATTCCTCCTATCAATATTTTATTTATCGTTTTCAATCCGGATTAATACTAACGATAAATAAATTATACATTATCTTCCAGAAACTTTTCAATAAGTTAATTTGTATTTTTTACTATTTGTTTCCATCATTCTTCTTTAATGTATTGTAAAATAGAAATTTTCTTTTCGGGTAAATTTTCATTTTTATTTTTTGTTGCAAAATAAAATTTCTATCAAATTCTAATTATAGGCAAATTCCCAAGATATATGAAGCAATAATTATCATTAAAATATTGTTGAAAAAAAATAACTTGTCCAGTTAACAAAAATAAGAATCTAAAAAATTAAAAACCATACCTCAAATGCTTTCCCTACATGATTAATTCATATAGTGAAAAGCATTACTAAACATAGTATGGTTGTTTTACCTTTTACTCACCTTCAACATTTCCTTCATAGAGCCAATCATCAGGATCTATACACATATCGCCAATCCCTCTTAAACAATTGTACTCTAAACACCAACCTCCATCATCATTTTTCCCCTCAAAACAGGTACAATTTGTACAATACATGTCTTTTTCCATAGACGTCCTCCTAATCTCTAAAAAATTCGCTTACTATTAGTAATTACCAAATTCCTATAAAAATATAGGGCAAATCATAAAACTTTATTTGTAATTCTCGTTACTATAGTTTTATAAACAGCATTATATTAATAATTTTAAGTTATACAATATTTATATATGATATAATGGTAAAATAAGGGATACCCAATAAAAGTGAGGTGAAAAATTTGATAGTAACTACCTTAGTTGAAAATACAACATTATCAAAGGAAATCAAAAACACACATGGATTATGTCTCCATATAGAAACCCTTAATCATAAGATTTTATTTGATCTAGGTCCAGATGATTTATTTATTAGAAAAAGTGAATAATAAATATATAAAAGATGATTTTGACCATGAACAGAATCTTAT
This sequence comes from Oceanirhabdus sp. W0125-5, assembly GCF_027938815.1. Classification (GTDB taxonomy): domain Bacteria; phylum Bacillota; class Clostridia; order Clostridiales; family Clostridiaceae; genus Oceanirhabdus. The sequence continues at coordinate 4,833,454 of NZ_CP115913.1, forward strand.
CTTAAAAGAGAATAATAAGCATACACTAATTGCTGGTTGTGCTCATAATGGTATAACTAATATAGTATCTACAGCAGAACAAATTATTTCTAGTAACTTAAATACAGTTATTAGTGGTTTTCATTTAAATAATCCATTTACAAAAAAGTGTGGAAATCTTGAGTTCATTAATCACATCGCTAATAATTTTCTTTCTAAGAAAACTACTTTTTACACTTGCCACTGTACAGGAATGAAACCTTTTAAAATACTACAAGAAAAACTAGGTAACCAAAGTGAACTCTCCCTCCACTTACTCACGCTGAAGTGGGGGCTTCTTGGTATATCCAAGAACTTTTCCTGCTTCACAGATTTCGCAATCTACTTTCTCCACAGGCTATCCCCGTAAGACCTACGGTTCTTATTTTTTTAGGCTATTTCTAATAACCCTTGTTTCAAGATATTCCTACTGACATTTATATCCCTATCATGAATGCTATCGCATTTAGGACATTTCCATTCTCTTATTTGCATTGGCATTTCATCTAAAACATGACCACAATTATTGCATGTTTTAGATGATGGATACCATCTATTTATTTTATGAATTTTTCTTCCATACCATTTTGCCTTATAATCTAGAATAGTAACAAATTTATACCAACTTACATCTGAAATACTTTGAGCTAATTTATCATTCTTCATCATATTTTTAACTGATAAATCTTCAAGAATTATAACTTGATTATCGCTTATAATTCTTTTAGATAACTTATGGATGAAGTCTAATCTTTGATTAGATATACGTTCATGTAGTCTAGCAACCTTTATTCTTTGCTTATTCCAATTGTTACTGCCTTTTTCTTTACTACTTAATTTTCTTTGTTCCTTTGCCAATTTATCTAATGACTTTTTTAGATACTTAGGATTTTGAATCTTTTCACCATTTGATAATATTGCAAAATGACATAACCCTAAGTCTATACCAACATTCCCCGATACTTTTTTTAATGACTCTATCTTTGTTTCAACACATATAGATACAAAATATTTACCACTTGATGTTTTAGAAACAGTAGCGTTTATTACTCTACCTTCAAAATATCTATGAATTTTTGCATTAACATATTTCAATTTAGGCAGTTTTATTTTATCTTTTTTTATTTCAATATTGTTATTCACAAAATTACTTGTATATGTTTTATAGTTGTCTCTTTTACTTTTGAATTTTGGTCTGTCGGCTCTACCTTCAAAGAAATTTTTGAATGCAGCATCAAGATTTCTTAGTGACATCTGCAGTGATGTACTATCAACTTCTTTAAGCCATACAAGTTCTTTTTTTATACTTGGTAATTGATTTTGTTGTTCTGTATATTTCATACATCTTTTTTCAGCTTTATATATTTCATTCCTTTGGTTTAAGAAATAATTATATACATATCTTGAACAACCAAAAGATTTTTCAATAATCTTTATTTGATTTTCATTTGGATACATTCTGAATTTATATGCTTTGTTGATTTTCATTACTTTCAACACCTTTACTTTTCATTACAATCATAATGAATCTTAAGAACATTCATTCTTATTATTTCACATTTATGATTTTTTATCCATGTAAAAGTATTAAGATTACGCATTCATCTCCCACTTATAGAAGATGAGAGACTTCTGCTAGTTACGTTAAATACTTGTCAACAGGACAAGTTATAGATATTTAATGGCTATAAACATTTATACTTCTAAATATATGTTAGTTAAAATTTTACTTGATAATATAGTATTTTAAAGGGAACTCAATAAGTTCCCTTTCTTCTTAATTAACTTAAGCAATATCTATTATAATTTCACTGACTTGCTTCTTATTCATTTTTATTATAGTTGTAATGTTCATAGCCAATATAATAACCACTCCTAACAAGAATGCAGTATACGATGGAGTTACCTTTGTCATAACACCTGAGATTCCATATCCAATTGGAACAACTATATTAACCATACATATTGCTGCTGACCATACTCTTCCTCTGAATTCTTCTTCTACTTCCTTTTGCATAAAGTACATTATTGGAATATTAATAAATGAGACGCAAATCCCTATACAACACATCATTATTGTAAAAATTACTACTGTTATTAAATTCCCAAGTAAGTGATTACTTACCACAGCAACTGTCATTACCATAAGTGCCCCCCCTATAATCCCATTAGTGTTCATTATTATTTTCATATATGAAATCACTTTCAACCGTTTTACTAAAATTGCACCAATTATCATCCCAACAGGGAATCCTCCTTGTATAATTCCATAAATCTCAGAAGATAACCCCAAAACATTATTGGTAATATATGGAATTGGTACACTTAATGAAAGGGACCAATAAAAGTTCAAAGCTATAAATAGCACTATAACATATACAACATCTTCTCTCTTTTTGATATATCTGAATCCACCCTTCATATCCTCCAATATTCCAACACTATTTTTATTTTGGACAACTTCTTTTTCTGTATCTTCATTTATCTTAAAATCTATCAAAGCTTCCATGATGGCTGATATCAAAAAGGATATACCATTGAAAATCACAAACATCTCTAATCCTATGAAACCAAATATTAATCCTCCAACTACAGGTCCTAATATACTAGATATTGAACTAATTATACTTCCTATAGAGTTAATACTCATAAGATTTTCTTTAAAAACAAACTTAGGTTTTGATGATGCAAATGCTGTATTAAAAATATCTGCTAAAACTCCTATAACCATATTAGTACCATAAATTATCCATAGGCTTATATTATCTGTAATGAACAGTAGAAACAACATTAAAAATATACACCCATTGATTATATCCATAATGACAATTAATTTTTTCTTATCTACCCTATCAACTATAACCCCTGTAATTGGCGCCATTATAATACTGGGCAATATTGAAAATATTAATGAACCAGCAAAGAATAAACCTGATTCTGTCAATTTTAATACATATAAACCTATAGCAAATTTGTAGATGGAAGAACCAAATAATGATATAAAATTACCAACAATATAATAGATTCTATTTCTAAATTCAACCTTCTCAATTCTTTTTTCCATACTCATCTCCTCCTTGATTTAATCTTATCAAGAGGGGATATCCCAACTGCAAGTACCTTTTTTTGATGATTATTCCTTCGTATAATAAAAAAAGTGGGGTTACCCCCACAAAAACTACTCTCTTTCAGCATAACAACTATAAAAATACATGTTCTCACTTTCTAAGAAATAATTATCATATTTTCCGCCTTTAATTAAACCCCTTCCAATATGTTCATTATTTATTCTATATCCCAAACCATTCAATTTCTCTTTAACTTTATTCAGTCTAAAATTATCTCTAACCTCAGCTTTAATTACAGTATTTTTATCAAATTTTTTGAACATATTATATAATCCAAATAAATTTGTACTTTCTTTTGTTATCCTTTCAATCTTCCTTAAAAGGAATTCTTCATTTTGAAAAGCATAATTACTACTTCCAAATCCATCGATTATAACATCTATACAATTATCTCTTAAAGGAATTTCTTCAAAATCCATACACATCAAAACAATATTTTTCTCTACATGAGCCTTTTCTAAAACTTTTTTTAGATTTCTGTGATCTTCCATATCATGGTCAACAGCAAAATATATAGTATCATCCCCAAGTTTATCATATAAACATCTTAATGAAAAACCTGAACCAACCCCAAGATCTATTAGAACTTTACCCGAAAAATCTATTCCTTGCTGCTCCTTTATCCTTTGACTCCACTGGATACTTTTCATTATCTCCTCTAGATAATCATCCTCTGTATTGAGTATATACTTGCTTATATCATACCACTCATATTCCTTCTTTTCCCTTTCAATTATCTTATTCCCCTTTAAAATACCATCTTCTATAGAATAACTATGTCCACATTCACATTCAAGATAACCATTTATAATTTTGTTATCCTCAATCTTCCCATTCTTAAGTTTTAACTTACCTTTACATATATGACATGCTAACATGGAAAGTATATTGATGTTCACCCCAACAGTATTTCTTTTGATACATTTCACCTTACTTAAATCCTCTATTTCTTTTTCAATCCTTGACTTATATTCATTATATTTTTGAATTTGATCCTCTAACTCTTTATTCTTTCTATTAAATATCTCTTTATATAACTCATCTTCTCTATAACCAGTTAATTTTCCTAATTTCATATGGAAGAAAATATTCTTTATCTCATTTAACTTGAACCCCATATTTTTCAATCTCTGAATTTCTTCAAAATCATCACTACATCCATCATCAAAATCATATTGAGCCCCATTCTTCTTTGGTATAAGGAGCCCAATATCTATATAATGCCTTAGAGTATCTTTTGTTGTGTTATGAATTTTAATGAACTCTCCAATTTTCATAATTAGCCTCCTTTCCTCACACCCTCTGTAATTTATTTAGATTATAGAATATATCTTACTTTTTGTCCATTTCACACTATACTTATTTAAGATATTATTAAACCCTCTTTTTTAAGATAATGTTGAAAAATGCTACTTGTCCAATTGAAATCACAAGAATTAAGAGTACATCTGAAAAGCATATTCTCTAAATAATATAATAAGAAAAGGTACAAGAAACATTAAGTGTCTTGTACCTTTTTTTAATTGTTTATTTTAAATCATTCAACATATCCACTACTTTATTTACTACTTCATTCCACAATTTTTCTCCAAGTTCAGCACTTGCATGAGTAGGATCTCCAATAACTCCTGTTTTAGAATATTTACTGAAATCTAAATTAGGGTCATTCCATTCAGGTTCTGTACTATATGGATTCACAATCTTATCTACTCTTATATCCTCAGGATGTCTATATAATCCAATTGACGTAGTAAAACTATCCGAATGTCCTCCTTCTATTGAAGAATCTCCACAATTACACCAAACTTCATAAAATGGGTGAGGTATATTAAATACTTCTGCCACTCCCTCATTATCTGCATTAAACTTAGAAACTACATTATCTAAATAATGACCTCCACATCCACGCCAAAGTATCAATTTTTTAAACCCTTGGTCTGATAGTGATTTAAAAATTGAATAAATTAATTCTTCATATAAATTTTGAGGGATATTTATATATCCACTTCCAAAATTCACATGTTCTGGAGTTGGTCCAAATGGAATTGCAGGTAAAACCAAAGATTTTACACCATGTTTCTCTAATAATCTCTCAGATACTTCATCCATTAGTTCTTCTGCAAACCAAGTATCAAAATCTACAGTAGCATGAGGTCCTTGTTGCTCTGTACATCCTGTAGGAATTATTGCAATATATCCCTCTTCAGCCTTTTGTTTTATTTCCAAATAAGTGCACTTACCAAATTTCATAGTTTTATCCCCCGTTTTTACTAAATATCTCTTTCACAGAATTGACATGGACCTTTCTCAACAAATCCATTCTTAGCATATGCTCTTCTTCCTGCTGGATTATCTTCAGCAACATATAATCTTACGCGCCAAACTCCTTGACGTTTACCTTCATTATATACTTCATCCAGTAACGCCTGAGCAATATTTTTCCCTCTGTACTCCTCATGAACCCATAGCTCATCTACAAAGAAAGTTCCTAATCTATTATCCGGTTTCGGTAGGAAACTTGCAACTATATATCCAACATATTCTCCCTCTAACTCAGCAGCGAATAAAAGAAAGTGATCATTCTTGAATATATCATGCTTATTAAAAAACTCCAATACTTTTTTAATTTCTTCCTCTGACTTTTCCTCTTTGATTCCTGTACCTCTCCATTGAAGTACTTTAGAAAATTCTCTATAATTATCCTCTTTGATTCTTTTAATTACTAATTGTTGTTGTTCCATAAAAATCTATTCTCCAATCTATCAATAATTTTTTCTTTTAATTTTTCAATCTTATCCATAAGTTGTTGATCTTTTTCCCTATTCATACACATGATGCATAATCGTCTAAGATGCTGCTTTACATGTTCAATCCTTATTCCAATATCTATTTCCTCTAAGGAATCTTCAGGTTTATAGTATTCAATAAACTTCATAGTAAGCTCTCTACTCTCAATATAGTAGGTTGTTCTCGCTATTTCATATACCCACCAATTTGCTCTGCACTCATCCCAGTCTATTATTCTAGGCTCATCACCTTTATAAATAATATTGGAAGGGAACATGTCCCCGTATATGAGAATACTGTCTTTTGAACTTATCTTTCTTCCTAAACAACTTACTTTTTCTAAAACATACCTTAAAAACTTCTCATCTAAAATCTCTTTTTCTACCAGATCATCGAGTATTATACCTCCATCTATTACATTTCCAAATGACCATCTAATAACTTCATCTATGTTATCATAATAATCATTAATATTTTCAAACTTAACATCCCCTTTAATATCTCCGAAGTGTTCAAGCTTTATTGAATGTACTCTTTTCAATACATTTGCATAATCTCTAAGCCAAAGAATATCATTGTCTACTTGATTTTCAGCCTCTTTAATATTAAAATCGCCGTTTGAAACTCTAACTTCACCTTCAACCCACTCTTGCACTATAAATCCATATGGTGCTATATGACTGCTTGTATCATGATGAATTATATTATAATACTTAAATCCATTAGACTTAAGTAATTCATAAGCTTTGTTCAATGTCTCAATATCAGGATATCCATCCTTTGAAATTATTTTAAGAAATAATTTTATTTTTCTATCTCTATCATTTTGATACCCATACATAAGATAATTTAAGTTCTGTCCATCTTCAATCTCTCTAATATCTGTTATTTCAATTTCATACTCTTTCTTTAATAAATCACATATTCTTCTGTGAATTTCTTTCATCTCATCCATTGTAGGACTTATGAATTCTTTAGTTTTATAAATCAACTTTATCACCCCTGTTGATTATATTTTCTCACATAGTTTACTTAATTAATAGGTAAAGTATACTTATAATTATTCTTTACTTACTTAATAGCATCTTTTAATATAAGAAAACTTAAAACATTGTTGATAATACTATACATTAAGCTTTTTTTATTGTAACAATTTAATGATCTATTTAGTTCCAAAACTTAATAAAACCTTTCCATCAAATCGTATACCATGCTCATCCTTATATTCCTTAATTGCTCTAAAGGATTCATATCTAAATTCATTAAGTGCATCTTGCCCCTTACTTTCTATATATTCAAATAGCCCACGAGAAGCATTAGTCCATTGTTCCTGCCACCATTCTTCTTCATCCTTATAATAAAAAGTTTTCTCTTCAACAAATATCTCAATATTTTTAAATCCCGCATTCTTTAATATTTTTTCAATTCCCTCAACTGATCCAAAATCTGGTCTAACTTCAATGTTGTTTAAGTTTCTGCTCTCATTTTCAGGATAGAGTTCGCTATAAACTTTATCTAATATTCCTTTTTTATCCCTCTTTTTCCATGTGCTTAATCCAAACCTACCTCCATCTTTTAATACTCTATACATCTCATCTACAGCACCTAAAGAATTGGTAAAAAAGCCTATCGCTAGTCCACATAAGACATTGTCAAAACTATTATCAGGAAAATCTAAATTTTCAGCATCCATTTGTATAAGTCTAGCATTACGTAACCCCTGTTCACAAATAAGCGCTTGTGTTTCTTTCACCATTTCTTGTGAAAAGTCAATTCCTATAACTTCCCCATTTTCCCCAACACTATTGATAGCTGGAAATAATGAAGCGCCTCTCCCAAATGCTACATCCAGTAAAACTACGCCTTCATGAACTTTTGAATACTCAACTAATTTTTCCCCGTAATAAGAAAAGTATTTTGGACCGATGCAATTATAATTTGCTGCGGCTCTGTTAAATATCCCTTCTAATCTCTCATTTCTTTTAACTGTTTTTAAAGTCATAAAAACACCCCTTTCAAAATTAAAAAGTCTACCATTTATAAAAATGGCAGACTTTTCTCTGTAAACAAAAGAAAGATATACCACACTGGTATATCTTCTCGAAACATTTTATATTTTGTATCCTTATATATATAATATCACATTCTACCACTTATTTCAATATTATCATTTAAATACAAATAACTATTAACTAATAAAATAGTTTATTCTCTAAACCCTTCAAGACTCTCACCTAATATATAATGAGAAAACCACATTAGATTCTGTTTCATAATTGCTCTATGTAGTCCAGGTTTATTGGCTCCATGTCCCATTCCTTTGAAAATAACCAGCTCAGTTTCAACTCCCATATCTCTTAACCCTTGATATAGTTCGTAAGCATTTGGTGTTGGAACTCTTGTATCTTTTTCCCCATGCTGAATTAATGTTGGAGTACATGCAGATTTTATATATGTCATTGGAGAAGTCTCTGCGTAAATTTTAGGATCATTCCATGGATTATCCCCTAAAAACATTCTAGTAAACTGATGAATATCAGTATTTACATAATAAGTAAGCCAGTTACTGATTCCAGCCCCTACTGAAACAGCTTTAAATCTATCACTATAAGCTGTACAGAATGCAGAAATATATCCTCCTTGACTCCATCCCATTACTCCTACTCTCTCTTTATCTACTAATCCATCTTCTATTAACTTATCTACTCCTGATATTACATCATCATAATCGCCAAGCCCTAATTTCTTATAGTTTGCCTTTAAGAATTCATCTCCATATCCTGAACTTCCTCTATAGTTAGGTTCAAGAACAATAAATCCTTTTTCCACAAATTCTTCAATTGGATATGCTCTATTCATAACTGCAGGTATTGGAAATGATGCCCATGTAGGTCCACCATGAATTACAACTAATAATGGATGCTTTTTAGAATAATCTAACTCATATGGTGTTGATAATACCCCTTCTACCTCTAGACCATCACTGCTTGTCCAAGATATTACTTCTTTTTTACTCATTATTTTATTCTCAAAGACTCTGCTCTCATTAGTTATTTTTTCATGATCTAAATATACTTCAAAAGTTTCTTTTGATGTGGCTTTAATATATGCTATATGATTACTATCTTTGGTAATAGATGCATTCATACAAAAAACATCTTCTTTTTCTGATAATACTTCCAAGTCTCCACTTTCATCTAATATACCAAATAAATACTTAGTTTTCTCTTGCCATACTACTAAAATCCCTTTCTCAATCCAACGTACAGGTCTGATACTACTATCAAACTCCTCTAAAGGATGAATTGCTTCCCCGGTTTCTAAATTATATATTTCCAACATACTGTCATCTATATTATTCCTGTAACATTCCTTTTCGTTGATAGATTTTGTGAAACATATTTTACTTCCATCAGGAGAAAATACAATATTCCCTCCAATAATTTCTTTTTTATTCATCTTTGCTATTTTCTTTGTCTTAACGTCAAATGTATATAGGTCTCCCTCATCAAAATCCTCCATATTAGGAGTTGGTGTAGCCATAAAAACTATTTTCTCATTATTAGGAGAAATATCAAAACTTCTTATTTCAAAGTCATTTCCATTAATTAATTCACAAGCAACACTTTTATCATTTTCATCTTCTTCTCTAAAATCCTTAGGAATATTATGCACTGTATTATTCTTTTGTAATCCTTCACTAATATCAATATAAAATAAAGTGCTGTATTGATATTCCTTATCTACATGTTCAAAATCACCATATACTTCATTACGTCTTTTTATTTTCTTATCTAATGGCTCCTTAGAAATGAAATAAAAGCCCTCTCCATCTGGAGACCATTTGAATCTATTAACACCTTCTTTTTCATTTGTAACTTGAATTCCACTGTATCCATTAACATCTTTAATAAAGATCTGATTCTTCTTTTTATCCCCTTCTCCTACAGCACTAAGATAAGCTAATCTTTTAGAATCTGGTGACCACAAAGGACTTGTACTATCTACCTTTTCAGATGTTATTGGAAAACTTTTATTATTCTTATTTTCATATATCCAAGTATGAAATCTATATTTATTATCCTCCCAATCAGTTGTTTTCTTAACAAATGCAACATTTTCCCCATCATCACTTATATTTATATCAGTGAAAATTGGTATTGATATAATTTCTTCTTTAGTTAAATACTTTCCCTTTTCTATGCTCATTTTGTATCCCCCTTTTAAATAACATATTAATAAATATTGAAATTTAATTTCTAAACTTAATCTGGCTTGTATATACTCAAAAATCTATCTATCATTTTCTTATGACTTTTCACAATATTTTCTGGTAGTTCATCAAGACTTATAAAACAAAAATCTAACGATTCATCTTCATCCATATTAAAAGTACCACTTATTTCTTTGGTATAATATGCAACTGTAACAGCATAGAATTCATCACCATTAGGAACCTTTAAATAACTGTCTTTACCTGAAAACACATCAATTAACTCAAGCTTTCCCACTGTTAAACCTGTTTCTTCAAATACTTCTCTTCTTGCTGTTTCTTCCGCAGATTCACCAAGTTCCATTAAACCTCCTGGTATTCCCCACATTCCATAAGATGTTGTTTTTCGTTTTTGCAGTAAAATTCTGTTCTCAGTATCCATAATTATAGTTACAGCTCCTACTAGAATAAGAGGCCGATGTCCAACTATTTCTCTTAATTCCTCTACATACCCCACTTTATACCTCCTGAGTTTATATATCTTCCTTAATCATTATTTTATGTAATTATTTATAATTATAGGTTATTATTAACTATTTGTCTATTTGAATGATATCCCAAAAACTGCTAAAATAATTTATAACTAATAATATTTTTTTGGGGGTGTTACTATGAAGGAGATTATTATTACTGATAGATGTAAAACTGTATTTAAGCTCTAAGTAAAGACTACTAATAAAATGATAGCTATACTTTATTTAGAGCTATTTATGTATAAAATATCTTTAAGGATATCTATAAATAGCTATATCAGGTAAAATACATTTAGTAGTCTTTGCTTCAAGTAATTATTAATATATTACTGAGAGGAGCAGAGCAATGCAGCATATTAAGGCAAAGAATGTATTACCAAAGGAAATAATAGAATTAATTCAAGAATATATAGATGGTGAATATATCTATATTCCGAGAAAAGAAGGCAACGAAAAGTCTTGGGGACAGAAAAAAGGTACTAGACACAGCCTGAAAAATAGGAATATGGAGATACTTAAAAAGCATAATGATGGAGTTTCAATTAAAGAACTAGCTGAACAATATCATCTTGCTGATAAAAGTATAAGCAGAATTATACGTGAACTAAAAAAATTATGTGCATAAATATATACATAAGTCTTGCTATCAATATTGATGGCAAGGCTTCTTTTTATTAATAGGGAACATATTTGATTCGGATTTATTTGGGAGGTTTAAAATAAGAGACTCAGAATGTAATATATAATTAAGATAACTACGGAGGACAAAGTATGAAAAATTTATTTAAAAAAGATATTATTGATTGGAATTCTTGGGGAACTGTTTTTCAATCAATTGATGATTTTAAAGAACTAATTGAAGAAATATTTATAAGAGAAAACCTTAAGGGTTATGATGAAATATCCAATTTGACACCTGGAACTAACGCTGTCTTTAAAGTTGGTACCTATGTAATCAAAATCTTTGCACCAAAGGAATCAGATGCTAATACTGATTCTGATTATATTGCAGAAATGGATGCAATGAAAAGAGCACTCTACAAAGATATTAATACACCTAATATAATTGCAGCTGGCAGCATTGAAGATAAGTACTTGTTCAGATATTTTATTATGGATTTTATTAATGGGAAAGAAGCTAGTGATGTACTTAAAGATTATTCTTATAGCCAAAAATCAAACTTTGTACAGAAACTTAAGGAGAATTTAAATAAGCTTAATACAAAACCTAAGGAACTTAATAATGGTAATTTTATTAAAGAGAGAGCAATACACAATGAGAGATGGAATCCTTATTCACCCTTAATAAAGTCGCAAATTGCAGAAATATTAAGAAATTATGATTTATCACAATGTGTATATGTTCACGGTGATATCACAGCTGATAATGTTATGCTGGATAAGAATGATAATCTTTTTATAATTGATTTTGCAGACAGCACTATAGCACCTGTTGAATACGAATATCCACCTATTGTATTTGAGTTATTTGACTACGATCATGAATTAATCCACGAATTTACCAAAGAAATGGATTATGATGTTTTTATAGATAAACTCTTCATTAGTATCTTATTACATGATTTTGGAGCTAATTTTGTACACGATATTTATAAGAAATATACTGGTAAGTCTCCTAATGAATTAAGAGATATTTATGAGATTAAAAGATTAATTTATACTAATTTGAAATAATAAGGGGAAGCTATTATGATTATAAGAAAATTAAAAAAAGAAGAATATTCACAAGCAATTGATTTAAAAATTAATTCTTTTTATGAAGAAGTAGCTGGAACAGCACCTAATCATATGGTAAAAGAAGATGAATTAAACTTTATATTAGAATGGGTAATTTCAGCTGAGAAATACAATGATATCAGATTGGTATATGGTTGTTTTGATAATGAAAAATTTATGGGATTTGCAGGCGCAAGTATTGCTGAAGAAAGTGATTCAAATAATGGAATTGAATTAAATTATTTATTTGTTAAGGAAGAGTACAGAGGAAAAGGAATCTCTCTAAAGTTACTTAATAAGTTATTAAAGGAGTTTTTACCAAAAGATTTTAAGGAACTTATTGTTTACAACTACAACTTTTACACTTCAAATCAATATTATCGTAAACTTGGAGGTAAAGTAAAAAAACAAACATCTGAAATGGATGGTAAACTTTTAATTGATATTTTTAGTTTTGATGCAAAGAAACTTAATGAAAAATTAGAAAAAATGATTCATGATAGATATTAAATAGTTACGGTTTTACCTTTCACATAAAAGAAGGGACTTGCTACAAGTTTAGTTAGCAATCTTGCTCTAATTATTATGGAAAGAGGAATAGTTCCATACTATGGAACTGCTTCATCCAATATACCATCACAATCTGTAGCATATAGAAGTGGCTTTATTCCATCTTGGATGTGTTCTTTTAAAAATACCTTTGATGGATCAGCACCTTATGATTCTGATATAAAAATTAATTTTAAATATAATCAAAGACCAGAAAAGAGATGAAAATTTACTCTCTCTTTTCTAGTCTTTTATTAATTACTTTATTAATCAATATTAAACATACTGAACATAAAATAATATTAATCCAAAGTGGCCAATGTGCAAATATTTTTGAATGTATATCTTTTCCCGCAATCATTAAGATTACAAAAATACTTATATATATCACTATTATAAATATGTTTATAGTATATTTCTTTATTTTCATATAGTATCATTATCTTTATCCAAATGTATTTCTACCCTACTGCGCCCCTTATTTTTGGCTTGATATAAAAGCTTATCTGCATCATTTAATAAATTTTCTAAAGAAGTTGCACTCTCTAAATTCGAATCAATTTTAATTGCACCCGCACTGAATGTTACTGGGAATCCGTTTAGTTCTTCATTCCACTGTGAAAAAGTATTCATAATATCTTTTAACACTCCTTGTGCATCTTCTATTGTTGTGTTATTAAACACAACTACAAATTCTTCACCACCAAGTCTATATATATTATCACCATGACGTAATCTTCCATTAAAACACTCACCTAATAATTTTAAAACTTCATCTCCAACATTATGACCATATTTGTCGTTTACATTTTTAAAATGATCTATGTCAATCATTGCTAAAACAGGTGACTGATTATGACTATTATCTTCTATCATATCTTCAAAATCATTTAGCAACTTTCGACGATTTGGTAAAGATGTTAATTCATCATATAATGCCATACGTTCCAATTCATTAGACTTTAAGAAATTAGTTGTGATGTTTGTAATGAAATATATATAACTATCCACATCATGATAAATTATACTCTTGCAGTCACATTCAATATAGTAAGTTCTACCATTAGGGCTTTCAATGGAATAAACACCTTCACTGACACTCTTTAAATTCAATTGACCTTTTTCCCCAATATACTTCTTCAAGTTTTCACCAATCATTTTATCAATAATTGGATTACAAAACATTATATCACCTTTGTTTGAAACAATTAAAATGCCCTCAGATGATAATTGAAATAACTGTTCAAATACTATTTCTTCTTGATACATATATTGAGATTGAAGTTGTAAACTTCTTCGAACAAAATATAATATTACAAGAGCAAAAAACAATAATGCTATTATTGTAACAATCACTTTGTTATAAGACTCCATCTGAATATCATCAACATATATATCTAGCTCTTCATTCAAGTCATCAATATGAAAGCCCATACCTATATATGCTTCCCATCTATCTAAAGCTTTAACAAAAGAGACTTTTTCACTCATTTCATCTAAATTCTTTTTATAATAACAATAATTAACGAATCCTTCATTTTCAGTTTCTAAGGTTTCCATAAATAAATTATGGATAGCTCGTCCATTACTATCTAAAATATTCTTAATATCAGTTCCTATTAATCTATTATCACCAAATACATGGGCTGTACCATCATACCCAACTATAAACACATAGTCTTCACTATCTTTATAGTAACTTTGAATTCTAGAAAAGGTTGCTTCTTTCAAGGCTTGTTCAACATCTACATGATAACTTCCTGTTCCTATTATCATATCAAGTTCAGGAACATATAAACAAAAAGATGTCTTTTTAAAAGGTTTACCATCTTTCTCTTTCGGCCAGTGATACGTAACATAAATACCTTCAGGATTATCCTTTGCTTTTATCATTTCCCTTGCAAAATAAACTCCATCTTTATCTTTAAAATCAATAAGGCTTTTACCTTCTTTTGTCTCATCTGTACCTGATCTAAGAAGCTTACCATCACAGCTTAATGCAAAATATAAGTATTCTTTATCTCCTTGAGCTATTCTTTCAAACTCTTTTAAGCCTTCTTTTCTTCTCTTTTCCATATTGTCTATTTTAAGTAACGCAGAACCAGCTAATGTATTTCCTATCATATCAATTTTACTTTTTATTAACTTTTTTTCCTCTTCATGAAGTATACTAAGATCATATTCAATCTCATCAATTCTATTCAAAACCTCATTACGAACAATGTCATACCTTTCATTTCTAACGAAATTATCAAAATAAAAAACTGCTTTATTGGTATGATTTATATCGGATAAAACCATATATGCTGTAATAATCAAAAAACCTAAAATTATTGCAATAATCATTGTAACCCTGTTTACAATAATTTTCTTTTTAGTTACCTTCATATAAATCCACCCCCTTACTTTTGATTATATAATAAAAACTTCCTATATCATAGTATCCTAAAGCGATTTAATTTACTATATAATTTTTAATATCTAGCTAAAATAAGAAAATAAGCCACCGCTTGGATTGCTTATTTTCTTATTCTCACTTTTAATTGACTTTGTTATTTATGAAAATATCTCTAATACCGATTCTGCAGTCTCTGCCAGCAAAATTGATTTCTTCTTTTCTTCATCAGATAGTATCTCTACAATTCCTTGTAAAATTTCTATATGGGTACTATCATCTTCACATGATAATACAATCAATAATTTGACTTTATGCTCTTCCTCATGTGAAAAAGCTACAGGCTCTTCTAATTTCATAATACTAAAACCGGCTTTCTTTGCCCCTCTATCTGGTCTTGCATGTGGTAATGCAATTTGAGGTGCTATAATTATATACGGCCCATATTTATTAACTGAATCTATCATCGCCTCTACATATTCTTTATTAATATATTCTTTTTCTAATAAGGGCATAGCTGCTTCTATTATAGATTCTTCCCATGAATTCACCTTATTTTTAAACTGAATAAACTCTTTAGTTAATTGAAATCCTGCAATCATTAATCTATGTAACTAGTGCTTTTCACTAGTAACTTCTCCTTTCTCTAAGTAATTAACTTTTTTAAACCTATTTCTTATTTATAATTATATCAGAATTTTTTGTGGACTTATTTAGTAATATGTATATTTAAAATAATATCTTACATTATTTATTACAAATTGTCATTATATTTATATTATTACTAAACTTTTAACATTCACCACTCGATATATAAAATGTATATTAAAATTTAGTTATATTTCTTATTATTTCGACCTATAACACTTATATATATATTTATAGGTATTTTACTGGTTTTAATTATTATAATTTTTTTTAAAATTTTTAAAGGGGAGATTGCATTATGAAGAGCATTAAAGCAAAATTAATACTAATTCTAAACATTGTGCTTATACTCACTTGTTTTGGATTAGCTTATACCTCGTACAATAGTAGTGCAGGTACATTGTTAACTGAAACTCAGGGTAATTTAAAAATTATTGCTGGAGAATCATCAAAGGTTATTGCAGAGAGAATTAAAAGTGATATGATGGTTTTGGAAGCCATCGCCTCTGATAGTAGATTACCTAATCCAGACTATGATATTAATAAGAAAAAAGCATTATTAAAAAAAGAAGTTTCTAGAAGTGGACATGTTGCAATGTATATTGCTGATTTAACTGGTTATGCTGTACCACATTCAGGTGATTCCATAAATGTTGGCGACAGGGAATACTTCAAGAGGGCATTAAAAGGTGAAACTGTTATTTCTGACCTTTTAGATAGCAGACATGAAGATGGAAAAAAAGTAGTTGTATATGCTACTCCTCTAAAGCATATGGGAAAAGTTACTAGCGTATTATTTGCTGTTAAGGATGCAAGTGTATTTAGTGAACTTATTTCCGACATAACAATAGGACAAACTGGATATGCCTTTGCTATTAATAACGAAGGTAGGGTTGTAGCAGATAAAAACATAGAACGTGTGCTAAATAAAACTAACATGCTTTCAGATGCAAAGAAACTAAAGAATAAAGATCTAGAAGATATCGCAGTTAGTATGATGAATGGGAAAGCAGGTACTGGTGATTATACATATAATGATATAACAAAGATTGTTGGATATGCGCCTATTGAAAATACAAAATGGTGTCTTGGGGTAACTGCCCCTATTAATGAAGTTTTAAGTGGATTAAATACTCTTAAAAGATCTAATGTTATTTCTGCTATAGTTATTAATATTATTGGAGCTATTCTAGTTTATTTACTTGGTGTATCCTTTACCACTCCATTAGTTAGATTATCAGATACAATAAATAAATTATCAAATTACGATTTACAAGTTAGTAATGATAGTGCAATAAATAAATATATAAAAAGAAAAGATGAGATTGGAGTTATAACAAATTCGGTTTTAACCATGCAAGAAAACTTCACTGATTTAATAAAGAAAATTAGTACTATTTCAAAAGAAGTAAACTCAGCCTCAGGGATGATGACTGATATGACTTCTGAAACAGTTAAATCATCAGAAGAAGTATCTTCAACAATTCAATTTATTTCACAAGGAGCATCTGATCAAGCACATAGTACTCAAGCAGGCTTCGATACTTTAACTGAACTAGGTAACCTTATTGAGCAACAAAATGATCATATGATTGAAACAAGAGCTAACTCTGAAAAAGTAAATACTTTAGCAGATGAAGGATTAATTGAAATTGCGTCCCTAAAATCTGTTGTTGAAGAAAGCGGAAAGTCAGCTAAAGATATTATGAATGTGATCCTTGCAGCAAATGAAAGTAGTACTAAAATCGGAACTGCAAGTACCATGATTGCCTCTATTGCTGAGCAAACAAATCTTCTTGCATTAAATGCTGCTATTGAAGCTGCCAGAGCTGGAGAAGCTGGAAAAGGATTTGCAGTTGTAGCAGATGAAATCAGAAAGTTAGCTGAGCAATCAACTGAATCTACAAAAGAAATAGATTTAATGGTAAGTGAACTTGGAGAAAGAGTTGGAAACGTTGTTGAGCAAATGAAGATTGTTGCTGCTAACGTTGAGAAACAAGAATTTTCTACAAAGAAAACTGAAGAAAAATATAAACTTATATCTGATGCCATAGATGACACTAGTAATAATATTGATAAACTTGATACTGTAATCAAAGATATTACAGATAGAAAAAATCAAACATTAGATATTATAAATGATTTATCTGCAATCTCTGAAGAAAACGCTGCAAACACAGAAGAAGCAGCCGCTCATATAGAAGAACAAGTATCTTCTATGGAACAAATAGCGAGTTCTAGTGAAGGACTTTATAAGCTCGCAAATGAGCTGGATGAACTTGCAAACAAGTTTAAGATATAAAAGTACAAAGTACTTTTATATCAAATGTATAATGGATAATTGATAATGTATAATGATGGATGGTTCTGCTTGCGCAGAACCTACATTTTATTGTTCTTTAGAACAACAAGGATTTACTCATTTTATCCAAGGATAAAATATTGTATTTCGAGTAAAAAGTATTTCTAAAAACAGACAAACAATATTCATTTATAAAAAAAGAGATAATAGATTTAATCTATTATCTCTTTTTATATAGGTTTCTACAATAAAGGCTTTTCTTATTTATTCCTCAAACAAAGTAGTTTTCACTCATTTTATCTGAGATAAAATATTGTATTTTAAATACAATGTTTCATTTAAAGTGAAACGAGTACCTACAACTTGTCCAAGTACCAATATAATCAAAATTTCTCGAAGAGAAATATCAGTCATTCTCCATTATACATTATCAATTATACATTATGTTTTTAAGAAACTCTTTCTTCACAATACTTAATTATTCCTTGAACTTTTCCAAAGTCTTCTTTTTTCATATAGTATCCTAAAAGAGTCATTACAACTTTTGAGTTAACCATTATTAATTTCAAAGATAATAATTCCAAGATCTCGCCTCTTATATTATTTATTTCAGAACTATCTTCTTTTTTTATTACCTTATCTAATATTCTTGATACTGATACATCAATAACCTCTTTATTTTTCTTGTCCTTTGATAATTCTAAAGCTTTGTAATAATACTCGATTGCTAGTTCTTCACCATCATTAATATTTGAATTTTCACAAGCCTCTGCAACTATATTGCATATTTCTCCTGCTAACTCATACTCATCAAATTTTTCATATTGATCTATTTTATTTATAATATCATCAATGTATTCAACTACATCCTCACCTATTATTCTTCCAATTTCTAATATATTTGCAAGAGCAAGAATATCATATATTGACTTTTCTTTGCTTTTACTTAACTTCTTATATATTTTTTTATGAATTGAAAGCGCCTTAGAATAATACCCTTTTTCTTTGTAACAATTCCCTTTTATCATCTCACTTTTAATAAATATACAATTATCAATTATCTTTTTTGAGTAAGACAGTTCAATTTCTTTAAGAGTTTCAAGTGCTTGATCATATTTTCCTAAAAATTTAAGAGTTATACTCTTGTTATATAAAATCTTAATATAATTTGATTTACTAATATCTTTTTCTTCGATATTAACTAAATATTTATTAATTACTCTTAATGTTTCCTCATGTAATTCTAATTCCCTACAACAATGAGTTATACTTAAAATTATTTCTTCATGTATCTCGTTCTCTACATTACTCATTACAGCAAATTCATTAGCAAGATTAAAATATTTTAATGCTTTTTCAAATTTATTCAAAGCTTCAAATTTTTCTGCAAGTTTTTTGTACATAAATACTTTATTAATATTCATATTATATTTATTTAATAAAAACAACATATTTTCCAGTTTTTCTTCCGCTAGAACATCTACTTCTTCTATATATCTTAAATATCTTTCAAATATCTCTTCTGCTTGTTCTTCTTCAGTTATAAAAATCTCATCTATATTTACATCACATTTTATATTTCTTTTTTTTATTACTTCTTTAAGATTACTATGTATAACTTTAGCAGCTTTATGAGTTAGCGTGGCTTTATCTGTCTCAATCATACTTACAAGATTTCTTGTTATTTCATTTCCACTTACGTCTTCTTGTTTTAACCCTAGCTTCTTTCTAATTTCCCTTAATCTATACCCCTGTGTGATAATCCCAAATTCCATAAACTCAAATCTCCTTATATGTAAATATTTACTTTAATTTTAGCATATGCAACTAATAATGTAAATGTTTTCTCAGTTATTTTTTTTACATTTTAAGAATTATTTTTAAATTCTAAAAAGGAGTATTTTCATTACTAATTTTTTACATTAACTCTATACTTTTTCCTTTTTTTGGTATATAATAATATATGGAGGGTTTCTTATTATACCCTGTTTTAATAAATAAACTTTATAAGTTTTAACAATATAGTAGCATCTTTTAAGTGATTAAACATATATTATTATGGATAGACTTTAGCTATAAGTTAAAATCGTTCAAATTGTACAATTTGATATATTAATTAGGACTAAAGTGCCTACGAAAAAAAACTAGGTTAATCGTGCCTACGAATATAAGGGGAGAGCCATAATTAATGGCTCTCTTTCTTAATTCTACTCATATAGATTACATAGAAAATTTTTTATGTATTGCCTTGTGCACTGTAAATGATTGAGTATAGTTAGGTTCTGGACTTGCATCATTTCTAAATGCCCAGGAGAAATGATAAATCTCTTTCCCTCGTTTATTTTTTTTATATAGCCATGAATTTCCTAGGACACCCTTCTTATATAAAAATCTTACTGCTTCTTTACAACTCCGTATATTCTTATATGTCTCTATATTATCCATATAATATCTATTAATATCATCATATCTAAAACTAGACTTTTTATAATTTCTAATTAAAAGAAGTGCTTCTTTAACAAAATCACTATTTTCTGATATGGAGAGTTCATTCATTAATTCACTATAAAAGTATTCCGAAAACCTTCTCTCGCATTTTTTAAAAGTATGTGAAACAAACTTATCCTTATCAGGATATTGTTCTTTTATAATATTAAGATATTTAATGAAATCTCGTGGTTTACCAAAACTATACCTCTTAAGGTATCTCACAACACTTATTCCATCTACCTTATTAGAAAAATACTTATCATAAATATCTTTTGTTGACAACTCCTTGATTTCCTCATTTGATAACTTCATCTTATGAAGAATCAAATCCATCAGAGGTTCTTCATAAGGTCTTTTATCACAGTTGTAATGCCAATCTAATATTGCCTGACTATCTGATACAATTCTATTTAAGTTATGTGAATGTGAATTGATCATATCTAAAAGATCATTTCTAAATAGAAGCATTACTTTAGATCCATTATTTTTACATGACTTATTTATCATTATATTTATATCTTTAATAGCACTAAATATCTTTTCTATTAATCTAATATTAATATTCCCTTCTTTATCTGCTGCTATTTTAAGTTCATCAAGATCATCATAAATTATTAAAAACTTACTATTATTCTTTAAGGCTTTCTTAATATATTTCTCAAATGTCTTAATTTCTTCATAGTATTTAGTTTTAGTAAATGAACTATCTACAGATCTTTTATTTGATGAGTTTAAAATTCCTTCAAAGGGTCTATTTATTAACCCACCTTTCATTGTTGCTCCTAATTCAGTCGTTCTCTGTATACTAAACCCTTCTCGTTTAAAACCTTTATGGGTACTGTACCTATTTTTCATCACTTTCCGTATTTTTCCTACTTTTAAGAAAGGAATGAGTTTTTTTACCCTATGCTTTTCAATGAGTGTTTCAGCAATATGCAGCAGGATATTCCATTTCCAGAATAGATAATATTGGTCATACTCCAAGGTTGCAGAATATAGTTCTGTTAGGTAATTTAATTCAAATTCATGAGCATCTATTATCTTACAAGTATAATCTTTATCACTATATTGTTTCTTCAGAAAATACCCTAAGATTGTTTTTCCTGTTCCTTTCCTACCAAAAATAAAATAAATATCGTTTTTTTGGCTTTTTTTCACTACTGGATGCCCTTTATAGAAATAATCTAAAAAATTACTTTTACTTGCTTCTTTTTTACCGTCTACTTCACCTATATAAAGATCCTTAAGTTTAATATGTGGAGTACCCTCCTTATCCAATTTCTCACCTCCCACTTCCATATTTTAATAATATATTAAATTAATGTAAAATTCAAGAATTAATAAACGCGGAATTTTACAATTAAAATACATCCTTATATATTATTATGAAGATATTTGTCAACAAGGGCTCATTCACACAACTTTCCCCTCCATTCATGCAAAATATACTCTTTTCATACCAGTTCTTTAGATTATCCAAATAAAATTAAATTGAAATAGATAGATTCTAATGTTAAACTATTAATGAAAAATATGGTTTTATTTTCTTTATTCACTAATGTGATACAACAATAGAAAAAATATTCACTTAAGATAATGGGGAGGAATTAATAATGATATTTTCATTAAAAAGATTTAATGCAGTTTTAATTAAAGAGTTTCAAGATTTTAAGAGCAATATAAATTATCTAGTAATATGTTTAATACCTTTGTTCTTGTCAATTATATATAAAATGCTTTACTCTACTCACCAAAACCTTTTATTAGTTACAACAACTATAATGAGTATATCCATGATAGGTTTAACTTTTTCAGCTGGCACGTTCTCTGAAGAGAAAGAAAAGCATACCTTAAGAGTTGTTATGCTATCACCAATAAGTGAGTTAGAATTATTCCTTGGAAAAGCTTTACTATCATATATATTAATCATAATTAGCTCTTTTGCTAACTTGTTTATATTAAATCCAGGGAATATAAATGGACCAAAATTTTTGATTGTTGTGTCTCTTGCAGGGTTTAGTTGTATACTTTTTGGAATTGGAATTGGTATATTAGCACCAAATGAGAAAACTTCCGGAATCTTATCACTCCCTGTAATATTTATTTACTTAATACCTGTTATTTTTACAGATAGTGATAATGTACTAATCAGAAAAATTGTAAGCATATTCCCAGCTCATAATATAGTAAGTATTCTTATACCTGAAATAGTTTCAAAGAATGCTAATTCAATACTTTTCAATATTTTAAATTTAGTTATGTGGATTGCAATTGGGTTAATATTCTTCATAGTTATTTATAGAAAAAAGAATAGGAGATATTAATATGAATTTACTAGAAATTAAAGACTTAACCATAAATAATGGAAACCTGAAACAATTTGACAAAGTGAACTTTAATATCGATAAAAATGAAATTAAATCAATAAAATGCACTTCAGATATCAGTGATAAATTAATAAATTTGATTTTAAATAAGAACTCCTTTTCTATTGGTGAAATAACACTACTTGGAACATTAAATCATAACTTTAATAAAAATATTTTGAACAGAATCGGACTCTATACCCTCACTGATGGTTTATATGCACGACTTACCCCTTTTCAATATCTATCATATTTCAAAAAACTTTATGATTCAGATATTGATATTGACTATATGCTTAATAGTAACGGTTTTGATTCTCTTAGAAACATTAAAATCAATAAGTTATCTTCTAGCCAACAAAGAAGATTGTCCATAATGAGAGTATTTTTACATACACCTGATTTT
Source organism: Oceanirhabdus sp. W0125-5 (assembly GCF_027938815.1). Taxonomy (GTDB): domain Bacteria; phylum Bacillota; class Clostridia; order Clostridiales; family Clostridiaceae; genus Oceanirhabdus. The sequence continues at coordinate 4,857,026 of NZ_CP115913.1, forward strand.
GCAATTATTCAAAACCCATTTGATAACGTTGATTTAGAAAGTAGAATTCTTATAAAAAAGCTTATCTTAGAAGCCAATTCTAAAGGAACAGGTATATTAATTTTATCTAAGGATATAGATAGTTGCTTCTTAACAACTGACTCAGTTTATATTTATGAGGAAGGAAAAATTCTTCCAGTAAGTTTTCCAGAAGAAAGTACTGAAGAAAGTACTGAAGATACTATTGATGCTTCTAATGAAAATGATCAAGAACCTGAGAATCCTGATATAGATAAAAAATCTGATGAACAGAATGATATATCAAATGAGAATGATGATAAAAGCATGAATATCTCTCTAAAATTCAATAAAGTTCCTGCAAAGGTAGAAGATAAAATTATTCTATTTAATCCAACTGACATTATTTATTGCGAGAGTAAAGATAGAGCATCTGTTCTTCATACTGTTGAAGGTGAATTCCAATGTTCACTTACTTTAACTCAACTTGAATCAAAATTAAAAGCCTTTGGATTCTTTAGATGTCACAGATCATATATTGTAAACCTTCAAAACATAAAAGAACTAATTGCTTGGTCAAAGAATAGTTATTCATTAATCCTTAATGATAAAAATAAAAGTGAGATACCTCTCTCAAAAGGTCGTATTGAAGAATTAAAAACAATTCTAGGAATATAATTAAGAAAGCTTGTAAAACCCTTTATTTTGAATGGTTTTCAAGCTTTTTATTTTGGATTCATTCACTCAACTTTTCCCTCCATTCATGCAGAATATCCTCTTTTTATACCAATTTTATAGAATGACTTTGTTATTAATGTTAAAGTTTTCTTGTAAGCAACTCATGGTAATGAATGCCATGTGGAGGGAGTGAAGAAAATGAAAAAAACTAAAAATGTTATTACTATTAATAACTTAACAAAAATCTATGGTTCACAACTTGCCTTAAATAAAGTTTCCTTATCAGTAAATAAAGGTGAAATTTTTGGGCTGTTAGGACCTAGTGGAGCTGGAAAAACTACAATGATAAAAATATTCACAGGTCAACTTGTTGAAAGTGAAGGAGAAGTATCAGTTCTAAATGGTAATCCTAGAAATAACAATAAAGAGTTTCTTTCTAATATTGGAGTATTAACAGATAACTGCGGACTTTATGAACGATTAAGTATATATAACAACCTTAAATTATTCTGCAGCATTTATGATGTTCCATACAGTAAGATTGATGAAATTCTTGATTGTGTTGGATTGTTAGATGATAAGAAAAAACTTGTGAAGAATCTTTCAAAAGGAATGAAACAAAGAGTAAGACTAGCAAGAGTTTTCTTACATGAACCAGAAATATTATTTTTAGACGAGCCTACTTCAGGACTTGATCCAGTTAATGCCTCATATATCCATAGTATATTGAAGAAATTAAACGATAATGGTACAACCATCTTTTTAACAACTCATAACATGGAAGAAGCGGATTTTCTTTGTGATAGAATAGGCTTTCTAGTAGATGGTAAACTATCACTAGTTGATACTCCTACTAAGATAAAATTGAAATACACAGATTCCACTGTTAAGCTGCTAACTAAAAATATGGATGTACACTATGTTAATTTGGATGAATCAGGTGGTGAAAAAATTCTATCTTTAATTAAAGCAAAAGAAATTACATCTATTCATTCATGTGAGCCAACACTTGGCGAAGTTTTTCTTAAAGTAACGGGGAGGGATTTATAATGACATTTTCATTTAAAAGATTTAATGCAATTTTTATAAAGGAATTACAGGATTTTAGAAGCAATATAAACTATCTGGTGATATGTTTATTACCAATGTTCTTAGCATTTATATATAAAATGATCTTCTCTAATACTCTATTAAAATATTCATTAGTCTTTACAACTATAATGAGTGTTTCAATGATAGGAATAATTTTTTCTGCTGGTACTTTTTCAGAGGAGAAAGAAAAGCATACCTTAAGAGTGTTAATGCTATCTCCATTAAGCGAACTGGAAATATTCCTTGGAAAAACATTATTAACATATATTTTAATATTATTAAGTTCATTTGGTAACTTGTTAATATTGAATCCAAGTGATTTAAATATACTCATGTTTATAATTGTTGTGTCTCTTGCAGGTTATGGTTCTATACTTTTCGGGATTACAATAGGTATGTTAGCTCCAAGTGAAAAAGCTTCAAGCGTCTTGTCACTTCCTATTGTATTTCTTTACTTAATACCTATATTCTTTATAGAAAGTGGTAATGTATTGATTAAAAAAATTACTAGTGTTTTGCCACATCATAATATAATAAGCATACTAATGCCTGAAATGCTTTCAAACAATGCAAATTCAATCTTTTTAAGTATTCTGTATTTAGTTCTATGGATAGTATTTGGACTAATACTCTTCATAGTTATCTATAGAAAAAAGAAGATACAATAATTAAAGGACGATTAATGTTAAATAAACTATATTAAGATATTTGGAGGTAAGTCAAATGAAAAAAACAAATAAATATATAACTACCGGTTTGCTAATTTATGCAATAACTCTGCTTTTAAAACATTTAATAGGATTACCAGAATTTATTTACGGACTAGGTTTAGGAATTAGTATAGCACTTGAGCTAATTGGAGCTTATTCCATTAATCATGATATTTCAAAATTTAAGAACTTTAAAATGAATTTTTATAAAAGATGTTTTAATAAATAATTAGGTGTGTTAAGGAGGTTTTACTATGATAAATAAGTTATTATGTGCATTTTTGCCCATTGGCTTGCTTATTCAACTTTTCAATATCATATGTAAGCATTATAATATTTTAGGTAGTTACACAGGTGATTTCTTAACTCGTATGTCTGGTGTCTTAATGATCGTAGGAATTCCATTTTGCGTTTATATGACCATCAAAAATATAAAGAAAAAGAAATTAATTTAATTATACTTTAACTCGTTATTGTTGATAGTATTAAAAGGGAACCCCATGGTTCCCTTTATGTTTATTAGTATTTAATTAAATCAAAGTAATTTGTTATTTACTTTATCTATAATAATTTTTGTTACTTCTTCTATACTCACCTTTTCAGTATCTATATATTCACTAAAATCATAATTTTTATAGGTTTCAAGACATTCTTCTGTTTTCTTATATGACCAACTACCTGGTTTGTCACCTCTTTCCTTTAATCTTGAATGTATCTTATCCAGTGGTGCTGTCAAGCAGAAGTGGTGTATATCATCATCAATTTCTTTAAGTCCCTCATAAATATATTTAAAATATTCAACGTCTCTTATTGTCATAGGAACGATTAAGTGCCTATTATACTGTTTCTTAATTTCTCTCGCCATCATTACAACTGTCTTTTTCCATAAATTCAGATCCTGAAAATCATCTGTTTTTTCTTCATCAAGCATAATCTCTCTTGGAATAATATTTCTTAGTAGAAACCCTACTTCTTCAGGGTCGTAGAGCATACTGTTTTTGATATTTTTTACTAAACAATTTGCCACTGACGTCTTTCCAACACCAAATGCACCATTTACCATTATTATCATAATTATTTTCCCCCCACTAATGATTAAAATATATTCTATTACCTATATAATATTGTTTATTTGCCTTTGGTAAGGCAATCTTTAATTTTCCAAATTGATCAAGTATTTATTGAAAAAAGATATTAAAAAATCCTTATTGGGAATTATATCTTTAATTATCTTATTACAAGTATTATAAGCCATATCATAATCGCCCTTTGTTATTATTCCTGATTCTAAAGCTTCTTTTAATTCATCTTCATCAAGGATAGCTATTTTAAATTCTGGTGACACAGCAATATCCAAATACAAATCATCATAAAAAGGATTCCCATGTTCATCAATTGAATTTTCTTTTGTTATATCAAAATACCATTCAACTATTTTATCTGATGTATCATACACTGCACTAACACACCACTTTTCATCATCAGGTAAAAACATTAAACATTTATAACCGTCATCCAATAAACACAAATCAGATTGCTCATAATCAACTGTAATTTTTTGTTTCACCTTATTAATCTTAATCAATGAAATATATCCCTTAAATATGTCATCTATATGAATACATTTACATGAATACACGTCTAAAAAATCCCAGTTTAAACCGTTTATAAATTTCCTTTTCAAAATATCCCCCCTATATTCAATCCCTCTTATTATAATTTATTATAGATAATTTTACCAATAAATATTTTAATAAGAGTGATTTAGACGTTTGATTATACATTTTTAACGACTCATTCACTCAAAATCCCCCTCCATTCATGCAAAATATCCTCTTTTCATACCTATTTTATGGCGATTATGTCTTATTAATGTTAAAGTTTTGTTATAGCCGAACAGGAAAACAAAACAATACGAAGGAGTGATTTATATGTCTACAAAATCTTATAAACTTTTAATCCTTGGTGAGTTAATTTTCGCCATAATTTTCTCAAGATATGCATATGATAAATACATTACAGAAGGAGCAGTTTCTTTCTTACTTGTGCCAGTAATGTTTGCATTAGTTATAATTATGTTGATTTTTAAAATGACTAAAACTAAAAAATTAAGTAAAAGAATTTTATAGGATGTTTTAAAATGAAATATCAAGTTGATAATTTATACTCCATAACGTGATAAAAGTGTTCATCTACGTTATGGAGTATTATCTTTTTTCAATAAAAACTTTTATTTTGGCATTAAATTATTAAACTTGTAGAAACTAATAAAGAATAATATATTAAAAATATGGAGGGAATAAAATGCCAAAAATTAAACATGAAACAAATACTCAAAGACATGCTATGGGAAAACATATGGAAGATAATGAACATAACATTCACCATCATAAAAAAGAACAACAAGAAGATAAAAAACAACATAAGAAATAGAGCGCAGATTACGCTGCGCTCTATAAAACAAATGTATAATTGATAATGGATAATGTATAATGAAGGATGGTTCTGACTTAGGTCAGAACCTATATTTATATTGTTCATTAGAAACAATATAGTTTTACTCATTTTATCATAGATAAAATCTTGTATTTTAAATACAATGTTTCATTTTATGAAACGAGAAAACCCTTTTGTCCAAGTAACAACAAGATTAAAATTTCACAGAGTGAAATGTCAATCATTGTCCATTCTACATTATCCATTATACATTTATTTCAAGCTTTCCATCTTTTTAAGATTTTCTCTTATCTCATTTCTCATTTTAATGGTTTCTTTAAAATCATAAAAGAATAAAATCTTCTTTTCACTAATATTCTTTCCTTTAGGCTTATCTTGTAAAACAAAAGCAGTAAAACTCTCAGCTATATCTTCAAGAATATTAGTAGATGCATATTCTGTAACGAAATGTTCTATATTGTTTTCATAAAACACTCTCTTTGCTTCTTCTGATTCCTGTGCTTTAATCCACTCTTCATTAATGCCTTTCCAAAACTTATAATAAAACTTATTTAGATATGAATTATCCTTAGTAGTAGCTGTCTCTGTACAATAGTTTATGCTATCTTCAATTATTCCTTCTTCAACTTGAGTATTGTTTAAAGTCAATATATGACCAAACTCATGAACAATCGTATTATTTAATTCCTCATTATTTAACTGGTCATCTTCTTTAATTGCATCTATTTTATCTATTGTCAGCCTCCAATCTTCAGAAGTTGTATCCTCTTCATTTACATAAGCCATTACATTGTTTTGACCATCTGTATCTATAGAAAATTTAATAATCCTTTCTATATGTGATTTAGGAATAATATTCTTAACTCTTTCCCACAATAACTGGTACCTTCTTAAATTTTCCTTTGAATACTCTTTACTAATCATCTCTTCATTAATTGAAAGCTCACCATTAATAATATTAAATGATGCTAAATATCTTTGTTCTTGAATACTCTCCAAAACCTCATCAAGATTATAATCATATTTCTCGAGTATTTCATTTATTATTATATATACACCATTCACCTTATCATAGTCTTGATTTTCTTCTGCTGATTTCATTTCTTTGTAGCTTTCCATTAACTTCATAAAATCTTTAAACTTCAATTTCTCTACTATACTTTCAATAAACTCGCCTAAATCATTTATAACCTCTTCTTTATTTTGATGTTTAGATAGTTTTTTCAAATTAGCTCTAATTTCTTCTCTTAATTCTATTGTTTCTCTATATTTATAGAAAAACAAAATCTTCTTCTCTTTTATACTCTTTCCTTTTGGCTTGTCCTGAGTAACGAATTGAGTAAAAGTCTCTGCTATATCTTCTTCAATATTTGTTGATGCATATTCTGAAACAAATTGATTTTTATACTTTTTATAGAAATTTTCTTTTTCCTCTAAATCACCTGTTTCATTTGTTTCCTTCCATTCATCATAAATATTCTTCCAAAATCTTTGATAAAACTTGTTTAAATAAGAATTTTGTTTTGTAGTAGATGTACCAGTCTGATAATTATCACTGTTAGGGTTTATAAAGCCTTCAATTTGAGAACTATTTAAAGTTAAAATATGTGCAAACTCATGGATAATAGTATTATTCAATTCATTGCAGTCTAATTGCCCATTTTCTCTTATTGAATCTATCTTATCAACATTTATTTCCCATTTTTTATCTATAGAATCTATTCCACTTACACTAGCTAATACATTAGCTTTACCATCTGTTATAATATTAAAATCTGTTATTTTTCCAATATAAGATTTAGGTATAATGTTCTTAATTCTTTCCCAAAGCAATTCATAACTTTTAATATTTTCTTGAGATGGATTCTTATTAGTAATATGATTATTTACTACAATATCTCCTTTAACAATGTTAAAGGCAGCTAAAACCTCTCCATTGAGAATTTTTTGATGTATAAATAAAAGATACTCTCCATATTTACTAATAACCTCAAAGATTTCACTAGTTACTTCCTGATATCTTTCAGTATCATCTTCCTTAAGAGCACTGTCTAATTCTTCATTTAATCTAATTAGCTTATTATAGTCTTCAGTTTTTAATTTTTCTTTTAGACTTTCGATAAATTGTCTGAAATTCATTATGACATTTCCCTGCTCTTCTTTATTAGCCACCCTTCTTCTGCTCTTTTGCCCATAAATTCTATTTAAGTGTGTTTTATAATTATAATTATAATTATAATTATCATTTGTATGGAAATAACTCTTAAATGAACTAAACCCAATTGTTACTATCAATAAGATTATTGAAATTCTCTTCTTCATTAACCTTTCCCCCTTATTTTATTAACATTTTGATTATAAAGGAAAGATGTGTACTTTTTGTGTATTTTTGTGTTATTTAAATATATTTTAAAATTCAAAATAAAAAAAGAGCACTGCTAACGCTGCGCTCTATAAAACAAATGTAGAATGTATAATTGATAATGGATAATGATGGATGATTCTCACTTGCGTGAGAATCTACATTATATTGTTCTTTAGAGCTAAATTTAGTTTACTCATTTTATCTTTGATAAAATATTGTATTTTAAATACAATGTTTCATTTTATGAAACGAGTAACCCCCTCTTGTCCAAGTAACAACAAGATAAAATTTCAGGTCGTGAAATGTCCATCATTATACATTCTACATTATCCATTATACATTTTTTTAAATCTCTCCACTGTCAGCTGTCCACTGGTTTATTTTACTTCGAACTCTTTACACTTGTTATACATCTCCTCATAGACTTCTGCCTTGATGTAAGTTCCTTCTTCTTTATAATCCTCGCACAGAATATTGCATCTTTCATGAAGCATTGAAACAAGAGCTTGTGCATCATATGGAATAACAAATTCTTTTTCGATGAATTTCACTGGGATTTCTTCACCAATCATATCCAATAATTTATCTAGATTTATTTCATTTACTGCACTTATCTCAACAATTTTCTGACCTTTCAACTCTTCTCTTAAAAGATTAATATCTTCTTCATTTGCTACATCAATTTTATTCAATACAATAATACTATTTTTACCTAGTGCATCTAGCTCATCTAAAACATTATTTACAGCTATGATTTGCTCTAGAGCCTCCTCATTAGATGCATCCACAACATGTAAAAGCAAATCAGCTTCTATAACTTCTTCTAATGTAGATTTGAATGCCTCTACTAGTTCATGAGGAAGTTTTCTGATAAATCCAACTGTATCAGATAAGGCAATTTTTCTATTATCTTTTAAGTTTATTGCTCTTACTGTAGTATCCAATGTAGCAAACAACATATCAGCCTCAAACACCCCACTTTTATTCACATGATTTGGTGAGGATATTTCACATAGCTTATTTCTTAATGTTGATTTACCGGCATTAGTATACCCTACTAAAGATACTTTGCTTATTTTATCTCTATTTCTATTCTCTCTTTGAACAGCTCTAATATCTATTACTTTTTCCAGTTCATTTTTTATATCATCTATTCTATCTGCAATATGTCTTCTGTCAGTTTCAAGTTTCTTTTCTCCTGGACCTCTAGATCCTACTCCCCCTTTTGTTCCAACTCCTCCTCTAATTCTTGCAAGGTCTGCTCCAAAGCCTCTTAATCTAGATAACCTATGTCTAAGCATTGCTAATTCTACTTGCAGCTTAGCCTCTCTACTCTTAGCTCTTCTAGCAAATATATCTAGAATCAATATTGTTCTATCAATTATTTTACATCCTATTTGTTCTTCAAGATTTCTCACTTGTGAACTGGATAGTTCATCATCAAAAATAACTACATTAGCACTTTTTGCCTGTCTTAAATAAGCTATTTCCTGAACCTTTCCTCTTCCTGCATAAAAAGCTGAATCAACCTTATTTTTCTTCTGCAGAACCTTTTCAACAGTAACAACTCCACATGCTTCTGCTAATCCTTCAAGTTCTTCTAAGCTTTCCTCATTATCAATTCCAACTAAGATTGCTCTTTCAATATCCTCTTCATATACCTGTATATCTTTAAATATTTTATTTATATGATTTAGCCTATCAGATAAATCAAATTCTATAGCTTCATTTACACTAATATTTTTAACTTCATGAAAAGTTAACTCCTTATTGTACACATCACAGAAACCAATATTCACAGTAATATCTTCAACTATTTCTTGAACACCTATAGCAACCATAGCATCTAACTTTAATTCCATTAGCGCTGAAATATCCAATGCTGAAAGCTTACTGTTACCTTTTGGATGAGTATGAATTATTCTTACCCCACTTAATCTTCTCTCTTTAGTATCTATAGCTGGCAATTCAACAGTTTTGCTATCTCCAACTGTAACATCAATTATATTCCCTCTTCTATCAATAGCAACGCTTATTTCTCTATTTATAATATTAGTAATTTTATTCATTCTCTCAACTAATTCTTGAGATAAAATACTTCCTCTTTCTATATTTAATTCCTTTAATTCCTCTAACTTATTTAATACTGAAAATTTAATACCATTTGTTTTTCCTTTTATCATAAATACCTCCGTTGAAATTTAATTTTCTTATTTTTCATTCCTATTAATGCTATTAATCCATTACTACAAACTCCTCTTAATGTATTCCTTATAAATATTTTCATCATATTTTTCTTTACATGAAATCACATTATGAAGATCTTTACATACTAACTCTTCAAGATCTAGATGTGTTTCATAAGTATATGTGCAACTATCTATATTACATCTTTCAATGCTGTTATTTAGCTTTAATGTTCCTTCATAAATGTTTCCTATGCGCTCATTACTTCTCCAGCATTTTTTTATGCTTCCATTTATACAATTGATATTGACTCTGGAATATCCAGCAGAACATTCCTTTCCTTTTGGTTTTCTTTCATCAATTTCAAATAAAGCTCTTTGAGTAGCCGAATATATAAACTTATAAATTTCTTGTCTTTCTTCCTTAGAGTAACCCTTAGGATATTCTGGACTTCTGAAAGGAGTAACTACAAATGGAATATTTTCTTTCTTCATGATTCTGATTAACTCTTCTATCTTATTTACCCTTTTAGGAAGAGCTACATATGATATAAAACATTTAAATCCTCTACTTTGTAGTCTTTTTACACGTTCTATATACTCTTTTAGTCTAGTCTCTTCTTCATCAATTTCATGAAGCGAGCACTGAATAAAGTCAACTTTTTCTGGATTTATCTCTTTAATAAATCTTTGTAATGTTTCCTCACTAAAAGAATTATTTGTGTCTAATCTAATAAAATTATTCTTAGTTAGTTCTTGAGCTAATTCAATAAAGTATTCATATACACTTGGTTCTCCACCAGTTAAAAATATATGACATCCTTTATGTTTATTAAAAAATTCAACAATCTTATTAAATCCATCAGTAGAGCTTGCCAAACTTTTTCTCTTTTCAAACTTTCCACCTAGCATACAGTATTCACAAGAGTAATTACATTCATCATGCAAATACAATAATGCTTCTTTTAAATTTCCCATATGTCTCACCTCAATATAATGTTTTCTCAAAATAGAATTAGTATAATTCACTGTTATTTTTCTATTATCATTAGATTTTGTAGTAATAACTTATATTCATAGTTTCAATTTACTAATTATCTCCTCACATGTTTCTTCAGGCGTTTTCCCATCTGTATACACTATTATTTTAGCTAGCTTTTCATTTGAAGGATTATTAATAAACAAATTATTATGTGGAAACTCATTCCTTTTAAATAATATCTTTAATGATTCTTCTTTATTTGGTGAAGGCAATAATAAAACAACATTAGAAAATGGTTTTAGAATATTGCTAACTTCTTCAAATAAGTTTTTATCCTCATAAACTGATTGCCCTGCTCCAAAGTCATGTATATGATCTTCGTACATTTCTAAAACTCTCTTTACTGAATGAGCTTCAAAAGGCTTCCAGTATTTATACATCCCTAAAAATCCTTCTTCTTCATAAATCTTATCTGCGTATTCAAAATCATAACCAATCTCTTCATATATACTCCATCTCTTATCATCTAAGCTTGCTTGTGGCATATTAAGACGATCTGATAATAATTTTCCTACTGTTGATTTCCCTACCCCTACTGGTCCTATTAAAATAATATCTCTTCTCATAATTATCTCCTTTCATTTAAAAACCTCATAACTGAATATCCTCTTACTTTTGATACACTAATCTTTCTTATATAAAAATCATCTTAACCTCCTATTTACTTATAAAAATTTAATTTTCAAAAAAAGAAAAGCCGCAGTTATAATTAAGCATAAAAGCAAATGCTTAAACATCACTGCGACTAATAACGCCTGTGCATAAATACACAAAGATATTAATATAAAAAGCCACAGAATACTCTGCGGCTGGTTAACTAATAACATATTAATAAAACCGCAGCTTTTTAATCTGCGGTCAAATAAACATAAATAATCTAAAATTAATAAATAATATTACAAACTATTTATTAACACTCACTAACTCCTGACGGCAGACCATTTATTCTATTATTCAGACTAGCTCTTAATTTAATATCAGGTATTCTAATCATTTCATGATCTCCTTTCAAGAATTAATTTCCAAATTCTACTTATGACTTTATTATACATTATAACCGTTATGTTGTAAATATATATTTTTTTAACTAGCATTGTTACTTCTTAAACTAATCAGTTTTATTTTTCTAATGGTTCAGTAGGGATTGCATCTTCAATCTTTATAAAATACTGAACATAATCTGTTGTAACTCCTTCTGTAGGAATCAAATAAGGATTAAACTTGAAATTAAGTCCTTTTGAGAATACTGAACCTTCCTCATTAAGCTTATATAATTTATTTTTTTCATTATAATTCTTAGTTGTTAATATATTGATCTTTGTAAAATTATCATATTTTTCTTTAGTGTATCCTCCTCTTTTTTTACCCATTCTCTTACTATTATAATAAGATAACTGGACAGTTATAATCTTATCTTTGTATCTTTGATCTTCATTTAAATAAGTAGCAAACCACTTTACCTCTGTAGGACTATTCTGGTAAGCATGGGCATCACCCCATTGTCCAAAATATTTACCCTCTGGTAAATGTTCAAAATATATATTAAATATTTCATACATTGCCTTGTCTCTATATTGGGTAAAATTAAAAAATTCTCCATTTTCATTGTCATATGCTTCTATCCCAGATACAATCCCTTTTAAAATTCCATGGAGATAAACAAAATCTTCACCATATTTTTTTGAGTAAACCTCTTTATTATCTTCTATTTTTTCAAGAAGTGCTTTTGAATTACCAGCAAGCTTTACTGTATTTTCGTGTCCTATCCACTTATCATAGCACTTCATGGAATTTATCTTCTCTACTTCAGCTTTTATTTCATCTGGTACCTCATAATTATTTAATACTTCTTGAAGTACCTTTAATCCTGTTCCAAATTGATGTACTATATCACTCCCTACATAAGTTATCCTATCTTCTTCTGGTAATGTTTGATTGTATTCATACATCCATTTAAGAAATTCATAAGAATCCTTATTCCATGAAAATGTCCCCTCTAAATTCTTGAACATATCATCAATTATAGTAATGTCACCTGTTTTTAAATATTTATTATGAAGATAAGCATCCGCTGGTGACTCTTCTGATAATAAGTATTTAAAATTATTATTTTCTTTCATATAAAGAACAAATTCTTTTTTTATTATAAAGTTTTCTCTCATACCATGTGATTCTCCAACAAAGAATATCATATTATCTTTTAGATCATCTTCAATTGGAGATAAATCAACAAACTCTCCACTGTACTTGAAACCAATATTATTATGTATGGTATCAATTGCTTCATATTTCTCCTTATCACATCCAAACAACATCATGGTACATAATAAAAAACTTAAGATTAAAAGCCCTTTTCCCTTTTTCCCCATATACTTTCCTCTTTTCCTAATATAATTCAATAACATTGTTTTGTAATATTGTAATATATTTCTTCAGCAAATTCAATTGAAGTATAATCTTTGCAACATTAATATATATAAATAATGATTTTTTATATAATAAAAAACCTCACCCTTCACATATTTGTGAAAGGTGAGGTTTGCTTAATATCATTTATTTTATGTTTCTCTCTATGGCATAATTACAGCATCTATTACATGTATTACTCCGTTTTTCGCTATAATATCAGTGATTACAACTTTAGCATCATTAATATATACTTCATTATTCTTAACCCTTATTTTAGCCTTGCTACCATTTGCCATTTCTACTTCCTTACCATCTAATTTTACCACCTGTTCAGCAGTAATTTTACCTGGAATAACATGATATTTTAGTATATTTGCAAGACACTCTTTATTTTCTGGTTTTAGAAGTTCTTCAATTTTCCCTGCTTCAAGTTTGGCAAATGCATCATCTGTAGGTGAAAATACTGTAAATGGTCCATCACCTTTAAGGGTATCAACTAACTCGGCGGCTTTTAACGCAGTTACTAAAGTTTCGAACCTATCATCATTTGAAGCTATGTCTACTATATCTCCTGTGTCCTTAGAGACACTTTCTACATCATTCTTTAATAAAGTTACAACTTCGGAATGAGCAAAACAATTTAATAAAATCACCTGAAATAATGCTGCTACTATAACTAATGTTATAACAACTTTAGTCTTCTTTTTCATATTAAAACTCCTTCTCCTATGTATTTTACTACTACTTGTTTTTATTCACTCTTAATATACCCATATGACTTCTACGATATTTATTATTTTTTATTAACGCATAAATCACACAAAAAGCATGGCAAAATATTGTTATTGCCATGCTCTAACTTGTATTAATTTAATTGTCAGTGGAATTTATATTTATTCATTTATAAATGCTTTTAACTTATCTCCTAACATTTCTCCTTGTTTATACCCTAATTCATAATACTTTTCTAATTTTTCCTTATTTCTTTCTGCTCTACCTATGTTAAGGGATTCACTTGGTCTGATAACAAATGCTTTACCTTGACTTTCTAATTCTTTAATATAATTTATCGTTTCATTATAAGTTATGTGTCTATTTAAAATTGCCTTCACAAGTTTAGGATACTTCTTGTATATCTTTTCCGCAAGTCTTCTTCCCTTAAGGGGCTTCTTTACATATCCTTCATCTCTAGTCAAAATTATTACTAGTTTCTCATTTCCATCTTCTAGAGCTTTTCTTACAGGAATTGAATCTGTAACTCCACCATCTAATAATTTTCTTCCTTCATGTTCAATTATATTAGATACGAAAGGTAAACTGCATGAAGCTTTTAGGATTTTATTTATATCATCACAATGTTCTTTATTATAATACACTGGTTTTCCTGTCTCACAATCTGTGGTTACTATTACAAATTCCTGTTCAGATTTCTTATAAGTTTCATAATCAAAAGGAAGTAATTTATTTGGTATTTCATCAAAAATAAAATCCATACCGAATAAATTTCCCGATGTTAATAGTCTTCTATAACTTAAATATCTTTTATCATTTAAATAATCCAAGGTAACTTTTTTAGTTCTCCCTCTTTGTTTTGCTATATATGAAGCTCCATTGCAAGCTCCCATGGAAACTCCTATAACATAAGGAAAGTATATATTTTCATCAATAAAATAGTCAAGTACCCCTGAGGCGTACAATCCTCTTAATCCTCCACCTTCAATTACTAATCCTATTTTACCATTCATAAAGTTCCCTTCTTTCATAACTTATTTCCAGTATATTCTATCATAAGAATTCTTTGATTCCAAATAAAAACTCACCCTTCTAAAATTTTAGAAAGGTGAGTTATATTTAAATTTATATTTCTATAGTTTCCAGTATATCTTTAAATTCATCAATTACTACTTTTTGTTTTAATTTTTTATCTTTAATATCTGCTTTTACCATTTTAACAAAGGAGAATCCCGTCATTATAACGATAATACAAACTGGTATACCAAAAACAAGTGATGCTGTCTGCAGCGTTTTTAATGGACTTCCAAGGAGTATGAATCCAACTGGTATAAGGGCTAAGCTAAATGCCCATACTAATCTAAGCCATCTTTTAGGTTCTCCATCTTCTCCTAAATGTGTTTGAGAATTTGCTGCAAGAATATAAGAAGCTGAATCATAAGATGTTGCCATAAATGTAACACTAAGAACTACTACCAAGAATATAATTAACTTACCTAAAGGCAAAGTCTCTAATATTGAAATAATAGTTTGAGGCCCACCTAATTCAGTAAGGGCAGCTACAACATCCATTTTTCCCGAAAGTTGAAGATCTAATCCATAGTTACCTAATACTGCAAAGAAAAGAACACATCCAGCTGATCCATAGATTAAAGATCCCATTACCATTTGTTTGATAGTTCTTCCTTTTGAAATACGAGCAATAAACATACCTAAGAATGGCGCATATGCAGCCCACCATGCCCAGTAGAAAACTGTCCATCCTTGTGGGAATCCTGACTTACCTGCTGGATCAAGCCAAGTGCTCATTCTAAAGAAATTAGCAGCTACAACCCCTATAGCAGTTGTACCCATTTCAATGATAAATATAGAATTTCCAACTAAGAAAACAAATAAAACAATACCAATTGCCATAACAACATTAAAATCACTAAGAACTTTTATACCCTTTTTTAATCCTGAATAAGCACTAAATCCAAAAATAAGTGTTACAAGAAATAATATGCTTATTTGAAGAGCTGGTGTTTCCTTAAGTCCAAATACTCTTGAAAGACCTGCTGTTACTAATGGTGAACCAAGTCCTAAACTTGTAGCAACACCACCAACAATTCCAAAAATGAATGAAATATCAATTATCTTACCAATAATACCGTCAACCTTATTACCAAGTAACCCTCTACAAGCTTCACTTAACTTTAAAACATTACCTTTTTTAACAAAAATGATATATCCTACAGCACAACTTGTTACTGAGTAAATAGCCCAAGCCATAGGTCCCCAGTGGAATAACCCATATGCCGCTGCCATCTCAGCTGCCTGCCATGTACCAGCTTCAACTCCTAAAGGCGGAGCTTGATAGTAATAAACCCATTCAATAACGCCCCAATATACAACTCCTGCTCCTACTCCTGCACAAAACAGCATTGCAGCCCAAGAAAAACTGCTGAATTCAGGTTTTTCTCCATCTTCTCCCAATCTTATCTTTCCATATCTACCAAAAGATATCCATAAACAAAATATTAAACAGAACAATCCAAATAAGATAAAGAAACTTCCTAATTTAGTTATAATAAAATTATTAACTGTATTAAGCATATTTCCACTTGCTTCTGGAAATATAATGATAGGTATTGAGATGGCTAATAAAGCTATTATAGCACCGAAAAAGACAATTTTATCTATTTTTACTTTTTGATTAGTTTCCATTATTATTCCTCCTCATAATAAGTTTTCTTCCGTTAATGACCATATCTATAATTCCAACATTCCTTTAATGCACTCTTGAAGATTATCTATGAAGTTCTCCAATGCCTCTACATCTTCTTCAAAGGCTGTAATAATCATAAATGACTCTACTCCTACAAAGTAATAAATACCAAATCCATGCTCCTGAACAGGAGGGAAATAAAGATATTTCATATCTGGATGACCAAATGAAGTTGTAGATAAATGATTGCTTGCAATAGCCTTAAATGCCTTTGTATTAAATAACTCTGGTTTTTCATGTATTCCCATTTCTTTACCATAGTCATTGAATACAGATTCTAGTACATATAAGTATCTATTAACACCATTACCTGACTGACATAACTTAACACGTCTATGGTGTTCATCCAATGCAGCTTTCATAAGCTCACAAAGTTCTTCTGATGACTTTTCTTTTTTCAAAAACTCTTTAACAAAATGAACACTCTCTTTTGAAACAGGTCTATTAACTTCTGTTCTTCCTCTAAAATACCTTCTAGCATCAACTGATATATACGTGTTATTAATACGGTTATAGGTCATATATTGTGCTGCTTGAAATGCAAGATGAATAAATCCATCACCTGAAAGAATTCCTTTTTCTTTTAGTCTCTCCCTAGTTAATCCGTCAAAATTAACATACCTAGTTTGAAAACTATCCATACACTGGTCAAATTCTTCCTTTAAATCTAGTAGGACTTTTTTAATATCATCTGAAAGATCAAAAATTATCTCTTCAGCTATAGTTCTTGTAGTTAATTCTTCAAATGAAAATGTATTTTCTTCAATATAACTCTTAAGTTTATTAATGAAATATATTTCCGTTCCACCATCTACAAAAGAGTGATCTGCAATAAATGAGAAAATACCATTCTTTGTACAAGAAAATTGCATTCCTTTTCCATGCCATCGGTTAACATACTCTCTATTACAAGAAGCATTGTCCAGTTCTTCATATACACCATTAACCTCAATATCATCATAATTCATAACCATAATAGCATCTTTAACTTGTTCATATGCCGTATTATTGCTGTTGTTTTCAAGAATCTTTTCAAGTACTTTTCCTGCTGCATCTCTATCTACACCAATAGTTACATAATTAGCATTTGGTACAAGGGGTTCAAGTGTACTAGATACAATATTTTTAAGAGTATTTAGTATTTCACCTACTGAAACCACATCTCCATCCCTTATTACTTGAACATTATATAAATGATTCTTATAAGTAAATACAATAAACTGAGAACACTCATCGTTGATATAATATTCATCCATTTCTGCTTTAATATGATTTATAGATGCCAGCAATCCATGAAACTCATCAGATGAATAGTTTTTATTCTTTATCCAGTACTCACCAGTACCATTTTCTTTAAAATCTTTATACACTGATGCAGTAGCGTTCATAAGAATTGCTATTCTTTCAAGAACTTCGAATTGTAATAGTTTCTTGTTTTCATATATAATTGGAACATTAGTATGAGGTGTAAGTGGTGCCCTTACTAATAAGTGAGATTTAACCCAATAATCAAAAATCCAACTATCCTCTTCTCTATTCCCTAGTTCTTTTATCTTCTCTTCTAATTTCTTAGAATGTTCTGTACTTAAAAATCTATCTACAGCTTTTTTAGCTTCTTCAAGTTCCTCTGAAGAAACAAGAGTTTCAACCCACTCTAGAAATCTTTCTAATGTATCTTTTAATGCAGGTATTGGATACTGTGGTAAATTATCAACGTTTTTAATTGGAACATTATATTTTATAAAATCTTTCATTTTTCTAATCTCCTTCTATAAATCTTTTGTACTGCAATCAAAAATTGTTTTATCTACCTTAATCCTAAACACTGCTCAAGTCTTATATCTTTTTGATAAAGAGTGCAGTAAGAGTAACCTAGATCTTCGATATTAGTCTTTTCTCCGTTTGCAACTTGAACTATCTTCTCAAGTATCTCTTCACCAATTTCATCCACAGATGCTATCCCTTTCATTATTCCAGTAGCATCTATATCTATGTCATCATTTATAAGGTCAACATTTCCACTAACCCTTATTACTGGAACTATACTGTTATTGAATCCAGCTCCTCCACTAGTCCATAAAATCAACTGTGCTCCAATAGCAGCAAAATGCATTCCTGATCCACCACAAAGCATAGTTACATCAGATAAATACATCCCTGGCTTTTCTGGTTTTTCATGCCCCTGTTGATTAAACTCAAGAACTCCTTGAATTTCTCTAGTCCCAGTCTTGTGTAGAGCCCCTATAGATTTTTCTTCAATAGTAGTAAGTCCCCCTACACTGTTTCCTACACTCATTACCTCAGTATCAGATCCAACACTCCATCTCTTCTCTTCATTTGAGATCATTCTAAGCATTTTATCTTCCACTTCTTTATTTACTGCTCTCTTACATAGAATCACTTCACATCCTACAAGTTCCATTAGCTCTCCTGCAACAACAGTAGCCCCTCTATCCACAAGAAGATCAGCTGCCTTTCCAACACTAGGGTTTGAAGCCAGCCCAGAACTTGTATCAGATCCTCCACACTTAACTCCAACAATAAGCTTAGATATATCAACTGGTTGTCTTTCAAATGTGGATGCAAAATCTTCTATCTCTTTTATCAAAAGTTTGCCTTCTTCAATTGTTCTCTTTGTACCTTTTTTCTTGATACATGTTAAGTGTCTAGCTAACTTTCCACTTTCATTTATCTTATCTGAAATGATTTTAGGATCAATGCTTCCACATCCCATTGCTAGTACCAAAACACCTGCCACATTAGGATTAAGTGCAGCATTAATCATATTACTTAGAGTTTCCTCATTTCCACCTAACATACATGTATAGTGATTAGTAACCACAATGGAATTCTCAACCTCTTCTGAGATTTTTCTTGCAATACCATCCATACATTCATCAACTGCTATAATTAAAATATTATTTCTTATACCTACACTACCATCTTTTCTTACATATCCATTGAACTTCATCATTTCGCCTCCTCTCTACCCATTTGTCTCAATATTTCTTTTATTATGGATGGAGGAAAGTTTACTTTTTCACTTTGAACATTATGGACATGTACAAACTGTCCTTTATTAATCACCTTTAAACTTAAACCAATCTTATATCCACATTTGATAATTTCTGATTTCTCTGAAATATCTTTTACTGCAATCTTGTTCCCAAATGGTATAGGCTCATACGCTTTGAATTCATCTATGACTTCATTCTTATGAGATAGAACCTTCGCCATATCTCCAACTATAATATCCTCAAGTGCTGTTGCCACATTATCGTTGTCAGTCTTCATCAATACCTTCCTCATTCTATTGCCTCCTAGAATATTGTTCTATATCACACTTTGTTTGATCACATCACACTTTGTTTTATCATATCCACATATAACAGTTCAGAATATAATTAAATAAATCATTGAGTGATAATTGTATTTTTGTTATTATCTTCACTGTAATATTAATAATTATTTTTATTACTATTGTTTCTTTTAAATGGTTTTCATTACTCTGTTAATTAACCTTTAACTAAATACTCTATACTGCTTGATTATTTCATAATCCAGTTCAATTCCAAGTCCTGGAGTATTAGGTACTTCCACATATCCATCTTTGAATTCTATCTTGTTCTTAACAAGCTTCTCAAAAAGAGGACTTATGCTCTGTGAATACTCAATGAGATCAGTATTCTCACATGCAGCTAAGAAATGGACAGTAGCTGCAATTAACACTCCTGTACTGAATCCATGAGGCACTAATTTTGTACCGTATTTTTCTGATAATTTATAGATTTTCATTGATTCGCTTATTCCGCCACATCTTGTAACGTCAGGTTGTACAAGGTCAGGCTTTCCTACTTCAAGGAAATTCTGAAACTCATATCTTGTAGTTAAAGTTTCTCCTCCTGCTATCATAGGCTTTATTGCCTCTCCAAGTTCTCTATATCCCACAAGGTCATCTGATCCTATTGGCTCTTCAATCCAGTTAAGATTAAACTCTTTTAGCTTCTCAGCCATAAACCTTGTATGCTCAGGAGTTCTCCATTTAGCTGCTAGATCTATCTGAAGTTCAAAATCTTCTCCAGCTTCTTCTCTTACAGCCTTTATGATTTCATAATCAGTTTCTGGATTATCTCCAAGAATCCCCCCACCGAACTTAAGGCTGGTGAATCCCTTATTAATAAGTTCCCTAACAATCTTTTTATTTTCTTCTGGAGTATCTGCAGGAATAAAAGTTCCATAAGCTCTTATTCTATCTCTATACTTTCCACCTAATAATTCATACACAGGCTTTCCATGATATTTACCAGCTATATCCCACAATGCAATATCAATGGCACTCATTGCATGTATTCCTGCCCCTCTTCTTCCAACATAATTTGAATAAGTGTACATCTTATCCCATAACTTTTCTATCTCAAGAGGGTTCTCACCAATTAATAATTCTTTTAACCCAAAGCATGCCAGATTTGAGTTTGGAGTTTCAATTAAGCTCTTCACAACAAGAGGTGATGAATCTGTTTCTCCAATTCCCACAATTCCTTCATCTGTATATACCTTTACAAGAACTGCATCCTCTCCCCAAACAGATTTTTTATCCATGTCTGGTATCCTAAGACATATGACTTCAACATCAGTAATCTTCATCTGTATTTCTCCTATATAGGTTTTATTTTGTCGACACTATTTAATAGAGCAATTATCGTGCCAACTTTTATTAAACTTCACACAAATGGCTTATTATAGCCATTTATAAAACAAAAAAAGTTTGCTTAAGAGTATTTTTTATTATATACATCTTAAACAAACTTTATTTTTCTATTATTTTATTGTTATTTATTTTAATTTGAGTCATTTTAGACTCATTTTTCCGAAACCCATGAGTCAATTTCAACTCACCTAGTCAAAATCGACTCACCTGTTATTTAACATATTTTCTAAATAGCCTAGAAGCTTTTGTTTGACTAATCCCTAATTTTTCTGAAACTTTCCTAGAGGAATTCAACTCCTCATATGCCCTCTCAACTATTCTTTTCTCGTACTCTTCAAGCATCTCATTAAGAGTTTTACCATCATCTATATTAATCTCTGTACACTTCAATTCTTCTTTTACTGGAAGCTCATACAAATGTTTTGGTAAATGCCATGGCTTTATTTCAATATCCTTTGTTACTACGGTCAACCTCTCCATAATATTTGCAAGTTCTCTGATATTCCCCTTCCATGAGTAATTGTTTAAAATATGCTTAACCTCTTCTGAAAGCCTATGTGTCTTATTATATTTCTGATTATATTTATTTAAATAAAAATCACATAAAATCAAAATATCTTCTTTTCTCTCTCTTAGAGGAGGTATCTGGATTTCAAATACATTCAATCTATAATATAAATCTTCTCTGAAACTTCCCATTTCAACCATCTTTTTAAGATCCTTATTTGTTGCAGCAATTATCTTTACATCTACACTTATAGGCTTTGTACTTCCTACAGGGTAAAACTTCTTCTCCTGTATGAATTGAAGTAACTTTGCCTGAAGTTTATATGGTATTTCAGATATCTCATCAAGGAATAGTATTCCTCCATCAGCTTCACTTGCAAGACCTTTTTTTCCCCCTCTACTTGCTCCTGTAAAACTTCCTTTTGTATATCCAAACAATTCTGATTCCACAATATCCTTACTTATGGCAGCACAGTTTATATGCACAAAAGATTTTTCCTTCCTTGAGCTGTGCTCATGAATATACTTACCAATAAGAGTTTTCCCAACTCCTGATTCTCCAGTAATTAAGCAAGGCGCATCAACGTTTACTATCTGATCTGCCAGATGTAATACCTTCTCCATTTTGTTACTTGTGGTGAGTATTTTATTCTCAAACTTTAAGTTAGCAGTTTCTTTCACTTTATCTAGAATAAACACATCCTGGCTCTCATCATCTGGAATATCATCTCTTACACTCATTGCAACATATTGAACCTCATTTTGTTCATCAAATATTGGTATAGCAATTGTAAGGATTTTTGCTCCAAGTTTCGTCTCCTGTTTCTGTTTAACTGTTTTTTTTGTCTTATAAACAAATGGCAGGACAGATGTACTCCAATATTCATCTGCATAATCGAAGAAAGAACTTCCCATCATCTCCTCTTTTGTCATACCATAATGCCTTTCACAAGCTTTATTTATATATATAATTTTATAGTTATTGTCATATACAATAACTTCATCGTATAACTCATCTATTATTCTTATAAATTCCTGATAGCTCAAATCATTCATCATGTATACTATCACTCCTTAATATATCTTCTAGTGTAGCATTGTGTACTTTTTTAATAATTTGGGATTTAAATTTGATATGTTTTAAACAATAGTGATGTGATATTTCTATTGTACTGATTCTTAGAGTAAAAGTCCAATAATAAATAAAATCGGGTACGGTTCATTAATTTGATTTTTTTTAAAACTAAAAGCTTGTACATCCCAACCCTTGAAGTTAAGTGTGCAAGCTTCTTTACTAACAAATCATCTTTAAATATCCATTAACTATGCTTTCTTAGATTATTATCCTTTTCTTCCGAATGTAATTAATAATCCATGTACTTTTAAAAATGATTTATTTTTTTTAGTATTTCTAAAATATTCTGCTATTTTTGATTGCATATTAATATAAGATTCTGCATCAACTCTATCAATTCCTCGGTTCATTAATAATTCAATAGTATTTTCTTGACTGGATATACTAAGGGATTTATCCAATCCATTAATTTGTATGAAATCTTGTACTTTTTCTTCGTAATCCTCCATATATGGATTTACATACATTACTTTATCATTCATACGAATATCAATATCATGCAAACCTATCTGCTGCATATAAAATGGTAACCTCATTCCAATTGCATAATCTCTACCTTCACACTCTAATTCCTTCTTCCATACCTTATGAAAATCAAATGCTGTGCAAAGATAATCATATTTAATGTCATCAATATATAACCCGTCATTTTCAAACTCCCTGTTAACATCTACACAGGCAACAAGACCGCCTTTCTTAACAGAAGCTGCCATTTTCTTTAATACTTCCATAGGTTTATTCATATGACGTAGTCCAGCTTGACAGATAGCTATGTCATATTTTTTATTTGTTTCTAGTGAATATATGTCTGATACCATAAACTTTGCATCAAACTCAGTATTTTTAAAATTTATTTTAGCTTTATTAGTAAAATATTCGTTATCAACTCCTGTATAGGTACTTCCCTCAGGTAAAATCTCAAGTAACTTCATCCCTAAGTAACCCTCTCCACACCTATACTCAATAACATCCATTGGGGATTGAACATTCCAAACACTTTTAACAAGAAAACTTAAATAATCATCATTCCAAAAGTATTTTCTATTTTTATATAATTTATCAGCATTTCCATTCCAATTATCACGATTATCAGTGTTCCTTGGCATGTACTCTTTCTGTGGTAATGGTTTTAAACCTAATAATACATCTACAGAAACATTAAAATACTCAGCTATACTTGGTAATAAAGTAATATCCGGCATTGTTTTTCCAGTTTCCCATTTACTAACCGATTGAAAAGATACACCTAATACTTCTGCTAATTCCTGTTGTCCTATTCCTCTTGCTTTCCTCAATTCTGCAATTTTAAGTTTAACTATTGTCATGTAATGACCTCCTTCAATTTTATAACTTAATGCTAACATAACCCTTAAGTCAAACCCATAACGCAACTTTAGAATCAATTCGCATATTAGGTGAATATTTGATAACTTCTACTTGTTCTTGTGGATTCAGTTTACACTTTCCTGTGATAAGTTCTTAGCAAGTGTAGTTTTTCCATTTGCTACTATTCCGATTATATATATCATACTCATATTTCTTCCCTCCCCAAATGTAGATTAATTATTTAGATGAAAGTGGATATGCTATTGTAGGTCTAAAAAATTCATCATACCCTTTTTTATACCAATAAGGATTATAACTCCATATCCATTTATAAATCTCATCTGGACTAACATTCTCTTTATGTAAAATTTCTTGTAAATATTTTATTGAAACTTTATCTTTTTCACGTGGTTTCCATATAGGAGTAAGCATTTGTACTTTTGTCTTTATAGCATATTCAAACTTGAATCCTGAAGTATAAACTTTAACATTATAAAATTCTCTTGGATTACTATCAAGCCATTTATAAGGGAAATAAACTGTTCCTTCTCTACCAATATGTCTCCATTTAGCAATTTCACCATCAATATCAAGACAGTTAAAGCTAGCATGAAGTTCACCTTTTCTTATCTCTAACATATTAATATCTTCAAAATATTCAATTTCATATCCTCTGGATTCATATAAGCATTTCAATTTATCTAATTTTTCTAACATATTCTCAGTAAACACATCTAAGTCACTATGCTCGCGAATTAAGCTTCCTTTTAAAATATCAATTACATATCCTCCCCAAATATATGACTTTATTTCACATTCATTTGATATCTCATAAATATCTTTCATAATTTCTAAATAACCTTGATTACGTATTGATATATCCTCAAGGTTTATATAATTTGTACCATTATTCATTAATACTCCCCCATTTAATAAATCATCATATAAATAATACCAAACGTATGTTTTTATGTCAAATTTTACATATAGCATTTGTTATTATGTGTATTATAAAAAAGACTTGCACACTCCTCTTATTCCTAAATCGAGTGCGCAAGCCTTTTTGAACTTTTATAAACTTTTATTTACGCCGAAACATGGATAAACATTT
Source organism: Oceanirhabdus sp. W0125-5 (assembly GCF_027938815.1). Lineage (GTDB taxonomy): Bacteria > Bacillota > Clostridia > Clostridiales > Clostridiaceae > Oceanirhabdus. Next base: position 4,882,248 of record NZ_CP115913.1, read on the forward strand.
TTTACGACCGTTTTACCATTTACCAACATTTTAAATTGAATAGTTTCATCATTCTTCATCATACTAGCACTTGCTTTTCTTTCTAACTCTTTTGAGTCCCAGAATAATACCAAAGTCCATTGATCTTTTTCTCCTTTAGCAATATGCATACCACCGTATCCATTAAACCTTTTATAGAATACATCTAGTACCTTTAATCCATCAAACACTTGATGTTCTCCTACATTATCAACCTGATGAAATGTTATTATTTCAATACTTCCATTTTCTATCATATTAACACCTCCTAAATGTTATCTTCATTTTAACTTGAGGTGTTAAAAAATAATTGTATAAATACGACACTATTTATATTTAAAATGTGATTTAAGAGCAGGCGCCTTTACTTGAAACTTACTTGGAGTATGCTTTGCAAAACCTTTAAAACTCTTCACAAAATGGGGCTGATCGTAATACCCATGTTTATATGATATATCCGTTAAGTTAAATTCTCTTTTATACATAATATCTCTAGATGCCTCTTCAAACCTAAGGATATTCATAAACATCTTAGGACTTATACCAATATATTTTCTAAAAATTCGTTCTAATCTTCGTACTGATATTCTATTTGCTTCACAGTACTCCTTGATATTAAAAACATCTTCTACTATAAAATCTGATATTATACTGCAGTCTTTCTCTTCTTGTTCTGTAACCCTAATACAACCTATTAATTCGCTTTCTATTGATTGGACAAAGTCATAAGGCTTATCAAATAAGTTTAGATACTTATATATTTCTTTACAAAGAGAATTATTTACATCATTTAAATCTACAATTTTGTTCACAAAGTTACTCATAGGCTCTCTTACAAGAAAATAAAATCCCCAAGGTGTAAAACTAACCCCTAATGCTTGTATCTTTCCACTTTGAGTCATCAATACTGAATTTTCTCTTATACCGTGAAAATGAATAGAATCTGATTTAATTACACTTTTATTATCCCCATAAACAAATGGTTTCCCATTTGTTATTATCAAATCAACATGATCCATTGGCAATAACTCATAGCTAGATAAAGGATTTGCCTCTTCATTAACATACCAATAATGACGTATGAATAACTTAAGAAGTGGATTAATTTCATTAAAAAATTGTATTTTAGGCAATTCAGTATCCTCCTCTTTGAAATTACTCAATTATAAACTTTATTTCCATACTTCAGCAGCATACTCACCTAATTCTGGATGTGCTCCCCCTGGGATAAAGATAATATCTGCTTCTTCCATTTCATCTTCTAAAAATATAAAATCAGTAATGTCATTTATAATTTTCACGTTTATCTCCTCCTTACCATCATATTTCAAGTATATTACTCAAATAAATTTTTTATATACTCATAATCAATTTTATTTTTCTTAGCTCTATGAAAAAAACCTTTATACCTGATTGTTTCTTCTGAATTAATTATTAATTTCTTTATAACCCTTTGTTTATTGTTATAAATTTTTAGGTTAAATGAATAACCCATATAAAAAAATGATGGTTTATCTTTTTTAAATGTAACACTATTTAAGTTATTTATTATGTGTTCAATATCAGACTTTTTAGTGATTTCAATATAATCTCCATTATAACCACACCTAATATTTATTTTAGAAACTTCATTGGGTTTTATATGAGAAATCCTATGAGGAATATATGTTAATCCGTAAAGTACTACTAAGATTAGTATACTTATTATAATTATATTTTTTTTGTTCTTTATCATAACATTCACTCTCCTTTTTATTAATAATAATATACCATTAAATGGTTTATATGTATATTATTAAATATTATTTTTACATCTTTTTTAAAATTAAAAATTTGTATTATATTTAAGAAATTTTTAATAAAATACTAATACTAAGTAGTAGTTACTTAAAATACATGTAATTAATTTTTAAGGAGAGATAACATGAAAAAATCAAATAATATTAAAGTTTATATTATTTTATTATGGCTTATAATCGTATTAATACTTTTCAGGAATAATTTAATCACAACTGATTATACGATTATTATTAAATTCTTAAATACCCATGAAGATTATATCTCCTTATTCTTTATATTACTTTCAACATTTAGAATACTGATTTTTGTGCCTGGTAGTATATTCATGGTTTTAGGTGGAATTATTTTTCCCCCACTTAAAGCTTTTACTTTATCAATGATATCTATGATTATAAGCCAAAGCATTATATTCTTTATTGCAAAAACATTCTCAAATACCTCAATAAAAAATTATTTTTTAAATAAATATCCTAATCTAAATAAATTAATAATAAAGAATAACTACAAATTTTTGAGTCTAGGTATACTTTGTCCTGTTGCCCCAACAGATGCTGTTAGTTTTTTAGTATCTTACACTAAACCAAACTACCTTAAATATATTTCTGTCATTATTTTATCTAATATTCCCATGATGTTACTCTACAGTCTTATAGGAGAGAGTTTTAAAAGTTCATTTTATTACCTGATTATAGTTGTTTCTTTAATTCTTATAATTCTTTTTTATACAAAAAAAGAATGGTCTAGAATTACAAATGCGAGTCCCCCAAAAGAACTCTTGTAAATACTTACCATTCATTAGATAGTAACAAAAGTAATATATCCACATACCTTGCATATTCTAATTACAAATATGCAGGATATGTGGATACATACTATACATTTTTTTATATTATCAATTTAAGTATTATTTTATCTCTCAATATTCTTTCTTATTTCGTCAACTAGATCAGCTGCTGTTACATACTTATCCTCAATAATTCTTCTTTTTTGAATAGATATTAGTCTTCTCCTTTTTCCAGAAAATAAAGTTTCCATAATTGAATAGTTAAGTTTATAATCTGATTCTTTACTCACTAAAATACCAATAGTATCGTATCCACTATCTTTATATTCTATAACATCTCTTATATCATGCCATTGAATTAACTTATACCCTGGAATCTTTAATCCAGTTTCATTTGTAATAATTAATCCAGAAGGGTATTCCCCATCATCTTTATCTTTCTTTGGAAGAACTTTACTAAGTAGAATAGCAATACCTATCAAAATTAATGTTCCCCCTAAAATCATCTCAAATCTTATTTTTAATATAATTGTACATAAAAATACAATAGTAACTATCCAAAGGGCGATAGTAAGTAATCGTCTATAATCCAGATACTCTAATAATCGATTTCCTTGTTTCTTCAACCTGCTATAATTCATGTATAATGATGGTACAACTGCTATCAGAACAATTGTAGATGCATATTCAACTTCTTTCATATTAATATATAATACTCCTAGCCCTATACAAAGTATGCTAATTATAATAATCCCTATTAGATTCATTTCTGAATTTTTATATTTAATCTCCATAGTACCCTCTCTTCATTATGTATTTTCTATTATAATATTATTTTAATTTATTTAAGTCAACTTTACAAATACTCATAATTTTTGCTATTATATAATGAAATAGTCTAAATTAGATAATTATATTGTTTTTTTTATATTTAAAGGAGGTTTTTTATGGAGAAGAAGATTAAGAATCGTTGGCTCGTTGTATTAGGTGCAGTACTTCTTCAATTATGTATAGGTGCAATTTATTCATGGAGTTTATTTAATCAACCACTTGTTGATAAATTTGGATGGTCAAGTAGTGAAACACTTCTCACATATTCAATTGCAATTTTTGTTTTTGCTTTTACCACTATATTTTCTGGTAGACTTCAAGATAAAATTGGTCCTAGAAAAATTGCTACAATTGGCGGCGTATTATACGGTGCTGGTTTATTCTTGGCTTCTAAAGCAACTTCTCTGATACTATTATATATTTCTTTTGGTGTTATTGCTGGAATTGGAGTTGGCTTTGTATATGTTTGTCCACTTTCAACTTGTATTAAGTGGTTTCCAGAAAAAAAAGGATTTATAACTGGTATTGCAGTAGGAGCTTTTGGCCTTGGAAGTTTAGTTTTCAAATCTGTAATTCAATATTTCCTAGCTTCAAAAGGAGTTTCAGAAACCTTCTTTTATTTAGGAATAATATTTATAATCCTTATATTATGTGGAGCTCAGTTATTAATCCTTCCACCAGAAGATTATAGTAAAAATACTAAAAAGACAAACAATTCTGTAAAGGAAATTAATTTTTCAGTTAAAGAAATGTTGAAAACTAAAGTCTTTTATATTATTTGGGTAATGTTTTTATTCGGATGTATGAGTGGACTTTTAGTAATCGGACTTGCAAAAGATATAGGTATCCAATTAGCTGGACTTGAACCTGCTGTTGCTACAAATGCTGTAGCTATGGCAGCACTTTTTAATGCTGGTGGAAGACTTGGTTGGGGAACTATATCAGATAAAATTGGAAGAATAAAAGTAGTTTTATTTCTGTTTATTATAACTGCTATATGCATGATTGTAATGAGTGTTGTTCCTCTTAATTTTGTAATATATTTTACTTGCCTTGCTGGAATTTCATTTTGTTTTGGTGGTTTTCTATCTGTATTACCTACTATTATAGGTGAGTTTTATGGTATTAAAAATTTAGGAGCCAATTATGGTCTTGTCTTCCAGGCATATGGTATAGCAGCCCTTGTAGGACCAATTATTGTTGCAAATGCAGGGGGACTTAAACCTACATTTATGATTTCAGCAGTTCTCGCTATTATTGGTGGTGCTATGACGTTTTTAGTAAAAGCGCCTTCAAAAACGAATGTATAATTGATAATGGAGAATGGAGAATGAATGATGGTTCTGACTTAGGTCAGAACCTATATTTTATTGTTCTTTAAAACAAATTATTACATACTATAAAGATATTAAAAGGCGATAATAGTTTATCTCTTTTTAAATACAAATAATTGAAAACTTTTTAATAATAATCATTAAATATGCTAATACTACATTGTTTAATACTGATGTTAAATTTACATTTGAAGACCATAGAATTTCACTTTCCATTCTCCGTTTATCTTTTTCATTTCAAGGTTAAGGTACTGATAATAATCAGTGTTTTTTAAACAGAACTCATACTCTGCAATTATCCTATCTTCCTTTATATCATTTGGGTCAAGTTTTAAGATTAAGAATTCAACATCATCAAATTTATTTTCTGTGTTATAATAATTATCTTTATTTTCTGGGTTTATAAGATAACTTTTCATTGCGCTTACATCACCGCTGAGGTAAGCTTTTGTAAATTTCCATGAAACTACTTGAAAATCGTGACCTTCTTTACTTTTTAAGAATTTGTCTTTATGCTCCAGCTTTTGAGCGTTTTCATTTAAGTTATTGGTATTATTTTTAGTTTTGTTATCTACTTTAGTATGGTTTTGAGTAGACTTTTCTGATATCGTAATTATCTCGTTTTTAGAAGTTTCCTCGCTTTCTTTATTATTATTTGTACACCCTAATAATGCTATACTTACTATTAATACTATTATTAATACAGTTAAATATTTTTTCATTTTTTCTCTCCTTTTCCCCGCTCTTTCATTTCCACAACTAATTCAGAGGCCCCTACTCCGTACTTTTCACTTACTCTCAGCTTGATTATTGTTATGAGTCTTCTATTCTTCCCATATATTAAGTCCTCAATTTTAGAAGTTTTAATTTTATAAGTCCTTTCATTAGACACTAGTACACCTATCATTGAAATTTTTCCAGACTCATATTCTATAATGTTACTTATATCTTCCCATTTAATAAATCTATACTCTGGAATCTTTATACCTTCTTCATTCAATATAATCTTGTCTCTAGGATAACCACCCTCTTCACTATTATCTGTTTTTTTAATAAGTTCTCCTTCGATACTCAAAATAATTGTACTTATAATCAAAAATACTCCAATAATAACATCAGCATTTTGCCTAAAAATCAAAATACTAATGATAATCATTCCGTATACAATAACGTAACTTCTTGTTTCATGTCCATAGTCCAGGTAATCCACTATTCCCATACCTTTGCCCTTCATCACTTTATAGTCAACAATTTTCATAATTAAAAAAATTATCATAATCATTATATAAAGAGCATAATTATCGGTTTTAGCAAAAATGAGCCAAATACCAATAGCTATAAAAACTAATGCTATAATATACGCAAGAATATCTCTACCTCTTTTATATTCAAATTCCATACTCCTCCTCCTTTAAACTACTAACATATGCTTAGAGCTTGGCACATCATCTTAAATTAGATTGCCAAGCTCTACAGTTATTATATATATTCTTATCTCTGTATAGAAATTCCTTCCTTTAATCTCATAAATTTCATATCAGCGTTACCGCTATGAAGCTGCCATGCATACCAAATAGCATATGGAACACATATCATCCCATTTATGATACCCCAATATTTTAATATTTCAGCATTATGCCAACTTGATGCATCCATAAGACTTGGGAATAATCCTCCAAAACATGCTCGTATCAATATATGTGTAGCTAAGGTATAAACCCTACTCATTACATATAACTCTGGTCTTCTCTTCATAATTGGGTATATCTCTGCTGCAAAAATTATACAAAGTGATGATGCAAAATATGCACCAGCTTCTGCATATACAAAACATCCATTCCAAGTAGTATATAATAGATTCCATCCAATTGTAGTATATACAACTAAATCACTGGCTTTCCCTTTAGATATCTTCCAATACTTTGATGGAAAGGGTATTGTAATACATAAAATCACTCCACATAAAGCATTCAACATATTCCCCATTTGATAATCTTTTACTGTAGCTTCCATTATATTGAGGAATAGAACTCCATATAATGTCCACATTACCCATCCTTTTTGCAAGAACTCCCAACCTTTACCTTTTCTCTCTTCATAATTAGATATTCTTGCGAATCCCACTAAGATTGTCGGTACTAAAACACTTAAAGTTTTAAACCACCTAAACCATCCATCTACATTCCTTAACCAAAGTGGAAATGTAAATAATGCTCCAATCCATATCCAATTGGCTATTTTGTAGTGCTTCCTCATAAAAGATACGATTAAAATTAAAAGCGCAAAGTATCCCCCCATAGATATTATGTACTGCCATACTGGTATATCCATATTTCTGCTCCCCCTTTTTATGTCTTCTATATATCCTGTATTTTACTCCTATCTACATAAATTTTCAAGTTTTTCATTTTTTTATATATTATTTATTATAGTAAACACATAAAAATTATTTTTCAAATCCATCAAGGGGACGGTTCATTAATTTATATAAAAAGCTTGTACAAACACCTTAAGTTACGTTTATGCAAGCCTTATAATAAATCTCTATACTCCAATCCTTTTAATCAGTCATTATTTAGTTAATTTAACAATTTAATATTCTAATTTTATCAGCTGATAACCGCCCTATCCCTTCAATTTCATAAGAACCATCCTTTAATTCAGGTTTTTTATTTGTGTTAAATGTTATTTTTGATATATTATATCGATTATTCTCATATTCCATAATCACAGGTTTTAATAACCATTTGTTTTCTCCATCAATATTAATACATATGCAATGTTTATGAAGTATTTCATTTCCTATTTCCTCTATATTCATAGGGTCATATCCATATAATTTCATGTCATATTTAATAGATATTTTTATCTTATTTTCATTTTTAAATTCCTTAAATAATTCCTCTTTTCTTTTTTCATGCTTCTCTATCTCTTCTAAAATATATCCTCTTAATAGATCATCCTCATTAAGCTCATTATAATCACTTGTGATATCCTCTCTTTCATAAATGAATTATATATTTCTATTAAGAAATCATATATATATGGTGTTTTTTCATATTTATTATATTTATCAGTCCATCTATTATCCAACCTATCTAATATTAATCCTATATATGCTCCTGCATAATAACAGTCATGTCTGAAATTCTTTAGAGTATTCTCTGAGAATTTCATGACTCCTTGGTATGTTTTTAATACCTCATTTAACTCTTTTTCTGAACTATTGATTAAAGATTTAATCTCAACATACGCTGCTGTTCCTTCCATTGTCTCTAATCCCATTTCATATCGTTGTGTACCTTCTCCTAATAACTTCATTCTTTCATTTCTATAATGTATGAAATCATTTAATAAAGCATAGAAATCTTTCTTATCACTTGAACTTATAACCTTTTCTAATGCCTCTCTCTCAAGTGCTCTGTAAAGCAAATTATCCACTTGAAATTTATAATCAAGAATCCCTAAAGGATCTCCACACATGTACAACATATCTCCTCTACTCTGAAACACATGAAAGCTCTCATGTACAATTATTGAGTATAGCTTCTCTATACTTATATTCTCCATATAATGAAGACCAACAATAGCTATCTTTTTCCCGTAAAAATCAATAGCTGAATTTCCCTTAAAATCATCAGTAACATTTCCTATAAATATATATTCATCTATACATACAAATGTATCTGGTAATGAATCATGTCCTATTATACAAACCTGTTCCTCATTATATATTGCAAATGGTTCTTTCTTAAACCCACTCCAATATTTATTAAAATTATCATTGTTCCAAATATCTACTATCGCCTTCATTATATTAATAATATTTTTCCCCATATGAACATCCCCCTTTATATCTCATAATCTTCAAATACACTAACTACCTTGCAAATATTCTTAGAATCGCCCTTAAATATAAATCTCCCAATACCTGTTTCTTTATTATAGTTATATTGAAATCTAATATTTCCATTCTCCACCTTATTTATAGTGTTACATACTCTTCCACATAGCTTCTCGATTTCTTCCTCGCTCTCCACCTTAAAGTCAACTATTGTGTGTAGTGTCACTTTTTCTTCACTCTTGCCTTCCATCAACCCTAACAGAATATCATCCTGTTTCTTTTGAAAGTGTTCTATTATCTCTTCGTTATTCATAAATCTTTTTAGTTCATCTTTCTCAACCTTCCATCGTCCCCCAACCTTTGATGCACATAACTTATCTTCTTTAATATATCTTCTTACTGTACGTGTATGCACATCTAGTACTTGAGCTACTTCTTCAACTGTAAATAATTCTTTCATATAATCACCTCTAATTACATTTTATACCATTGGTTACCTTTTGTCAACTTTTATTACATTCCGTTACAATAAGACATTCTTGGGGACGGTTCATTCTTGGGGACGGTTCATAAATTACTAACTGCTTGTACAATCAAATTCACTTTTGAATAGGACAATCAATTTTAATGAACCGTCCCCTAATATAATATAGTTTGTACACACTTCTTATTTTTGATATAATTACCATATAATTCTTTGATTACATATCACTAGAATTAAGCACTTATATCAACAATTGGAGGAAATCAAATGAAGTTTGTAATTCAAAAATCAGAACTATTAAACGGTGTTTCCATTGCACAAAAGGCTATTTCAAATAAGAGTCTGAGTCCTCTTCTTCAAGGTCTTCATATTAAAACATCTAGTGATGGTATAGAAGTAACAGGATCAAGTAATGATGTAATTATACATACTAATCTTGAGGGAAAAGTTATTTCTCAAGGTGAGGTTATTGTTAACTCGAGAATGTTTGGAGATATTATTAGAAGACTCCCAAACGAAGAAATAATAATTGAAAGAAATGAAAATTCACTTATAATATATTATGCTGATTCAAAAGCTCAACTTAACTGCAATGATGGAAATGAATATCCTAGAATAAACAACCAAGATCTAGAACACAGTTTTTATATTTCAACTGAAGAACTGAAAAAAATGATTGATGGATGTGTATACGCATGTTCCACTAATGACATTCGTAATACTTTTACAGGGGTTCTTTTTGATATCCAAAAACACTCTGTTTCTATGGTTGCTATGGATGGACTTAGAGTGGCTTTATCCAAAAGATCATATTCTAGTAATTTCACAGGAAGTAGGATTATTCCTGGTTCTACATTATCAGATGTTTCAAGAATAATTACAAACGAAGGAGCTACAGTAAATGTATCCTTCAATGATAATAATATTATCTTTATAACACCTAAAACAATGATTTATTCTAGAATTATTCAAGGTGAGTTTATTAATTATGATGCAGTTATTCCTGACAGTTTCAATATAAGTTTTAATATAGCTAAAGACAAGCTATTGCCATCTATTGATAGAGCTGCGCTCTTTGGAAAAGAAACTAGTGGTAGCTTAGTTATTCTTGAAATATCTGAAAATAATCTCACTATTTCAGCGAACTCACAATACGGACTGGTTGATGAACATATTAAAATGTCTCCAGTAATTGAAGGAGACTTAAAAATCGGCTTTAATTCTCGATATCTTTTAGAAGCTTTAAAAAACATAGATTCTGATGAAATAAATATGAGCTTTAATTCAGATATAACTCCTACTGTAATTAAGAAAGTTGATTCTGATGAATCATTAGCTATGCTCATGCCTGTACGACATAAATCATAAAATATACACTTAGTAAGATATAATGGGAAATTATAGAATATATTTATAATTGCCAAAATATAAACGGAAGTGGATTATCCACTTCCGTTTATATATTTTTTCTTATGTGAGCCACAAGGCTTCTACATTCTATTTTTTAGTGATGACATTCATGTGCACTACATGAATCACCAGAATCAGAAATATTCCCTTCAAGCCACTTAAGTGCAACAGTCTTAAGTTCTCCTGAACACCCGCGTACTACATCAATGCCAGAGTTATTTAACACACGTACTGCACCTGCTCCCATATTACCTGCAAGCATAATTGTTACACCCATATTTGATAAAGTTTGCGCTATATTTGATTTACAACCACAGCCTTCTGGTGATGAAATAGTTTCTTGAGAAATTATCTCCTTTTTATCATTATCAACTGTAAAAATAGTAAAGTATTCACAGTGACCAAAATGGTCATCTATTTGATTATTTCTTGATGGTAAAGCAATTTTCATATCATCATTCCTCCTAAAAATATTAAATCTACATTATAAACCTTTTGAGTTTTTGGCATATGCCCTTTAATTAGATAATATAGAAGGATTTGATAAATGTCAAGATTTTGTAAATATTAAATTAAGGGAACCCTAAGGTTCCCTTTGTTTTATCCATTTATTTAATCAAACTCACTCTTAATTTTTCTTCCCTTTACCTCTATTCTTTTTATCCTGTCCTTTATTATTTTCATCTTTTTCCTTGTCTTTTTTATTTTTTCCATAGGCATTTCCATTACCATTGCTATCATTATTTTCATTTTCATCTTCATCATACTCTTCTTCATCTTCGTCATCATCTTTATTTTTATCTTTGTCATCCTGACCTTTGCCCCTATTATTAATAGTAAAGTAGTATTCTCCAACCTGTGATAATGGATTCATTTCTATTAAATTATCACAAACAAGAATCTCTGCTTTATAATTTCCTATTGGTGCATTAAATAAGGTTACACCTGATGAGAATGATTTGGTGATTCCATCTTCAAGTTCAGCATTATTGAAGAAATTAAAGAAATATACATTATTGTGCTTACCAACAATTTTCATTATTACAACTGCTTCTGTATCAATATTTGCTGTAATATCAACATTGATCATAATTGCACTTTTCATTCTAAACTCATTTTTAGGATTATTCATCATATCTGTTGTTTGAATAGAATTTATAGTAAATTTCTTTTCTCCAACTATTATATATTTAAATTCTGTTACTTCACTGAATGAACTTCTTTTCTTAGCTACAGCTTTAATTGTTATTTTCCCAACTGTATTTAAAGTAATTGCTTCAGTGTATAATGTTCCATTTTCTACTGGATTACTTCCATCTGTTGTGTAATATATCTCAGCACCTTCTGTTTTAGTTGAAAGTTCTACTTCAGTATCTAAAAGAACCTTTCCACCTTCTACTGATGCTTCAACAAGAGAAATATCTTCTAGTATTTCATCAATATCTGCACTACTTCTTACCATCAATTGATAATTATCATTATATTGACCAACTGGTGCTGTAACATTTACCTTCATTACAGCTTCATAATCGCCACTATAAATTGATGGATTAAGGTATTTATCAACTCTTAACTCAATAATATTTGTTCCATCTGATACTTTCATTGAAAAATTGTTGCTTATTGGTTCTGATGGAACTTGAATAATCTCAACATCATTTAAAGTTACCAGTTGCCCTTCAAGAGTTTCATCAATTTCTCCTATAGTAACAACTTTAGGTTCTGGCAGATTATTTCCTGTTGACACTACATTAATAGACTCAAAGTATTTTAATTGTTTAAGCCCTTTATACTCAGATGTTACCCCTATTAATTGAAGCTCATTACCTAAAACAAACTCCTCTTTTCCTTTTGATCCAGCATACAAATATATACCTGCTGTATCATCTTGAATGAAGGCATTATTTCCAATCATCCCTGTTATGATACCTTTAACCATAACTTCCTCACCAATTGCTTTTTCTCTTGCTTCTGCAATTGAAATTTCTTTTGTTATATCATCACTGCTTCTTAACATCAACTGATACTTATCATAGAATTGCCCTACTGGCGCTGTTACATTCATCTTCATTCCAACTGAATAATCATCACTATTAATTCCTGGATTAAGATATTTATCAACTCTTAATTCAATAATACTTATTCCATCTGTTACCTTCATTGAATAATTATTTTCTTCTCCTGATGGTACTTCTGATATTTCAAGATTTGTGATAGTAACTAACTGCCCCTCAAGTGTTTCGTCAATTTCTCCTATAGTAACAACCTTAGGCGCTGGAAGATTATTTCCTGTTGAAACTATCTCAATATCATCAATCTCCTTCAATTCACATAGCTTATTATATTCTACAACTCTACCTGAAAGAATAAGTTCATTTCCTACAACAAACTCAGTTTGAGCATTAGCCCCTACATATAGGTAAATACCTGCTGTATCATCTTGAATAAAGGCATTATTTCCAATCATACCAGTGATGATACCTTTTATTTTAACGCTTTCACCAGTTTTTATTTTAGCTTCTTCAATGGAGATTATTTCATCTTGTGCTAAAACTGTATATTCAAATTCACGAACAACATTACTGAATACTCCATCTTTCTTTAGTACAATCCTAAAGTATGAGTTCTCATTTATTTCAAGACCTTCTACTGGGAATAATTGTCCGTCACTTGGATTAGAATCTTCACCAACTGAATAGAATATTTCAACATTGTTCTCATCAGCAATAATTGTTACTACTTCCCCTTTATTAATCTCACCAGATCCATGACTTGGATTAATTCTTGCATAATCAACTATATTCTTAGAAGAAGTAACTATGCTATATTTTTCTCCTTTCTTAGCTACAGCTTGCACTTTAATAATTCCTGTTTCCGTTAGAGCAAATGGGCCTGTATATTCAATACCATCTGTAATTGGATCTGATTCATAAAGATTATAGGTGGAGTCATCAATAGTGTAGTAGATAGTTGCTCCTTCTGTATCTGTAGATAGTACAACTTCTGTTCCAACCTTTACTTCCTCATCTAAGATATTAAACTTAACAGGCTCAACATATTCCACATTACCTAAACCTGATATTTGTACCATAACTGGATCATGGTCACTTGCTCTTCCACTATGCTCAGTGAACTCAGCATTTAAGTGAACTATATCGCCAATTGTTCTTGCTTCAATATTTTTACTTACTAATGTACTATCAAGTACTTGAGAATTACCATTATACACATAAGTATATCTCTCATTCTTAGGTAACTTTTCAACCATATTAATAAGCTCGTCACCTTTAAGTATTCTTAAAGTTTCAGAATACTCATAATCATTCATATCTCCTAAAACAACTATATTTGCGTTAGGATCAGCAGCTAGTATTTCTTTTACAAATGAGTTAATAACTTCAGCTTGACCATGTCTCTTAGGCTCACTTCCCTTTGGAGGTGGTTGTATCTCGCCAAAGTCTGACTCGTCCCCTCTCTTTGAACCTAAATGGTTAGCTATTAAGAATACACTTTCTCCTTTAAATTTAAATTCACCAACAAGAGGTTTTCTTGAGCTGTCAAAATATGAATTTGTAGGGTCAATTCTACTTGGATTCTTAGCTAGATGCTTTCCATCCATCGTAGCAGCTTCAGTAGCTCCACCTCTATTTTCATCAAATCCAACTCTATCTTTTCTGTAGATGTATCCAACTCTAATATTTCCACCTGGCTCTCCTCCATCCTGTCCGTCCACAGGTGCAACATCTGTAAAATTGTATTCTGGTCCCCCATCAGCTACTATCTTATTAATCAATCTCATATATGACTCATTAGCCTCAGTTCCACCAGAATTTGGTCCATTATTATCCTGAACCTCAACAAGTGTAACTATATCTGGTGCTCCTAAATCATTAATTATTGAATCAGCAATTTTTGCTACTTTCTTATCTGGTGTGTGACTTGGATCTGCTGAAAAATTCTCAATATTATAAACTGCTATTGTTAATTTATCTTCATTAAATTGTATTGTAGTAGTTTCTCTTTCATTTGCTCCAGGATTTAAATCAGGTAATTCATTAACATTATATATTTTGTAGAATCCAAAGTTATAATCCATAACCCCAACTATATCCTGCGAGAACTTATCTCCCACTTTAGCATTGTTAAATCTTGAATCAGTAAATATCTTATTAGGACTAAGTGGTATCACAACATCGTCAATGTGAAGAATCTCAGGATTCACATTAGATTTAGTAGGAATAATTCCTCCCTTTATAGATAATTTATCTAATGACGCTTCCCCATTATCAGCTAACACATCAAATGTACCGTATTTTTCTTGAACACCTACTATATGAGGATTCTGAACTTTTACTAGCATTCCTTCTAAACTCTCGTATAAATCAATAGCATCTTCTGTTGTGTCAAATGTAGTCATATTATCATTATCAACAATATCAGTTATAAGATTTCTTCCATTCTTTCCTATAATTATAGGAGCAGGCAGTTCCTTTCCTGACTCTAATACATTCACTTGAGCACCTGTGATTTCAGTTACTGTTAATTCTCTTGCATCAAAAGCTGTATGTTCTTTCTCTGATACTGTACCTTGAACAGTTACAAGGTCACCAACTTTAACTCCAGTGATTTTTCCACTTACATATATTCCATCAGAAGTATTATTATTTTCATCTCCAACTTCCTCTTGTACAAATATACCTGGATAATACATGTCATAAGATACTGCTGTTACAATACCTTTAATCTTTACGTTTTGTCCTAACTTTGGTGAAGTATGCGCTTCTCCCTGAATATCATATATCTTATCAAACTCTGAATCATTTATTATTGTAAAGTTAAATACTGCCTCATCACTATTCTCCATACCTTCTTTTACAGCTATAGCGTGAATTTCAGTATTATCATTAATTACTATAGGCGTTTCAAACTTAATAGCTCCAGAAGTAGTTGTTAGCGCTTCTTGTCCAATTTTATAATATACTTCAGCACCTTCTGTACCAGATGTTAGAGTTACTTCAGTTCCTACTTGTACTTCACCAGCAACTGGTGTTGATTTAACCATTTTAACCTTATTTGAAGGAGTAACCTCTCCACTTGGTCCAAAGTAGAAATCATCGTAGTAAACTGCTCCACCATAACCAGCACTATCTTTATATGCTCTTACTTCAAAATTAAATTGAGTAGCCTCTGCTGGTGCAGTCAAAGTTGCTGTCCATTGAACCCACCCATCAGAATCAGTTGAATAAGTAGTAGGATGTAGTACATTAGAATCATTAGTTAAATAGCCTGTATCTGATTTCCATGACATCCATGGTCTTGTTCTAGCCATATTATCATTATCATAATACCAATAACTTATGGTATATTCCTGCCCAGGTTCAACATCATATATAACTGATGAAAAATCCTTTGTACCACTTGCTGATGTATGTTTAATAGAGTATGTTCCACCATGAACTTGCTCAGTTGACTGTGAAATATTTTCTATTTTTCCATTCCATCCATCAGGTTTCCCATTAGTCCACCCTTCTGCCCCACCATTTGTGAACATATTATTTTCTTCAGCCTTAGCTATTACCGGTGCGTATCCCCCAAATGCTATGCTGAACATCATAAAGGTTGAGATAAAGAGACTAATTATTCTCTTCTTATTCTTTTTACAGAATTTTTTCATATAAATAATTCCCCCTTTGCTTTTTTAATTGCCTATTATGCCTCTAAATCGTAGATTTTTTTAATTTTTCGCCATTGTTAGCACAATTTAAAATAAATAACTAATTTCTAAGTTCCCCCTCCTTTCCTATTCACTAACTAAATTATACATTTATTATTAATAATTGTAAATATTTGGATATATTATTAATGCTTTTTATAAATATAAAAGCTTGGACACACTACAAATTTAGTGCGTCCAAGCCTTTGTTTAAATATTTACTTTATATTTCTATTCATTATTAAGGTTTTCTGCTTTACGATTAGCATCCTCAATAGCTTTATTAATTTCTATTATTTTATCATGTGGTCCTTCTAAATGAACAATTCTTGTTTTACCCGATATAATAACTAGATTTTTCTCATTCACTGTCAGTTTCTTTATTTCTGTGCCATCTCTTATTTCAATTATTGAATCCTCATCTTGTATATCAACTGTAGAGAAAGGTCCTTCTAACCTTACATTTCCTTTAACAACTATGGCATTAATTTCTGCATTATAATATGCTTTGATAAAAATGTTATCTTCTGTAATTATGTTATTGAATTTACCTCTCAATTTAACAATATTTTGATCTTTACTTGAGACTATTTTGATATCTTCAAATATATCCTTTTCTGTATCTAATATAGCATCTGAATGAATAATAGTTGACTTTACTTTACTACCGCCCAGATTTATGATGCCTGTATCTGTAATTGAGTTAATTAGAAGTTTGTTAATTTCACACTCCTTAATTTTAACACCATATTTTCCTCCAGACAAAACGCTCATTTTATCAACTTCTACTCCTATCAATGAAATACTTCCAAATTTTCCTGGCTTTATTAAAACATCATCAATTTTACAGTCTTTCAATATACCATAATCACCACATACAGTTAATCTACCATTGAATGTAAGGTTATTACCTTTAAATCCATTGCTTGTTATACATACGTTTTTATCAAAGGAACAATTAGAAAGCTTACTTTTATTTATTACATAAATATCATACTTTATCTCTCTACCTAAAGTATTCTTATATACACTCATAACATCTTCAGATATAGTTATTGTTCCTTCATAAATTTCTGATTTTATTTCATCCTCTAGTGTTGCTATAATTTTTCCATCTTCAACTTTAGTATTCTTAACAAAATAATCTCCAGACAATTTAATGCTTTCTGTATATTCTTTATCTAATACAGGTTCAGTAAAAATTATCTCAATATGTTCAGTATCAAGAAATGCTACATTCTCTACTTTGAATTTTTGTGAAAGTTCATCCCTATCACCTGATTGGTACTTTATCACTTTTCCCTCTTCTGAAATATAATCAACCTTTGGAATCAATGATTTATCCACTTTTTCTCCATCATTATCATACCAAATCCCTTTGTAGCTTTTTACATATATTTTCATATCTTTGCCTATACTCTTTATTGCTTCTTGAATCTCTTCTTTATTCTCTGTTCTGTTAACATACTTAATATCATACCCTTTATTTCCAATTACAACTGAACCGTTAGGAATATCTGCAAAAACATTACTACATATAAGCATTAATGAAATCATCATAATTGCTGTCCTAACCCATACTTTCATAATAGTCCCTCCTTCACTTTTACGCTCCCTTAATTATACATTTATGAAAATACAAAGTAAATATTCTTTTATACTAAATTTATACAATATTAACAAATTAGTACTAATTATTTATAATAATTTAAGAAAAAAACTTGGACACACTATAAGTCTAGTGCGTCCAAGCCTTTAATATTTTGTGATAAATCTCACTATTATCTTTTTATTTTAAAATTATATTCCCCAACTTTTGTAAATGGCTTCATTCCCTCTAAACTATCCCATACAAGAACTTCAGCCTTATAATTACCAGCTGGTGCATTAAATAAAGTAGCTCCTGCTGAAATTGATTTACTTTCACCATTTTTAAGTTCAACATTATTAATGAAGTTTAATGAATATACAAATCCATTATCCCCAACAACCTTCATTATTACTGTTGCTTTTGTATCAATGTTTGCAGTGATATCAGCATTAATAACCACTGTACTTCCTAAATTGAATTCTGATTTATCTTCAAGAGTTATTTTGCCCTCTTGATTGATTGTATAACCTTTTGTTTTAATAACAATTTCTTTAATTATACCTTTATTTTCTTCACCTAATATTTTAATATCTGATGAACTTCTTAGCATTATTTGATATTTACCAAAACTATAACCAATGTTTCCTATAACGTCAACTTTCATACCAACTTCATAATTATCGCCATTAATTGTTGGATTTAAATACTTATCTACTCTTAACTCAATTGATCCTGATGCATCTTTTACTCCAATTGAGTATCCACTACCCTTATTAGTTCCGATTGATGTAATCTCAACATCTTTAAGAGTAACTAATGACCCTTCTACTGACTCATTAATCTCTGCTATGGTTAAAACTTTAGCTTCTAGAATATCATTTCCAGTTGAAATAACTGTTACTTTCTCAATTGATTTTAATTGTTTTAAACCATAAAATTCTGCTGTCTTACCAGTGATTTCAACTTCATTACCTACAACAAAGTTATCTTCATCTTTTCCAAATATATATATACCAGCAGTAGTATCTTGGATAAATGGATTTCCTCCTATTAATCCAGTTACAATACCTTTAATCTTAACTTTCTTGTCATTAGCTGTTTCTCTAGCTTGAGCAATTGTAATCAGTTCAATATTTTCAACTACATTATACACAAACTCAGTTACTTCACTATTCTTTTCACCTTTCTTAGCTACAGATTTTATAGTAACTTCTCCAACTGTATCTAATACTATTGCTTCTGAATAAAGTTTTCCATTTGCTACTGGATCACTTCCATCTATTGTGAAGTATATTTCTGTTCCCTCTGTTTCTGTAGAAAGTTCTACAGTTGTTCCTAAAACAACATCTCCTGCTTCTTTTGAAGATTTTACAGGATACATTATCTCAACTTGAGGCTTTATGTCCTCTGCACTTCTAATCATTAATCTATAGTCATCTCTTTGACCAACTGGTGCTGTTACATTTATTTTCATTCCTGCCTTGTAAACACTGCTATCAATCTCTACTTTTAGATATCTGTCTGCTCTTAATTCCACAGTCCCTGTTGAATCTTTTGCTATTATTGAATAATCTTTTACTCCACTTCCGTTTACAGAAACTATCTCTAAATCTTTAATTGTTACTAATGCTCCTTCAACTGATTCATTAATTTGTGAAACAGTAACAACCTTTCCTTCTGGAAGTTTATTTCCTTCGGAAATAAGCTTTACTTCTTCAACATTGCTTAACTGTAATAAACCTTTATATTCAGCTCTTACTCCAGTAATTTCAACCTTATTACCCACAACAAAATTTGAATCTTCTTTTCCGTAAATATAGATACCAGCAGTATCATCTTGGATAAATGGATCTCTTCCAATTGTAGCTGTTACAATACCTGATATTTTAACTTTTTCTCCATTAACTTTTGATTTTGCTTCTTCAATTGTGATTAATTGTGCTTCTGGCTCAACAGTGTATGAGTATTCATGAACTAACTTACTGAATTCATCACCTTTCTTAAGAACCACTTTTAAAACTGTTTCTTCGTTTATTTCAATACCCTCTACAGGGAATAACTCACCTTCTGAAGGTTTAGAATCAAACCCAGTTGAATAGTAAATTTCAACATCAGTTTCATCTATTGTTACTTTTACTTTTGTACCTTTTTTAACTTCACTTGGATTAACATCTACTGTTGTAACAGCGTAATCTACTTTATATTGTCTGCTCTTTTCAATACTAAAGTTATCACCTTTTTTTACAACAGCTTTTATAGTTTTATTTCCTGTTTCATTTAATGAAATAGCTTTAGTATACTCAATTCCATTATCAATAGGATTTGATCCATCTAAAGTATAGTAAATAGTTCCCGCTTCTTCTTGTGTAGTAAGTTCAATTACAGTTCCAACCTTAACTAAGCTATCTAGAACATTAAAGTTAACTGATTTTACACTATTTTCAGTTCCTATACCTGAAATCTGAATCATTACAGGATCATGGTCACTAGCTCTTCCACTATGCTCTGTAAATTCAGCATTTAAATGAACTACATCAACAACTGTTTTATCTACAATATTCTTACTAACTAACATATTATCAAGAACTTGAGAGTTACCACCATATACATAAGTATATCTTTCTTGTTTTGGTAATGTCTCAATCATATTAACAAGCTCATCACCTTTAAGAATACTTAAAGTCTCAGAATACTCGTAATCATTCATATCTCCAAGAACAACTATATTTGCATCTGGTTTTGCTTCTAAGATTTCTTTAATAAACTCATTTACAACCTGTGCTTGCTTATGTCTGTTTGGTTCACTTCCCTTAACTGGAGGTTGTACCTTTCCAAAATCAGAAGCATCTCCTCTTTTAGAACTTAGGTGATTACCTATAACAAAAACGCTTTCTCCTCTGAAAATGAACTCTCCTACAAGTGATTTTCTAGTACTTTCAAAATATGAGCTGTTAGGATTTACTCTACTTGGATTTTTTGCTAAATGCTCTCCATTCATTTCAGCTCTTTCAGTAGATCCACCCTTATTTTCATTAAAGTCAACTCTGTCAGGTCTATAAATAAATCCAACTCTAATATTTGCTCCTGGTGCTCCACCATCTTGTCCATATACAGGATCTATATCTGTAAATAAATATTCATGTCCATTTATTGCTTTTATTGCATTCACTAATCTTTTATATGATTCAGTTGCATCTACAATAGTATCTGCTGAATCACCTTTATTAGGTTCTCCATTATTATCTTGAACCTCTACAAGAGTGATAATATCTGGTGCCCCTAAATCATTAACCATTGAATTTGCAATTCTCTCAACTTTCTCATCTGAAGTTTCAGTTGCATCTGCTGAGAAGTTTTCTATGTTATAAACTGCTACTGTTAACTTATCTTCATCAAATACTATAGATGTTGTCTCTCTATTATTTCCACCATCTGTTAAGTTAGGTAAAGTGTGAGTATTATAGATTTTATATGATGCGAAGTTATAATCCATAACACCAACTATATCTCCATCAAACTTATCTCCAACTTTTGTATTGTTGAATCTTTCATCAATGAATTCTTTGCTACTATTTGCTACAGGTACTACCACATCATCTACATGTAGAATCTCTGGATTGACATTATCTTTAGTAGGAATTATTCCACCTTTTGCTGAGAATTTATCTACTGATGCTTCTCCATCATCTGCCAGTATGTGGAACGTTCCATATCTTTCTTCTGGTGCCACTATACGAGGGTTTTCAACTTTAACAAGCATACCTTCTAAACTCTCATAGAAATCAATCGCATCCTCTTCTGGATCAAAAGAAGTCATATTATCATTGTCTATGTTATCTGTAATTACATTTCTACCATTCTTTCCTATTATGATAGGCTCTGGTAATTGTTTTCCTGATTCAATTACGAATCCAGATTTATGATATATCTCTGTAACTGTTAATTCTTCACCATCAAAAGCAGTATGCTTTTCCTCTTTTACTTCTCCTTCAACTACAACTAAATCTCCTACTTTATAGCTGCTGCTTAAATTACCTCTAACATAGATTCCATCTGAAGTTGCTATGTCTCCATCTCCAACTTCTTCCTGTACAAAGATTCCTTTATAGTCTCTATCGTTAGATACTGCTGTAACAATACCTTTTATTCTAACATTCTGCATTTTGTATGTTGATTCATGACCTTTACCTTGAATATCATAGATCTTATCAAAATCATCCTCTGTTAGAACTTCATAATTAAATATTGATTCCTTACTCATGTCTAATCCAGCTTTAACAGCTACTGTATGAATTTCTTTATCTTCATCAATAGTAATAGGCACTGTATATTTAATTGCACTTGATGTAGTTGTTAGTGCTTCAGTTCCTATTTGATAATAAATATCTGCCCCTTCTGTTGCTGTTGAAAGAGTTATCTCTGTTCCAGCAATAACTTTACCAGATGGTTTATCTGCTTTTACGTCTTTAACTTGCGTCTCTGGAGCTATTCCACCAACAGGTCCAAAGAAGAAATCATCGTAGTAAACGGAACCTCCTTTTGCACCATCATTGTATACTCTTACTTCAAAATAGAATTTACTTGCACTTTCAGGTGCAGTTAATCTAACTTCCCACTGAATCCATCTATCCTCATTAATTGAGTAAGAATCTCTCTTTCCTGGAATCATAGAGTGTAATTCTGCATCATGATCTTTAACATATCCATTACTCTCATCTTTCCATGTCATCCAAGGTCTAGTCTTTGCATTATCATCATTATCATAATACCAGTATCTTATAGTATATTCTTGTCCTGGTTCAATATCGTTAAAAATTTTTATTAATTTTTTTGTACCAGCAGTGTGTTTAATACTTTTGCTCCCTCCATGTACCTTTTCAGTACTTTCTGAAACATTCTCTGCTGTATCCCATCCATCAGGCTTACCAGCTGTCCAGTTTTCAACTCCACCATTAGTAAATAAATTTCCATCATCTGCTTTAACAACTATTGGTGAGTATCCTCCAAATAGAATACTGAATATCATAGTCATTGAGATACAAAGACTAACAATTCTCTTCTTATTCTCATTATAGAATTTATTCATTTAAATAAATCCCCCTTTAATTTTTTACTGTATTTTAAAGTTTCCTCTACTTACTTAGCTAACTTTTATTTGATAACAAACTCTACTCTTCCCTTATCTGTAGTTTCAAGAATAATCTTCCCTCTTTTATTCTTAAGATAAAGGCTGTTGCATTCAAGTTTATTATCTTTAGGAACTATTTGAAGTGTATTAATAATATTTCCATATTCATCAAATACAGAAACTGCTAATCCATATAACTTTTCACTGTCTGCAAGAGTTAAGTTTGATAAATCCATCTTCATATTAAATAGGTTATATTTAATACCATTATAGAAATATGGTTTATTCTTAATTAATAAATTAGCCTTAATATCCTTAACCTCCAATTTAATATTCCTATATGCTGGAATTGATGTTTGAGATTCTTGCTTAGCTTTATTAAGCTTTTCCTTAACTTCTGATATTTTATCAGTTTCTCCATCGATATTATCGATTTTTGCATATCCTGAAATCTTCACAAGATTATTTCTCTTAACAAAAAACTTCTTAATTCTTGTATTACCTAGTATCTCTACCTCACATTTTTCATCTTCAACATTAAGAGTTGAAAATCTACCTTCCACTTTAGCCTTACCTTTAACAAGTACCTCTTCAACCTGAGCATTATCATCTGTAAAAACAAATGAATTTTCCTCAGCTACTACTTTTTTAAACTTACCTTTTAATTTAAGCTTCTTCTCCTTAGCACTTGAAACTAATCTTACATTTTCAAATGCTCCTTCTTCAGAATCTAATATTGCATCTGATTTAATAAGAGTGCTCTTTATTTTACTCTCTCCAATATCATGAATCCTTGTACTAGTTTGTGAAATAACTTGTAGTTCATCTATTTCACACTTCTTAATGTTAATACTATGAGACGCACCTGAATATACATTCATATTCTCGGCTTTTACACTCTCAAGTGTAACACTTCCCTCTTCTCCTGGATTCACTGCAATTTCATCAGCTGTTGAATTTTTAAGTATTGAATTATTACCACTAATTGTTACTCCACTGTTAAAGTTAAGATTTTCTCCTATAAATCCTAAAGCAATTATAGAAACATTCTTATCATAATTCTTATCCGAAACAGCTGATTTATTAATTACTATTAATTCTTTATTGAATTCCTCAGCCAGCTTAATTCCATCAACATTTTCAATATCTGCTAATATACTTATAGTACCTTCGTAAACCTTAGCACCCATTTTATTCTTAAGTGTTGCAATAACTCTTCTTCCTTCATCTACAACATGAGTACTTTCAACCTCTAGATACCCAGATAATTTTATTCTTTCTGAATAATCCTCATTTTTCACTGCTTCTGAGAAAATTATTTCTACATTTTCTGAATCCAAAAAAGATACATTAAGTACTTTAAATTCATTTTCAGAAATTCTTTCTCCATCACCTGCTTCATAAGTTACTACTTGTCCATCATTATCCCTAAAGATTACTTTGGGAACAATTGACCCCTCAACTTTCTCGCCATTGTTAGCATACCAACTTCCATTAAAGCTCTTTATGTATATTTTTCCATCCTTACCCATATCACTTATAGCACTTTTAACGATTTCCAAATTATTGATATCATTGGCATATTTAAGACTATACCCTTGATCGCCGATTACAACAGTACCATCAGGAATATCAGCAAAAATAACACTACATGTAAACATTAAAGAAATTAGCATTACTCCAACCCTAAACCATGTTTTCAAATGAGCCCCTCCATTTCCATATTAATATAATTTATTACACATTTACCATTATAACTCTTTATTTCATCATTGTAAATATTTTGTTAACATAGTGTATTTTCTGTTATAAAGTCTTAATATGTATAATATTGTTTTAATTTTCCTCTGTTTTGCTAAAAAAAGCATACACACTTAATTAACCAAGTGTATATGCTTAAACTCATAAATAAACTCTTTTTCATCTTTTGCTACTATCCTATTTATTACCTCTATTTAAGATGATATTGCACATTACTAGCAACAACTATCCTATTCTTACCACTTACTCTCCAAACATGAACTCCTGTATCTCCTGTACTTAACCAAACCCCAGTATCCACAGGAAGGTTAAGAAATGCCCTGTACAACATACTTATAAGACCTCCATGAGAAACTATAAGAATTCTTTTATTCTCTTTTTCAAAATCTCTTGAATGTATTAATTCTGCAAAAAAGTGCTCCGCTCTTGCTCTTAGTTCAATAAGTGATTCTCCATCAGGTATATGCTCATAATATTTCCTTCCACCCTCTGGTAAAGGATATAGCCTATCTGCCTCTTCCCTAAGTAGTCCTGCCAAGACACCATTATCCATCTCCTTCAATCTTTCATCATAGGTAATCTCTTTTTCAAACTTTTCTCCTATGATTTCAGCAACTTTAGATGCTCTTTTCAATGGACTACTATATATATCGTCAAACTTATATTTAAATTTTAACCATCGAGCAAGCTTCTCAGCCTGTTCAATACCCAATTCAGTTAAAGGGAAATCAGCTTTCCCCTCTAGCCTATTCTCAATATCAGCTACAGATTGTCCATGCCTTGCAACAATTATCTCTAACATCGTTCATCTCCCCTTCTATAGTAATTATTTATATTTTATTTTAGTTCTAAATTATATTTAATTATTCCTTATCAATCTTCCCATGTCTTAATATTGAATAAATGGTTTTTAATATTCCAATTATAAATATTCCACTTTGAGTAATCAAAAATATGTTTGGGTTTACCTTAGTTAAAATCATACCAATTATTCCTACAGCAATAACTGATAACCCTATAAATAGAAAGTGATTCCCAAATATCTTTGATACTTTTTTCTTATCATGTTTTTTAGGATCAAAACCATTTATCATATCCCCAGCATTCTGTGATTTACTGACCCACCCAATGAAAGTACAAAAAATCCCAATAAACATAGTAAGAATCAATATTGCACCCTGTCCCTCATTCATAAGTTCATCCCCTAACATTCATATTATCAAATATATTATTCTATTCACATTTAATAAACTGCTTATTATCTAAGTTTTTTTCCACAACTTGGACAATAATCACTACTATCCATTTTGCTATGCTGAAGTTCAAATCCTATCCCACAATAAGGACATCTCCAATATTTTGAGTTTAAAATAAAAAAGGAAATCATGAGTACTGCCCCAATTATTCCAAAAACAATATTTATGCCACCAAAAGTTAATAACAGTATACTTGTAATAAGACAAATTAAAGAAATCTTTCTAAATTTAAATACATTCCTTAACTCTCTCTCTCTATTATCATCCATATTAATTACCCCTCATATAGAATTAAATATCTTTTATTTTACTAAGTATTATACCACAATTAACCAATATTTTCCATATGCCCCATTATTGATTTAGTCCTAAAAAATCATATAACAATTCCCGTATGATACCATATCTACTTACTCTTTTACTATCTTTCATTAATGTTTCCATTGCTTTTTTGTCTCCTCTTTTAGCTCTTGTAAATAAATCAGTATAATATTCTCTCATATGATCTTTTATAGGTATTCCTGAGTTTATTCCACTTTGCAAAATACTATCATATAACTCTTTAAATTGAGAGATTCTTTCATTTTTCATTTTAATTTCATTTTTTAACATTCCATCCTGATATGATTCTAACTTCTCATTAAATAACTTTTTGAAATCTGGTTCTGTTAATAATGAACCATCAAATTGAAATTTAACATCATTTAACTTGTACCATTTCTGAAATACTTTTTGTTCAATAATTTTACCATTTACATCTTTTATCTCCATACCTTTTGATAAAAGAACTCTTTCTGTTTCAATATTAATCATCATGAGGTTCATGTCCTCAGTGTAATCAATATATCGCTTGAAAAAACTTAAATCATCTAAATATTGATTATCTACTTCTTCGGGACATTTTATTAACCAAAAATCTTTTATATTATTTTTATTTAATACTTCATGTTTCCTTTTCCAATACTCAAAATCAAGATCCTGTCTCTCGTATTCTATAGCCATTTTATTCCCATTTTCATCCTCAATATAAAGATCAGAATATAGTTTTCCATATGAATTAAACTTATATCTAACTTTATATTGTGGATACATCCACTCAAGATGTTTCTTAAGAATAAATATACCTTCTATATGTTCTTCTGTCTCTTCATTATAGCTACATTTTCTATAACCATTATTATTCTTATGAGCAAAATGCGGTTTTCTCTTATTAACATCCCTCATTCTAAAAAGGACAGGTTCTTTGCAAAGAGGACATAGCAGCTCGTTCCTCTTTGCTGCTGCTCTAACTTTTATCTCTAACTCCTTATCTAGTACAATTCTCTTTATTGGATCATATATATCAAAAGCACAAACTTCTTCATCAAGCCATATACACTTCTGTATAGCAAATCACTCCTATCCTTCCCTTATCTCTAAGTATCTTTTTACTAATTTAACGCCCTCTGAATAATAATCAGGTGCCTGAATATTTGCCCAACTACATATTCCTAATCCAGATGATAATAATAAATATTCTAATACACTTTTTGATTCTTGTGAAATCATGAAATAGCTCTCATATCCTTCTAAAAAAGCCTCTTCAAGCATCTTATTCTCTAGGAAATATTTTTGATATAAGGCTATCATATCTCTATCTCTAACTGAGGAATTACATATTTCAAAATCAAGTATTCCGCTAATACTCCATTCTCCATTTACTTCATTCACTAAAATATTTCTTCCATCATAATCTCCATGAGTCACATAACCTGTCTTGTCAAATTCAATACTATCTATATCCTCTTTAAGAACCTTTAAGCCTTCTATTAGCAGCTCTTTCTCTGGTAATTCTTGTTTTAGTATCCATTCTTCAATGTTAGTGCAACTCTTAGCAAATTTTTCTTTATATGTTTTATATCCATTAATTACATTGCCCTCTATATCAAAGTCACCAAATTTATCATATTCTTTTATTTTATGAAGCTCACCTAACTGTTTCCCTATTTGAATGAATATTTTTTTCTTACTTTCCTCATCTATTAAGTCCATTACACTGTCTAGGGTTACACCTTCTATTCTCTCCATGAGAATCCATTCAACATTATTGTCTAATATCCCATGATCAATTAATTTCGGGCAAAGTACCATACTCTCTTCAAGTAAAGTTAAACTAGCAACCTCACGACTTCTTCTCCCATTTACATAGTACATTTTGAATATGAGTTCTTTATCTTCATCAGTTTTAAAACTATAAACTAAGTGGCGTTTAAGATGGTGATTTCCCACAGCTTTTAAGGAATAAATCTCTTTTCCTAAAATATTCTCTATAATATCTTTTATCTCTTTTTCACTATAGTTCAGCATTCCAGCTTTAGCCCCCTAAATAATTGATTTATACTATTTTATTCACCTTTACCTAAAAACATTGCAACAATATTACTCTTATGTTTATAAAATTTCATTAGATAATATGTTTATTTGATATAAACTAATTCATATTTACTATGCTAACAAAATTAACAATATTACCGTCTAAATCTCTAAACCAGAAAGACCTGGCACCCCATGGATGCGTTGTTGGGTGCATAACAAATTCTACACCTAATGCTTTGAGTCTCTCATATTCTTTATCAACATCTTTTACTTTAAAGCTTATTGTAAAGCCTCCATATCCTGCTCCACACATAGAATTAGGTGCCATACTTTCCATACCTTCTACTGAAAATATAGCAATGTTCCCTCCATCAGTTTTCAATTCTGTATGAACATCATTACCTTGAGCCTCAACACAAAGAATTTTTGTATAAAATTCTGTAAGAGCAGAAACATTACTTGTAACAAGGCATATCCCCATAAATTCCATTAATAATTTCCCCTTTTAACTTTATATTTTTATATTGAATTAACTTACTTTTCATTACTTGATTTTTAATTTCAACTGTTTCTTATCTATCTAATTATACAGAATTTCAAGATTGCATTCAAATATTTAACATTTATAATTAATTTCTACATTATTGAGAATAGGAGAAAATTAAAAACCAAAGAAAAGACTAATCTAATACTCTCTTCTTTGGTTTATATTAAACTATTGAACTAAATTATTAACAGTTTCAGCTACTTCTTCTGACTTTGCAGTAATCTCTTCAATATTAGCGGATATATTGCTAACTGAATCAAATAAATTCTGTACTTTTATATCTAATGCATCACAAATTGTATACATTTCATTCATAAGCTCTAGAACAATTCTACTTTCATCACTTGTTTTAGTTGCAACCTCTTTAGATTCATTAGCTAATTTCTGAACCTCTTCTGCTACTACACTAAACCCTCTTCCAGCTTCTCCAGCTCTAGCAGCTTCAATAGCAGCGTTAAGTGATAATAAATTAGTCTGAGCTGAAATATTAACTATTTCATTATTTGCTTTAATAAATTCTTGAATCTTAAGCTTAATCTCATTTACTTGATTATGAAGATTCTTAGAGTCAGTTGAAATAACATGAACTTCATTTGAAATACAAGTAATTTCTTCTGAGTTCATTGAATTTCCTGTTGAAACCTCAGCTATGGATTGTATTATTTCATTAACATTAGTTCTAAGATCATCAGCTTTTCGAATTTGTTCTTCCCCAATTTCTTTGATTTCATCGGCTTTCAACTGAACTTCAACACTTTTTCTATCAACCTCTTCTTTTTCTAATAATGCAATATCTTTATTGTAATGAAGACAGTTTTCTTTGACATTATAATCATTCGCTATTGCATTAGCCATATCATAACATGTATCATATCCACAAGCTGAGCAATCTAATTGTCTAGATTGTTCTGTAGTTTTTAAAAGTACCTTAAAGATTCTATCAAGCTCTTGTTGTGAAACTTGACCATTATTTCCAATAGACTTATTTGTATATTTTCTAACAAAATCATCTACATTCAATGTCTTACCAAACTTCTTATATTGTTTTTTCTGTTCTTTACGTGTTCTTGACTTTTTAATAGTATTAAATGATTTATCTATATCATCAATATCAATATCCTTATCAGTTGCAGTTCCCAAGTTACATCCAAATTCACAGTTAAGAATATCCACTACTGTTGGAACTTCTTTCCCCTTCTTAACTCTCTCAGCATATTTATCTAAGTAATGATACGCTAACTCTGTACCTTCTATTTGCTTTATCCAAACATCATCTGTAAACTTCTCAATATTCTCACGTAATCCACCTGGTCTTGAAAATAAAAATCCAAATGTATTAGGTAAACAATTAAAATCATATTCAGGATATGATGATAAATTTATCTTATTGTCCTTAATATATTCTTTAATTCTTTTATATGTAACATTATAAGAAATTAATCCACCATTATTAGTATCATGTATCTCTTCTTTTTTACCTATACACGGACTAAGAAATGCTAGTTTATCTCTAACATTCTCATATTTCTTAAGATAAACCGCTGTACACATCATAGGAGAATGAATGGGAGCTATATTACTTAATAACTCGGGCTTATGTATTTCTATGTAATTTACAATCGGAGGACATGGTTGTGCTATAACCGATGTTAAGTTATTTTTTTTCATATATGCTAAGTAAGCATATGTGCATATGTCTGCTCCCGTGGAGACATCACCAATTAAGTTCACACCAATAGATTTAAAGTATCCAAAAAGTCTTTTATAATCTGGAAAATTAGCTTTTAAAGCTGGTGCTGCCAGTAGAGATATCTTTTCTCCTTCTTTAAGATCATTCATGAATTTTGTGAAATCATCCTCATAATCTCTAGCCTTATGTTTACATACAGTAATACACATTCCACAGCTTATACAACGTTCTGTATTAATCTTAACATGATTCTTTCCTTCCAAATTATAAGCAATATTTGCATTTGTTATAGGACAGTGTCTAATGCACTTATTACACCCTACACATTTTTCTTCTTCAAGATGAATTAACCTGTTTTTCATAAAACATCCCCCTTCCATATCCATATCTATTAACATACATTCTATTAATAGACATAGGTATAAAAGGAAACAAACTGGTAAAGCATTACAAACAATACATTCCTTGTTTACTTATCGAAATTTTCTGAAAATTAAAGAGATGCATCATTCAATTTCTATATACTTTTCCTACTCTTAACCAAATATACTATTTATTTCAACAATCATAGTTAAATTATAACAAAAATTATGGATGGTGTAAAAGGAATAATGTTGTCATAAAAATGCAAACTGGATTTTATATACCGTTTATATTTATAAAATCCAGTTTAATTTATTATATATAAATTTTTACTTTTCTAAAGGTGTTGCACCTCTTGAGTTTTTTACAAGTATTAGGTATTGAAAATACTCTGTCGTAACTCCTCCATAAGGAGATTTTATAAAATAGTGTTTATTATTGAATGGTGAATCTTTTCCATGAAGTTTGAATAAAGTTATATCCTCACTACCATATTTATCAATAAGATTCATATCTATAATATCTGAATGATTTCTAGTTTCACCATATTTTTCTCCATTGTTTGATGGCCATGTCATTCTATAAGAGTCTTTATAAGCATACGCAATGGAAAGAACTTTATCTTTTACTGTTAAAGTTTCTTCTACTAATTTATCACCTATTTTATCTTTTTTCTGTTTAACTTTCTTAGCAGACTTCCTTTATTCTGTATTTTCCTTAATACTACATCCTACTGAAAAAGATGTTATTAATACACCTGAAATTAGTAATGTAATAATTCTTTTGTATTTTATTTTGTTCATTATTATCCTCCTTAGTTATTTGTTAAATCTCGTTAAAGATCAATTTTGGCTACAAGTTCCTCCCACATTATCTCGCCAGTCTTCTTAAAGCCTACACTTCTATAAAGTTTATCTGCTACAATATTTTCTGGTTCAAAACTTGTATACAATTCTATGTTTCCATACTTTTCTCTAACTACATCTAATAGTTTTACTACCGCTGCTTTTCCATACCCTCTTTTCTGATATTTATCATCGATCATAAGCCTGCACATCCATAAATTATCTGTTTCTTCATCTTTTCCGTACATTAGGAATCCAACCATAGTTTGTCCATCATATATGCAAAGTGGATATAGCTCCTCCTCATAGTTTGCTTCAAGTAGCGAATATGAATTTGGAGCTACAAAATCCTCCTGTCCCTTAGAAACTTTTAAATCAATACATTCTTCCCAATTTTCTTTAGTAACTTCTTTAAATATAAGATTCATTTTTATCCCCCCAAACTGAATATAATACCTTAATTTTATCAAAGATTTAATCACATAAAAAGGATTTTATGGTTAATCATAGAACTAAAGCTATAACTAGGTAAGTTTTTTTACACAATTGCTTCAATATAATACTGATGGGGAGGGTTTTATAATGAAAGAAATTACGGTAAGAATTTTAACGGCTGCTGATATAGATATGTTATGTGATTTTGAGGAGAATGCTCGAATTACTGAGCCTGATATCTGGATGGAAGATTTCAATAAAGAAGATTTTAGATCTAAGTTACTGTCTTTAGATATTGATACTATGATGAATAATAAGATATTTATAGCTCTAGAAAATAATAAGATAGTTGGCAGATGTGACCTTATGTTAATGACAAGTCTAATGGATTTTTATAAATCAGGTTATATAGATTGGATTTATATTCTAAAAAATAAACGTGGCTCTGGAATTGCACATTCTTTAATTTATTATATTGAAAACTATTTAAAAAGTGAAGATTATAAATATTATTATCTATTTACTGCAAGTAACGATCAAGCACAGAAATTTTACCACAGTCAAAATAGATCATTTAACATTTCTATTAAAGAAATTGCAGAGAAAGATTTATAACACTTGGGGACGGTTCATTAATTTCTCTAATAAGTTTGTCCGAATTATAACATTGGACATAGCTTTAGAAAATATTTATGAACCGTCCCCTTCACACTAATTAATCAACAGATACAAATCACTATCTTCCTCGTTAATTCTATTTACAACAACTTTTAATGTTTCTCTACATTCATTTTTAAATAAATTCTTTGATTTTTTTATTTTTGAACTAACATTATATTTCCTATGAAATTCTAAAAATTTATTACTTACGCTCCCCATTTCTTCTATATAATGCTTAGCTTTATTTCTAACCCTCTCATCAGCATGGTTTAATAAATTAGGATATAAAAATCTATCCTCACTATTCAAATGAATTTTTAATACTCCCGCTAATTTACTTATATTCTTAGATATATTCATTGAATTTTCATCAATATTTCCATTCATCTCTTTTAATATTTCATTGATTATTATTTTAATATCATTATGTTGTCTTTTTAAATTTGCTGTATTCATTTTTCTCCTCCTATAATAAAAAACTATTTCTTTATGTACTTTATTAATTCATCTGTTTCTATTATATATTGAACTCACATTCATAGCTGTAACTCACGTTACAGCTATTGATATATTATAATAGTATAAAACATAAAAATAACCCATTTAACTTGAAAATATTGTAAAATAAGTATATAAGAAAAAATATTATTTCTATGTGGGGGAAAAGTATATGTTAAATAAGAAATCAAAAATGTTATGTATTGTTTATTCTCTACTATTAACATCATCATTATTTATTGGATGCGGCAACTCAACAGTTAATGAAAAGGTTAACAACAAGAAAAATATTATAGCTGATACACAGAAAAATAGTGATGATACTAAAGAAGTATTTGAAAATTTGAATGAGGATATTGATGGGGACTTAATGCTTGGTACCATCAAGGAGTTAGCTTCTGAAAAATACGATGGGAGATTAACAGGAACTGAAGGTAATAAATTGGCAACTGAATATATCAGAAATCAATTTAATGAACTAGGCCTTGATACATTAGAAGGAGTGGATGAGTATTTTCAATATTATGATCAGACAGTAGCTTATTTAAAATGGCTCCCTAAAATGAATATTCTTAATAAAAATGGTGAAATAATAAAGGAATTAAAATTTTTAAAAGATTTTAATGTAAAAGCAAATGCTGATTTTAAGATATCAGGAACAGTTAAAGGTGAAATTATCTCCTTAAAAGATATAAAAGAATTCAATAATAATAAAGAGGATTTACAAGGAAAAATTGCAATTATTCCTTATAATCTTTTTAGAAATCAAACTGTCCAAGAATTTTTCACAAGTGGAGATTCAAAAGCTTTAGGTGTAATTCGTGAAAATTCTTTCAGAAATGAAGAAGAATATTCATTTTTTAAAAATGTTCATTTTTATGAAGGAAAGGATGAGTACAGAAATAAAGAGCTTCCTATGTTTGCTGATGCTGATATGGATGCTATTAATATATTGATAGAAGAAGGAAAAAAAGGTAACCTGGTGGAACTAAGTTTTGAATATAATATTGAAGAAAAAACTATAGCAAATGTTATAGGCGTAATTCCTGGAACTGATGAGGATTTGAAGGATGATTATTTAATCATAAGTGGTCATTTTGATCATACAGGAAACAATTTTAATGGTACTTATAATCCTGGAGCATCAGATAATGCCTCAGGTATTGCAAGTATGATAGAAATTGCTAGAACTATAAAATATAACAATATACCTCCTAGAAGACCTATATTATTTATAGCCTTCAATGGTGAAGAAAATGGATTGTGTGGTTCTAGATTTTTTGCTTCTAATTCTGGATTAGATATGAAAAAAGTGACAATGATTAATATTGATATGATAGCCAACAATTCTAATGGCCCGCTATATATTGGTGCTGTTTCTATGTCTCAATTAGCTAAAGATTTAATTAAAATTGCTAAAGATATGGATATACCTTATAAGCTAGACTTAGTAAAATATTATAGTGATCACACACATATTCAAACTGAAGGTGGTGAAGCAGTTTCTTTAGTTGAACTTGAACAAGAAGAATATCATACTCCAAATGATACCATTGATGTGATAGAAAAAGCCGACCTTGAACAAGTAGTAGCATTAGTACTTCGCTATATTAGTGATAACGCATTCTAATAGATTCTGAAACTAGTATATGAGCAGCACAGAGACCGCAGTGACTCTTAGATTGGACTTTTTCAACAGACTGAGGAAGGGTTCATGAGATTAATATCCCATGAACCCTTCCTCTTAGCCCTCAATTAATAATACTTTATACAAAAGTTTGCAGCGTTTATTAAACGCTTTCTTGAAATTAGCTTTCCTTTATTGATTTCTCTTTCTTCACATAACCCAGTGTATATATCCCAAAACACTACCTTTTCTAGCTCTTTTATCTCTTTATTAAATACTGAAAATTCATCTATCAAAGATACTAAAATATTATCATTTCTTATATCTTTGTACTTATCATAATACTTCAATATTATTAGTCTCTTATTCTTCTTATCAATTCCATAAGGTAATTCAATAGCAAACACTCTCATCCTCTTTTTCTTATTTAACATCTCAACATCAATAGGTATATCAAAGTTAAAAAAGACTTCTCTAAAAATATCTGTATACTGTTCTTTTGATAATTTTATAAAATTAATGAGGAATCTTTCACAGATTTTGTTTCTTATTTTTCTTTTAAAATATTCATTAATAAATTGATCATTATTTAATTTGCTGCTGTTTATCAATATTCTTTTGAAGTCTCCTATTCCTCTTCCAAAATATATATTTCCTTTTGGTTTAACTAATTTATCAAAAGCAAGTATGAATCTATATCCATCTACTCTCAAGAAAAGCTCCTAAATATTGATTCATACCATTATATTTAATTTATAATTGATTTATTCTTAATTAATTAAAATTTTTCATATTTATAGATATTTTCTTAAATAATTACTTGCCTTGCTTGTCCCGCCATAACATATATAATGATATTCTGAAGCATGAAGAATATCCCCCTCATTTATTCTCTCTTCTTTATTCTTTAACCTTAAATTTTCTCTGTTGTTATATATAAATCTTTCTCTCCTAATGCACTATTTATAACTAACTTAGCAGTAACTTTCATCTTTCCTTTTGTACTTGAAGTAATATAACTCTTAAATACTTCACCCTCTTCTTTTAACTCTCCATTATTATTAAATATTATAGTATTCTCATATTTGTACTCTTCTCTTTCTATATCTTCTCTTCTTAACTCTTTTATATATTCTATGTCCTTATTATTAATATACTCATCCATGAATTCATCTATTAAGGAAGCAAATACATAATTATACCATGGTAATTCATTTACTAATTTACCATCAATGTGATAATCATTGAATAATGAATCTCTTTTGACAGGAATGGTAGCAATTAAACTCCATAGTTTATAATCTTCACTTAGAGGTGTACATCCCTTCTTCATAATATAATAGTTAATATCTACCCTCCCCCTAAACATACGAGTTTTAAGATTAAATGGCTCGTTATCAAAGTGTCTATTTTTAAAATAACCATCAATTATCACAACTTCGTATTCATTACCATCAGCATGTATCTTAATATTTTCAATTAGTGGATGAACATTTTCCCCAATCTTTTTCATATATTTTCTATCAAATTGAATATTTAAATCATGCATTATAAATAATCCAAACATAAATATAACAATTCCACCACAAACAAATATCCACCATCTATCTAGTATTTTTTTCATCTTCCCCACCTCTGAATTTTTCAAAAACAAATTCTTATAAGAATCTGTTTTTTAATCATTATTTTTAATTCTTTCTGTTGTTATATATAAATCCTTATCTCCCTTTAAACTTTCAATCACTAGTCTTGCATTAACTTTTATTTTCTCCTCATTAACTATTGAAGTATAAGTAAGTAAAAGTTCTCCGCCCCCTTCTACTTGTCCTTTATCTGAAAATACTATAGTGTTTTCACACTTATAATCTTGTCTTTCAAAATTATTACAACTCCATCCAGTATACCTTTCCTTATCACTATCCTCTAAATAATCATCAATAAAATTCCGTATAAAATTATGATAAATTTGATGGTAAAAGATGTTTTCATTTATGGCTTTTCCATCAATATGATACTCACTTAATACGGAATCTCTCTTGACAGGAATAATTAAATAAAAACACCATAGGTTATAGTCCTCATCTAAAGGTTCACATCCTTTTTTCAATATATAATAGTTAATAACTGCCCGCCCCTCGAACATACGTGTTTTAAAATTTAACCTTTCATTATCATAACGTACATTTTTAAACTCTCCATCAATTATTACAACCTCATATTCATTACCGTCTGCATGTATCTTAATATTTTCAATAATAGGATTAACATTATTTCCTACTTTTTTCATATATTCCTCACCTGTTATAGTCTGTTTAATAGTCATACTAAGATCACTGGCAATCATTAACAAAACAAGAAAAATTGCTATTCCCCAACAAATAAAAATCCACCATCTATCTAGTATTTTTTTCATTCTATACACCTCTTATTTTCTCACTGTAAGTTAATGCAATATAGTATATTCATTCCTTTTTCTTATATATATACCATAATTATACACAACATGTTATTCTATGTAAAACAAAAAGCACTGAGAACAGTGCTTAACGTAAAGTATTAAATTTATACTACAATGTTTCATTCCAAATGAAACGAGTAAACTCCTATTGTTCAAGGAACAACAAGATTAAGATTTCTCGAAGAGAAATGTCCATCATTCTACATTCTACATTCTCAATTATCCATTATCATTTAAGCTCCAGTCTTCTTAAATAAATCTAAAGTTTCTTTTCTTATCCTGAGAGCTTTTTGACTTCTATTACCATATAGTTTACTTGAAAAATCTGTGATTATAGATAAAACATCTTCAAGTAATTCTTCTTCATACTCTTTATCTTCTGAGTGATTAATAACTTCAATTTCTACATTATAGATATCACATAATTTAGCAATAATTTCATAACCAAATCTTATTATTCTATCTTTATAATTAACTACTATTCTATCAATTTCTTCAGCACATATAAGTTCTATAAGTTCATCAAGACCTTTCTTTTTATAATTCAATCCACTTCCTAAATCTTGAATTATCTTAAACTGGTATCCCTTTGCAATACAGTACTGAGATACATTATTAACTTGATTTTTTAACTCTTCACTCATATCCTTAGAAGAAACTCTACAATACCCTACAGTAATTTTTACATTGTGTCTTCTGTTTCTTAGCTTTATAAGATCATTTTTATCATACCTTCTATGTTTACCGCTTGTTCTATGAGGAATAAGCTTCCCTTCTTTTTCCCATCTTCTCATTGTGGAAATTGAAACACCTAAATATTCACTAGCTTCACTTACACTTAACACAAAACCACCTGATTTCTAAAACCGTAACAAATAGCAACATGCACTATCATTAAGGTTTTTCACTTTATTGGAATAATAAAGCGGTAGTATCACAGGATTCAACCACTAGGATAGCACTGCTAAATCTCACTTTGCCTTTACTATTCAAATTTCCTAGTAAAGTTCTATAAGATTATGGGAGTTACCCATTCCTAAAATATATTATCCACCAAAGCCTTTCCAACCAGGTGTACTTTGGCAGTATAAATCTATTTTTAGTTATTGTTAACTTGCTATGCCTAATAATTTTTTCCTAAGAATTAACCACAAATCAGGCTTTTCACCTACCTTTCTTTTTATATTTTTATTTATAACAGACCATTTTTTCCATTCATTATATTCGTTAAATTTTTCTTTATCATCTATCAATTTATCTACTAATAATTTTGGCACCCTTTCTTTAAACTCATAACTTCTTCTTGCTATAACCATTGCTGCTCCATTATGAACAACCATTCCATATTGATGACAATACTTATATAAGCCTATCTTGCTTGTAAATTGTGGTTTAACCTTAACTATTTCTACACCTTCACGAATACATGATAATTCAAGCATAGTAAGGAGTTTACTGTATATGAATTGATGTTTAATTCTAGCGAATTTACAATGTACATCCTTATCATTCTTAAACTTTAAATCTTCAACAGCAATTCCACATCCATAAGTCTTTGCAATCAATATCACTTGTTTAGCAAGTTCACCACACAAATTTTCACGTCTATTACTTCTTGCATACTGTAATTCACCTTGTTTTAAGTAAGTATTCCATTTATAGTTACCTTGATTATCAATCATAGTTAATGCAAGACCATCTGGATTAGTATCTATACCAATAATTCCATTATGTCCTGTGTATAGAGTGTCTACTTTGGGCAATTCAAAAGTAATGTGAGCATAATACTTGCCATTTTTTCTTATTACTTCTACTTGATAAGCTTCTCCCATTTGTAGATGATCTAAAAACATATCTCTATAATTATTTCCATTAATCTTACCAGTTTTCTTAGATAATTTTTGTGGTAAGTATATTTGTACTTGAATCTTTATTGCTCTGTTGTTTTGAGTCTTTTCTAAGGTTGATATTTCTAAATAACTCATATCATTCTTAATAATTACTCTTAAATTTGGATTACCTTTTTTAGTTTTATCTCCTCTTGAATAGAATCTATTGTTTCTACAATCTTTCCATTCTTCATTACTTATTAAGCCTTTACATCTTCTTAAAAGCATATCTTTGCCACCAAATATTAAAGGTGGAATAGTCTTTTTATCTGAAAATGATTGAAAATAAGCTAACCTTCTTTTTCTCTTATCTAACTTACTCAACAAAGTATTTTTCTTTTTACTTGATAAATTATCTTTCTTTAACTGTTTTTCAATAGTTTTTATTTTGGTTTTATAATTATCTATATTGTCTTTTAATAACTCCTTTTGCGATGCAATTATTTGTCTTGCATTTTCAACAGCATCTTTAACTTGACGTATATTTAAGCTATACTTTTTAGCGACTAATTTTTCTAAATCACCTTTTTTAATCTCACCTTCAAGAAGTCTTTTAAAGGAAAATCTTATTGCAGTGCAAAAGACTAACATCATATGATCTATTATTGATTTATCTTCATCATTAAGATTTATCAAAATTGCTCTCATTGTTGTTTTCATTAATTTCTTGCATCTGCCTTTCTTTTTCTAATTCATTAATAGTTTTCTTTAATTTTGATTCATCTCTTACTCCATATAGTCTATCACTAAAACAAGTAACCATACTTACTAAATCATTAACCATTTCTTCATTTGGTTCTAGTTTAGAATTTTGGACTATACCTTCAATATTTTCATTTAATGACTTAACAAACTCTTCAACATAATTATATCCAAACTTTGAAATTGTTATAGTTAGATTTTGTTACTAAGTGTTACTATTTGTTACTGTTTTTTGTAACTGTTGCTACCTCCATATTTTGAGTATGGACAGCAATTATCTAATGTATTCATTCCTAACTAAATAAATACAAAGAATAAAGATTAGAGAAGAAAGAATAAATACTGATACCTTTCAGCCTAGATGAAAGCTTAAAAATTAATAACAATATAAAAAATATATTCTATATTTTTTATTTTAAAAATATAGAATATATTTTTTCTGACGCTAGGAAGAAAAATAACCTAATTTATTCTTTTTCCTCTATTCTTTAATTTTAGTTAATTCTCATAATACTCAAATTTCCACCAATTGAGGAATTACATCCTCCAATATTAATCAACCCATCAGAAGCATTATTTAAAGAATATCTATCATTTTTCTTTGCATTAAATATAACTGATGAACGATTCATAATATTTGGTGCACCATCAATCCCTTGATATATTGTATACACTCTGCTAAGAACATCATAGTCATCCTCTCTGTTCAATGTAAAGGACAAATATACTGTACCTAATCCTGATGATGGTGTGACATTTATACTCCATTGTGCTACATATACCCCATCCTGATTAAATACAAATTCACTTGTATTCTCATCATAATAAATTCTGCAATCATTAT
Organism: Oceanirhabdus sp. W0125-5; assembly: GCF_027938815.1. Lineage (GTDB taxonomy): Bacteria > Bacillota > Clostridia > Clostridiales > Clostridiaceae > Oceanirhabdus. The sequence continues at coordinate 4,923,115 of NZ_CP115913.1, forward strand.
CTTGATGCTCTCTAGTAATATTAAAAGCAATTCTCTCTCCACTTAGAGTTGCTGCTTGAGCATTCTTTATCCATGCTTGTATACCACATCTTGAGCTTTGATTTTCACTATTCTGACTCTGAGTATTTTTATTACAATTACTCCTACCCCTATAATTATCATTAGCATTCGCTGGGATATAATAATATTCTTTTGTATTTTGATCATATCCTACTCTTGCAGTAGATTTCATGATTTTTTTCACTACCTTTTAATTTATTATTGTAATTCTTTATACTAAACGCCACTCTATTTTATATTGTCTATCGAAACCGAACTTCCCATAGGGAAAAAAATAAGTTCTTAATGTATTATACTCATTTACAAGGTTTTATGTTCTAAATTCCTGTCGAACAATAAAAAAAGCCTTGCTTTTTAAGTTGAAAATGGAAAGTGGAAAATTGAAAACGATTGATGGTTCTGCTTACGCAGAACCCACATTTTTTTGTTCTTTAGAACAATGGGAGTTTACTCATTTTATCTCAGATAAAATTTTGTAATATAACAATTGCTAAAAATCTATTCCTTTACTTTCAGAAATATCATCGGATATGATGGCAATCCCTTTCACTTTTCTACCCTGCGGTACTTTAGGTTGAATTGATGGATTCAGTGGATACTCGTTTCCATCAAACTTCAGTTCTGCATAAAAAGGCTTTATTCCACCACCTGAAACATACATTATCAAATCATTGTATCCATTTGTTTTATTTTCACTGATAATGATAGGATTATTTACAAGAGTAAAGTTTGAAAGAAGATTATATTCTCCATGAACTTCCTTGAATATAACCCCACTGCATCCCCCAGTTCCACAAGTTGTAATTCCTACTAAGTAAACAAAGATTTCTGGAATTCCATCTCCATCAATATCTATTTTATTATAGTAGTACTTAACCTTATCTATTCCTCTTTGTAATCCATATATTTTTGCAAAAGCATCTTCTAATTTTATATTTTTCCTTGTTTCAGAATACCTATATTGAATCTTTGAAAAATCTATCCCATCTTCATTTTTTTCTACAATGTAATCTCTTCTACTAAAAGTTTCTTGTACGTTACCTTTTTCACCAAATACACCTACTGTTTGAAAAAAATGTTCAAAAGCCTGCTTATCCCACTTAAGAGATGTTTGTACATACCCTAAACCATCTGCATTATATCTACCTGCAATTCTTTGTACTGCATACAATTCATATACCCCATCTCCTTGAAAATCAATAGGATATAATCCTCCTAATGGATTTACCCATCCTTTAATAGGTTTGTTTAATTTACCACTTTTATTATAAATAGCTGCTAAGTATTCTTCTCCCTTATATACTAAATCTATTATATATTTTATATTTGTCTTTTTACTTATAACTTCTACCTTATAATTATCTATATAGTTTACATAACATTGATATTCTTCATTGAATTTTTCGAAATCGAAAAGCTTATTAGGCTTGTTATTTAAAAAAGAATATATATAATAAAAACCAAATCCACCACTTCCCCCAGATGCTATACTGATTAATATATCCTCCACTTTATCTCCTGAAAAATCACCTAAAAATAGATTTGGATTATATCCTGCATTTTCTTTAAGAGGAATAATAAACTCCCTATTGGTTTTACCATCAATAATTTTCAATTTTATATTTTCTCTAAAAGGACTTTCCGAACCAAAAGTTTTTTCTCCTATTAAGTACACTTGGTCAGCAATTCCATCCCCATTTACATCGCCTTCTTTAAAGTCTAAAACATAATGTTCTTTATTATTTATTTCAATTTTTCTTTGAAAATACATAGGATTGAAGTACATATTTTATCTCCTAAAATTATTACATTTATATATAATATGTACAATTAATATATATGCTTTATTGATTTTCTATTTCTTTTACATGGATGATAGAATCTTAAGTATTACAAAATTCATCTTCTAACTCTTTAGACAATAATTCAACATTCTTATCTAACCACCTGCACATATTTGTTCTCCAAAATCCAAATTGAAGTAACTCTTCATTATACTTTTCAGGTGATAAAATATATTGTTTATATCCAAATGAACTTCTTGCAAGATGAAAATAATACAAGTATGGCATCATCTTTACATCATATGGACTTATTAAGTTATGTTCTAGATATAGTTTTATGTATTCTTTAAAGTTATCAATATCAATTTGCAACCCCTCTTTACATTTAGGATCAGCATATGTGTATGATCGAATTATCTCCCAGCATATTGGCAAGCTGCAGGAATCAGTAAAATCAATTATTGCATTAATCTTATTTTCACCACATATAATCTGAAGTAATGAATAATCCCCTTGACTATTTGAAACAGTAAACTTATCATAATCAAATTGAAACTTTGTTATTTTAGGAAGTATTGATAATCTGAACTTCAAGTCTTCTACTATCTTTAATCTAATTGATTCATCTTTAACATTTCTTGATTTTTCTATCAAATCTTCATATATTTCTTTTGCTCTTTGAATATTACTTTCCAAGAAAAGCCTTTCCCCAAACCTATCTTTCACATTTGGATAACCCTTTAACTCATTATGTATTTTCCCAAGATATATTGCTGAGTCCTTAATCAGCCACTTAGGAGCTGTATTCATTTTGTAAGTTGTTCCTTCAATAAAAGACTGCAAATGAAATATATGATTTTTATATTCCCATATGTACTTTCCATTGAATGTCTTATAAAATTCTGAAGTTGGAATATCTCGTTTCTTTAAAAATTTATTTATCTTATATTCTTCTTGTACTTTCTCGTATGAATAGTTACTCTGTATTTCTTTTAAAAAATATTGCTTATCAGTACATATGATATGGTAGCAATTAGCACTACTATTATCAATATGTATAATATCCTGTATGTTATCGATACCATACTTATCTCTAAGTACTTTCTCTATTTCTTTAAGAGTAAGAACAGATTTTTCTAGAGCCATTGTTACTCCACCTCCCTTACCCAAAGTATAGGACTTTGAAAAACAACTTTCAACCATATTTTGCTAACATGCATTTTTAACATACTAAGTTGCACACTTATTATAATCTAACCGAATCCCACTTTAACCCATATAAGAGAAATCATGTGATATAATTAAAAAATAAAAAATTTTAATAATTAACTAACCTATCAACTACTCCCGTTACTATATAGGTGAATGCAAAAAATTAGGTGGTGAGAAAATGGATTATCAAAAACTTTTTAAACAAATAACTGATGAATACTCAGCTAAGATTCTTAACTGGGCTGTAAAAAAGACAGGTAGCCGTATAGATGGTGAAGACTTGGCTCAGGAAGTTCTATTACAGGTATTTTCAGCTATTACAAAAGAAAAAAAGATTGAAAAAATTGAAAATTTCATCTGGAAGGTAGCTCATTTTGTATGGTGTAATAATCTTAGAACATTATCAAAACATAAGAATTCTGCATTAATAGATGAATCACTCTGGGATGGCTTCGACTTTGTCAAAGATATTATAGAAAAAGAAGCTATTGCATATGAGCTTGATTACATGAGAAGAAAGATTGCTGATTTAAGCTATATAAAAAGAGAAGCGATGATTCTCCATTATCTCGATGGCTTATCAATAGTAGAAGTGGCAAAGAAATTGAATATTACTGATAGTGCCGTAAAGTGGCACCTATTTGACGCACGAAAAAAAATGAAAAGGGAGTTTGATAGTATGAAAAAAGATAATTCTTATGTTTACAGACCAGGAAAATTAATTTTAGGTTTATCCGGTATGCCTGGACCTAATCCTGATACTAAAAGAGTTAATGAAAGTTTAATTAGACAAAACATTTGCCTCCTATGCTACAATAATTTAAAAACTATAGATGAAATTTCAAAGTTAACAGGGGTACCAAAACCTTATTTAGAATTTGATCTTAACTGGCTTATTGACAGAGAATTTCTAACTCTTAATGGTAACAAATACAGCACAACTTTTCCTATTATAGGCAAGAAACATAGACAAGATATAGGAGATTTATATAGTAAAACTCGAACAGACTATATCGATAAAATCATTAATTATTTATATAATCATGAATCAGATATTAAAAAAATAGGATTTTATGGTTCAGATTTTGAAACTGAAAAGCTCATGTGGTCAATTATTATGCTGTTCCTAAGCTATTTTAGTAGAAATTCTGATATTGCAGTTAAGCTTAAAGAAAAAAATGATAGACCTATTCGCCCAGATGGTGGACAATATTATATAATTGGTAATGACTTGTCTGATAATCAAAAGTTAAATCCAAATGGATACTTTACTCCAAAAGGTTGGAGCGATTTCTATGGTATATGTTCTGATATTTGTGCCACTAATGGTGAATACGAAAGTTATTATTGGCTAGGTCTTTACAATTTTAAAGGTTCCAGTTATCATCCTGAAATTGTTAGTGATACAAATAAAAACTCTCGAAAATTATGGCATAAACTATTTTGTTCATTGATTGATACTGATTTTGATATCAATAAATTATCTGTTGAAGATAAAGAGAAATTGGCTATAAATGTACAGAATGGTATAGTATCAAAAAATAATGATAAGTTTAAACCAAACTTTATTATTATGTCAAAAGAACAACTCACACAACTTCAAGAAGAAATTTTTGTACCTTTATTAAAAAAACTAGAACCAAAGACAAAAGAACTTGTTGAAATTATATCTGAAATGCATTCTAAAAATATGCCTCCAGTTAATAAAGGTTGTATTGACTATTTTACTTATCTTGACTTATGGTATTTTGGTATTTACACATATATATTTGCTGCACAGGATAAAAAGCTTTATATTCCCCCAACACCTGAAGCTGGTACCCCTCTTACGTTAGTTTTAATAAAATAAGTATTAAACAAAAACCGCTAAACAATGGTGTTTGGCGGTTTTATATGTATATGAAAAACATCTCCAACAAAATGAATTGTATACATTACCAAACATTAATCTCTGTTATACAAGTATCTCTATACACGGTTCCTTCATATACCTCAAGTATAGTTATTTTGATATTATCTGTTTTTATTTTTCTTCCAAACTCAAAACTTTGATACCAATCATCATCTTTTAAATCAAAAGTATAAATACTGCCATCTGATAATTGAACTTCCATCTTCTTTACTCTATTGTTCTTTTTAAATAATTCACTTGACTTTCCATAGCCATTTCTAATATCTATTCCTGATACAAATATCTCTTTATCACTTTCAAAAGCAATCCATTCTCCAATACCATCCTCAGCAGTTCCTTCAACCCAAGCAGTATCAAATGCCCCATCATCTACTAAATAAGGATTATAATCATATCCCCCCTCAGTTAAAACTGATGATGCATATATTTTATCCCAAGTTATAAAAGAAAATTGTATCCCATTATTATCATCTATATAATCATCTACTGTAAACCCTTTAATATTTGTTATTTTCCATTTATCATCAATTAATTCTATAGTATAAATCGCATCACCCGCTTGTCCATCACCTGGATCCCAAAATGTTTCTATTGCTACTTCTTTTAGCATTTCTTCATCTTTTATAATCTTAACCTTTGATTTTTTATCAAAAAAGTTTGCCCCTTCTCCAGATGCATATATTACTGCCAGTTTATTATTAAACACTTTAAAATGCTCTCTTCTTAATTGATACATTATTGTTTTATCTGTATAATAATCTCCAAGTAAGTCTGTTACTTCTTCCATGGTATTCAATATGCCACAATACTCATGCCAAATTTCAGTATAGACTTTTCCATCCCATTTTCTAACAACTTTCCCTGCTGCTTTACCACCGTATGTTCCATTCTCATCTCTTACCCCTAAATATCCTAGTATATACTCTGATGTCAAGATATAATCCTTTATTTCTTCTACATTAGTTTTTTTAAGATCATAATCATTATTTTTTAGATATTCAAGATTTTTAAATCTTTCCTCATAAATACTTCCTCTAAACATAGATTTATCAGTTTTTGTTTTTTCATTACTTTCTTCTTGAATATCAACTTTATTGTCTTCTTGATTTTCCACTTGCCTATTACTAGAAATTTGAACATTATCTGTATTGTTATTTCCTTTACAGGCTGTAGTCCCCATAATAACAATTAACATTATAAAATAAGTAATTTTTCTTAATGATTTTTTATTCATTAACTTTCCTCCTAAAATCTAGTGCCATAATTTATTAATAAATATTACAATAATGTAAATCTATATGAAATTATATCATTTATTGGTATGAATAACTAGATAATAAAGAAAAAAATGCTTAGTGCAGCAGCACTAAGCATCCTTATTTATAAATATTATTTTTATTGCCTCAGTTCCAATTAGAATTTCTATAAACATCAAAATATAAGCATATGATTTTAAATCCTTCAAGTATGGAAGGTAAAATGCACCTACTAGAATAATACTGTAAATGATATATCTAACCATACTTAGTTTACGATTTCTATTCAACCTGTTTTTATATATAAGTACCAATCCTATAAATAAAGCCAATACTATCACTGAATGAATCATCATTCCATTTTGAGTATATATTTTAGATAGGTACTCCATCTTTTTGAAATACAGATGTCTCATAACACCAGCTCTATATCCTGATAAATATTCTAATACTATAAGCGCTATTAATATACTAACTTCAACTCCATAAATTAGCGCATTAATAATTTTCTTCATTGTGAACACTTTCCTCTACTTTGTAGGCTCTCCTGTTTCAATTGGATTACCAGAGTCATTACTCCAACCGATCCATCCATCACTGTAAATACCTATGTCATCAAGTCCAAAAACATCAGCATAAGTGTATATCTCAGCAACTCTCCAACCACTACCACACATAAATGATAAATGCTTAGTTGTATCTATTCCTTGTTCTTCCCAAAGTGCAATAAACTCTTTTGCATTTCTCATAGTCTTATCTATATTTCTATAATAATCTAGAGAATATGAATCTGTTTTACCTGCATAACCAAATACAGCTCCAGGTATTCTACCTTTTATATCATGATATGAATATCCACTTTCTTTACCTATATGCTCATCCCAAGTACGGTTATCTACTAAAATAAATTTCTCTGGTGTTTTTAATCCAGCTTTTGTTTCATCCATTGTATCAATTACATCAGGATTTCCTGGAATAACTCCACCGAACTCTGTAACTGCAGCAGGTTTATTGCTTGTAGTTTCAAGTTCATATCCAGCCATAGTCCACGCTGTTGTTCCACCATTTAAAACTCTTACATCCTCTACACCGATATATCTTAATACTGTAGCTACTCTGTATGCAGCCATTTGTTCTTCTCCTGTAACTATTACAGTATCTTCTTTTGTAAAACCATGTTCAAGTACAAACTTTTTAAGCGTTTCGTCATCACCTAACATCCAAGCTGGTGGTGGTTCAACAGAATCTGTATTAATGTGAAATGCTGTAGGAATATGCCCATTAGCATAAGAAGTTTTTTCTTCTCCCCAACTTGCTTCAACAATCTTTATATTCTTAGCATTCTCAAAACTTTCAGGTTTCTTTCCATCAATAATATCTTTAACTATTACTGCTGGTACAATTAACTGATAGTTTTCATATTTCTCCATTGGCAAGCTTTCATCATTTGCCCACTCATTAACATCAAATACATATAAATTACTGAATCCTTTACCTTTTAAGTACTCTGCTACTGCTTTTGCATCATTTCCATTAGCATCATATAAAACAATATTCTTATCTTTTGATATACCTTTTGTTTCAAGTGCTTCATCTAGAATCTTTTCTTTATTATCATCTTCAACTTTTAACCAGTTTGCAGAAAAATCTACTGCACCTTTAATTCTCCCACCTCTACTAACTCCATCTAACTTCCATCCATTGAAAGCATCATTTAAACGAGCATCTACTATTACCCAAGAGTTATCTTTTAATGCCTCTTGAACCTTTTCAGTGTTTATACTAGTATATTCCTCTTTTGAATCATTTTTTATTTCTTGTTTAGAATTATTCTTTACTTCTTGTTTATCTTCTTTACTTGTACATCCAACAAGACCGAAAATAACCATCATAATAGATAATATTAATAAAAGCTTTTTCTTCATAATCTATGGTCAACTCCTCTTACGTTTTTCTGTAATAGTATATAATTATCTCAAGTCACTGTAAAGAAGTATAGTTTTTTTCTATAGAGAAAGAATTTAACATAGAATTTTCCTATTCAACTAAGCCGTAATCTTACAAGGTCAATAAGTCATTTATTTGCTATATTTATTTACAGGATCATATATTCAATAGCATCATTGCACATCTTTGTAGTATAGTAAATTTATCAATTATATTAAATAAATACCACGACAAAGAAATTTAACTTAAAAGAAATGGAGAAAAATCGATGAAAAGAATTGCAATATTATCTGATATACATGGAAATATACAAGCTTTAGAATCAATAGTTACAGATATAAAGAGTAAAAATCTAGATGATGTTATTTGTTTGGGTGATACTATCGCAATTGGCCCTAATCCAAAAGAATGTCTAGAATTGATTTTAAATGAGAATATTACTCTTATACTGGGAAATCATGAAGAGTATTTTATAGAAGGAACTGATAAGTTCCCTGAAGTTGGTAGTAATGAAACAAAACATCAAGAATGGATTAAGTCACAACTTAATAATGAATTACGAGACAAGTTAAAAGAAAAACCATTTATTATACAGAAAAAGATAGAAGGTATAACTTTTGCCTTTACCCACTACGCAAGAAAAAATAATAAATTTATTTATATTAATGAAGAAAGGAACATAGAGAATCTTGACAAAATGTTTAGTAATGTAAAAGCATCTGTAATTTTCTATGGACATGAGCACCATTTAGAGCAAACTAAATTAGTAGGAAATGCTGATTATATTTGTGTAGGTTCCAGTGGATGCAGAAAAGACAATAAGACATATTATACATTAATAACAATTGACGATAATATGTACACTGTTGAAAAAGTAAATATAGAATATGATAGGGAAGAATTTCTTAATACTTTTAATAATTTAAATTATCCTGACAAAGATTTAATTTCAAAGGTGTTTTTTGGTCTTGGTTATAAGTAATTGTAAAAGTGTTTAAAAAAGGCCTCTCCCCATATGATTAAATTTGTATAACTAACTCCTTTATAAATTTTAATAATTGTAGAAGGATATCATCTTTATTAAATTAAAAGATGATATCCTTCTAAATCATACATTAATAACACACAAAACTATCAATACTTCTTAAGTCTACTCCAAAGTATACCCATCTGTATCCTGCCCATCTCCATCCTGCAATTGAGCGTCTATTAACAAATGTTAAATAAGCCCAATATGACCTTCCATTTCTCTGCCATATATAAACATATCTATATAAGCACATCTTGATACTTCCTGGCGCTACAGCTGTAGTACCTATTTCCAGTTGTTCAACATTAGCGTCTTTTTTAGATGGAAGATATGAAGGTGGTGGTGACTTAGGGGGTTGATTCTTCTGTCTTAACAAATCCATCCCGACGGGATTAAACCGCCCTTGATTTATAGGCGCTATTTCATATGATTCAAACTCTCCTATTTCTCCCTCTTCCTGAGGTTCTTCATAAATTCTTATTAAATCATTGTTAAGTAAATCCTCATAATCGTATAATAACATATTTTCCTCCTAGAAAATAAATATAATATAAAATATGATTTATACTCGCTTTAGTTACTTTAATAATTTCTATTTTCATAGTAAATAATATCTCTATAATGCTTTATAACTAAAAAATCACTACTTTTGATGTAAATATAAATAATATTTTGAGGTGTTAAAAATGAAATTGTTTATACCTGATATAGCCTATATAGATCCTAGAATTTTAAAATATGATGTGGGTAATAAGGCTGTAGAACAATTAGAAAAGCTAAATATACCAATAGTTAAATCAAGAAAAGTTTTAATCGAAGGAAAATCACCAGTTGAAAGCTATGTTAAAGCTAAAAAGACTATTTATGTTACTGTAAATTTTCAAAAGAAATTAAGAAGCTGCAAGCCCTCTGCAGATTATCAATTTGCTCTGTCTAGTTCATGTCCAGGTCATTGTGAGTACTGCTATCTTCAAACAACTCAAGGTGAGAAACCCTTTATGAAGGTATTTGTTAATATTGACGATATACTTAATGTTATTCAAGAACATATAGATAATAATTCACCTAACATTACTACTTTCGAATCTGGAAGTATTACTGATCCTGTAGCTCTTGAACATTTAACTGGAAACCTAAAAAAGTGTATAGAGTTTTTTGGAAGAAGTGAAAAGGGAAGACTTAGAGTTATAACAAAATATGATAATGTTGATTCTTTCTTAAATATAAAACATAATAACCATACTAAATTTAGATTCAGTATAAATACACGATATGTAATTAATAAGTTTGAGCATGTTACATCTAGCTTTGAAGAAAGAATAGAAGCTGCTAGAAAAATTGCCAATGCGGGGTACCCTATTGGATTTATTATTGCACCTATTATGCTTTATGATAACTGGAAGGAAGAATATAAAGAATTACTTGATAAACTTAAATCACAATTAGAAGATTATACTGACATAATTACCTTTGAACTTATACAACATAGATTTACATCTACTGCAAAAGAATTAATACTAACCAGATTTCCTAAAACTGCCCTTGATTTAGATGAAGAAAAGAGAATGTTAAAATGGGGACCTTATGGAAAATTTAAATATGTCTATCCAAAAGAAAAAAGCACTGAAATTAAAGAGTATATTACAGCGCTTATAAATAATAATTTTATTAATGCTGAAATTGAATACTTTACATAAAAAACGCTTACGCTTTAGAACAAATGTATAATTGATAATGGATAATGTATAATGATGGATATTTCTGCTACCGCAGAAACTACATTTTATTGTTCTTTAGGAAAGAATTTTTTACTCATTTTATCTGGGATAAAATATTGTATTTAGTGTACAATATTTTCTTTTAAATGATACGAGTAAATATTTCTTCTCTAATAATATACGATTAAAATTTCACAGAGTGAAATGTCAATCATTATCCATTCTACATTTTACATTATCCATTATGTATTTGTTTCATCTGTCTATTTTAAATAACTCTAAAATCGGTGGATTATCTCCAAAATACAAGTCTCTTAATAATTTAGCTCCCATAAGTCCGTATATTGTTCCGTTAGAGCCATATCCTAAACAAAAATAATGATTTGGATAATCTTTATGTTCTCCTATATATGGGAGTCCATCTTTTGTTTCCCCAAAAAAGCCACTAAACCCATACTCCATTTCAATATCATTAATATCTGGAAAAAATGATTTTAACTTACTAAATAAAGTATTATATTTTCTATATGAAAATTCATCTTCATCTTGAAGATTATACATTTTACTTCTTTCTCCACCTAACTTTTCATCTTCTCCACCAATAATTATACGATTATCTTCTGTTGCTCTTATGTATGTATAAGCATTCTCTGTGTCTCTTATAATGCATTTATTGTACCATCCTTCAAAACCAGTTAATGGTTTAGTAACTATATTAAAACTTCTAGTTAATATAGCTGTCTTTTTATCAAAGTAATTCCTTGCTTCATATCCAGTTGCAATGATAACTTTTTTAGCTTTTATTTTAAATCCATTTTTTGTGGTTAACTGAACATTATGTTTTTCATTTTTTATATTTACTACTTCTGTATTTTCATATACCCTTAATCCATTTTCTACACCTTTTCTTATTAATGAATGGGTCAATCTATAAGGGTCAATTTCGCCAGCTAAATTATTTGAGTATATGCCTCCCTTTATATCAAATGAAAACATACCCTTAGATTTCGTTTCATCAATATATGTTACATCAAATCCATTTTCTTTTCTTAGGTCATATTCTTTTCTAAGAAAATTAATATCGTTATTTTTATACGAATAATATAAACAATCCTTTATTTGAAATCCACAATCATCATCAATATCTTTTATTACTTCATTTATTTCATACAATGTATTCTTAGTCTCTTTAAAGCACTTAACTGCATCTTCTTCTCCAATAATTCCTTTTAATCCAATTAAATCTACATCAATTTCATATTGAAGTATAGCAGTATTTGCTCTTGTACTTCCATATCCTATTATATTTCTATCTAGAATTACTGTATCTACATTTTCTTTTGTAAAATAATAACTACATAGCGCTCCAGTTATCCCAGCTCCAATTATAACAACATCGCATTCTATATTTTCGCTAATATAAGTATATTTATTAGGTATATTATTTAATTTTGACCAAATAGTATCTCCAGTAACTACTTTCATCATATTACCTCCACTAAATATATGTATTTAGTTTTTACATAAAAGTTTTTTTATATCAAAAAAAGTGAAGATAAAATTAAGTACGCTTCTTAAGTATCCTACTTGGTTTGCATATATAACTTTAATAAAATAAGAAACTGTTATATCTTCAAATAACAGTTTCTTATTTTTAAATTTATAGTTTTTCTTTAAACCTCTATTCTATTTCTTCCTAATTCTTTTGCTTTATATAGTAACCTATCAGCTTTATTAACTAAGTCAGTATAGCTCTCCCCTTCCCATTTACAAAGCCCAATACTTATGGTTACTTTCAACTCTTTATGGATAAACTCCATAGATGATATATCTTGTTTTATTTTCTCTGCAATTTCCATGGCTTCCTTCCACTCTATATCAGATAAAATAGCTAAAAACTCTTCTCCTCCATATCGTCCAGCTATATGAGTCCTTTTTATATTAGATAATATAATCTTAGCAGTTTTCACTATAACTTGATCACCAATTTGATGTCCATAAGTGTCATTAACCCTTTTAAAGTGATCTATATCTGCCATAATAATATATACAGAAAAATTGTCATTCTTGGCTCGATTTAATTCTCCATCTAATTTCTTATATATAGTTTGATGATTAAACAAATTAGTGAGACTATCAGTTACTGAAAGTCTTTTTAAAACCTTAGTCCTTTCTTCAACCTTACACTCTAAATCTTCATTTAACTTTTTCAATTTACTTTCATATATTTCCTTCTGATTTATTTTTGACACAAGATATATAGCCCAAACCACAACCGCTGTCACAATAAATATCATAGCAATAAGAATACCCAAAAACCTATTGGAGTTATTGTAAACCTCTTTCCTTGCTTGAGTAAATACAATGTACCAATTATGCTTAATATTATTTTGATCAAAATTCACTTTAGTTCCAATATAATATTTTGAATTCTGGTAAATGTTATCTTCAAAAAAATATTCATTCTTAGAGAACCTTTTTAAAAGCCCTTTACCAATATCTTTAGTTTTTTGATTTAAATCTAATATAAAAGACCTATTAGGATGAGATATAATTGCACCTCTATCATCAATAAAAAATTGATACCCTGTTTGTTTAAAGTTTACATTATCTACAAAGGTTTTAGTAAAATAGTCCATTTGAGGAGAAATAATTGCCACACCTATAATTTCATCATTATATTTAATTGGTGCGCTAATTACAAAAATAGGATTATCTCTTAATATACTTGGGTAAATTTCACTAATAAAATAGTCCTTTCCTTTAAAAATTTCCTCAACATAAGAATAACCCATTCCCCCCTTTCCAATAGTTTCACCACCAACAGTATCAACTAGAAATTCTCCACTATTTATTGTAACTTCATTTCCGTTAACATTTTTTTCAATTGGTTTATGAAGTTTAACACTAATCGGTAGATTTTCATAATAAGGATAAAGGTCATGTATATGAAGTAAAAATTTATGACCTTCCTCTACAACTTCTTCATTTTCTGGAAATCTGCATAAATTTATAATTTTAGGCTCAGTTGAAATCATTTTCACTACCCTTATTTGATCTTCAACCCAACTTCTTAACATATTACTAGTCTCAGATGTGATCTTACTCCCCACTTCGTAAAAATTATTTTTATTACCCTCTCTTATATTAATATAGAAGAAAACATTAAATATTAAAAAAGAAATAATAATAATTATTATTATTTGCAATATATATTTTTTATTTTTATACATATTTTTCTCCTTTTAATATGGTATAATATATAACCTCTCTATATTATACCATATTATCCGAAAATTCGACATATTCCACACAAATATGTAACTTATTTATATGTGGAACATTATATGCCATAATTCTTATATGAAAATTTTCAATTTCCTTAAGAAGAAAAAAACTCTTGGCATACATCCAAGAGTTTTTCTCTACTTTCAAAGCAGATACTTTGCAAATATCAATGATTTTTTCATTTTACATAATATTAATAATGTACACGTACAAGCCAAAATTTTATCTTCTTATCATTCCACCCAAGATCCCAAGGAACATTGTCTCTATCAGTATTATGACAAGTAACTAAAGAATATCCTTTTGAATCAGCTCCTGTAACTACTGAAACATGCGTAACTTTACCTTTTTTTTCATATGCTATAAAATCTCCTGGGAGTAGTTTATATGAAGCTTTATATACTTTCTCATAATCTCCATATGCAATTAATGAGGCTCTCCCATTGTAAAGCATATAATTCTTAAATTTACCTGCATTTAACCAAGGCCCTGTAGCACCTTTCTTATTATAATTCCAAGCACGATTTTTTGAGAACTTTCCTCCCTCAAATAATATTTGAGAGGCAAAGTTAGCACAATCTCCACCTTTGGGATTATAATTTCTATATTTCTTATTATATTTAAACCCGTATTTTTCTTCACTTGCTGCACCGCAATATCTGTGAGCATAATCTACAGCATTTTTTCTTCTGTCTCCTATACCAGATAAATCTCTTTGACCTTGAGAAGTAATAAATTCTTTTATTGAATCTACATTCAGCTTTTCTAAGTTTAATGAATCTGCAAAAGGATCTTTATACCATTCCTTTGTAATTACCCATTTATCTTCAGTCATCATAATATTCATAAAGTGAGTAGTTCCAATTCTAGCTCTATTTACTTCTATCTGATTTTCATATATATATTTATACTCTGTACAACATAGTAATGAAACTGTGTAATTATCCTCATTACCTATAATCTTTTTAATCATTACATTTGAAGATATATCAGTAAACTTTACACCTTGTTTCTGTTCCCAATTATGAATATAATCTACTTTCTTTTTTTCATGTTCATATGCCCAAGTACCATATTTGGTCTTAGTATCATAAAAAGTTTTAATTAACTCCAAATCTCTATCCAGTATAGCTTTATTTCGATTTTTAAAAATCTGATTTATATAATTATCTACTTCTTCATTAAAATTAGTAGTACTTGTTACTTTCTTTTTATTTTTAAATGCTTTGTTAATTTTTTTTATATAACCTTTAACATTCTTTTCTTTGATTGGTGCTCCTTCATACCATTCATCTTCATCCTTGTACTCATTATCAAAATATCTAGCTTTTAAAATAATTTCAGGTCGATATTCAAAGTGTAAAATATCAAAATGTGACCATTTTCCTCCCCATATAAAATTATATTTTTCAAATATTTCAACAACTTCCTTAGGATAAGATGCTAACCTCTCTTCTCCATCTTTCTTTGAAGCCCACTTCCAATAATCTCTATTATCTCTTTTTAAATCAATCGCAATTCCAAATGAATGTGGACTCAACCTATTAGTACCTGAGATATACCGATAGTTATATGTTCCGTTGGCTGGAAAAAGGCAATTATAAATATCCTTTCTACTTTGAGATAGTGTGTTTATTTCTCTCATAGCAGCTTCTAGTGATTTTGCTGCTTTATTGTTCCCATTAAATTGATAATACCTGTATCCTATATTTGTCTTCTTTAAATTAGATTCTATCTTCTTCTTTGAATCACCATAAACTTCATTGAGTAATGCATATACTCTTAGACGTCCTGGATCAAAGTTTTTATCCATTAATTTTGTACTAGCTTCTAAAGGATATCTTTGTTCCATCATATCTTGTAGATCTGAATTTGCTAACTTCCCCTCAAATATCTTTTCCTTCTTATCATCATAAAGAATTTTCTTACCTGATTTCATTATTAAATATACCATTCCATTATCGTTACATTCCACATCTTCAATGTACTCTGGATAAGCCATCATTAAAGATAAGATATCCTGTTTCATTGTTACTTCATAAGTATTTAATTTTTCTTTATTCTCTAAATCACATTCATTTGAAGCTTTTGCTATGAATTTTGTATTGGTAAATAAACTAAATAACATTATACAAACAACTAATTTCTTTGAGCTAATTTTCATTTTAAACACCCTTCTTTTGTATATAGATTTAGCGGTATATGTTTAATATGAGATATTTCAAAAAAAACATACTATGATTTATAAAGAATAATAAAAAAAGAATAAAGAAATTATAATTGGAAGTTTGTAGGAAAACTTGAAAAAGTAATATTTGCCGCAATGTCTGCAAACTTATGTGTAGAATCCCACATGAGAGAGTTGATAAAACAAGGCTTTGAAGTTATAGTTGTAAAAGATGCTACTGCAGCTGCTACTCTTGAAGGAATGGATGGTTATGATGCAGCACTAGCTAATTTTAATTTTATTGCAAACGCTGTATGGTCCACTTATGAAGCTGAAAAGAAAATACTCAAAGCTGAATAAGATTTATATTTAAAGTGTAGAAAAAAACTCTTGGATTTAAAATCCAAGAGTTTTTCTACACTTACAAAAGTATTATCAAATTACATTTTCTTAAAGTTATATATTTATTCTTCTTTTTCAAAAACCAAATCAAATTCTTTGATTCTACCCTCTCCATTAAATTCTGAAGGGATAGCAGTAACGAATCTCCAACCTTCTGCACTATATTTATCAATTAATTCTCTATGATTTGCCTGTTGAAATAATAAGCCCTGTGCATCTGCTTCAACATATATATATTTATACATATAACTCATTCCTTTCTATAAGTATTGTGAAAAGACTAGTCCATACTATTTTATATTATTTTTTTCATTATACAGGCTAATAATACCAATTTCAACAATTATTTTAAATTACATCCTTACTTTAAAGTAATTACATTAGTAACACCCATTACATCAAATGGTCTATCCTTATCTTTTGGTTTAGTACTATGAACCATTAATTTTTCACCAGATGGACTCCATGAAATAGGTAAGTAATATTCACCTGCAGAAATCAATGATTTTTTCTTGGTTTTTACATCTACTAGATAAAGACCTTCCTTACCTTCTCCATATGATATATAAGCTATCTTTGTTCCATCAGGAGACCATCTTGCACCAAAAATATATCCTTCTGCTAAAAGCTCTCTTTGTTTTCCTTCTAAATCCGTTATAATCAGTTCATTTACATCTTTATCAATATTTGCTGTAACCATAAGAAATTTACTTTGATCTGGAGATGAACTAAATTCATGAACATCATCTTTAACTAAAATTCTATATTCTTTATTATTTATATCATAAACTTTTATTTTATCATCATCATCTGAACCACGGTGTATCGTTACATAATATATTTTATCTCCAACTTTCATAGGTTTTGTGATACTAAGTCCCTTTAATGGATCTTCTGTTCCCATTATTCCCTCTTCTACATCTTCTATTTTGCTTATAGTTCCATCAATATTTATGACAGCAAAACCTTTAATACTATGACAAGGAATAATTACTTCTTTATCATTAATCCATTGAGCCTCACTCAAATCATACTCGTGTATAACACTATCCAAAATTTCAGCTTTTGTATTTCCTTTAGAATCTGCAATATATGCTGTAGCACTTTTTTCAAATTCATTTCTATAAAACATATACTCTTTATTAGGTGAAAAAATTGCCCCATCTTGGGATTTTGATTGGTCACCAATGCCTTTTTCTTCTTTAGAATTCAAATCAAATAAATATAGATTTTTCACATTGAAATTAGCCTTTAACTTACTACTAATTATTTTTATTTGTTCCAATGATTCATTTTCCTTTGTAATAACTATTTGCTTTTCATTTAACCAATCATATCCTGTTATCCCTTCATAAGAATCAACTTTAGATGCAGCAACCTCAGTTGCCATAATATCGTTTGTATCCTTTATTATAGTGATTTTTTTATTATTTTCTTGTCCTTCTGCTCTGTAGGTTGCATATCCTCCTACTCCTGCTAAAGCACTTATTACTAATGTTCCAATAATCAAATTTCTTTTGTTCATTTTTAATTTCCTCCTTATTACTTCAATAAGGATACTATAACTAATTGTTATTTCAAAAGTATCTCTAATTGTTTCTAAATTGTGAACTTTAAAGAGATTCGAGTATAACTAAACTTATACTAGGTCTAAGGTGTACTCCGATTTTGAGCAATAATCGTATAGCTTTTTCTAAGGTGTATGTATAAATTAAGTTATACTATGGATTCTCTATACAAAGCTGGAAATGTAATTAAAAACGTTGTTCCTTTTTCTTCTGTATCTAATAAAGTAATACTACCTTTTTGTTTTTCAATTAATTCTTTTACAAGGGAAAGCCCTACCCCTGTTCCTCCCTGTTTTTTTGCTCTATCTTTATAGACAGTATAAAAAGGTTCAAATATCTTCTCCCTAGATTCTTCTGGGACTCCAATTCCAGTATCAGATACTTCAACATTTACCATTTTGTTTTTAGTGTAGCTATTAATAAATATTTTTCCATTAGCTTCATTATATTTTATAGCATTATCTATTAAATTGATAAAAATATGCATTAGATTCTCTTTATCACCTAAAATAAAACCTGATTGTAAGTTTTTTATAATACTAATATTAAACTTTTGAGCTTTTCCTTCCATCCTGCTGCATATTTCTTCTAGAACAACTTTTACATCTACTTCTTCACATTGACATTCAAAATCATATTTTTCCAATGATGATAGATGTAAAATCTTCTCTACCATATCATATAATCTTTGAGTCTCTTTAAGGATATTCTCTTTTGCTTCTTGCTGTAAATTTGGATCATCTGAATATAAATCCAATAGATCCATATATGTTTTTATAACTGTAAGCGGTGTTTTGAATTCATGTGTTATATTTCCAATAAAAGTTTTCTGCTGTTTTTCTAATGCTTTTAACTTTTGCACTGCTAACTTTAATTTTTGCTTTTCATCTTCAATTTTTGTTATATTTTTTTCTATTTCACTGCTCATATAATAAATTCCTTCACTTAATTCCCCAAGTTCATCATTTCTCTTAAGTGGAACAATATTACTATATAATCCCTTCTTAATATCCAATGTATCTTTTTTAAGTTTAAAAATACTTTTAGAAAATCTATCAAAATAAAAATAAGCACCTATGAAACTTAATATAAATACCACAGCTCCTATTCTAATAAAAAGTGACTTTATATCTGAATAAAATTCTATACTTTTTTTTAGTGAATAGTGAAATTGAACAACTCCTATTTGCTGCCCCTTATACAGAGGAGCTATATATTCAACATGATCTCCAACAATTTTATATGCTATTTGATTTTTCAAGGCATGAGAGAGTATATCATCAACATCTGTTCTAACATTATAGTATAAAGTATTAAATAGCTCTTTTCCTTCTATATCATAAATTACAGCATGCATTCCATTTATTGAATTTAAATATAATACAAGTTCTTGTGCATTTTGTTCCAAAAATAGTTTTGTATCTTCTATTGGTTCTGTAAGATCTATTTGACTGATATATGTGTTTGCAATTTTCCCCTGTCGTGCTAAATACATCTCATAATCGTTCTTTTGCTTGTTTTCTATTCCCTTTAACACTAATGTGCTTAATATACCTACTGTGAAAACTAACAGTAGTGCAAAAAACACACTTGATTTCACCTTAATACTAATCTTCATAAATTTCACCTACAGCTTTATATCCTACTCTATATACTGTTTGTATGATATTATCGTAGGTTTTACCTAATTTTTTTCTCAGTCTTTGAATGTGAATATCCACTGTCCTTGTTCCACCTATATAGTCCATTCCCCATATTAAGTCTAAAAGTTCATCTCTTGTATAAACTCTATC
Source organism: Oceanirhabdus sp. W0125-5 (assembly GCF_027938815.1). Taxonomy (GTDB): domain Bacteria; phylum Bacillota; class Clostridia; order Clostridiales; family Clostridiaceae; genus Oceanirhabdus. The sequence continues at coordinate 4,943,252 of NZ_CP115913.1, forward strand.
TAAATGTGCCAACAACAGTACTAACAAATCATATTCCTTTGGAGTAAGTTCTATCTCTTCTCCTTTGATAATTACTTTTCTTTGTTTTATCATCACTTTCAGCTCTTTTATTTGTATGTCTGCTTCTTCTGATTGATTAGAATGTTTATTTAATCTTCTAATCAGAGATTTAACTCTTGCTAATATTTCTCTTATATCAAAAGGCTTTGTTATATAGTCATCTGCTCCTAATTCTAACCCTAAAACTTTATCAATAATATCACTTTTAGCAGTAAGCATTACAATCCCAAGATTTTGTCTATTATCTAATTTCCTGCATACTTCAAAACCACTCATTTTAGGCATCATTACATCTATAATAAGTATATGAGGATTAAAGGTTTGTATTTTATACAATGCTTCTTCACCATTGTAAGCCTTCTCAACAATATAACCTTCTCTTTTAAAAGCATATGCAATACCATCAGCAATACTTTTTTCATCATCTACTACTAATATCTTCTCTTCCATCGTTTCACATCCTTTTTATATAACTATATACTACATCTAATTTAATTCAAGCTATTTTCACAAGTTAGTATAATTTTTTTATAAACTATTACCAAGAGTTTATTATATTCATTTGCAAATCCTTATCAATTATTACAAATTATTATTATCATTGATTTAATTATGATAATATGTTATTATTAAGTGAATGAATATTCACTTAAGGAATTTTAACGTACTTCGTTATACTATTAATATTATTTTCAAAGCTCACCACTTTCAAAATACATATTAATTTTATATTACACAGCAGAGAATTAATCATATTAGTTTAATATGATTACTGTCCGACTTTAACTTTATTTTATTTTATTGATTTGATTTTTAATATTAGGCGAGATTTTATATATATTTGACAGTTTTTCTCTGCTGTTTTAAACTAAGTTTAGAAATATTTTTATTAATATACTAAGGACAGGCCATTTATTTGACCTGTCCTTTTATTATTTATTTCTCCACCTTAATTTAACTTCTAAGTAAGGAAGTTTATTTTTAAATACACCTAATTTATTTTCCCTGCTTTCAAGCTTTAAATTTCTTCTTCTATATGAACTTAATATAAATCCAAAAGCTGTAAAGCTCAATAATATATTTGTTCTGCCATAGCTTACAAAAGGCATTAACCCATGAAAGGTCGTTGGTATTAAATTCAAGCTTCCAAGTATATGTAATAATGCTTGTATAAATAGTAAAAGAAAAAACGCTAAGCTTATATTTTTTAAATATCTATTATTATACAAACCAATTTTGTTGATAATTCTAAAAAATAAAACTCCTATCATAGATACTACAAATCCAAATCCAACCCAACCCAATGAAATAATTATATATACCATTATGAATGAAGATTCCATTACTGGTAAAGGTAACCCTTGAATATGAAAACCATTTCCAAACATTTTAACATCTTTCAAGAGATAATGTATTCTATACCGAATAAAACCATAATCATCAATATTGTTCATATAATCTATTTGTTTTAACATTGAATTTATGAAATACTCACTGCTTCCTAAAAACACAAATACAGGAATTAAACTTCCTAATAATATTATTATCTTATCTATTGTTCTAATGTTACTTCTAAATATTAATGTTAAGATTATTGTTAAATAAACAAATGTTAGACTAGTACTTTTACATATCATTAAAATTACCACTGGTACAATAGTTATTAAGAATCCGTACCATAAATTTCTTCTTTTTTCCCAATCTACTATATCTAAAATTCCACATGAACTCAATATAAAAAGAAATACAAGTGGATATAAACTTATTGATATATTACTTCCTAGGCTTAAAACTAACCTCCCATTCATAGTATTTCTATTTACCATTACACATCCAAATAAAACAATTACTCCAAAGAAGATTAAAAATGAATATTTTTTTAACTTCCTTATATCCCAAATATAAAATATCCCTAGAAGTATAATACCTAAACAACTATAAAATATATTTACTCTCATATAACTCATAGCATGAACTACTGGCTCATCTCTAGTTACATGAGATAAACTTATAAAGTATATTGATACCACTCCTAATATTGATAAAAAAGATATAATTATTAATGAAATCCAATCAATCTTATCCTTATGTACTTTATTTAATCTTTCCCCAACCAAATCACTGCTACCCATTGATTTAATCACCTTTTTCACAGCTTCCTCTTCTTCTATACCTCTATCTACAAGTTCTTCAACAAATTCTTGGATATGACATCTAAGCTCTTCTTTTACCTCTTCATGTACCTCTTTAAATTTAATATATGAACATACCTCATCTAGATACCGCTCTATTACTGATTCCATCCCCTTCTATACCCCCTTTAGAGAGCTATCAAGTATACTATCTATAGCCCCTTTAAATAAATTCCACTCTTCTTCTTTTTCCTTTAACATTCTCTTACCTTTTTCACATATCCTATAATACTTTCTCCTTCTTCCATTAGAAGAATCCCAATAAGATTCAATTGCACCTTCTTGTTCAAGGGCATGAAGGATAGGATACAATGTCCCCTCTTTAAATTTAAATAGTGTATTTGATTTAAGTTCAATAACTTTTATCAGTTCATAGCCATACATAGATCTATTCTCCAGCATTTTAAGAATAATTGTTATATTGCTGCCTTTTTGTAGCTCTTTACTAATTTTCATTCTTTCCCTCCGTTCAACCAATTTTTATGTTCTTAAAAGACAATACCTAGATTTTCGAGGTATCGATAATCTAGGTATTATTATAGCACTTCATGTATTTAATTGCAATAATTAACATATATTCAATGTTATAACTATATTATTTTTGTTATATCCTTACGTATTCCATGCTTTATTAAAAGATTTTTGTAATCTAAAACTTGCATTAATTCCAAACTTATGATATAATGCATAGAACAAGTTGAACAAGCCATTGTTTAGCTTCAAATAAAATTTTTCAAAATATATTATTACGATGTACAACTTTTCATAAACCTACGAAATACAATCATTTAGTTAGAATATCATATTATTTTTCATTTTGATTAAATTTTTCCGGCTTTTTAAAAGTGTTATAAATGTAATTTTTATAAACCTTATTAGGTTGTTTTTGTTATGCAATTTTTTATAAATAGCTTTTTCCTTATTAAAATTTTAATGGGAAGTAAGTTTTATTTTCCATGCCCGGAATTATCACATAGAAAATAAGATTAATAATTACATAACTTTAAAGAATTTTTGAAATATGTAAGTTCATATAAACAATACAAAAATTGAAAGGAGTGATGTCTATGACATTAATATTTGAACTAGCAACATTATTTTTAATAACTGCCTTTACTAATGTTCTTGGAACATTGAAAACACTGTTAATCTCGAAAAAAATCATGAACCCCGTATACTTCGTAGTGTTCGTTGACGCAATGATCTTTGCAACTATTGTATCAAAAGTAACTAGTTCTACTGGTATTCACTATACTTTAGCATTCGCATTAGGTAAAAGTATGGGAGTATTCATAGGAGGAAAAGTAGACGATAAATTAGCCTTAGGAATAATTGAGATTGATCTTTTTCTCTCAAATAAAGATAAGATGATTGCGGTAGCTGAATCTTTAAGATCTGTTGGATATACTGTAAACAACTATCCAGTAAGAGGTAATCACGGAGATAGAAGATATAAAATTGAAATTGTTATCAAGAAAAAAGAATTTAAAATATTTGAAAATATACTTGAAAAACACGATATATACGATCCAACAATGAAGATTAAGAACGTTTCAAAAATACATGGTAAAATAACACCAACAAATATCGTTCCAACACAAAAGTCATTATTAAAAAGAAAAAGAAGACTTTCAGCTTAATCTAAAAGTCTCCTTCGCGAATATATAGTACAAGCATTGCAAGGTTCCGTTTGTACTATCCTTCTCCCCTTGCTAATTAATGAAGCATTCCTAACTCGTACTCATCTTGTACATATCTTACTTATTACTTTCCTCAAAGATCTTTCTTCCCATTAGAACACCCATAACAGATGCCATCATAAGACCTCTAGTCCATCCACTAGAATCTCCTAGACAATGCAATCCTTTAATGTTAGTCTCAAAATCCTCTGTTATCTTAATCTTATTACTATAGAATTTTATTTCTGGACCATAAAGTAAAGTTTCTCTGCTAGCAAATCCCGGAACAACAGTATTCATTGCTTTTATAAAGTTAAGTATATTCAACATTGTTCTATATGGAATTGCTGATGTAATATCACCTGCAACCGCATCTGGAAGAGTTGGTTTTAAATTTGACTGAGATAATTCATGCTGCCATGTTCTTTTCCCATCAAGAATATCTCCATATCTTTGAGCTAGTATTCTTCCATTACCAAGCATATTTACTAATTCAGCAACTTTTTTCCCATACTCTATAGGTTTATTAAAAGGCTCAGAGAAATTATGAGAACTTAAAATAGCTAAATTCGTATTATTTGATTTCTTCTCTTTATAAGAGTGTCCATTTACAACAGCTAAATCATTATCATAATTCTCCTGACTTACAAATCCTCCTGGATTCTGGCAGAAAGTTCTTACCTTATTTCTGAATGGTTCTGGATATCCTATAAGCTTTGACTCATAAAGAACATTGTTCACTCTTTCCATAACTTCATTTCTAACTTCTACCCTTACACCAATATCAACAGTACTTGCTTGATGATCAATATCATGTTTAATACACATACTCTTAAGCCAATCAGCACCTTTTCTTCCTGTTGAGATTATTACTTTTTCACCTTTAAATACTTTCTTTTCACCATTTCTTAAATCTTCTACATCTATTCCTTTTATAACACCATCTTCAATTAAAATATCTTTAACACCATGCTCAAAAATTACATCTACACCTTTTTCAATAAGTGTCTGTTGTATACTGTAGTATATCTCTTGAGCTTTCTCTGTACCTAAATGTCTTATTGGACAATCAACTAATTTCAATCCAGCTTCAATTGATTTCCTTCTTATTTCTTTAATCTCTTCACTATTACCAATTCCCTCGATTTTCGTATCTGCACCATATTCAATATATATTTTATCAGTATACTCAATGTATTCCTGAACAAATTCATTACCTATTAATTCTGGAAGATCTCCTCCAACCTCATAGCTAAGTGACAACTTTCCATCAGAAAAAGCACCAGCTCCAGAAAAGCCTGTAGTGATATGACAATACGGCTTACAAGAAACACATTTTTTTGTTTTTTCTTTTGGGCAATACCTCTTATCAATACTTCTTCCCTTCTCCACTAAAAGAATTTTTTTCTGTGAATTATTTCTCACCAACTCAAGAGCTGTAAAAATCCCCGCTGGTCCTGCACCAACAATAATAACATCATAAACCATAATTCTTCCTCCTTATAATGAGTTTTGCGAACATTCGGTTATGATTTTAAAAAATCTTTCGTGTCCTGCTTTTTTATTATACCCCACCTTTTCTCTTTTATCAAACAAAATTTACTTAAGATAATTCTGTAATTTACCTTAAACAATACATCCACTTTTTTAATTGCAACTTTCTATTAGGAAATAATCAAAAAAACTCAGTTCATCTGAACTGAGTTTTTATATTAATTATTCTTCTCTGCTTTTTTCATATATTTTTTTAAAATCCTATCAATCTCTCTTTTCTGATTATTATCTACTGTCACTACTCCATGTGTTAATCTGTTTGGTACTCTAAAAACAATTTTTAATTTATTATCATTCCATTCATAGCTATCAACACTATCCCAACTTACTGTTATATTATTGTACATTACCCCACTTCTTGAAATAATAAAATTATTGTGCTCCATATACAATAGGCAACATATATAAAAACATACTCCTATACTAAAAAGTGTTCCATCATTAATACCAGACTTCACTGCACCTAAAACACCACTTAATGCTACTAATGCAAGTACTGCTAATAGTAATAGTTTAATACTGCTCTTTGTTTTAACTTTCCCTTGAAACATATTTGTTCCAAGCTTAACTTTTGTCTTTTTATTACTGTATAATAATACTCCTGCAATTAAAACAATACTAATTGAAAAAATTACTTTTAAAGTAAACATATCTAGCTCCTCCACAATATACATTTAATCTCAATGAAAATTTTACCTTGGTGCTACAATATTGTCAATTATAACTGAACTGTGGCTATTAATTAATTTATAAAACTTCTTTTATTAGTTTAAGCCAAAAATACTCTACCTCTTCAGGAAGTTCATCTTTTACAGGTTTCAATCTTTCAGAACCAATTTCATTCATCTTTTCTTTAATTAAAGAAATATACTTTTCTGGTATAAATTCTTCAATAGTAAGATCATAGCCTTCACTAAAAGCTGTAACAAGGTGCCCCTCAACTGATATCTGCTTCAATTCTCTCTCACAACAAATTTCTTCTATGCTTTTGCCTTCTTTATACATTTCATAAGTAATCTCAAAGCTCTTTATTTTATCTGATTTACTACTAGAGACTTTATTTGTTTTCTTCTTATTATCTACTTTATCTTCATTCTTTTTATTACTCATAATTCTATTATTCATTATTCTATTATTGTTGATTTCTTCATCGCTAACATTTTTTTCTACAATATATTTTAATGTTGCTTCAATAAATTGCTTTCCATAAAGCCTAAGTTTCTGTTCTCCAACTCCTTTTACCATAAGGAACTCACTCTCATTTTGAGGATATATTATTGACATATCTCTTAATGATGCATCTGAGAAGATTAAATATGGTGGAACATTCTCATTATCAGCTATGTTCTTTCTTAACTCCTTAAGTTCATTAAATAATCCATCATTTTCAATAATAGTATCTTTTACTACAGGAAGCTTAATTAATAACTTTTCTTTTGATTTTAGAATATCTACAGACTTATTATTTAGCTTTAGCACAGGATATCTACTTTTGGTAACATCTAAATATCCATCAGCTGTTAATTTATTTATAAGCATTGATATCTTCTTTATTGTTTGATCTTTCATAAGTCCATAAGTACTTATTTCATTTAATCTATTATTTATGATTTTCTTATTTCTTGATCCCTTAAGTATCTCAGCTATTACTCCAGCTCCATACATCTCTTTAGCTCTATATACACATGAGAATATTTTCTGAGCCTCTATTGTTATATCTTGAACCTCATAATCACCATGACAGTTACTACAATTGCCACACTCTTCATACTGAACATCTTCTCCAAAATACTCTAATATATATTTTCTAAGACACCTTGTTGTATTACAATAATCAATCATATTTCTTAATTTTTCATACTCCATGGTCTTTAAATGTGGTGGAAGATTACTGTTATCAATGAAGAAACTCTGAACATTTATATCCTTTGGATCAAAAATTAAAATACATTCGCTATTTTCGCCATCTCTCCCTGCTCTTCCTGCCTCTTGGTAATATGCTTCAATATTTTTAGGAATGTTATAATGTATTACAAATCTAACGTTTGATTTATCTATACCCATCCCAAAAGCATTGGTAGCCACCATAATATCTACATTATCAAAAGAAAAATCATTCTGCGCGCTGCTTCTACTTTCCTCACTTAATCCTCCATGATACATAGCAACCTTAATTTCATTTTTAGAAAGAAATGTATAAAGGTATTCACAATCCGCTCTTGTAGATGCATAAACAATTCCGGTATTTCCTTTGTTTGCCCTTATATAGTTAAGAATATATTCTTTTTTATCATCACATTTTTCAACCTGAAATTTCAAGTTTTCTCTATCAAATCCCGTTGTCAATGTATATGGTTTTCTTAATCTTAAAAGAGTTATAATATCTTCTTTAACCATATCTGTTGCAGTGGCAGTGAATGCACATACAGTAGGTCTTTCTTCAAAAGAACTTATAAAATCTTTTATATATCTATAACTGGATCTAAAATCATGCCCCCACTGGGACACACAGTGAGCCTCATCTATAGCCACCATTGATACTTTCACTGTATACATCATCTCAATAAACTTATGTGATTTTAATCTTTCCGGTGCAATGTAAACGAGTTTGTAATTCCCATACATTATCTCTTGAAATCTCTCTTCCACTTCTCTATCATTCAGTGTACTATTAATAAATGTAGTTTTGATTCCCATATGATTAAGACCATCTACTTGATCCTTCATAAGTGAAATCAATGGGGAGATTACTATAGTTACTCCCTCTAAAATTAAAGCAGGAAGCTGAAAGCATATGGATTTTCCTGCACCTGTTGGCATAATACCTAATACGTCATTACCATCTAATATATTTTCAATTATATCTAATTGCCCTTTTCTAAATTCATCATAACCAAAATACTTTTTAAGATTACTCCTTAATTCTTCTTTAATCATCATCTTTTCCCTTTCATGAAATTTCTTCAATGTCTTCACTTTTTCATTTTCATCTCTACTATACATTATACCTTCCATGTTACTCTCCTTCCAATAGGGTATATTGATTATTATTGAAAATTGTTTCCATATACATGTACCTTGAAGCTTTTTCTCTTTTAAGATAATGTAGATGAAAACAAATGTATAATTGATAATGGATAATGTATAATGATGGATGGTTCTGAATTATATCAGAACCTACATTTTATTGTTCTTTAGTATTAATTGCTTTTACTCATTTTATCTGTGATAAAATATTGTATTTAAAACACAATGTTTCATTTTAAAAGAAACGAGTGAACTCCCATTGATCAAAGACCAATAAGATTAAAATTTCTCAAAGAGAAATGTCAATCATTCTCCATTCTCAATTCTACATTATACATTTGTTTTATGTTTTTAATTATAGCCTAGTAAAACTAATTTATACAAATGTATGTTTGTCTTTTTTTTAAAACAAAAACATTGTATTAAAAATACAATGTTTCATTTCAAAAGAAACAGGTAAACACCTATTGTCCAAGGAACAATAAAATTAAAATTTCTCGGAGAGAAATGTCAATCGTTGTCCACTGTCCACTATTCATTTACCATTTCTATCATAATATCCACTAATTGAGGATCAAACTGACTTCCTTTACATCTAAGAAGTTCCTCTATAGCCTTTTCTTTTGGCATAGCTTTATGATATGGTCTGTCATTTGTCATAACATCATAAGAATCTACTATTGTTATAATTCTTGATTCTATAGGTATTTCTTCACCTTTCAATCCCTTGGGATAACCTCTACCATCCCAACGCTCATGGTGATGAAGTATTCCCTCTGCAATATTTATTAAATTTGGAGATGATATTGCAATATCATACCCCTTCTGTGAATGAGTTTTTATTACTTCAAACTCTTCATCTGTTAGTTTTCCTGGTTTCATTAAGATACTATCTGGAATAGCTAACTTCCCTATATCATGAAGTAATGCCAACATCTCTATATCATTAATTTTATTTTGCTTTATTCCTACTCTTTTAGCAAGTTTAACAGCAAGTTCCCTAGTTCTTTCAGCATGTTCTTTTGTTTCATAATTACTTTGTTCTAATGCTACTTTTAATGAATCTATAACAGAACTTCTAGCACTTCTACTCTCCATCATCTTTTTTCTATACATAAAATTATCAGCGCACTCAACATGTTTGTCTATATTTTTTTCAACATTCTCCATAATGCTATATCCTAAACACATACTAAGGTTATTAAGACCTTCTCCTTCATCCTCGCATCGTTTCTTAATTCCATTAATCATGTTAAGTACAATTTCTTCTTTTGTATTAAATAATATAATACCAAATTCATCTCCACCAACTCTTGCCACAAGTGAATTTTCAGGAACTAATGCTTTTATTATCTCTGACATCTTTACAATTAGTTTGTCTCCCATCTTCTTTCCAAGAGCATCATTTATCATCTTCATGCTATTAATATCCCCTTTTACAATTGCAAGAGGCAGCTTGTCTTCAATATTAGACTTTCCTATCGCATAAATCTGTTCATCAAAATATACTCTATTAAAAAGACCTGTAAGCATATCTTTTTTTGCCATTGTTTCAAGCTTCTTCATAGCAACTTTCATGTATGATATATCATTTAAAAATATTACTTTTCCTAAATTTTCTCCATCTTCACAAATAGCAGATTCATTTTTAACAAAGTAATATTCCTTCCCATCTACTAAAATCTTTATCTCAACTCTATCAATTTCTTTAGTTACTTCAGCTTTAGATTTTATCACAAGTTCTTGAAAAACCTTTTCAAACTTTTCTAACTTAATATTTATATCATATTTCCCAAAAACCTTCTTAGCCATATCATTTGAATCAATAATTTTACCATCTTTTGAAGTAATGATTATAATATTTCTTAGACTATCAATAATTATCTCTCTTGACTTAGGTATTACTTCTGCAACAACAGCATCAAACAATATGTATCTATATATTATTACACAAGGGATAAACCCTAGAGCTGTAACATCATAATTTAAATATGTTAACTCAAAAATCGAAATAATATTTGCCACTAATGCTGGAATCATAGCTATTATTATTAATATAGTTTGTCCTCTATAATACTTTGGAAGATTAAAATAACAAGAAATTAATATTAAAATACTAATAAACAAAAATCCATATGCTATTGCTGCAAAAATCCAGAAAGCAACTCCATACACTGATACTACACTAAGTTCATTATGCACTTCAGCTACATATAATGATTTGAAGAATAACTTGTGATAGGAATTTGTACTAAGCAATACAAATGAAATTATGGGTATTATCCAAGTTATTTTAATTATTTCCTGTTTTATAATATTATTTTTACTACAGTATTTCATAGACAAAATCATAAGTAAATTCGGCAAGGGCAAAATACCTAAATATTTAAAGTTATATAAAAATAATTTTATATATGTACCATAAGCAAAAAAATTAACAGTATCAGCACTTACCCAAACGAATAGACATGCAATCATCGCTAAGTATATCTTTTTTAATGAAGTACATTCTTTATTTACCAGAGATACCATTATACAAATCAGCATAATAGCTATTACTGAATATATCACCCCAATATAATTCATCTTGTCCCCCCTAGTTGATTATTTAAATCTCTTTAAATTTATTAAATTTTTGTGTCATTAATTATATTTTAATGTATAATTATTCATTTCTCAATGAAATTTTACTTTTTCTTATTAATTAACTTAATTTTTAGTGCCTTTCTGCAAAATTCTCTATTTTTTTTATTTTTTTTGCCGAAATTTTATATATTTCAATATACTTTTTCTATTTTTTTCCAAACTACCCCGTTTAAAGTAAATCACATAAAAAGCGCATCTTATAAAAGATCCGCTTTTAAAATTATTTTAAATCACTTATTTTATATTCTCATAAACTACATTTCCATCTTCAAAAAAAATTCTAAATCTTGAGATGCCTCCTCACCTGCAGCACTCTGATTATTTACAATCCCTATTCCCTTTGCTCCAGATACAACATAATACTCAAAAATTCCATCATTAAAAACTAGTGTATAATGTTTATCTTTAATTATATTTTGCATTTCTAAAGTATTTACCTGTTCATACTTAAATTCATTAATAAGAGAAAAAATTCGCTGTATCATCTCTTTATCTATAATTTTAAGTTCACTCTTTCCATTTTCAAAAACCTTTATTTCTTCTACATTTTTATAATCAACTGACCATAAAGGAATTAATTCACCTGTATATTCTTTAATTTCAACATTTATTACATCTTTTTTCTGTTTTAATTCCCAGTTAAGATCTCCAGAAAAAATCATTCCACCTAAAGAATTACTCTTTTTTGCATTAAATACTACACTACTTCCCTCAATTATGTTTCCAACTTCATCATAATTCATATTGCTATCATCATATATTACTTGACTTACAATTTCTTTTACCTCTAAAGAATCTTCCTTTTTTAAATCACAGTAGAATTCTTCAAATTTGAATTCTAAAAATTGTTCTAATATTTTTCTTATTATTTCCATGTGTTTAGTTTCATCATATCCTTCTATACTAAAATTACGATTGTGACTATTTACAAGTACAGGTATATTAATATAAAACTCTTCACTTTCAGTTTGAGATTTGGTATGTCTAAATACATACCTTACTTTAACTTCACTAATTCTATTTTTTAATATTTCTTTAAAATCTGATATATGCTCAACATCCTTAAATTCCACATAATAATTTCCTTCTTCAGACTTTACATTAAACATAATATTACTTAAAGAATCATTAATCTTATACAGCACAGTGTTATTAATTTTCTCTTCATTTTTTTTATTAATCAAATTATTTATGGGATTTAATGAAAGATAGAATACTATAAACACTACAATCATCATAGTTAATACTTTAATTTTTTTTAATTGCTTCAAAATTTTAATTCCTCTCTATTTGTTATTTCCTTCATCAACATAAATTTTAACTCTTTTTAACTTTAATATTAACTTTACTGAATCCAATGTCCTTTTTTTCATACATTTCTGCTATGAAAGTAATCCTATCTACTCCATCAATTATTTCAGATTCCATTAATATTTCTTCAATTTCTTTCTCTCCCATTGAAATTTCCAAAGTATTTTTTACTCTTAAATTCCCCTTTAAATCGTAATCATATCTCATACTCTCTTTATAAAATATATTTTCAACATTATTAATAATCTGAGAGAAAAACTCTATTTCTCCTGTTATATTTCCCCTGTGTTTTTTCATCCATTTACAATCCAAAGTATATTCTTCTTCATCTAATTTTTCTATAGGTATCTTAATGCAAAAGTTCTCACCAGTTTGAGAATTATTTTTTTTCTTTTCTAATGAAATCCATACATTTATGTTATGTTGTTCATTAGATTGATTCTTTTCTTTTCTTTCATGATCAAATTCCACCTTATTTGAATCTAACCTATACTTCTCATCCCCATATGTTATTTCAACATCTTTAAGTATATCTTCAACTATTTGATAAAACTTTTCATTGATTTTGAAAGAAGTTTTATTTATTGTTTTTATCCTAATTACATTTCCCATTAAATAACATACTATACCAAACAATAATATGAGTATAGCATACACTTTTTTTCTTTTTACTAACTCCATAACATCCCTCAATTACAATTAGACTAAAGTAACCCTTAAGCAATAATAAGTATATCATTTTCTTTTGTCTATTTTTGTAATTTCTTGTATGAAATCTTCATTTTTATCATTATTTTTTTCTTAATTAACAAATTTTTGTAACATATTGGGATATATTATCATACTATGTATTGTATTCTCATATACAAGAGGGTAAATCTGACTTGGGTCACAATAATGTGCCATAAAATATTATCTCTTGAAATACTATAGTTGTTATACTGGATAGACAATGCGAAATACGGAAATGCCAATTACAATTATTCCTTTATAATTACCTTTTTAAAACAATATATCATTCTATATCTGTACTTCTTTTAAATATTGCCATATTCTCCTCACTCTTTAGTGCAATGTTTTTTAAGTATACTGTGTACGATAAAAGATATAAGTGCAATGAATATATCTATGCCATTAAAAATGTAGGTTTTGACAAATATCAAAACCTACATTCTCCTTTATCATATTAATTTTTATCAAAGCTTTTATTGTTTTATCTTTCTAGTAGCATTAATAAATATAATCAATGCTAATACCCCTGCTACAACTCCTACTGGAGTTGCAACGCTAATTGATATACCAAATCCTATTTTTGATACTAATATAAATGTTGTACACACAGCTGTCATGAAGGTAGCTGGAACTGCTGCCATCCAGAAATTCTTTCCTTCTCTTGCTAGATACATTGCTGCTGTCCATAATACTATAGTAGCTAATGTCTGGTTACTCCACCCGAAATATCTCCAAATTATACCAAAATCTACTAAAGTTAAAATATATCCAATAACAAACATTGGTATTGCTATCATAAATCTATTTACTAATGTCTTTTGCTTAAATTTAAATGAATCTGCAATTGTTAATCTTGCACTTCTAAATGCTGTATCTCCTGAAGTTATAGGACAAGCTACAACTCCTAGTATTGCAAGGAATCCACCTACTTTACCTAACATTCCATTACTTACTTCATTTACAACCCATGCTGCATTATGACCTTCCGCCATTGTTGATGCTAGTCCATTGACTCCTCCAAAGAAACTCATTGCTGCTGCTGCCCAAATTAACGCTACTATACCTTCAGCAATCATAGATCCATAGAATATCTGTCTACCTTGCTTCTCATTAGTAATACATCTAGCCATTAATGGGGATTGTGTTGCATGGAATCCAGATATAGCTCCACATGCTATTGTTATGAAAAGGAATGGGAAAATTGGATTTTGCAATGCATTTGAATGCATATTTCCAAAATTATTATAAACTTCTGGTATTTGATATCCTTTAAAGAATAAGCTAAATCCAATTCCAACTGCCATTATCAATAAACATATTCCGAATATAGGATAAATTTTACCTATTAGCTTGTCCACCGGAACAACAGTTGCAATAAGATAATATGCAAAGATAATTAAAAGTAATACTGTAACATTAACTCCTGTTAAACCATTAAGTATACTAGCTGGTCCTTTAACAAATACAACCCCTACTAATACAAGAAGGATAACTGAGAATACTCTCATAAACTGTTTAAATCCATTACCTAATTGAATACCAACAACTTCTGGTATACTTGCTCCATCATGTCTTACAGATAACATTCCTGAGAAATAATCATGTACTGCTCCTGCAAAAATACACCCTAAAACTATCCAAATAAACGATACCGGACCCCAAAGTGCTCCTGCTATAGCACCAAAGATTGGCCCTAAACCTGCAATATTAAGAAATTGAATAAGAAATATCTTCCAGTTCGGCATTGGAACAAAATCTACTCCATCTTCTAATCTAACTGCTGGTGTCTTTCTATTCTCATCAGCACCGAAAGCTTTTTCAACAATCTTACCATAAATCAAATAACCTAGAATAAGTGCAAAAATTGATAAGATAAATGATACCATACGCTTTACCCCCTACGTTTTTATTATGTATAGGATCCTCCCATGTTATGACCCGATTCATTAAGCCCGATCCCTAACATACCTTAATTATAAGGAAAAAGAGTATGAATATTTCTATTTTTATACGAAATGATTAAATTTGTGAATAAAGTGTTACTATATGCCCATGAGGTGCTTAAATTCACTTATATTATTTCTACTTACGGGAATTTCCTTATCTATTCCTGTTAACCTCAACATAAATGTATTATTAAACCAAGGTGTTATTTCCTCGATTTTTCTCATATTTACTATAAAGGCTCTATGTGTCCTAAAAAATTGTTCCTCTCCAAGTTTCTTAAATAACTGAGATAAACTACTGTTAACAACATATTCATCTTGAGATGTGTGTACAATGGTATGCCCTTCTACAGCTTCACAATAGCATATATTTTCACACTTCAATATAACAATCTTCTCCCCCTTCCAAACTGAAAGAATATCCCCCATTGCACCTTTTTCATCAACCCTCTCAAGTTTCTTTAAAAGATTAACTATTCTCTCTTTTGAATAAGGTTTTAAAATATAATCAAATGCCTCAAGTTCAAAAGCTTCCACAGCATACTGCTTATGTGCTGTAATAAATATAATTTTGATTTCTTTGCTCTTGTTTGAAATAATTTTTCCAAGAGTCATACCATCTATATTTGGCATATTAATATCAAGGAATACAACATCAACCTTCTCCTTATCTAGAAAAGCAAGCGCTTCAATAGGACTCTCAAATTCACCAACTATTTTTATTGATGAAAAGTTTTCAATGAAAAATTTCAATTCCTCCCTTGATGGAAATTCATCATCTATGATAATACTATTCATTATAGCTCCTCCTCCCTTTTTACTATGAAACTTACCCTGGTTCCTTTATCAAGTCTTTCAATGTTAAGTCCTTCTCCATAAAAATACTTTAATCTATTATGAACATTAGAAATTCCAATCTTATTCTGCTTAACATCCCCTGAATACACTCTACGAATCACTTCCTCTGGTATCCCAATCCCATCATCCTGTACTATTACCTTTACTTTATCATCTGAAATATTTTTAACCTCTATACTCACAGTTCCACTATTCCCATTTTTCATAATTCCATGCTTAATGGAATTCTCAACTATAGGTTGAATAATCAAACTAGGTATTTTTATATTCACATCATCATCTATGTGATATTCAACATTTAATTTATCTCCAAATCGAGCTTTCTCAATCTCAACATAAGCCCTCACCTGTTCAAGTTCCTTACAAATATCTGATAGATTCATAACATTCTCTATGTTGTATCTCATATAAGTAGATAAATTTATAATTAGCTCTCTAGCTTTATCAGGATTCATTCTCACAAATGATACAATTGTGTTTAAAGCATTAAATAAAAAATGTGGATTTATTTGAGCTTGTAAAGCTTTAATTTCAGCCTTATTTGCCATATCTTGAAGTATGCTCAATTTACTTATCTCAAGTTGAGTTGAAATAAGCTGCGAAAGCCCTAGAACTAAGCTTCTATTTGTATGAGAAATTTTATTTTCTTTAACATAATAGATTTTCAATGTCCCTATAATCTCGTCTCCATCCTTCAATGGAGCAATAATGGCAGATTTTAATGGACATTTTTTATTTGAACAATTTATCTCTTTCTTATTTTTCAATTCCAAGATTTCTCCCGTATCAAGTACGTTTTGGGTAGCTTCTGTTTTAAAATACTCCCCTTTTATATGATGATCTGATGCCGCTCCAACGTGAGCCAGTATCTTTTCTTTATCAGTAATAGCTACTGCATCTGTATCTGTGTATTCCTTAATTATTGAGCAAATTTCCTCATAAGTATCTTCGTTTATATCTCTAAAATAAGGAAGTGTTTTATTTGCTATCTCCAATGCAATCTGTGATTGTTTAGCTGCAATCTCTTCTTTCTCTCTTACAATACTATTTACCAATGCAATAAGCAGCGCAATACCAAATGCATTAGTAAATGCCATTGGAATATATATATGCTTTATTATAGCCATTGCTAATTCTTTTGGATTTACCATTATGAATATCATAAGCATCTCAATACTTTCCATTATTATTCCACATATAAATCCATACAAAACCTTATTTTTATTATTAAATATCTTATATATATATCCTGAAAAAATTCCTGCTATTATGGTTGCTATAGCACATGGTAGAGCAGTAGCACTTCCAACATTCATAAACAACCGATGAATTCCTGCGATAATTCCACTAACAATCCCAACAAATGGGCCACAAAGAATTCCCCCTGTTACAACCCCAATCATTCTCGTATTAGCGATTGCCCCATTAATTTCTGTTCCAATGTAGGTTCCAAGTATCCCAAAACATCCAAATACCATTGATAAAAGCAATATGTCGCTTCTCTTAAATTTCTCTTTAACAATAGTCCTTTTGAATACCCTCAACCGCGTAATTATAAACGCTATAAGAAATATATAACCTAGATTGTTAACAAGATTCTTAATCAAGTTCATATGATCACCTCCCACTGTCCACGCTCAACTAAGTTTTTTATATCTTATCCCACTCATTCTTCTTTATTTATATTATATCTCATAAATTCGTATTATTTCGACTAATTTTACTATTATGTAATTTCCTTTTATTTACTTGCATAAAGGTTAATTCTATAGTATCTTTGTTTTATGCTTTTTTTGATGATAATCCATTAATTATAGCATTTGTTAAAAAACTCAATTCTTATCCACATAAATTCAATTTATCTAAAACTCAATGTGGATAATTTCTAATTTTTCTCAATTTTAATCCACATTCTAATGCCATCATATACTCATTTATGTGCATAACTTTTATAATTATCCATTATTTGTGGATAATTTTCAGAATTTTCCCTTTTCTTAATGACTATATTTTAAAATAAATGTTAATTTTAAACAATAATGATTGCAACAAAAATCCTTTGATGTATAATTATAGAAGTGTAAATCATACAATAAATTCACAATTCAAAAAAATTACACTAAAAAGTTTTTTAACATAACAAACATAATTGGAGTATTAAAATGGAAAAGTTTAATTTGAATTTTAAAAGTTTATTGAAGTGCGTTATTATTGTACTGCTACTATGGGGATATATAAGAGTTGTACTACCGATTTCCATGGCAGTTGTTGTCTTATCTCCAGACTGGTCTGTAATCACAAATTTTTTAAATATCATTTGTTTTCTAATTCATTTTCCAGTATATCTTTTCTTAATATATTATATATGGAAATCAAGTTATAAGAAAGGAATACTCTTTTTCTTAATATTATTTTTAACACTTGCCATCCCTAATGTCTCTTATGGAGTTGAAAAATCCTATTATTCTAATTTCACCTCAAATAAGTGGCAGCATAAAGTTTCAGCAAGATTCTTAATGTTAGATGATATGCTTGAGAAAAACAAACTATTTGGAAAAGATAAAAAAGAGATAATAAACATTTTAGGAGCCGAAACTCCTTCTGAAGAAGTTGATGTAAATATACCTAAGAATACATATAAAGATTATTTAGTATACCATTTAGGTAAATCTGTAGATGGAGTCTTTCACTCTGAAGATGATTTTCTTGTAATTTATTTTGAAAATTCTATTGTTGTAAAACATGATATCCTTACTAAGACATTTGATTTTTAATATTAGGAATCTATCTAAAATTAAGACAGAATCCACATCTTTATTGATATTAATTACAAAGAAGGGCTACTCATTTCATTTCCATAAAACATTGTTTTTATTGCACAATATTTCAATCTTTATGAAACGAGTAACCCTTTTATCCACTTCTATTTATCTTTATAGAGAATATATCCAACGTTTTAACCTCTGGCTTATATATTCCTGTTCTTCTACTACATGCTCTTTAAAATCAAAGAACGCCTCTGGAGTATCCTTTGGTAAGAAGGTACCAATTTCAATGGGAGTCAAACTGTATAAAAAATTTAAGAACTGCATACTTGCATATAACATATCTGTACCTATACTCTTAAGCTTTATACTACTCATAGTATCAAAATACTCTCCAGACTTTTTATTAAGACAAATGTATGCTCTTTTAAAATTATGAAAAGCACAATAGAATTTTTTAGGAACATTACAATTGTAATAAGTTATAATATTTTCTAGTATAGAGGCTTGTTGTGCACTGATAATATTCCAGAAGTAGAAGGTATTGTATGCAATTTCAAGCTTAGTTTCTCCAAGTCCATTTTTTTCATAGAAATCTGGTCCAAGCACACAACTCTTCGCTTTATATTGAGGAGCTCTTTTTTTATCAACAAATACTCTAGATGCATAAATCTGCTCTATCATAAAATGATTTACCAGTTCAAATAATTCTGTAGATCCTAAATACTCTTCAAACATTATTTTATTTAAAATCTTAATAAAACTTGAATTCACCTTTAAGAATCGTTTCACAATTTTATCAGAATCACTTTTATAACATTGTACTAATTCAAGTATATAACAAAACTCATTATTCAGTTGATCTAAGTATAGCTTAACTTCCTTACTTAAACCGGCTCCAAATAATCCATTTGAACCTATCAATAGTTCTATATGCTGAATTGCTCCTCCACACCAAAAGTGAACCTCTTTTTTATATTGGTTCTCTTCTGAGCAATTGTACCTTTTGCTATTTCTGGATTCTTTGTTTGTACAAGGTTCTTCATCTCTACTTTCACATCCACACCTTGTTCTAAATGAATCACATCGTTTATCTTTAGAATATCTTTCTTCACAATATCTACTATTAGAACTTCTTCTATTATAATATCTTTCACCATAACAATTTTCTGTAGATGGTGTATTGTCTAATTCATTATAGTCATCGTACATATCATTAGCACGATTCCTTGAATATCTGTTCTCCCTATAATACTTACTCACTTTTTTTCTCTCCTTTGTCATCTTCAGTTTATACCACGTGTTCTTCACACTTGTTATATCAATAAATCTCCAACATTGTAGTACAGTTTACAGTATAGTCTAACTTTAATAATTATCATAAAACTGCTAGTATTTTCTCTAAAATATCATTGTAATATCTCTGTTCATACAAGATATGCTCCCTTGTATCAAAAAACGCTTGGGGAGTACATTCTGGTAGTCTACAACCGATAGACTCTTCGGATAAAGACCAAAGGAATTTAACAAATCTTTTATTTAATTCAAAAGCTTCCTTTGCTATTCTAGTAAGAATATTACAATCCCATTTTGATTTATTCAATCTGTGAAAATTTTCTCCTAACTCAATGTTCAAGTCATTAAACTCTTTTTTAAATTCCTGAAACCTATCTAATGTCTTTAATGATAGCTCCCTTAAAAATTCAGGGGAAGTATTCTCTAGAAGAGAACTGTGTTGAGCACTAATTACATTCCAAAAATACATTTGAACATATGCACATTCAAGCTGACTGTTACCTAATCCAAATTTTGTATAAAATTGAGGTCCCCAAACATTTCTCTTATCAACATAGTTAGGGGTTGTTTGAATTAATTCAAATATCCTTGTAATATATATCTGTTCAATCATAAAATGATTAAGTGTTTCAAATAAAATTGCTGATCCCGCATATCCTTCATACATTAATCTATTAAATACTTTAATTAACTTAGCATTTAACCACAAAAAATATCTCAATTCATCATAAATGTAATAATCATACCCATCTTTACATTTAAGCTTTTCAACTATTTTATTCAACTCTTCTGATATATCGACAAGCTCTCTTTTAATCTCTGAAGGAATCATAAGTTCAAATACTCTATTTGATTCTAGAATAGTTTCTATGTGCTCAATAGAATCACATGACCAGAATAGAATTTCTTCTCTGATGTTTTTTTTCTTATTAGGTACTTGTACACACAATAAGTCTTTTCTGCTACCTCCACCTTGACAGTAACAGTTATCATATTTCATATCATACTCACAATAATCATCATAATAACTATCGTAATAGTCATCGTATTCTGAGTAACCATAGGAATATTTATCCATATTTGCATCTCCTCTTATTATCATTGGATTTATAGTTAAAGTAGTTTATCTATATATTATATTCATAATATTGCAACCTTGTTATTACTATGGAAATGCTTTATAAATACACATAAAAAAAAGCACGGTAACCCGTGCTTAAATCAACTTTATTTTTCTCCCAAAATCTCACCCATATTGATTTTTGTTTCTATACCCATCTTTGTATTTTGGCATATAGCTTCATCAATTTTTACTTGTCCGTTTTTTAGAAATAAAATCACTGTTGAGCCCCCAAATTTGAAATATCCCTTTTCTTCTCCTTTTTCTACATGTTCACCTTCTTTATATGTCTGCACAATAGAACCTACACATGTAGCTCCTACTTCACAAAAGATGATCTTTCCAAAGTTATCAGAATCAAATAAGGTTATTTCCCTCTTATTTTGACAATACACTTGAGCAATCTTATGAAGTGATATAGGATTTACTGAATAATATTGTCCATTAACTCTTTTAAACCCATCAGCAACACCACTATCTGGAAAGTGAAAACGATGGTAGTCTGCTGGACATAATCTAATTACAATACATACTCCATTATTGAATTCATCAGCAAGCTTCTCATCATCTAATAAATCACCTAGTCTATAATAAGACCCTTTTACCTGAATTACCTGTTCCTTATCTATGTTTTCATAAGCGAAAACACGCCCATCCGCTGGTGAAATTAAGTGATTTTTGTTTAGTGATAAAGGTCTTGATGCTTTTTTTAATTTTCTTGTAAAAAAATCATTAAAACTACTATAATCCTCTACAGATTCTCGTTCTGCCTCACTCATATCTATTTGTAAATCTCTAACAAAAGTCTTTATTTTTTTTCTACTAAAAGTAAAATCTTGAAGTTTTCCATATACGGTTGAGAATATTTTTTTCTTACCAATTGTCTCAAGTATTGTATTTCCAGACTTTGTATCATACATCCATCTTAAAAACCTATCCCCTGCTACAATTTCTTTCTTCTTTTCACCTGTTGTTCTTTCTATATAATAGATATCCATATTTTTAATCCTTTTATGTTTATTTTACATTTTCTTCACTTCAACCTTACAAACCATCAAATAAGCCAAAACTATCATTATAACGCTTGTCTTAATTCCGCTTCCAGCTATAGAGTTTGTGAATATTAAATAAATATTGTACAGTATTAATAATCCACCGGCACAGGTAATAGGTAACCCAACATAAACTTTTCTACATGTTGATATATTAAACTTAGCCAACCTATATGCCCCTGCAAATATATAAATAATAACTGATGTATATCCTAGTATGTGTATTCCAGTGCTTGAAAATATCATATTCCATGTTATAAACGCTGGTGCTACACCAAAAGAAACTAAATCTACTAGTGAATCTAGTTGTTCTCCTAATTCACTTTCTGCTTTTAATTTTCTAGCCACTTTACCATCTAATCTATCTAAAGTAGCAGAAAACAATATAAATACACAGGCTAATGATAATCCCTTACTACCTCCTGAAACAACTAAAATAGCTGATATACCAAAAAATAAATTCATAAATGTTATTATATTGGGTAATGCCATTTTAAAACTCTGCATCTTTTCCTTTCGAATCTTCATATATCTCATCTAATCCCCCTATGATTGTCCTACTTATTTCCTCTCTTTTATTATTTGATTCATTATATTCTTTATAAATAAATATTATAATATGTTTAAGAAAGAATTTGATTTTACTTTATAAATTATAAAGTATCTTCTACTATTATACACTAATCCCTCCAATGATAAAATATCATTATTTGTGAATTACTAGAAACTCTTCCCCTAATTCAACAGAATATTTTTCCACATAACTTTAGCAAATATTATAATGTCATATCCTTTCTTACAATGCAATGTTATAATATATAAAAAATGTAATATATTTAAAAATAATATAACTTGATTAACTCTTTTTGATAAAAATTCCGTATTAAATTGTATAAGTAAAAATTTAAATATTGAGAGGAAATATAATATGAAAAAAAAACGTTTTTTATACTATTATCAATAATAATTACTTTCATTGTCATTGTATATTACAATAATAAGCATTCTATTATTAATACTAAAGATACCTCTATAACATATAATTATGATATCTCTACTAATTCAAACTTAAAATATGTATATTTAATAACATATGATAACAATGATTGTACTTTTAAAAAGTATGTATCAAAAGAAAATGAAACATTAGAAATAACTATTCCAAAAAATAAGGAATTCATAATATCCTTACATGCAAATCTAACAATAGCTGCTAAATGGCATTTGGATTACGATTCAAATATTTTAAAATTTAAAAAGGTAAATTGGATAGAACTTAATAAAACTAAGTACAAGGATGCATTACATGTTCCAATTGGCTATTCTTTAGGCAGACAATTCTTTTATTTTGATTCAAAAGATAAAGGTAGTGAAGTTCTCACATTTTTGTATAAGCATAATACAGAAGATGAGCAATATTTTAAGTTCACGGTGAAAGTTCATGTCATAAACGAGTAAAAAAAGATTGGATACCCAATCTTTTTTTCTTTGCTTATTTTTATTATAAGCATCTTTGTGAATTTAAATTTTCACACTTTTATCACATTTAAAGGTTATAATTAAAATACCAAGAACAAATAAGGGGGTTCCCTATGAAAAAAATTCTAATTGTTGAAGATGAGAAACAATTATCACAGGTTATGTGTCTTTATCTATCTAAGGAAGGATATGAATGCATAACAGCTTTTAATGGAAACGATGGAGAAAAACTTTTAAATGAGAATACATTTGATCTAATAATCTTAGATATTATGATGCCTGGGAAAGATGGCTGGAGTCTACTTAGAAAAATCAAATCTCAAGGAGATACTCCCGTAATTATCACCACAGCCAGATCTGAAGAAGACGATAGAGTTTTCGGATTAGAGTTAGGGGCAGATGATTATATGACTAAACCCTTAAGCATGAGAGAGCTTGTTTTAAGAGTCAAATTAAGAATCTCTTCTGTTATTTCTTCAAAAGAGAATGTTAAAAATGATTTTATATCAATTGGTTCTCTTAAAATCAATGAACAAACTCACGTAGTTACTATTGATAACGAAACTATAACCTTAACCCCTAAGGAATATACTCTCCTTGTATTTCTTTGTAGGAATATTAATATTGTCTTCTCTAGAGACAAACTTTTAAATGAGGTATGGGGATATGATTTCTATGGTGATACTCGTACAGTTGATACCCATATAAAGAAACTAAGAGAAAAAGTTTCTTTATGTAAGAGCAATCTTAAAACTATATGGAAGATTGGATATAAATTTGAATGGAGTGAAACAGATGAGTAGGATTACTAAGAAGTTCTTAAAATATTTTCTAATAACAATATCGTTTATAGTCCTAATATGCTTTATATTAAGTTCACTCTTCTTATCAAAATTGTATATTAGTCAACAATACTCTACACTTTCAGCCGAAAGTAATACCATACTAGGTAGCTATCTTACAGGATATCAATATAAAAATAACGATTTCAAAGGAGTTTTAGTTGATAGCGTAACTCAGAAAGAAATTTGGTCAACTCAGAATAAAGGTATGATGCATAGTATGAATGGACGTGGGAGTAACTTTTTCTCACATTTTGATTACTCAACATTGAAGGATAAAGGCACTATACAACACCCTAATGGAACAACCTATTTGTATTTTAAGAAATCAACAGCCTATGGAAATTTATATATATTTAGAAGTAAAATTCAAGTGGATAATTATTTAAAAATAATATATTTAATTCTGGGAATAATATTCCTAATTGGAATTATTATATCTATTCCCATGGCAATACTTCTTGGAAGAAAATTCACGACTCCTGTAATTTCTCTTAAAAAGAATGCAGAAGCCATAGCTTCAGGGGATTATAGCACCTTTTCATTAAATCAGGAAACTTCAAATGATGAACTTGGAGATCTAGCTTATGCTATGGAACATATGAAAGAGCAGCTTAAACTTAAAGATAAATTACAGCGTGAATTTATTGCTAATGTATCTCATGATTTTAAAACGCCTCTAAGTATAATACGAAATTGTAATGAGGCAATATATGATGACCTATTAGATAATGAAGGTGTTAAATCTTATTCTAACAGTTCAATAATTCAAGTAGATAGATTAAATAAAATGGTATCTGATATTATGCATTTATCAAAACTACAAAGCTTAGAGTATCCTCTAAATCGTAAATGGATAAATATTACTGAGTTTATTTACTCTATAAAACAAGACCTTACTATATTTTTAAACGATAAAAATATTTCACTAAAGTTACAATATTCCGATCATATATCAAAGAAAAAAATATTTATTGATGAACTTCAGCTTCATAGATGTATGGTAAATTTCATAACTAATAGTTCAATGGTTACTCCCACTGAAGGTTATATAACCCTTACAATTGATCTTATTAATGCTGATGTTCTCTCCAGTATCTCACTAGGAGATAGTTCATCAAATGAATATATCATGATATCAATAAAGGATAATGGACCAGGAATAAATGAAGAATTATTGCATGTAATATGGGATAGATACACAAAGAACTCTCAAAGTGGCGGCATGGGACTTGGTTTAGCTATTAACAAAGAAATCTTAATAAAACATGACTTCCTTTATGATGTTAAAAATTCAGAGAAAGGTGGAGCAATTTTCTCCTTCTATATTCCTGACAAATACTTTAAATAATAGCACGCGCTGCGTGCACATAAAAAAGTTAAAAACCATTAAAAGAAATTGAAAATTGAGAACGGAAAGTTGAAAACGATGGATGTTTCTGATTACTCAGAAACTACATCTTATTGTTCATTAGAACAATAAATATTTACTCATTTTATACAAATATAAAATATTGTATTTTAAATAAAAGGTTTGATTGCAAATGAATCAAGCAACCCTTTTATTGTCTAATTTACATGAGCAGCGCAGAGAGTTGTAATGACGCCGAAATTGTGCTTCATCAACGTCAAATTTCACAGTTTTATCACATTTTAGTCATAGTTCCATCAACGGACTTTTATATTATTAATTTAACAAATCAACTAGGAGGTATTAATTATGAAAAAGAAATCTTTAATCGGTATTGGATTAGCTGCAATTTTATCATTTGGAACAATTATTTCAGTTTCAGCTGATACGTATGACAATTATTCAAGAAATGGAATGGGCAGAAACAGCTCAAACTACAGAAGAAACTCAGATACTTCATGTCCTGGGTATGGTGTGATTAATAGAGCTAACGGATATGAAATAATAAATAATATTCTTATTGAAAAGTTTGATTTAACTGAGGACTATATTGAAGGTGCATTTAATGATGGAAAAACTTTAGGTGAGATTCTTGATGAGAATAATATTGATATTGAAGAGTTTAAGAAAGAATTTATGGCTATTAGATTAACTGAAGTTGATGAAGCAGTAAAGAAAGGTGATATAACTGCTGAAGAAGCTAAAACAATTAAAGAAAAGCTGCAGTCTAATGTTAATGAAATGAACTTTAAGGATCACAGAGGTAATGGAAATGGTCGCGGTAGAGGTAATGGCAATGGAAATGGTCGCGGCAGAGGTAAAGGAAGAGGGCAAGGCCGTGGAGGTTGCTGTAACTAACCTATCATATTCAGATTAAAATAAAATGTACCCTATGGCGCAGACTTATTATTTAACTACTCCATAGGATACATTCTATCTCATCTAATGTAGTTATTTCCTTTAAAATATAACAATATTATTTACAACAGGCCTCTCTTTTCCATCAGAAGGTCTGTTCAAAATTTTCCCCTTATAATACATAGCACTTGATCCACCACCATCTAAATTATAAGCATCTTTTACTCCTAATTCTAACAGCTTATTTTGAAGCCTTTCTAAACTAACCCCTTGACTCCATCTTCCTTGGCGTCCATCAATAACAATCAAAATCAAATCGTCATTTGCATATTTCCCAATAATCGTTCTTGGATTTTTTGATTCTTTCCAGTCTTTTGGTATATCAAGCTTTTTTCCCTCTTTTAAAAGTATAGGAATAAAACTAACAGCCTGATATGGCTGAATTTTAAAAAGTTCTGAATGTGATCTAGGAACAGTTCCAATAACTTGTCCATTTTTATTGATCCCTGCAACAAAAGACCCCGCTGTATTCTTTATAAAAGGTTGAACAAGTTTTCCATTAATTACAGTGTTTCCTGACAACTGTGCATACTCTTTGCCATTTCTATTTTCCATATAAAATCCACCGCCATTTATAGCAAGTACTGCATTCGTCCTCTTTCCTGCAGTTGAAGTTGTTTCTTTTTCCCCAAGAGCATCCTTTGCTAGAACAACTTTGAAGGCTTCAGCGTCAAATAATTTTACTTTAGCAATGTATCCACGATAACCTAATTCAGTTAACTTAAAAATTTTTATTTCTGAACGACTGCTCATATGAGTATCTATAGGTTGTCCTAATATTTTTAAGATTTTTTGTTCATATATATCATCTGACATTTTCTTTTGTAATTGACTAGATCGCATTAACTCAGTCATTTTTTTGTTTTGTTCATTAAAAACTTCTTCCTGTTTTTCTGCAGTCCTTTTAATTTCAGTAACTTTTTCAGTTAAATTATCAATTTCATTTTGCATATCACTTATTTCTTTATTAAAACTTTTTGTGTCCTCTTTAATAAGTCCGCTGCTATAAGTAACATTGAACCCTACAAGAAGAAGTGCGAAAAGAGGAGCTACTAAATAAAATAAAAAAATATTACTTTTTATCATTAAGGCGCCCCCTTTAAAATACTTAAACTCTTTTCTAATTCCTTTAATTTAGCATCTAACTTTTCTAATTTATCATCAATTCGCTTTTGAACATCCGTAGTACTTGAAATAGTTGTATCTGTATTATCTATAGTATCATTTAATACTTTTATTGAATCACTAAGTAACTTTACTTGATCCTTTAACTCTTCAATATTCATTGCATTTTCATGTCTAACATTATTTATAGATGTATCAATATAGTTTTTAGCATAGGTATAACCATAGCTAATAACGACACTCCAAAATCCTAGAACAATTATAAAAATCAATATATTAGTCAGTACTTTACTTACTCTTTTACTTTTACTACTGACTTTTCTATTTTCAACCATAGGTTCACCCTCTCTGCTAATTTTTTATGTCTATATTATATTTTCGTATGACTTTAATATTTTTTTATCGGTAATACCTTGGATATATGTTTTAATGTTTCAATGTTGTTATTTTATTATAGGAACTCTCATTTTTTTCAAGCAAAAAAGGCGCGTTTCACGCGCCTTCTATTTAATTGTTCTTTATTTAAGTATACTCTTTATTCTATTAACCACTTTTTCTGGCAATGGTTGCTGCATCGCTCTATCAAGCAAGTTTTTATGCTTAATACCATCTTTAATAAGATATTCTTCAATCATCTTAACCTTTGGTTCTCTACCAGGAATCAACTGATATAATACAAACCAATCTTCAAGGGCAGTTTTAGGTATTATCGCTCCATGATACTCCGCCTCTCCTACTATTGCCTCTGAATCAAATATCATACTATATATTCCCGCCTCTGTTTCTATCTTAAAGTCTCCCATTAAATCAACCATTGTATTCCCAACCTTATAGTTTAAAAAATGTTTTGTTTTAAAAGGAGCTTTGTATGGAAGTTGATTATATTCTCCAAGCTTTAAAAATATATCGTGTGCTTTAAGTGCATCCTCTTCCTCAACAATTATATCAATATCATCAGGCTCTTTAACAATTCCATATAAGTGTAAAAGTACTGATGCTCCAATTCCCCACCTTATTTTGTTTTTATTTAATTCACTGGCAATTTTTATTAGCACTTCTCGTTCCATTATTTATCCCTCAATTCTCAAATCTCTTTAGTTAACAAATAAATTATATCATAATTCCCTTTTATTTATTCTCTCGCAAAATATAGTCTACTATTCTTTACCTACTATATCCTCAATAAGTTTAAGCACTTCTTCACCCTGCTCTTTTGATTTAGTACCAATAAAATCATCAAAAAAGATTCCATTTTTATTTATTTGAAATCCTAGAAGACCTTTCTCTTTTAAGTATAAGCTCACCCTTACGAATTTCTTTTCTTCATAATTTAATTGGTTCATATCCTCAGATGTTATTGAATCCACAGAAATATTATTTACTACCTCATATATCTGTTGAATTTTTTCTCTTTCTTCAACTTCAATCTCTTTATAATAATCTTTTGGTCCATTTTCACTATATGAGATATCTATTGATTCAATCTCCTCCAAAGTTACATTCCAAAGCGGATTGCCTATTGGTGCTTTTTTCTTAATATAAATGGTTATTCCTTGTGAGTCTTTAACTTTTGAAAACTCCATAAGATCATCTTCACTAACAACTTTCATTACTGCTTTTGTTCCTGTAATATCCTGGATCATTCTAAATGTATTACTCTCTATAACATTACCATTAGAATCAAATGTTACTTCCCCACCTTCATACCAAATAGATCCTGTAGCAGTACATGTGTCATAGGATGACTGTCTATTATCTTTAGTTTCTTTATCCTCTAAACTACTTCTATTTTTTGTATCAGATATAACTTTCTCATATTTAAACAACTGACAATTTACTGCTTTATTCATAATATCTCTACTAATTTGTTTAATGGTAGTCCACTTTACACCGAACTCACTTTCACTATTATCCCTCACTAAAAATACTTGTACATAACCATCATACAATTCTTCTCCATTTCTATCTAAAGCACTGTAATAAATATCTGCAGTTCCTTCTTTAAGGATATCATTCTCTTTATCATCCCATGGATTAAATTGCACAATATTAACCTTTAATTGTTGAACAAATGTTTCTTTCTTCAAATCATCTACACTCTCATCTATTACCATTATCTTAAACTTTTCAAACTTTGGTGCTAAATATTCACTTACTTGTTTCTCTATTTTCTTTATTTCCATGTGATAAATAATTTTATTTCCCAGAAAATATATTCCAATAATTAATCCTATAAGAATTACTACACTTCTTATTTTTTTATTCTTACTCATTCTATGTCTCCTCTACTCCTGTATAGTTTCCTTAAGTTTTTCTAATATCTCTCTACTCTTCTCATGAGATATGATTGATTGTTGATTACTTGCAAATACACCATTTTTATTTATAATTACATAGAAATATGGACTTCCTTTAATATCAAAGGAAATATGCATATCCTCAATAATATTGTTTTGAAGCTCATAATACTGTTCATTTACTATATACTCATATTTATATCCTTTAAAAAGATCATATATCTTTTCAATTTTTTCCTTATCTGAAATCTCAATTATCTCTTGTTTTGTTCCATCTTCTTTATCTTTATAAAAATTTATCTTTTCAACATTATTAATTTCAACGAATACTAATGGATCTTTACTGCGTGCTGTTTTCTTAAGATTTATAATAATTCCATCACCATTTTCTTCTCCTGTAAACTCTTTAAGATTATATTCACATTGGATTTTCATTGTGGCTAGTTCGCCTGTCCATGTCATCATGTATTCAAACTTTTCCACTTTTATTATATTTCCATTTTCATCAAACTCAATATCATCCCCATTATGTCTCCCAGAACCTGAGCATTCAGAATACTTTTCTTCTTCATCGGGCAAATACTTAGAGCTTGCTGATTTTATAAATTCTTTGTAATTGCTATACTCTTGATGTTCATAGTCTTGAATTATATCTCTTACATAAAATTCATTAAATCCTCTGTCATTAATCTTAGTCCATTCTATTTTGAATTCTTCTTTTTTATTCTTTCTTACAACTGGGATAGTTAATCTGTTACTACACCATTCTTCCCCCTCTTCATCATAAATCACATAGTCTGCAACAGCCTTACAATGTAAAGCCTTCTTAATATTTTCTTGGTTATACGAAGATATTTCTACATCATTGAACTTTAATGTATAGTGCTTATTTATTACTTTCCCATTAGGCATTTCTTCAATTGTTTTTAATTTAATTCTCTCAATAACAGGTTCTATAACACGCCCTATCTGTATCTCCATACTATTGATTACCTTGTTAGTGTATATCTTATTGCCTATATAAATAACAAATAAAGATATACATATTATTAAAAATATCTTCCCCTTTGATAACTCTATCCTTTTCATTTAATTCCCTCCAACACTTTTCCAATTATAATTATACAACAAGTATTATTATACATTGTTACAATATTATTACATGCACAGAAAAACTATTAATTAAATTTACCTATAAGGTTACACTATAAAATATATCTTTAATAATTTATACGCTAAACAATAAGCTAATTTACTATAAGTTAGGAGTAATTAACAATGGAAGAAGAAAGACTTTCTGATAAACAAGGTATATCTCTTATTGTGTTATTTATAATGGGAAGTTCTTTAGTACTGACAACAGGAGGAGGAGCAGGACGAGATTTATGGATAGCAATTATTCTATCAATTTTAATTGCAATGCCAATCGTATTAGTTCATGCAAGACTACTAGTACTTTTTCCTGGAAAAGACTTGTTTGATATTCTTGAAATTCTTTTCGGAAAAAACTTTGGGAAAGGAATTTCCCTATTATTTCTATGGTTTTCTTTCTTTTTAGGAGTATTGGTATTGAGAGTTTTTGGTGATTTTATTTCTGTAATTTCATTGCTAAATACACCTAAAATTTTTATAATGTTTGTTATTGGTATGTTATGTATATGGGGAGTAAAAGAAGGTATTAAAACCCTTGGGAAATGGGCAGAACTTTTTGTTATAGTAGCTATTGCTTCTGTAATAGTAATTTCCGTGTTATTAATTCCCAAAATGAATATAAATAATTTCCGCCCAGTTCTATACGACGGCGTAAAACCTATAATTAAAGGTACTTTTCACTCATTAATATTTCCTTTTACTCAAACAATTATATTCACCACTTTTTTTTCCTCCTTAAAAAATAAATCACTCATTAAAGTTTATTTATTAGGGTTATTAATAGGAGGAACCGTATTATTTATCTCTTCAATTACTGATATTCTGGTACTAGGATCTACTGCTGCAGAGCGTATGTATTTTCCATCACACGCAACTGCTATCCTTGTAGAAATTGGAGCACTAACTTCCAATTTAGAAATTCTATTTACCGGAGCATTTTTAGTAGGTGGTTTTATTAAAGTATCTATGTGTCTTCTAGGTGCATGTAATGGGTTTGCTAAACTTTTCGGTTGCGATGACTATAATTTTTTAGTCATGCCTATTGGATTATTAATAGTCTCTTTTTCTCATTATGTTCATGATAGTATAATGGATAAAGTTGACTTCGCTTTACACATATATCCCCCTTACGCTTTTCCATTTCAAGTTGTTTTGCCTATTATTATATGGATTTTTGCTGAAAGAAAGAAGAAACAGCTAACTAAGCAAATAAATACAGAGGAAAAATAGTTTGCACTACCTTAGAGCAACTATATTTCTTCTGTATTAATAGCTAAATCCTTTTCTTTATGACTGACTCCACTGAATAATGCACTTACTAAAATCCAGATTCTTTAAATCATCCTCATAGATTCTTACACTTAAGATTCCCTCTCCATTAAAATCTTCCCCTATTTGCATTAATAAAATCATTTCTGACATCAATTGAACTTTCAATTCTTCCTCTCCTGCTTGACAGTCCGTATATATTCCAAACAACTTTGATTTTTCAAACCCTGCAAATGGGTCCCATCCAAGTTCCTCTCCATCTTGAGCCCATTCTTCATCATACCTTTCATTTATATTTTCTTCTTCAGTATATATATCTTTAATTAAGTTACCTGAGTAAAACCATTCTCCGTGTTCTTTTACTACTCTTTTCAATTCACTGACTTCACAATCACTATATATGACTTTACCAGTATCACCATATCCACCAACGAATACATATAAAAAACCTTCTTTAGGTAAGTACTCATTAAAGTAATAGTCCTTAAACTCACTTAAGTTAATCTGAGCTGCGAAAAACAACCCTTCTGGATATTTTATATCTTCAGGTAGATCAACCACTGGACCACCAATCCTTGACTTCCCAAGTGGAATATCTACTTCCTCATATCCTACAACTGTATCTCTATGATAATACTGCTTTGGACAATATCCTACTTGTTCTGGAGTGAATCTTATGTATTTATAATCCTTTTCTATACTTTTAAGTAGCTCATCCTTAACCGCTATTTTACATTCATTAAAAGACTCTGCTGGAATCTCTTTTAATGAAAACTTAATTGTATCTTCAGTGTTTTTTTTGTACAGAATTTCAAACTGAACATTATTAATAGAATCAAAATTAAATTCATCATTAATTTCAATTCTTTGTATAACACACTCTTTATTAATGAAATCTTTTGGCACTCTATTTTTATCCTTATAAAATTTTAATAACACAGTCTCGTCAATATTATAATTATAAAAACTATACTTGTACGATTGTGAGTAATTTTTTATTTTTATATCATCTATACTTAAACCTTTTATGAAAACTTCTGGACTAATAGTTTTATTTTCTACATAATGCTTAATGATTAAATCCATATATATTTTTTCATTTTCTCTAAATACAGATAAAAGATGCATTCTGTTATCTTCTACTAATGGAACATATTGTTTAAATACCATTTCCTTCTCACCCTCAAACTCAATATTCTCTGATTTTTTCTCAGTAATCTCATCTTCTTTTTTCCCTATACTGTTCATATCTTTACTGTTTATATCTTTACTGTTTATATCTTTACTTTCATATGAAGAACATCCTATCATGATTAAAGATATTATTATGATAATTACTATATTTAATTTTATCTTCATATTATATTACCTCTATCCCTGTTTATTTCGAATATTCAAGTTACTTATACAAGGTACTGGTGTTTCATTTAGCATAAAT
This sequence comes from Oceanirhabdus sp. W0125-5, assembly GCF_027938815.1. Lineage (GTDB taxonomy): Bacteria > Bacillota > Clostridia > Clostridiales > Clostridiaceae > Oceanirhabdus. Next base: position 4,977,421 of record NZ_CP115913.1, read on the forward strand.
TTAACAGTTTTCTCTTCTGGTATTTTAGTCATATATAATAATTCAACTTCCATTTCTTCTTCCCTTATTTCAGTAACTTCCTTTAATACTGATGTTCTTACCTTATGTCCATTTATACCTTCATGCTTTGATGGCATAATTATCCACCCTCTAGAACTAGTTGCAATTGGTTCAAACTTATCATTCATTTCATTAAGTTTACTTATTTCTTTTTGAACTGGCAAATCTAAGAAGGTTTTTAAATGAAATGTTGGCTGAATATTTTCATGGGGAATTTCATAGGTCATTGCAAGTAGTTTTGTCCCCTCTTTTATTACCTTTCTCATATGTATTTTTAACTCCTCAGTTAAACCTTCAAAAGGATCCTGAAGCTCCAAGGAATCAATATATATCCTATGATTCCCATTATCTATTGGGTTAAAATATTCAATAAACTTTCCCTTATCATATTTTCCTAAAGTAAGAGTAAACGATTCTTCAACAGGATAATTTTCTCTTTTTTCACTAAGACTTAGTTCTATACTTATTATAGATTCATTAATTGTGAAATTTTCCATCTCCACTCTTAATATACAACAATCTTTATCAATAAACTTCTGTGGAATTCTATTTCGGTCATTATAATATTTAAATAACATCCTTTGATAAATATCTTTATTTTTACTCTCTTCTTTATAATGTACCTTATAGCTGCTTGAATAACCTTTGGTTCTCATATCATTGATAGTCAGTATCCTCATTTCAACTGCTGGCACATTATGAATAGATTCTATTTTAAAATTCTCTTTGTGGAAGTCTTTACGATTTCTCTTTATTTCATTCAAAATATTTTTACTAGTAGTAATCATCTTCTCACTACCAAGTGTACAATATGTAACTTCTTCATTGGAATCTGTAATAAAATCCATATATAAATTATCTTTGTCTTTACTTAAGGCTAATATATGTATCCTATCATCCTGGCCCTCAAATACATTTCTTGGGTTTATTATTTCACCTGAGATAAAATTACCTAATACAATATATCTATTATGCTCTAAAGTAGGCTTCTCCTCCCCCTTATTAAGCACTATTACTTCTTCACATTCTTCTTTACTGTTTTTATAACAAGAGTATATCTCTATCACTGTTTCATCATCTGTAAGTTCATATTCTAATAAATCCCAAAACCAACTAATATCTTTTTCACTTGAAAAAACAACTTTGTAAACATATCTATTTTTGAATTTCATTCTTAATTCTTTACTCATCCTATTTATCTGCTCTAAAGGAAAATACTCTACATTCCTGATTCCTCTTTTAGCTGCTACATAATGTTCTAAAATCATTTCATCATCCCTTATCTTTTACTGAATTACTTTACTATTATAGCATGATTTACCATTTTAAATTCCCCCTATATTTGTTAAATATTTTAAGTTACATTATTACAATCAATTACAGCAAAATTAAGTAAAAAGACAACCTTCTAATACTCAATTTTTATTTTACATATTATAGTATCCAACATTAATATGTAATTAATTCTGCTTAAAATATTTAACTTAACCTCTTCCCCACTTAATTTTTGTAACATTAGTATTCTTTTTACCTTATAACAGTAAATAATTAACCACTAATAAATGTAATATTTCAAAGGTGTATTAAATCCTTTTTCTTACATTTGTGTTATATTTCTTACATTTTAGATATATTTATTTACTTTTTCTTCTATTTTAGTATAATAAATATATAAATATATATTTATATCTAAATTTGTTATTAATTGGAGGGAAAAGTTATGAAGAAAAATTTCAAAAAAGTTTTAGGTGGATTATTTTTATCATTAATGGTGGCAATGGTTCCAGTTGCAAATGCTGTGGCACAAGATGATGCAGGTGAAGGTGGCGGAAGTGGTCATGTCCACAACTATAAAAAGCACACGATTAGATATAATGATCCAGATTACGGATATTATTATGTAACTTATTATGAGTGCAGCTGCGGTGCTACAAAATAATTATTCTTATAAAAAGGACAAGCGTCTATTATTAGACCTTGTCCTTTTAAACTTCAACTTATATTTTATAAATTTAATTGTTATTATCAAAATTCCCCCTCATTTCATATGATAATATATGAATTCGAATTCGGAGGTGTATCCAGTTTACTGGACTATATGAAAAATTTTAAAAAGGTTATCGCTCTATTTGCAGTTATCATGCTATTCACTTTATCACTAAGCGGTTGTAAAAAGAACAAAGATGATAAGCTAGTTACTGTTAGATTAAATGAAGTTGTACGTTCTCTTTTCTATGCTCCTATGTATGTTGCAATAAATGAAGGTTTCTTTGAAGAAGAAGGTATTGAAATTGATTTATCTACTGGACAGGGAGCAGACAAAACAATGCAACAAGTACTAAGCGGGAATGCTGATATAGGATTTAGTGGACCTGAGCAAATAATCTACATTTACAATCAGGGAAGAGATGATTATCCTATAGTATTTGCTCAATTAACTCAAAGAGATGGTTCATTCCTAGTTGGTAATAAAGAAGAAAAGAATTTTGACTGGAAATCTTTAAAAGGGAAAACTGTTATAGGTGGACGTCCTGGTGGAGTACCTGAAATGACATTTGAGTATGTATTAAAGAAAAACGGATTAGATCCTAAAGAGGATTTAGAAATCATAACAAACATAGCTTTTACTGCTACTGCTGGTGCTTTTAAAAGTGGAACAGGAGAATATGTAACATTATTTGAACCAACCGCTACTACTCTAGTTGAAGATGGTTCTGGACATATTGTTGCATCAATTGGAGATAGTGCAGGACCAATACCATATACATGCTACTTTGCTACTAAATCATATATGGAAAAGAATCCTGAAATCATTGAAAAATTTACAAGAGCAATTTATAAAGGTCAACTTTGGGTTCAAGAACATTCAGAAGATAAAATTGCTGATAAGATAGCTTCATTCTTTCCAGGTATAGATAAGGAAATATTGACTAAATCTATAAGAAGCTACAAAGATATTAATGCTTATGCTGATACCCCAGTAATGACTGAAGAATCACTTGATAGACTTATGGATATTATTGAATCCTATGACAATAATTTAATGCCTCAAAGACCAGAGTTTAATATTATTGTTGATAATAGCTATAGTGAAAAGGTTATAGATGAATAAACAACCATCAAGGTATGAAATTACGTATTGTAATTCCATACCTTTTTTATATGCTCCTTTCATTGATTAATCTTAAAATGTCTCAAAATTACTTCTCCAGCATATTGTATAAATATGAAGATTTTGAAAGTTATTTAATTAATATATAGAGAATCCAGTATAACATAATTTATACTATGGATTCTCTATACCTATTAATAATCTGGGAGTGAAAAACTTGAATCTATTAAAACTAAACAATATAGATAAAATATTTTTTAATAAAGAATCTGAAAATCTGGTCTTAAAAGATATTACTTTTGAAGCTAAAAATCAGGATTTTATTGCTATAGTTGGTCCATCTGGATGTGGTAAGTCTACAATATTAAATATCATTGCTGGATTACTCCATCCAACTTTCGGAAATACCTATTTGGATAATGAAGAAATAACAAAATGCAATAATAAAATTGCTTATATGTTTCAAAAGGATCATCTCTTTCCCTGGTTAACAGTTTGGGATAATGTAACCTTAGGCTTAAAAATTCAAAAGAAATACAATAAATCTAACATTCAATTTATTGAAACTCTTCTTAATAAATATGATTTAATTGATAAAAAATCTTATTATCCAAATGAAATATCTGGAGGAATGAAACAAAAAGTAGCTTTAATTAGAACCTTATCTTTAAACCCTGAACTCCTTTTATTAGATGAGCCTTTTTCTGCACTTGATTATCAAACTAGGCTTAATATTGGAGATGAGGTTTACCAAATAATAAAAGAAGAAAAGAAAACGGCTATAATAGTTACTCATGATATTCCTGAAGCAATTTCTCTAAGTAATAAAGTTCTTGTTCTTTCAAAAAATCCTGCAACCATAATGGCCTCAATAGAAATTAAGTTTCCTGATGAATATCAGAATCCATTAAAAAGAAGAAAAGCCCCTATGTTTGGCTCTTACTTCGAAAGAATATGGGAGGTGTTAGAGGATGAAAAATCAGCCAGCAACAACTCATAAAGAATTTTTAGATAGAGAAAAGAAAGAAGGGAGAAAAATTACTCTGTGGCGAATTGGTATTCTAATTGTCATATTTATTCTATGGGAGATTTTTAGTCAACTTAAAATAATAGATCCATTTTTAACAAGTTCTCCATCTAGAATGTTTAAAACTCTCCTCACATTATATAAAGATGGTAATTTAATACATCATATTTTAATAACTACTGGTGAAACAATTTTAGGATTTATATTAGGAACCCTTCTTGGTACAATAATTGCATCAATTTTATGGTGGTTCAAACGGGTGAATAAGATTTTAGAACCATACATTATAGTATTAAATGCTCTTCCAAAAGTAGCTTTAGCACCAATAATAATCTTCTGGGTTGGTAATGGTATTAAAGCAATATTAGTTGTAGCACTTCTTATTTCAATAATAATAACAATAATAACAATGCTTAATGGCTTCAATACTGTTGACGAAGATAAAATAAAGCTCATGAAAACCTTCGGTGCAACAAAGTTTCAAATTCTCATTAACTTAATAATACCTGCAAATATAAGTACCTTGCTTACAGCTCTACAGCTAAACGTAGGTTTATCTTGGGTCGGTGTAATCATAGGTGAATTTTTAGTTGCTAAGAGTGGACTAGGTTTCTTGATTGTTTATGGTGGTCAAATTTCTCAGCTTGATATGGTAATGCTCAGTATAATAATTTTAGCTTTGATAGCTTTTATTATGTATAAAATTATTGATTATATTAAAAAAAATATACTCTCTAAGAAATTTAAAATACATGAGAATAATTAATATGGTGACAGTCACCTGTGGAATTTTCTACTGGGGACTGTCACCTGTCGAATTTATACCCAATTTATTGTAATTATTTCCCAAATATTATATACTATTCCTATCCTAAAATTATAAGTCATCTTTAATATAAGGGAGTGATTATTTGATACATAGTACAAAAAAATTATTTATATTATTTATTATTGCTACAATTTGTTTTACAATTATTGGGTGTAATGAAAATAAGGAACTGTCTTCAAATGAAAAACTTGAGAAAAAAATATCTCTTTATAAAAACACAAATGAAAAAATAAAAGAAGACTTCAAAAAAAATTCCATGGAGGTTGGTCCTTGGAATATAATATACTGCAATGATAATAAGCTAATATTCAATAACTATAAGTATGCTATAGGATACTCTACAAAAAAAAATATGGAAAGTATCTACAGTATAATAGATCTCAAAAATTTAGACTTACATCACGTTCAAGGCTCCATGATAAGTATGATTGATATTTCTCCAAATGGTGAAAAACTCACTGGAATCAACATTGAGTTTGGCGAAAAATCTGTTAATGATGTGCCTATATTTCTTATAGAGCTAATTGATGAAGATATTAGCGAATTAACTATAGAAACAAAAGAAACTCTCGTTCCTCTAGCACTAAATTCCCAATATTATATTTTAAAGCATGATAACCTTATGATTGTAGATATTGCTACCAGTAAAGTTCAAAATGTACCTTACAGTGGATATAAAATTGAAAACACATTAATTCAAGATGATGGAGATATTTTTATACAAGATAGTCATAGTAACATATACCTTTTATCAAAAAAAGAAAGCTATAAAGAGACAAAAACAGAATTAGTGGGTACTTTACTTGATACAATTGGAGAGAATTTAATTTGGCTTAATGAAGGAATCATTTATAAAGGTAGCATCTCAAACTATAAAAAAATAAAAGATATAGGATTGGAAATGAACTTCATGATATGTAAAAATGGTAAAGCTATCTTTGAAAATGATAATAAACCTTTAGTTTACAACCTTAAAACAAATACTAGTTCTTCATTCCCTCAGCCATTATCTGTTTCTCAATTTTATAATCTTCCAAATTCAGTATCACAAGATATGGATAAATTCTTTACAAATTGTTGTTGTGACATACAACTGTTTTATTGTAAAGACAAAGAATACGGTGTTAACATAAAAGATTATTCAAAATCTCACTTAAAAAAGAATTATTATATAAACTCAAATTGCATGTGGCTTGATAGTGAAAATATAATATATATTGCGCAAAAAGAAAATATACACACTTTAAATGGACTAATGATTGTAAAATATGATATAGAAACAGGTGAGAATACAATCTTATTTGAGTTTTAGTAGGATTTTGTATTCTGTCCTTAAATTAATGAAGTTAAATTCACCATATTTAATATAAAAAATGAAGATTTCAAAATTATTTAGATAATCATTTTGAAATCTTCATTTTTTTAAAATCTATCCTCTTCTATGTATTTATTTAATTGCCAATTCTATCTTTATTTATTAAACTTCGTTTTTATTCCTTCTAATAAATCAATTATTTTTGCCATACCCAAAATAATAAAGGCAACTACGAAATATAAATATGAGTTCTGCATCCCCACTAAAATGGAATTATACTCAGTTTGTCCCAAAACTATTTGTACCCCACCAATAATAAAAGATAATGCTGAAAATCCAAGTAAAGCATTTCCTATTTTTGAGTTCATAAAATTTCCCCCTACATCTTGATTTGTTATAACAATCCAACAATAATATGATAAATAACTGGTAAAAATAATGCTGGCAGCATATTTCCTACCCTTACTTCTAGCATTTTTGTAACTTTAAGACCTATACATATCAAAAGAATACCACCCACACTATTAATATCATTAAGTATTACAGGAGTCATCAGAGGTTCAAAACTGCTTGCTAAAAAAGTTATAAGTCCTTGATAAATAAATACAGGTATAGCAGAAAAAACTACTCCTATTCCAAGAGTTGAGGCTAGTATTATTGAAACAATTCCATCAAGAACTGCTTTGGTATATAATATAGAATTATCTCCCATTGCTCCAGCCTGAATAGATGCTAAAATAGCAAAAGAACCAGCGCAATACATTAGTGCAGCAGTCATAAATCCCGCTGAAAAACCTTTCCCTTTATCTCCTAGCTTTTTCTCTGCTTTTCCTGAAAGTGATTCCATTTTCCCCTCAATATTTACAACCTCACCAATTAAAGCTCCAAGTGCTAAACTTATAAGAATTAATAGAGGGTTATCCATTTTTATTGAAGATTGAATACCTAGAACCACAATTGCAATCCCCAACCCCTTAAGAATTGTCTCACTATACTCTTCTTTAATCCTGTCACCAATCATAATCCCTAAAATACCACCAAAAACTATTGCAATACTATTTGTAAATACACCTATCAATTGATTTCACCTACTTGTTAAAGACGTTCTTACTTCCTAATCTTCTAATTTTTTTAAATCAGTTAGTCCATATGGAATAAATAATCCGAACAATGGATATGGACTTTTTGTTACGAAAATAGCCACCGAAACTGCCAATCCTGTTGCTACCCAAGCAACTGCAACTACTGAATTCTTTTTCATATAACCCCTCCTACTATTCTAATATTTAATTAGCCTTTAAAGTTTATACATTTATTTCTATTTTAACATATTTTTAAGAAGTAAAAAAAATAAAAGGTACTGCAAAAGCAATACCAAACTAATTAATACATATTCATTTTTTCACTTTTAACTTCTTAATTTTTCTATAAGCTTACCCATACTCTCAGGAGTTGTTCCACAACATCCTCCTAGAATCTTTACTCCTCTATTATAAAGTTCCAACATGAACTTCACATATTCATTAATATCTACACTATAAATTTTTTTACCTTGTACTTCTTTAGGTATGCCCAAGTTAGGCTGAACAATAACAGGAATATGAGAATACTTCATTAAATCCTCCACTGCATTCATTAGCTCATCACTAACTGAAGTACAATTAATTCCTAAAGCATCAGCACCATTTCTATGTAGTGTTTCTACAATTTCCTTTACGCCTTTACCATCAAAGGTTTCCCCTTTATCATTAAGAACTACAGTACAGAATATTGGAATATTTAAATTTTCTTTTACAGCTTTAATAGCTATTTCAGCTTCTTTTAAAGAGTACATAGTTTCTATCAAAATAACATCAACATTAGAGTTCTCACCAATTTCAACTTGATTCTTATATAAATCATATAATATTTTTTCTTTATCTTGTTCATTATCTTTTATAAGATATCCCGCAGGTCCAACAACTTGAGCTATAAATTTATTCTGCATTCCTTCCACAGATTCTTTTGCAATATTTATAGCTTCCTCTATTATTTCTTTAGAAGTGTATATACTATCTTTTAAGTATAGCTCATTTGCAGTGAGTGTATTAGCTGTGATAATATCAGCACCAGCATCTAAATAATCCTCATGTATCTTTTTTATTAGTTTTCTGTTGTTTATATTATATTCCATAACACCTTTGCTTATGTCCAAACCTCTTCTATCAATTTCAGTTCCCATTGCACCATCAAAAAAAACCACTCTATTTTTTATAAAGTCAAGTATATTACTCATAATCTTCCTGATTTCTAAAACCATAACAAATAGTAACTTAATACTATCTATATGATTTTTCACCTTATACAACAATAAGGTGGTAGTGTCGCAGGATTCAACTACTTAGGTTAGTACCGTTATACTAAAATTCCACATAGCCTTCATATTTCAATAATAAGCAATGTTACTATCTCCACATAAAGTACAACAGAATTGCGAGTGTTACTCAGCCCCTAATATTATTTATCCACCAAAGCCTTTCCTACTAGGTGTACTTTGGCAGTTTTAATCTATATTAAAGTTAATTATAACTTGCTAATCCTAATGATTTTTTCCTATTTACTATCCATAAATCAGGCTTGTCACCTACCTTTCTTTTAATATTTTTTCTTATTTCTGACCATTTACTCCATTCATTTTTCTTGTTAAACTTATCTTTATCATCAACTAATTTGTCGATTAATATCTTAGAAACTCTTTCTTTAAATCCATAACTACGTCTTGCAATTACCATTCCTGCTCCATTATGAACTTCCATTCCATATTGATGACAATATTTATACAATCCTATTTTACTTGTAAATTGAGGCTTAACTTTAACTATTTCAACTCCTTCTCTAATACAAGCTGATTCAAGCATTTTTATAAGTTTGCTATAAATGAATTGATGTTTAACTCTTGAAAACTTACTATTAACATCTTTGTCGTTTTTAAACTTCAAGTCCTCTACAGCAATTCCACATCCATAAGTTTTAGCAATTAAAATAACTTCCTTAGCAAGTTCTCCACAAAGATTTTCACGTCTATTACTTCTGGCATATTGCAATTCACCTTGTTTTAAATATGTGTCCCACTTATAATTCCCTCTATTATTTATCATAGTTAAAGCAAAACCATCTGGATTGGTATCAATTCCTATAATTCCATTATGACCTGTATGAACAATGTCCACTTTTGGCAATTCAAAAGTAATGTGAGCGTAATATTTGCCATTTCTTTTTATTATCTCAACTTGATAAGCTTCACTAGTTTGTAAATGCTTTAAAAACATTCCTCTATAATTATTGCCATTAACTTTCCCTGTTTTCTTTGATAATTTTTGTGGTAAATATATTGGTACTTGAATCTTTATTGCTCTATTATTCTTGACCTTTTCTAATGTTGAAATTTCTAAAAAACTTTGTCCATTATTAATAATTACTCTTAAATTTGGATTTCCTTTTTTAGTTTTATCTCCTCTTGAATAGAATCTGTTATTTCTACACTGCTTCCACTCTTGATTTGTTATTAATCCTTTACATCTTCTCAAAAATATTTCTTTGCCACCGAAAACAACTGGTGGAATAGTATTTTTATCTGCAAATGATTGGAAATAAGCTAATCTTCTTTTCCTTTTATCTAGTTTACTCAATAAAGCATTTCTTTTCTTTTTAGATAATTTCTCATTCTTTAATTTCATTTCAATAATTCTTATTTTAGATTTATAATTATTTATATTATCTTTCAACAATTCTTTCTGAGAAGTTATTATTTGTCTTGCATTTTCAACAGCATCTTTAGCTTGACGTATGTTAAGATTATATTTTTTAGCAACTATTTTTTCTAATTCACCTTTTTTAATTTGCCCTTCTATTAATCTATTAAATGAAAATCTTATAGCTGTACAAAAGACTACCATCATATTATCAATTATTGATTTTTGTTCATCATTCAAATTTATCAGCATTGCTTTCATTGTTATTTTCATTATTCTCTTGCACCTGCTGTCATATATTTTGCTTTAAGCGTTCCTTCATTGTCCCATACTTTAAGTGTCATTATGGTAACCTCTGTAAATTTACATACTTCTGACATACTTATCAATTTAGCCATATTCATTATCACCTCTAAAATAAGTATATCCGTTCGCGAAATTATTATTAATTTTATTCATTATCAATAATTATGATTTGTTATTATTTTTACAGCTGCTGTTACCTCCGATATTCTTTACGCCATTCCTCTTAAGTTTAAATATATAAACAAGAAATTCACCACAAAAATTATTATATTTGCAAACAATCCCTTAATATATATACCCTTCTCAGACATCTTTGTATATAGTGTGATTATAAGTGTAACTGCTGGTGTTAAGAAAAGGAATATATATTTAGAAACATAACTGTCAAAATGACCTCTACTCATGTGTATTCCAACCTTATCTGGTAAAAAGAATACTGCTGCAATATTTGATAATAAAACGATTCCTACAATAATTTTATTAATTTTATCAACCTTGTCTATACTCATAACCCTTCCTCCATATCAATAATATTAATATAAATATTATATCACAGGGTATATATATAGTCATAAAATTGGGTTCTCTACATCAAATTTCTAATTCAAATGTCATTTTAATATGTTTTCAATTATAATTAAAAGCATTCTTCTATGCTGAATGGTATCATCATTTCTTCTTTATTCTTTATTCTTTCTTCTCTATTCTTTATTTTTTCATCTATATTCTTTTTTTCTCTACCGATACCACAAATATATTAATTAGAATATATACTAATGTAGCTGCTCTTATAACATTCTTTAATGCAATATCGGTAGATAAAAAGCCAAATTCTCCTATTGCAAGTAATATAGCAAATACAATGGCTGTTATAGTGTTAGAAGTAATTCTCTCCTCCTTATAGTATTCAAAATAAACTACCATAACTAACCCTAAATAAAAGAAAAAAACCATCTCTACTCCTACCTTTCATTTGAGGCATAATCAAACACCTTATTATAGAAAATCTCTACATTTTAATATTTTTCACGAAAATTTATATTTTTATTATTTTATTTACATATATTTTCAGAAAATTCATACTCTTTCTCCATTAAAACTGATATAATTTATATATATTTAGACTTTCTAAGTATCACTGTTTAAATTGAAATAATAAAAGCTAATTATCAGGGGGGTATGATTTTTGAAGAATTTAATTTTAAAAGAGATTGAATATCTTAAGAGCTGTAGTGTTGACTATGGAGATATTCGTTTTGTAGATACTACTACTGAAAGAATCTCTACTGAAAATCTTAATGTTAGTTCAATAACTAATGCTAGAAACAAAGGCTTTGGAGTAAGAGTAATATATAAAGGTTCTTTAGGCTTTGCAAGTACACGTAATTTGGATGATCTTCATTCTGCTTGTGAAAATGCACTTAGAATCGCTAAGGCAAGTAATAAATTGCAACGTGAAGAAATTAAACTGTCTCCTAAAAATATTGTTCATGATCATTATTCTACACCAATTGAGACTGATCCATTTACAGTTCCTTTAAATGAAAAAATAGAACATCTATTATCTGCTGAAAGAGAAATGAGAAAATCCGCTGAACTTGTTAAAACAGAAGGTTCAATGGATTTTCAGAAGCAAGAAAAGATTTACGCTGATACAGAAGGCAGTTATATAACTCAAACATTATTTGAAGCTGGTGGTGGAATTGTTGCAACTGCAGCAAAAGATGGTGATATGCAAATAAGAAGTTATCCTAATTCTTTTAGAGGTAACCATGGTACTGCTGGTTATGAATATGTACTTGATCTTGACCTTGTTGGACATGGTGAGAAGATTGGAATGGAAGCTGTTCAATTAGCTGAAGCTGAAGAATGTCCAAGCGGTGTATATGATATTATAATCGGTGGAAATCAGTTAGGACTGCAAGTTCATGAGAGTATTGGACATCCTATTGAACTTGATAGAGTTTTTGGATCAGAAGCAGCATTTGCCGGTATGAGTTTTGTTACTACTGATATGATGCTTGAAGGCTTCAAATATGGTTCTGAACATGTAACTGTTGTAGCTGATGCAACTATTCCTGGTGGTCTAGGTACTTTTGGATATGATGATGATGGTGTAGAAGCTCAAAATACTGTAATCATAGATAAAGGAATCCTTAAGAATCTAATTTCCTCAAGAGATACTGCCGCTAAATTAGATATGAAATCTAACGGTACAAATAGAGCTGACGGTTGGAGCAACATCCCTATAGTGAGAATGACAAATATTAACCTTATGCCAGGTGATTTTGAATTAGATGAACTAATAAACGGCATAGATTATGGTTTCTATCTAGATACTAACAAAAGTTGGAGTATCGATGATAAAAGACTTAACTTCCAGTTTGCAACAGAGATAGCTTATGAAATCAAAGATGGTGAGTTTACTGGTAAGGTATTCAAAAACCCTCTATACACAGGTATAACTCCTGAATTTTGGGGCAGCTGTGATGGAGTTTGTAACGAAAAATACTGGAATGTGTATGGAACTCCTAACTGTGGAAAAGGTGAACCAATGCAAGTTGCTCACGTTGCCCATGGTACTGCACCAGCAAGATTTAGAAATGTAAAGGTAGGTGTTAAGGATGTTAAATAAAGATTTTGCTTATAGATTGTTTGAAAAAGTTCTTTCAAAAGCTAAGTATCATACAGTTCTTACCCTTACGAGTCAAGAAGAAGGACTTACTAGATTTGCAAATTCTGAAATACATCAAAATGTAGTTAAAAGTGATGATGCTGTTTCATTCACTATTCTTAATGGAAAAAAAGTATCAACCATTACTACAAATGTTATAGATGAGGATTCTTTAATTGAAGCACTTCATGCTGCTGAAGAAAAACTAGAATTCCTTCCTGAAGGGGATTTTGAGTATCCAGAAGTAAACACTCCTGAAAATATAGAAAATGATACTTATAACCCTCAACTTGATGAAGATTTCTCTATAGAAAATAGAGCTGACATAATTAAGGATGCACTTGCAATGATTCATGAGGATTTCACAGCAGCTGGATCACTTACATTAGATAAGACTTGCATGATGATAATGAATACTAATGGAATTAAGCGTTACGCTCGTACAAATTCAATTACTTATAATATTGTTGTTACTCATAAGGATAATGCGTCAGGCTTTGCAGAATTATGTGTTAATGACAGCAGTGAAATCAATATAAAAGCACTAACTGAAAAAGCTTACAAAACAGCTCAAGATGGTATTGATGCTATTACTATCGAGCCTGGTCATTATGATATAATAATGCCTCCTCATGCTGTTATAGATTTCTTATTCTACATGGGTTATTTAGGACTTGGTTCAAAAGCTATTTTAGATGGAATAAGCTTCTTGAAGGATAAAGTTGGGGAGAAAGTATTTGGAGATAATATTTCAATATCAGATGATTGGACAAACAAATATGTTTCTTCTCTTCCTTTTGACTTTGAAGGTTTTGAGCGCAGCAAGTTAAATATTATTGAAAATGGTATATTAAAAGAGTTGCCTTATGATTCCAAATGTGCTGCTCTTATGAATAAAGAAAATACTGGTCACTCAGTAGGATATGAAGGCCAAGGAGGTTTCCCTCTTAATATTGTTATGGCTGGTGGAGATTCTTCAATAGATGAGATGATAAAATCAACTAAACGAGGACTTCTTGTAACAAGATTCAATTATACAAACATTGTTAATCCTATTGAAGGATTAATGACTGGGTTAACTAGAGATGGTTTATTCTTAATTGAAGATGGTAAAATTAAATGTCCAGTTAAGAATATGAGATTCACCGACAGCATCCCTAATGTTTTCAATAATATTGAAGCAATAACTACTGAAACACTTCCTGTGAAAAGTTACTTTGGAAACTTCGTTCTTCCTGGAATAAAGGTTAACAACTTCCACATTACTGGTAAAACTAGTTAACAAACCGGGGACGGTTCATAAATTATTTACTAATCTTGCACACTCCACATTTTATTTTGGAGTGTGCAAGCTTTTAATAATTCTTATGAACCGTCCCCTTGATTGTTTTTCTTGTTTTTCAATATTTTAATGAACCGTCCCCAACTTAGCGACTTGTCCACAGATTTTCATGTTTGACAAAAATTTGAAACACACATATAATGTAATTAGAAATATATTCATAGGTGTTTAATTTTTATGCATCTATAAAACTATCAGGAGGTATGAATCAGAAATGTGTACTAAGCTATGGATTTTAAATATTTAGATTAATTGTTAATTAAATATAAACCTTGTATTGAAAACATCAGTTTTTTTTATCTTAAAGTTTATATATTAATTACTAACTAAATAATGAGGCAATTTATTAACCTTAAATTTTAAAAGATAAATTTATTGGTTTTGTTTGTGATGCCTTAATCCAAGTGTAGCACTGAATTCATACTTTTATATCATTAAATTGTATTTTTTTCTGTTCTTATTATAAGAATATCGCCTACTCCCAATTTATATTTTCTTGGGCTTATATTGTAGAGCTACGTTATTATTCTATACTCTTTATTCTTTGAACAGAAATAAATTAAATATTTATACGAATAGTATGCTGTGTTTATTTGGATTGATCAATTTATTTTTAATTGATTATCATTCATTTAAATACAGCTTTTGTTTTTAAAAAACTTATATAGATATTTAACCTATTTATTCGGTTTAGACTTGATTATATGACATCACTACCATTGTCTTATTATTCTATATGGCTTGTTCAAGACAAGTAACCGTAAATAATTGATGACAAAAGGAGTGACTTTATATATGAGTATTAAATTTTATAATATACACAAATCTTTTAATGGAATAGATATTTTCAATTCTCTAGAAGGAAAAATTCATACTGGTGAGAAGGTTGGGATTATTGGTGCTAACGGTGTTGGTAAGACTACTCTTGTTAAAATCCTTATGGGTATAGAGGAGCATGACAATGCTCAATATTCCTACATTGAGTATCAACCAAAAAACCAGATATTTTCTTACTTGAAACAGAATGATAACTTTCCTGATAATGAGTCCGTAAGCAAGATTATTCAGGAATTTTCATCAAAATTGAATTCCGAATGCAATACAAATAGCTATCTAAAAAAAATAAAATCCTCTTTAATGGAACTTGGATTTAGAGAGAGAGATCTTAAGAAAAAATATAAACATCTTAGTGGTGGAGAAAAAACAAGACTCTCATTATGTATGGCTCTTATAAAGAACCCTGATGTTCTTGTACTTGATGAACCTACAAATAACCTTGATATGAAAGCAATATCTTGGCTTGAAAAATTTATAAATAGTATTGAAACTACAGTTATAATTATTTCACATGATAGATACTTCTTAGACAAAACTGTTAGTAGAATTATTGAGATGAAACCAACTCTTCTCAAAGAATATAAAGGTAATTATTCAAACTATAAACTTCAGAAGTCCATAAAACTTACGGATCTTCAAAGACAAAGAAATATTCAAGATAGAGAGTTAAAGCAGCTCGAAAAAAATGCTGAACAAAAACTTAATTGGTTCTTTAAAGCAAATGCACTTGATAGAAATAGAGATGTATTTTCTCAAGGTGTTATGAAACAAACCTCAAATAAGCAACACAAAGCTTATAGAGCTGTTCAGGTTAAAATAAATAGAATTAATGAGAATCGTGTTCTTATTCCTAAGGAGGATATGAGTGCTGTTTATGATTTATTCAACAAAATGATTGATATTCCAAAACACCCCAAATATTTAGTAAAGGTAAATCGCCTAAAGAAGGCATTTGGAACCAAAATTATCTTTGATAATGCAGTTCTTAATATTTCAACAGGTGATAAAATTGCTCTCTTAGGTGCTAATGGAACTGGTAAAACTACCTTCATAAAAATGCTTATGAACTTAGAACCTAGAGATTCAGGAACAATTATGGTTAATCCCTCTCTTAGGATAGGATATTTTTCACAGGAAATAGAAAACTTGAACCTTGATAATACTGTTCAACAGGAGATTATGGATTGTGGCTTAAATAAAAAAGATACAAATAATCTTCTTGCATGTTTTTTATTCAAACTAGATGCACTTTATAAAAAAGTAGGCAATCTCAGTATGGGTGAACGTAGTCGTCTATCCTTCTGTAAACTTCTTGCAAGTAAGTGTAATTTCTTAGTTCTTGATGAGCCTACTAATCATATGGATTTAGTCTCTAGGGAAACTATTGAGAATGCCCTTAAGAATTATAAAGGAACAATGTTATTTGTTTCTCATGATAGATATTTCGCGAAAGCTCTAGCTAACAAGGTTGTTACCATTGAGGATCATAAACTTGTAAGTTATGAGGGTGATTATGATTACTATCTACAGAAAATATGCGAGAATAAAGAAAAGCTTCGTGTGGGAGATAGCTATAATTTCATTCATGCAAATATACTTAGACTTGAATGCGAACTAGCTGTAGCCTCATCTGAACTGGATAAAAAGTATTTATCAATTGAAGAAAAAGAAGAAAATTTAAATTATTTCTTTTCTCTTACCCATGAACTTGAGAAATATAGACAAATGTTAAATAGTTAATAATATTAATAAAAAATCACATCTACCAACTATAGGTAGATGTGATTTTATCTATCTTTTTTACAAAATTTAAAATCATGTTGTGGTTTTTCTCTTACTAATTCAATAGCCTGAGTTATAGCTCTAGTAGTATCTATAATCTGTTGATTATTAAATTCAGCATTAAGCTTAGTAAATAACTCACCTTTATTAGTAACAATATATTTAGGAGGCATTGAATTTAATGCAATAGCTTTAACATCTAATATACATTTATCGCATTTGCAAATATTATCATATTCCATTAATATTTTTGGTGTCAAATGTTCAACAATTTCCTCATTATAGTTTTTCAATTTATGCATTGTTTCTCCTCCGTATAAAGTTCATATTGTTTATAGTTCCACAAACAATTACTATTTCCTTTTTAAAAACATACGTAATTTTAAAAATATGTGAAATTTATCCCTAATAATTTGTATTGAGTTAAAATTCCAGTATAATATACATATCGTTAATTATTAAGGAGAGTTGAGTATTTTATGCCATTCACATTTTCACACGCTGTAGTTGCATTCCCATTAAAAAAGAAATTTTTTAAATACTTTAGTCTTTTAGGCTTAATCTTAGGTAGCATGGGTCCTGATTTTTTATATTTTATTAATCTCAAACCAAGTGGTCATTATGGACATACATTCTTTGGCTTTATTATTCTTAATATACCACTATGTTTACTAATTAATTATATATTTATTAAGAATATACGAGATAGCTTAATTGCTCATCTACCAGAAAGAATACAAGTTTATTTTTGTAATTGTTATAAAGAAAAAACTGATTACTCACTAAAAGGTATGATTATTTTTTGTTACAGTGCTCTATTAGGTATGATAACGCATGTTTTCTGGGATTCCTTTACTCACAAAAGTGGATATTTTGTTGATAAATTTTCTTTTTTTCAACAATCTCTACATATACTGAATTATAATATCCCAGTTTATAAAATACTTCAACATGGAAGCACTATAATTGGGGCAGTTATTATTGTTACTTATATTTTAAAAGGCTTTTTTAAAAATAATTTCATTAGTACTAATATATCAATACCTAAATTAAGAAAATCAGAAAAGGTAATATATTTTCTTAAAACAGTATTAATAATGATTCTATTTATGTTAGTAATATATTTAATTGGAAATCTTAATTCAATAGGAGGATTAGTAGTCTGCAGTATAAATGGTTTATTTATTGGATTATATATATCTTCTTTGACGAAGTGAGCATAATTCTTCATATTATTTCACTATTATTTATTAAGAATAAATTGTAAAATACTTCTAACTATTTATTACATAATTCGTATATTAATTAAAAGTATTTATGTACAGAATAGGAGATATATAAATGAAAAAATTATTTACCATGATACTATTTTTATCAATTCTTATAGTTGGTTGTAACCAGAAAAATCAAAGGGAATCTGATAATGTAACATCTTCAACAAATCCTCCAAAATTAACTGTAACAGTTGATAATAAAAGTATTACCGGAGTTCTTGGAACATATAGTTGGACCGTAGATAATGGAGATGGGACAGAAACATCTATTCAATCTGATTCAGAAGCACCACCGGAATTAGCAAAAGACCAAAAAGAACCTCTTAATATAAAACCTAGTTCCTCTATTATCTTGAATTTCAAAAATGAACCAAAGGAATATATAGTTACTCTATGGAAAGATAATATTAAAAATAAACAAGAAGTTATTGATGGTGAAATTATTGCACCAGAAGAAAAAGGCTCATTTGTGTATGAAGTTTTTGCTACTTGGAAAGAAGGAACTGCTTACTACGCATTCTCAGTTAATATAGAATAATACCTTTACTTCTATAAAATAAATTAAGGAAAGCCATCTTAGACTTTCCTAATTTATTGCTATTAAATATTATTTACCCCTCAACACATAGATAAAAAATATCTATGAAATTCCAGATTATCAGTTAATTCTGGATGGAAAGCTGTTGCAAACATATTACCCTGTTTTGCAGCTACAGCTTTTCCATCTTTTTTATATAAAATTTGAACCTTGGAGTCATGTTCATATATATATGGTGCTCGTATGAATACTAAAGACAGTGGATTTTGAGAAATTTCTTTAATATCAACCATTTCTTCAAAACTGTCTATTTGACTTCCATAAGCATTTCTTCTTACCTTTATATCCATAACTTTAAGTCCATCTATAGGATGATTTTCATTTTCTTTAGCAAGAATTATCATACCTGCACAAGTTCCCCACACTGGAAGTCCTTGATTAATTTTCTCTCTAATTGATTCCATTATTCCGGTCTCCTTCAAGAGTTTACTCATGGTTGTACTCTCTCCCCCAGGAATAATAATACCATCTATGTTATTCAAATCTTCTACTTTTCTAACTTCAACTGTTTCACAATGAAGCTTTTTAAGATGATTAATATGCTCAATAAATGCCCCTTGAAGCGCTAGCACACCTATTTTCATTCTACCATCCTCTTTCAGCGTATTTATTTTCTAATGTATCTATTTCAAGTCCTGACATTGGCTCTCCTAAATCCTCTGATATTTCTGCTAGCATTTTAGGATCATTATAGTAAGTTACAGCTTTAACAATAGCCTGTGCTCTTTTCTCAGGATCACCTGATTTAAATATTCCAGATCCAACAAATACCCCTTCAGACCCTAACTGCATCATTAAAGCTGCATCAGCAGGTGTTGCAACTCCACCAGCAGCAAAGTTTACAACTGGAAGCTTTCCATTTTCCCAAACATATTCAATCAAATCAAAAGGTGCATTTAAATCTTTTGCAATTGTCATAAGCTCTTCTCTAGGAGCATTCTTTACCATTCTCATTTGGTCCATCATACATCTCATATGACGAACAGCCTCTACAACATTTCCTGTACCTGCTTCCCCTTTTGTTCTTATCATTGAAGCACCTTCTCCAATTCTTCTCAATGCTTCTCCAAGATTTCTTGCACCACATACAAATGGCACATTGTAAGCTTTTTTATCTAAATGATATTCCTCATCAGCTGGTGTAAGAACTTCACTTTCATCTATGAAATCCACTCCTATTGCTTCTAGAATCTGAGCTTCAACCAAGTGTCCTATTCTTACTTTTGCCATAACAGGTATAGATACTGCCTCTTGAATCTCCTTAATCATCTTAGGATCAGACATTCTAGCAACTCCACCCTGTTTTCTTATATCCGCTGGAACTCTCTCAAGTGCCATAACAGCACAAGCACCTGCTTTTTCTGCAATAATTGCTTGTTCTGCATTTGTAACATCCATTATAACTCCACCCTTAAGCATTTGAGCTAAGTTTTTATTTA
Source organism: Oceanirhabdus sp. W0125-5 (assembly GCF_027938815.1). Classification (GTDB taxonomy): domain Bacteria; phylum Bacillota; class Clostridia; order Clostridiales; family Clostridiaceae; genus Oceanirhabdus. The sequence goes on from NZ_CP115913.1 coordinate 4,997,747, forward strand.
AATTTGAATTTGCCATAATTATACCCCCGATTTGTAATTTTTTTATTATGTAAAAACTAATTTATTTATATATGATATTTAATATTCAATATATAAACATAAAAGTAAAAAAAATAAAATAATTCAAAATACAGGCCCGCAATCACATTATATGATATTTTTACCATTATGGAAAATGTATGGGTACACTTTAATAGCATCTTATGGGTGCTAAAAATCAATGTATATTAAGAATTTTGACAGCAAAAAGTGCTTCATTAATAATGAAGCACTAAAAATAAAAATTTTATTATTGAATTTCATTTTGAAATATTGTGAAATGACGATTGTTAACATTTGTATCACTTACATACAACTATGTGTTATAAAGTAATAATATACTAACTAATTTAATCTGAAGGAAATATTATAAACCCTATTGTATGCTTTACAAAATTTATTCCAAGTGATAACAGTGACTTTCGTCAAGTTCATCAAATTTTCTTAAAACATCAACCAGCTTTGACATAGCACTTTCCTTAAAAGCATAAGCACATACTATTTTTTTAGTAACCTCAGCTTTTTTAATCGGATCTTCTATAGCTGCTATATCTGGAGCTAAATTTTCACAAAATAAACGTACTAAACAACATAACATCTTAGATTCAGCTTTCAACATCTCATAAGCTATATCATTTCTAGTACAATTAGAATCACAAAAAAACTCCTCCATTAACTCACTCCCTTCATAATCAAGCGGAAAATTTACCACACCTTAATTAGTATAAATTACCTGCCGCCATTGCAATTATTTCTTTTTTAATTACCTTGCTTAAATATTAATACTACTTCTCCTCACAATTACATTTATTGCATAAGCAGCAATTAACCTTAGCAGGATCTATACCTAAATCCGCAGCACTCTTTTTAGCACTTGCCCCTACTACTGCTGCAATAGCACTTTCTTTAGCTGTAAAACCACACATTAACTTCTTCAATGTAGCTGCCTGTTTATCAATAGTAGTCAATAAAGATATATCTTCGATTAAAGTATTACAGAATAAATCTGCCATACATTGAATTATACTTACTTCTGATTCTATTATAACATCAATTGATTCCTCATCAGTTAAAACTGGTGCTTGAGCTGGAAATGCCATTAATCATACCTCCAATTCTATTTCTTTTCTTACTTTTTCTCTTTAATTAAAACTCTTAACACTTAAAACTCGCAACCACAATCACAGTCTGCTTTTATTAATCCTTTATCTACAGCAAGTTTACATGCAATAGAACTTAATAAATCAGCAATTGAAAGTTCTTTACATCCATAAGTGCATAGAATATCTTTAACTAATTCTGCTCTTATTTCAATATTATTTTCTAGAGTACCACCAGTTGCAGTATTTGATATTGCAGTAATATTTGGCAATAGTGTATTACAGAATAATGTTGCCATACATTGAATTATCCCTGCTTCTGCTTCGGTTAAAGCGTCAATACTTTGAAAATCTGATAATGTAGCCGGTGTAACTGGAAATGCCATTAATCATACCTCCAATACTTAATTTCTATTAGTTTATTTATCGAATACTTCAATAGTTTTTATTCAAATATTCAATAGGAGATACTTTATTTTGTTCTTAATCAATCTCCTAGTTAATATTATGTTAAATATTTTGTATGTGTTACTCAATATTTGTTTTTTTTTATTCTATTTATTTTAATCACTTGTAATAAAATTTAGACTGCCAAATTTAAATTGACAGTCTAAATAAAATATTAATTTAACCTATTTACTTATTAAGTAAAATTGTACCCTTCTTGTTATTGTGAATAATTATTTTTCTTTTTCACAATTACATTTATTACATAAACAGCAGTTTACTAGACTTGGATCTATACCTAAATCTACTGCACTCTTCTTAGCACTTGCTCCTACTACTGCTGCAATTGCACTTTCTTTAGCATTAAAACCGCACATAATCTTCTTCAATACCGCTGTTTGTTTTTCTATAGTAGGTAATAAAGCTATATCATTGATTAATGTATTACAAAATAAATCCGCCATACATTGAATTATACTTACTTCCGATTCTATAATAACATCAATTGATTGTTCATCAGTTAATACTGGTGCTTGAGCTGGAAATGCCATTAATAATACCTCCAATTCTATTTGTTTTTATACTTTTTGCTATTACTTAAAATTCACAATCGCAATCACATTCTGACTTAATTAATCCTCTGTCTACAGCAAGTTTACATGAAATAGCACTTATTAAATCAGCAATTGAAAGTTCTTTACAAGCATAATTACATAAAATATCTTTTACCAATTCTGCTCTTACTTCAATATTATTTTCTAAAGTACCTCCTGTTGCAGTATTAGATATTGCTGTAATACCAGGTAATAATGTGTTACAGAATAATGTTGCCATACATTGGATTATCCCTGCTTCTGCTTCTGTTAAAGCGTCAATACTTTGAAAATCTGATAATGTAGCGGGTGTAACTGGAAATGCCATTAATCATACCTCCAATACTTTTATATTTTTACAGAATATATCATTGATATTTGCTAATATATTCCCCCGAGAGATTTGTCATTACATTCTAAATCCCTCTCATAGTTTTATTGATATTCTTAAATCTCTATATGTGTTACAAAATTATTCTGTATTTTTTTATTTTTATTTTTCCCAAAACAATGATGTTATTTATCTTACATTAAAACACCCCAAACCCTTGTTTAATCACAACAGTATGGGATGTTTATTATTTATAAATCATACAGGGACTTCCCCTAATTTTATAACTTTCAAACTTACATTAACAGCAACAGGTGCTCCAACTGCATTATTTTTTGCTGCAAGTGTAGATGGTGCTCTAAATACAAATAGAAATCTAAGAAGGGTATTTGGAGTATCTACCCTAATAATCACTTGTCCATACTTTATTCCAGCTGCTGACCTTGATCTGTAAATCGATTCTGGAAGAAGTGTTCCTGCAAGTTCAATGCCAAAATAATCTGGTCCTCCACTATCAGCATAAAAGGTTACTTCATATATTCCTGTCTTTAATAATTTTATTTCTTCAGGTGTATTAACCTTATCATGAAATATTCCTCTAAAAGGACCTTGTTGATTAAAGGGAATTGGAGTATTATTTGCTGGTAAGGGAAAAGTAGAGTCTTCTTCAAATCTATAAAAAAATCCAAATACCCCATCATCTTCACAAAGAAATTCAAAACATTTATCTTTAAACCCGTCTCCACTGTTTCCACCACATATACATCCTCTGCTCATTATATTTCACCTCTTTCCATTGTTTCTTAAACCAAATCTCCTACTCTTACTATTACTAGGCTTGTATTAGTAGCTACTGGGGCACCTACTGCACTATTTTGTCGTGCAAGTGTAGATGGTGCTTTAAATAAAAATAGTACTCTTAGAATAGAATTAGGACAACTCACTCTAATAAGTGCCTGCATATATTCTATTCCTGCAGTTGATCTAGTTCTAATAATTGTTTCTGGAAGAACTGTTCCATTTAATTCAATACCAAAATAATCTGGCCCTCCACTATTTACAAAAAAAGTCACTTCAAATACACCTGTTCCAAGAAATTTTATTTCTTCTGGTGTATTAACTTTATCATGCTCCAAGCTCCTTACAGGCCCATCTTGATTAAAGGGAATTGGAGTATTATCAACACTTAGGGGGAAAGTAGCAACTTCTTCAAATCTATAAAAGTATCCAAATCCATCTTTAAGTTCATCACACAGAAATGTAGCACATTTATCTTTAAAACCACTCATTATATTTCATCCACCTCTTTTCTGTAAATCTTAAATGTTTTAATAAGAATAGGTTGAAAATTTTAGATTAGAAAAAGATCCGCAATTTTTTTTATGAGCAAAGAAGCATTTACCGCTACTGGTGCCCCTCCACCTATTTGCAAGAGCTGAATATTGCTAAATAGATTTAATAATCTTATAACAGTCCCTGCTTCTGCTACAGTAATAAGCGCCTGCCCCATTTGTATTCCTTGTGCTGACAAGGTTCTATAAATTGTTTGTGGCAGTACAGTACCATTGAATTCTATTCCAAAATAATCAGCAGTACCACTATTTACGAAAAATGTAATCTTATATATGCCAGGCTCAAGTATAATAATTTGATCTGGCAAATTAACTGCATCATGAAATATCCCCTTTGTAATCCCGGTTGAAGTAAAAGGAATTGGATCCCCCTCTGCTATATTAAATAAAGCAACTTCTTCAAATCTATAAACATATCCATATACACTTTCATCGTCATCTTCTACACAAAGAAAATCATAACACTTATCTTTAAAATTTCTTTTACCATTAGAATTGCTATTTTTACACCAATTGCAACCATTACTCATTTTTCATCATACACCTCACTTATCTTTTTGTATGACTTTTATATTCGTGTTTCACTATTATATTATGATTTAGATTGGCAAAAGGATATCAAATAATTAATATTATAAAAAAATAAAACACTTTTGAATGTACACTATTAACCTTTAAAAGAAGTTGTTATTAGACCAAAATGAGGGTACTCATTTTCTTTTTACATAAAATATTGTATATAAATACAATATTTCATTGAAATGAAACGAGAACCCCTCTTGTTGTATAAGAAACATTAAAATTATAATTTCTCGGAGAGAAATATCAAGCGTTTTCCACTCTCAACTTTCAACTCTCAGTTCGCTTTTTATACCCTTACATCTACTAATTTTTTATGATTTAAGAAATATATTTTATTAATAAACTTAAAAATTACATACATCTGTCATCCTCTATTGAATCTTTTGCAATATCACAAACTCCCTTAGCAATTAAATCTTCATTATTTTTACAGCTGCATAATTCAGATTCCAATATATCAACAACTTTATTAATATCTGTGGATATTAAATTTACTATTGTGGGTATGACATTATTACAGAAATCATTAGCAAAATCTTGAAGAGTATCAGCATAATAATATAAAGTATCCTGATTTGTTAAATCATCTTTAACTAAAATTGTTACATCATTACTTACTGCTGTATCTGCAATGGTAAAATACTCATAATCCAAAGTTGCATTATTAGTAATCTCGACTGGTGTAGATGCTGCATCAACCATAACCATGAAAGTTACTGTAACTATATCATCTACTTTAATAATTCCTAAATCTATTCCATTATTGGGATTAGCACTAACATTAGATACCCCATTTATTGCAACAGTTGTTGGTATAAACTCCATTCCTGTTGGGATTGTATCTGTTAATTCACAATTCTCTGCATCAGCGGTTCCAGTGTTTTTTATTATGATTGTAAAGGTAATAATCTCTCCATTTGTAACTGTCAATTTATCAGTACACTTAATAACTTCTATATCTGGTTCTTCTGTTGGAAGTGAATCTATTTGCACCCCCAATGCATTAGGGGAATATGCATCACCTCCAGTAGTAAACCTAACTACTGCTGAAGTCTGTCCATTGTTCATTTGAGCTGATCCATCTACGTTTGTAATGTCCCATCCCTGTCGACCTGCAACAATATTTGTTGCTGTTATTGAATTATGATTTTGATTACCAAAAGACCCACTTGTATCAAGATTTCCTGAATCATCATTAATTTGTGAAGCAAAAAAATTATTAGCAGTATTCCTTGGTCCTGATAAATTTGAAATTGTACCTATAGTTTCTCCAAAAAGTAGCTGATCTCCAGTAATATTAGTATCACCTTCTGATGCGCTAACTAAAATTCTTGCATTAATTGGACCAGTAGGCGGAGCAATAAAACCACTAATAGTGGTATCGATGTTTCCTGTAGTAGTACTAATTACCTCAGCCCCTACAAACAAAGTCATATTGCGTGTTGGTAGAGATGCATTCCCATAAACTACTGCTAGAGTCCATCCTGCAGCATTTGTACTATTATCTGTATTTAAAACTGTACCAACTATTCCTCCAACACTGTATGCTCCTGCACCTGCTGCATGTACTAAAGAAGTAACATTTGCTGAACGGACATACCATAATTTAGTACCGAATGTCATATTAAATACAGTTGCAGGATCTGGCGAGATACTTGAAGTCCCTATCGGGGTCGTAAAATTAATTTGCTGATTTATAAAGGCACTCTCATCAACAGTACCTGTTCTGTATTGTCCTGCCCAAATCAGTTCAGCATAAAGTATAGTACTTCCTGCTGGAATAACTAAATTTGCCTGGGAACTATTTTCCTGCCAATTCAAAGTTGTTCCTGGTGGAAATGGATAAGTTGGTACTTGATGCACAGTATTTAAAGTAATAAATGCTCCAATGGAGTGAAGTATTCCTGAATTGTTGGTATTCGATTCTTTACTTAATCCCAAAGTGTTTCCTGTAAATGTCATTGCACCCTGAGTTGTAGTTGTAAATCTATTTATAAAAGGCATTTTATTCATCCTTCCCTGAAACTTATAGTTTTATTCTTTTGTAATAAAATGTGATTCAAACTTTCTTATTAGTATAATATGAAAAAAATTATACGTTAGTGTATGCACTTAAATATTCATTTAAAATATTAAACAGTTTCTTGTGTCAAAACTTTTGTTACTTCATACATTGATAATGTAGTAAAGTTTTAATATTGTATATGAAATGCTCTTTTTGATTTTATAGCCATATATTAAAGCCTTATTATAAACTAAATTTTAGGAAGTGATGTTTTTGATAAGTCTATGTATGATAGTTAAAAATGAAGAGGATAACTTAGAAAGATGCTTGAAAAGCGCTGAAGGAATCGCTGATGAAATCATCATTGTAGATACTGGTTCATCTGATTCTACAGTTGAAATTGCAAAAAAATACACTCCTAATGTTTACTTTTTTAAATGGATAAATGATTTTTCTGCTGCTAGGAATTTCTCTCTTTCTAAAGCTACGGGAGATTGGATTCTTATACTTGATGCTGATGATGAATTAAAAAACAATCAGAAAGACTACATCCGAGAACTTACAACAGATACTAGTATAGACGTATACTGCTTCAATACCTTAAACATAATTAATGAAAATGATAAAAAGAATATTGCTGTTAACCTTAATCCTAGACTATTTCAAAATAAACCTGGATATAAATATGAGGGAGCAGTACACAACCAGCTTATATCAGTTATAAAAAGAGTTAATCCTAACCTTAGAATTAAAAATGCTCCTGTTGATATATATCATTATGGATATTTGCACTCTATAGTTGAGAAAAAACATAAACGTGAAAGGAATATGGAAATATTAAAAGGTTTGTTAGAAAAAGATCCTGATGACACATTTAATCTTTTTAACATGGGAAGTGAACATTACGCTCTTGGAAATTATAAAGAAGCATTTAATTACTATTTAAAATCCTACGAATTGATTGATCCTAAAAATAATTTTTACCCTATGCTTGTATTAAGAATGTCGTTATGCTGTAAATCTTTAAAATCTTTCGACCAATTTTATCATTATGCTGAAACAGCTTTAGAACACTACCCGACCTTTACCGCCCTTTACTATTTAAGAGGCTGTATAAATTACTATTTAGGAAAACCTACTCTAGCTATAGATGATTTTGAAAAAGCTTTATCCTTGGGTGAATCAGACACTTCATTAACCTGTATTAAAGGAGCAGGTAATTTTAGACCTCTAGAACTTTTATGTAAAATTTATTATGAGTTCAAAGATTATAAAAAATGTGCATATTACTGCACAGAACTTATTAGTTACCCTGAAGTCTCTGACTTTGATTCATTAAGAACCATAGTTCATTGCTTGTATAAATTAAAAGCTTCAACTGAAGAAATCGAAGAAATTCTTAAACTTATATTGAATAGTAAAAAAGAAAAAGATTATATATACATCTGTAATATTCTTATAGAAGAAAAAGATTATAATTTAGCTTTTTCTTATGCAGATAAAGGAATGCAAAATTTAAAGTCTAAAGATATACCTGAGGAGATGAAAGCTGATTTAATATCCAAATTCACCTATTTTAAAGGTATATGTGAATTTCATAATAAGAATTATGAAGAAAGTTTGTCTCTTTTAATGAATTTAAATAATAAACAATTATTAGAACTAACTAAACCATATTTACTTTTACTAGGTATATACTTAAAAGATGATGCTATCCTTAAAACCTCCATTTCCACTGATGGACTAATTGGGAAGGTTTGCAATTCATTATATGCACTCATAACAGGTTATACCCCTGAAATTCTAACTTCAGATGAAAAACATTCTATCACTTATCAATTTATAATTTTAAATATTTTTGAAATTTTGTTAGATATTAAGGAAAATAAAATCTTCGATAAAGCCCTTGGTCTTCTAGATTTAATATCTTCAAAAGATATCCATCTAAACCTAGGAAAACTTTATTATAAGTATGATAATTATCCTCTTAGTAAAAATGAATTGATGAAATCAATTGCTATAAATAATCTAATAGATGAAGAGGGATCAAGAATTTTATATAATTTAAACATTAAAGAACCTTAATGTTTAAAAATCTACCTACGGTACCGCTAAAATTAAAAGTCTAAATACTTAAAGCTAGCCACCTATTTTCTTTTTAGGTTGACTAGCTTAATAATTATCTATGAATTTTTTATTATATATCAATATTCTGAGCTTTTTAAAACTTTAACCCTTCAATTATCTTTACCATATCTTCAAGCTGGATTTTATTATCACTCATTATTGAATACTTAAAATCCCCTTTTTCCCATTGAGCTTTCTTTAAATCTTCACCTGTATATTTAACTGTAACAAGTAAATCTCCTACATTTATTGTCTCTTCTTTATCATATACAGTATAATCTCCATCATTTTCAATATTCTTATTAATCTTTTCAATGCTAATTCTTTCCTCAGCTGAATTACGTGCAAATTGTCTCACTATAAATCCATCATCACTTTTTAAATATACTATCTCGCTTTTATTAAATCCCTCTGGTAAATAATTAAATTCCTCTATCTCAAATCCACATTCCTTCTCTACTTCTTCAACTGAATCAGCATTTACCCATGGATTTGGAATCTGAACTCCTCCATTTTCAGTATTTTTTTCAGTAACCCCTGGGGTATTTCCATTACTATTATTTCCTACCAAAGAGTAAACCCCTCCTCCAACTACTAAAATTGATAACATCGCTGCTACAGCTACATATTTTTTAACCTGCTTTTTCATAAATCCCTCGCTCCTTTTATACTTCTTATTGAACTCTAAAATATTTATATTCTCATTATCTTCTTTATTAATTTTATCTTTCACCTTATTCATTGTCTCATTAAAATCGGGAATAATCATTCCTTCTAACTCCATCTTTTCTTCATAATCTATTAAACTCTCTTCAATTAAATTCTCTATATTATCTTTCTTCATAACCTTTCACCTCCATTAAATCCCATGAGTATCATATAAATACTCTTTAATATAACGCTTTGCTCTCATATGCTTTGAACGAATTGTATTAACATTTATACCTTGAATTTTAGCTATCTTCTCAAAGGATATATTATGATAATATTTCATAAGAATAATCTCTTGTAAGTCTTCTTTTAAGCTTTCTATAGCTTTCATAACTATCTTCTTTTTCTCTTTAACTAAATACTCTTCCTCTGGATTTTGCTGTGATTCCATAAGAATATTCCCCTTAGTCACTGTCTCTATATTCTCAGAATGATGTCTTTTATTTTTTTGGATTATAGTAAACAACTCTCTTTTACCTATGGTGAAAATCCAACTCTTAAAATCATCAGTATTCTTTAATGTATGGAAACTTTTATACCCCTTCATAAATGCATTCTGCAGTGCATCGTTTGCTATTTCATTATCCTTGCACATACTATATAAGAAAATGTATAAATCATTATGTACAGTTTGTGCTAGCTTTTCAAACTCTAAAAAACTATCCTTTTCACAATTTAAATTACCACTCATAATTTCTACTCCTAATAAACGTTTATTGATTTTACATATATAAGACTATATCAATTTAAAAAACGTTTTATTTTTCATTAAATTTTTTGATTTTTTTTTGCAAATAAATAGATGAGAAGTTTTAACCTCTCACCTTTAAGTAAAATTTCTATCTATTTTCGATTTTATCTCTTAATTCATTTAGTATATCATTAATATCTGTAATTATCATTCCCTTTAATTCCATCTTTTCCTCAAAGTCTTCAAAACTCTTTTCAATTAAATATTCTATACTATCATTTATCATAAAATTTTCTCCTCTTTTAAACATCTATTTTTTTAAAGTAATCTATCAAAATTTTAATTTAAATATCAAAAGCTTCACATAAATATTCTTTTATAGCCCATTTAGCGTTTTTATGATTTAATTTTATTATATTAATATCGCACTCTTGAATTTCTGCTATTTTTTCAAAGGATAAATTATAATAATATTTTAAAATCATTATCTCTCTCAAATTTTTATCTAAACTTTCAACAGCTTCCATTATCATTTCTTTTGTGTCTTTCTTTACAAGCTTGTCCTGTTGATTTCCATAATTTCTTTTATCTACAGTTATAGTCTTATATAATTCTATGCTTCTATCATTATATCTATTATTTTTTTTAATTATATTATTCATCTCCAGCTTAGCTATTTTAAACAAACATATCTTAAAATCCTCGATAGTATTAAAAGTATTAAATCTTTTATACCCCTTTAATAATACGTTCCTCATAGCATCTTTAACTATGTAATTATCCTCACACATACTATATAAGAAAATATATAAATCCTTATGTATTTTTCTTGTTACATTTTGAAACTCAAAAAAATTGTCCTTATCACAATTTAAAATGTCCATCATAATCTCTGCTCCTGTCACTCATTATTAAATTCCACATTGTTTTGGTAATTATTTTCATTTTTATTCTCGTATTATGACTATAATACGAAAGTATTTTGAAAAAGTTATGTTTATTTTAAATTTTCTTTAAATTTTTTTAATTTTTCTTAAAGTGCAGAAATTATTATAAAATTTATGCTTCAAATATTCATTACTTTTTTAACTTAGGTAATTTATTTTAGATATAATAAAAGATGAGAAGACCATCTCCTCATCTCGTTAAACATATAAAAATTATTTATTCTTTACTAAACTTCAAATCTTTATATTGCTTTTCATAATCTCGACCCATATTATTATTAAATTTCTTAAGATATAATTCACTAAATTCCTGTGGAGTTATCTTAAACCTATTAAGAACATCCATATAATACATCATAACATCTCCAAGTTCTGTTACAAAATGCGCTCTAACCTCTTTATCATTCATAATCTCATCAACTGATTTTTTCTTTATAACAGAAATAACTTCTCCAACTTCCTCTATCATATATAATATAAATGTCTTCCCATGCTCTGGCTCCATAGGTGACCACTTTTCTTTATTCTTATCCCATAATTCATGGGACATATTTAACATATCTGATATTCTTAAGTCACTCATTTACTCCATCCCCTTGCTATGTAATTTATATTGAAAATTATACCATAAAAATAAGTTAAGTACATGCTGGGGATATGCTGGGGACGGTTCATAAAAACTTATTAGTGTTCGAGATTGGACAAGTTATTGTTATGGGGACGGTTCATTAATTTTTAGCTGTTAGCTTGTACATATAGTATACTATTACAAATACTTAGGTGTACAAGCTATCTACTAACTTTTTATGAACCGTCCCCTATTATTTTTTACAAGTTTATTTTTCTTCTTAAAACATCAGCCATCTCGATATTTCTCTTGAACCATGGAGTAAGATTATGATTTTTAAATATTTCTTCTTTTGAAATCCAAAATACCTCTTCAACTTCATCTATTCCTTTACAATATGGATCTCCACTTTTATATTTACAAAGAAATACGATATCCACTACACATTCGCCTTTATCAGTACCAAATGAACTACTATTTACATAGTACATATTTTCCTCTACTTCTACCCCAACCTCTTCCATTATCTCTCTCTTTATGTTTTCTTCTAATATATTTTGAGAAAATCCCAAACCCTCTACTTTTCCCCCTATAAAAGCAATTTCACCTGGTGCATGTTCTTCTTTTTCACTTCTTTTAATCATTAGCCATTTGTCATTATTATAAATAGCACCTTCAACATTAATAATGTACATTTCTTTTCCCCCCCATAGGTAAAATTTTATTATCTATTATCATACTCATGAAATTTATAAGGATTTATTGATTTGTAATAATCAACGTCAAATATCAATTCATCTCTATTCATTTCACCTAATGAGGTATTAAAATTCCAAATTACAAGAGGGGTAATTTCATATAATTCATTATTAATCTTTTCAAAAACTGCTGCATATTGTTGAAAGCGCTTATCATAAACTTCTCTTTTGTTTTTGTATTCCTCACTATCATAAGGTACAATCTTAGCAATTCCATGAATCTGTAATGTTCCTACCGTCACTGCAACATATGGATTTTCTTCTATATTTCTACATTTTAATGTGTCCGAATAACTACCGAAATACAAATGAAAATTATCATCATATGCAAAACAAACAACTGAATTGTCTGGATATTTACTATTTGCTGTTGCTAAAGAAAGAAGTTTTTCTCTTTCTAATATACCTTTAACAGTTTCAAAATTAAGTCTCATAATATCCCTCCCGTATATTAATTAAATTATCTCATATAAGCATATTGTATATTTTTCTATATTATTTAATATATCCCTTTATTTTATAAAATTAAGTATATCTAAATAAAGTCACCACTTATTAAAAGTTAGGTGACTTTCATTTACAATATTAAATTACTTTTTTATATAAACTACATTCATGAACTCTTTTAAATTTTTTCTTCATTTCTTCTTTATCTTCACCTACATAGTGACAAAATGTATCACATAAATATAGCTTTTCAATTACTGATTTTGCCACAGTGCAATTATCTTCATATGTTTTATATATATGAAGATACGATTCCTGCCATTCAAATCCTCTATTAATATACCAATCATTGACCCACTTATCATCGCGTGTCCAAGCTTCTATCAAACTGATTCCTTTTTCTTTTAATTTCTCTATAGCAGTGTTAAATAGCTGTGTTGCTATCCCTAAGCTTCTATATTCCCTTAGTACTGCAATATGCCATATCATAGCTCCTAATTCTTTACCATCTGAGCACACTGTACCAATTTCTGTTTCATATTCTATATCGATTAAACCCACTATCTTATTGTCTATCTCTGCAACTAATTCAATTGAAGGATTTTGATAATGTTCTTTCTCTCTTAATACATTATCAAAATACGCACAATCCAAGAAAGATAAAACTCTACACTCTACCCATCCTCTTTCATCTTTTGCTTCATATTCTCTTATAATCATCTAGTCTTCCCCCGAAATAAATAGTACTTCTGTAATGATTTTTTACTATTACATCACAAATAAAACTATATCATTTTCATAATATCAAGGCTAGGTAACAAACGATTATAATCATTGTTTACATAATTCAAAAACAGGGGACGGTTCATAAAAACTTATAGAATGCTAGTTTGGACAAGCCACTCGCGGGGACGGTTCATTAATTTATATTAAAAGCTTGGACATCACTAAATCAATATTGTAATCATTTAGATACACATATTCTCTTAGTACTTATGAATTGTTACTATATTTCCTATCAATTTTCCTTACAATATCATCTAACTGTTCAGCAGTTAATTCTTCATTCAATGTGGAAGCTAAAACTTTCATCATGAATTCAATTAAATTTCTTCTATATTTCTTATTATAATCTGATCTATCCAACATTTCATAAACTCCTAATGCTCCATAAGTAATTAATTGAAGTTTATTTTTCAAGGGATTCTTCTCTAATTCATTAATTATTTTAACTCCAGTTTTATAAATATCTTCTTCATTAGTTGGATACCACGAAGGTGCATCATGTAAATATGGCGATTTTTCTTCCTTTGATGGGTAAAACACTTTAACCACCTTTTTAAAAAGTGAATCTCCTTGATTATATACCTTTTTTGAAACATAACCTACTTTTCTAATCAGTTCATCCCTTATCTCAATAATCTCATATATATTGTTCATAAGGACCTTCTCATCCAAATTATTTAATAAGTCATCTATTGATTTAATAAATACTCTATTCACACCTAAATCTACTAATCCAGAGTCTGCACTATGTGCCCCTACTATCGCTAACCCCTTTAAAGCATAAATATATGCTTCTTTTAATACCCTAGAATCATCATTTTTAAAATCATATTTTTCTAAACATTCTTCACTAAACATATATAAACACCTCGTCTATCAATATATATTTGTTTAATAATATTAATTTTACTTTACTTTTATATAAATATACGTTTCAATGGTTACACTTATGGAATAATATTGAAACAACATACAAGCTGGGGACGGTTCATAAATTTATTTTATCCGCAGGCATGGACAGGCTTCCAACTAACTTTTTATGAACCGTCCCTGACTTGTCCCATCTTACCTACCTTATATAACTATTTATGAACCGTCCCCCACTTGTATGTCATTAATTATTTTTTAAATCCCCCCTTTACATTTTTTATAAATGCTGTTATAATTTTAAAAACAATTAATAAACACAAAGAAAGAGAATAGTATTCAGTTTTATCTATTTTAAAGAGAGTTGATGATGGTGGAAATTCAACAAATAGACCTGAAGAAAGAAGCTCTGGAGTGGAGTTCAGAAACCCATAATATTTATTCTTATGGTGATTACGAACTACGGAGGCTAACCGTTAAAGACAGCACAGTATGTTAGTACTGATTGAGTGGATTCTGTAAAGTATACTTATTCATATATTCCATTAGAAAGTTTATTGATTGTATACAAAGTTGAAGAATCAAATTAGGTGGTACCGCGAAAGCTACGCTCTCGTCCTATGTTTTAGGATGAGAGCTTTTTTATTTTAGTTTTTTATTTCCGCTTTTGAATCACTCATATCAGCTTTAGTAACTATAACAATAAATTATTAGGAGGAATTACTTATGAATAACAAAAAATTAGCAGATTTACTTTTTCCACATGTAGATAAAAATATTGATTTTTATCTTAAAAAATATCCTAGGAGAAATCTTTCTCCTGAGAAGATTGTTACCCGTTATGCTCCAAGTCCTACAGGTTTTCAACATCTCGGTGGAATGTATGCGTCTCTTATTAAAGAAAAATCAGCTCATCAAAGTAATGGAATTTTCTTTGTTAGAATAGAAGATACTGATCAGAAAAGATTTGTTTCTGATGGTATCGATGATATTATTTCTGCCTTAAAGGAGTTCAATATTCCATTTGACGAGGGTATGATAGATCATGATAAATACAAAGGAGACTATGGTCCATATATTCAAAGCACTAGAAAAGACATTTACCAAACATTTATAAAAGACTTAGTAGAAAAAGGATTAGCCTATCCTTGTTTCTTAACTGAAGATGAGCTTTCAGATATTCGTGACAAGCAGATGAATAAAAAACTACTACCTGGTTGCTGGGGTGAGTGGGCTAAGTATTCTAATTGTTCAATAGATGAGTATATACAACTTATACAGTCAGGTCTTCCATATGTAATACGACTTAGATCCCAAGGTGTACCTGATAATAGAATTGATTTTATAGATTCCATAAGAGGTAAAATATCAATGCCTGAAAATATTCTTCATGTTGTATTAATGAAGAAAGATGGCCTTCCAACATATCATTTTGCTCATGCTGTGGATGATATGTTAATGAGAACTACAGATGTTATACGTGGAGAAGAGTGGCTTTCCTCAACCCCAATACATCTTCAACTTTTTGATATACTAGGATATCCTGCACCTAAGTATGCGCATATTCCTACATTGTTAAAAATGGATGGAACATCTAAGCGAAAACTTAGTAAAAGAAAGGATCCTGAGATATCACTAGAATATTATAGAACTAAAGGGTACGACTTCTCTATTGTTAAAGAGTATCTTCTTCAACTTATTAATTCAGACTATGAAGATTGGAAGAAACTTAATCCAAATTCATCTCCTGATGACTTCAAGATTTCATTCTCCAAAATGAATAGTGCTGGTGCATTGTTTGATGTAGATAAGCTAAATCATATTAGTAAAGATAGAATCTCTTTAATGCCTGCTGATGATATTTACAATAAATGTTTAGTATGGAGTGAAAAATATGATTCAAAATTAAATAATCTTTTGAAGTGTGATAAAGATTATTTTATTAATATATTAAATATTGATAGACACTGTGATAAACCACGTAAAGATATTGCAGTATGGAGTGAAGTTTTTGATTATATTTCTTTTTTCTATGATTCATTGTTTTCTATTAATGAGTCACAAATCAAAGATATGCTTCCTTCTACTTTATCTTTAGCAGATGCAAAGTTATTCATCTCAAGTTATCTTAAAACCTTTTCTTTTGATGATTCTAAAGAAGTATGGTTTGATAAACTTAAAACTTGTGCACTAGATTTTGGTTTTGCTAAAAATAAATCACAGTACAAAAAAGCTCCAGACCAATATAAAGGAGTAGTTGCAGATGCTGCATGTATTATACGTATACTCCTTACAGGAAGAACATCTTCACCAGATCTTTATTCTATTATTAAAGTACTTGGAGACGATAGGGTATTGAAAAGATTAGATTGTTTTAATAAGACAAATAAGACAACTTAGGTACGGTTCATCAATATTTTTTACTTACATCAACTTGCTATTTATAATTCTATAAATTATGACCCTTGGATCATATGTCCTTGGGTCATAACACACTTTATATTTCACTATTATTGAATCTAAATATTGTTTTTATGCCATCCTTAAAAAAAGTTTCTCCACTAGTTTCTTCATATTTGTCACCAGTATAATTTCTTACTGTCTTTCTCCAAAAACCTTGTCCTCTATCATTATTGGTATGACTAGTATACAATTCCCACTTACCTTTAAATCTGTCAAACACCTGTTTAGCTGCTTCCTCTGCAATACCTTTTCCTCTATACGGACTTAATAAAAAGAACTCATAAAGGTAGTAGTCCGTACTTTTAGGAGCATACGGCTTAATTGAAACTAAGTCAAAACCAGCAGGTTTACCATCAACCATTATAATAAATGGGTATAGGTGTTCAGGATTTTCGAACCATACATTTTGTACATCATACTGTTCTGATAAAGTTTTTATTGGCTCCTCTTCAAATATCCCATATTCATTTGGTAAGTCTCCATAAATCTCTGCTAAGTCATGCAGATACAGTGGATAAAAATTTTTAATAATATTTTCTGTTTCTTTAGTTGCTAAAACTGTTTCTACTTTCATAATAGTTCCCCCATATAACCTCATTATTTTCAGTAATATTTAGTTCTTTTAAATTATATCATCATTTTTTTACTGGAACATTATCACAAATAATTCCGAATAAAAGTTGATTACTTTTTATTTTGGGGTATCGTTGAATTCCATAAGAGAAAAGCGTTATCATCAAAATAATTGATAATAACACTTTATTTTAAATTTAAATCTCTTCATAAAGCTTTTTAAAATCTATATCTACAAATGGTATATCATTTTTAATTCTATCTTCTGTTACTTCTATATAATCCTTTTGCCATTTACCTAAAGAATCTAGATTTGAACTTCTATATATTGAACTTAATAAAACAAATTCTCTTAATCTAAAAAACTCATTTAAATTTTCGATCCAGAATATATCAATTTGATTCTCTTCCTTATATCCTGCCATAAAAGTTTTGAATAATTTCTCATTAGGCTCAATATCCATATGCTTTGGATTAGCTCCTATAATATAATAAAATAAGTATACTGCTATATCATAAGCAAACCAGTTATATTCACATTCATCAAAGTCAATAACAGTTATATCATCTCCATCATAAAGCATATTACAAAAAAGATAGTCACTATGAATCAGTCCATATGAATTTTTACTTTTATGTAATTGATTTAACCTATTTATAAGCTCATCCAATTTATTATGAATACTTTCATCTGGTATTACCTCTTTAGCTACTTGTAAGTATTGGTTTTTATCCCAAGCATCTCTTTTAAAATTCTTTTCTGTTCTTTGTACAATTCTATGCATCATTCCTAATGCTTTACCTGCATTAAAAATATTTTCATCTGTTTGAGGTTTTTCATTCCAGTTTACTCCATTAACTTTTTCAAAGATACAAATGAAATAAGTTTCTTTAATACTCTTAATTTCTTCAACATAATCAAACGAAGGAAATCTTACAGGTCTATTAACTGGAGCGCCATTATTAAATAGTATATTAATAAATTCTATCTCTTCTCTTAACTGGGTTTTATTTCTATGAGAAGCATCAGTTATACGAAATATATACTTTCTACTATTAATTTCACCTTCATATATAAAGTTTTGATATCCACCTATTTCAATTAATTTTGCTATATTATATTTCTTTTCTATTATTTTTTTTAGATTATTTCTAATATCATTTTGAATAACTTCTTTCATTTTAACCCCTCCTAAGTAATTAAGCTTTTGCTCTACTACTTAGAAATACTATTCTCATCACAATATCGATATTGTCTAATTATTACTCTCTTTTCAAATATCATATTTTTCTCCTTCTCTTATATATAAACTATTTTTTATTTTTGATATCCAAGCTGTATAAAATTTTTATGAACCGTCCCCAGCTTGTACAATATCCAATATAACTATACCCAAAGATTATTCTCAGTATAATTCAATTTAAAGTTTTTCTTAGATTCATTCCACTCTTCTCTAAGCATATCCATATACATAACATCACTATTTTCTCCTCTTCTACTGTCATAACAGGCTTTTCTGATTATTCCAATCTCCTTGAAGCCTAATTTCTTATAGAATTTTTGCGCTCTCTTATTATCAGCCATAGTTGTTAGTTCAACCTTGATTAAATTTAGATTTCTGAACATATAATCAATGAAATGAGCAAGTGCATCCTCTCCATATCCTTTCCCCTGTTCATCAACCTCACATATTTTTATTCCAAACTCACTAATTCTATTTCTTTTATTCCACCCACCGTAACTCATTTCACCGATTGGTTTCATATCTTCTTTTCTGCAAACAATAAACCTCTTCCCAGATGGAAACAACTCATTCTTTTCAACTTCTTTCTGTACCTGTTGTCTTATAGCTTCTTGACTGTTCATTAACCCATATGGGAAAGTAGCATGTTCCATCATAGCACCATTATTCCACCACTTATACAGATACTTCTCATCTCCTAATTCATATTGTCTAATCACTACTTTATTTCCTATTATCATATTTATTTCCCCTTCACTCATATTATCTATTGATTTATTTTTCCTATATTGTTTGTGCAAGCTCTAATGTAGCTTTTTATGAACCGTCCCTAGCATGTCCATTCTATATCCATTTAACTTTTAATGAACCGTCCCCAGTTTGTCCCTAGTTTGTCCTTTTTGATTAATCAAATTTACCAAAACTAACTAATCCCAAACTTGTATTCTTTTTAAAACCATAAGCTTCGTAGAATTTTGTCGTTTCTTCAATATTTTCAGTTAAAAGAACCTTCTGTCGTATATCCTTTTTATTATCAAGTATACGATTTAGCAGCTCCGTCCCTATTCCTTTTCTCTTATGGTTCTTTTTCACAAGTATATCTTGAATATAAAGAATTGTTTCTCCATCACCAACTGTTCTTATTAATCCAATTAATTCATTATCTTCCCATGCTGTTATAACATCTAGTGAATTCTCTATTGCCCTAATTAATTTTGGAATATCCTCAGTATATGATATCCACCCAGCATCCTCATAAAGTTCTTTTAACTTATTACTGTCTATATTTTTATTCTCTTTATAATTTATCATTTTATCTCCTCCAAACTTATTAAAAATAATTGTTTATGAACCGTCCCTGACTTGTCCATTCTTGATACATTCTCGGAACAATAAAATTCTTATGAACCGTCCCCAACTTGTCTTATTTGTCTCTATTATTTCTCTTAATATAATTTTATCTTTTGAGTATTATTTTTGGTAGGTAAAAATTAGTTATATTCATTTAATACCTTATATTCATCAAATTAATATATACAAATAAGAAAGAGTTTGTTTTTTTTACAAATAAATACATTTATTATACTTAAAATTTATATTATAATAAAATTAACATATTATTAAATTATAGTCTATATTTACAAGTTTCTTTTTGTTTATATTGCTTTAATTTTCACAAAAGTCAAATACTTAAATTAGTCTTAATAGATTAATTTCATATGAAAAGAATTGCACAACGAAAGGAGGATCAGTGAGAGATTATAATAGACTCCACTCTCGCTGAATATAAATTATGAAGAAATTTAATGATAAGAAATCCATACGTTGCAATTTTTGTGGAAAACCTGAATATGAGGTAGGCAAGTTAATCACAGGTCCCAAAAATGTATTCATTTGCAATGAGTGTATTGAACTAAGCTATGAAATAATAAGAAATGAACCTGCTGTAATTGTTGAAGAAAACTTATCAGCCCTTCCAACCCCTGTTGAAATAAAGAAATATTTAGATCAATATGTAATTGGACAAGATAGGGCAAAAAAAGTTCTCTCTGTAGGAGTGTACAACCATTACAAACGTATTTCCTTTAATCATAAAGGGGATGATACTGAACTTCAAAAGAGTAACATTCTTCTTATAGGTCCAACAGGATCTGGTAAAACATATTTAGCTCAAACACTGGCAAAAATGCTCAATGTCCCATTCGCTATAGCCGATGCCACAACTTTAACTGAAGCAGGCTATGTTGGAGATGATGTGGAAAATATTCTAACAAAATTGCTAATGAATGCTGATTTTGATGTTGAGAGAGCTCAAAAAGGAATTATATATATAGATGAAATTGATAAGATTGCCCGAAAATCTGAAAACCCATCATTAACACGTGATGTTTCTGGTGAAGGTGTTCAACAAGCTCTACTAAAAATATTAGAAGGTACAATAGCCTCTGTTCCACCTAAGGGTGGTAGAAAGCACCCACATCAAGACTTCATACATTTTGATACATCTAATATATTATTTATATGTGGTGGAGCCTTTGATGGAATACATAAAATCATAGAGCAAAGAACCTCAAGTAATACAATGGGATTTGGAGTTGAAATTCATTCAAAATCTCAAAAAAACACAGATAAAACAATGAAAAATCTTATACCTGAAGATATACTTAAGTTCGGTTTGATACCTGAATTTGTTGGAAGACTTCCAATTATAATAACCTTGAATTCTCTAACCGAAGATTCACTAGTGAGAATTTTATGTGAACCTAAAAACTCATTAGTTAGACAATATAAAAAGTTATTACACATTGAAGGGGTTACACTTGAGTTCACAGATGATGCATTAAAAGAAATCGCAAAAAAAGCCACTGCTAGAAACACAGGAGCAAGAGGACTTCGTTCAATTATTGAAGAAGTTATGACAGATATTATGTTTGAAGTTCCATCAAAAAAAGAAATTGAAAAAGTAATAATAACTAAAGATACCGTTGAAACATTTATTCCTGAATATATTTTCTCAGATGATATATCTTTTATCTCAAAAAGGAAGAAATTACACCAGATAGCACCAGCCTAATACAGCACGCAGTGCTTGAAAAGAAATGTATAATTTATAATGTATAATGAACAATAAAAATACACTCTTGTCCATAAACCAAGAGTGTATTGATTTCTTTTAAAAAAGAAATTATAATATGAAGTTCTCTACATTAAATCCAATCAAACTCTTAATAAATTCCTTCTGTCTTTCGCTTTCATCATCCTCTAAATCAACAATTGCCCATAGGCCTTCATCTATAAATACGAATCTTAGAATATCATTCCATGAATCTTTCTCAACCTGATTTAACTCTATATATTCATAATATCCTTCTTTGAATGCATTCCACTCTTCTTTATTAAAAATTCTTGGTGGAGCAGTTTCTATCTCATTATTAAAAAGTATTAATGCTAATGCTAAATCAATTATCCTTGGTACATATCCTCCATTATCAGGGTCTATAAGAGTCGGTATACCTTCTTCTGAGTATACAAGATTATTCCCTTTGTAATCCCATGAACAATCTACCATTGGAAGTTCTCGTTCTTGGATATTATTATAATTTGAATTTATGGTATCTCTTATCCATTTCTCAAATTTATCTAAAACATCATTATTGATTATTGACTTATATCTTTCTTTTATTGATTTTAAATCATCATTTACTTCTTCAAGAAACTCTTCATCAAATGCCTCAAATTTGAATCCCCCACTAAAGAATCTCTTATTTAAACCTACTTTATGCATCTTCCCTAGAAGTTTTCCTGCATTACGAATATGATTTATACTTCCATCAAATCTATTCCCATCTATGTATGGATATAACACCCATCGTTTTTCTTGAACAATACAAGTAATAAATTTCCCATTACTATCTTTTATAGGTGATACACATTCAACACCATTATTTCTTAATTCTTCTTCCCAATTTAATAGTTCCATTGCCTTATCTTTATTTTCTTTTGTTTTCTTGATTACAGCCTTTTTCCCATCATACATACATATAAAAACTGGAGAGTATTTATATATAGATTCACCTTCAAGCTGTTCCAATTTCCCTTCAAGATTAAATTGTGATTTCATCATATCTACTATTTTCTTATTCAGTTCATTCCCCACTACAAATTCCCCACTTTCCTATTTTCACTTGTTATTAGTATAAACCCAATATGTATCCATATCAAGTAATGCGTGTGGGGACGGTTCTTTAATCTTTTAACATGACAAGGTCAGGACTGTTCATGTAAATATATTTAACTGCTTGTATACCACACATTTCATACTTACCCATAATTCTTATGAACCGTCCCTCACTTGTCCCACTTCATCAACTTCTTAATTTGGCAAATAAAAAACACTAAAATCCATCACAGATTCTAGTGCTAACTATTAACCTTTATAATTTCTTATTCAAATTTTATCTCTATATGTGTATCTTTCAAAAAAAAGCCTTTTAAAAGGAATTTATACTTGCCTTTTGCCAATTCCCTGTTTCCCATGATTTCTTGATGTTCACCTTTACTAAATGCTACATTATCTACGGTATTTCCATTTGGATCTACTATTTGCATTTGAAGTGTTCCACTTTTAATTGAAGCACTTATCTCATATTTAGATGCTTCATTAAAATTATATGATTTCTCAACTACACCATAGAAATATTCAATATCCATAACTCTGTTATTTATATTGTTATTAATTGTTGTGCTGCTGTATGTAATACCTTTCAATGAATAAGATGCTATTAATGCAATTATTAATACAGCACTCACAACTACAAGAAACTTGTTCAATGTATTTAATTTCTTTTTTCTCATATTTCTCCTCCACTATAATATTAACTATTCAACGCTTATAGTTATTCTACAATAATTTAATTCTATACTAGAAAATTGGATGTATCAATAACATTAATAAATATAGATATCTTAAATGTATTTTATATTAATAAATTATATTGTATTCTCATAATTTATTATAATTAGTTATTTAGGGGGATAATGAACGAAGTTATTTTTCAAATGAAATTGAATTAACTCAAGAATCTTAATAAGACACATGAAACTCTGGATGATTTATTCCTCCTTTATTTAATATCCTGAATTTTAATGTTATGATATACTTATAGAGCCTAATAATAAAAGAAACTATAAAATTGAAAGAGTGGAGTGATTTTTTTGCCAGAAGATAGAACTAATAAAGTAAGCTGTAGCAATTATAGATGTGAAATAGAAATTGCTCTTGAAATTATATCTGGAAAATGGAATGCGTTAATATTATGGACTCTTGGAACTGAAGGCACTAAACGATTTAGCGAATTGAAAAGATCGTTATCAGGTGTTACTCAAAAAATGCTTACGCAGCAACTGAGGACTCTTGAAAAATACGGTATAGTTGAAAGAACTGTTTATCCTGAAGTTCCTCCTGTAGTAGAATATTCATTAACTGAAATGGGAAAAAGATTAATTCCAATATTTAAGGATCTAGATATATGGGGAAAAGAATTTATAGAATATAGAAAAACTTTGTAAATTTTAAAAGGTTGGATGACTAATCCAACCTTTTTATATCTTTTGTTATTCCTTAAATATCTCCTCTAAATTTGATTGTTCTGCTGCAAATCCACTTTTAACACCTTTAGAAGTGTTCATAATAAAATAGTTAAATCCATGCCTCTCTACTATTTCTTTTACTAAGTGTAAACCAAGTCCTGTACCACCCAATGCCTTGTTTCTAGACTTTTCCACTCTGTAAAAAGGCTCCCAAATCTTATCTATATCTTCATCTGGTATTGTCGCTGGACTGTTTTCAACTGAAAATTCTAAATTAGAATCTATGTTTTTTATAGCTACATATATATTTCCATCAGATGGAGTATATTGTATTGCATTGGTAAGAAGGTTACTTACCACCCTTTCAATTTTTTCCTCATCAGCTTTAATAAAATCTTCTATTAACTCTAATTCAACTTCTAAATTTTTCTTATTACTTAATGGCCTTAACTTGTCATATACCTTTAGAACAATATCTGAAAGCTGAAATATTTCTAAATTAAGAGGTATATCACCTAATTCAAGTTTAGATATTTCTAGTAAATCATATACTAATTGACTCATATCATCTATTTCCTTAAGCATGTTCTCATAATTTGAATCATCACCTCGATTATACACTCCACTTACTAGACCTTCACCAATTCCTTTTAAAACAGTTAAAGGTGTTTTTAACTCATGAGACGAATATGCAATGAATCTTTTTCTGAATTCATCCATTCTTTCTTTTAACTCAATATCCTCCTTTAACTTTGCATTTGAATCTCTCAGATCATTAAGAGCTAATTCAAGTCTTTCAGATAAATTATTTATATTATTCGCCAGTTCCTCAATTTCATCTTTAGTTGATACATTGCATTTATCACTAAAATCTAAATTGGACATACCTTTAGTTATATTATTCAAGTGTAATAATGGTTTAGTTATTTTTCTTGAATATATATATGAAACCATTGTAGTGATAATAATTGCAGCAATTAAAATAACTACTGAAAACTTATTTATTATTGTTGTTGCTTCTCTAATAGACTGTAGAGAACTTGCTGCAAATAAAATCATAGGCTGTTCATCTTTAAAGTAAAATAATTTGGCAAAGAACATATTCCCAGTCTTTGTCTTTTCATCAATCTTTGTATATATAATTCCTTCAGGAGATTCAAAAATCTCTTTAACCCCTTCACCTTGCTTAAATTTCTGAACTATTTCATTGATTAGTAACTCATTTCTATAGCTAATACCTTGAAATTGATTATCGAAAATATATATTTCATTAATTTTAGCTGTAATTAATTCACTGTGTTCATAGTAATCGTAACTTAAGAAATCCTCATCTTCTATTTCATCGTAATCATAGTCCATATTTTCTATATCATCAATCCCATATTTGAACTTAATACCATCAATCTCTATATATCGTGGATAGATTCTATTTTTATTCTTTTCATATGAAAAACCATATACACTTATGTTAATATTTTTTTCTAATTTATCTATAAATTCCTCATTCTCAATAAATCCATCAAGATAAATCTCATAACTTTGTCCTTGATCATCCTTTACCAATAAATGTGACTCTTTATATTCTCCAGTCATTCCATATTCAAGAGAACCATAAAGATTTGATATACCAACTGCTATATCATGTTCAACTGAAAAGTCATTGATTAATTTTTCAATTTCTTCATCTGTAAATTCTTCTTTTGAAAGCTCATAGGTTAAAGATTCTACAGTATCAGTTACTAGCTTTTCTTTACTAAACTTATAAAAATCTTCAAGTAGAAAAAATTGAAAGAAAAATTGTACAGACAAAATAATTAAGATAACTACGATTGTCATACCAAAGAGTTTATAAAATATTTTATTTTTCATTATTTCACCTCTAATTTATAACCTACACCAAATACTGTTCGGATATAATAGGATTTATCATTCATAGCTTTTCTTAATTTTTTTATATGGTTATCAACTACTCGAGTATCGCCAAAATAGTCCATTCCCCATATTTCATCTAGTATTTTTTCTCTAGTTAGTACAATCCCTTCATTAATAAGCATGTACCACAATATATCAAAACACTTTAGAGAAAGCCCTATTTTCTCATCATTAATAAATACTTCTCTAGATAATTTATTTACTTTCAAATCCTTTTTCACCACAAATTCTTGATTATTATCACCTTTGTCATGATTCTTACTAAGTAACTTTTTAGCTCTAGCTACTAGTATTGCTGGACTAAATGGTTTTTTCACGTAGTCATCTGCATTAAGCTCAAATCCCATCAACTCGTCATCTTCATCTCCACGAGCAGTTAAAATAATAATTGGTACATTTGATTTCTTTCTTATACGTCTACACACTGACCACCCATCAAGCTTTGGCATCATAATATCAAGTATAACCAAATTAAATTCACCATCAAAAAATTTATCTATCCCATCTTGTCCATCACAAGCTTCTACTACAGTAAATCCTTCTGCTTTAAAGAAATCATTTATAACTTTTCGAATACCACTCTCATCTTCTATTACAAGTACTTTATTATTCATGATTCTCCCTCATTTCCAATATAATTATATATTATAGCATTTATACTTAGAAATGTTTAAGAGGAATTCCTTGTGAATTCCTCTTTAATTAAGTAATTTAATTTTTATTCTTTATCTTCAACTTCTTTATCGTCATAATATTTATTTAAAATATTATCAAGTTGTTCCCATAACTTATCTGTCTCTTCAAATTTCTCATCTTCTTCTAATTTAATTATTTGATCATAAAGTGTTCCAACTATAGCTAAATCTTTTTGATCAATTTTTCCAACCTCATCTTTAATTTCTTTCAAAAATTCTTCTTTTGATTGTAATTTGTAATCCTCTTCTACAAAATCCTCATCTTCAAAATCTTCACCATCATAATACTTGTTTAAAATATTATCAAACTGTTCCCATAACTTATCTACCTGTTCAAATTTCTCTGCATCTTCTAGTACTACTATTTGATCATAAAGTGCTCCAAGAGTAGCTAAATCTTTTTCATTAATTTCTCCAATTTCTTCTTTAAGCTCTTTTAATAAGTCTTCTTTTGATTGTAATTCAAAATCTTCACTATCATAATACTTATTTAAAATATTATCAAGCTGATCCCATAACTTATCTGCTTCTTCAAACTTTTCTGCTTTTTCTAATACAATTATTTGATCATAAAGATTTCCAAGTTTAGCTAAATCTTTTTCATCAATTTTATCTATTTCCGCTTTAAGTTCTTTTAAGAAATCTTCTTTTGATTCTAATTCAAAATCATCATCTTCAAAATCCTCTTCTTCCATATCATCATAATTTTTTAAATCCATTTTACTTTCTGTAGCTTGTCCCTTTGTAGTATTTCCTTTAGATGTTCCATTATTTGCAAAAGCCATTGTAGATGATACAGTTAATAATGCTCCAAATGCAACTAATTTCAAAATTTTTCCTTTCATATTAACCTCTCCTTTTATTTACTTGTTTTTTTATCTCTTATTTACAGTTATTATTCTAGCAAGGAGATGTATCTATCAAATACTTTACTTGTGTCCTTTTTGTATCCTTTTTCTTAGTTAGTATATTTTAATAAGTCTAGATATCAAGTTTATGTGCTCCTCCTATAGACAGGTAATAAAAAAAGGTTGGACATCTTGTCCAACCTTTTATAAGGGTTAAGTTGAGTAATTTAATTATATACTAAGCTCCATAATAAGCTCTATTAAACAACTCTTTCATTTGTTCTACAGATATTTCTCTTGGGTTTGTACCAGTACATGGATCTGCTACAGCGTTCTTAGAAATATCTTCAAGGTTAGCTAAGAACTTAGCTTCTTCAACACCAAATTCTTTTAATGTTCTAGGAATGTTCATAGCTTTATTTAAATCTCTTACGAATTGAACTAATGATTTAACAAGCTCTTCTTCCTTTGCTCCTTCTAATCCTAATCTTCTTGCTACATCTGCATACTTAGCTCCTGCAACTTCTGAATTGAACTCAATTGCAATTGGTAAATAGATTGCATTTGCACATCCGTGAGGTACTTCAAAGATTTTACCAGTTTTGTGCGCCATGCTGTGTACAATTCCTAATATAGCATTTGAGAATGACATACCAGCTAAGCATTGTGAAATATGCATTTTAGCTCTAGAATTTTCATCACCTTTGAAAGACTCTACCATATAATCTTGAATCATTTCGATTGATTTCATAGCTAAAGCATCAGTTAATTCATTGCTCATAGTTGATACGTATGCCTCTAAAGAGTGAGTTAATGCATCCATACCAGTGTGTGCAACTAATTTAGCAGGCATTGATTGCGCTAAATCTGTATCAACAATTGCAATATCTGGTGTGATATTGAAGTCCGCTATTGGATATTTTACTCCTGTTTCAGTGTCAGTGATTACTGCAAATGAAGTTACTTCACTTCCTGTTCCACTTGTTGTTGGGATTGCAGCATATTTTGATTTTTGTCTTAGCTCTGGTAAGTTAAATGGTTTGGCTGCTTCTTCAAATGTAAATTCAGGATACTCGTAGAAAATCCACATTGCTTTAGCAGCATCCATTGGAGAACCTCCACCTAAACCAATTATCCAATCTGGTTGGAAGTTATTCATAACTTCTACACCACTCATTACTGTTTTTACAGATGGGTCAGCTTCTACTCCCTCAATTAAAGTAGTTTCCATTCCTGCTTCTTTTAAGAATTTTTCTACTTTCTCTAAAGCACCATTTTTCTTTACTGCACTTCCACCTATAACAATCGCAGCTCTTTTACCTTTTAAATTTTTTAGTTCTTCAATTGTACCTTCTCCAAAGTATACATCTCTTGGTATTGTAAATCTTGCCATCTTAATTCCTCCTAAGTTTTAATATTTTTAATTTTCTGGCTTTTTAATATAGATTTATAATTAATTTTGTTTTAAGCCTATAATTTAAATATTGATTATATAGCTTTCCCTCTCGTTTCATTGCACCCACAATTGTTTTCCCGAGGACAGTTATTATTCTAAAACATATTCAATCCCCTGTGAAGTAGGCACTTTTCCGTATGGTAGTTTATATTTGGAACCTTAGTTTCCAAAAAGTAACCTTAATTTTTATTAAAGATTATAATTTAACATAAAAAGACACTTTTTCAACAAGTACATATATTTCTTCAATTAATACAATATAAATAAAGTAAATTTTCGAAATACTTGTAATATTAAGTCATTAATGATACCATATTATTGAAGTTTTTTGTTTATAAATAGTTCATTTTATTTATTTTTTAGTAACTTAATAGTGTTTTTAGGGAGTTGAATGGATGAAATACGATATTACTAATTTAATAGATATACCAGAATTTGAAAAACTCATGGAAGAATTCTATAATATAACGAGAATTCCTCATGCTCTCATAGATATTGATGGAAATATAATAAATGCAGTTGGATCACAAGATCTCTGTATGAAATTTCATAGAATGAATCCTGAAAGTCTTAAACTTTGCAAACAAAGCGACTTATCTATAAAAAGTAGGATAAATAATAAAAAAGAATATAATGTTTATGTATGTCAAAACGGATTAGTTGAAGCTGTTACTCCAATTATTATTGAAGATAAACATATTGGTTCTCTAATATTTGGTCAATTCTTTTTTACCAAGCCTGACGTTGATTTCTTTAAAAAACAAGCATCTAATTTGGGATTTAATGTAGATGATTATTTAGAATCATTATCTAAAGTTCCGATAATTTCAGAAGATAAAGTAAAGTCTTATATGCAATATTTAACCAATTAGCAAAGATGCTCTCCAGTATGGGCCTAAGCAGATTAAAGCAGAAGGAAACTGAAAGATTATTAATAAAAGATAATTCCCATCTAGAGAATATTGTTAAAGAACGTACAGAGAAATTAGAGAAGGTAAATAAGAAATTAGAAGAAGATATATTACAGCGTAAAATTATTGAAAAAAATCTTAAAGAAAGTGAAGAAAAATATAAACAACTCCTTGAACTTTTACCTTATGGAGTTTGCGTACGAGATGAAGAAGTTATATTATTTTCAAATAAAACAGCAGCAAAATATTTTGGTTTTAAAAGCACAGATGATGCAATAGGCATTAAACTTTCTGATATATTTTCCCCCCATGATGATTATAAGCTTGATCTGAAAAAAAATTGGGAAGGACTTATAAAGACAGGGTACATGCCCCTAAGAGAAGAGCATTACATACGTAAGTCTGATGGTAAGTCTATAGATATTGAAACAGTATCATCAATAATTTCAAACAATGAAAGCACTAAAACATTAGTTGTTTTTAGAGATATATCCGAAAGAAAACAATTAGAGCACATGAAGCAAAAAAATGAGGAGCATAAGAAACGACTAAAAGAAAAGATTGAATTTGATAGATTAAGAACAGAATTTTTCGCCAACCTCTCTCATGAATTAAAAACACCTGTGAACTTGATTTTCAGTGCACTCCAGTTGCTTGAAGTAGAAACTCAAAATAAGATAATGAATCATAATAAAATCAACAATCGTATTAAAATTATGAAACAGAATTGTAATAGGATTATACGATTAATAAATAACCTAATTGATATTACAAAAATTGATTCTGGATATCTTGAACTGGATTTACAAAACCATAATATAGTAAGTATTGTTGAAGATATTACATTGTCCGTAGCGGATTATATAGAAAATAAAAATGTGAGCCTGACATTTGATACAGATATTGAAGAAAAGATAATGACCTTTGATCCATATGCAATTGAGAGAATTATTTTAAACATTTTATCAAATGCTGTTAAATTCACAAATACAGGCGATGAGATTATAGTCAAAGTTAATGATGGAGATGATAATATAATTATTTCCATAAAAGATTCAGGTGTTGGAATTCCAGAAGATAAATTAGAATTAATATTTGATCGTTTTAGACAAGTAGATAAATCTTTTAACAGAAATCATGAAGGAAGTGGTATAGGTCTGTCACTTGTTAAATCATTGATTAATTTGCATGATGGTGAAATTAAAGTTGATAGTATATATGGAGAAGGCAGTGAATTTATTATAAA
Organism: Oceanirhabdus sp. W0125-5; assembly: GCF_027938815.1. Taxonomy (GTDB): domain Bacteria; phylum Bacillota; class Clostridia; order Clostridiales; family Clostridiaceae; genus Oceanirhabdus. Next base: position 5,029,055 of record NZ_CP115913.1, read on the forward strand.
AATTCCTGTGAAACAACTTGATATTATCCATAACGAAACACCGCACCAAGCTCCTGAATATGCAAATAATTATATAGAAAAGATAAATATTGAATTTTCAGATATATACTCATGAAATTGAAGCCATTTCTAATTTCAATATCTTTTTTATTTATATATAGTATATATAAATACTCCTACATGAATTACTACAAAATGGTTTATACTTGAATGCAACATTGATAATAAAAATATAATACTATATAATTATATTAAAAATATTTAGGGAGTGGAAATAATGAATTTCAATAATAATCTTGAAATAGCTATGGAACATCTTCACAAAAGAGGAGCTTTTTTAACTGTAAAATCAGGAGATAAATCAAATACAATGACTATTTCATGGGGAAGTGTTGGCTTCATGTGGAAAAAACCTGTGTTTATGGCATTAGTTCGTCCATCAAGATATACTTATGATTTTATAGAAAACAGCGATAGCTTCACTGTAAGTATTCCATATGATGATAATATGAAAAATGCATTAACTGTCTGTGGAACAAAATCAGGTCGTGATATTGATAAATGTGAAGAAGCAAATATTAAATTTATATCTAGTAAAGAAGTATCCTCACCAGTAGTTGATGATTGTAATATGTATTACGAGTGCAAAATCCTTTACAAACAAGCAATGGATCCATCACTAATATTAGATGATTCAGTGGAGGAATGTTATAAGGGTGATAATTACCACACACTATATTATGGTGAAATCGTAGCTTGTTATGAAAAATAACAAATAAAATAGAACTTGCCGGGGACGGTTCATAAGAATTTATATTTTTCAGCTTGTACTGAATAATTATAATTTTTTATGAACCGTCCCTATGTTTGTCTATATCATCAAAATTATCTGTAACAAATATCTGTTTTAAAATCTTTTCACTCTCTTCTTTAATCACTTCCCACTTATGTTAAGCATATACTATTTTACTACCTTTACAATATATTAAGGTTATGTTAGCTACCTCTTTAAATTACAAAATATGTTTGAAGTGCATTTTCAACTCATATACTACATATTAATTATATTGGATATGTAAAGGAGATAAATTTTATGAAAGGAATTGTATTAGCTGGAGGTTCAGGTACAAGACTTTACCCCATCACAAAAACAGTATCGAAACAGATACTGCCAATATACGACAAACCAATGATATACTACTCACTGTCAGTTCTAATGTTAGCAGGGATAAGAGAAATATTAATAATATCAACACCAAGAGATATACATGGGTTTGAAGAAGTCTTCAGTAATGGGAATAAATTAGGGTTAAACATCCAATATGCTGTACAAGAAGAACCAAGAGGATTAGCTGATGCCTTCATCATAGGAGAAGAATTCATTGGTAATGATAATGTAGCCTTAGTATTAGGAGACAATATATTCTATGGATATGGATTCTCTGAAAGGTTAAGAAATGCTAGCTCAAGAAAAGAAGGTGCTACAATCTTTGGATACCATGTATGCAATCCAAAGGAATTTGGTGTTGTAGAATTTGATGAAAAGAAGAATGTATTATCCATAGAAGAAAAACCACAAAATCCAAAATCAAATTACGCAGTACCAGGACTATATTTTTATGATAATAATGTAATAAAAATAGCTAAAAGTGTAAAACCATCTGCTAGAGGTGAAATAGAGATAACCTCTATTAATAATGAATATCTAAGAAGAGGAAAACTTAAGGTAGAACTGCTAGGTAGAGGAATGGCATGGTTAGATACTGGAACACATAGAGGTCTTTTAAATGCTGCTAACTTTGTAGAAGCAGTTCAAACTAGACAAGGATTATATATCGCTTGTTTAGAGGAAATTGCATACAGACAAGGATACATCAATAGAGAACAGCTAATAGCGTTAGCTAAGCCTTTGCAAAAAGTAGAATATGGTCAATATCTACTAAGCTTAGCTAACGATGAAGATATAGTGGAGGTAAAGCAATGAAGATATTAATAACGGGCGCTAAAGGACAATTAGGAAAGCAAATTACTAATATAATAAAAAAAGGCTACTCAGAGTTAGGTAGTATAAGCTCAATCTATAAAAAAGCTGAAATAATTGGCGTAGGAGTTGAAGAATTAGATATCTGTTATAATAAATCAGTAAACGATTATATTGGCAGATTAACTCCTGATATAATAATAAATTGCGCTGGGTATACCAATGTAGATCTTTGTGAAAGTAATGAAGATATAGCTTTTAAAGTAAATTCTATAGGATCAAGAAACCTAGCTATAGCATGTGAAAATATAGGTGCAAAACTTATCCATATATCAACCGATTATGTATTCAGCGGCGAAAAAGCTATGCCTTATAAAGAATATGATCTAATGAATCCTCAAAATGTGTATGGAAAGAGTAAAGCATTAGGAGAGCAATATATACGAGAGATCTGCAGCAGATATTTTATAATTAGAACAGCATGGCTTTATGGATATGAAGGAAATAATTTTGTAAAGACCATAATGAAGCTTGCTGCTAATAATGATGAAATAAAAGTAGTAGATGATCAGATAGGAAATCCAACTAACGCTGAGGATTTAGCCCATCATATTTTAAAGTTAGCATTAACTGAAGAGTATGGAATATATAATTGTACTGGTGAAGAGGAATGCACTTGGTATGATTTTGCTTGCAAAATAGTGGAATATGCTGGTATCAATTGTATTATAAAACCATGTACTACAGAAGAATTCCTACGACCTGCTAAAAGACCTCATTACTCTAGCTTAGATAATATGATGTTAAGATGTACTGTTGGAAATGAAATGAGAACATGGGAATATGCACTTAAAACTTTTATAGAGAATATTATATTAGATGTAGATTAAATGATATCAATAACAAGAATAAAAAATAAATATATAGAAAGGAAGTGAAATAAATGGGAAAGTTTATGTTTCTTGAAACAAAAATCAAAGGCTTATACGTAATAGAACCAACAGTATATAAAGACCACAGAGGATATTTTATGGAGTCATATAATAAAAAAGATTTCTTTATAGCAGGAATTACTAAGGAATTTACACAAGATAATGAGTCAAAATCTACCAAAGGAGTTTTAAGGGGATTACATTTTCAAACTAAGTATACACAAGGGAAATTAGTAAGAGCTACAAAAGGAGAAGTATATGATGCGGCCGTAGATTTAAGAAAGGGTTCACCTACTTATGGTCAATGGGAAGGAGTGTTTCTTTCAGAAGAAAATAAAAAACAATTTTATATCCCTGAAGGATTTGCTCATGGTTTTTTAGTTTTATCAGAAGAAGCTGTAATTAATTATAAATGTACAAATTATTATGCTCCAGAGTATGATGGTGGAGTAATATGGAATGATCCAGATATAGACATCCAATGGCCTTTGGAAAGTATTGGAGAAGTTAATTTATCTGAAAAAGATAAGAATCTGAAATATTTAAAGGAATTAAACTCACCATTTATTTACAATTATCCATAGGAGGAACAGAAGAATGAGATCTATCTTAGTAACTGGAGGAGCAGGATTCATAGGCTCAAATTTTATTAGATATATGTTAGATAAGTATGAAGAGTATAGAATTATAAATCTAGATCTTCTCACTTATGCAGGAATTTTAGAAAATCTTAAAGGAATAGAAGAACATAAGAATTATAGATTTATTAAGGGTGATATTAGAGATATAGAACTTATAGAAAAAATATTTGAAGAAGAGAATGTATCGTATGTTGTTAACTTTGCAGCTGAGTCTCATGTTGATAGAAGTATAGAAGATCCAAGTATTTTTGTTAGTACAAATGTAATGGGAACTCAGATTTTATTAGATTCTGCTAAGAAAGCATGGACAGTAGGAAAAGATGATATTGGTTATCCAGTTTATAAGGAAGGGGTTAAATACCTTCAAGTATCTACAGATGAAGTATATGGCGCCCTAGAAAAAGAAGGAATGTTCATGGAAACAACCCCTCTTGCTCCAAATAGTCCATATTCAGCTTCAAAGGCTAGTGCAGACATGTTAGTAAGAGCTTATAATAAAACATTCAAATTACCTATGAATATAACTAGATGCTCAAATAACTATGGACCTTATCAGTTTCCTGAAAAGTTGATTCCACTAATGATAAGTAATTGTTTGAATGATAAAAGTTTACCTGTTTATGGAGATGGAATGCAAATAAGAGATTGGCTGCATGTAAAAGATCACTGCGCTGCTATTGATGCTGTCCTTCATAAAGGTATAATCGGAGAAGTGTATAACATTGGTGGAAATAATGAGAAATATAACATTGAGATTGTTAGACTAATAATTTCTACTCTTGGAAAAAATGAATCTGCGATTAGATATGTAAATGATAGATTAGGACATGATAGAAGATATGCTATTGATAATACTAAGATAACTACTGAATTAGGTTGGAATCCCAAATATACTTTTGAGGAAGGTATGAAGGAAACTATTCAGTGGTATTTAAATAACAAACAATGGTGGAAAAATATAATTTCTGGAGAGTATATGAAGTATTATGAAAAGATATCTGGAAATATATAAACTATAAAAAAATAACTTAAGTTAGCCTCCCTGAAAGGGAGGTCTCTACTTTTTTATCTGGATTAATACACCTTTACACAATTATTCAGAAAAATACTGAAGTTCTACTTCACCGTCTTTCATTATTACTTTACCTACAATTTTTACTGGAGTTCCAAAAGCAATTGAATAATCTGGTATATTTTTATTCACTAAACTATTTGCACCTATAACACAATGATGACCTATAGTAACATTTTTGGTTATTATAGACATACCTCCAATATAGGTATTATTTTTAATAATTACATCACCTTTAGCAGCCTCTTCTCTTCCACTTGTAAGTACAAATTTAACAGTATCATGAGTTACTATTTGAACTCCTGAAGATAAATGACAAAAATCTCCTATTTTAATTTTACCATTTAAACCTTCTAATAAAGTATACGGTCCAATCCAAACATCTGCTCCAATTTCAACATCCCCCATAACTACACTTGTATCATACACACTAGAATTTTTTCCACAATTCAATAAAGAAGCTTTTTCCCATCTGTTAAATAAAAGTTCATTAGTTGGCAATACTCTATTATAATTTTCTTTCATTTCCATTCTTAATTTTGAAAGAACTTCAAAAATATTTTGTTCATTACTCAAATTTTACCGCCTCCATTAACTGCAAAATTTGTTTTACAATAATCCTGATATTTTCATCATCTAGTCCATAATATAAGGGCAATGCCAATCCTTGGTTATATGCCAAATTTGAATTTCTAAACTCTATATCATCACATTGATACTTTTCTTTATAATATTTTTGATTATGAATGGCATAGGCGCCCAAATTAGTTTCAATCCCATTTTCTTTTAGCTTTATTATTAAGTGATTCCTATTGATTCTTTCATTCACCATAATATGATAAGTTTGATAAACATGCCTACTTTCCACTTTTTCTACTGGCAAAAGAATATCTTCTGCATCTCTCAGTAATTTATTATATTCATTAGCTAATTCTACCCTTCTTTTTATAAGTCTTTCTAGCTTTCTCATTTGTACTACTCCAATAGCTCCTTGAATATCAGTCATTCTATAGTTAAAACCTGCAAAAGCAAATTGCACTTTCCCATCCTTATAGCTTATTCCATGGTTTCTTAGACTTCTTATTTTTTCTGCCAATTCATTATTATTTGTTACTATCATTCCCCCTTCACCAGTGGTTATAGCTTTTCTTGGATGAAAACTAAAGCATCCAAGATTACCGATGCTTCCCACTTTTTTCCCTTTATATTCTGCTCCCAATGCACATGCCGCATCTTCTATTACTTTTAAATTATACTTTTTCGCTAATTCCATTATTTTATCCATGTGAGCACTTTGTCCGAATTCATGAACAGGTATAATAGCTTTAGTTTTCTCAGTTATTTTTTCTTCAATTTTTTCTGCATCAATGCAAAAACTATCTAATTTTATATCTACAAATTTTGAGTATCCTCCCACTAATTCAACTACGTTTGAAGTTGCTGGAAAACTAAAGTCAGGAACAATAACTTCATGTCCTGACTTTATATTTAATGCTATCAATGCCAAATGTAGCGCAGCTGTACCACTGCTTACTGCTATAGCATTATTAACATTTAAATATCGAGATACCATGCGTTCAAATTCTAATACCTTTTCTCCTTGAACAAGATATTTTGAATCTAAAACTTTTTTTATTTCATCAAACTCTTCCTTTCCTATATTAGGAACAGCTAATTTAATCATAAATTCATACTCCTATACCACTCTATTGTTTTTTCTAGTCCCCCTACTAAATCGTATTTTGGAGTATAACTCAATAGCACTTTACATTTCTCTATACTAGGTATTCTAAGTTCCACATCAACATAATTCTTAGGAACATAAATAATCTCAGAATTTGAATTAGCTATTTGCTTAATTAACTGAGCAAGCATAGCTATAGTAATCGTTCCTTTTGGATTTCCAATATTAAAGGAATTTCCTACAGCTGCTTCATTTTCAAGACACAGCATTATCCCATTAACAAAATCATCAATATAACACCAAGATCTAATTTGATCTCCATCACCATGAATCTGTATTTGCTCATTATTGATTGCTCTAATAACAAATTGATGTATTGCCCCTTCTCCAACCTGTCCAGGTCCATAAATATTAAAAGGTCTGACACTAACTGCTGGCAGCCCATATTCTTTATAATAACTATGGGTTAAATGCTCCCCAGCTAATTTACTTACAGAATAGGTCCACCTTGCTTCCCCCACTGGTGCTAAATTTGTTGTACTGTTTTCGTCAACTTTATATGCATATGAACCAAAGACTTCACTAGTAGAAAAATCAACAAATCTATCTAAATTTTCTATATGAGGCTTGAGAGCTTCTAAAACATTGTAAGTTCCAATCATATTAACTCTCATAGTATTTACTGGACTTTTTATTACAGTATCAATACCTGCCACTGCCGCAAGATGAATAACAATATTAGGTTTAAACTCATCTACTGCTTCCTTTAATCTTTGAAAATCCAATATATCACCTTGAATAAATTTTATATTATTCTTTTTCAATAAATCCGTGTTTTTTATTGAATTTCTCGTTAAATTATCATAAATCAAAATATCATTATTTTCTGCTAACAATGCACACAGTCTACTTCCAATAAATCCTGCTCCGCCAGTAAGAAAGATTTTCTTGTTTTCAATCATAATTTTAATCACACCTCTTTTAATATTTGATCTATCTGTTGATTAATTTGTTGAATTTCAAGACTATATTTAATATCATATTTTAAACACTTAGCTAAGTACTCTTTTACTTTGAGTACTAATGGTTTTGAAAATATTTTTATTTCATCCTGAGTAAAATCAATTTCAGAACCATCCCAAGGCTTAAAGTTATTATTATAATAATAAAATAGTATTTTTGCATAATGATTGGCAATAACATACATTTTCTTTCCTTGACGTTTTTTTAAATCTTTTATATTATCCCATTGAATTTCTGGTAAATATATTTCTTCATTAAATTCACTTATAATATATTCCAACACAGATATAATCGACTTAATTCTATTCTTTAAATCATAAGTCATATTGTTCTGATGATGTCTATAACATATTAATGGTTTGTTTATGTGCTTATACTTAAAATCATACTTAATGTATCTTAAACAATTTAATGTATCTCCTGCAACAGCATTCTCTTTATCATCCTGCCAAGTTAAATTATTTTTCCGATAAAAGCTAGTTTTATATACTCCTGCAGTTATAGGGAGTACTCCTGATCCTGCTCTATGAAAAGTATCATGTATTACTTGTTCATTACTGTACTGTTCATATTTCCATATATTTTGGTAGTTCTTATTTTTATCAACAATTTGAAAGTTACTATATACATAATCCACTTCACTATTATTTATTAATTCACTTACGAATTCATAAATTGCAGTTTTAGTAGATAAATAATCATCTGCTGATAACACCATTAAATATTTTCCTTTTGCTTCTTTAATGATTTCTTGAATACCTAAAACTATACTTCCACTATTTTTTTTATGATATATTCCTCTAATATTTTCAAATTTTTCTTCATATCTTCTTATTTTCTCAATAGAACCATCGGAAGAACAATCATCTATCACAAGTATTTCAATGTTATTGTAAGTTTGTTTTAATACAGATTGTATAGCTTCATCTAAATAATTAGAATAATTATAATTCGTTATCCCCACTGTAACTAAAGGCTCATCTTTAATTATTAAAGTATTGTTTTCATGAACTAATAATAACGTTGTTATCATCTGTTTAATCTTATCTAATTGTTGATTATTGATATAATTTTCTATAATATAATTTCTATATTCATCAGAATTATAGTTATTTGACATAATCATATTTACAGCATCATCAATTGTATTCCAAACATACTTTTCAGGGTAAATACATTTTGCTCCAACAAAATTATGAATTAAAGGTTTAATACCTTTACTCATCCCCTGCATAACACTCATATTTTGTGATTCAAGTACACTTGTACATAGTATATAGTTCTTATCATCTAACCATTCATCTATATCCTTCTGCCATCCTTCATAAAAAACACTATTTACCAATCCCATTTCTCTTATCATTTGCTGAAAATACAATACATATCTTTCATCTTGAAAAGTTCCAGCAATATATAATTTATATCTATCATCTTTATCATAAATAGCTTTAAATGTATGAAGAAGCAGCATAGGTCCTTTTTTATGGTTAATGTATCCAACATATGCTATATTAAATCCTTTTTCTCTATCCTTAAAATTACATTTATCTAAATCAACCCCATTGGGGATTACAATTGTTTTATCTTTATTTATGCTAACTTTACTTAATACATTATTTCTTATATGTTCTGCCACAAATATAAGCTTATCAACATTATCCCAATTAACCTGATTAATATTATTTGTTAGAGCTTCATAACTGTGTAGCCTACAAATAATCTTTTTCTCTTTCGCTATCTCTAACTTACTTCCATAAATAATGAGTTGATCACACCACTCAAACCAACATATATCTGCCCAAGCCATCCCTTCATCAATTTGCTTCCAATCAGTAACTATAACTTTTTTTGTTTCATATTCTTTAGATAATCCACGAATTATATCATCAATAAAACTATCTCCATTAGGAATTATAAAGAATATAATCTTTTTTTTCTCTTCCATTCTATTCACCTTTATATAATTACTTTCTATACTATTATATTAATAACATTTATTTTCATCACAATTTTCCAATAAAAGATGAGTCATTTAACTAAAGATATACCTAGTAATTTACACGAAGTTAAAAATTTTCTTCTTACAAACCATAATAGTCTGTGGACTTCATAAGAATAATATTTTTAGTATTCTTATAAAATCCACAGACTAAATTCTACACTCTTATAAAGATTCATCTATTCATAAACACAATTTATTATCTTTTCCAATCTATGAAATATACTGCAATTATTATTATAAGTTTTTATTAAAGCTTTATATGCAATTTCATGTCTCTCCTTAGATTTATTCAAGTAGTATTCAAATTTTTCCAAATATTCTTTCTCATCCTTTGCTATTGCTATTTCTTTTTCAGTATAATATTTACTTAGAATTTTAGGATTATCTACTAATTGAAATCCCCCACATGCAGCAATAACAAATGTTCGTTCATTAATTTCGTTTTCATATTGCTTTTGCAAATTCAAATGATAATTCAAATTAATTCTTGCTCTATTATAAAAATATCTAACATCTTTATAATTAAGTTCCGGAATACTTCTCCCCCAATTTTTACCTCTTAAAACCCCTCTATATTTGCTTATTATTGGTAATAAATATCTCTTAGTTTCATTAATTTTTAAATAACTATTAGTTCCAACAAAAAAGTAATCATATATTTCTTCCACATTCTCTGGATAATGAATAAGTGGATTAAACCCAAAAGGTATACTTTTTATTTCTATGCCTCTTTTAATCCATTCTTTAAAAACATAACTTATTGATTTTTCTGAAAAAGAAGATATTAAAAAATTAAATTTAAAATCATTAGTTATTAAATCTAAATTGAATAAATCTTCAGTTGAATTTTTATCACTTGTACAAATGCATTTTGAAGCTAATCCTATTTTATATGGAATATTATTTAAACTTGGATTATTTAATATTGGATTAATATATGTTTTTTCAGCAATGGTTATTAACAAGTCAAAATCTTTATATAATGTTTTATTATCTATTTTATACAGCATGGTAACTTTCATGCCCATGAATTCAAATACATCTTTCCATATAATAAAATCATATTTCCAAGCACCATTATCAGGAGAATATATTAATATATTCATTTTTTTATCCATATATTTATCTTTATAAACACTCATTATTTTTTTTCTTAATCCTTGACCTTCATGATATATCTCATTCTTCATACTTATACTCCTAGTATACTTACTTACTATACTATTATATTAACAACAATTCTTTTCATTACAAGTTTTCAAGACAATAAACAAGACAAGCAAGGGACGGTTCATAAGTATTTTTCTATGCAGGCTTGCCCTGAATAATCATAACTTTCTATGAACCGTCCCTTGCTTGTTCCATGCCCGCTTCCTAATCTTTTTATGAACCGTCCCAAGCTCATCCTACTCTTATTCCAACTTAAACTTTAATGAACCGTCCCCCGATTGTCCTCTACTTTGTCCTGATTATTTTCACTTTTATATTCTTTAATCTTATTATTTTCTTCTATAATAACATTTAATGTCTGAATTCCATCTTCCAAATTACATTCAAATAATTTAGTAACCTTGTTATCTTTAAACAAACAATCAGATATTATAAAATCATAATCATGAACCATATGAATATCAAAAATCGCACCATCTATATGATTGTTAATAAATTCACTATTATTAAACCAAATCTTATCGCAATCTCCGTTTACTTCTATTCCAAACTCTATTCCATTATCTATGAATCTTGATTCAATAATTTCAATATTTTTAGAGTTTTGTATACTCATTATCCCATTGGTTGTTTCTTTTATCTTAGAATTAAAAACCTTGACATTATTAGAAGTCTCTATCTTTAATCCTTCTGAATTTGAACCAATAATCTCACATTCTATAATTTTAATACTTTCACAATTATCAAGTATAACTCCTCTTCCTATTATATTTTTTTCAGTGCTCTTTCTCATAAATTTTATATTCTTAAAAGTTACATCATTGCATCCTGTTAATTTCATTATATCTGCGTAATTTGAATCACATATTATTATTACATCATCTTCAATACCTTCTATAGTTATATTATTAAGCCCCACCAATTCAAACTCGTAACCATCTATGGTTTCCTTATACTCTATATATGAATTATCCTTTTCAAAATCTCTTAAATCATATATGCCTTTTTTCAATTTAATGGTTCTATAAGGTGCTATAGCATTAACAAATTCTTCAGATGTACTTACAAAAATATCATCAATCTTCTTCAATTTACTTTTAAATATTGAGATCTTTCCATCAAGCAAATTAAGATTTTCCGTTGATGTAATCAAGTTATTTTTGAAATCATAAATATTAACTTTCAAATTATCTTTTTCAATTTTGGGATAAAAATATTGAGTCTTATTCATTTCCATTTTAGGTGTGATAGGCTCGTTATTTTCATCATATACTTGATATTTTGCAGAAGTATATAATTCCTTATATCCCTCAAATGTCAGCATTCCCTCAATAGCTTGTCCTATACCACCCACGTTATCCCTAACAAATATCTCTAGTAAAATCTTATCACTCTCTTCTTCAATAATTTCACCATCATGTTCATCATATACTATTTTATTTCCTTTTGAATCTACTAAAGTTATCTTAGGAATCTCTTCTTTTGTTACTACTTTATTATTTTTAATATCTATCCATTCACCTTTATTATCTTTGATATATATGTTTTCAGTATCTTTAATAATTTTACCCATTTCCTTATTATCAATATCTTGAAGTGAATATCCTCTATCCCCTATCACAACCGTTAGCTGTGGAATGTCAGCAAAAACGCTTATTCCTGATATAAAACATATTAATAAAACCATTAAAATAAACTTTCCTATTTTACCTTTATACATCTTCCCACTTTCTCCTCCTATTCAAATAATCTCTTGGATTATACCTGTTATTTTTTTCCATATTTTCATTATAACATAGTCTCCTACAGTTAATACTTTATTTTTGTTAAATAAAAAAAACACTTTAAAATAGCGATGGTTTTGAATCCCACGTAACTGTATTCACATCAAAATTACCATCATTTTTGCAAAAGTAAAGCTTTTGAGTATTGTATTCTGGTTTAACGGACTTGTATAATCTTAAAGCTACTCTATCTATTGAACATAACCCATCCAATATGATTCTCACCTTATAAAATTATTCAATTTATATAAAACATGAAAGATATTTAGTGATTATTACTAAATATCTTTCATGTTAAACAATATATGAACTTTTTTAATTCTTTCATATTTTTATAATAACTCAATATTTTTCCTATTTTGAATATTCTTCATAGCATTTCTTGTATCAAATATAAATCTTGAATTTTTCTGAATTAAATTATAATCATATTTACTATGAGCTGTTGTAATAACAACTAAATCTACCTTTTTTAATATTTCAATTGTTAATTCTACTCCACGATATTCTTGTTCATTATACATAAATAATGGTATATATGGGTCATTAAAAATAACCTCTGCCCCTTCCCTTTTGAAGTTTTCAATAATCTTAAGAGCTGGACTTTCTCTATAGTCCTCAATATCACTTTTATAGGCTACACCTAACACTAAAATTTTGCATCCATTTATAGGTTTCTTAAATCTATTTAATATTTTTGAAACTCTCTCAACTATATATTGCGGCATATAATTATTTATTTCACCAGAAATTTCTATTAGCCTTGTATGATAACCATATTCTCTAGACTTCCATGTTAAATAATATGGATCAAGTGGAATACAGTGCCCACCAAGGCCCGGTCCTGGATAAAATGCTTCAAATCCATAGGGTTTTGTTTTAGCAGCTTCAATAACTTCCCAAATATTCAAATTCATCTTATTGCATATTATAGCCATTTCATTTATTAAAGCTATATTAATATTCCTATACGTATTCTCAAGTATTTTTTCTATTTCAGCTACCGATGGACTTGAAACTTCATATATTTCACTTTCAAGTATACTTCTATACAAAGCTGCAACAACTTCTGTACTATCTTTTTGTACACCTCCCACTACTTTAGGAGTATTTCTTGTTTTATATATTAAATTTCCTGGATCCACTCTTTCTGGAGAAAAGGCTAAATAAAAATCTAGTCCACACTTTAAACCTGATTTTTCTTCTAGAATCGGCAGTACCAATTCTTCTGTTGTTCCTGGATAAGTTGTGCTCTCTAATATCACTACTGCTCCCTTTTCAAGTTGTTCTCCAATGGTTTCTGTGGACGATCTTATATAACTTATATCAGGCTGTTGATATTTATCTAATGGAGTAGGAACACATATAAAAATTACATCTACCCCTTTAATAAAATGAAAATCTGTAGTTGCTTGTATACTTTTCTTATTAACCAATTCTGAAAATTCTGTATCAATTATATCTCTTATATAATTCTCACCTTTATTAACCATGTTAACTTTTTGTTCCTGAATATCAAATCCTATTACTTTAAACCCTGATTTAGCGCATTCAAATGCAAGCGGTAATCCTACATACCCTAATCCTATAACACCTATTATCGCGGTTTTATCATTTATCTTTTTTAGTAATTTTTCTTTATTAGACATATAAAATAATTATCGAATATATTTAATATTACTAATTCGATAAACGCCTCCTTTCTGTATACAGTAGAAAAATCCCTTTTCAAATATTCATAACTATTTCTCTTTATATTATATGAGGGTATTTTCATTTTGTTATGTTTTTATAAAATATAGTAGAATTAGAGATCTATCATTCTAAAATTTAAAACAAGATAACAGCGTAATTATTTTGACTTAATAAAAGTTATTTTTAATATTTAATTAGATAACTTTATTGTATTTTAATAAAATCTTCTACATATTTAATAAATTGTTGTGCTCTTACGCTATTCGTATGGTAGGTGTGAACAAAATTATATCCATTATTCGTTATACATTCTCTCTCTTTTGTATTGTTAAGATAATACATTGCTTTTTCATAAAAGTTCTTCTCATCACAAGCTATAAAATTCACCCCATCTTTAAATCCAAGCTCTAATATATCTTTATTAGGTTTGGCTAATAATAATGTTCTACATCCTAAAGCCTGAGTATATTTCATAACAGGATATTGCCATATTGAGCCACAAGTAAAAAATATTTTAGACCTATTTAATTTACAAGCATACTTTTCATTTATAATTACCTCTGGACCATCTTTAGTATCATGTCCTGGATGTGGGATAAAAACAAACCCCTCTTTATTTTTCATTTTCTTATAAACAGCTTCTCTAAAGGGATATTTACCTTTCTTAAACGCGAACATTTTATTATTTTTATTGTCTATATAGTAAAACAACCCCATCAAAAGGAAATCTATATCTTCTTTTAATCCCCAATCCTTAATAATGTTAGGATTAATTGAAAATGGCATCCACCTAAACTTACTTTCATATTGTGGATATATCTTTAAAAACGACTCCTTAGTAGGAGAAAATATTAAGTCAATTTTGTTATCTTCAATAAACTTAATTCTATTTCTAGGAATCCAATAAGTATCTTTTACATAAGTACCTTTTGGTATATTTACTTTTTCTAATCCTGTTATTATGGGTGTAAATGCATATTTCCATTCAATATCATAAGAAAATATAAAATCAGGTGAAAATTTTATATTTTTTAATATTTCATTTATATCACCATCTTTATGCCAATATTTTACTTCTGCAAATTTCTCTATAGAAGCAATCATATCAAATAGGAGTTTATGCTTTGGACGTTCTATATCAAATCTTTTAATTAATATTAATATTTTTAGTTTGTTCATAAAAGTGCCTCCCTCTTATTTGCTGATTTCTTCAAATATACAAAACCCCTACGGGGCAGTCTTTTTTAAGTGTCAACTCCATAGGGTATAAGGTCTAATTTCATTCAGAAAGTGATTTTTTCACTGCTATCATCACTTTATTTCTTAAAACTTAAACTCCATTTTAACTTAACTCATCTACTTGCGTAGTATACTTAATTTCACCCGATTTTTTTACAATATCTATAGAATTTCTACCTTCATTAAATAATAAATCTATTATAGATAAATTAGGAATAAAATTATTATGCTTTTGAATATATATAGGAGGTGTAAAATCTTGATATGCTAATTTAATATTTTCTTTATTATACATATCTTCGTCATTATAAGCTTTAGCACCTATTCCTGATAAATAAGTGTCTGCATTAAAACTTTTACAAAGATTTATTAACCTCTCATTTTTAAATCCTAAATCACCTTTAATTTCAGATTCAAATATAATTTTTGTTCTAATATTAAGTTTTTCAAGTATTAATTTTATAATTTCCATATTTAGATCGCACAAATTATTCCAATCACGCTTATAAATTTCTTCTAAATCATATCCTATGAATCCCCAATTTTTACACTTAGAATATGAATAAAAAATTGATTTCCAGTGTTTTCTCCGCCAATTTTGCCTGTTATCTATACATATTTCTTTAATCTTTGTATTTCCTTTCAACACTGGTATAGTAAGTCTTAGTTCCTGAGACTGAGAATTTTTAATTTTATTTCTTTGTATAACAGAATCTTTTACAAATTTAACTTCATCAAGTACAACAAAAACATCACATAAGAAAATTTTATTAAAATAACCTATCCACGGAATATAATTAGGTTGTTGTGCTGCAAGTATCATTAGCTTTCACCTTACTTTTTAAAATTTTCAATAATTTTTTAACTTCTACTGACTTTAATAATAAGTTATCCTTTATTTCTATATTTTCAAATCCATATTTATTATAAAAACTTATAGCTTGTATATTTTTCTTATCTACTTTTAATTGAATTGAATCAATATTTTCAGAAATGCATTTTTCACATAAATTACATAGTAATTTTGTACCTATTCCTTCATTAAGAAATTCTTTATCTACCATAAATCTATGAACATGAATATAATTATTTTTTTTTGAGCAAATTATAAATCCAACTAATTTCATATTAATTTCTGCATAAAAACTGTAATTCCATTTACCATCTAATTCAATAAGAAAATTATTTTCATACCAGTGTAATCCTTCAAATTTTTTCGTCAATTTAACAAAGTTTTTTATATTATCTTTCATATATTTTTTTGATATTCTTTTAATGAAAACCATATTCTACTCCTTATTTATCTATTATGAAATCACTCTAATGACTTCAAATAATTCTGCATATTCACTTCCTATTTGAGCTCCTCTAATTGTCGCTAAACTTCTAATAAGTTTTTCATTAAAATACTTTCGAAATTTTTGAGATTCGTAACATTTTAAAGCTTGAATTTTTTTATTAAGGTGATTTTCTTTCAATTTAAAGAAGTATTGAGTATTTATCGTCAAATTATTCCATATTATCTCGTATCCTAACAAATTAGTTTCTTTAAAAGCTCTTATTCCTTCATTTGCAATAGTATTATGATCTTGATGAATATCATTAGGAGATGGCATTAAAACCAAATCTGGTTGAACAATATCTCTTAACTTTATTAATTCCTCAAGAATATGTTGTCTATTTTGAGGAAATGTTCTTACTGGATATTTGTAAATATATATATTATTTTCCTTAATACCTAGTACTCTCGCTGCGTTTTTCAATTCTAATTCAAGGATATTTTTAGGAAATCCATTTGGTACAGAAATTTCACATACAGAAAAAACTGCATAATAAATATCTGAACCTTCTTCTATTAATTTAGCTATAGTTCCACCACACCCTAACTCTCCGTCATCAGTATGAGGAGCTAAAACTAATACCTTTTTAAACATTAGTATCCTCCCTCTCTTATCTGCTGATAAACTACTTCAAAATCAACATGGATAATAAAAAAATAAAAATGTTATTTTCATGAATAGAATCAATGATGCAATTATTTATATAAGTATTAAATATCTTATTTTAAAAACCTATTCAGTATATAATATGTTAATACCATAAAGAAGTGAATACATATTATTTAAGCGAAGCCTATTAGTATAATGATTACTATAGATACTTCGCTTCTAAAAAAACATTAATTATTTTTCATTTCTAAATAATCCGTTATATATTTTATAAACTCCTTCGCTCTAACCGCATTAGTATGATATTTGTGCACGAATTCGTATCCATTATTTGTTATCCTATTTCGCTCTTTTTCATTCTTAATATAATACAACGCTTTTTCATAAAAGTTTGACTTATTACACGCTATAAAATTCACTTTATCTTTAAATCCTAATTCCAAAAGTTCATTACTAGTTGGTGCTAACAATAAACTTTTACATCCTAACACTTCAAAATATTTTGCAATAGCAATATCACTTTTTCCACTACAGGTAAAAAAAATTTTGGATCTATTCAGCATTTTCCCATATTTTTCATTTATATAAGCATCTTCAGATGCAGATACTCTGTGTCCTGGATGAGGGACAAATACAAAATCTGGGTTATCTTTTAGTTTATTATAAACCGCTTCTCTAAACTCATATCTACCCTTAATTCCAATTTTTTTTGCAGTTTTTTTTGGATCGTCATAATATACTAGTCCCATCAAGAGAAAATTTATATCTTTTTCCAACTTCCAATCTTTGATAATATCAGGATTAATGGCAAATGGTATCCATCTTAATTTATCTTTGTATTCACTATGATGTTTTAAAAAGAACCTCTTTGATGGTGAAAAAATTAAATCTATTTTATTATTTTCAATATAACTCCTTCTATTCTCTACCTTATGATGAACATCAATTACATAACAGCCTTTTGGTATTTTTATTTTACCTAATCCTTTTATTTCAGGAGTAAGTCCATGGCCCCAAGTAGTATCATACATAAAAATAAAATCAGGTTCAATTTTTATTTTTTTTAATATTTCATGAATATTACCATCTTCATGCCAGTATTGTACTTCTGCAAATTCTTCTAATGCTGCAATAGAATCAAATAAATGCTTATGCTTTGGATATTTTATATCAAATCTCCTA
Organism: Oceanirhabdus sp. W0125-5; assembly: GCF_027938815.1. Taxonomy (GTDB): domain Bacteria; phylum Bacillota; class Clostridia; order Clostridiales; family Clostridiaceae; genus Oceanirhabdus. The sequence goes on from NZ_CP115913.1 coordinate 5,047,409, forward strand.
ATCAATATTAAAATTTTTAGTTTTTTCATAGAACATCTCCACCTAGAATTTTTATTTTTTAATCATTGTGTTTAATATGTCTATTAAAAAGTAACTAATGTTTTCTTATTCATGAAAATCACCTCTGAAAACTTCATATTTTATATTATGCAAGTTTGAATAATCTTCTACTATTCTAATACGATATATGACACAACATCCTAAAAATCAATATTTATATAACATTTTTTTACATGTAAGCATACAATATATTGAAAATCAAAGTTTAAGTATGAATATGTGAAAATAAAAATTTTAACCAAATAATTAAGAAATTATTTACAGCTAGATTAAAAATTTAAATACACGTTACATTTATGAAGGGAGAATTTATAAAATGACAGTCTATGTTTTCGGTCTTGGGCATATTGGCCTACCTATGGCTTGTTGGATAGCATCTGCCAATACACCTGTATATGGCATTGATATCAATGATCAAGCCATAAAAAATATTAAACAGGGAAAAGTTAATATTGAAGAGTATCGTAATGAAATTCACATTTCTCAAGTTGCTAAAAATTTAATTTCAAAAAATCTTTTAAATGTTACTTCTAAATTTAAACGAGTAGATGACACGCCTTCAATTTTCGTAATATCAGTAGGTATAGCAAATAGAGAAGACGGTTCTCAGGATGTTTCACCTATTGAATCAGTTTTAGATACAATTACACCAACCCTTGTTGATGGGGATCTTTTAATCTTTAGAACCACACTAATCCCTGGTACATGTGATAATTTAATTCTACCTAAATTAAAATCATTAGATGTATCAGTAAGCTTAGCTTATTGTCCCGAAACACTTATGGAAACGAAAGCTTTTGAAGAATTAGAAAATAATCCTATGATTCTTGCAGGAATGGATGATAATAGCTTTAATAAGGCAAAGAATTTTATATCTTCTTTAACAGATGCCCCTATATACAAAGCATCAAATATTAGAACTGCTGAAATGACAAAAGTAATTCAAAATATTAATCGAGATGTAAACATTGCATTAGTAAATGAAATCAGTGAAGCAACTGCTTTATTAGATATTGATATTTATGAACTCCAAACTTTAGTAAATACACATCCAAGAGTAACCTTACTTACTCCTGGACCTGGAGTAGGTGGATATTGCCTGCCCAACGCATTTGAATATTTAGATAAAGCTATTTTGTATAAAGAAAAATGTCCATTAACTCTAATTCGTACTGCAAGACAACTTAATATTGAAAGACCTAAAAAAATTGTAGAACTAATAAAAACTGCTCTTAATAATGAAGAAAAGAATATTAAAGAATCCACAATAGCACTTATAGGACTAGCTATGAAGGATTTTTGCGCAGATTGTAGATTTAGCCCTGCATTAGATATTGCTTCACTTTTAATTGAAGAAGGTGCCAATGTTCAAGCTTATGATCCAATGGTTCCACTAAACTATAACTATCAAGTTGCTACACTTGAAGAATGTGTAAAAAATACAGATTGTATAGTTATTACTGCAAATCAAGAAGGAGTTATTTCTCAACTTAACCAACTTCACAGGGATAATAAGTTGCCTTTGATAGTTATAGATACTAGAAATATTTTTCCTAGCTTTCCTGATATAAAGCTTTATAAACTCTAAATATTAAAGTCAAGTGATTTTCACATGCTAATAAATCACTTGACTTATATTTTTAACATTTTTAGCAATTCTGAATATAATGAAAGTGAAGCATTTATTCAAAGGATAATTACTAATGAACAATTTTATAATATTCGGAGGCGATATTCCTGCAATTTCAGCATTTATTCTTCTAAATAAAAGACAAAAAAGAGTTTTAGCTTTTATTAATAAAAGTAATAAAATCATAAGAGATACGTTTTCTGATAATTATTCAATATATGAAAATGAAGATGATATCCCTTTGGATATAATTAATAAAGTTAATAAAATTTTAGTAGTAAATGATGATAGAAATATTGCTAAAAAAATTAAAGATAATTTAATCTGTAAACTTAATAAAAAAATTTTGATTGAGACTATTTATGATTCAAATTATATTACAGATTACTTGAATATTAAATTAGATATTCACAGCACTTTATTAAATCATCCACAAGACAACTTAAATGAAAATAAAATAAAAAAAGAAATTGTAAGGGTTAATGTAAATGAAATATCTTTTGAAATTTGTTGTAATAATTTGAATGAATATTTAAGAGCAACTACCTTAATTGGCGAAAGTGAAGTTCTTTCCTTTTTAAAGAAAAAAATTAGACCTAATGATGTCTTTTATGATATTGGTGCTAATATTGGTACTCATAGTATTTTTATTGCTAAATGTTATGATACTGTAAAAGTTCATTCATTTGAACCTGAAATTAAAAATTATAATGATTTACTTCAAAATATTAATTATAATAAATTAACTAATATTACAACTCATAAAATAGCCCTAGGGGATGAACGAAAAAATCAAAATCTATATTTATACAGCGAAAATGCAGGTGAAGGTGGAAATTCCATAGTTCCCATTAAAGGCAAGAAAACACAATTAATAGACGTATGGGATTTAGATTCATATAGAATTCATAATAAAATAGATTTACCAAATTTAATAAAAATTGATATTGAAGGTTATGAACTTCAAGCTCTTATAGGTATGATGAAAACTTTACAACAATCTAAACCAAAATTATTAATCGAACTTCATCCCAAAAAACTCTTACAACAATTTGGAGATATAAATATAGTTAAAGATTTTCTTATCACTCAAAATTATAAAGTAACTGATTTAACTATTCTTGAAAGAAAAGGTCAGTTATTTATTTATGCAATCCCTAAATTTTAAAATAAAGCAACTTCATTATTTTGAAGTTGCTTGAATATGTAATAAGGTAGGTATTATATGATTAAAAATATTAAAATTAAAAAGCCTTATTTAAAGATAGCCTGTATTCTGGACGAGTTCAGCTATAATTGTTTCAAATATGAATGTAATTTAATACAACTTCATGTTAGTACTTGGAAGCAAGTCATAACCAAAGAAAAACCTGATTTATTGTTTGTAGAATCAACTTGGAAAGGATTAAGAAATTCATGGAAAAAAAAGATATATGATATTAATATCTCTAAAGATACTACTCTTAAAGCATTAGTAAACTATTGCAATAATTTAAATATACCAACAATTTTTTGGAACAAAGAAGATCCTTTTCATTTTGAAAAATTTATTTATACTGCAAAATTATTTGATTATGTATTCACAACCTCAGAGGAATCTATTAAAAATTATATTGAAAAATTAAACCACAATAAAGTTTTCTGTCTTCCTTTTGCTGCACAACCTCAAATTCACAGTCCTATCGATAAAGATAAAAGAAAAATTAATAATGTGTGTTTTGCTGGCACATGGTATGTCAATAAATATCCACAAAGAAAAAAAGATTTAGATTTTTTATTAACATCAGCAATGAAATATTCTGTTCATATATATGACAGAACATATAATGTACCTTTTCCAACAAAAAAACATTATCAATTTCCCTCAAAGTTTATGCCCTATATCAAAGGTGCTTTACCTTATAACAAAGTTGTTGAGGCATATAAAAAATACAAACTTTTTTTAAATGTAAATACAATAACTGACAGTAGAAGCATGTTTTCAAGAAGAGTTTTTGAACTATTAGCTTGCGGTACCCCAGTTATAAGTAATTATGCCCTTGGGATAGATGTGCTCTTCCCTTCAATTGTTAAATTAGTTAAAAGTAAAGATGAAACTGATAGATATCTTAAAGTATTACTAGATAATAAAGATTATAGAGATCGGCTTTCTCTTCGTGGACAAAGAGAAGTTTTTAATAAACACACCTATACTCACAGATTAAATTATATTTTAAATAAAATTGGATTTAATTATAAGAAAGAGCCTACCTATGGTGTTTCAATAATAACGATCACTGATGATCTTTCTTCAATTGAAAATATAATCAGTAATTTCACTATCCAAAGGTATCGAAAGAAAGAATTAATTATCATTCTAAAAAATAAAAAATTTAATCTTAATGAAACAAAAAAAAGCCTGCTAAAGTATCCTGAAATTAAAATTATTCAAACTGAAAAAACGCGTTCATATAGAGATTGTTTAACTAGTGGAATTAAAAATTCAATATATGACTATATATCTATATTTGACTCAAAAGACTACTATGCTCCAAACTTCTTAATAGATCTTATGAATACTTTTAAATATACTAATGGAAAGTTATCTGGTAAATTATCACATTATTGTTTCTTGAAAAATAAAAGAAATCTTATGCTAATAGCTCCTAACTCTGAATTCCAATATACTAACTATTTATATACTTCAACTTTAATAATAAATAAAGACTTGTTTAATATTATTAAGTTACGAACCGGATCAAAAGAAATTTTTTGGAATGACTTTTTTAATCAATGTATTAAAAAGCAAATTAAACTCTATTCATCAGATAAATTTAATTATGTGCATATTGCAGATGATATTTCTAAACTTAATAGCAAATTTCATAGGAACAGATTGTTTGCTAATCGCCAAAACGTAAAATTAACAGGCGAATATAAAAAACAAATTACAGTATAAACCTTACTTTAAAATCAATAAAAAGAAAATCCTAAAATGCGATTACATTTTAGGATTTTTTTTATCTAAAACTCAACCTTTTTTATTAATTTATTATCTTTTAATTTATAATCATAATTTTGAATAAAATTATATTTATCAATACTAAACATTCTATATCCTAGGTTTGAATAACTTTCTAGTAAAGAATTATTTAAAAACTTATATGATATTTCTATTATTTTTTCTGTTTCTAAAAATTTTCTATGAATTATACAAGCACTACTCAATAAATTATTTGTATATTGAAATTCACAATCATTATTATTTATTTCTAATTCCTTTTTCTTTATATTCTTATTTAATGAATAAAAACTTCTTTTCCCAATAATATATTCATCTGTGTATTTTGTAGCTAAGGCAAGATCCTCTAAATAATATCTTCCATAAAAGTTATTACTGCAAAAATAACTAATAAATTCACCTTTCATAACATCAGTAATCTTTGAATTATTATCAACAGAACTTAATAATATACATTTAATTTTATCATTACTATAATTTTTAATTATATCCTTATTTCCTTTAAATTCAGTCAATATTAAAATTAACTCTTTATTTTCATAGGACTGAGAATTAAACTCCTCAATAGTCAATTTAAATTCTTCTAAAGAACTAATAATACTTAAAACACTTATTTTGGGAATCACTTTAGGAATATCAATACCAGCTTTTGATAAAATATAATGCAACCTTTCTTCATAAGTGTGTTTATTAAGAACTAATCTAAGTCCTTTTAAAGCTTTTCTATTGTAATATTCTTGATTATTAAATAATAATCTAAAAGCCTCCTTCAACTCATTAATATCATCACTGGAAGTAATAATGTCTCCAAAAAAATCTTTTATTCCTTTAGAATATGAACTCACGATAGGTGTATATGAAGCAAGCCCTTCAAATACTCGCCTTGCAAACATGGTAGGAGAATCCTTAACACTGGTTAAATTTATCATTACCTTATAACCTTTATATGCTTTATTAATTTCATCTCCCATTAATTTCCCTCTTATATATGGCTTATATTTATTTGGAAATAGATAGTTTGGATTATTATCATCAAAATGTCTATCGTAAATATCTAATCCATACTCCACAGCAGCTTTAAATATTCTCTCCATATCCTCTTGTCTTTCCTTAAATTTAGAAGCGTAATATGACCCTGCAAAACAAATCTTATTTTCTCTCTTTTCATATAATTTTATTGGATTATGCACTTTGGGTTGAGCTGCAAAAGAAAGAGGATATACTCTATTATGCTTTACAAATTTCTTATAATCTTGAAGTGAATTCACATCTGTTGAAAAGATATAATCAAAAAATTTAGCTGTTTTAATAAACCTTTTAAAGTGAATAGGGTCTTCCTTATTCCAAAATACAGTTGGTATTGAATTACCCTTGCACCACATTATTAATTCTTTTAAATCCTTAATATCATTTTCATTATAATATCCAACCTTCCTTTTCCAACTGCCTCCATTTCCCTCCCAAGCAGATTCTACAATTAAAATATGTGGTTTCTCTCCATTCAAGATTCTCTTCCAATTATCAGGCTTAAAAGATATTACATTACACATACCTTTAAAACATCTCATTGTGAAATCATCAAAAATCCCTGCAATTCTTAAATCTTTAATAGACTTTGGTTTATCATTAACTATTTTTTCATTCAGATTACTTTTACTTATATTACTGTTATTTATCTTCAATATTCTTATCTCCTTGAGAAAACATTTACCGCTCCCATTAACTCTAATTGCGAATCTTATATATTTTCCATCTTTATTAGGGGTAATTATTTTTTCTTGATTAAAATCAATAAATTCAACTGAGATTTTTTCCTTTTCTGAATAAAAAATCATCGCAAGTGAGACGTTAATATTTTTCTCCTTCTTACCTATAAATTTAATTTTATAATTAGAATTAATATCTACCTTCAACTTCTTCTTTAAAGGTAATTTTGAGAAATTTGTATTAAGTTCTAGATAAGATAAATATATATGCTGAGATTTTTCTAAAAAAGACTGAACTTCTAAAAAACTATTATTATCTTTAATTATTAATTTGCTAGTTTTTTCAATAAAAATATTCCCCTTATTGATAGAAATTTTATTAATAACTTTTTCATCTCTATTTTCCAATATAATCACACTCTTTTTTAATAATTTCTTCCCATTTAATGCAAATAATTTTTTTATCAAATCTCTCTCTTGCAAATTTCCCAACATATTTTTGTAGTGAATTTAATCCATCTACTTTGCGTATTTTATCAATTAATAAACATGCCTCTTCAGTATTTTTAAAAATATATTTTTTAGGATAAATCTCCTCTGCCCCTTCCCAATTATAAATTATTGGTATACTCCCTGATGCCATTCCTTCAGCTATAGCTAGATGAAAACTTTCAAATTCACTTACTGAGAGTATAAAGCCTATTTTAGTAAACCAATTAAAAATATCAGAACTCCATGGTTCAAATCTTACTGAAGCTTTCCATTTACTTTGATTAATTCTTTTAAAAACCCCTTCATAGTATTCCCTTTCATCTTTTCTTTTCCATAACCATGAATATTCACTTGGATGCTTCCCCTTAATATAAAGCTTATATTTTTTATCTTTTAACCATAACTTTTCAAATATATCTATAGCTTTATCTAGTCCTTTCATTTTGGGACAATACCCTAATAACCCTATATTATATCCAGCATCTTTTGTCTTATTAATATTTAACTTATCACCATCAATTAAATTGTAGATAACTGTTAATTTTTCATTAGGGATTTTACACTTTATTTTAAAATCTCTGCATATTTTAGGTCCTACTGTTATTATTTTATTTATATTTTTCATATTAAATTTTTGTGGATAATTAACTCTTAACTCTTGTGCATGCATTCTAACTATTAATACCTGATTTTTTCTTTTATGATTTGAATACCATACGGTATTACCCAACCCCCACTCACACACTATCACATCTGCCCATTTTATACATTTATAACTTACTGATTCATTATGCTGATTATGCCCCTTCCATAAATCTATTCTTACTTCATAATTTTTTTTACTCTTAAAATATTCAATAATCATTTTTGCAAATTTCAGATCATGCCCTGCAAATAAAAGTCTTATCTTTTTATACTTATCCATAACTTTCAGTACCTCCCATTGTAATATTTTATGCACAACATTTTCTTTTGTTATTTTTTGAATTTAGCTAAAAAATAAGAAGACATTCAAATAAGCCATTACTTGTATGTCTTCTTAAAAACATCTTATATTTTAATTTCGATAGATTTTTTTTCTCCATTTTCATAATAAAAAATATAAATATATTTATCACTTACCCTATTTATCTTTACATTTAATAACTTATTTTTAGGATTTATAGTTATTAAGGTCTTAAATTCAATGTTTTTTCCATATTTATTAAAAACCAGTGAGTTAATTGGATGTTTTTCATTATGATAAAAAGATTGCCATGCTCTTACTGGTTTTATACTGCCACTAAATCTCTCAATATCAGAAACCTTATCTAATTGAATTAATTCTATTTTTGAATCTTCAATCATGCTTTCTAATAAAATATTATTTTTATCTTTAATAATTACATTAACGTCTTTTCCTACATTAAATATTTGACTATATTTATGCTTATTATTTGATATTATTTCATCATGCACAAATATGGTATTATCATTTAAACAAATTAGGGTTCTTTTAATTACTATACCTTTATACAATGTATGAATCCCAGTAACATATTTGTATTCTTGAGTAATTTCAAAATCTTTTATCTTAGCCTTATTTTTTTGATACTTAGCTATTTCATAAGATACATCATCAACTGATACAGTATTGTGTGCAAATACACTTCTGAAATAATCACGATATATATCATTTTTTTGATAATTATACGTACCACCATCAACAAAATATCCTGTCTTATTAATATTTAAAATAAAAGATAAATCATCAGCATGTTTATGAGTAGTTGAATGAAATGCTGCTGTAAAAAACAAATATAGATTTTCCTTTTCATAATTGTTTTTATATATTCCTATTCCTCCGTCCTTATACACCTTACTATTATTCTCATGTTTTATTCCTTTCTCACCATTAGTCACAACATACATTAAGTGTTGATTAATTATTGAGCTTCTAATACTTCCAATAGAGATCTTTGCTCTTGTATCTCCAATCATAGGTACATAATTATTATCTTGTAATATATAGGATAGATATTCTTGCATTTTGTACAATATTTTATCTAATTCAAGAACCTTTAATTCATAAAAATCCATAAACTCTTTAATTGTAGTGAATAACCTTAGTACAGTTATTTGATATTCAGGGCTGTGTTCTTTGTGAACTCCAGATTCAGTAATATCTTCATATAATCTATTCAATAATCTATTTATTGATTTATTAAACCATTTTTTATCTTTGTCTAACTCAGGAAATAATACTGACATCTCTAACAATGCTTTATCTTGAAAAATACCATGATTATATTTAGAATAGTTTTTTTCATTTGATAAAAATTCACCATGTTTTTTTAAAATAAGCATGAATTTTTCTTTGAATTTGTCATCATAAAGTGGAGACTTTTTATAAAAAGTCCAAAAATAAATCAAATTAATTAATCTGTTGGCAGTACCATGATCATTCCATGCATATCTATTTACAGAACTTTTTTTATTGGAATTAATACTCCACCAACTTTCAATAAACCATTTAGCTTTTTTTAAATAGATCAATTTATAATTTATTTCAAAAGCATTTACTAGGAAACTAATCATTCTTAAGGAATGGTAATATAACTGCCATGAATTATCTTTAAAGGGATTTTCATTCCATCTTAAATTAGAGCCTAAATCAACTTCCCTCCAAATATTACATAAATATATTTTGTCATTGATTATTAAATTTGCAATTCTTATAGAAGAATTATTAGGGTTAGTTCTTTTAAATACAAATTCTTCTTTATTACTCATTGTAATCCCCCTTAATTCCTTTTAAAATATCTTCAAATCATTTCTTCAATAATTTACAAACTCTACTTTAATATATGATTATTTGATATTTTTTGTGCAAAACAAAAACTGACAAGTGATAATCACCTATCAGTTTCAGAAGAATTGTTAATATTAAATAATCTTTTAAAGAAAGACTTGTTTTCATTTTCACTAATCTTAAATTCTAAGTCCTTAATTTGATTATTTAGGTTTATTATTTCTTCATTTAATAATAAATTCTTTGCTTCATATTCATCAGTTTTATATTTTAAATCAGTTATTTCATTTTTATATTTTTGTATTATATTTTGATTCTTTGATTCATATTCATCAATTTTTTCTTTTAAGTCTGATATTTCATTTTTATATTGTTGTATGTTATTTTCTTTCTTTATTTCTTTCTCTCTCAAATCTTTAAGTTCATTATCTTTTTCTAAACAAATAAGTTCCAACTCATTAATTTTTTCTTCTTTATTAATGAGATTTTCCTGTATATGATTAATATTTTTATTTAGTAATTCTTTATACTCTTGAAATTTATTATATTGTTTATTCATATTTTCAATTTTTCCTTCGTATGATTTCACTCTCATTTTTTGGTTTTTAAGCATATCCTCAAATTCAGCAATTAATTGATTCTTTTGCTTAATCTGTTTTTCTAGATCTATTAATTTATCATTAACTATGCTTATAGAGTTATTACTAGTGGCTGAATGATTATTTAATGTATTATCAGGTTTATTATTATTAAATTCCATTCAAACAGTCCTTCCATATATTACTCTTAATATAAAATATGCAAAACAAATTATATATTATAACTAAAATATCCATTTATTACTTCATTAAATTAACGCTTTTCACAAAAAATAACCTGTATTTCTTTATTTAATTTTATAGCATTTATATAGTAATCAATTTATCACAAATCCTTACTATATTACATATCATGTATTGTAAATACACTTATTTATTGTGCTTTACTGCAAAGGAGGTAAAAATTCAATGACCACGCTACAAACAAGCAAAGAAATAAAAGACATATTTGCTGCTATGGATAAATTGACTATGAGTGAATTAGCTATGGGTCACTTAGATCCTGGTTGTTGCCCAAACGAAAATGAATGTTTATGTGATATTCCTTTTTGTTCTACAATAACTCTTCCTGTAGGTTTCGATTATATGGAAGATATCGGAGATACTGCTAAATTCGCTATTACTAAATGTTGTATAAGAAAAGTTAAAGGTTATTGTGAAGTAGATACCCTTACTCAAATCTGTAATATGCCAGTTACTGTTTCAACTAAAGTTTTAGTTGAAAAAGTATTCGGTACTATCCATTTCATGGTTGCTGTTGATGGAATTATTGGAGATTGCGGTGTTACTTTAACAAATGATGGTTTCGGTAACTGGACTCCTATGCCTGGTCCTCTTACTGCTCTTGACAATAAAACAACTGCATGCTGTATAGGAAATTTATGTATTGATAGGATTGTTAATGTTGTAGATATGGCAGATGCTAACACATGTCCATTGTGGGATACTGATGCTGAATTAACTTGCGAGAATTTTGAACTAATAGACTTTGAAGTTATCTCAGGAGATTGTGATCCTGCAACACCAACACCAACACCAACTCCTACCCCTACTGCTACACCACAGTACGCATGTAATCATAATATCACCATTAAAGGAAAACTTAAACTTGTAGGCTTACCAGATTGTTGTCCTTAAACCTTAATAACTAAATAGTATCTCTAGAAATATTATTTAACTAACCATAGCTTTGGAAATATGCAAAGGGCTTCTTTCAAATATTTTATTAAATCATTTGAAAAGGTAGCCCTTTTCTTAAGTAGTTATACTATAATTTAATAATTATACTAAATAGTTTTCTATTCTACAGGCTTTATCCCAATAAATAAAGCAATATATTTGCTAACCTTTCTTTCATCAACCTTATGCCATTGAACATGTTCAATTATTATTACAGGTTCAACAGTTGTTCCTAATGGAATATTTGGACAAACCACGTTTGTGCTAAATGGTTTAGTAAAATGCGCAAAATGTACAGATTGTTCTGGTTCATCAGCCACATAAGTTAGATGCATATCAACAGACCCACTTATAATAAATTTATTTCCGGCAATCGTACTTATTTGTCTAATATTTTCAACTATAGGATCAACCTCAAAATTAAGAATTTTTTCTAAATCAGGTTTTTGCGCTGGTATTTCTACCGTTCCGTTTATAAGAATTTGAGTATAACATTCTGGTAAATTATCAACTACATAAGTGTTTTCTGTTTCTGACACTAATCCTGCGCAATCAGTTGCAACTGCTTTTACTGTATGCTCTCCTTCAAAATATTCTTCAGTATTCCATTCAAATACATACTCTACACTATCTACATTATTTAATATTTGAGTATCTACTAATTCACCATCAATATATAAATCCACTTGTGCTAAACATTCATTATCACTAGCACTTATAACCAGTGGTACTAATCCATCGACAGTTGATCCATCTGGTGGTGCTAATATATCAACAACTGGAGGTGTATTATCAATTATGACGTTAATATCACTATAGTCTGAATTATTACATTCATCATTAGCAGTTACTCGTAAAATATATTGTCCATCACTTAAAAGTGCAGTATTAAATGGAAGAGCATATTTATCCTCAGAAGGAGTTGTAACAGTTCCAATATTAATAAAAGTGATTCCTCCGTCTGAAGAATAAGAAAATACTACTGAATCTACCGAAACATTGTCATAAGCCTCAGCTATAAGAGTTGCAGTATTTCTTATGAAGTCTCCATTTAATGGAGATATCCAACTTACAGTCGGTGGGTCATTATCTATTGTAAATGGCTCATCTGATACATCTTCTGATTCTTCAATACCATCTGAAGCAATAACCTTAATTACATAATTATCTCCACTTGGAAGTCCACTTGTATCCCAAAAGAATGATTTTACAGTAAGACCTGTAGCTAAAAGATTAAATGTAACTCCACCATCTGGTGAATATAAGACAGTATAGGTTAAAGGTCCTCCATCAGGATTTTCAGCTTCCCATGTAATGGTTATCCCTTCCGGACATATTATTTCTCCCCCATTAGGAGCAACTACAGTTATTGTAGGTGGAATATTGAATATTACATCTATCTCAGAAGTAGTTGTCTGTCCGCAGGTGTCTTCGGCAATAGCTCTTAAAACATAGTCACCTTGAACTAATCCTGTTAAATTCCAGTTTGCACTATATACATTTCCTACAGGTAAAGTGTCCGTTCCAATGGTTATAAAAGTTATTCCATCAGGTGAATACTGGAATGTAACACTTACAACGCCCACATTATCAGAAGCAGTTGCTTGAACTAATACTGGTGATGAACTTACTATACTTCCTGCTGCAGGGTTAATAATATTTACAGTCGGTGGGTCATTATCTATTGTAAATGGTGCATCAGACACATCTTCGGCTGTTGATAATCCATCTGAAGCTACAACTTTAATTAAATATTTATCACCACTTGGAAGTCCACTTGTATCCCAGAAGAAAGATGATGTTGTCAATCCAGATGCTATTAATATATAAGTAGCTCCATTATTTGCAGAATAATAAAGATTATAAGTTAAAGTACCGCCATCAATACTCTCTCCAACCCAAGTAATCGTTGTGCCTTCAGGACAAATTACTTCTCCGCCATTTGGACTTATTACAGTTACTGTTGGTGGAATATTAAAAAGAACGTTTACTTCATCAAACCCAGTCTTACCACATGTATCCTCTGCAGTTGCTCTAACAATATAATTACCTTGAGTTAATCCAGTTAGATTCCATGTAGTTTGATAGAATCCACCAATAGGAACGGTTTCTGTAGCAATATCCACAAATGTGATTCCATCAATAGAGTATTGAAATAATACATTATCAATACCTACATTATCAATTGCAGATACTCTTAAAGTAGTTGATAATGTATTGATTGTACTTCCATCAATTGGTAGTACAAAAAATACTGTTGGTGGAGTATTATCTATAGTAAATGGTCCATCTGATACATCTGACTTTGTTGTTATACCATCTGTTGCAATAATCTTAATCAAATACTTATTTCCACTTGGAAGTGCACTTGTATTCCATGAATAGGAAGTTGTTGTTATTCCTGTTGCAATAGTATTAAATGTAGTCCCATTATTACTTGAATATTGAACAGTATAAACTATACCTACTGCAGAAGGATCACTTAGACTCCAAGTAATATCTACCGGAGATGAACAAAATACCTCTCCACCGTTTGGTGATACTACAGTTATCTCTGGTACTGCACTAACTGTTACTTGAATATCATCCTGACTTGTTCTTCCACAGCCATCCTGTGCTATAGCTCTTAAAATATAATCCCCAACTGGAAGCCCATCCGTCTCCCAATTTCTTGTATAAATATCTCCAGATGGAATTGTATCAATACCTATAGTCGTAAAGGTTATTCCATCTAGTGAGTATTGGAAAGTTACCTGGGTTACAACAACGTTATCTACTGCTTGTGCTTGTAAGTTCACAGGAGATGTGGTTAGTAATTGTCCATTTGCAGGGAATACCCAATTTACACTTGGTGGTGATGTATCTATGGTAAATGGTCCATCAGATATATCTTGACCTGTAAGTTCTCCATCTGATGCAACAACCTTGACTAAATAATTACTACCACTTGGAAGAGTAGATGTTATCCAAGTATATGAAGTAGTAGAAATTCCCGATACTATTTCTGTATAACTTATTCCTCCATTACTGGAATAGGACAAGGTATACGTTAAAGGATCTCCATCTGGATCTGACGCAGTCCAAGTTATATTGGTCTGATTACATATTACCTCTCCACCATTTGGTGAAATTAATGTAACAGTTGGTGGTCTGTTATTTACATCTACTACAGCATCTGCAGATACACTATATGAAGCAGGTGAAGTATCATCCCCAGTTACAACTACATTATTGTTAAATGATGCAGTTGTTGCTGCAGGTGCTTGTGCATTAAGAGTTATTACAAAGCTTCCTAATGGTGGTAATGGGTCAGTAATAGCTGGTGTTGTCCATGTAAGAATTGTAGGACTTCCGCCACCACCTGAAATACTAGTAGGTGCAGGAACTGATGAAATAAATGTCAATCCTGCAGGTAGTGTATCTGTTACTACAACATTATTAAGCGGTAATATCCCATTATTTGAAACTGTTATAGTCCACGGAATAATATCATTAGGATTCACAGATTGCGTTGTAGGAGTTTTAGTTACATTTGGAGAAGCTCCTGCTGTTGCATTTAAAGATTCACAATAATCTAATGAAACGCTATCTCCAAAATTATCATTAAATGAAGCGCTAAAACTTGCTGCTTGCTGCTTCCCTACAAGTGGAGGTGTAACATTAGCTGTAAAGCTTACAATTGTACCCGGTCCATTATTTCCAGCTAAAGCAGTAGAATCCCAAAATAAAATTGTTTCTCCACCACCACCTGTTGTAATACTTGTTGGTGTTATTGTAGCATCAACATTATACACAGCCCAAGGCTCAAGAGTTATTGTTAAAGTTAAATTTTCGGCATTACTTCCCCCATTATTAATAAAATCAAATGTTGAAGTAGTAGTACCTCCTTGTGGTACACTCGCAGGTGTTATATCTAAAAGTACATTAGGTTTTGCTACTGAAAAGAAAATAGAATCATATAAAAATCTTAGATAAGGTCCTTCAAAATTTTCAGAATAAGGTAAGTCCGTGGAATATGAATGCCCTCCTTCATAAACTATCTTACCTGAACCTGTACCATTTTTATAGCTTCCTCCTACCATAAAATCATATTGCTCTCCATCTTCAGTAAAATGTGCCAACACTCTAGTTGCAGCATTATAAACAACATCACTATTGAGCCAAGTTTGTTCAGACCCACCAGGTAATTTTTGAACTGCTAGAGACGTTGTCACAGCCTGAGTTGATGGATAATCACCTACATCAACTGTAAATGTTCCTTCATCTCCATCGTTAGGAAAATCCGGTATGCCTGATACAGTCAGGAAAGGTCCTGCAATATTTTCTATAGCAGATATAGATGCACAGGTTGCATGAAGAAATCCACCTATTCTTAAGAACAAGTCTAATTGCGCTACATTGACAGGATCTTCCCAATTACTTTCAGATGCATGTGGTGATAAGAAAATATCATAGGCTTTTTGCTTACAAGGATCATCCTCATTAAATCCAAAGAATGCACCATTCCCTATTTCTTCAGAAGATAGGACTCCTGGGGAATCATCTTTATCCCATGGAAGTCCAAGGGAGTCAGGAATATTTGCTTCATCCAAATAATCAAAAATTATACCAGAATTATTTTCCTCAACAGCTATTCTAGGAGCTCTATTCATTGTAGCAGCAATTGGTGCTGAAAAACCTACTGTTGCCTGATGAACTGTTGTATCGGGAAATGATGATTGCCAAGCATTAATTATTGGAAGTGCAGCTGAAGCAAATGCAGAATCAATTATAAACGGACCACCTTTGTAGTTATGACCAGATATTGAAGCAAATGTCTGTATATCTATAGCTGATGCAGTAAAATCAGTTCCATCAAATAATTTCCCAGGTTGTATTGCCCATTTAACAGGTATACTATTTTGCAGAAGTCTATATACAAGCCCATATGCAAGCCACATACCATTATCTTGAAACTGTTCTTCCATGGGTATTATAAGAGTACCAGGTACAAAGGTTTCTATGGCCATATTTTCAACTCCTTTCTACACGAATTTTTTTATATTGGCTTTAAGCCAATAAATAACACAATCCTTTTATTAAAGGTTCTACTGTCTAACATGTCCCATCCTACATGTTCTACAAAAATTACAGGTTCTACACATTGATCAATTGAAACATTATTACATACAATTGTTGTACTTAAACCTTGTGCGAAATGTGCATAATGAACTTCTTGTTCTGGTACTGCAGCTACATAGGTTATGGAAATGTCAACTGTACCACAAATTATAAATTTAATTCCTCCATAACTTGAAGTTCTATCAATTTTATCAATTGTAGTATTTATATTTAAGTATAAGATTCTCTCCATAGGTGGTTTTTCATCTGGTATTTTAAGCTCACCATTTATAAAAACTTGCGTATAACATTCTGGAAGATTATTTACTATATAACTACTTTGAGTTGAAGTTATAAATCCTGCACAATCTGTAACTACAGCTTTTACAACGTGTGTATTTTCTGAATAGGTATTTGTATCCCATTCAAACACAATCTCTGAACTTGTTTCACCATTTAATGTTTGTATATCTACAATTTCATTATCAATAGAAAGTTCAATTTTTGATAGGCATATATTATCATTTGCACTTACTATAATTGGAACGAGTCCATCAACTGTTGATCCATTAACTGGATAGATAATATATACTACAGGAGGAGTATTATCAATTATTACATTGATAATCTCAGAACTAGATAAATTAAAGTTATCTTCAGCTGTTGCTTTAAGTATATAAGCACCATCTGAAACCAAAGCAGTATTAAAAGGTAAAACATATACTCCATCTAAAGGTGTTAATACTGTTCCTATATCCGTATATGTTACTCCACCATCATTAGAATAAGAAAAAGTAACGGATTTAACTGCAATATTATCTGTAGCCATAGCTGTTAAACTAACAGTATTAGACAAATATTCTCCGTTTAAGGGTGAAATCCATAAAACTTCTGGAGGTGTGTTATCAATAGTAAATGTAGAATCAGATGTATCTTCTGCGGTCTCTATTCCATCATCTGCTATAACTTTCACAAGATAGTCATTTCCACTTGGTAGTCCGCTTGTATCCCAGAAAAATGATGTTGTGTTAAGTCCAGTAGCTAAAACATTATAGGATACTCCCCCATCAGATGAATATGACACACTATAGATTAAAGGAACTCCATCTGGATTCTCACCTAACCAAGTTATAGTAGTACCTGAAGGCCCAATAATTTCTCCACCATTTGGACTTAATACAGTTACTGATGGTGGAATATTAAATGTTACATCAATATCAGAAATATTGGTCTGCCCACAGATATCTTCTGCAATAGCCCTCAGTATATACTCCCCTTGTATTAATCCTGTCAAGTTCCAGGTTCCACTGTATACATTCCCTACAGGAAGCGTATCTACACCTATATCTATAAAGGTTACTCCATTAGATGAATATTGGAAGGTAACTCTCTGAACCCCAATGTTATCCGTTGCCGTTGCCTGTATCAAAACAGGTGAAGAACTTACTAAAGCTCCATCTGCTGGTTCAATAATATCTACACTTGGTGGCTCATTGTCTATTGTAAATGATCCATCTGAAATATCTTCAGCTGTTGATAATCCATCTGAAACAATAACCTTAATTAAATATTGATTTGCACTCGGAAGTCCGCTTGTGTCCCAGAAAAAGGATGATGTTGTTAATCCAGAAGCTAATAATATAAATGTAGTACCATTGTCTGGAGAATAGAAAAGATTGGAAGTTAACACTCCTCCATCAATGCTCTCTGCATCCCAAGTTATTGTAGTACCTTCAGGACATATTAATTCTCCACCATTGGGATTTGTTATAGTTACTGTTGGTGGAATATTGAAAAGCACCTGTATTTCATCGAATGATGTCTTTCCACATATATCCTCAGCTGTAGCCCTTAATGTATAATTTCCTTGTGTTAACCCTGTTAAATTCCAAGTTGTTTCATAGAATCCACCAATTGGAACAGTTTCAGTTGCAATATTAACAAATGTAATTCCATCAATAGAATATTGAAATAATACATTATCAATTGCTACATTATCAACTGCAGTTACTCTTAAAATAACCGATAATGTATCAATTGTGCTTCCATCAGGAGGTGCTATAAAAGTAACTATTGGACCAGTATTATCAATTGTAAAGCTTCCATCAGATACATCTTCCTTTGATGTTATTCCATCCGTTGCTATAACTTTAATTAAATATTCATTACCGCTTAAAAGTGAACTTGTATCCCATGAATAGGAAGTTGTTGTTATTCCAGTTGCAATGGTATTAAATGTTGTACCATTATCATCTGAATACTGAACAGTATATACTATGCCCAAAGCACTTGGATCACTTATACTCCAAGTTATATCTACTGGTGAGTTACAGAATATTTCACCACCATTTGGAGATATTATTGTTACATCTGGTACCGAACTTACTATAACTTGAATATCTTGTTGATCAGTTCTACCACATAAATCTTCAGCAATAGCTCTTAAAAAATAATTTCCCGATAGCAGCCCATCAGTTTCCCAGTTTTTAGTGAATACATCTCCTGATGGAACATTATCTACCCCTATTGTTGTAAAAGTAATACCATCCTGTGAATATTGAAATGTTACCTGTGCAACAGCTACATTATCTGTTGCTTGAACTTGTAAATATACTGGAGATGTAACAAGAAGGTCGCCAGTTAATGGTGATATCCAGCTTGCTGCTGGAGGTGTGGTATCAATTGTAAAAGTTCCATCTGAAGTATCTTCCCCTGTAAGTTCTCCATCTGAAGCAATAACCTTTATTAAATAATCTGTTCCTGAAGGCAGTGACGTAATAACCCAAGTGTATGAAGTGGTAGTCAGACCACTAACAATATCTATAAAAGTAACACCTGCATCTGGCGAATACTGAATAGAATATGTTAATGGGTCACCATCTGGATCTGAAGCTGTCCATGTGATATCTACTTGCGTACATATCAATTCACCACCATTTGGAGTTACTACATTGACAGTTGGAGGTCTATTTATAACTTGAACTTCAGCAGTTGTTGAAACGTCATATGATGCTGGGGAAGTATCTGTTCCAGTTAACCTAGCAATATTATCGAAAGTTGCTGTTGTGGCAGGTGGCGCCTGAACATTAACATCAATATTAAAACTTGATAATGGTAAAAGAGGATCAGGTATATCAGGTGCCGTCCACGTTAGTATTGTTGGAAGTCCTCCTCCACCTGTTATTGTTGTAGGTGCTGGTATTGATGAAATAAATATAAGCTCTGCAGGAATAGTTTTAGTTACTTGAACATTATCAAGCTGAAGCAATCCATTATTTGATGCTGTTATAGTCCATGAAAATACATCATTAGGATTTACTGTTTGTGTTGCAGGAGTTTCTGTTATCTGTGGAGCTGCACCAGGAGTTCCTTCTATTGATGCACAATAATCTACAGAATAATACTCATAAAAATCGTCTTGATATGATGCAGTATAATTTGCAGAGATTATTTTTCCCGTAAGTGGTGGTGTTACATCTGCTGTAAAGTTTATAATATTCCCTGGTCCAGTATTTCCTACTAAAGATGCTATATCCCATGTTAATATTGTTACTCCTCCTGGTCCTGTTGAAATACTTGTTGGAGTAATATTTGCATCATTATTATAGGTATTCCATGCTTCTAAAGTAATAGTTAACGTTAAATTATCAGCATTGCTTCCACCAATGTTATTTAAATCATAAGTAACTGTTGTTGTAGCACTAGTGGGGGCAGTATTAGGCGTAATTGTTAATTGAAGTGTCGGCTTTAAAACTGAGAAAAAGACTGAATCATATACAAATCTTAAATAAGGACCTTCTTCATTATCTGAATAAGGCAGTTTTCTATCATAATCTTTTCCACCTTCATATACAATTTTCCCTGCACCGGTCCCCCCTTTATAGCTTCCTGCAGCCATAAAATCATATTGTAGCGAATTTTCAATAAAATGAGCTATAACTTGTGCAGAAAAATCATAGGTAACATCTGTGTTCAGCCAAGTTCTTTCACTACCAGCAGGAAGTTTTTGAACTTTTCCTGATGTAGATACTGCTTGTGCTGAAGGAAAATCAGGTACATCTACTGTAAATGTATTATCATCACCCTGATTAGGAAAATCGGGAATTCCAGCAACTGTGATAAATGGACCTGCGAAATTTTCAATTGCATCTATTGAACTTTCTGTTGCATGCACAAATCCACCTATTCTAAGATATAAATCAAGTTGAGCAATATTAGATGGAAGTCCCCAAACACCACTATCACTTTCACTGGACAAGAAAATATCATATGCTAAAAATTTGCATGGATCAGCTTCATTAAATCCAAACAATCCTCCATTTGTAATCTCAGTTGAATCCAAAACCCCTGGAGATGTATTTTTATCCCATGGTACCCCTAAAGAGTCCGGTATATTAGCTTCATTTAAGTAATCAATCATGTTATCTGGATTTTTTTCATCGATACTAATTCTTGGTGCTCTACTCATAGTTCCAGCTATAGGCGCTGAAAATAAATTTGTAGCCTCATGAACGGTAGTATCTGGATATGCAGCTTGCCAAGCAGTTATAATAGGTAGTGCTGCTGCTGCATATGCAGAATCTACTATATAAGGTCCTCCGATATAATCATGATTGCTTATTGGTACTAATGTTTGAATATCCCTAGCTGAAGCAGTAAAATCAGTTCCATCATATAATTTACCTGGCTGTATTGCCCATTTAACAGGTATACCATTTTCTAAAAGCCTATATACAAGACCATAGGCAAGCCACATACCATTATCTTGAAACTGTTCTTCCATAGGTATTATCAACGTACCAGGAGAAAAGTTTTCTATTGCCATTTATATTCTCCTTTTTCTTTGCTTCTTAATATATTTATTATTATGTATCTAAATATATTCTTAAATCTATGCGATTTACTCAACATGTATAACAATGAATGATCTCTACCTCCCTCTTTACTTCTTTTAATAAAAACACTATCTAAAAAGTTTAATTTCTTTGATCAAACTTAAAAGATAGTGTTAGTTTACTTATTAATGTTTTATAGATATTCTTGATTATGGTAAAGTAATATTTAATTGAAGAACAATTGTTTTTGATAAAGTCCTTTCATCAAGCATATATATATTCACATATTCTTCTACAATCTCCACACAAATCGATGTTCCAGCTGTAGGCCCGTCAGGCCATTCTATTAGTTGTGAAAATGGTTCTTCAAAATGAGCTCCATGTACCTGCTGATCAGGAACTTCTGCAACGTACTTCACTAAAATCTTAGCAACTCCTGCAACAATTACCTTTCGTATTGGTAGTGGTGGATCATCATCTGTTAATAGACGCGTATCAATTACCTCAGCCTTTGTAATTTCATATTGAATTTTATACTGCAAGAATGCTTCCATAGGTGGTTTTACATCAGGTATTATTAAATTATGATTAATAACAAATTCTTTGAAAACTTCACTGTTACCATTAGCCATATTATAACCCCCTTCTTAACTATCCTTATTCTGAAGCCAAATTAAAAGTGTCATCTCATATCTAACGTTTCTAGAATCTTCCTTCATAACCACTAAGTCTTCAACGCATATGTGAACCACAAAATCATTTAAATCAAAATCTAAACCTAAAAGTGTACCATCTGGATTCATTACTAAATCCTTAAAGGGTACATCCCAATGTGCAAAGTGAACTTTCTGAGTTAATGTTTCAGAAATATACTCAATCCCTAAAGTTATAATCCCTCCTACTAAAACTTTCTTACCAGCAGGGCTCTTTACAAGTATTTCACTTAACTCATTAATATCTATTTCATGAATCACATTAAAAATTTCCTCAATATTTGGCTTAGGATCTGGTATAGTTAAAATACCACTCTGTGAAACTTGAGTATAATAGTTAATCTCTTCACCCCTCTTAGGACATAATTCATTTGCTGCTTTAGACTGAATGCAACAAATATTTTTATTACAAAATGTTCTCATAGTATTCCTCCTTATCTTATGTGTATCACTTTGTAAAACTCTAAAAAAATTCTTATAATTCATAATATGCTATTTTCAAATAAAGGATTATTAAATTAAAACAAAATAAAAGAGCGATATATTCGTCGCTCTTGTTCTTAAGTATATATTTTCTTATCACAACTATTTTTTTATTATCTATAAACATCAAGTCTTACAAGTATCGCTTTAAAAATCAGCCTTTCATTTTCTCTTATAAAGTCAATCTTTTCTACTACTGGCTTAATTGTTATTGGTGTACCTTGTGCTGGACCATCTGGCCATTCAATTAATGTACAGAAATGTACATCAAAATGAGCAGCATGAACTCTTTGAGTAGGTTCTAACGCTGAGTACTTAACTATTATTTTAGCTACTCCAGCAGCGATAACTTTTTTTAAAGGCCATGGATCCTGTGGATCTGGACTTTCAGGGTAAACTAGATTTGTATCAATAACTTCAGCTTTATCAATAATTACATCAACTGTTCCATCTATTATACATTCCATATCTGGCTTATGAGGTGGAATAACTAATTTAGTATCTATTGCAATTTCTTTGAAAATACCTGTGAATGAAGCCATACATCTACCTCCTTATTTTGGTTCAAGCCAAATTAATATTACAAGTACAGGCTTGAATCTTCTCCTATCTAGAACATGAAATTGCACATGTTCTAAACAATAACGAATATTATAATCTTCTAAATCAAAATTTGGATCTGATATTAACCCTTTATTTGTATCATTATCACAAGGCCTTTCCCCAATAAACCCTTGGAAAGGAATTGCAAAGTGTGCAAAGTGAACTTCTTGTTCTGGCATATCAGCAGAATATTCTACTCCAAGTTTAACATCTCCTTGGAAAACAACTTTTTTATGTGTATCAGGAACACCTAAATCAACATCAATAACATCAATGTTATCAATTATAACTTCAATTTGTTCGTTACTTAGAAATTCTATATCAGGTTTTTCTTCAGGAATCTCCAATATATCACATAAAATTAGTTGAGTAAAATGAGCTAAAAGCGAATCTGGTACTGGACATAATTCTGTCGCATAGTTTACTACATTATTACCTGGACAATCCATATTTCTACCTCCTTATGGTGCTGGTGTTGGTGTTGGTATAGGAGTATCAACTTCTTCTACCCATACAAGCATCAACATTTCAAAATGCGCTGTTCTGTTATCTATAATTTTCTTAGTTATCTTTTCAATACATACGTGTACAACATAATTATCAGGGAAAATTGAATCTGTAGGATCAATTAAGTCACCACATGGTTGCAGTATGATTGCTTGGAATGGAATTTGATAACGCACAAAATGGACAGATTGATTCAAATTAGTAGATACATATTGAACTTTAAGATATACATTACCTACCACAAAAATTTTATTTCCCTTTTCGCCATTAGGAAGCTCAACTTCAATAGTATCACAAACATCGATAGTTATTTCAGGAATTATTTTTATTATATCTTCCATATTTGGCTTTTGATATGGAATTTTTACTGTTTGAGAAATAAAAATTTCAGTAAAATACTTAGCCACTCTGTCAGGTGCAGATGGGCATAATTGCACAATACTGGAATTTAAGTTTCTTGTCATATTGACACCTCCGTGGATTTTAATACTTACAATGCATAATATGATATCCTTAAATAAAATGGGAATGTTTTAAACAAAAAAATCATATATTTTATTAAACAATTTTAGTAGGTGATTAGATGGGAAACTATACGAATAAAAAACTAATAAGCGGCATTTTATCAATTCCATGTCAAAAGCCTCCTATTGAACAAATAATCTATTCTAAATTTAAACCAGCAGTATACAAAATATTAAAATGTGATGATACCTTAATTATTCGAGGAAATGTAACTATTTTTATTGAATATTCTGCAGATGTTGAAACCAAAGATCAACCAGTTCATTTTTGTCATTTTGTTATTAATTTTGATGATATGATATGTAAACCTTCATTATTTCCTCTTCCTGATAGTCTATGTAAAGACGATATCGATATTGAAATCCAATGTCATGAAATTATAAAAATCCCCCCCAAAAGAATCTCTTACTTATTTTTGTTAAATATTAAGATTAATAACGTAAAAATGTATGAATCCTCATATTATTATTAATAATTATTAAAACGAGAAAGTGTACACTTTCCCGTTTTAATATGGTATTTTAAATTTCCTGAATATAAAATCATCATCATGAACACGTTCACTAAAATATTTTTCTCTTTGTTTATTAATTAATTCTTTATTCTCTTTTATTAAAGCATTAACATCATAATAACAATTAAATTGTTTTGTAATATTTATTGTCTTTTTTAGTCTAATTTCATTAAAATGAGAGTAAGCAAAACACAACATGTTATAAATAACATTAGATGTAACTACCTCATATGGATGTGAATTTCTAAAAAGATGTTTAATTTGCACATATGGATTTATTACAATTTTATAACCATATGTCCAAGCTTTAAAACATATCTCCTCATCCTCTTTTCCCCAAACTTTAAATAGACGATCAAATCCATTTATTTTCTCAAATGCTTCTTTAGTTATACCAAGTGCAGCACCACCAGCAATTGGAATTTCCGCCCCTTCACTTGGTTTTCTTGATAACCATTTAATAATAAATTGCTTATTCCAAGTCTGACCATAACCTGCTGCTAAAGGATTATACAAGTCTACAATACATGGTGCAACTAAATCTCCATCATATAATTTCATTGTCTCAACAAGATCATCCAACCATCCATCAGGTACCTTTATATGTGCATCACAGAAAAATAAATATCTTCCATTAGCAGCATCAGCTCCAATATTTCTGGCTTGTGCAGCACCTACATTATCTACCTTTATTAAAACGATATCCTTATATAATTCTTTATACAGATTCTTTTCTAAAAAACCTGTACTATTATCCTGAGAACCATCATCTACAACAATAATTTCAAATTTAAGTTGATTCTTTGAATTCATTAAAGAATCAACTGTCCACTTTAAATTATTAACTTCATTTTTACATGGAATGATTATAGAAACATCTACTGAATTAAGATTATCTATCAAAATATTTACTCCTTCTCTTATATTAATTACTATAAAAAACTATACTATAGAGATTCCAACTCAAATCTAAATGGAATCTCTATATTTGAGTTTAAAAATGAATTCTAAATTTATTAAAAAAATAGTCATCATTATAAGTGCGTTCATTAAAGTATAATGTTCTCCTATTAATAATTTGGGAGTAGTTTTTCTCAATTTGTTTTTGTACAGTTGGAAAATTCATTTGATTCATAAAGATTTTTTTCACCTTATTTATACGAATTTCTGAAAAATGATAGTAAGCAAGGCTCAAAGTATTATATATAATATTAGATGAAGTTACTTTATAATTACGTTTTCTATTAAATAGATGAGCTATTTTAACTTCAGGATTAATTACAATCTTGTACCCATAAAGCCATGCCTTAAGGCATAACTCTTGATCTTCAGCACCTAAAACTTGAAATAAATCATCAAATCCATATATTTTTTCAAAGGCCTCTTTTCTTATACATAAAGCCCCAGCTCCTGCAAAAGGAATTTCATCGCCCATTTTAGGTTTCCTTGAAATCCATCTAACAGATAATCTCTTGTTCCATGTTAACCCATATGCCGCTGCTAAAGGATTATATATATCAGTTATGCAAGGTGTTACAATATCTCCATTAAAAGTTTTTAATGTATTTATTAACCCATCTAACCATCTATGTGGAACTTTAATATGGGCATCACAAAATATAACATATTTACCTTTAGAAGCTTCAACCCCAATATTCCTAGCCTGCCCAGCCCCTATGCTATTTGTTTTGATTAAAGTGATTTTTTTATATAATTGTCCTTTTAAAAACTCTGAACCTCCATCAATTGACCCATCATCAACTACTATAATTTCATATTTAAGTATATTTTGTGATTTCATTAGTGAATCAATTGTCCACTTTAGATTTCCTCCTTCATTTTTACAAGGTACTATTATTGAAACATCAATATTATCATCTAAAATAGCCTTTTCTTTCAACCTACAGCTCCTTTCTTTCTTTATATGTACTTACTCAAAAGTAATTTATACATTTTTTCCTGTTACTCTTATTATATTAGTCTTAGCTACAATATGTTTCTATTAAATATTGCGATTCTTTGAGTAAATTGTGAATAAATTAGTTTTAAAATAAGATGTCTATAACATTTCTTTCCGCCTACACATAAGATATATTAGAAAATCTATAATTAAAAAATACTTCGATAAATAATTTATTTTAAAAAAGTTTATCACTCTATTATTTATTTCTTATAATCACAAGGAAGTGACGATTTAATGAAAAAATTAAAAATACTATTTATAACTAAAGATTTCAGTAAGCATTTGGTTAAAGATTCTTATTATTTTTCAAATGCTCTTTCAAAAATCTCTGATTTAGTTTTATGGCATAACCCTGGAAATATTAGAGAAATATTAAATCATCTTAAACTTAAACCAGATTTTATTTTGCTTAATGACCTGAGGCCAACAAGATGTCCAAAAATTACTGGACTGTCTAATCTGACTATCCCTTTTGGAATTATTATGCACGATCTTCATTATAGACCAAATGATAGAATAAAATTTGTTCGTGATAATAATGTAAAATATATATTCTCAATCTATAGAGATGAATTTTATAGAAGATTTCCTTTTTATAAAAATAGAATGTACTGGATTCCTCATTTTATAGAACCAAATACTTTTAAAGATTATGGATTGCCAAAAACAATAGATTATTTAATGATGGGAGCAATCGCAAACACTTATCCATTAAGAGCAGAAATGCTTTCAATTATGAAAAAAGAACCTGGATTTGTGTATCATAAGCATCCCGGTTATCGTAATATTGAAAATCCTAAAGAATTTGCTGGAACAACCTACGCTAAGGAAATTAACAAAGCAAAAATATTTCTCACAGACGGTTTAATATATCATTATCCAGTAATGAAATATTATGAAGTTCTTGCATGTAATACATTATTGTTAGCACCTAAATCAAAAGAATTACTTGATTTAGGATTTTTACCTGGAAAACACTTTGTATCCGTTCATAGAAGAGATTTTTTACAAAAATCAAGATATTATTTAGCACATGAAGAAGAAAGAAAAGAAATTGCAAAAAACGGCTTTGAAATGGTCCATGCTAAACATTCAGCAGCTCATCGTGCTAATCAATTTATACAAATGGTTGAAAAAATTCTCAAAAAATAATTTGAATAACCTAGAATAATTATAGAAGAGAATAGAGGAGAATACACTATGAGTATCAAAAAAATTTTATATATTGGATGGATAGGTCATCATAATATTGGTGATGATTTATTATTAGACATCTTTAAAAAAATGTTATTAAACTGTGATTCCTCATTAATAATACATGAGTATGATCCAACAAGTGAAAGAAATATCAATTTAAAACACTATGATTTGATTATACTAGGTGGCGGTTCATTATTACGTAATAGTAATTTTGTTATGTTATGCTTAAAAGCAAATAAGATGAATATACCTACTATCATATGGGGGTCTGGAACTGATATTAGAAATAAAGAACATGCTGAAAAGTTAATTAACTATTATCACACCTCTAAAAATAATACTCTCTTTACTAATAAAAAAATGCTTGAGCGAAATATTATTAATACAGCAAGAAATTCTTCATTAACTGGAGTAAGAGGAAATATTACTAAGTTTTTATTAAACTCTAACAATGTAAAAGTAATAGGTGATCCTGGTATTATATTTAGTAAAGTATTTCATAAATTACCCCCAAATGATGACCTAAAGAATTTAAATCTAGATAAAGAAAAAACAGTATTAGTCAATTGGGGAACATCTTATAATCGTATTTTAGGAAATAGCGAAAAAACCGTAGAAGAAAAACTTAAAATTGCTATTACTAAACTACTAGACCAAGGATACAAAGTTGTAATATACCCTATATGGAATAAAGATATTCCAGTATGTACGAATTTTGCCAACAAAATAAATCATGAAAACCTACTCTGTATTGATAAGCTTTATAATGTTTATCAACTGGCAAAACTCATACAATCATGCAAATTTACCATTAATCTAAAATTACACGCCTGCATACTTTCAATGACTTATGGAAAACCCTTTGTATGCTTAGGTTATGGACTTAAATGCTATGACTATGTGGAGTCAATAAATTCAACAGATTTATTTATTTCTACTGATAAGGTTACAGGGCATAGGATTTTAGAGACAGTAAAATATATAAATAATAATTATGAAAATATTCAAGAAAGATTTAACAAAGAAATAAATAAATATTATCAACTACAATTAGATTATATAAAAGAAATTAATAACTTTCTGAAAAACTAGCTAAAAAAATCCTCATTAAATATAAAATGTACCCTATAGAGTAGACACTATAAAAAAAGTCTACTTTATAGGGTATTTTTATGTATAATTAAATAAATGAGAATTCGGGGGATAAAAAATGAGTAAAAAGATATTTACAGAAGAACAAATAGAAACTTTGGCACAAAACAAATACGTAAAAAATGTCACTAATAAAGCAATTACGTATACTGATGAATTCAAAAAAATCTTTATAGCTGAGAATCAGAACGGAAAATTCCCTAGAGAAATATTCGAAGAATGTGGATTTGATGTAGATATCATAGGAATTGAAAGAGTAAGATCATCTGGTAAAAGGTGGAGAGCTGCTTATAGACATAATGGTGTATGTGGTTTAGCTGATACAAGAAGAAACAATTCAGGAAAGCCAACAACTAAAGAGCTTTCTTTAGAGGAGAAATATGCACGACTCCAAGCACAAAATAATTTACTGAAAGCTGAGAACGAACTTCTAAAAAAGCTCGATATGATGGAAAGGATGATGACGCGAAAGAAATAAAAATACTTCCTAAGGACAAGTTTATAATAATAAGAGATACAGTTAAAAAATATAACTTGAAAAATATGATTAGTTATTTATGTAATCTATCGGGCGTATCAAGGTCAGGATACTATAATTATTTTTCTGCAACAGCCATGGAATCAAGAAATAAGCGAGAGCTTTGTGATGAAGTAGCAAAAGACTTGATTTTAAAAGCATACAAGTTCAAGAATCGTAAAAAAGGTGCTCGTCAAATTAAACTGACATTAGACGGTCAGTTTGGTATTGTATATAATTTAAAGCGTATAAGGAGAATAATGAGAAAATACAACATTGTTTGCCCCATAAGGAAGGCTAATCCTTATAGAAGAATGGCGAAAGCCACCCATGAGCACAGAGTTGTCCCTAATTTATTGAATAGAGAGTTTAAACAAAATATCCCCGGAAAAGTACTGCTTACAGATATAACTTATCTAACGTATGGTAATAACAAAAGAGCATATCTATCTACGATTAAAGACGGTTCTACTAATGAGATACTAGCTTATAACGTAGCCACTAGCTTATCGCTAGATATCGCCACTGATACAATATATAAATTATTGAATAATAAAGATATTACTCTTGCCCCTGATGCCTTTATCCATTCAGATCA
Organism: Oceanirhabdus sp. W0125-5; assembly: GCF_027938815.1. Classification (GTDB taxonomy): domain Bacteria; phylum Bacillota; class Clostridia; order Clostridiales; family Clostridiaceae; genus Oceanirhabdus. The sequence goes on from NZ_CP115913.1 coordinate 5,077,577, forward strand.
AGGAGCACATTACACTAGCCCCAATTTCCAAAAGTTAGTGAAAAGTTTTGGATTAGGACAATCAATGTCTAGACGAGGAAATTGTTGGGATAATGCACCTCAAGAATCATTCTTTGGACATTTTAAGGATGAGGCTTACATTAAATCATGCACAGCTCTGGACGAGCTTAAAGATGAAATAGATGAATACATGGATTACTATAACAATTACAGATATCAATGGAATTTAAAGAAGATGACTCCTGTATCATTCAGAAATCATCTTCAAGCTGCTGCATAGTCTTTTTTTATAATGTCCTTGACAAAGGGTACATTTTAATACTATGAGGATTTTTTTATTATATCAATACATAATTAACTTTCCTATTTTTTATAACAATTTTATAAATCCCTTTAATCTTTAGATTATTAGTCTTTATAATTTGCTGTACATCATATAAATCTCTTTCGTAAAATTTAACAGCTTTCTTGCAAGATTTCACAATACTTCTTGGTGCAGATATATATGAAACCCTACATTTTCTTTCTTTAAGTTTCTTAAATAAAAATGACGTATAGTTATTAGATGAGAAAATCGCTATATATTCAACTTCATTCTTCATAAGGTTTATCACCTGCTTACTTTTATAAAATACAATATGATTTTTGTTATAGACTTACTATATAATGAATCTATACTTTATTTCTTTACTATATATTATATTTATAAATCTGTAAGATGGTTTCTTTATTTTAATCTTTTTTATTAAACTCTATTTTCATATATATCTTTTAAACCTTTAACAATATTATCTATATCCCTATAGGAATTAAAATACCCTGGACTTATTCTAACAGTTCCAGTGTCATATGTCCCAATAATTTTATGAATTAAAGGAGCACAATGATATCCTGTTCTTACAGCAATACCTTTATCACTTAAGATATTTCCTACTTCAGAGCTATCTACATTATCTAGATTAAGTGAGACCACAGCACATCTATTATTGTAATCAATTCCTCCGTAAATTTTAACGTAAGATAACTTCATTAATTCTTCTACTAAATATTTAACTAATTTATTTTCATGCTCTCTAATTTTATCTATACCCACATCTTTTATAAATTTAATTCCCTCATACCAACCTGCAATTCCTGGCGTATTTAATGTTCCACTTTCAAATTTATCTGGTAAAATATCTGGCTGTTCAATTAATAGAGATTCACTACCCGTACCACCTTGATTATACTCTTCTAAGTTTATCCCTTCACGTATACATAAAGCACCTGTCCCCTGTGGACCAAATAAGCCTTTATGCCCTGGAATAGCTAACATATCAATATTATCCCTTTCAAAGTCAATATTGACTACTCCTGCGCTTTGCGATGCATCAACAATAAATATTATCCCTGCCGCTCTTGCTATTTCTCCAATAGCTTTGATATCCTGAATTGTTCCCAAAACATTTGAAGCATGGTTTATTACAATTGCTCTTGTATTTTTCTTAATTTTATTCTTTAGTTTATCAATATTCACATATCCTCTACTATCAACATCTATTAAAGAGAGGTCTACGCCCTTTTTATTTAGATAATATAGCGGCCTTAAAACTGAATTATGCTCTATTACTGTACTAATAACATGATCTCCAGGTTTTAATACTCCTTTTATCCCAATGTTCAAAGCTTCTGTAGCATTACTCGTAAATATAATGTTAAATGGACTCTCTATATTAAATAGGCTGCTCAGTTCAATTCTAGTATCAATAATTTTAGAAGATGCTTCTGCTGCCATTGTGTGAGAACTTCTTCCTGGATTAGCAGCATAGTTTTCCATGCAATATAACACTTCTCTATAAACTTCTTTGGGTTTTGGAAAGCTTGTGGCTGCATTATCAAGATATATCATTAATCTTCCTCCTTAAAATCACTATATAATATTTATTATTTTTTCTTTCATAAAACTTAATAAATAACTCTATTTTCCTATCATTTCACGCAACTTATCCATTACAACCTCTTTTTCTTGAAGCACTTTTAATAAGGAATATATCTTATTATTAAAATTCATAGCTAATTCTTCGTTTTTTTCTTTTAATTCAGTTATTTGATTTTCATAGTCATTCATCTTTTTAAAATACTTTTGTTCTTCTTGGTTTCTTTGAATTTTAAGTTTATGAATTATATCCTTAGATAGATTTAATGAATTCAGAAAAGTATTCACTTTATTCTTCAATTCTAAATTGACCTCATTTAATGAGGTGAATTCTTTTTCTTTTTCTTCTATAAGTTTCAAAATGTTTTTAACCTCAATTTTATAGTCTAATAATATACTTTCTTTTTCCTCATTTTTCACTAATAACTCTTCTTCTATTTTTTTATTATTAATTAACAGTTTATTTTTCGCTTCCTCTAACTCACTGATTTGGTTCTTATATTTATTTATATTCTCTAATTCGAATTTATTACTAAAGTCCTTTTCATTTTTAAATTCATCTAATTTTTCCTTATATTCATCGATTGAATTATTAAGATAATCTATATGCTTTTTTAATTCTAAATTATTTTTTTTTAAATTTGATAAATTGATATTTTGTGCTTCTATTTTTCTGAGAAGTTCTTCTATATCTTCATTTTTTTTATTTATGTTTAGATTAAAGTTTTCTTTTTCTTTTTTAAATTCATATACTAAATGTACTAATAAATTATTAATCTTCTTATATGTCTTATCCTTTAATTCATCTTTGGAAATATGTGAAGGTTGACTAATCTCAGTATTTATTTCATATAATGGACCATTATTTATAGTTGTAACAATACACTCTTGTTTTTTGCAAGGCATACTACTCCTCCATAAAAAAAATATATTTCTTCTAATATAGATTATGAAATAAATAAATGCTTTAATACTTAATTTCTATTTAAAAACTATAAATATTAATTCACTTAAGCTTTTCATTTAAACTCTTATTATTATATAGTACAAATCAAAATTTTTATCATATTATATTACAAAGGTAACATGGGAAATTAACTAAAGGAGGAATAAATAATGCGCACTAATCGTATAAAATTGAGGGGTGTAACACCTTTGAACAACATACCAAATTCTCTATATGATACACCCCATAATGAAGTATCTCAATCTTATAAGTTAGATATTTCTGAAAACAGCCCTGAGATAAACAAAATAATTAGTTTAGATATAAAAATAAAAATTAATTCCCATAAAAACTTAATTAATTCATCTTCACGTAAAGTTATTCTTAATGGAGTAAAAAAAATAGAATTAATATATTATTCTTCAAATGATATTGTGCATAAAGAAAATTTCAACTTACCATTTGAAGTACCTCTTTCCATTAATGATAGTAAAATTTATATACAAAAGATATTAACCTATGTAACAAAAGTATCCATAAAAATGCTTGATTCAAAGTCATTTTACTTATACTCAACTGTATTTGTTTCCTCAAAAATAAAACATACGAAAGAGCCTAAAAATCAATCAACAGTATCTGATCAAATAAAAAACACTCAAATTGCTGAGCCAAAGTCTTCTACTGAAACAGTTAATAACAAAATTGATGAGCCTAAATCATCTACTGAGATAATTAATAACAAAATTCATGAGCCTAAATTATCTACTGAGATAATTAATAACAAAATTCATGAACCTAAATCATCTACTGAGATAATTAATAACAAAATTCGTGAGCCTAAATTATCTACTGAGATAATTAATAACAAAATTCATGAGCCTAAATCATCTACTGAGATAATTAATAACAAAATTCGTGAGCCTAAATTATCTACTGAGATAATTAATAACAAAATTCATGAGCCTAAATCATCTACTGAGATAACTAATAACAAAATTCATGAGCCTAAATCATCTACTGAGATAATTAATAACAAAATTCATGAGCCTAAATCATCTACTGAGATAATTAATAACAAAATTCATGAGCCTAAATCATCTACTGAGATAACTAATAACAAAATTCATGAGCCTAAATCATCTACTGAGATAATTAATAACAAAACTCATGAGCCTAAATCATCTACTGAGATAATTAATAACAAAACTCATGAGCCTAAATCATCTACTGAGATAATTAATAACAAAATTCATGAGCCTAAATCATCTACTGAGATAATTAATAACAAAATTCATGAGCCTAAATCATCTACTGAGATAATTAATAACAAAATTCATGAGCCTAAATCATCTACTGAGATAATTAATGCTCAAAATAGTTTCAGGAAAACATGTCCTAAGAAAAATTATTCTGATAAATTTAAGAATTTTAGTAATGAAATTCACAATAACACTCAAAATATGAAATGTAATTATAACTCTGAACATTTATGTAATTGTGATTATGATAACAAATATTGGTGCTTCACTTATTGCCTAATATTAGTTTTAGTAATTCTAAATAGATTCTGTCCTTTCAATTTATATTAATAATCTATTTACAAAATAGATTATTAAAAAACATATCGAAACTCATTCAACTCAATAATATCGCCATTGTCTTTAGTCCTATCTTAATAAATAATAACAGCCTTCATAATACAATGAAGGCTTCTCTTTATAAATTTAAAAACATATCTATGTCACCTATTCTCAATATAATCATAAAATAAATATATAAATTAAATTAACATGAAAGCTAAAGTTAAAATATTTAAACATTAGAGTAGAATTACTTGTTGACAAAAATCAGGAGGGAAAAAAGTGAAAACGGATTATATTGATATAAGTGGTATTACAACTCAATCTAATTTGCCTGAATGCCCTTATAATTATCCATATAAAGAAATGTGTAATACCTTTAAATTATGCATTCCTAATTCTAAATCAGCTATAGAAACTATACTTGAACTTTTAATTGATACTTCAATAGATAAATATAATATTTTAAATACAAATGCAGAAAACAAATTAGTTATATATGGAACTATTCATTTTAAAATACTTTATATTCCGAATGAATCAAGTCAAACTGTTTATTCAGCCCATTTTGACATACCATTCTGTACTTTTATACTTTGTAATAACATTTGTAGACAGATAAAGGATATTAAATTATTCGTAGAAGATGCATTAATTACTCAAATAGATTCAAGAAATTTCTACGTTTCATTATTAACTCTTGTTTATCCTATAGTAAAAAAACAAGATAAGCATAATTCAAAAAACTTTAATACTAAAAATTTCAACTATATTAAAAATAATGTTCATTCTAATAGTGAATTAAATAGCCAAACAACTACTTGTCCCTATAATCTTAACCTTAATAAATATACTGAAATACAAGATTCAAAGAATTCTACAGATTCTTTTATGCTGAAATATGATAGTGAATTTGATTGTTTTGATCAATTTGAATTTGATAATTATTATGACTATGATATTGAATATAACAATGAATGTAATGGATATGATATTGATATTAATATTGATAATAATAATGAATCTAGTTTTAATAATATTGATGAAGATAAAATAAAACATTCCAATAATGTAGAAAATATTATTCAAAATAATATTGATAGTAATATTGAATATGATATTCAATATCATATAAATCAAGATACTGAGTATGATATTGAAATTGATATGAACACTGACATGAATTCTCCTAAGACTATAAATCTCAATAATATGCAATATTAAACATCATTCTGATTATAGATAGAAATAGAATTATATACTTATAAAGTTTTTTACTTTATATAATAAACTTACTATTACAAAGGAGATAACATTTTATGGATAAATTTAATAAAGAAAACTTATATGATGAATTATATACTCCAGGAAAGTGCTGTAAAAAAGACACTCCTACTTGCGATAAAGATAATGATTGTTATGATAAATATAATTGTGTAACAACAAAAAAAATCCACTTTGAACCATGTGAATTTTGTAAAAAAGTTGAAACTAAACCAATTGATTTAAACAAATGTACTGATAGATTGTTAAAATTGAAAGTAACAATAAATAATGTATGTTATGAAAAAGAAATTTCTGTTGGTGTTATTCTATGTGACTGCTATGGAAAAATAATTGATTTCAAGTGCTTTACTGCAATACTACACAAAGATTGCCATTCTTGTTGCGATAAAACATGTGGCACTCTTACAAGAAAAGTATTCTTTAACATTCCAAAATCTAATTCATGTTGTCCACTTGATTTAACAGCTCGTGTTGTTGCAAATTATACTTGTCCATGTGATGATTATGATCCTTGCTGCTAAATAGCTAGAGTATAACTAGGGAATGCAGTTGGTTTTTACGACTGCATTCCCCCTTTAAATTACCTGTTCTTTAAACTCCAATCATAATCAATAAAACAATTATCAGGATTCATCCTCTTCATAACGTCATTTTTATGAATAACTGTAATTAGATCTGCAACTATTGCTTCCTCATTTCCAACACACTTAAATCCATTCCATACCTTAGGAGGAATCTGAACTAAACAATAATTTTTGTCTCCAATATATATTTCCATTAATTCACCTTTGGTTTTTGAGCCTTCTCTATTATCAAATAAAACTAACTTGATCATTCCTTTTACAACAGCATAATTCAAAATTGCTTTTTCATGTAAATGCCATCCCTTTACTACTCCTGGATAGATTGTAGAAAAATATATTTCTCCAAAACCCTTAAATTCCGAATCACAACTTTCCTGCATTTTTAAAATTGTGCCCCTATCATCTGAAATTCTCTTTAAATTTTTTATAATAACTCCATCTATCACTTCTATTACTCCTTAATTAGATTTAAACATAATTCTTATCCCAAGATTCATTTGATACATTTTATTTGATTATATACTTAAATTTATTAGTTCTTTTAGAACACATTACTCTTTAATAATATGTTTATTAAATATTTTTAAGATAAAGAACTTTATATTTATAACTACACGCAAAACTACACATAAAGTCTATAAATGATTTTATATTTTAAATATTGACACACATTTACATTAATAAAAACATACTATATATAGAGATTCCATAGTGTAATTAATACTTGTATCAGAATCCGTATACATCTCATACCTCTGTATTAATTATTTATTAAATTGGAATCTATATAACAGTAAGCACATTAAACAAGGAGGTTTTAAAAATGAATATTGCTTATTTAATTTTAGCCCATAAATCACCTACTCAATTAATTAGACTAATTAATACACTTAATTGTGAAAATGCTTACTTCTTTATTCATATTGATAAAAAATCTTCAAATTATATGTTAAATCAAATTATTAATACCTTTAGAAACCATAATAATATTTATTATATAGATAGGTGTAACTGTTCTTGGGGAGATTTTAGTATAGTACAAGCTACTATGAAAGGAATAGAGCATATTCTAAATACTAATCTTTGTTTAGATTATGTAATTTTATTAAGTGGACAGGATTACCCTATAAAACCTAACTATTATATTAGAGATTTTTTAATAGGCAATTATGGCAAATGTTTTATTCATAATTTTCCAGTCCCACTTCAAGGCTGGCATAACGGTTTCCATCATAGAATTCCAAAACAATACAGACTTCCATCAAATATTTCCTTATACGGAGGTTCACAGTGGTGGGGGTTAACAAAAGAATGTATTAAATATATATATGATTTTGTAATTAATAACCCGGATTTTGTTCAATATTGTAAGCATTTATATGTTCCAGATGAAATTTTCTTTCAAACCATAGTGCTTAATTCACACTTTAAACAAACTGTAGTCAATACAGGATTAAGATATATAGATTGGGATAGTGTACCTCATCCAAAAACTCATCCAGCGATTTTAACTAAAAACTATTTTCCTATATTAAATAACTCTCGAACTTTATTCGCGCGAAAATTTGATATTGATATAGATTCACAAATCTTAGATATGATAGATAACAAGATACTTTAGAAACTCAAGTTAAAAACTCGATATCCAGGAGGATCAATTAATATGTATGAAGCAACGTATTTATCCAATTTACATTATAAAAAGCCAAAAGCCTTAATAATATGCAGGGCTGGGGATTCTTCTTTGCATAAAAACTGGCTTTCAAAATCTAACAATGATAACTTTGATTTGGTAATAAGCTATTATGGTGACAAAGGTAATTTATATGTTGAGGATTGCGTATATTATGAAAAACAAAAAGGAACAAAATTTCCTTCACTTTATAAATTAATATCTAATAATATAAAATCAATTATGGAATATGATATTATTTGGATAGCTGATGATGATTTACTGATAAATAATGAAAGTATTAATAGAATGTTTAATATATTTTATTCTAAAAAATTATGGTTAGCTCAACCTTCACTAACCCATAATTCATACTATAGTTATCCGCTGACTTTAAAGAAAGAAGGACTACTTCTTAGATATACTAATTTTGTTGAAGAAATGGCTCCAATTTTTTCAAGAGAAGCACTCTTAAGATGCTTATACAGCTTTTCTGAAAGCCAGAGTGGTTGGGGCTTGGATTTAATTTGGCCAAAAATATTAGGATATCCTACTAATAAAATTGCTATTATCGATGCAGTGTCCGTTCATCATACAAGGAAAATTTGGACGGGTCCTCAATATAAATTATTTAATATTGATCCATGGACAGAAGCAACCATGGTTACTAAAAAGTATGATGTTCCACTTCCATATGATATGAAAGTGTATGGAGAAGTGAGAAGTTAAAAAGCATGATAAGCATGCTAAAAAAAACAAATGTATAATTGATAATGTATAATGGATAATGATAGATGGTTCTGACCGAGGTCAGAACCTACATTTTATTGTTCTTTAGGACAAGAGGTTTATACTCATTTTATCTTTGATAAATTATTGTATTTAAAATACAATGTTTCATTTTAACTGAAACGAGTAAAATCCTATTGTCCAAGGAACAATAAGATTTAAATTTCTCGGAGAGAAATGTCATTTGTTGTCCACTGTCAGCTGTCAGCTGTCAACTGTCAACTTTTTTCACATTTCTATTTCTTAAAGTATTCATCTATACAACTTACCATATACTCTAGCTTTTCTTTAGTCAGTCCTGGATATACTCCTAAAAAGAACGTCCTTTCCAATACCTGATCTGTGTTTTTTAGTTCCCCTACTATTCTACACTCAATATCTTTATACCCTGGCTGTTTCAATATATTACCTGCAAACAACATTCTTGTTTCAATCAATTTTGACTCCAAATAAGTTACAAAATCCCTTTTACTAAATCCAGCATCTTCTCTCACGGTTATTGGAATAGCAAACCAAGAAGGATCTGCTTTAGGCAATACTCTTGGAAGAATAAATCTATCTTCATATTTTTTAAAACATTCATATAACACTTTAAAGTTATTCTTTCTTGCCTCAGTAAATTTAGGAAGCTTTTTTAATTGTTCAATTCCCATAGCACATTGAATATCAAGAGGCTTTAAATTATATCCTATATTATTATAAACATATTTATGATCATACCCTTCTGGTAAATCACCAAACTTAAAATCAAATCTATGCCTACAAGCTCCCATTGGATTCGCTTCACCGGTTTGACAATAGCATGCCCTTCCCCAATCTCTTATAGATAAAGCTGCTCTATATAACTCTAAAGAGTTTGTACATATAGCTCCGCCTTCTCCCATTGTCATATGATGAGCAGCATAAAAACTGTAAGTTGAAAAATCTCCAAAGGTTCCACATTTCTTTCCATCATAATATGAATCAAGTGCATCACAAGTATCTTCAACTACATAGAGATTATACTTTTTAGCTATCTTCATAATTTTGTCCATTTCTGCTGGATTCCCTAATGTATGAGCAAAAACTATAGCTCTAGTTTTAGAAGTAATGGCCCCTTCAATTTTTGAAGCGTCAATATTGTAAGTGTCTTCTTCAATATCAATAAAAATTGGTATTAATCTATTTTGTATAATGGGATTTAGTGTTGTAGGAAATGTCATAGCTGTTGTAATTACCTCATCTCCAGCTATCATAGGGTTATTTATTATTGGGGAGCATAGTGCAGATATAGCAGCCAAATTTGAAGATGAACCTGAATTAGTGACTAGGCAATACTTCACCCCTAAATAATTTTTAAAATCTTCACAAAACTTCCGTCCGTTTATTCCTAATGTGAGCCAAAAATCTATAACTGAATCAACAACTGCAATCATTTCTTTCTCATCAAAAACACGACCTGAATAATTAACCTTTGTTTTTCCAGGATTAAATTTTTCTTCTTCCTTTCTCAACCTATATATCTCTTTTACTCTTTCTAAGATCTCTTGTCTCAAAATACTCTCATTACTCATTAATTTAAATACTCCTTAATTTGGTTTAAACACAATTCATATACGTTTGAATTTTGAAAATTTTTATACCAATCTACTGTATATCCTATTGCCTCTTCAATAGTTAACCTAGGCTTCCAACCTAAATAAGTTTTAGCTTTAGTACAATCTAAGCTTAATAGATTAGCTTCATATGGTGCTTCTTTACCAGATAAATTTATCCATTTTCCGCTTGCCCATTCTTTAATTATTAAATTTACTATTGTTTCAACATTAACAATTGAATCATAATCAGGACCAAAATTCCATCCATCACAATAATTTAAGCCATCTTTATACATTTTAGATGCTAAAAGCAAATATCCACTTAAAGGTTCTAATACATGTTGAAATGGCCTAACTGCATTTGGATTTCTTATTTTTATAGGTTTATTATCAATTAACGCTCTTATACAATCAGGAACTATTCTATCTTTCTGCCAATCGCCACCACCTATTACATTACCAGCTCTAACTGAAGATATAGCTTTTCCATGTTTCTCATACTCATTAGGATTCATAAATGAATTTCTATAAGACGCTATGAGAAGTTCAGCACATCCTTTACTAGAACTATATGGATCATATCCGCCCATTGCATCAGTTTCTTTATATCCCCAAATTTGTTCCTTATTTTCATAACATTTATCTGTTGTAATCATAACTCCAACTTTTACTGAATCACATTCTCTTATACAATCTAATACATTTAAAGTTCCCATTACATTTACTTCATAAGTTTCTTTGGGAATTTTATACGAAAGCCTCACAAGAGACTGAGCTGCAAGATGAAATACAATGTCTGGCTTGTACTTTTTAAACACTTCTTTTAATTTATTTTTATCTCTAATATCTCCTCTAATATCCACTATTTTATCTTTTAAATTTGAAAGTAGAAAATTATCATATTTCGTATAAGGATCAAGTGCATACCCAATCACATTAGCGCCTAATTTTCTAAGCCATATACTAAGCCAAGAACCTTTAAAGCCTGTATGCCCTGTTACTAAAACAGTTTTACCTTTATAAAAATTTTTAAATAAAGTTCTCATAATCTTACTCCCAAATCTTCCATGTTTTTTTTCCTGAATTCCATAATTCATTTACTACTTGAATATCTTTAAAAGTATCAATAGCTATCCAAAAACCACCATGTTTGTACACTGCAAGTTCCCCATCCTTAGCAATGTTTCTTAAGGGTTCTTGTACAAACATACAGTCTTGCTCTGGAATATAATCAAATATTTTTTTATTTAATACCATAAATCCACCATTAATTATTCCATCGAGTTTGGGTTTTTCAGTAAATGACTTGGCTATACCATTCTCAACTTCTATAATTCCAAAGGAAGACTTTGGACGTACTCCTGTAATTGTCGCTATTTTCCCCTTCTGCCTATGATACTTTATAGCTTCAGTAATATTAATATCACTTAATCCATCTCCATAAGTCATTAAAAATTCATCTTCATCCAAATATTTTTTTATCTTCTTTAATCTTCCTGCAGTTAAAGTTTCAAGTCCTGTATCAACCATAGTAATATTCCAATTAATATTTTCATTAGTGTGATATCTTTTATAGGACATCCCATTTTTTATATGAATAGTATAATCATTATTTCTCCAACTCATCTCATTAAAATATTGCTTAATCATTTCTCCCTTATATCCAAGACATAAAATAAAATCATTTATTCCATAATAGGAATAAATTTTCATTATATGCCATATGATTGGTTTTCCAGCAATATCAACTAGTGGTTTGGGTCTATACTCTGTTTCTTCTTTCATCCGAGTGCCCTTTCCACCACAAAGTATAACTACCTTCATTAATTTTCTCCACCTTTTGATTTATACTGTTATAGAGATTCTATAGTGAAACTTGATTTATACATTCTCAAAATCTCAGTACAACTTAAACCTAGTATAAATCTAGTTTTTGCTTGAAATCTCTCTATATAACATTAGTTTTTTATTTACTTATGACTAAAAAAATAATTAAAATTTTTCTAGTGATAAGTAAGCCTTTATTAACTAGATATAATTCCATTTTTGAACATAACCATTATAAGGTATTAATTTTCTCCTTTATTTATTATATGAATCATTTATAAAACTGTACATTAATCAAAGTAATAATTTAAATAAAATTCAAATATTTTGTATTAAATTCAAATAATTTGTAGTCGAACTATGAAATCACTTAGTTTTTACTTATATAAATCTAGCTTGAATTTTCAATAAGTAACATAAAGAATCTTTAAATCATAAAATATCAATATAATGTACATTAATTAGGAGGAAAGATAAATGAACGAGGATTATGTTGATATAAAGGGAATAACTCCTCAATGTGATTTGCCTAACTGCGCCCATGGTTACCCATATAAACAAATATGTGAAACTTTGAAACTAACTATTCCTTATAGAAAACCAGAGATAGATACCATTCGTGAATGTTATATTGATACTTCGATAAAACAACATGATATTATTTGCTCTCCTATAGGAAAAAAATTAATTATTTATGGACTTATTCATATTAAAATTCGATATGAATCATATGATTTTTATGATTCAACTTACTCTGCACAATTTGATATACCTTTCTGTAATTTTGTTTTACTAGATAATGCCCATAAAGAAATAGACGATATCAAAATATTTATTGAAGATGCATTTATTCAAGAAACAAAATGTAATTCATTTTATATTTCTACTTTCTTAGTTATATATCCATCATTTAAACAGAAAGATAATTATATAGAACTAAATAATCAAACTGATTTAAGTTCATTTTTAGATTCTAATATTGGTTCTAATTTAGGCTCTAATATTGGTTCTAATTTAGGTTCTAATATTGGTTCTAATTTAGGTTCTAATATTGGTTCTAATTTAGGTTCTAATTTAGGTTCTAATATGGATTCTAAATTTGAATATAACTCTGAATATAATATTGAATTAGATACCATTTCTACTAATACTACTAACATTCCTAATGATGTTTATGATGTTTTTTCATATGAAGAAGATTTCTATGAAAAAGATTTCTATGAAGATATTTTTTATTAATTAAAATTAACATTAAAGAGGTCAAGAAGTTAATATCATTAACTTCTTGACCTCTTTAATTATTTTTTCCATTCTATATTCCAAATTAATTTTAGTACACTTTAATCTATTTCTATCCTATGATGATAATAAATTATTGTTTTTAATTATTTCAACAAATACATCAACTACTTGTGGATCAAATTGAATCCCTTTCCATTTTTCTAATTCCTCTATAGCTTGTTCAACTTTCATAGATTTTCTATATGCTCTATTACTTGTCATAGCATCATAACTATCGGCTACACAAACTATTCTAGAAAAAATACTTATTTCTTCACCTTTCAGTCCTTCAGGATAACCTGTACCATCAAACTTTTCATGATGCTCATAAACAATATTTTTTGAGCTTGCTAAAAAATCAATATCCTTTACAATATCATATCCAATTGATGTATGACTTTTAATTATCTTAAATTCTTCATCAGTTAGTTTTCCATTTTTATTTAATATACTTTCAGGAATGCCAATTTTACCTATATCATGAAGAATAGCCCCACATCTTAAATCATCTAACTGGCACTCTAAAAATCCCATTTTCCTAGCAATTGCAACTGAATATTCCATAACTCTGTGGCAATGTCCCTGAGTATAATGATCTTTAGCATCTATTGCTTTAGCTAAAGCTTGTATTGTTTCAAAATATGTCTTTTTATTTGAGGCAAGAGCTTGTTCTAATTCTTCTGAAATTGCTATTTGTTCTTCATAAAGAGAATGAATTTCATCTCTTTGTTCTATAATCGCTCTTTTATTTGTATCAATTTCTTTAACCATTCTATTGAAATTATGACCGAGTATTTCAAATTCATTATTTGTATAAATCTCTATCTGAGTATCATATTTACCCATAGAAACTTTTTTCATTCCAGCTAATAAGTTATCAATAGGTGACATAAGGTCAGTGACTTTTCTCCCAATAGCATAAGTAAATATAATAATACAACATAATGCACTAAAAATTATCATAAGAAACTCTATCATAAGTTTATACTTACTACTAAAATCATATGTAACTTTAATAACTCCTGAAGTTTTTCCTTTTTCAGTAATACTCTCGTATGGTATATATTCCTCAGTATATTTCTTTCCTTTTATTTTCTTCTCATGTGAAATAGTTTTATTTTCATCTCTAGCTCTTTCGAAATAAGGTCTATCTTCTTCTGATATACTTAATGACCCAGTAATTTTATCTTCAAAAAAATTATATTTAGTTCCATAATTATCATAATAATCTATATGCTCTACATAATCATTATTCATCAATTCTTCTAAAATATTATTCATTGTAATCGTTTGATGTGATTTTTCTGCATATCTCCTTAAAGCAACACCCACTTCAATAATGTATTTTTTATCTTGAGTAGCTTGAAATATATAATTCATAGGCTCTCCAGTAATTGCAGAAGACCCTCTTCCATCAATATCACTTACTCCATAGATTCTGATTTTTTCCAGCCCATCACTCATTACACTCCATCTATTGAAGTTAAGATTTATATTTCCTTTATTAGTACCATGAGAAATAATATTGTTATTATTAATTATGTTAATATCAATATATTCTGTACCATCTAAAAATTCTTCTAATGAAAAATCCCAATTTCTTTTTTCATTATAATTCTTTAATACTAACTTCTCAATCTCAACTGCTTTTTTATGAGTTTGATTTTCTATCATATTAAGAATTAAATCTATACCAAAAATATATGATTTAGCTGTATTTTTTATATAAGCTTTAAAATTTTCTTCCTCAACTTTCGCTTTTTCCTTTACAGCTCTAATCTGTATCAAACTAAAAAATGTAGTAATTGCTATAATCCCAATAAAAATCAAAAAAAGCAATGACCTTCGAACTGAACATTTAACTCTTTCCATATTTCTCATATTTAAACCACCTATCCCTATAATCATTGCAATTATATCATTTTGTGACATATAATTCTATAAAATCACAATTATTTCATAAAAATATAACCTTTAATATTTTACATGATTATATTTTTTATAATAATTGTTTAAGTTGTGACTTTTAGCGGGAACTTTTAGTGGGGACTTTTAGTGGGGACTTCTAGTGGGGACGGTTCATAAGAATTTTATTGAAGTGTAGTTATAAAAATTTTTATGAACCGTCCCCTAAAAAATATTATTGTTGTTTCTTATTAATTATTATATAATTGAAAACAATAATTAAGAGGATGTTATAAAAGATACATAAGATAAACTATATAAGGAGAGTTAAAATGATACCAAACAAATTAAAAATTGGTGATGAAATTAGAGTTATCGCACCATCCACAAGTTTAAGTATAATGAATGAAGAATCAAAAGAAGTAGCTATTAAAACTTTAGAGAATATGGGATTCAAAGTAACTTTCTCTAAAAATTGCGAAGAAATAGATGAATTTTCTTCCTCATCAGTCGAATCACGAATTAATGATTTACATGAAGCTTTTTTAGATAAAAATGTTAAAGCAATACTGACAGTTATAGGTGGATATAACTGTAATCAACTATTAGATTATATTGATTACGAGATTATAAAAAATAATCCCAAAATCCTATGTGGTTACTCAGATATAACAGCTTTAAGTAATGCTATATATAAAATGACAGGTTTGATTACATACTCTGGACCTCATTTTTCAAGTTTTGGAATGAAAAAAGGTATAGAATATTCAAAAGAATATTTTAAAAAATGTTTAATAGCAGAAGGTGAGATTGAGATAAACCCAAGTTCTCAATGGAGTGATGATCAATGGTATTTAGACCAGGAAAATAGAGTATTCTATGATAACAAAGGATTCTATGTAATTAATGAAGGGGCTGCTGAAGGAAAAATAATTGGCGGTAACTTATGTACTTTCAACCTATTACACGGTACAAAATTTATGCCTGATTTAGAAAATACAATTTTATTTATTGAAGATGATAGTCTTAGTTCTCCTGAGACCTTTGATAGGGATTTACAATCATTAATTCATCAACCTAATTTTAATAAAGTAAAAGGAATAATCCTAGGTAAGTTCCAAGTTAATATGAAAATGACAAAGGAAAAATTATATAAAATAATTAAAACAAAAAAAGAATTAAACAATATACCAGTAATAGCTGACGTGAATTTTGGTCATACAACACCTCAAATAACATTCCCATTAGGTGGTGAAGCTAAAATAGGAGCTACGGATAATACTGTTACAATAGTTATTACTGAACATTAGATTTCAATAAATTTGCGTATGGGGACGGTTCATAAAAATATTGGGGATGCTTAATTAATAAATTTCTTATGAACCGTCCCCAAAATATTATTGCTAATTTTAAAATGAATTAAACTAAAAAAATAAGGGAGGAAATATGAAAAATTTCAAATTGCTTCAATGTGTTAACTTACCTGAAAAATTCACTCCTGAGTTAAATGATAAATTAGGTGTAGGCATTGAAATTCAAGATTTTTTCTTTTCGACTCTATATGATGAAGGTTGGGAAGATAGAATAGACGAATATAAACTGAAACTTAAAGATTTTAAAGGCATTATTTCAATGCATGGACCTGCGCTTGACCTCAATCCAGCTACCACTGATAAAAAGATTTTAGAAGTAACTAAAGACAGATATTATCATGGTATAAAAATGGCTAAGATGCTAAATGCAAAGTATATAATATTTCACAGTCAAATAAATCCTATATTAAAAGATCCAGCTGTAAAACGACTATTATTAGATAAACAGCTAACCTTCTGGAAAGAGATTTTGCCTGAAATTGAAGATACCGATTTAACAATACTAATAGAAAACTTTTATGATAATGATTTCAAAGACCTTCTACTCCTTATTGAAAAAATCAATTCTCCTAAAATCAAGGTATTGCTAGATACAGGTCATGTTTTATGTAATTCATCAAAAGGAATTGATTATTGGATTAATGGATTAAAGAATCACTTAAAATATATACACTTTCACTACAATAAAGGAAATTATGATGCACATTTATCTCCACATAAGGAATTCATAAAAGAAGTCTCAAACATATTAAAAAAAAATGATATTAATCCAATAATTTCTTTAGAATATGCGGTTGATGATATAGAAAGTGAAGTTAAAAAAATAAGAGCTTGTGATTAGATACTTAAATATCATGATTATGAATATAAAAAGACAGTAGTTTCTTAACTGTCTTTTTTGCACTTTATTACGAAATTTATTGAGGACTTTCTTGGGGACGGTTCATAAGAATTGTAATATCTCTGTAACCAACTTTTTATGTACCCCTGATATATTATTAATGAAACTAATAGACAAAGGAGTACAATATGAAAAAATTGAAGAATTTTCTTTTAATAAGCATCTGTGTTACTAGCTTAGTCGGATGTGTTGCCAATAATATTAATAGTGACGAAATTGAAAATAAACCAATACAACAAAAACAAAGCTCTCATAATTCCAATAATACAGGTAATAAAAAAAATACCAATACTACTAGTGATGAAAATGTATCTGATGATTCTAAAAATCTCTCTAATTATGATGCTGTTGATTTGTACAAGCCTAATGAAAATCCTGAAAGTGCTATAGAGCAAGCATTGAATGATATTTATAATTTAAAAGACGAAACAGATTTATCAAGTTATAATATTGATTTAAATAAATTTCAAAACTCATTATTGAAAACAAAACTAAATTATAACGTTGAAATTTTTTATTTGGAGTATTTTGAAATAGATTTTAAAAGTAAGAAAGTAATATATCATTATGGATTTGATAAAGATAAAATACTTACTATGAAAGAAAAGCTTAATACTGAAGTTAACAAATTTTTAAGCACTATAAATCCATCTATGAGTGAGCTTGAAAAGGAATTAGCTATTCATGATTATATAATACAAAATGCTAGTTATGATAATAATGGTTTTGAAAATATGCAAAGAATAATAATATCAGGTTCTTGTTATGGTACCCTTGTAGAAAAGAGTGCAGTATGTTCTGGATATTCTGCTGCTTTTAATCTCTTATGTAAGGTATCAGAATTAGAGGCCTTCTCTCTTCTAGCAACTGGTCATGCTTGGAATATAGTAAAAGTCAATGGAGAATACTATCAAATTGATGTTCTTTGGGATGATATTAGCTGGGGTGAAGGCATAGATTATAAATACTTTAATCTTAGTGATGATAAAATGAATGAAACTCATGCTGAGTTTGCTCGTGATGGATATGAGTGGATAAATGATATTTATCCAAAATGTACTAGTGAGAAATATGATCATTTAAATAATCAAAATAATATTCATAGAGATAATAAATACTTCTATTATATAGACTATTCTAAAGAAAGTTTAGCAAAAATAAATATACAAACTGGTGAAAAATCATATATAGAAAAAGTATCTCCTTGTGAGTTTATTATTGAAAATGATTGGATTTACTATATTGATAAAATTGATTCTTATTTATATAAGGTAAAAACCAATGGAGAAGATAATCACTTATTGGTTGATACTATTGTTTATGGTTTAAATAAAAAAAATAATAAAATCTATTATACTGAAAATACTACCAATACTGAGAAAGAAATTTAATTACTGGGGACGGTTCATAAAAAGTTGAAAATCATATTTTCAACTTTTTATGAACCGTCCCTTTGATATTTTCATGTTTCTTATTATTTGCATTCTCCTCAAAAACAAAAAAATTGTATACACTGAATATTTCGAACAAATGTTGGTATACTTACAAATATAATTTAAAAATATTGAATTTTTAGTTTTAATTTCTATGATATAAAATTTGAGGAGATGAGTAATATGCCACGTACAGCTAGAAAAAAAGTTGCTAATGGTATTTATCATATAATTTGTAATTCTATAAGTGATACTAAGCTCTTTAGAAATTCAGAGGATAAAGAACGTTACATTGAAACGCTTCATCGTTATAAGGAACAATACGGATTTGAGATATATTCTCTTACTCTAATGGATACTCATGTTCATATACTTCTTGATACTAGAGGTGCTGATATCTCCTCAATTATGAAGAGTATAAATATTTCTTATGTCCAGTATTATAATAGAAAACATGGTAGAAAAGGTGGTTTATTTGCTGGTAGATTTAAGAGTATTTTAATTAATGAACAGAGTCATTTATATGAAGCTTCTTTATATATTCATAGGAATTCAAAAGACCTACCAAAGTGGAAAAAATGCATTGAAAAATATCCTTACTCTAGCTTGGGAATATTCTTAGGACTCCGTGAGAATACCCATAATTTGATAAATGTTGACTATGTTATGAGACTTTTTGGTGGTAATATTAACATTGCCAGAAAAATTTATGCTAAAAAAATTCAGTTGGATGAGCGGATCAACTATGAATTAGAATATATTTTAATCGAAGACAATAAAGCTGAATATAGAAGTGAACGTATTGTATACAACCGAAATATAACACCGGATATTATTGTAGAAATTATTTGTAAACATACAAATATTGATGCTAAATACTTATTTACAAAGAATAATTCTGAAGGTAATAAACTAAGAGCAATTTTAGTTATGTTATTACGAAAGTATTGCGGATATAATTTGAGAGAAATATGCGAGTTTTTAGGAAATATCTCACAGCCTACGGCTTCTTACCTTTCTACACATGGACTGAAATATATTAATAACTCTGAATATACAAATATTATTGATGAAATAAAAGAAATATGTTCCTATTAAAGAACATATTTTTAGTTTCTTGTTGTACAAGCCTTTAAACATTAAACTAGGGACGGTTCATAAGAATTCAAGAAAACATAGTTTTCAGTTTTTCTTATGAACCGTCCCTAAAATTTTATAATTCCAATTCGAATGTTTCCTCCCCCTCATTCTCACTAATCTTCCGAAAGCCAAATGAAGTAAATAAATTTCTAGACCGTGCATTATACTTATAAATTGCAGGTATTGTTATTTTTTTAATTCCTATTTCTCTAGCTCTTTTAAGTAACCTTCCAATTACTAATTTACCTATTCTCATTCCCCAATAAGCTTCATCCCCAATAATTATCGGCATATTTTGATCTGATAAAGTAGCATCCCCAATTGGAATCCACTTACCATTCTCAAAATACTCAATAAAGTACATCTCCCCTATATTACTTAAATAAGTATACATTTTATTTATTGTATCTAAATTATACACTCTACCATCCTTTATTCCTTCTGAATAATAGAGTATCTTTTCATTTTTATACCATTCTTCTGCTAGTTTCCAATCTACCTCAGAACTATTCTTTAATCTTAACTTTTGATTAATATCAATAATCATTGGTTGTTTAACACCCTCAAATCCCATATTTAATTCTCCTTTTATGCTTGTCAACTTTGTACTCAATAAATTTCTTATGAACCGTCCCTAACTTCCCAAACCATCTACATCTCATCAAGAAGTTCAATTCCCATAAGAGAGCATGCATTACTTATTACTTGAAGTGTAGCTTTAATCACTATCCCTCGAGTGATTTTTATAGTTTCTTCTTCATTTATAACACGATTAGCGTTATAGAATTTATTAAATGCTTGTGCTAATTTTACTGTGTAACGAGCAAGATAAGATGGTTCATTATCTATGCAACTCTCCTTTACTACCTGCTGGAACCCTTCTAGAATTGAAATTAATTTCTTACTTTCATTATCACTAAGTACTGAATAATCTATCTTCTCATGTATAAATGTACCTTCTGTACTTAATAAATCTAATTCTCCAATTTTGTTCAACACCTTATTCCCACGTACATATGCATATTGAATATATGGAGCTGTTTCTCCTGTAAATGATAATGCCTCTTCCCATTTAAAAGTATGATCTTTTATGATTTTATTAGCAATCTGCTCATATACTATTGCTCCTACTCCAATCTTCTTTGCGGCTTCTTCTTTATTATTTAATGTAGGATTTTTCTCTTCAATAATTTCAAGTGCCTTATCAACAGCTTTATTCAATACATCCTCTAGCCATACTGAACAGCCTTTACGAGTTGATAAAGTACCCTCACCTAAATTTATCATTCCATGACCAACATGTATACAATCCTTAGCCCATTCATAGCCCATCAATTCAAGTATTTTAAATAACTGCTTAAAATGTAAATCCTGTTGATATGCTACTATATATATACTCTTATAAAAATCATAAGTATCTTTACGATATTTCGCAGCTGCTAAATCACGAGTCATATATATTGTTGTTCCATCACTTTTCTTTATTATAGCTGATGTCAAATCGTATTGGTCAAGTTCTACAACTTTAGCCCCTTGCGATTCTACTAATAAACCTTCCTTCTCCAACTTTTCAACTATAGCTGGCATCTTGTCGGTATAAAAGCTTTCTCCTGCATAGGAATCATATTCGATGCCTAGCATATCATAAATTCGCTTGAACTCTATCATACTAACATCTTTAGTCCAATTCCATAAGTTTAACGCCTCTTCATTCCCCTCTTCAATCTTTTTAAACCATGCACGACCTTCATCAAATAATGCCAGATCTTTTTCTGCTTCATTGTGAAACTTAACATATAATTCAACTAATTCACGTATAGGATTCTTCTCAACACGCTCTTTATTTCCCCATTTTTTATAAGCACATAGCTGATTTCCATATTGTGTTCCATAATCCCCCAAATGATTTATTCGCTCAACCTTATATCCTAAAAACTCATGTATGTTTGCTAATACATTTCCTATAACAGTTCCTTTAACATGTCCCACATGAAATGGCTTTGCTATATTAACTGATGAAAATTCAACACATACTGTGTTTCCTTCACCAATCGTATCTGCTCCATACTTGTCTCCACTTTTTAGAATATTACTAATGACTATTTTACTGTTATTTTCATAGTTTTTAAAAAAGTTTAAATATGGTCCTTGGCTTTTAATATCAGAAAACAAATCTGAAACTTCCTTTTCTTCCAAACTCTCTTTAATCTCCTTAGCTATTAGAACAGGTGGTTTCTTCATATGCTTTGCTAATTTGAAACATGGTAATGAGTAATCTCCCATCTCACTATTTGGTGGAACCTCTATTATCTCTTCAATAAAATTTATCTCTAAAGAATTATCTATTTGGCATATAACTTCTGCAATTTTACTTTTATAATTAATCATCATATTATCCTCCCTTTAATCATTCATATTCAAAATGTAATCTTTCTATCTTGATTTCTAAATATTAAAAAATAACTTCTATAATTCTTATCTATGTTCATGAACTTACTGACTTTATATTCAAAATTAAAAATAAAAAAACTCTCATCTCAACTAAGAGACGAGAGTTATATCCCGCGGTACCACTCAAATTAAAAGCATATATTGCCACTTCACTCAAGCTATAACGGTAGCTTTCCGGCTCTCCCTACTCATTTCAGGCGCATCTCCAAGGTTCTACTTCACTTATACGGTCATGCCAAGCTTCCACCATCCTCAGCTCTCTATAAATTCCATTATATAAGTTACTATCCTTTTCACTGATATTGAAATATTTGATAGTTAATATTTTAAGCTTAAAAACATATACTATTCACACTCATTATTCCAAAGAATGTATATTAAATGAGATTCTATCATATATAATATTCCAATGTCAATATAAATTCACTAAATTTTCTTACTTTTCTATTTAATTATTAGATGCTATTTCTTTATATTGAAATAGCATCTAATAATAAATAGATACTATTTTTTAAGTTGCTTAATTAATTTATACAGATCAAAAAATCGAACAATCCTCGATATTCTTAGAGATATGTATAAATTAAATTTAACTATAGAATCTCTATAATAAATCACACATGATTTTTAAAAATTTTTCTCTTCCATTAACTTCTTTCCATGGATAGTGTCCACATTTCTCGATAAGAATCATTTTAAAATCATCCACAACATTACTAAGTGTTTCATCTACTCCTTTATACGGATGAGGATCATAGTCCCCATGTATCGCAATAACCTTACATTTAATATTCTTACCCATACTCAAAAGTTCTCCACATTTTCTCAGTACGTTAGCCTCTTCCATTAACTTAAAGAATGCTTTAGGTTTGTAATCTGTAATTTCTTCTTTTACATCTCCTAAAACTTCATAGCTATCAATTTTACTCATAACTGTACCCATAATACCGAAAGCCATTTTTTTCTTTTCTATAGAAGCATCACTCTTCATTACTTCCCATTGCTTAGAAATTATATGTCTGTCTTCATCAGTAAATCTATTTTCTCTTGTGTCATTCATCTCATTTATATACTTACTTTCAAAGGGCCCAGCTCCCACAAGAATTAATTTTTTCACACATTCCGGATATTTTGCTGCAAATATATACCCTAACCAC
The DNA here is from genome assembly GCF_027938815.1 of Oceanirhabdus sp. W0125-5. Taxonomy (GTDB): domain Bacteria; phylum Bacillota; class Clostridia; order Clostridiales; family Clostridiaceae; genus Oceanirhabdus. The sequence goes on from NZ_CP115913.1 coordinate 5,101,395, forward strand.
GCTCCCCATGAATGTCCTATTATGGTAAATGGCTCTTTTTCATGTGTATCATAAATATTTTTAAGTTCTTCTATCTGCCCTTCAATTGAATCACTCTCTTGTAGATGTTCAATGAGACCAAATTTATCTGATAGTAACTTTCCTAAACTACTCAATGAACCTGGAGCACCCGGTCCGCCATGTAGAAGTATTATATTATAAGGCTTATTTCCATATACTCTATAGTTTTTCATAGTTCCTCCTTTTAAGGTTATCTACTATTCATTTTATCCATCATTAGTTAATATTATATGCCATTTTCTTCTTTATACCAATTATATATTTCTCTCCCATTCCTTTCCCCTCAAAAATAGTATCTTAAATATTAGAACAATTGGGGACGGTTCATAAAAATTTAGAGATAATTTGTCCATTCCAAGCTATCTCTGAATTTATGAACCGTCCCGAACTTGTCCATGTCTAGACTTAAATTATTTCATAAAATCTTATGAACCGTCCCCCTGTCCATACAATCCTATTTATTCTTTCTAGCTATAAAAACCATCTCACCACTATTTTTCCCAATTGTGCCTCCTCGCATTAGGTTCCCACGTTCCTCAACTATCTCCATACCTGTATTATGTAATAAATATCTAATCTCTCTTGGAAAGTAGAATGCTAATTTTTCATTACTTTCAGCCATTCTAACGATATTTCCATCCCCATCTACTTCCTGAATCTTTATTATATCTTCTTCAATTCCATCAACAAAATTATATCTTGGAGTGAAACTATTAAGTATCTTATATCCAGTTCTCTTATTCATGAATTGTGATTTCATCTCAAGCCCATTTTCATCCATCATACATTCAACAGAAGGTAATGAATTGTCTATTATAAAAACACCATCTTCTGTTAAATGAGCTTTAACACACTCTACAACTTGCTCTAATTCTTCAAAAGAAAAGAAATGATTTATAAAATTACATGGAGCAATTATCATGTTAAACTTATCATCTATTTTAAAGTTTTTTGCATCTCCTGCAAACAATTTCACATTCTCTTTAACTAGCTTCTCTTCCTTTTCTAGCTTTTCCTTACACATGAACAGCATGTCCTCATTATATTCTAAACCAGTTACTTCCATACCTTCTTTTGCTAATGGTATAGTTATTCTACCTGTTCCACTTCCTAATTCTAATATACGCTTTCCATACTTCTCTGCTAGTTTAGTATAAGCTATGTATTCATTTTGTCCTTCATGTAAAATATCATAAAACTCTGCAAAGAATCCTTTGTATTCTGACATTTATTGTCCCCCCACTTAATGTTTAATATTTCCTATTATTATAATATTATATAATAGTCGATAATAAAAGGTATTTATTGATTCAACTTGTTTTATACCTATTCTCTACACTTTCTTCCCCCCTTTTACGAACCCCCTATCTTTTCTGTAAATACCATTCCATTTTCATTTCAATTTGTACTTATTTAAATATCTATATCACCATTTGACTCATATTAGTCAAGATGATACCATTTAACATATATTAAGATTATAAAAATACTAAAAATATAATTAAGAGGTGTTAATTTTGCAAGGATGTGTTTCAATATTTGGTGAAAAATTTGAATACGACTTTCTATCAGCTTGGATAAAATATAATAGACTTGATAATGGCTATAGTCAGGATGCTTTATGTCATGGTGTATGCTCTCCAAGTCACCTTAGCTATTTTGAAAACGGTAAAAAGAAACTTAATAGTGAGATTATTGAGCTACTATTACATAGAATGAATATCGATAGAATTCCTGTCATCGAAAATATTGGTTCAATACGTAAAGAACTTATAAACTTTATTACAGAATTAGAATTTCGTAATACAACTAGCGCTAAAAATATATTCGATAACATACTAAAATATGAAGATTTGATTAAGATATCTCCATATAATATTGAGTTTAAAATATACAAGCTGGCATATGATATCCATATTGATAACAAAAATTATGCTGACCTAAAAAAAGATATTTCCTATATAGATAATATTTATTCAGCTTTAAATGATGATTTAAGATATCTGTATCTATTATTAACTGGAAGATTAACCTATAAATATGTTTCTCATGAAGAGGGGTTAACTAGACTTGAAAAAGCTAAAATAATCAAAGATACCCCTTGGGTAAACTATAACCTTGGTTTCTGTTATTGCTATGATAAACAATCCTTACGAGGAATAATCTCAATGAATAAAGCCTTAGAAACTTATCAACATCTTGGTCAATATGTATGTGCTATGTACTGCAACATTTACTTAGGTATTTGCTACACAGATCTGCAGATGTATGATGAGGCCCTAAGCCATCTTAAAGCAACCTATACAGCTGCAAAACACTTTAAGATTGATTCTGTGTTAACACAAGCTTATGTCCATCTCTCAAATATGTACATGTATTTACAGGACTATAAAGAAAGCCTTCATTGGGCTGAATTAGCACTTGTTGGGGACTTTTCGGTATTGGCTGCAGTAAATAGTACTGAATGTTTAAATAAACTAAATAGAATTGAAGAGTGTAAAGATATTTTTGATAGATTTCTCATAAAAGAGAAAAAGAACTCACTTTATTATAATTTACTTTACTTTAATTATCTTAGTATATTTCATTTTGATGAAGATATCTTTTATAAAGAAACTATAAAAAATATACTTCCTTATTATGAAAGCATCAACTATTCAAATATTTGTGACATAATAAATAAAAAGCTTATTGAGTATTTTGAGATGAAAAGAAAATATAAAGATGCAAATAAACTTTATCGAAAACTACTTGAAAAGAAATAACTTAGGATAAGTCAGGGACGGTTCATAAATAATTGAAATCTAATTTTATCGCTTAGACAAGCAATCTTTATTATAACTATTGGGGACGGTTCATAAATACTTTTCAGCAACTTGTACGCCAGTCTGCTTGTCCAAATTCCTAATGAAAATTTATGAACCGTCCCCTAATTTTTTTATTACTATTTAAAACTAATAATACCTTACTTCCACCATCCAAACTCCTCACCAAACTTCAATATGTTCTTAGAAAATACATCTTCATGAAATTTAAGTGGTACTAGTTCTTTAAATATTTCTATTTGAGCATTTAAGTCAACAACTGGAAAATCCGATCCAAAGAATAGCTTCTCATAACCTATCTCTTCAAAGATCGCTCTAATCTTATCCAAGGAATAATGTTTTTTTAATGCTTCAAGTATGCCTGAGCATTCAAAATACACATTTTCATGATTTAACCATGGCATGTAATCAAAATACAGCACGCCACCAAAATGTGATATTATAAACTTTGTCTTATGAAATACTCTAACCATCTTTTCTAAATATTTAGGATTTGAATTATCTATAGTTCCTGGACATGATCCTGGATGGCAATGAATCATAACTGGAATATTCAACTCTCCTGCCAATCTATATATTGGCATAAGCCTCCAATCATCTCCATTCACTCCTAAATTTTGAGGATGAACTTTAATTCCCTTTAATCCTAGTTTGACTAATTTTTTAATATTATTTTCAAGATTAATTATTCCATTATAAAAATGCATCTTTGATATATCAATGTCTATAAATCCAACTATATTTTTGTTTTTATTTATAACTTCAACCATGTAATCATTCATCTCATCAACAGGCTGCCATGAAATATCATTTATTGGAACAAAGATGCCTCTTTTGATCCTCTGTTCCTCCATACCTTCAATTACTTTATCATAAGTTACATCAACACTACCCCCACACATTATTCCACATGGTAGTGAATGTATATGTGCATCTATAATCTCCATACTTAATCCCCCTATACATATTGGGGACGGTTCATAAAAACTTTTCTATTGTTTGTCCCATCCAAGCACTCTCATAATTTATGAACCGTCCCCTAATTTGTCATCACTTTATAAATTACCTTATTCTATTACTACAGCGACTCCCCCAACCTTAACTCTTTCAATTTTTCCATCATTTATAATTAACTTAGAATAAATTTCTGATGGTGAATCCATGCTGTATCCTTGTTCAAACTTCATATTATATTGCTTGTCCAACCCCTCTTCACTTTGTACTTCACTTTGTACTTCACTTTGTACTTCACTTTGTACTTCACTTTGTACTTCACTTTGTACTTCACTTTGTACTTCACTTTGTCCTTCGTATCCACATTTATCAATACGCTTAACTTCAAACTTACTTAAATGCTCATTAGCATACTTATATAGATAACAACTTAAAGCTCCATTTGATGTTCCTGTAGCAGCCTCTTCGGGTATATCATAAAGAGGTGCAAAATTCCTACAATGAGCAGCTGCACCATCTAGTGTTTCAAGAGTGAATACATGATAGCCAGTCACATTATACTTCTTACTTATCTCTGATACTTTATCAAAATCTGGTTTAATACCATTTAAACATTCAATACTTTTCACAGGTACAAATATATCCCTTATTCCAGTTGAAACCACCTGTATAGGCATTTTTTCATTTAAAAAGTCTGATGGAATATTTAAAGAATCACATATTTCTTGTGAATCTATTAGCTCATAAAATTTAGGCGATGCTTGGTCCATAAAAATTCTTCCACCCTTTTCAATATGTACCTCTAAAACTCCAGCTTTAGTCTCTTGAGTGTATACCCCTTCATCAATTATATGGTTTTCGTATAATACATGGAATGCAGCTACAGTTGCATGACCACATAGGTCCACTTCATCTGCTGGAGTAAAGAATCTCACTTTGAAATCTGCAACCTGTGATTTAGATATAAATGCTGTTTCAGAATACCCAACTTCTTTAGCCACTGAAAGCATCTCCGCCTCTAACATTTCGCTATGACATATAACAACTCCAGCAGGATTTCCTCCTCCTATTTTATCTGTAAACGAAGCAATTCTATAAATTTTCCCACTATTACTTTTCAAAATAAATAACGCCTCCTTAGTATTCTCATCCTTTATCTCGTATTTCAACTCTTTAATATATTTATTCATAAACTCAATTTTCTTTTTCATTAGTCTTTTTCCTTCCGGGGTTATAAGTCTATTCAGTGCTTTATCTAAAAATTTCAATTCCCTACTGGTCAATTTTCTGCTTAAATCATAGAAAAAGAATGGACTATTCTCATTAACCCATTTTGAAGTCATAAAAATTGATGTTGCACCAGTTTCATCGAGTACATCCCCATCTTTTAATATACTCTCACAAACATCATCACTTATCTCATCTTTCTTTGAATGATTCCCAATCATTTTAATAACTCTTTGAGAATCTATTAAATCTGAAATATCCTTATTCTCCTGAAACCAGTTCTTTGCTAGCTCTGCACTTTTATCTGCATGATTTTCTTCAACATAAAATTTACCTATGTCATGGAGAATAGCAGCAACTCGAATTTCTATTATATCCTTTTCAGATAAATTAAACTCTCCTTCTTTTGCAATTTCTACAGAATTACGCTCTACATTCATACAATGGATATACGTGAACTCCTTAGATTTTCTCCAAGGATAAGTTACTTCCCATACATTGTTTTCAAGTACTCCAATTCCTGATTCCTGCGCTACTATAACTGACTTATTAAGTTCACGCTTTAAAAAAAGTCTTGCCCTGTATATTATATCTTCATACTTATTAATCACTTAACTCCCCCTTCCATATGCTTTTAATTATATTGATTTACTTACATACACATTTTAAAATAAGCTTGTCTATCCTTGTTAGTAACATTGTTGTCATATATTTTGTCAACTTTGTTGTTCCAAGACTCCAAATACTTCCCACTGTGATCATCATTAATTTTCTCATCATTTCAACACTTTAATATACCTTACAAATATTTCTATTATAAAAATCATATCAACTATGTAGATATTTGTAAATACTTCATTTTAACGGATATATCTTCAAACAAAAACATTATATAAACATAAAAAAAGCACTTAATAAAATATATTCTTATTAAGTGCTTTGCTATAAAAAATTTATTACCCTCTTAGCTTTTGTGCATATTCATCTAATAAATCAGACTCTTCTATCTCTTTAACTACTTTTTCAATATCATAAGGAACTCGCTCAAATCTAACTTTTATATCATCTATATTATCATCAACCTCAACAACACAATAACAAGCTCTGTTATCTCCGTCTTTTGGTTTACCTACACTCCCTGAATTTATGAACACTTTTCCGTTAACTTTCTTGAAATATGGAACATGAGTATGACCGAAGACTAAAATATCCTCATTTAACTTAGAAGCTATTTCTTCTTGCAATAAAATATCATCTTCAAAAATATATTCACTTATTGAATTTGGACTTCCATGAGTTAGAAGAAACTCTTTTTTCCCAACTTTTATTATTAAATCACTTTTAAGCTTTTTTAAAAATTGCTTATTCTCTTCTTTAATATTTTCAGCTGTCCACAATACTGTATTGGAAAATATATTTCTCTCTTCTTCAGTAGCTTCAAAGAACCCAACTACCTTATCATGATTACCCAAAATACAAGTAATATTATGTTTTCTTAACTCTTCAATAACTTCATTTGGTCTCGGTCCATATCCTACCACATCACCCGTGCAGTACACATTATTATACTCTATTCCTTTTATCTTCATATCTTCAAGAACAGCTCTCAAAGCTTCTATATTTCCATGTATATCTGATATAAATGATACTTTTTTTATCATATTTACACTCCTGTCCAGTCACTGCCAGTACTCATCTTTAGTCTCTTACACTGTGTATTTTTTATACTCCAAATACTTTATCAGCAATATTCTTTAACATTTTGATGCCTTTAATTTCTTTATCATACATCTGAACACCTAATATTTTAGAATCTACAAATCTTTCTCTTATTTCCTTAAGATATTTTCTCTGCATGTTTCGTCTGTTTACAAAGAAAGGCGTTACAACTTCTTCTTTTGGAATAATTAAATTTGCAATAGCTAATTGTGTTTTTATTCCTACAGTTTCAAGTTCTTTTGACGCCCTATAGGACTCGATTATAGGAGTCTTTTCAGGATACATTACAAAGGCAAATGTAGTAATTTCTTTATCCTTTAGAATTTCTATTACCTTATTAAACTTCTCACTTTCTGTTTTATCAGCCTCACTAATCTCTGCTGATTCCCCAGCCTTGAATTGTATTTGCTTGCTCCAATCCATAGGAAGTTCCAATAATCTCAATGTATGCCCTGTAGGTGCTGTATCAAAAACAATTACATCAAACTCTTCCATCACAGCATATTTCATAAACTTTTGGAAAGCGGCCATTTCTTCAGTACAAGGTGAATTCATTTCTTCTTCCATAGCCTGTAGCGTACTCTCATCAAAATATTCTCTTGCTCCTTTAAGAACACTTTCCTTATATTCTTCAGCAGCCTTCTTTTGATCAATTTTAACAGCATAAAGATTATCTACTTCATCAATCTTTGTTATATCATGGAATACCTTTTTTTCTAACACATTACCAATATGAGCTGCAGGATCAGTGGTCATAAGTAATGTTTTGTATCCCTTACTTGCTGTTCTGATAGCAGTAATACATGCCATAGAAGTCTTTCCTACTCCACCTTTTCCTGAGAAAAATATGTTTTTTCTCTTTCCATTCTGTGGATAAATCAATTTATCTACATTTTGATTCTCTATAATCATATCATCAGAAAGTTTATTATCAGTTTTAAAATTAAAACTCTCATCTATCCTAACTGTTTTATCATAAAGTTTTGAACCAATTATTCTAAAGATTTCAATGCCTTTAAGTTCAGTATGAAAAAGCTCCATTGAACTTATTTTTACATCTTTGAACATATCATATATCTTCTGCAGGTATTTCTGCTGCATCTCATACCTTGCTTTAAAGAAAGGATTTACAGCTTCCTTCTTAGGAATAAGTCCATTTATGATAATTTTACCAGTTTCAATTCCTAAGTCCTTCAGTTCATTACATGATCTTAAAGTTTCATCAAGAGATGTCTGTTCAGGCTGCATAACAAAAGTAAATTCAGTTTTAGAAGTATCTCTTAATTTTCTTATAGCTTCATCATATTTTTGTTTACTTTCCTGTATAAGTGCCACTGGTCCCATACATGTCTGACCACTCCCTTTTGAACTTTCTTCAATATGAGCGCTCCAATCTACTGGAAGTTCTAAAAGCCTAATAGTATGCCCTGTTGGTGCTGTATCAAAAATAATGATATCAAAATCATCTTCTTCCATAAAGTCTATGAATTTATCAAAGGAAGCCATCTCTTCAGTACATGGACCACTAAGCTGTTCCTCAGCAATCTTTATCATTTCATCATCAAAGAACTCTCTCATTGGAGCTAGTGATCTTTCCTTATACTCTTCAGTTGCTTTTTCTGAATCAATCTCCATAGCAAATAAATTTTCAATACCATTAATCTTAGTTATTTTATGCCCTATCTCTTGCTCAAATACATCTGATAAATTTGCAGCAGGATCAGTTGTAACAATTAAAGTTTTTTGACCTTTCTCAGCAAAATAAACCCCTGTAGAACAAGACATTGAAGTCTTTCCAACGCCTCCTTTACCTGAGAAAAAAATAAATCTAGTATCCATTTTATTCATCTCCAATGTACTTTTCCATCTCAGTAAATGTAGGGTAACCATTAGTCTTTATTACTTCACCATTAAATGTAACTATAGGAAGTACTTCTCTCCCTTGTTCCTTAACAAGTTTATATACAGCATCATTTTCTTTAAATTTCATAGGCTGCTGAGAAATCATGTATCTCTCAATTTCTAATCCTTCATACTTATTCTTTAACTTCTTTATATCATCCATCACTGCTACTAAAGTCAAATCAACTGTTGGTCCACAAACGCCTGTTGAACAACACATTGGTGGCTCAAAAAATTCTATTTTCATTAAAATTCCTCCTAATTGTTAAAATACAGAAAATCTCTCCAATATTAAAATCTCTCCGTTTTAAAATCTCTCCTAAGTAAAAAGTATCCTATATTAAAGTTCCCCTTTTTCTATTCTTTTAATTAATTCCTCAACCTTTTCTTTAATAATATCTCTAGTGTTTTGGAAACCTTCAATTGGCCCTCCTGAAGGGTCTTCAAGTCCCCAATCTTCTTGATGTTCACATGGTACAAATGGACATGCTACATTACAACCCATTGTTATTAGTATATCCAATTCTTCTGGAATATCAGTTAAAAGCTTCGGATAATGCTCACTCATATTAACGCCAGCTTCTTCCATAACTTTAACTGCATTAGGTTTTACCTCTGGATAATTTTCAGTACCTGCTGAATATGCCTCTATAAATTCTTTTCCTAATTCCTTTGCCCAACCTTCAGCCATCTGTGATCTGCATGAATTATGAACACAAACAAATGCTACTTTTTTCTTCATAATAATATCCCTCCAGAATTTTAATCAATAATATACTTTATCATAGAACCTCATTATTTTCTTATTAATGTAATTATCTTACACTCTATTCAAACCATCCTCTTGTATTATTTGCTATTTTAACAAGAGTTAACATTACAGGTACTTCAACTAAAACACCAACAACTGTAGCTAATGTTGCACCTGATTGAAGTCCAAATAAAGATATTGCTACGGCTACAGCTAGTTCAAAGAAGTTACTCGCTCCTATCATTGATGCTGGCGCTGCTATATTATGAGGAAGCTTCCATACTTTTGCCCATAAGTAAGCTACTGCGAATATAAAGAAAGTTTGAATAATAAGAGGAATTGCAATTAATCCTATATGCATTGGGTTATTAATAATCTTATCACCTTGGAATGAGAATATTATTACCAATGTTAGAAGTAATCCCATTATAGTTATGTTATCAAACTTCTTTAAAAATACATTTTCAAAATAATCTTTACCCTTATTCTTTATAATACTTGTTCTTGATATAAATCCTGCTGCAAATGGAATCACTACAAATAATACTACAGATAAAAATAATGTGTCATAAGGTACAGCTACATCTGATACCCCTAGTAATAATGCAACTATAGGTGTGAATGCAAGTAATAGAATTAAATCATTTATTGCTACCTGTACTAGTGTATATGCTCCATCTCCTTTAGTTAGATGACTCCAAACAAATACCATGGCTGTACATGGTGCTGCTCCTAAAAGAACTGCCCCTGCTAAATATTCTGCAGCTATATCTGCTGGTAATATTGCTTTAAACACAAATTTAAAGAAAAATGCTGCTATAACATACATAGTAAATGGTTTAATAAGCCAGTTAGTTACACATGTTATTGTTAATCCTTTTGGTTTCTTTGTGGCATTTACTATACTTGTAAAATCAATTTTAAGCATCATAGGATAAATCATTAGCCAAATAAGAATTGCTACGGGAATAGACACTTGAGCGTATTCAAATTTACTTAAAGTATCAGGTATTACTGGTACAAAATGACCAATTGCTACTCCAACAACTATACATAAAGCTACCCATATAGTTAGGTATTTTTCAAAAAAACTTATACCTGCTTTTTGCTTCTTTTCTTTAATAGACATAAACATTCTCCTCCAATAAAATTTATAATAATATAATTCTCATTAATCACAATTTTTTTTTATAACCTTATTACATATACAGTCATCCTTAAATGTAGATATGTACTTAATAAAATTCTCTATATCTTCAAATGTATCTTTATTAATTGAATACTTAGTCCATTTACCAATCTTATTTGATTTAACCAAGTCTGCTTGCTTTAGTATTTTCATATGATGTGATACTGTGGACTGAGTAAGTTCTAAGCCCTCAATCAAGTCACATACACATAATTCTCCACAAGAAAGCATATCTAGAATCTTTAATCTGTTGCTATCTGCTAAGGCCTTAAAAACTTCAACTTTCTTCTCCAATTATTTACCTCCTTTTCCCTACACATCGATACATTTAAATATATCCATACGTATATACTATTCAATAACTTTATTTTTGTCAATGATATTTTAAAAATACTCAATTATAAAAAAACACTTGATAAACTTTGCTTATCAAGCGTTTCTTCGAACTTATAACTTAAACTCTTTTTAATTACAACAACCTTTTTTAACCTTATTACAAATACAATCTTCCTTGAAAGAAGAAATGTATTTAATAAACTCAGCTATATCTTCAAATGACTCTTTATTTAATGAGTATTTAGTCCATTTACCTATTTTATATGATTTAACTAAACCAGCTTGCTTTAATATCTTCATATGATGAGATATTGTAGGTTGACTAAGCTCTAACCCTTCTATTAAATCACCTACACATAACTCTCCACAGGAAAGCATATCTATAATTTTTAATCTGTTAACATCTGATAAGGCCTTAAATACTTCCACTCTATTCTCCAATCATTTCTCTCCTTTACAAAACACATTTTTTATTTAATATCTCTATAATTTCAGCCGAGCATTCTTCAACAAACTTATCCATCATATCTTCTGTTAAATACTTGAATTCCTTATTGAATTTATGCTCATTCTTCTCAGTATAATAATCTACTATCGCTTCCTTTTGATTTATAAAAGCACCTTTAGGAAAATACTCTAAATAATCTGGTATTTCTTTTATATGCTTGTACACCTTGTTAAATATACAATTCTCATTCTCTATTATATATTTATAATCTAGACCATACCAATCTTTCTTTACAGTCCAAATAAAATTCTTGTCTTTAGTTAATTCTTCTTTGAACTCTTTATCTTGATTGATAATTTTTCTATGCATCTTTGACCATTCAATATCAGTTAAAAGGTGAGTGTAATATCCTATAAGAAATGATTTTTCTTTTTTTTCAAGTTCTCTACCCTTTATGTATTTGTCAAAAAAACTTTCTGAGTTTATTTCAAGATATTCTTCATTTTTTAAAGATTTATCTAACCAATGAGTTATTTTCTTACCAGGTGTAAATACAGAATGATCTTCATTTGGAACACCACTATCCGGTGCAATATTTCCTGCTAAAAACATTTCTTCAACTAACTTAAATTTTTCTAATAACCTTTCTGCAACTCTAATATGTGCCACCCATGTTGCCATAAATTCTTCCCCCAATTATTTGCATTATTTGTTATATCCTAAATTATACCACTTTCATCATAATTGTGATAGCTTGTTTATTCACCCCTTAATCTTTTTATGAACCGTCCCCAGTGTGTTACAAGTTTGTCCATTCTCCAAACATTCTCCTGCCTTGCAAAATAAAAAAACGAGCAATTGAAAATCTACATTCTATTCTCAACTACTCGTTTATCTTTAAATTAAAGTATACAATATACTATTATAATCTCCAATACATATATCCGTATTGCTCAGCTTCTTTCTTATTAAGAATTCCTTTAACATCTACTAGTACCCTATCTTCTTCTGAATTTACTCTAAAGAATTCTCTGTATCTATCAAAATTCAAGTCTTTATATTGATTATGTCCAACTGCAACTATTATTGCATCAACATCTTTAATTTCTTCGATATCTACAAGTTCCATTCCATATTCTTCTCTTACTTCTTCCTTATCAGCCATGCAGTCAGTCACCTTGATTTCAACACCATATTCATTTAATTCATTGATTATATCTATTACCTTAGTGTTCCTTATATCTGGACAATTTGCCTTAAAAGTAAGTCCAAGAATACCAATTTTAGCTTTACTCACATTCTTTCCAGCTTTAATTAACTTCTTGATTGTTTTTTCAGCTACAAATTTACCCATACCATCATTAACTTTTCTTCCTGCTGCAATAACCTTTGACTCATGACCAAATCTCTCTGCCTGATGTACAAGGTAGTAAGGATCAACCCCTATACAGTGTCCTCCAACTAAACCTGGTTCAAACAGCAAGAAGTTCCATTTTGTATTTGCTGCTGCAATAACTGATTGAGTATCTATCCCCATTCTATCAAAGATCATTGCTATTTCATTCATGAATGCAATATTTAAATCTCTCTGTGAATTCTCTATTATTTTAGATGCTTCAGCCACCTTTATGCTCTCTGCTCTATGAACCCCTACTTCAACTACAAGTTCATATACTTTAGCAATTATATCTAATGATTCCTCATCCATTCCCGATACTACCTTAACGATATTCTGCAGTCTATGAACCTTATCGCCTGGATTAATTCTCTCAGGTGAATATCCTATTTTAAAATCTACTCCACATTTTAATCCTGATTCTTCTTCAAGTATTGGTATACAAACCTCTTCAGTTAACCCAGGATATACTGTTGATTCATAAACAACAATTGATCCCTCAGTTAAATTTCTTCCTAAAGTTTTAGAAGCTCCAATCACAGGTCTTAAATCTGGAGTTTTATCCTCATTCGTTGGTGTTGGAACTGCAACAATGTGTAACTTAGCGTCCTTCAGTCTCTCTTCATCACAACAAAATACTGCTGTTGTATTCTTTATTGCTTCATCTCCCACTTCACCTGTCATATCAATTCCCTTATGATACATTGCAACCTTTTCTTTGTTCACATCAAATCCAATAACATCAACTTTTTCTGCAAAAGCTATAGCTAAAGGCATTCCTACATATCCTAATCCAATTATTGATATCTTCTCTTCTCTATTTATGATTTTATTGTATAAATTCATTTTATTCCCTCGCTTATCATTAATTCTACTGACCAATTATACCAATATTACTATTTACAGTTACAAAACTGACTTTTATAATCCATGTACTATACTTTTATATCAATATTCCATTAGTGTGGTCAAGCTTTCTAAAGAAATTGTTATAAAACTTTCATCTTTTCATAAAGAATGTTCATTCTTTACTTTCAAATTTCTATATTCCTGAGCTCTAAAATTGAAATTAGTTTTATGTTCCTTAATACTTAAGATTTACTTATTATAATTTTTAGTTAAACTCTCTATACTTATATATTAACTGTTTTTTCCATATAACTCAATGATTGATTCTTGAAAAATGCATTATGTTTTTATCGTTTAATACACTTATTTCACACCCTCTTGACCACTTCCAGTCAATTACACTAGATAAACAACTGATAGTTTGTCCATCCTTATTTAAAGCTCTTTTATTAATTTTCTTATAAACTAATTATATTAACTTAGAAGAATTATTGTGAAAACTTATAAAGGCGGTAGATAAAACAAGCTTATCCACCGCCTACATATAATTACTTCTGAACCTTAAGTTATATCAGCATATCAGCCTCTGCATTCTCAATAAGTATATTAATTACTCATATCATCTATCACTTTTTCTTTATCTCACTTATATCTAGAGGTCCTTTATATACATCATCTTCAGTTGGTTTTCTAACATATTGAAGACACTTTTTGGCACATGCATTGAACTCTTTAAAATTCTGCTGTGCAACTCTTAAAGAAACACCATTTGCTCCACTTATTTCATCTGGATCATCATACATACCTTCATCTTCCCAAAAACAGATTGGGCAAATATCATATGATCCTGTAGGTTCTTCTAATGTCAGATATCCACAACAAGGGCATACATATTTTTTCTCACTCATATTTAAATGCTCCTCTCTTGTATATTTGTTTTAATCTCATAAGTTTATTCTTAAATCTAAACTTGTCCAATCTTACTATAAAATATAAACACTATTTATCTAAATAACTATTTGATTCTATCATTATTCTTATATATTAACATCAAATAAATAAGCGTTATTACTGAAACCCAAAATGCAATTCCAGAAAAAATTCCTAAAAATAAAAAAATCAAACCTAGTGTAATTCCTTTAGCATAATTAAAAATATAGGGACCTATTCCAAAAAACAAAATTCCTAATAAGCACATAAAGCTAGGAATAAATCTTAAAGTTATGGATTTATTCTGCTTGAAAGCTACATATGTTAAGAAACTGCTTATTAAAATAAAAAATATTGAAAATAACGTAAATACTATACCAATCATAAAATTGTTTGACTCCCTTTAATTATTTTCATATTAATATACATATATAATGTATATGATTTTAGTGATGTTTAATTCACTAAATTATTAACTAGTCCTAGTGTGCAAATTTAAATCAAGTTACAATACACAAGGGGACGGTTCATAAAAAATTAAGAGTAGCTTGTCCCTACTTCGCTATTCTTAATTCTTATGAACCGTCCCCTACTCTATTTTTACTTTTCCAGTTTAATTCATCTCAAAACTTATGAACCGTCCCTCGCTTGTCCGTCCCCAAAATTCTATGTTAAAACAAACTTTTTATGAACCGTCCCCAATTTGTCCCCAATTTGTCTTACTTACACTTACTATCTATAAAGCCTTTCCAAACTCAGCACTATCTTCTCTTATACCATTCTCTAAACGCTCTCTTAATCCAGGCATCCACTCTGGTTCATTCTCTACAGTTTCTTCACACGACCTTACAGTACGCATATATCCATATAAATTTCCAAACCTTTTGAATACATCATAATGTTTAAATATTTCTTCATCTATTTCCTTCTCACTTCTATATCCTTCTAAGAATGCCTGTTGGAAGGACTCCTTGTCCTCTGAATCAACTTCTTCTGATATACTCTCTAGCGCTTGTACAATATCCATCACAAACCAATGATACATAGAATCATCAAAATCAATCACTGTCATATTATCATTCTCATCATTATAAATAATATTATCTAATTCAAAATCATAATGTATCAATCCAAAGTTTGAATCGTCTATTTGTAAAGTTAAGAAGAACTCTTTCAGTAGCTCCAATTCCTTGAGAGCTAGCTCATCTTGTATTGACTTTAGATACTTCTTTATTCTTTCAAATATATCTAAATAACTCGGCCTATTTTTCTTATCACACTTTTTACTCAGATTATGTAACCTTGCTAAATTCTTACCGTGTTCATACATTATCTTTTCATTTAACTTTGCATCCTCTAAGCTATCCCCTTTTGCCCCTTTAAACATAGACGCTACATAAGTTCCATATTCAGTTTTTATAAGTTCAACTGTCTTATTTGTTTTAGAAGGTACAACTTCTACCGCTTCATACCCTTGAGTTCTTAAATATTGAACAAATTCTATCTCAGATTTAACTTGTTCAAATTCTTTTTCCTCAACAGGAGCATATCTTAAAAAGAATCTTTCTCCTTCATGTTTTACAATATATATAGTATTTGATGAAGCTCTAACGAATGTAGTAGCATTTTCACTACTTCTAAAATGTTCCCAACTTTCTTTAGAATCTATATCCATTACTTCATTACCATCTATCCATAATTTCAGAATTAATTCTGCTAATTTATCATTATTAATTAAGTGTTTCAATTTCATCATATATATGATTCACTCCAAATTTTTTTATTTTTTAAAACCTCCAATCGAAATTAAACTATCAGTTCGTATGATAACGTGCTTCATTCCGCTCACTCCCTTCTCAAATCTCTAGTCATTACTTATATTCTATAACCTTTTAGAAACAAAAAATAGGTATCATTTGGTTATAATCAAATAATACCTATTTGTAAAACTTTTAGGGGACGGTTCATGAATATTTATATCTCGCTTGTCTACCAGCTTCATACAAAAATTTATGAACCGTCCCTAACTTGTCCAATCCACAATCATTCCCTTATACCAAACTTTTTATGAATCGTCCCCAACTTGTACTCTTTATTTATGCCTTATTTATATCTCTATTTATTGGTCTTCTCATTGATAACAACATCGGATCAAAATATTTTTTCCAAAATTTATTACCATATAAATTTGCAGTCTCAAAATCAACATGAATATATGGAATATTATTTTCACGACAATAATCATTTACCCTTTTTAATAAATGAATTCCTACTTTTTTATTTCTATATTCTAATTTTATATATGCACCTATTTCATCTATCAAGCCACAGTTTTTTACAGCCATATTTATCACATCGTTATCTTCATTAATACTTAGATTAATAAAACCTATAGGAAGTTCTTTATCCCATGCAATAAACACATTATTTTTTACTATAAAAGCTTTAATTTCCTCTTTAGAATACTTGTCTCTCTTTAAAAACAATGGTGCTGATTCATAATACTCATTTGATTCCTCTACAAGTTCATATAAAACATCAATATTTTCAATAGTAGCTTTTCTGATCTCACATATAGATTTTTCACTTGAACTAATATTTGAGTCATTAAATGCATCAATTAAATATGAACCATAACCTAATTCAAATAAAACGTTTTTTAACTTAACATCATTAAAAAATATAGTCCATAAATGATTAAAAATATTTTTCTTAACCCATTCATGTGAAATACTTTTATATAATTCTAAATATACTCTTTCTTTATATTCTTCAACAACAGCGTGTCCAATTGCAGGACAAAATGCTGAGTTTTCTCCATGGAAAGGGAAAACATCATATGCTAAAAAACCTACCACCTTATTATCCAATTTTGCAACAATAGCATTATTATTTTTTATCTTCCAATTTAAAAATCTTTCAACTGATTCTTTGTCATTTTTCCAAAATGAAGGAAATGAACTATTATCACAATACCTTTTATATTGATTATGCCATATTTCTTTTGCCTCATTTACATCTGAAAATTCCATATTACTTATTTTAAAATTATTAACCATTCTCATTACCTCCTAAAAATAAAGCTTACATCCAAGCTAGTCAAACGTGGCATGTTAGGGACGGTTCATGAATATTTATATCTCGCTTATCCTACTATGTTCATAATAAAATTTATGAACCGTCCCCAACTTAAAAACTTAAATATTTTACCCTCATTACCCTTAAAGTAACTTTTTATGATCTTTACTTAGCTTGTCTTCTTAGTTCCCACAAATCATCATCCATTATCAATTCATAATTCACTATTACTTCTTTTTCTCTACATAAACTATATACTTCATCCATATCTTGATGTTTTCCTATTATATAAATAGGTATGCTTAATTGGTTATCTTTATCTATTCTCAATTTTTTTATGTCAATTGCGCAACCTTCTTCACTTAATCTTATAATCTTATTAAGTATTTCATCTCCTATATAATCAATGTTAAAATTATATAGTCTTTTAATTTTAGAATTTATTACTCCATATATTATATCTTTATAATCTTCTTCATTTCTATAGTAAGTGTGGTTATACCAACCATCATCATGTGCCAAATATACAAACCTATTGCTCAACTTTTCGAATAAAGGTTTATTTATTGGCTTTCCTAATTTACCTAAATATAATAACTCTGCAACTTCAATTGGTTTAAGTTTATTAAGGTTCTCTTCATCTTCAAAATCTACCCAACAGAAATCTCCATAGCTATATACATTTTCTTCAATAAACTCATTTAAATCCGCTTTATCGCTATACTGACACCTTGTGTTAAAATCAAATCCACTTCCCCAATAATTCCCTTCTATCACTAATAAATAATTAGGTTTTTCCTTTAACGCTAAAATAAATTCTTTAAACTCTATTCCATAAGAAACAACTTCCTTATTACATATATTGTAATTTATATAAATCAAATCTCTTATGTCGCTCTTAACTTTTTTCTTAAATATTAATCTCTTTATTAATACTAAAGGTACCTTTGTAAAATCAAAGATTTTCTTATATTTCACTCTTTCTCTCCTTTTATCTAGTGCTTTAGTGTTTATTTATATATACGTAGCTTACTTAAATTACAAGTTTTATTCAGGGACGGTTCATTTAAAATAAAGTTTTGCTTGTACAGATTCCACTAAACTCAGTTCTTATGAACCGTCCCTAGCTTACTCCCATTCTTTAATTAAATAATTTAAAAATTCATTCCACTTTAAATTATCTTTAAACCTTAAGAATATTGGGTGATTAGCTAATCTTTGAACTTCACTCTTCCATCCAGTTTCTTTATTAATATTTATGATTTTTATTGTTTCATCAACATTATTTGCCCTAGCCCAGCAAAATGCACAAACCATCATCAACTCTGGTTCTGTCTTAATTGCATCTTCATAATAAAGAGCCCATTCCGTCCATTGTTCTTCATCCAAATCACTTTCATTTTCTATAGGTGGATATGGGGTAAATGAATAATAATCCTGTGCTCTTTGGAACCCTAACTTTTCTGCTATACATATTGAGCCAATGTTTGTATCTACACAATGCCAACCTATTTCTTCTATACCATTCGATAAACAATAATCTGCAGTAGCAGCTGCCGCTATAGCTCCAAATCCTCTTTTTCTATAATCTTCATCAGTATTAATTCCTATTTCAACTTTCTTATTATATAAACAGTCAGTAAGAGACCAACTTACTATTGTTTTATCATTTCTTACAATAAAACCTGCACCATTTTCAATGAAATTATCAAAACTTCCCCAATTATTTACCCATTCAATAACATCTTCTGAATTTTCTAAGTTACTTTTACTTATTTCATAGGGATCTACTTTCTCAAGATAGAACCCCTCTTCCAATCTATTTCGATAATCACTATATTTAAATTTATTTAAAATATAATGCCTTCTCTTATATTTTCTTATAAATTTATTTTTATGAAACTCTTCAATTTTTTCTTCCCATTTCTCTGAAGCAAAAGTAACTTGATCCCAAAAATCTAATATATTTTTTATTCCCTCATTAAAATCACTATTATCTGCATTACCTGCTAACAAGGTACATTCAGGAGTCTTAATTAATACAGATGATGGCATATCTTCATTGTCAACGTAAATTTCTCCAGGCATATTACCCTCAATCACAGAAAAAATTGATAATTCTATTGAATAATCCTTTACTAACTCCTTTACTCTATCAAAATTCTTCTCATTTAATTTATACATTTACCACGATTCCCCTATCATATTTAAAATTATTATTATTTCTTTTAAATTTGCACATCCTCACAAATATAAAGATTTAGACTTTTCAAGCCAATCCCCCTTAAAATTATATTTATACTTAAATTTTATAAAGAATTTTATTAAATATATAGGTATAGTTTACTTATAACTAAAGTATACTTACTTAAAAAAACAAGTCGGGGACGGTTCATAAAAACTTCGCAAATACTTGTCCAACTGACTTATTTACAAAAATTTATGAACCGTCCCCGTTTCGACTCTGATTTCTCTTACCTACACCATATCTAAAGTAGACATCCACCAATTAATTTTATATCTCTCAGCTAATTGCTTTAACCCATCTGTCAATTCAATATCATCATACCAAAATCCAAATATTCTTCTTATAAATGCATTTCTCATATTTTTATCTATTTGTTTATCCACGTGATTAAAGTTATCTTTAATCATTTCCCAAATACAGTCATAGTCCATTATCTTTATTGAACCACAATTATTAATTACCATATCTCCTGAAATGTGCTTTAATAACTTATTCATTAGAGTATCTCCACTAGGTGCCAGTATGATTACTTTCTCTAAATTTTCTTTTCTCATATGATTCATTAGCAGCATAACTGCACATTCTGCATCACCTTGAATTTCTGGAATAAAATCAGCATTATTCCCATACTGTACCATATACGCTTTCTTATCATCTTTCTCAACATACGACCAATTTAAATTTTTTCTAGATAAGTGTGTTCTCCACATCTCATCATCTCTCACAATTCCACTTTCAAACATTGAATATATTTTCTTTAATGATGAAATTTGCTCATCTGTTGGAATAACCGAATCACACTCATTTATATCTGTGAAGTATCTCTCAAGATCTCTCATATAAACTGTAAACTTATAATAACTTCCAGCATAATCCCATCCATAATTTCTATATCTGTATCTATCTCCAGATAACCACGATAACTGATATTTATCTTCTGTCATTATATTTATAGCATCCTTTAAGGCTGAAGACATACCACCCTTACCTCTATGCTCCTTAACTGCAAATACTGATCCTATTCCACCAAGATCAAATACAATATCTTTTCCTGCACATTTTGCTCTAAGCTGCTGTGGGAAAATCCCTAATCCACTTGTTATATCTCCACCTTCCTCATTTATGTAATTCCATTGAATCATCTCTTTAGCTTGTCCAATCCCCACATCACTCAAATCACTCAAATCACTTGAATTACTACCACCTACCACATGGGACATATTAACCAAATCATCATTAGCATAAATATGAGGCAGATTCTTCATAAACCATTTATCTTCCTTCATCTCGTAAGCCTTGTCCAATATTCTTAAAAACTCCTCATATCTTTCAATTGGTAGTTTTTTTAGTTTTATTTCTCTGCTTGTATTATCCATTTTCCCACTCCTTTTGCATATTACTTATATATTATTCTTCCTAATTATTAATGTATTATTATCTAAACCTATCTTCAAACATCATTATCCATTTAATTAAGTTTTCTTTATTTGTTTCGTAATAAACTCTACCACTAACTCTTTTCTTACTAATTAGCCCACAAGATATAAGTGATGAAGTATGATATGAAATTGATCCTACTGAAAGACTCATTGCTTGTGCAAGCTCTCCACCATACATTTCTTTTTCACTGATAAGTTTTAATAAATCATATCTGCTTGAATCTGAAATACACTTTAATATATTTAAAAATGTATTTTCTATATCTTCCTCCTGTATTAAAGTTTCATAAACATCTTTCTCCAGTTGTTGAATATTAAACTCACTCATAAATATGTCTATGAATTTATCTATGGAAGATTTTCTTATTTTGAAGTAAGTTCTATTATCTATTCTAGTATCATCTATCAATTTAATAAAATTCAAGATTGTTGAGTGATGAGTTACAGTAGCGTTAGTTAATTGAAGCTTTTCTGCAAGCTCTACTCCGTATCTTGGTTTTTCTTTTAAAAGAGTCATTATTTGAAGTCTGCTGCTTTCAGAGAGATTCTTAAGTACGGTTTGAACCCACTTTTTATCGCTCTCTAAACCAAATTTGTCGTTTAAAAACTCAAAGTTTTCTCCTATATAAAAATAAATTTCTTCTCCATTATTAATATGATTCCAGTCAATTGCATAACTGTCTATTATTCTTGGAGATACAAAGATATTATTATATTCTTCCTCACTAAAATCATCTAAAACACTTTTAATTATTTTAAACCCCTCATTATCAATTCTATTTTTGAGCTCTTTTCCCCACTGTCTTCCCTTTTCATCAAAAAATTGAAGTTTATTTTCTAATATTTTTCTAGTCTCTCTTAAAAATTCACTGCACTTTATGAAGAATCCTTTTACATCCCAACATACTTCCAATATACCCCACTTAAAATCAGTATTCAATTCTAGTTTAAGTAGTAATTCTATAACTTCTTCTATTTTAACTTCATTATCATTTATTTCAACATGCTCTTTATCCTTATAAAATCTCAACAGTTTATAATATATTTTATTTAAAATCTTATTTTCATCAATATTTTCTAAGTAATTCAAAAACTCATCAAGGTCTTTGCCAATAGACCATTGTCTCCAACTAAAAACATAATGAAATAAGGTTGTATCTCTTCCTTTGGTAGAGTAGTTTTTAAATAATTTATTTAACATTATTCTATCAATTTTCTTATTAACATCAATATGTTTTAAAAGCTTTTTTACATCTTTATCAATGGTAAGACCATACTGTGCATATAAATCATATGTATCTTGAAGATTTGCTCCCATAGATAAGCTCATAATTAAATTGTCAATTTCTATATTCTTATAATCTACAATAATTGCCATATGTTCACCTTCTAAAGAAATTATATAGATATCTCAGTTAATGAAATTATATATACTTTTTTCTACGGTGTATACTTGATTTTCGCCTGTCCTAACTCATTGAACCGCTGAGATTTTGGAACCCTTATCGTATAACTTTATCTAAGGTGTACATAAATCAAATTTCACGGTAGAATATCTATATTATAAACATTTTAACATAAAATAAGAGTGTAGTGGCATTTTACCAAATACACTCTTATAGAGATTCAGGTATAAATCAAGTTATACTTGAATCTCTATACCTATTAAGATGCCATCTCAATTTTATTTTCTAATCCTTCTTCAACATAATACAAACTATAGAAGTATCCTTTTTTATTAATTAAACTGTAAAAATCTCCACTTTCTACTACTTTCCCATCTTTCATAGCTATTATTTCATCATAATCCTTTAAGATATCTTCCATTAATTTATGTGTCACAACTATGGATGTTACATCTTTTAATCTTAAAAGAGATTTCTCAATACTATATGCTGTTTCATTATCTAACGCAGAAGTTGATTCATCAAGAAGCATTATTGATGAGTTTTTCATTAGAGCTCTTGCTATTGCTATTCTCTGCTTTTCTCCTCCAGATAACTTACATCCATTTTCTCCAACAGATTCATATATACCATTAGGTAAATTCTCCAATAATTTTGATAATCCTGATAAATTCATAGCTTTAATAATTTCTTCATCACTATAATCTTGATATAATGCTACGTTATCCTTAATAGTTCCATCAAAAATAAATACATTTTGTTGAATTACTGAAAGTTGCTTATAAATATCATCCAGCATTATTTCTTCATGACTCATTCCATCTATAGTTATATTTCCATGGAAATTATTATAATATCTTAATAGAAGCTTTAACACAGTTGATTTTCCACTTCCACTAGCTCCTACTAGAGCATATTTTTTACCCTTTTCAAATTTTATATTAATGTTCTCTAAAGCCAGTTTATTATCATCATAGCTGAAAGATACATTTTTAAACTCAATATTATTATTAAAAACATCTAATTTATATTTTGACTCATCTTTAACCGTTTCTTTTGTAATGGAATTTATCTTTTGAGATATATTTTTCATTGATTTGATTTTATTAACTATTTTTATGCTTTGAACTAATGGACTAGATAAATTATTCATTAATTGTATTAATGCTATTAATGTTCCTATTGTTATTTCTCCTTTAATAACAAAATATCCACCAAAAACTATAGGGGCTACAAACATTAATGTACCTAAAAGTTCAGCTATTGAATCCACTATACCACTAAAGATTGCGAATTTCTCCTTTTTAGTTTCTGAATTAACATTGCTTTTGTTATACATCTCTTTTGCTCTTGAGAAAATATTAAAATTCCTTATAACTTCAAATCCAGAGAGGATATCTTTCGTTTTACCTGTTAACTCCTCTAGCGATTCAGAATATTTAGACTTTTTCTCCGATAACCTTTTACCAAATAACTTAGGTATAAGTAAAGCTAAAATAGTTACTATAAATATGGCAATTGTTATAGGAATACTTATATATATTACTGAAATAAATGCAAATATAAATCCTGATGCATATTTAACTAAATTAAAAATACTTAATAGACAATCTTGTTCAATCATATTTACATCATTGGTTAATACTGAAATATATTTTGCACTGTTTTCCTCATTAAAACTCCTCATATCTTTGTTTAGAATATGAGAAAATACATCTCCTTTTAAATAACTTAAAGTTTTCTTTATATAAACAGCCTTTGAAATTTTAAGACAAAGTTCAAATACAAACCCAATGGCAATATAACCTCCAAAAATCACCATTCCTTTAAAAAACGTTTCCACACTAGCTGTTTCTACTATATCAAATATATATTTAAACATAAATGCTAGAGCCACACTAATAGCCGCATTAATTATTACCAAAGTATTGGTAAGTATAAACAATCCTTTGAACTTTAAAATATATTTTTTCATCCCATCATCCCCTTGATTTTCAATTATAATCTAATATTATTTTTAATCACTATCTAATACCAATATAATACAATTTTAAATAAGTGTCAACATTCTTTTTAATAAACATCTAAATACTTAACAAAAAAACTGCTCATAAGAGCAGTTGATTTAACAATATTGAAAATCTAAAAATTTTAATCAATCAATTACTATTGTAATACGGCCACAATTCTTACACTTATATACTTCCTTTACTTGCTTTCTTACCCCTTTCTTAGTTATGCAGCTTACCTCTATACCATTTTCTCCTTCATCATATTTAACTAACTCACCTCTTTTGCACTTGCAAACACTAGGGAACCTTTTATCTTTGTTAACTTCTCTAAGACAAAGATAAAGTAATAAAAAAAATACTAATGAACTCACAGTTACTAACAATAAATCACCAGTAGCAGCAATAATAAGAAATAAGATTATTACACCTGATAACAATTTGATAATTAATTCCATATTTAATCCTCTTTTGCATTTACAAATACTTGGTGATCTTTTATCCTTATTAACCTCTCTAAGACAAAGCTTAAGCAATAAAAAGAATACTGATAAACTCACAACTACCAACAAGTAATCATCAGTAGCACCAACAAAAAGAAATAAAATTATTACACCTGCTAACAACTTTATAATTAATTCCATATATAATCACCCTTTCAAAATGAAGCAATCTTTCTCAATATCTATTATAATATATTTAATGTAATTTTTTATATAAATTAAATATTTTACCATATAGTTAAAAAATAAAAAAACTTAAAAGAAATACTGTATCATCAAATATGAAATCAATTGCCCTTTTAAAGTAACTCATTAGAATATATTAAGAATATTATTAATTCATAAATTAATTACATAATAAATGAGGAGTTAGAATCTCCTAACTCCTCACTTATAAATCTAGGTGTGTGCTTTTATTACTATATTAACTATTTAAGTGTACTTAACTTTAATTTATACTAAGCATTAATGCTCTTTGCTACGTAGTTAACCATATCAACAACTCTTGCAGAATAACCCCACTCATTATCATACCATGCTGCTATTTTAACCATGTTATCCCCAATTACCATAGTTGATGGAGCATCAACTATTGATGATCTGTTATCACCTTTATAGTCAACTGATACAAGAGGTTTCTTCTCAATACCAAGTACTCCGTTTAACTTTGTATTGCAAGCCTTTTCAATTGCTTCATTTACTTCTTCTTTAGTGGCATTACATTTTAATTCACAAACAATATCTGTTATTGAAACAGTTGGAGTTGGTACTCTTAATGCAAAACCATTTAATTTTCCTTCCATTTGAGGTATAACTTTTGCAACTGCCTTAGCTGCTCCAGTTGTTGTAGGTATTATTGATTCTGCTGCTGCTCTTGCTCTTCTTAAATCTGAATGTGTCTTGTCCAAAATCTGTTGATCATTTGTGTATGAATGAACAGTAGTTATTAATCCTTTTTCTATACCAAATACTTCATCGATAACTTTAATAACTGGTGCTATACAATTAGTTGTACAAGATGCATTTGAAATTATTTCATGCTCTTCTGGATTATATTCATTCTCATTAACTCCCATCACCATAGTTATATCTTCTTCTTTACCTGGTGCTGTTAAAATAACTTTCTTTGCTCCACCTTTAATATGTCCTCTTAATTCCTCTTTTGTCTTAAATTTTCCTGTAGATTCAACGACTAAATCTACTCCAACCTCATTCCATGGTATTTCGCTTGGACTATTTTTGTGGAAAACCTTTATTTTTTTATCATTTATAATTAAGTTCTCATCATCAAAATCAACATTACCTTTAAATCTTCCGAAGCATGAATCAAATTCAAATAAATGAGCTAAAGTCTCATTTTGTGCTCTAGCATTAAGTGCTACTATTTCAACACTATCATCTAACCTTTCCTCAGCGATTTTTAAAAATGTTCTACCAATTCTACCAAAACCATTAATACCTATTTTAATAGTCATGATAATACCTCCTAATATATTATGTTTAATTGTTATAAATATTTGTGTTATACTTTTTAGTTTATTGTATAACATTTTTTATATATATTATGTTTCATTCGTTATTTGTGTCATATTATTTATAACTCTATTCTTCCATTTTGTCAACACATTTCATAAAAAGTTTATATTTATATGTTTTATTTATTAAAAACATAGTCGCCTTCACTAAAAGTGAAAGCGACTAAAATTAATTTTGTAAAATCTATATTTTGAAAAATCACCATATATTATTTTGTTTTATTCACTAACTTCTTTATATCCTCATTACTGATAAACTCAATTTTTAATAACTCATCATAAGGATTTCCACCTAAGTTCAAGTATTTTGCAAAAGCCGGCTCTGTTTTTAACCCTTCTTTTTTAAATTTAATAATTTGATTTTTAAGGTTCTTTCCACCTATGTTTAAAATTCTATCTTCAATAATCATATGTCTATACCCGTTTTGCTTTTCTACTGGCAATGCTTCTGCATATATTTCAATCTCAAATTCATCAACAAAAAAATTAGCAACTAAAACTTCTTTACACTCTTTAATAATTCTTTCAATAAAAAAATCACTATAATTACTAAATGAACCTCGTACTACTTCCTCGAATTTATTAAAATCATAAACTTCACATGCTATATCTAAATCACTTTTTTCAACATCAATTCCTATTGGAATTGTCCCAATCAGAACTGGGTAATAGTCTTTGAGAATTTTAAAAATCTTACTTTTAATTAAAACATCATAGGCAGATTTTTGTTTCTTTGATCCCTTATTTAAGTATTTTATATTTCTCCAATCAAATTCCATAATAATCCTCCTTGTTACCAAACATCTAATTTTCTATTAAAAATTCCAAGGACTTATCTATTAGTGCTTTCATATTCTGATATAAATTTGGCTTTTCATCTTTAGCATTTAAAAAAGAAAGTAGATTAGCTAAATCCATAAGTTTAGATAACTTTCTCCAATCATCAGTTAATGGATATTTAGCATTACTATTATATCCCTCAATAAAACTGTTTTGTACACCATACAACATGTATTCTTCAACACGTGTAAACTGACCAATATCGAAATAACATGGAGCAGATAAAGAAAATTCCCAATCAAGAATCCCCACTAATTTATTATCCTTTACAAGTAAATTTGCTGGTCTGAAATCCCCATGACATAATACAAATTTTTTAGTCATTCTTATTAAAAGATCATTATTGTTTTCAATAAACTTAATAAGCTTACTTTTAGTTGATTCCTCTAACCTGCTGCCAGCTATACCATTTAAAAAATGCTTATACCACAATAAAATTGGAGGAAGTTCATCTGTCAAATTAAGATTATTATCCAATAACCCTTCTTTATGATATTCTGTATGATGTAATAGTGCTAATTTTTCTCCTATTTCCCTAGCCAAGGATTCAGGAAATTTATTATTTCTTTCAATATACTCGTCTAGAGTAATTCCATCTAAGTATTCTATTATTGAGTAAGATTTATCAATAATCATTTTATCAGTATTTAAATAATACATTTCAGGAATCGGTACAACTTTTTTTAATTTCTGGCTTAAAGTATGTTCTTTTTCACAAATTGCGCTTTTCTGAGGATATACTCTTAACACTAACTCTAAATCTAAATCCTTTATTTTCACTTTATAATTAGATGTACTTTTGCCCCCAGCAAATCTTTCAATTTTTTCAACACAGTAATCGGCTTTATAAAGTTTAATTAGTTTATCTGCAATGTCTAAATTTATTTCAATTACTTTATTAACTCTTTCGGTTCTATCACTCATTTATAACTCTCCCCCCATTTTTATTTCCTCTTTTTTCATTATAAATTATTTTTTATTCTTCCTATAAATTTTCTCATTATAATAATCAATTTTATGATCAAGAAATTCAATTCCCTTTTTTATTTCATTCATTTTTTCTATTAAACTCTCTCTACATTGTTTTGTCACTTCCAGTCTTTGAGGAATACTTTCATTTTTACTGTAGAATAATTCAGCATAATGCATCATTTGCTCTAATGAAAGCCCCGCTCTCTTAACTGATGAAAGAAATTTAATCCACTTTTTATCATCTTCTGAAAAGTTTCTTATTCCATTTTTATCTCTTTCCACTCCACGAATCAAGTTCTGCTGCTCGTAATATCTAATAGTTGAAGTAGAAAGTCCAGTTTCTTTTGAAATTTCTCTTATTTTCACTTCAATCTCCCCCAATTGAAAACATGTTATATCTATCTTATCACTTAAAGTATACTTTAAGGCAATAGAATTTTTTATATCAAAAATAATCAATAAGGTGAATTTTCTAAAATAGAAAAATAAATAGTATAAACAATTCTGTGACTAATATAACTAATAGAAAATTTTTTAAAAAACTAAAAAAAACACTTGCCAACAGATAATTATTATTATATAATAATAATTGTAAGATAGATAAGCAAAACAAGGTACTACAAAAACAAATAATATTTAAAACTGAATTAAATAGAAATAAAAAATAAAAGGTCAAATATAATTATTTAGGAGGATGTTATTATGAAAAAGCACGTTTGTTTAGTATGTGGATATGTACATGAAGGAGATAATGCACCAGATAAATGCCCAGTATGTTCAGCTGGAGCTGAAAAGTTTCAATTATTAGATGAGAACAACATGAAATGGGTTGATGAGCATAAAATAGGAGTTGCTAAAGGTGTAGACGAAGAAGTAGTTAAAGGTTTAAGAGAAAACTTCATTGGTGAATGCACTGAAGTTGGTATGTATATAGCAATGAGTAGACAGGCAGATAGAGAAGGCTACCCAGAAGTTGCAGAAGCTTATAAGAGAATTGCATGGGAAGAAGCTGAACACGCTGCTAAATTTGCTGAATTACTCGGTGAAGTTGTAACTGATTCTACTAAGAAAAATCTTGCAATGAGAGTTGAAGCTGAATATGGTGCTAACAAAGGTAAAAAAGAGTTAGCTACTTTAGCTAAGAAACTTAACTTAGATGCAATTCACGACACTGTTCACGAAATGTGTAAAGATGAAGCAAGACATGGTGCTGCTTTTAAAGGATTGTTAGATAGACTCTTTAAATAATAAAAAAGGCCAATGGCCTTTTTTTAGTTGAAAGTGGACAGTGGATAATGGACAACGATGGATGGTTCTGCTTACGCAGAACCTATATTTTATTGTTCTTTAGAACAACGAAAGTTTACTCATTTTATCTGTGATAAAATATTGTATTTGAATTATTATTATATAAAATAAATCCCCAGCGAAGTCAATTCACTCGGGATTTATTTTAAAAAATTTATTCTTTTAATTTTTACTTCTAATTCTTAAAGTAGTATTCCTCAACTTTATCACTAACCTCATCAATTAATTTAAACTTAATCTCAAAAAGTTTATTATATGCCTCTTGGTTATCAGGCTTTAATACATAATTATTTTCAGCTAGGAATTTATCCATTTCTTCTACTGCTTCTTTTATTATTTTAAGATCACTTGACTTAAGTTCTTCATATGTATTTTTAACAACTTCTTTTACTTCACCAGTTTCATAGTCCACAGTACTGTTGAAATGATCTACAGTTAATAATGCTTGTACATACCATCTCATCATCTCTTTTGCATCTTCTATATTCTTGAAATCATTATTATTCTTAATAAATGACTCAAGAGTTACTACTCTATTTTTAATTTCATCAAATTCAATATTAAGATACTCTTCTACAAATGTTGGTTTATCTAATTCTTTTTTTCTTATTTCGTAGTATGGTTTTATTTTCTCTGATAGATATTTACCAAAGGTATCATTGATCATAGCATAATCCATAGCAAGATAGTAATCTCCTTCTGCCATTTCAAATGTATATCCTGAAGCAACAACATCCATAACTTCTTTTTTAATCTCTTCATCTTTGATTGCTTCTAACTGTAAATTATATTCTTCATCCTTTGTTTCATTAACTGCATTAAAATATTTTGGTGAATTGAATTTATCAATTAACTCCATATAATTAGCTTTTATTAATAATTCATATTCACCTACCATTTTATCAGCAATTTCTGCTGAAACATTTTCTATATTTTTAACTATGTATTCTTTAGTCTCTAGTACATTCTTTCCTTCAAGTACTTTTAAAAACTCATCGTATACTTTAGTACTAGCTTCATTTTTATCAGCTTGTCCATTCTTGTTCTCATTTTTCTTATTCTCTATTTTTGTATTCTCTGCATTCTTATTTTTATTCACCTCATTACTTTTTCCGCATCCAGTGATTACAGTTGCTAAACTTACTGCAACTAATGCTCCGCTTACCAGTCTTTTAATTTTCATAAATATCTCCTACCTTTTATTCATTAGTTTTGTAAATTTGATATTTTTCTTAATAATTATATACTAGTAAATTAATTAATTCCACCTAGGATTTGACTCAATTTTAAAATCTATGACTCTTTAGTATATTTATGAATTCTTTGTAAATAAAAATAGAGGCAAAATAATATATATAGCCTCTAAATACTTAGTATTTTTATATAATATTGCATCTCAAAATTTAAAATATAACAAATTTATTACTAAAACGAAATTTTAGTTAACTAAAGTACCTTAACAAATCCATGGAAACAACTTCATATAATTCATATATACCACAGCCCCTATTGCTGCCAAAGTAACAAGGTTATAAAATATTCTATTCAATAAAGTCATTAATCCTCTTTTCCAGATAAAAACTCCTAATACAAACATTATTGCTGAACAAATAATAATTAGACTCCCAATAAAATTAATAAATATAATAAAATTATTATTATTAAATACAAACATAAATCGAATCAAACATCCAACAAGAATTAATATAGTAAAACAAGTGATCCTAGAAATTCTTTTTGCCCATAACGCTATTCCTGTATACTTAACTCTATTTTTCCTAAATAAATTAATTACTGAAATTATGAAACCTAAAAGTGCAATTATTATAAAAAATGGTCCTATAAAACTTTCAATTATCCTTCCTTGAGTACTTATTTTTTCTCCTACAATATGAACTGACTCATTAAATATAATATATTGTCTTCCATCCATATCTTCTTTTAATATAAAGCATAAATCACTCTCTTTATTCTTAAATATATTTTGTCCTATTTGAGCATAATCCCCTGCTTGAAGAAAATCTCCTTTAATAAATAATTCTCCACTTTTATTTACTCTTAGTTTCATTTTAAAGAATAGAAACTTTATTTTATCGTAATAAGTTCGTACACTTCTTACTAATCTATAATCTCCTTCAAACTTTTTAAAATCACCTTTTAATTCAGCTAATACCTCTTTATTAATTTCACTTTCATTATTCACTATGAAATACTTATAAAATTCTTCTTCAAATCCCTCCCTAAGTCTCTCATCTTGCCTATTATAAGAGATAAAAAATCCTATATTTTTTTCTGGATATAAAGATAATAAACTTGCGAAATTATTTGTATCTCCTCCATGTTCTATGATACCAAAGTTTTTTCCATTTTGGTAAAAGCCATATGCATATCCTGGAATGAATTTATGATTAGTAAACTGTACTGTATGCATTGTCTCCGCTGTGCTTTCATCAAGTATTCTATTGTTTTTATATTTTCCATTCTGCAAATGGGCAATTAAAAATTTCCCCATATCATCTGCAGTAGAACAAATAGAACCTGCTGGATGAACAAGAATACTTCCTAGTTCCTGAGCCTTAAACTCTCCATTTTTATACTTATATCCATTAGAAGTCCTATTCAAAATTTCACTAGATAAGAAATACTTACTCTCATTCATACCAAGAGGACTAAATATGTTTTCTTCAACATATTTATCAAAGCTCATTCCACTTACCTGTTCAACAATATATCCAATTAAAGCATACCCATGATTACTATACTGAATAACTTCCCCAGCTTGTCTAACAACAGGTGGCATTCCATTTTTCAGTGTATCTTCTAATGGTTTTAACTCATTTACTAATTTATAAGAAAATCCATTTTTGAAACTTTCATCAAAACCAGCTGTATGTGTTAATAAATTTGCCATTGTAACAGGCTTATTGTATTTGCTTTCTATTTTAAAATCTTTTAAATACTCATTAATATCCTTGTTTAAATCAATTTTTCCCTGCTCCACTAGCTGCATTGCTGCTGTTGCTGTAAAAAGCTTGGTAACTGAACCTATTCTAAAAAGCGTCTTGTCTGGTTCTACAGGTATTTTATTATCTAAATCTGCATAACCATACCCCTTCTTTAACAAAATCTCACCATCTTTTACTGCTACTAAAGTTACTCCTGGAATATGATACTCTTTCATCGATTTTCTCATATAATCATCTACCATTTTTTGAAACTTTATATCTTCTTTATCTTCTTTATAATCCTTAGCCAAAACAGGCATACATATAAATGAAATCATAAATATAAAAATGATATACCAACGTATCCCTTTAAAATTAATCTTTTTAATCCCCATCGCTGTTCCTCCATAAATTCAAGTTTATAATTAAATATTAAAGGGATTATATTACCAAATATTAAAGAAAAACTTACAACTTTATAAAGATTATTAAGAAAAACCAAGTTCCTTATTATCCTAGAACTTGGTTATTATCTAAATATATTGGTAGAACAATTTCAAATACTGTTTCTTCACTATTACTACTTGCTTTAATTGTACCTCCATGGATTTCTGCAATTCGTTTTGCAATAGCAAGCCCCATACCTTTTCCTCCAGTATTTGAACTCCTTGATTTTTCACATCTATAAAATCTTTCAAATATATACGGTAAATCTTCTTGAGCTATTGCTTTTCCATAGTTAATTATCTTTATTATTACATTTTCACACTTTCTTGATATATTAATGTCTATTCTTTTACCTTCCTTGCCATAAAAAATACTGTTGCTTATGATATTCTGAAAAAGTCTAATAATTAAAGGAACATCTACATTTACAAATACTTTTTCCTTATTGCTTTGAATATTAAATGTCATACCTGAGTTTTCAAGCTGTGGAATAAAATCTATTAGTACTTGTTCTACAATTTGTTTTATGCTGACAACTTCCTTTTTCAGTTTAATACCTTCAAAATTAACATTAGAATATTCAAGTAAATCATCTATGAGTTTTTTTAATTCTTCACATTTTTTCTCTGAAATATCTACATAATCGGAATTAGGTTGACTATCACCACAATTCCCTTTGATCAATTTAATATATCCCATAAGAGATGTTAATGGTGTTCTTAAATCATGTGATACACTGCTTATCATTTCATTCTTTATCTTTTCAACTTCTCGTTCTTTCTCAATTAAATCCTTAAGATTTTTTGCCATGACATTTATATTTTCAGCTAAATTCCCTATCTCATCATTTGAATCAACAGGAATATTAATATTAAGATTTCCTTCTTTAATTTCATTCACATTCTTGTTTATAGCTTTTATTCTATTTATTATTTTTCTTGAAAATAGGTAGAAGAACAACAGCATTAATAATCCATAGACTACAAAAAAAATAATTGAGTATGTTCCATTCTCTTCTCCCAAATGAATATAATCAAGGCCCAGCCCCCATATCAATAAATTAACCAAACCTAATATACAAATAAAGGCCATAATGATACTAGCAGTAAAGATCATAAGGAATTTAATTCTTATTCCTTTAAATAAATTAATTTTCAATTTTATATCCCACTCCCCAAACATTTTTTATTATCTTTGGACTCTTAGGATTGTCCTCTATTTTTTCTCTTAACCTTGCTATATGTACCATTACAGTGTTATTTCCTTCAAAATATTTTTCCTTCCATACTCTCTGAAATATTTCTTCTAATGAAAAAACTCTATTTAAATTTCTTGCCATAAGTAATAATATTTCATACTCAGTCTTAGTTAATTTAATTGTTTTCCCATATAAGGTAACATTACGAGCTTTATCATAAATATTTAATCCATTAATTTTTATTACATCTTCCGCTTCTTCATTTTCTTTATTATTTAAATAAATATATCTTCTTAATTGTGCCTTCACTCTTGCAGTAAGCTCTAATGGATTAAATGGCTTTACCATATAATCATCCGCTCCTGTACTAAGTCCCATAATCTTGTCCATATCTGCTGATTTTGCACTCAATATTATTATTGGTATATTCTTTTTCTCTCTTATTCTTCTACAGACTTCAATTCCATGAATTTTTGGCATCATAATATCTAGAATTACTAACTGAACATTGTTAGAATCAAGTACGTCCAGAGCTTGTTGTCCATCATAAGCCTTAATTACGTTGTATCCATCATTTCTAAGATATACTTGAATCATATCTACAATATCTTTTTCATCATCAACTATAAGTATCGTTTCTTTATTCATGAAACCCCCTCTTAACTTCCTATAAATTCATATCAAACATAATTATACCAAACTTAATATTAGGTAGCAAAAAAGCATCTAAGAAACCCTTGGATGCTTTTTCGTATTCTATCTCTATGTTACCACACTTTCCACAACATCTATATTTCATTTACAGTACCTGCTTTAAAAACTCCCCAGTTACAGATTCCTTCACGTCTTTAACTTCCTCTGGAGTTCCTTGTGCAACAACATATCCACCATTCTTTCCCCCTTCAGGACCAAGGTCTATAATATGATCAGCTGTTTTAAGTACTTCAAGATTATGTTCTATTACAAGTAATGAATGCCCCTTCTCAACAAATAGATTTAAACACTTCAACAACTTTTGTATATCTGAAATATGAAGTCCTGTTGTAGGCTCATCTAAGATATACAGATTATTAGCACCACTCTTTATCTTACCAAGTTCAGCAGCAAGCTTGATTCTCTGCGCTTCTCCTCCTGATAATGTTGTTGATGGTTGACCTAATTTTAAGTAACCTAATCCTAATTGATTTAGAATATCTACTTTATGATGTATGCTCCTCTTATCTTTAAAGAATTCTGCTGCATCCTCTATGCTCATATCAAGTATCTCATATATATTTTTCCCTTTATACTTTACATCAAGAATCTCTTTTTTATATCTTTGACCCTTGCATATTGGACATATTATCTCAACATCAGGCATAAATTGAAGTTTTGTTACTATCCTTCCATCTCCCTTACAGTGCTCACACCTTCCACTATTTTTGCTGTTAAAACTAAAGTTAGAAATATTATATCCTTTCTCAATGGCTTCCTCTGTACTCACGAACAATCTTCTTATACTATCAAATAAGCCTATATATGTTGCTGGATTCGATCTGCTGCTCTTTCCTATAGGTGATTGGTCTATGTTTATAATGTTATTTATATGTTCATGTCCTGTTAAATCTTTGTGTTCTCCTGGAATAATCCTTGGATCTCCTAAGCTCCTAAGCTTCTTATATATAATCTCATTTACAAGTGTACTTTTACCTGAACCTGAAACCCCTGAAACACATACAAGTACTCCTAATGGAATGTTAATATTAAGATCTTTAAGATTGTTCTCTCTGGCTCCTAAGATTGTCAGATTATGACCATTATGTTTACGTCTTTTTTTAGGAACTTCTATTAACTCCTTTCCACATAGATATCTTCCAGTTAATGAACGTTTCGACTTCTTGATATGATTTATTGTTCCTGTTTCTACTATCTCTCCACCATGTATTCCTGGTCCAGGACCAATCTCAATTATATTATCTGCATTCTCTATGGTCTCCATATCATGTTCAACTACTATAACTGTATTTCCAAGATCTCTAAGATGGTTCAATATGTTTATTACCTTCTTACTATCTCTAGCATGAAGACCTATACTAGGCTCATCTAATATATAGATCATTCCCATTAACCCTGAACTTATCTGAGATGCTAATCTTATTCTTTGAGCTTCTCCCCCTGATATTGTATCCGCACGTCTACCAAGTGAAAGATAGTCTAGTCCGATTTCTATAAGCAATGACACTCTCTTCTTTATCTCATTAACTATAGGTTCTGCTATATATTTTTTATCCTCTGGAAATGTAAGCTTATCAATAAAATCATATAATTCCGTAAGCTGCATCCAGCATAGCTCATGAATATCCTTACCTCCAATGAGTATATCAAACCTTTGTCTCTTTAACTTCTTTCCACCACAATCTGGACATGTATACTCAACCATCTTCTTCTTAAACCATTCAAGAACCCACTCATTCACTTTATCTTTTCTAGTTGCTTCCCTATACCAATGTTCAGTTTTGTTAACAAAACCTCTAAATTGAACTGTTCTCCCAATAAGATAGTTTCTCTTATTGAAATTAGGTGGTGCCTTAATAATTATCTTTTCACCTTTAGTACCATAAAACAATATATCTTTCACCTCATCAGATAATTGATTAAACGGTGTATCCAGACTGAAATTATAGTGTTGAGAAAGATTATACATGAGTATATGATTCCCTGAGACTTCTCCTCTACAATTATATACGCTAGGATCAAAAGCGCCTTCGTTGATGCTCTTCTCATGTTTAGCTATCATTAACCTTGGGTCTGCTTTTTTTGTAGTTCCTATCCCTCCACATGTTCTACAGGAGCTAGTCATATTATTGAATGCAAAGTATTGAGATTCTATATTAGCCATTGTTATATGATGCTTAGAACATCCGAAGCTGCTATAAAATTTATCTTTAACCTCTTGTGAAATATCCTCTGATATGAACTCTGCTATAAGAACATGGTTTCCAATAACTTCAAGTGCAGTTTCTAAGGAGTTAGTTAAGCTCTTTTCAATATCATTCTTTATTACAAATCTATCAATAACTATTTTAATATCATGATCACAATATTCATCTATTTCAATTTCTTCACTTATATCAACCCTATTCCCATCAATAATGAGATTATTATACCCCTTCTGTCTTATCTCATTAAAAAGATATGAGTACTCTTCACCGTACAACTTATGGGCTGGTGTTAAAAATTCTATCTGTGTTCCTACTGGCAAGGATAATACTGCTTCAACTATTTGTCCTGATGTCTTAATATCATATTTGTCTCCACAATATGGACACTTAGCAGTTCCCACTGTTGAATATAATAATCTCATATAATCATAAATATCTGTCATTGTTCCAACTGTTGATCTTGGATTAACAAGCCCTCTTTTCTGTTCTATAGCTATAACTGGAGATAATCCGAATACAAAATCTACTTCAGGTTTTTTCAGTTGTGATATTCTACTTCTTGAAAAGGTAGGCAGAGAGTCAAGAAACCTTCTTTGCCCCTCTCCATAAACAATATCAAAAGCAAGTGATGACTTCCCAGATCCACTTACCCCTGTTATAACTGTAATCTTGTCCCTTGGAATATTAACATCTATGTTCTTAAGATTATTCTGTCTTGCACCCTTTATCTCTATATTCTTTTTTCCTAGCACAAAACCCCTCCTCTTTTCAAAATAACTATATAACATTATTAAAGGATTATCTCCATATCCACATCCACCTTGAAATAAGCTGGTTCATATACGATAGTATTACTCTTATTAGTTATTTGTGTTTCTGAAATGTCTTTCACAAGAACACCTTCTTCACAAAGCCATTCACATACTTCACATATTGTACTAGTTCTCATACTTTTATTAAAATCTTGTACAATTGTTGAAAGAGCTTTCATCTTATTAGCTTTATCAAAATAATCTATAATAGGCTTGCAAATGATTTCCTTATGTTGTCTTAGATATTCATAAATCATTTCAATAGCTTGAGATATATTTATACTGTTTTTTCTCTCATCCATTAACCCTTTATATAGCTTTTCAATAATTGGGTTATTATACTTTAATGCCTGTTGTATTACCTCTCTTGATGGAATGTTATTGTTCATAAGTACCTCAATGGCTGCTATATGTTTCAAGGTTTCAATTACCCACACATAAGAGTACCTCACATCACTCTTAATCTTTAACCACTTTTCTGCTTTATATAATGAATTTAAAACCCCTTCAAGTCTTTCCAGTAATGCATAGTATTTATCCCGCTCTCCTATATCATTTGAAACACTATTACTCTCAAAGAGTTCTCTTATAGATTCATCTGTACAATAGACTATTGTACCTAATGAAAAATAAGAATGTTTCCATGAACCCTGTAAGCTCTTTGCCATTATTTTTCTAAATTCACTTCTTGTCATTACCTCGCCATTTATATATATTTCATCTTCTATAAGGCACAGCCCCTGATTCAATTTACAATTATCATTAACTATGATAGCCATGTCAATATCAGATTTTTCCCATACCTGGTCATAAGAAAGACTTCCCATTACAAGGACAGCAAGAACATTAACGTCATTTTTTAATCTTTTACATAATGTCTCAA
The DNA here is from genome assembly GCF_027938815.1 of Oceanirhabdus sp. W0125-5. Taxonomy (GTDB): domain Bacteria; phylum Bacillota; class Clostridia; order Clostridiales; family Clostridiaceae; genus Oceanirhabdus. Next base: position 5,140,525 of record NZ_CP115913.1, read on the forward strand.
CTGCCTCCATATATCTTTTCTGCAGATCACTATTCTTAAAACTAACTTTCCAAAAATCTGCTGGTATTGCATGTGCATTCATTTTTCTATAAGCATTAGGAGTAATATCAAATATTCTTTTAAATGCTCTCGAAAATGTCTCATGAGAATTAAATCCATAGTCCATTGCTATATCAATTATCTTTTTATCCGTTTCAATAATTTCCTTTGCTGCTACAGATAACTTTCTCTTTCTAATATAATCTGTAACAGGTATTCCTATAACCGATTGAAATACCCTATGATAATGATGCGTGGAGTAGTAACATAGTGCTGATAAATCCTCCAGTGAAATATCTTCTTTTATATGTTCCTCAATATAATCTAATGACTTCTGTAACTTCTTATAATAATCAGACATATTCCATCACCAACCTTTAACAATAGTATATCATGTAATAATTTACTCTTCTTGATTTTTTTTGATATGTTGTGAACCCTTGCTGTAAGTGGTTTTAGAAGTCATTTGATATAGAAATGACTTCAGATGATATTAACAAAATTAAAAATAGTCCTCAACATAAGATAATAATTTCTTATGCTGAGGACTTAATTAATTATATTTTCTACTCCACTTGCCATCCATAGTTACCTTATCATCATTTAAAGAATAATTCGCTTTCCAGATATAAGTACTCATCCACAACTTACCGGGCATTGGTTGCCATCCAATTTCCGGATGCAATTGAAACTTAACTTTATTATTATTTTTCTTTATTTTATAACTTCCACCTAATATTCCTTTTATCTCATCACCACTGAATGAGAAATTTCCTTTAATCTCACAGTCATCTTTTAAAGATAAAATATCTGGTAGGGGTGGATATAATGTTACGCTCATCTTCTTTCCATCAAGTACATGTGTAACACTTTTAACTTCTAAATGTCCATGATTTTTTTCAATCTCATAGATGCAGTTATCCTTGATAACCTGTGTTTCATCTTCTAAAATTCTAAGGGGTTTCACTTCTCCATTATAGTTATTATTCCACTGCCTTATAATATTATTGAATGAGTATCTTAACATATAAACCCTTTGAAAATTACATAAAGGGAGTAACTTAATTGGCTTTAATTCTTTATTATCAATTTTAATATTTATCTTTGTACCCCTCTGCTTAATCATGTTAAACTTCTTTAAATATACCATTGGGAAAAAATCAGGCTTCTTTATATTAATCCCCATTGGTGCTATTAACCCAAAACACTCTTTTCTCTTTCTATTTTCTTCTATATAAAATTCTACTTTTCTATTATTTCTATCATTAACATCTAAAAATGCCATCAACCCTTTCTCAGTAAGTTCTAACCCAGCTTTCATTTCCTTACAAGGATTAATTGTCAATTTATTAAACATACTATTATAATCTTCTTCAGTAATTCCAGCCTCTTCATTAAAATAGATATCTACTTGTGAATGATCTAAAGTTGCCATTATAGCAACATAATGAGATTTACCATTCTTCCTAACTTGCTGTAATTCTATGCAGTTATAAATACTATCCCCTTTGAAATCTACTAAACAGATATTATCTACAATTCCACCCTCAGTACTTATATCAATTAAAGGAATAAACTCATCTTTACCTTCTCTAATATATATTTCTTTACCTAAAGAAGGATTTTTCTCGTATTTACTAACATCAACAGGATTACTATCAGGAACCATAAAAAATGGACATATCTTAGAAATTAATTTTTTCATTTAGTTTCCCCCTTACTTTATGAAAATACCTTACTGTTTTTCTCCAATAGGGCCATTACTTTTATTTTTCATTTATATTTTTTAAAATTAAAACCAAACAATAAATTATAATCAAAGTAATGATTGGAAAGATAGCACTCTCTACAAAACTAACCTTAACACCAGCATAAATCATAGCAATTATCATTGCTATAATAGCTATACCCATTGTAAAACCTTTCACAATTATCACAGATGATAATAGGTAACCCATAGGCTTTCTTTTTATTATTAATACCCCTGATACAACTGCCACAGGTACTATGAACCCCAAATCTAATCCTTGTATAACTAATGTAGTATAATGCTCTAACCCCTCAGGTACTGTACCATTTATCAATGCTGGTATAGTTCTTCCAAGCCAAAGCATTCCAAGTGCACTACCAAAAAATATCTGAAACCCTCCAATAAACTTTACTGGCAATTTCTTATTAAAATGTAATTCTAAATTTCCAATATCAAAGGACATCATGGTCAATATAAATGAAAAGAAACTAGCTGACATAAGTATTACATATACAAGGAACAGAGGATTATACATCCATAAAAACACATATGAAATATACGTGTATAAAAAATATCCTAAAGTTCCTGTTAGTAACACTCTGCCTTTAAGTGATCCCTTTCGTGATAAATAAAGAGATATTAACAGTAATGGAATTCCTAAAACCAGAGTTACAATATCCTGTGCTTTTCCCTGTGCCACCATTGAGATAGAATTAAGTTTATATATACCTCTACTATATACTTCTATTGTTTCACCATGTATTGATTTAAACTGAAATACCTCATTACTATCACTATAAAATATTCCAATTATTGAAGTAACTAAAGCTAATACAATAATTGATAAAACAAGAAAACTTATTACTTTTTTAAACTTCATTTTTAATCAACCCCATTAATAGATTTCTCAGTTCTATAATCTATACTCTATTCATTACCTTTGCAAAATTATCAATTTTTTCATCTGAAATATTTGATACATCCTTATCTATCTTAGCTACTTTCTTAACTATTAACCTTTCTAAGAAATTCATCTTTTTAATTATAAATTCTCCTCCAAAGGATTCTTTTGCAACAGCTTTTTCTATTAATTCTTGCGGAAAAGCATCATTTAATTGCTTCTCTACAACCTCATCTTCATGCATACCACAAATATACAATCCAACTTTCTTATCCTTCAACACATTCAAGTTTTCCATGGAAAACTGACTTACTTCTTTTCGAATTTTTCCAATATAAATAGACCCACCAATAATCACCTTATCATATAGCGTAATATCCAAATTCTTTTTTTCTTTCAAGTTATATAGCTCTACTTTTCCAGTAAGCTTTTCAGCTAGAATTTTTGCACACTTTTCAGTACACCCATGCTTTGTTCCATAAATTATTAATGTTTTCATTTTCAGACCTCCAAATTTAATAAAACTACTTATCTAAAAGAAACTCTATTTCTTTTTTTACTAAATCAATCATATCCTCTAAATTTTCTGTATTTCTCCTTTTCAAGAAAAACAACAGCTTTCCACTTAACATTGATGGAATTAAGTCCTGTAATAATTCTATATTTTCTTCTGGTATATATCCTTCTTTAACACATTCAATTAAGTTTTCTCTAAGGAGATTTCTTACTGAAGGACGTTTAATCTTTTGCATAAATTTTTGTGGTGCATCCCCTAAATCTTCTAAAAATATTAACTGAAACATGTCTGGATTTTCAGCAAAGTACCTAAAATAGGCGCATCCTTGAGTTATAACTTGCTCCTTAGGATTTTCTCCTTGTTTTTGACAACTAACCATATATTTATGACAATCTTCAAAGAAGTCAAAAACACAGTAGGTAAGGAGTGTATTTATATCATCAAAGTAATTATATATGGTTGCATAAGAGTACCCTGCTCGCTCTCCTACTTTTCTTGCAGAAAGACTCTTTACTCCCTCCTCTTTGATTATCTCTTTTGCTGCATCTATAAAATATTTCATCATTCTCTGTCTTTGTATTTCTTTTTTATCCATTTGCAGTCTCCATTTCATTAAATTTATTACTCTCTATATTTTTAATTAACATCGTTAATTAAATTAACATCGTTAATACCATTATATACCACCCGTTTTGTTTGTCAACAATATTTTCCAATTAGTACTCAAAATAAATAGCAGAGAAAATATCATTTTCTCTGCTATAATATAGTAACTATTTTCAGTTTAAATAATACATAAATTAATTAAATCTAGCTAACCACTCTCCTAAAACTGCTTTTAATTGAGGATGTATTGGCTGAGAAGCTCCTTTTTTGTATTGCTTCATCATATCAAAAATTGTTTTTTCACCTTTATACTCTCTTAACATATGATCCATATTATCTATAACCATACATTTGATATCATCATTTCCTAACTTCTCAATAGATTCTAAATCCACTGGATTAGCTTGAACATCCTTTACTCCTGTAATAGCTATAATTGGACATTGTGCATTATTTAATTTATCTAATATTTCCTCACTACTATATTTAAAATGTTCTCTATACCACTTAGCAGGTACTTTCCCTAGATTCATTCTAATGGTGTCCCCTGTAGAGTTCTCTAATTTATTGAAATACTTTTCTTCGTTCTTTAAAATCTTTCTTTCTTTAAAATTTGCCTTTAAAAGTACTCCTTTTAATCCCTTTAATGTTTTCGCTTCATTTATGATAGAAATATTCTGATAATGCAAAAAATGTTTAAGATTTTTTCCTGCACCTGAAAGTAATATAACTCCACTTACTGGTGTTATTTCATTAGCTAAAGTTGATAATATACACCCTTCACTGTGTCCAAGTAATATTATCTTATCTTTATCTACTTTAAGATGGTTTTGTAGAAATTTTATATTATTATTAATATCATTAATTAGATCACTCATTCCAGTAGAATTAAACTCTCCTTCACTTTCTCCAGATCCTCTTTTATCATATCTTAAAGTAATGAAACCTAGTTCTGAAATAAAATGTGCTATTTTCTTATATATATTAAAACTCATTCCTGGTCTATTTATATTTCCATCTCTATCTGCTGGTCCAGAACCATTAACAATTAAAACTGCAGGTAGCTTTTCCTTATCCATTTGAGGTATTGCTAATGTGCCTTTTAATATCACCTCTCCCTTTATTGTTACTTGCTCCTCAATAAAATTTCTTTTCATAATTAATTCCCCCATTAGATTATTGTTATTATTATCAATAATGATAATAATATTTTTAAAAAATATGTAATCTACTGATATTATTTATTATCATAAATAGTGGGCATAGTTATTGTAGTAATTTTTCTCAATTTTCTTTCTGGTGATGTCCCATTATCCCTTACCTTATCAAAGGCTTTTATTAAATCTCCCATAAACTCATTATATTCTTCATCACTTAAATACATTGCTACACTTTTGAAAGTAACACCATCTTTCTCTAAGTCTGGATTTTCAGTATGAATATATCTTTCAAAATCCCCTAATAAAATCATTAAAAAATTATAAAATAAATTTAAACATTGATTCTTCTCCTCTAAATCAAAGTCTTTTTTAACTGTTTTATATGGATTAGGATCAATGGCATATACTTTTTCTACTGCACCTCTAACTCTATTTTCTTTAATTACTGTTATGGCGCTAACTTTCAATAGCTTATTTAAATGCCTATATAACGTTGCCTGAGGTACATCTGGTAACTCCTTTGCAATTTGTTGTACAGTCATACTTCTATTTTTCATTAAAGACTGAACTATCCTCATTCTTATTGGATGTAATATACAATTCAATAATTGACTATCCATTTTATGTCCTCCTAATCAATTGTTCTCACTTATTATAATATTATCATTTTTGATAATGGTCAATAGTTTTTTGTTAATTTTTTACTTTTATTCTTTTCTAATTTTATTACCCATTTTATCTAATGATTTCAAATTAAATATATTAAACCTTTTTGGTTATTTATGTAATAACATGATATACTTTACATTAAGATACATATTATTTTTAATACATAAAATATTTGTTTTATGCGGTAAAGAAAAGGTAATAAGTACAGTTCAGTAGTAAGATATTATTCATTAAGATGGAGGATAGAGTAAAAATGAGGAAAATAATTTTTAGTGGAATTTGTATGTTGATAAGTGCTATCGGTATTATTGCAATGATTATAGTATCATTAAATGGCAATAAAGTATATGGGAGTATAAATGGCTCTACTGATATGTTAACTTATTTAAATTTGTACGGGGTCACTCCAATTTTTAGTGCGTTCTGTTTACTTGGTATATTAGGACTTTGTATAGGTTTATGGGGTATTATTGATAAAAGCAATTCAAAATAGAAGGTACACAATTTTCTTATTTAATGTACCAAATAAAGAAATTAATTAATTCATAAAAAAAGAGTATTATGAAATAAGAAATCTATATAAATTACATAAATGCTTATAAGGATTTGAAAAGGAGATAGTTAATACTATCTCCTTTTACTTTTCATCAAGTATCCACTCTACAGCTTCTTTTAAAGAATCAACTATTACATCTCTATGTTTTAATTTTCTTAAATGCTTCTCCCCATGACCAGTCAATACATAAATCCCTGTTGCACCAGCATTAACTGCTAGCTCTACATCTGAAGGATGATCTCCAATAACAAAAGAGTTTTTCAAATCTATATCTAACTTTTTCTCTGCTTCTAAAAGAAAATACGGATTAGGTTTTCTACAAATACATTTATCTTCATTTATATGAGTACAACAGTACACTTCTCTAATGTGTATATCATTTTTTCTTAATTCATCTAAAATATATTCATGTACCTTATCCACTCCTTCTTCTGTTATTAACCCTCTGCCTATTCCTGACTGGTTTGTAACTATGAAAAGTTCATAATGCTTGTTAAGCTCCTTTAATGCCTCCATAGTAAAAGGAAAAAACTTTACTTCCTCAATTGTATCAATATAACCACTGTCTTCAATTATTACACCATCTCTATCAAGAAAAACTGCCTTCTTCATATATAATCTCTCCTTCTACATTATTATTAACTAAATTTAAACATATCTATTTTAGGAAATAATCCAAAAAGTCCTCCTGTATGGATAAATAAAATATTTTTATGATCTTTGAATCTTCCTTTTTTAATTTCATTCACCAAACCATACATCGCTTTTCCAGTATAAACAGGATCAAAAATAACTCCTTCTAATTGAGCCAATTCTCTTATGAATTCTATCTCTTCAGGTCTACTTAAAGCATATCCTCTACCTACATATCCATCAATTATATTGATCTCATCTCTATCAAACTTAAGACTTTCACCCATTATATCTAAACTTTCATGAAGTATTTCCTCAATTCTATTCTCAAAGTGTTCTGCATTATTACATACATTTACTCCATAAATCTTACTTTTATGATTTTGAATCTTATTAGCTAGAAAAACCCCTCCATAGGTTCCCCCTGATCCAACTGTAAGGACTACAGCATCGAAGTTTATTTCCATCTCTTTTTCTTGTTTAATAATTTCTTCCATAGCTTTATAATATCCAAAGGTTCCTATTCCATCTGAAGCCCCTTCTGGAATTATATAAGCCTTATGTCCTTCTTTAGCTAATTCCTCTTTTATGTTCTCCATAATTTCCATTCTTTTTTCTTTATACTCTTCTGGAGTAATAAATCTAACTTGTGCACCTAGTACTTTATCTAAAAAAAGATTTCCATCAAGTTTCTCTTCCTCACTTCCTCTAAGAACTAAATATGATTTCATTCCTAGTCTAGCTGCTGCAGCTGCTGTGGCTCTTGCATGATTTGATTGAAGTCCTCCACAAGTTATAAGGAAATCACACCCTTGATCTAATGCCTTTTTTACCGTAAACTCTAATTTTCTTATCTTATTACCTGAAACTTCTGTGCCTGTTTCATCATCCCTTTTAATATAAATATTTGGTCCTCCAAGTTTTTTAGATAACCTTTCTAATCTCTGAATTCTAGTAGGCAGGTTAGCAAGTTCAATTCTTTCTGGAATCCTTTTCATTATATTTCCCCCCTAATTGTCTATGATTTATCTATATTAATCTTATCCCCTATATACATGCTTTAATTTTAATTTCTCGAAGAGAAATATCCCACGTTTTCAACTCTCCATTTTCCATTTTCAACTAAAAATCTTTTTATTATAAATCTTTTTATTATTTATCAAATCCCATATACTTTTGATGCTTTTATAAGAAATTCCTACCACTAATTTACCATTAATACACAAAAAAAGATACCCTATAAAAGAGTATCTTTAATAATATTTTTATGAGATTTTATCCCAATTATCCTTGTTAAAATTCAACATAGAAAAGTCTTTTGGCATATTTACATAAGTTAATTGATATATTGCATTAAACAATTTAAATAAATTTATTTGAAAGTACATTTATCTTTATTCTCCCATATCCATAGAAGCATTTCACGATTAACCATAGCTATATTTTTATACTCCTCTTTATTACCAAGCCATGCAATGAAAATCATCTCAATTGAATATATAACATAAGGAATAGCTTGTTTTTCTACTTCTGTTAAATCACAGATGTTGTCATAACCTTTAATTACACCCTGAAGTAATTCCGGCCATTTTTCATAACCATTTTCAATTTTTCCCGCTTCTGAAAGTATTCCAGTTGCACAATAGCATGGATCAAAAATCCTAACATTTCTTTCACTAATTTCAAAATCAACAAATCCACTAACCTCTCTATTGCTAAATATTATATTAGATGGATTAGGATCTCTATGAATCACATTATGAGGAAGTTTTAAATATAGATCTTTGAAATTATCCAAATAGTCTTTAAAGAATTCATCTGGTAAAGGACAACCCCATTGTTCCATATTTCGCTTTGTTTCAGGTAATGCCCAATCTACTACAGTTTTATATAGATTATTATTATTAACTTCTATATTCTCCTCTTGCTTTACAAATACTTTATGAAGCTTTCCTATAGCCTCTCCATATTTCTTACCAGTTTCTACCCTATCACTCCTGTATCTTTCTTCTGGTGTTAAAAACTTACCTTCAATACGATTAAGCAATACAAAATATCTATCATCTATCACAACAAAGTCCTCGCCTTTTTTTGTTTTAATAGGCGATGCCGTATTAATTTTCTCAGCTTTTAGTGCATTTGTTATAGCAATGTGAGTACGAAGCCCAGAAATATTCATTCCTGTTTTAAGAACATATTTTTCACCTATATTCCATGTATTATTTGCTTTTACCGCCCCTCCTGCTACATAGATTGTACCAATCTCACTCTTTGTATTAATATCCCAGTTTGATAATAATTGTCTTATTTGTGTTTGTGTTAACATAATTTTTCCCTCCGCTCTTAAATCTATCGACACAGGTTTTTTAGCCGATCTTATTTTTAAATATTTTTTAGGAGAACATCCATATTCACGTTTAAAAGCTTTAAAGAATCCTGCATGGGTATTAAACCCATATTCCAGAGCAACATTTATTAATTTCTTACCACTATCAGCTTCATATATTGCATGCATTAATCTGCGCTTTGTTATATACGCAAGTACCGGTATACCTATATACGAACCAAATAAATGATAAAAATGATAGAGTGAAAACCCTGAAAGATCAGCAAGTTCTTCTGCTGTAATCTCTGCTTTTAGATTCTCCTCAATGTAATTTATTGCCTTTTGCAAAATATCTATTGTATTCATATAATCTGTCCTCCTAACTGATAAATTAAATTTATCATAAGCATATTTTAAAAATATTTCCTGTGTTGCGAAGTTCCATAATTTAATAATTTCTACAACTTATATTATTTTTCCTATGTATCTTCCTAAAGAAAAAAACATACTCTTTAAAATTATCACTAATACACAAAAAAGATACCCTGTCCAAGAGTATCGTTTGAAATATTAATTAAAACATTTGTCTCTATTCTCCCACATCCATAAAAGCATTTTACGGTTAAACATTGCTACATCTTTCTCGTTACCTTTATCAGCAAGATATGCAATAAAAATCATCTGAATTGAGTAAATCACATATGGAATTGCCTCTTTCTCTTCTTTTGTTAAATTGCAGATATTATCATAACCTTCAATTATTCCATTAAGAATTTCTGGCCACTTTTCAAATCCTTCCTCAACCCTATCAGCTTCTGAAAGTATGCCTGTTGCACAATAACATGGATCAAAAAGTCTTACATATCTCCTGCTTATCTCGAAATCTACAAATCCACTTACCTGACCATTGTTAAATAAAATATTTGATGGATTAGGATCTCTATGAATTATCTGTTTAGGTAATTTTGAACAAAGCTCCTTGAAATTCTCCAGGTAATTGTTATAAAATTCTTCTGGTAAAGGGCAACCCCATTGTTCCATAAGGCTCTTAGTTTCAGGCATTGCCCATTCAATTACTGTTTTATACATATCATAATCATTAACTTCAATGTTCTCCTCTTGATTTAAAAGAACTTTATGAAGCTTTCCTATAGCTTCTCCATATTTATTAGCAGTTTCTACTCTATTATCATTATATCTTTCTTCTGGTAATAAATATCTACCTTCAATTCGGTTAAATAAAATATAATATCTATCATCTAATGTTAAAAAATCCTCATTATTTTTCGTTTTAAATGGACTTCCATCAATTATTCCCTCTGCACTTAGTGCATTTGTAACAGAAAGGTGTGTACGAAGTCCTGCAAAATCCTTCCCTGTTTTAAGAATATAGTCTTCACCTATACTCCATGTGGTTTCTGATTTAACAGCACCACCTACAACATACATTGTTCCAATTTCACCTTTAACATCTATGTCCCAGTTTGATAATATTTGTCTTATTTGAGTTTGTGTTAACATAAATTTCCCCTCCGCTTTCAAGTTTATCGGCACAGGTTTTTTAGCCGATGTTAATTTTAAATACTTCTTGGGAGAACATCCAAATTCACGCTTAAAAGCCTTAAAGAATCCTGAATGAGTATTAAATCCATACTCTAAGGAAATAGCTAATAACTTTTTACCACTACGTGCTTCATAAATTGCATGCATTAATCTTCGTTTTGTTATATAGGCAAGTACCGGTATACCTATATAAGAACCAAATAGATGATAAAAATGATATACTGAAAATCCTGAAAGTTCAGCTAATTCCTCTGCTGTGATTTCTGCTTTTAAGTTTTCTTCAATGTAATCTATGGTCTTCTGCATTATATCTATTGTCTCCATGTGTTACTTCCTCCCAATTGATAATATAACTTTAACATATTCATACTTAAAAAAAATTTCCTGTATTGCGAAGTTCCTTTAATTTATAATTTCTACCTTTTATCTATATTTCCTATCTACTATACTAAAATAAAACCGTACCTTCCTTGGTACGGTTAATGTTGTATTATATTTTTATTAAGTCTTCTAACGACTGCTTAATATCATATTCAATTAAAATAATTTTATCTTTAATATCTTTCCTTATTCCATGTTCAGTAGTATTAAATCTTATCAAAGTTGCATCATTTAACTGTTTAACCATTCTTTCAAAAGGAAATCTTATTATCCCAGGCGTATTAAAGCCAACCCCTAACTCTAAAAGTACTATTTTATGCCCCATAGCTGACTCTACAAATTCATAATACTCATCTATATTTGCTAAATGTGGTTTATCAACAAAAGTATCATCCACTCTCAAATTAGGGCGTAATAATCTACCACACCTCGGACAAATTGGTACTTCTTCTTCCTCTATAATAAGCTTATCTTCATCAAAACTACTAAGCATATTCTCAATCATAGCTTTATTGTTGTAAGCATCCTCACTACAAGGTTTTTCACATTGAAAATATGCATAACTCCCTTGAGGGGCAAAAATTTTCTTTTCATCAAAGTTTCCTTTATAAAACTGTCCGTCACAATTGGTTGTAATAATGAAATAATTTTTATCTTTAATTAACTCATAAAGATCTTCATAGGGTTTAGTAAGGTTTGCTCTATAATATATATTGTTTATATGATTAGCCCAATATCCCCAAAAACTTTTCTTATTTTCTTGTGAAACACTCCAGTTGTCTACTAATCCATCCCAAATGGTCTTATATCCTTTCTTAATAAAAGGGGAATACTTCTCTTTAAATATATCTTTATTACCATAGTCCAATCCACCTGCCGCTGATAAGCCTGCTCCAGCTCCAACAAGTACATAGTCCGCTTTATCAATAATCTTTTTTATTTTTTTCAATTTTTGAGAATAGGTTTTTGTAAACATTTAAATCCTCCTCCGAAAAGACATTGAATACTACTTTCTCAAGGTTATGTGGCTTTCTCTCCAAATAATTCAACACTGTTCTCACTGCAATTTCTGCTGCTCTTTTTTTAGGAAAACAGAATTCACCTGTTGATATACAACAAAAAGCTATTGTCTTAAGATCTTCAATCTCTTTTGCACTTTCAAGACATGATTCATAACAAGAAGCCAGCTGCCACTCCTGAAAAGCAGTCACCTTATCAGTAATAATTGGACCAACAGTGTGAATAACATATTTTGCAGGAAGATTAAACCCTTTGGTTATTTTAGCTTCACCTGTATGTTCATCATAACCTTGGCTTTCCATAATTTTATAACATTCATTTCTAAGTTGCATTCCACTTGCAGAATGAATAGCATTATCTATACATTTATGCATGGGTATAAAACACCCTAGCAACTTACTATTGGCAGCATTTACAATTGCATCAACAGCTAAAGTAGTAATATCACCTTTCCATAATAAAATTTTCTCACCAAATTTTGTATCTATTTCATCAACATGAGTTATTATCTTATCATTCAACTCTGCTGTAAGAAGTTCATCTTGAACCCTATAGAATTCCTTTGACAACTGAATTGGAGAAGTAATATTCATAAGACTTCTCAATAGATTTCTTTTACGATTATATTCTTCTGGAATCTCAATCTTCAGTTTATTTACCTCATACAACTCTTCTATTAGAAATTGAACTGCACACTCTCTGTTCATACTTCATCACCTTCCAATCAAAATGATAAATATAGTAATCACCTTATCATCTGCATTTTACTTTTTTATGAATAGCTATCTTTAACATACATTTATTATAGTGAGTTTATGAAATAATTAGAATGTCAAAATCCCTTTAAAAACTGTAAAAACGAAACCTTAAAAGCTATTAAAAATAAGTTTAAGTATTACAACTATTAGCATATTAACAATATCTTAGGTAGATACTATATATATATAATACTAGAAGAGGTGTTTATTATGAAAAAATTGCTCTATATTACTTGTAACTCAAAACCAGAAAATATATCTGCTAGCAAGACAGTTGGAAGAGAGTTTATAAATGCATTCCTTGAAAAAAACAACGATTTCGAACTTAAAGAGATAGAACTTTATGATATAAATATTCCTAGACTTCATTATAAATATTTTAAAGGGAGAAATGAAATTGTTGATGAACAGGTATATGATAAACTATCAGAAGATGAGAAAAAAGAAGTGGCTAGAATAGTTGAACTTGCAAAAGAATTCAAAGATGCAGACTTTTATGTAATAGCAGCACCTATGTGGAGCCTTTTGTTTCCAGCACCATTAAAAGAATATTTGGATTGTATAATCCAACAGGATATAACCATAAAAATTGAGCCAAATGATATTAGAGGTTTACTAGATGATAAATGCAGAACCATGGTATATATTCAATCTTCAGGAGGACCAGTTCCTTGGCTTCTTGAAAGAAAGATAAATCATGGTGGAACATATTTAAAAGATATTTTTAAGTTTCTTAGAATAAAACATTTCCATGAAATTTTTGTTGATAATACTCAATTTACTGAGGAACAAGAACATAAGGCTGTTGAAAAAGGCAAAAAAGAAGCTAGAGATTTAGCATCAAGCCTTTAGATTTTCAAACAATTTTTATTAAAAATAGCCAATGATTTATATAATACATTGGCTATTTTACTTATCTTATAAACTAAAATTTACCGTTATTATTCTTCCATTCTTCTTTAGCAGGGATATTTTCAATAACATCCCAGTGTTCTGCTATCTTACCATTTTCAACTCTAAATAAATCATAGTAAGCTACTTTCTGTCCACCAAAAGTTCCTTCACTTACTGATAATACAAAATTACCTTTTCCTAATATCATATGATTTTCTTCATACACCATATTAATTCCTTGCTCAGCCATAGCTTGTATCCCTTGTCCTAATCCTGATAATCCATCTGCTATTTGAGTATTATGCTGGATATAATTATCACCATTAAAATACTCTCCCATTACATCATATTTTCCTGCCATTAAAACAGTTTCCACAAAGTCTTTAACAAGTGCTTTATTTTCTTCTGTCTTATCTAGATTAACAACTTCTGTTACTCCATCAAGTTGTGTTCTTCCACTTGGATTTGTTTCTTCACTCTTCACAGTTAAGTTATCCCAATGTTCTACAATTAAGCCCTCTTCAAATCTAAAAATATCAAATCCTACTTTTGGTCCAAAGAAATTATAATCTGTTTGTGTTACAACGTAGTCTCCATCTTCAAATACTCTAACTACATCAACTTTTGCACTTCCTGGTGGAAGCATACTAAGTAATTCTCCAAATCCTGCTAACCCATCTCCCGCAGAAAGATTATGCTGAATATACTTTTCTGGATTAATATATGCAATAGCTTCTGAATCCCCTGTTTCGATACTATTCAAAACCGCTACTACTTTTTCTGAGTTACTTAATTCTTCTTTACTTATTTCCTCATTAATGCTAACTTTTATTTTTTGTTCTGGGAAAATCAAATGTGGATTTTTAAGATTGTTTATCTCTGCAAGGTTCTCCCATGTTGTGTTATACTTTCTTGCTATTTTCCAAAGTACATCACCTTTCTTTACAGTGTAGTATTCATCATTAGCAAAAGCAGTAGTTGATGCACTAAAAAGCATCCCAAGTGCTAAAGTTGCTGTTATTGCTTTCTTCATAATTGTTCCCTCCTAAATACTTAAATGTGTGGTAAGTTATATTAATTTTTATTTTTTGTACTTCCTTCCATTTGCTTAATATTATTCTATATTTATGAAGGGTAAAAGACCATATAAAAAAGAACCGAAAAAATGTAACAATGAAACCTTTCCAGTTCTTTTTTTTATTTTATTTACTTTTAAATTATAGTGTATAATGCTTCCTATTTAAGTATAGAAGTTCTTTACTGTTCTCTCTAAACTGTAAAACCCCTTTACTTTAAGATTATTATCTTGTACTATACTCTTAATCCGATTCTCATCTTCTATATCATACATGATAGATATTCCACAACAAGTTGATAACTGTCTTGGTGTAGGAGATATTGTATATTTGATACCTTCTTTTTTTAAATACGATTCTACTTTTAACCCATCAGTATGACTATCAAACAATATATAATATTTCATTTATTACACCTTACATCATTTCTAAGAAAGCTTCTATTCTAGTTTTAATTTGACCTGAATCTTCATTAGAATAATCTGTTTCAATTCTCATTACAGGGATATTCTTTTCTCTTAAAGCATCCTGTATACTTTTACTTTCTATAGAATATGTGTGACAGAAGGATAATCCGTAATCAATTACTCCATCAACATCATATTCTTCAGCATATCTTACAAGATCATCAATTCTTCCTGTGTTTGGTGTAAAACATGCACAGTTGATGTTTAAGTATCTATCTCCTAAATTTCTAATAAGTTCTTCAAGAGTTTCTCCCTCTTCACAAACCTCATTCTCAAAGTATCTTGTTCCTGTACAAGTTTCCTCAACAACTACTTGAGCATTTAAATTTTCAATTATTGAGTGCATTTTCCAGTTTGGAAGAGCCATTGGAGTACCAGTTATCATGATTCTTTTCTTGCCTTCATCAACTTGTTTCTTAATTCTTTCTTCTAATTCATCACAAAGATTAGATACATTCTCGATGAATCTTTCAGGATCATCATAAAAAGCTATTTGAGAAATTAATAGAGAATCAAGTCCGCTAATTGGAGATGGTTTGAACTTTCTTAAATCATAAAGTCTCTTAAGTACTCTTCTCTTTCTATTACATAAGTTTATCGCTTTTTTAAGGTTTTCTACAGTCAATTTATTTCCTGTTAACTCTTCCATTTTATCAATAAATATTTGAATTTCCTCATTCCACATTGTATGGTCTTTACATCTCTTCATCTGAGGAAGATCCATAACATGTACTGGTTTATATTCATTTAATATTTCCCATGCTTTTTTCTTTCCATCACATGTAGTTTCTCCTATTAACATATCACATGATTGAAAATATGGACATGTTTTATCAACCATTGCTCCTGTGAATGCTTTTATAAGAGGACATAAATTTTTAGGAAGTACTTTCTCTCCACTCTCTATCCAGAATTGAGAACCCGCACAAAGTCCTACCCCCACTGCATCTAAGGCAAGTATCACCTCATCTGGTACAAATACACAGAATGTACCAACTACTTTTTTACCACTTTTTCTTGCTTCTTCTAATTCTTGTACTCTAAGACCATGTACTTCAGAAATAACAAAGTTGAAGTAATTCATCCCTTCTGGTCTATCTTTCTGATCTAAATACACTGAACTATATAATTCAGGTAATACCTCACATAATTGATCGTGTCTTTCAAGGTCCATATTCAATCTTTTCCACATATCTCTATAATCTGCCATACTGTACCCTCCTGAAACTTTCTTATTCTATAAAACACAATATATCAGTTCTAAATTCATTCTATCATATATAATTATATTTAGAATTTTTGTTTTATAATAGATAATACCCCATCTATTGTTTTTTTGAATGATTAATTTTTTATTGATACTTTTTATATTCTTATGTACATTTTTTAAAACATTTGAATATAATATATTGAAGAATTATGACGAAATTACTCTACTAATGATTAGAAATTTAAAATAATAATATAAGGAAGGTTATAAATGGGTACTAACTGTTTTACTTTTAAACTTAGAACTCAATTTAGCTTTATTGTAGATGATTGTACTCTTAGTCACATTTTAGACTGTATTGCTAAAAAAGGAATTAATATTACAGGTTATTTTCAAACAAAGCTCTTCGATCCAAATAATAAATGTCACCCAAAATTCGATTTAAATTTAGTTAGACTTGTAGTTGGTAGCACTGATTGTGAAAGTAACAAGGATCTACTTGGAGTAAAGGAAGTACTTTGCTATCATTGTGTTGATTTTGAAGAAAAATACGTTATTCAAGTAGTTAACATTACTCCTGGAACTCCAGGTTTATTTAGCTCTATAAATAAGGCTTTATTATGTAATGTAACAATTAATGCTCTCTATGAAGGTGAAGAGTCCGAGTTCTTCATTGATGTATCAGATATTTGTAAAGCCTTAAAAATCTTATCAAAACCACCTGTGAAACACTGTGAAAAAGATTGCTGCTCATGTTGTTCTGATGACTAGAAAAGATTCAGTACTAAAAAAACAGGGTGTTCATTCACCCTGTTTTATAATTTTAATACATCTTTTGACTTCAACTATTTTGCACTCACCAACAATCTTAGTTATTATTCAGATCCTGATCTAGCAATTTTAATAAAATCTAATCTCCCTATGTTAGGCAATAATTTATTATATGAATACTCAACTATATATGTTTTATCTTCTAATATCAAATTATATTCATTTTCTGTACACCTTAGTTTCATATCTCCATTATAAATATAATATTTCCCATTTTCTTCATATTTTTTTATGTTTTCTGCAAGCCAGCTACCTCTCACACCGTTAAAAAACCATATAAAATAACATCCCATTATTAATACTGCTGTGATTCCCAATATTTTTTTTCTAGTTAATCTTATAGGAACTTTATTTATCCAGCATCTTATTATCAAAATAATATAAAATACAACTAATAAAGGAACAAAGAATATTTCAATATTTACAGGTATAGCTATTAACTCTACTATAGCTAGCGGAATATCATTTCTAATAATAGCTTTGTCAAGACAAACCATACTTACAAAGGCTATGAATGCATTAATAAGCAGCCATCTTCCAATCTTATCTCGTTCTTCTCCTAAATCTTTTTTTACCTCTTTTCTTTCTATCATCAACATCCCCACTCATATAATACTTTTTACATACTTCGCTTCCCTCAACTAAATCACTCTTCTTGACTTTGAATTCTTATATTCCTTAACGACTTTCATATTCTTTTGAAACTACCTTAAGAGCCTCTTCTACAGCCCAATATTGATATTCAAGACGCATACTATCCTTAAGCTCTTCTTTATCTTTCCAAACTAACTTATGATCCAATTCACTTTTCAAACCAGTGTCCTCTTCAAAGTCAATTAAATAAAAAGAACCAACTAATTTTAAGTATTTTTTAGGTTTCCATGCGTAACCATATTCAATGCCCTTACAAATAAACTCCTTTATCTTTATTTCAAATCCAGTTTCTTCTATCATTTCTCTTCTTAGACATTCTTCTTCTGTTTCATCATTTTCTATACCTCCACCTGGCATTAAATCGCCATGGGGCATTTGTATTACTGCCACTTGGTCTAGTTCATTGATAGCTATTCCATAAACTCCTTTTCTTTCTTCATATGAGATTCCCTCTAATATTTCCCCGAATATACGCATTAAAATCTCCCTTTCTTTATAATTATTTTAATTGACTCAATCCGCATACATTATAATTACATTAATTCCATTATACTACAACCAAAGCTGGTTATTAATAAAAAATAAACCAGAGTAAACTTATTCACCCTGGTCTTCATTTAATATTTCTAAAAACACATCTACAATATCTGGTGCAAATTGTGTTCCTCTATTATTTTTCAGTTCTTTTATTCCTTGTTCTTTTGTAATTTTCATTTTATAAGTTCTATCCGATGTCATAGCGTGCCATGAATCTGCTACAGAAATTATTTGAGATATCAAAGGGATTTCTTCCCCCTTTAACCCCACTGGATATCCTTTGCCATCCCA
Source organism: Oceanirhabdus sp. W0125-5 (assembly GCF_027938815.1). Taxonomy (GTDB): domain Bacteria; phylum Bacillota; class Clostridia; order Clostridiales; family Clostridiaceae; genus Oceanirhabdus. Next base: position 5,159,364 of record NZ_CP115913.1, read on the forward strand.
TCGTTCATGATGTAATAAAACATATTTTGAAACATCTTTTAAGGAATCCGCCTTAGATAATATATTGTAACCCATTTGTGTATGTTCCTTAACATGCTCATATTCTTCTTTAGTCAATTTACCACTTTTATTCAAAATACTATGTGGTATTATTATTTTACCAATGTCATGCATAGTTGCTGCCCAATAAAGATCGTTCAACTGTCTATCATCAAAGTTTAAACGCTTTCCTATTTCAAGCGAATATAAGGCAACAGTTTCAGAATGTCCTTTTGTATATTCATCATGAAGCTCTAAAGCTGAAATGAATGAATGTACTATATCCCCTTGTTCTATATTTCTTTGGTCATTCACCTTTTTAACCTTATAAAAACCATTAATCAGTTGTTGAAATGCTTTTATATTACGAATACTTTCATCACTAAATTCAACATCTTTATCCTTTGTTATGTCTAAACTCAAACCTCCACAAAAAGTATCCTCATTAGATATACCTACAATAATTGATTGTTTTAATTCAACACTCTTATCAGTATACTCCTTATATTGCTCAGGGGTAATTTTTCTCTTAAGACTTGATTCAGGTGAGTTTTTAATTTTTATATCATTAAACTTATATTCAAATTTACTCTCACTTATTTTAAAGCTCCCCAATAATTCCATATCAAATCCTATTGCATCTATAAATCTTACTATTCCATTTTCAACTATATAAGCACTACCTGCATTACATTCTTTTACTAACTGGAAGGCAATTTTGAATGTTTCACTTAAAAACACTTCATCATCTATATATCTATTCTCCAGTATTTTAGTTGACAGTATAAAAAGGTCATTTCTCCCTTTCAGCACTCTTTCCATTTCTTTATTACTTTCTATTAAATCACTGCTTAATCTATTGATTTTATTATAATCTGCTTTAATCAACCGATAAAGTATAATAGCTGTAAAAAAAACAAAAAACCAGCCTTTATACGTTTGAATAGTACTATATATTTCTTTATCAGTTACAATCATACTTAAAATACGATCAGAGAATAATATCCATAAACAACCTATTATAGCGTAAATACTCGCAATTTTTATAGGAGATTTTAAAACATTAATATTTTTCACATCATCTTTCTCCATATTTTCCTTTATTATGCTCCTCAATTTATATCCCCCTAATAATACTAGATTAACACTCTATTGTATCTCAATAAAATAAACAATACTCCCTCTTCATTAATTCACACTTTCAGCATTTCATTAATTTCAACACTTATTTTTATATTTCGACATATGTTTACGAAATTCCTTCACTAATTTACTTTTTGTTACAGGATATTTTAGATAGTTCTATGGTTATAGATTTGTACTTTAAAACTCAAAAAAACAGCTTAAAAATGATACTATTTTATCATCTTCAAGCTATTTATGAAATTATTTAGCTTCTTCTATTGCTCTTAAGAATTTATTAACTCTCTCTTTATACCATTCATGATCTTTACTAATTTCCTCTTCAGTAATATTAAAATATTTATGACTAATTTGTTGTTCAGTAGAATATGTATTATCAAATGTAACATCAAAATACCCAAACTTATCATTTAACTTTACAACATTCCACATGTGTCCTTCCACACCTGAATTTCCTGAAACACTATAAGATTCTATACCTACTTTTCTTAATAATATATTTAAACTATCAGCAAACCCACCGCATATACCTTTATCTTTTAAAAGTATTCCATATGCTGTTCTTGAATCAAAATCTACCTTTCCGTCATTTGAATAATACTCCATATCATAATCTGCATTATTAATAATATAATCATATACAGTTTTAACTTTCTCTATATCAGTCATATTAGGAGTAATAATCTCTCTTATTATTTCATCTGCTTTATCATTAAGCTCTTTTACAAAACCTATTGCTTTATCTTTTGAATCTTCATAATACTGTATTGTTACTAAGGTATAGTCATTGTTACATATAAAAAACACATATGGAGAAACTAAACTCTGCAGCCCTTCATATATAATATCAACATCAAGATTTTTCATATATATATATACTGAATCTTCACCAATCTTCTCAGCCAATGCTTCTCTTAATTCCATCACATTTGCAGCTTCTACTGTTTTTTCTGGAAGTACTTTTATTCTTAACGCGCCTGAATATATCTTACTATTATCTTCTTTTGAAATAATACTAATATTAATTTCTGTTTCCCCAGCTTTTAATGTATCCACAGTCCCATCTTTGCTTATGTTTATAATGGTATTATCCTGTGGTATATATTTAACATCATATTTTTTAGATTTATTTCCTAATAAGTCTATTTTAGCATTATCCCCCATTTTTAAAATTCTCTTATTTAACACAGTAGCCACTTCTTTATTATTTTTAGGCATAAAAATATCACTGTTTTTTTCAAAATAATAATAATATATTTTTAAATTCAATTGTTTTTTTTCTTTATCACATACTGTTTCAATTCTTTCAACTACATTTAATTCTGGATGATCATAAATCAAAGCATTCTTAATGTTATCAATAATATAAAGAGCATCTATATATATATCCATACTAAACTCATTAATATTCTCATACTCTGATATATCAAAATTTACAATACTGCTTCTTTCCTTAATTGTATCTAATAAAGAATTATAAATATCTTTTTCTTTTTTAACTAAGATAGTATTATTTTCTTTTGATAAATCTATTTCCACCTGTACATCAGCTTTTGAATCCTTTTCATTATTATTTTGATTAATATTTTCTTTCTGTTCTACTGATTGATTGGTATTTTTATTTATAGATGTATTTGTAATATCTCTTGCTCCACATCCTACTAATCCTAAAACAAATATACATGCTAAAACAATACTTTTTGATTTCTTCATATTTCGTCTCCTTTTAGTCCCACGTTCAGTTTCTTCTTCAAATTCTCAACTCACTAATTTATTATTTCAATTAAAATAAATCTTTTTATTCCAGTTCATGATACCCATAATAGTATTTCATTTACAGTATTGAAATCTTACCCTATACTATTATAATTACAATCACCATATTATCAACAGCTCTAGACATTAATTTACAATAACTTCAAAATTTAGACACAACTCATCATCTAAAAATTCTAAAAGGAACAGTCTCAAAATGATACCACTTTCTCATTTTGAGATTATTCCATTTAATATTTTCTCATTTTGAGAAATTCAATCTTACTTTAAACTTATATCAATAATATTTTCCTTTATTAAAAAAAAGAATAAAAAATAAACTTAAAATATTACTCCTCTTCTTTACCTGATATTAAAGGAAACTCAACATACTTTACATAGTAATTATTTTAAAAATCAAATTAAAAATAAAAAAATACTCCTTTTAATAATTTTGGCATGGTAATTGCTTATATTATTTGTAACAAGAAGAGGGAGTGATTTCATGAATATAGGAAATCTTATTATTGATACTTTAAAAGAAGAAGTAGTTCCAGCAATGGGATGTACAGAACCAGTTGCAGTTGCATTGGCGTGTGCAAAAGTTAAAGAGTTAATAGATTTTAATACAATTAATAATATAGAAGTTTTAGTTGGCCCTAATATATATAAAAATGGATTAGCAGTTGGAATCCCAAATACAAATGAAGTAGGACTTTACATATCAGCAGCCCTAGGAATAACAGGCGGGAAAAGCGAAAAAGACTTAAGAGTATTAGAAGGTCTTACTGAAGAGGATGTTAAACTTGCAAATGATTTATTAGACAGTGGGAAACTATCATTAGATATAAAAGATACAAAAGAAAAAATATATATTGAAGCAAAGATTGATACAGACAAAGGATCTGCTAAAGTAATTATCCAAGGAAGACACAATAAATTTGTGTTTATCGAAAAACAAGGACAAGTACTATTAGATTCACAAGAGGAAAGTGTACAAAGCACAAATTCAAAAAATACTTTATACACTATGAAGATTTCTGATATTATAAAAGAAATAGAAAAAATTCCACACCAAGATATTTCTTTTATGTTAGATGGTTTAGAGATGAATGAAAAAGTATCTCAATGTGGTTTAAATGAAAGAAAAGGTATGGGAGTTGGATACAGCTTTAAAGAAAATATTGAAAAAGGAATTCTATCTAGCGATTTAGCTAATACCGCTATGATGATGACAGCAGCTGCTTCAGATGCTAGAATGTCTGGAATTTGTTTATCTGTTATGAGTAGTAATGGAAGTGGAAATAATGGATTAACTGCTATTTTACCTATAGCAGCTTACAGAAAAAAATTCAATGTAGATGATGAAAGATTAGCTAAAGCTTTAGCTATAAGTCACATTATGAATAGTTATACTAAGAGTTATATAGGTAGATTATCTGCTTTATGTGCTTGTGGTGTTGCAGCTGGAACAGGAGCTGGTGTAGCAATAGCTTGGTTAATGGGTGCAAATGAAAAACAAATAGATGGTGTTATAAAAAATATGATTGCCAACACTAGTGGAATGATCTGTGATGGTGCAAAAGTAGGATGTGCATTAAAACTTTCAACTTCTGCTTCTTCTGCTGTACAATCTGCACTTTTAGCTATGAACGATTGTATAGTTCCTGCAAGAAATGGAATTGTTGCTGAAACTGCTGAAGATACAATAAAGAATTTAAAAACTTTATCTGTTGAAGGAATGGGAAATGCTGATAGTTGCATTTTAAAGATCATGAAGCAAATGCAAGCTCAAGCACATGCGTAACACGCTAAAAACAAATGTAGAATTGAGAATGTAGAATGGAGAATGATGGATGCTTCTGCATATGCAGAAGCTACATTTATCTAGGGATAAACTATTGTATTTAAAATTCAAGTGATCTTTATTTATACATGGAGAGGAATAAATTATGAACTTAAGTAAAATTGTATCAAGTGTTCAAAACATTTCAGAAGCTATATCAAGTGTACTTAAGATTGATGTAACTGTTGTTGATGATTGTCTTAATAGAATAGCAGGTACAGGCCGTTATAAGCAATGTATCGGAGAGCCAGTTAGCAAAAATTCTGTGTTCAGCTTTGCTTTATGCAAAGGTGAAAGCTTTATTATTGAAAATCCTGGTGAACATACTGTATGTTTAAAATGTGAAGCATTGAAAACCTGTAGTGAACGTGCAGAAGTTTGTTGTCCAATTAAAGTGGGTAATCGTGCTATTGGGGCTATTGGGCTTATTGCTTTTGAAGAAGAACAACGAAATGCAATTATTAATGATAAAGAAAATCTAATAGGATTTTTAAATAGAATGGCCGATTTAATTTCTTCCAAATTATTAGAGCAAGAGAATACTGATAAAATTAAGCTTTTAGTAAAGAATTTAGAGACTGTTATAGACTCTGTAGACAAAGGAATCATTTCAGTTGATACAGAAGGAAGAGTCTCTAGCTTTAATAAAAAAGCTCTTGAATTATTCCATATAAACGAAGATGAAATCTTAAATATGAATATTAAAGCTTTCATTGAAAATATAAATTTAAATACTTTGATGGGACACACTAATGGAGTAAAAAAACAGACAATTCACCTATAAAAAAAATCACCATCATTTCAGAGGTGTTTTTGATGCAAATCCTATTAAAGTTGATAATAAAACCTTTGGTTTAGTATTTACCTTCAGTAATATCTCTGAAGTATTAAACACAGTAAATAAAATTACAACTGGTACAATTATTACAGGCTTTGATAGCATTATTGGTGAAAGTCAATGTTTAAAACAGGTAAAAGCCGAAGCAGAAAAAGCTTCTAATTCAACCTCTACAGTATTGATTCAAGGAGAAAGTGGAACAGGAAAGGAACTCTTTGCAAGGGCTATTCATTTTCACAGTGATAGATTCTGTGGTCCCTTTATTCCAATAAACTGTGCAGCTATTCCAGAACAATTACTGGAAAGTGAACTTTTTGGTTATGAAGAAGGTGCATTTACAGGAGCACGACGTGGCGGTAAAGCTGGAAAATTTGAATTAGCCAATAAGGGTACAATTTTTCTAGATGAAATTGGCGATTTACCACTTCACCTTCAAGCTAAACTTTTAAGAGTTGTACAGGAAAATGTTATTGAAAAAGTTGGTGGAAAAGATTATATCCCAATTGATGTTAGAATTATCGCAGCTACTCATAAAGATTTAGAGAAAAAAGCTTTTGAGGGTGAATTTAGACAGGATCTTTTTTATAGATTAAATGTTATTCCTGTAAACATTCCATCATTAAGAGAAAGAAAAGAAGACATTGTGATTTTAGTGCAATATCTATTAAATAAATGCAATAAAAAGTTAGGTAAAAACATTAAGGAGATATCTCCTTGCGCCTTAGATATACTTAAAAATTATCAGTGGCCAGGTAATGTTAGAGAACTTGAAAATACTATTGAATACGCTGTTAACATGTGTAGAAGCAGTGAAATCCAAGTTATAGATCTCCCTAATCGTTTGAAAAACGTATGTAAATCATTAAACGAAACAAAATTTGAAGGCATCACAGCTATCAAAGATTTAGAAAGAAGAGAGATTGAAAAAGCAATCAAATATTTTGGAAGCTCTAAACAAGCTATTACCAAAGCAGCTGAATCTTTAGGTATTGGTAGAGCTACTTTGTATAGAAAGATTAAAGAATACGAAATAAATCAATAAAAAAGCCCTGAAGGGCTTTTTTTAGTTGAGAGTTGAGAATTGAAAGTTGAGAACGTTGGATGATTCTGACTTAGGTCAGAATCTACATTTTATTGTTTTTTATAACAAGATTTCTTTACTCATTTTATCTGGGATAAAATATTGTATTTTAAATACAATGTTTCATTGCAAATGAAACGAGTAAATCTGTTTGTAGTCCAAAGAAAAATATGATAATAATTTCTCGACGAGAAATATCATTGGTTGTCAATTCTGAACTCACAACTTTCAACTTTATTTTAATACTTGATGTTTTTATAATATAAGGAATATTTTATTGAACATAGTTAAAAATAAGTATATGATAAATTTAATATTCTTGGAGATATTTATTCTTGCCTGAGATTTACACTTGTTTTAGAATGAGCGAATATCAAATTCGTGAAGCAGTTAGAAATGGCGTAAAAACTGTTGAAGCAGTAGGCAAAGCAACATCAGCCGGCACTGGATGTGGAACTTGCTTTCAAGAAATCCAAAGGATAATTGACGAAGAAACAAAGTAACATTAAAGACCCTGTAAGCAACTATTCATTTGTTTATAGGGTCTTTAATTTTTATACTCAGGGTATTTAATCATTCTTTAACTTGTTGAATTAATTAACTTTCTTTATATGTATATTCTAAAAGTCCACCTTTATAAAAGTGGACTTTTGTTATGAGATTTCAATTATTTAAATCGGCTCACAAAAAATTATTATCGAACCATCTATAGTTGTAACATTACAAGTTCTTCCGCCCCATGGTTGCTCTTATATCTCTGTAATTTCATTTAAGCTATCATTTATATCTAATGTCCAAATATATGGATATCCTTGAGGAAATAATACTTTAAATACTTCCTCAACTTCATCATTTAAGTATTGTATTTTATCTTTATAATACTCTATAGATTTATATCCCGTATAAATTGAAGTAAGCACACTCATAGGAATTTTAACTTTTATTCCTATAGTATCTGTTATTTTTATAACTCCTTCTTTTATTTCCAAAGTAGCTATTTCTTTTTCAGTTACTATAGTATAATTAGCACTTATCCTATTAAACTTAGATTCTTTCAATCTCTCTTGCAATAACCCTGATATCCCCATTAAAGCATTTTTAAGATCTAGAATCTTATACATTTCCCCCCATGTACCATGAAATATTTCATTGTTACACCTGAAGGTTCCCCCTTTTTTGTAAATGTACTTTGCAAAACTATTATTTAGCGGGCACCTTACTCCTACTTTGTTATAGTTTTTATCATTTGTAATTTCATATATCTTTAAGCATAAACTTTCTGCTGCTGTTTCATTTCGCATTGCTACTTCTTTAATAATTAACTGGCTATCTTCTTTTTTTATCCATGCATAACCCATCAAGTCTTCTCCACTTGATACAACATACCAATAAGAGTCTCTATCTAAAGCTTTCTCTTCTATCATGTATTTTAAATATTCTACACTTCTTACTTCTGAACCGAAGTTGTAAGCTGTTTCTTTATCAAATATCTCTATTATTTTCTCTAATAACTTATTACTAAACTCACTTACATTTTCTACTGAATACTCGCTTTTACAGTTCTTTATCAGTTCTTTATCAATATTTACATAATTATAAAAATAGGCTGGCACAGCGTATTCAAATCCATATTGTTGATAAAAATTAGGAATACCTATTAATCTACATAAAAATATTCCCTCCTCTTTCATCTTCTTAAAAGAATACTCCATCAATTTACTGCAGTAACCTTTTCCTCTGTAATCCTGATGAGTACCCACTATATCGAACTCTCCAACCTTGATTTTATTTTTCCCTATCCTTTGATTTTTCTTTGTTACAACAACAGAAGAAATAATTTGATTGCACTCTTCTATATAAAAACAATCCTCTTCAATCTTACTAAATGGATTTTTATATAATAGTTTATCTAACTCTTCTTCTAATCTTTGATTTCCATGAACCAACTTATTAAATATCAAATACCTTTCTTTATCTGTTTGTTTTAATGATTTAATCTTCACTTTTTATACTCCCCTTTCTATTTTCTTAAGTTAGAAATAATTAGAGTATGTTAAAAGTAATACTACTATGTAGAATCTAAATAAAAAAGCTGTAAGTAAACTAATTCACTTACAGCTTATATCCATAAACATAATTATAAATAGTCTTAAATTATATGGACATAAAGCAAATAGTTTTACTAATTAATATATCTAAAAATTTCATGCTTAATAGACCCTTTATAGGTCCTTAAAATAATCAATTTTTTAATTAGTTTTAACTATCTGTGTATTAAGTCCACCTTTCATAATAAAATAAAAAATTCTTATATTTATATTTTAACATTAATTGTATTTATGTCAATATCTTCATATTCTTTAAATTTCTTTAAAAATTCTACTTTTTCATTAAAATCAATCCAACTATACATAAACAAATACCAATTATATTAACTACTGATAAATGCTCCTTAAAAATATATATCCCTATTCCTACTAATACTAATGTTGAAATTGTAGTTGAAAAAAGAGGTGCTACATTAATATTCCAACCGTTTCTATATGCAAGAAGAAATCCCGTTTCTATTCCAAATACAGCTATTCCAAGGATATAGCTTGGCCAACTTAATTCCTTAAATGCCCCAACTATATTTTTACTTGGAAAAAGAAATATTGAGCCTATAGAAACAATTAATGCAACTAAATATGTTGCAGTCATAGACACCATTGGATTTATATTTTCATTTATAAATTTTTGCCCTATATGATACATTGCTGAGCAAATAATTACTAACAATATTGAAAAATAATACATTTTAAGTTCCCTTTCTAAGATTATTAATATATAATTCTATTTTTGATATTACTAATATTTATTTTCGTTACTACCTTTATAAGTGAACTCTTTCATCTCTGTTCAAAGGTATAGTGATTTATTCTCTCTACTTTAATATTTATTCTTTAGACAGTAATTATTTTTGCAATTTATTCTATAAATAAAATTATAAACAAAGAAATATATTTATTCACAACTTTAGATTATAACTAATTATTAATAAATAATAAAGAAAAAAAGACTTCTACTTTGTAAAAGTTTTTTATAATTTCATCTAAATTCTTAATTAAATTTCTTTGTAACTTTTGCTTAATTCACATATTATTGACATTTATCCTTTTTTCTTGTATTATAAATTTTTGTTATATAAATAAATATTTTAACATGGGAGGAAATATGCAATACACAACTTATGAAGTAGAAGAAGCAAAACAAGCCTTTAAAAAAATTAAACTTAAAACTCAAATTATGACAATACCACTTAAATTATGTATTATCATATTTTTTGTAGTTCGTATATTGATTAAAGAAGAATTTACAAACTTTATTGAAACTACACGTTTTTATGGTATTCGTTTAGACGTAGTTTTTTTTACCTTTTCTATTCTAATGCTTATAATCGCATTAATTTCAACTTTTGTATGGAAATGTCCTCATTGCGGTAAGCGTTTTGGTAAAGAGAGAAGATTTAAACATTGTATGCATTGTGGAATTGAACTACAGGATTAATTGTCAAAAACAAAAACTACTCAAGTTACCTTGAGCAGTTTTTACTTCCTTTCTAACAAAACCCCTTATAAATAGAATTTAATCATTACTATGTGAACTACCCTCCACTTACTTCATTGAAGTGGGGGCTTCTTGGTCAATACTCCCAATGGAGCAAGTTTACCCAAGCTTACAAGGTCGCACCGACCTTAGTTATTACCAAAACTATATAGCTAGTTTCAGTAGATTTTTACTTGCATTTATATCTCTATCATGCTTCGCATTACAGTTAGGACAAATCCACTCTCTGAGCCCTAAGTTTTTCACTTCTTTGTTTTTATAACCACATTCAGAACATAATTGACTACTAGCATAATTCGATGGTGCTATAACTATCTTTTTGTCATTCCATTCTGCCTTATATTCTAACATTCTTCTAAACTCAAACCATGATACCTCACCTATTGCCTTTGATAGCTTATCATTCTTCATCATATTCTTTACTTTTAAGTTTTCTATAACTATTGTTTGGTTTTCACAGATTAGTTTAGTAGATAACTTGTGTAAAAAATCTTTTCTTTGATTGGTAATCTTCTCATGGAGTCTTGCGACTTTTAATCTAGCTTTATATCTGTTATTACTTCCTTTTTTCTTTCTTGATAAGTCCTTTTGTAGTTTTTTAAGTCTTTTTTCTGATTTTCTTAACCATTTAGGATTGTCATATCTATCACCATTAGAGCATATAGCAAACTCTTTCAAACCAACATCAACACCTATTTTTTTTTCTACTTTTGGCAACTTTATATTTTCAGTATCAACCAATATTGAAACATAGTATTTATTACTTGGTGTTTTTGTTATAGTACAACTCTTTATTAATCCAGTGAATTGTCTATGAAATTTTATTTTAATCATAGATTTCAATTTAGGAATCTTAATATATCCATATTCAATACATACAGTTCCGTTTTGATTATTAGTTGTGTAACTGTGATAATTACTTTTCTTACTTTTGAACTTAGAAAATCCTACGGATTTATCCCTAAAGAAATTTTTATAAGCTTGATTCAAGTTTAATTGGGCATTGGCTAAAGCTAAACTATCAACTTCTTTTAACCAAGGGAATTCTTTTTTATATTGTGCAGGAGTTGGATATTTCACTTTTTTTATGTCTAGATCTTTGTTTTCTTCATAAGATTTTATCCTATCAGCTAACATTTTATTGTATATGAATCTAGTACAACCAAATGTTTTAGCCAAATATAATCTTTGCTCTGAATTAGGATAGATTCTATATTTATAAGCTTTTAACAACTCCCTCACCTCACTTTTTACCTTGATTTTGAATATATTTCTTTATTACTTCTCTTCTCTACTTTATAACTAATACAAGATGATAATGCAATAAGAACACTGAATGATTATTTGTATCTAATTTCAAAATTATCACCCATTTCTATTATTAACTACTGATTATATTTTAATGCAAAAATAATAGAATCAAGTTATTTTTACACATTCATCTCCCACTTGTAGAAGATGGGAGACTTCTGCTAGTTACGTTAAAAGACATCTCCCAAGATATACTCCACTAGCAGCTGCCTGAGCTAAGGAATAAGTTACTCCTGAACAATCTCCTATAACATATAAACCTTTCTCTTTAGTCTCAAAATATTCATTTATACTAATCTCAGGTTCATAAAATTTCACATCCACTCCATATAATAAAGTATCCTTATGAATTTCTTCTTCTATTAATTTTTCTATTGATTCAAAAATTTTTAATGCACCCTTTATATAAATACCAGGAATCTCATTATATAAATTTCCTCCATCCCCTTTCAAAGTAGGTTCAATACTATTTTTAACAAGTTGCTCTTTTGTGGATGCTCTATTTTTCAATAAATCCTCAAGTCTTTGAATCACAATTCTTTCTTTTCCTTTATTTATAGATTCTATTATACTTCTAGCATACTCCTTTGCTTCATTAGAAGAAGAGAAATATTTAGGTACAAAAATAGTGAAATTCAAATTATTACTAGGGTTATGTGTTTCAAGAAAATTTTGACCATCTGCCATTACTAACCCTTCTTGATATTTTTTTATGACTTTCCCTTTAGGATTCATACAGTAAGTTGTTGCTTCAAAGTCCTCTTCCTTATAACTTATCTTTGTTTCAAAAGACTTCTTACGGATTTCATCAAGTTGATCACCCTTCATTTCAACTCTTACCCCTAAATCAACTCTAGTTCTATACTGTTTAATATTAAAATACTTACAATACCCAAGAAATCTCTCTCCTCCGCTTATACCTGTGGCTAAAACAACTTCCTTAGACTGAAAAATCTTATCTTTACTCTTTAAGCTAAATACATTATTGATTTTAGATATAGAGCTTATGTCTGACTCAAATTCAAAATCAATCTTCTCCTCAAGATATAAATACATCTTATTTAAAATTTCATAAGATAAAGTAGTTCCTAAGTGTCTTACTTTTGTAGTTAATATACTGCAATTATTTTTTTCTGCCATTCTAGTAAGTTCTTCATTTTCAGTACTATATAACTCTACTTTTTCCCCACCAAATGAACATAAGATTTTATCAACATACTTCATTAAATCTATTGCCTTTTCATTCCCTATGTTTTTACCTAAATTGCCACCAAAGTCATTAGTATAGTTATATTTCCCCTCAGATCTACCCATGCCCCCAAAACCTTGAGTCTTACTGCAAATTTTACAATCAACACATTTTTTATTAGCCTCACTTTCAATTGGACATATTCTATCTATAAATTTCTTTCCTTTTTCTATCATAAGTATTTTTAATTTTCTTTCAGTCTGCAATAATGTATATGCAAGAAAAATACCACTAACCCCTGCCCCTACTATAGTTATGTCATACATTTATATTATCCTTTCTTAAAACATACTTTTATAATTAAATTTATAATATCAAACTCTATAATACTACTTCAAGTGCGAAAAACCACGACATTTCTATCGTGGTCTTTTAGACTATTCAAACATATCATATTGAAAAACTACTGATACCCTAGATTTAAACTCTACATTTCCTAATTGTATAGGCGTAGAAGAATCCATTACTGCCAATTTTGACATTTCAAAATATCTTACAGCCCTATCAATTTCCTTTTCATTTACTCTCAATGGAATTTTATTTATTTTAACTCCTATGGTTCTTGCAACTACTTCACCTTTTTTTCTTGCATTTATAACAGCCTTTTCTAAAGCTTGGTTATAATAAAATTCCGGGTTTGAAACTGTAAATCTTATATAATTAACAACATTTGCTCCACTCTCAGCTGCAACATCTATTACTTCACTAACTTTAGAGAGATCTTTTATTGTAATTTTAAATATATGTTTAACTTCATATCCTCTAAAGATTTTTTTCCCATCTTGGTAGTCATACATTGAACTTATTGTATATGTGGAAGTTTCAATTTCCTCTTCCTTTATTCCTATTTTCATCAGATTTTTAAGTACTTGATTTGCTAATTCTGCATTTTCATCTTTAGCATTTTTTACATCTTTATCTTTAGTAACCACACCTAATGAAATAATTGCCTGATTAGGCTTAGCTGTCACAATGCCCTCTCCCCAAGCTTTTATGTTATAATCTTTCTCATTGTTTCTACTCAATCCAAAAGGATTTATTAAATTATGCATTAAATATGCCTCCATTGAAATATTATTACTCTTAATTGTTTTATATATCATAATATTCCTTGTGAAAGTATTGGTTACTTTTTGCTATCTTATCAAAAACACAATTTATCCATCTATTTAATAAAAAAATTCATAGCTGAAGTTGACTCTGATGCTTTTGTAGATGTACTTCCTGTGGTATCAGTTTGGGGTAAAGGTTTAGGTTTTGATAGCTTAATAGATGAATAATAAAAGCAGCTAAATCATTAGCTGCTTTTATTATAAATTATTTCAATTATTGGTTCTCTAATATTAATTCCATCTTATCCATTCTTAAATCCTTAATATCAGGATTCTTATCATTATACCACTTAAATGCCCTTTTCAATCCATCCTTTAAAGTAATAGCAGGCGAATACAAACCATCTTCTTTTAATCTTTCTATATCTAACATATAAGTAACATCTCTAAAAGGGAAGAATTGTCTTGAAATTTTAATATTAAGCTTATCCATGAAAGTTTTACTTACCTTCACAATTTCTATTTTCTTATCAACTGTTTCTATTGCTGCTTCAACAAGGTCATACCAGGATATGATTTGAGGATGGGTAATATTATAAGCTTGTCCAATTGCAGTATCACAGTGTAATGCACTTTCAAAAGTTCTTACTAAATCATCAATATGAATAAATTGAGTTGTAGTGTTACCATCTGGTATAGGAATATCTAATCCTTTAGTTATTCTTTCAAATAAATATGCCTCTCTATATAGGTTATTACCTTCACCATATATATAAGTAGGTCTAAACATTGTACAAGGAAATTTTTCTTTTTCGTATAACTCAAATAGGTAATCTTCTGCTTCTTTTTTATTTAATCCATAAGGTCCCCAATTTTGGTTTTCTCCTCTAGTATAATTCTCTGAAACTATTTCTTCTGATGGTATATATACTGCACCTGAACTACAGAATACATATCTTTTTATACTGCTTCTATCAAGTACAGATATAAGCTTTTTTACATCTTCTTTAGTGTATGCAGAAATATCAAATACAAAATCATAATGCATATTGGCTAAACCTTTTTCTAGATCCTCTGTTGATTTTCTATCACCTGTAATATGATTTCTAATTCCCTCATAGTCAACAAGCTTCACCCCTCTTGTAAAAATATCAACAATATATCCTTGTGATATTAAATATTTAGCCGCTGCTCTTCCCACAAATTCAGTACCACCCATAACTAAAACTTCAGACTTTTTATATACCATTCTACCCCTCCTGATATTAACTTTTTTGAACTCCAAGTGTTTTATTACATATTATTCATTATTTAGTACATATTATATATAACATCTTACGCATTTATTGTCAATATATAACTCATATTTATTATATAGTATGTTATAATATTCAAGCTTTTATCTATCAAAAATCAATTAAATATATACTTGAATTTTTAAAAGGAAAATTTGTTAACTTTTACATATCAGATAAGCTTATTATATAATAACCCTTCTCATGATATCAATAATTATAAAAACCACGAGTAACATCGTGGTTTTTATACTAATTAAATTTAAACAATCTCATCCATCTTTAAATCACTAACAACATCTGTACCTTTTTTTCTATTTATACTAAACAACATGCCTATCAATATACAACAAATTATTAAAACCGCACCTTGTAAATAAAATGCCATATCACTACTTACATATTGATAAATTGCTGTTCCAGCTAAAGGTCCTATAATCCCCCCTATTCCAACAGCGAAACTATATAACCCATAAGCCTTCCCTCTCTGATTTCCTCCTGTCATTTCACTTACAAGAGCTTTCTGTGCAGGACCACTTAACATTCCACCAATACAAGTAATAGTATAGATTATCATAAATGCCTCAAAAGTTTTAAATACAGGTATAATCAGTGTAAATACTGCATCTATCATAATTCCAACAATCATTATCTTGTATTTTTTATGCTTATCTGTAAACTTTGCTAATTTTGAAGGTAACATCATTGATAATATAGATGCAGGTATATATAAATAACTTATTTGAGTCATACTTTTTGTTATATTATCCCTTATATATATTAAAAATATTGGCGCTAGAAGACTTGTTACAGTGGAAAGAATCATTGTTATAAGTAAAAATTTAATAAACCTACTATTTATAATTACTGAATTATTTTCACTTACAACAGGACAATCATTAATTGTTTCTCTACAGTTTTTAATTCCAGTAAATAATGCTAGTATAGCTACTATAAAATATACTCCAAATATATATATAAATTTATCATCACCTTGATATGAGAACATAATTCCAAATCCTATCAAGGACCCCATCATTGCGCCTTTGCTTGAATTTTCTCCTACAATTGCGAAATTATAAGCTCTACGTGAATCTACACTTACATCAGATATCATTGTATTAATGCTTATCCATAAAAATGCCGAAGCAATACTTTGAACCACTCTTGCAGCTAAAATATATTTGTAAGTGTTACCTACTAAAAATAAAGCACTTACAACAACATAACAGAAAAGTCCAATAATAAAACAACTCTTTCTCCCCTTAGTGTCAATTAACTTACCAACTAAAGGTCTTATCAACACACTACATAATGAAAATACTGAATACAATAGTCCAACTTCCATAACACTTGATCCCATACTTGCTGCATATATCGGTAATATAAATCCTATAAATGCTAATGGAAAAGAAATATAATATACCGCCTTATTAATACCTAATGATTTTTTCATACAATGCCCATTACCAATAATTTATTATTGGTAATGGAATTCACCTCGCTTTCATAATTTCATATATCTTTAAGTTAAATTTTTTCTTTAATAACTCCTTACAAGTTAATAATACATTAAATAACTATTTATTCCATCTAACCAAAGTAACAATTGTAGGCATAAAAAAAGAAGGTATTATTACCTTCATGTATTACTTTAGTCATATTGTTTTATGTATAAAGCCAACTGTGTTCTATCCCTTACTTCAAGTTTACCAAGGATTTTAGTAAGATGATTTTTCACTGTTCCTTCTGTTATAAATAGTATTTCACTTATTTCTTTATTACTTTTTCCGTCAGACACAAGTCTTGCTATCTCACTTTCTCTAGCAGTAAGGGATTCATATTTGCCTTTTATTTCATTCTGCTCTTTTCTCAAATCAATACTTTTATTAACATCTGAGCTATCATTTGAAGTCATCATTGTATTGAATGCTTTTACTACTTTAGCTGCAATTTCTGGTTGCAGAAGAACATTTCCAGAATGAACAGTTTTAATTCCCTTTATTATCTCTTCAGATTTAGCATCTTTTAAAATATATCCGTCAGCACCATTTTTCAAAGCTTCAAATATATATTCTTCCTCTTTAAAGGTAGTAAGTATAAGAATCTTTATATTATCAAATTTTTCTTTTATTATTTTAGTAGCTTCAACACCGTCCATAACAGGCATCCTAATATCCGAAAGAACTACATCAACATTATTATAGTGTTTCTCAAGAAACTCTATTGCTTCCTTTCCATTTGAAGCTTCCCCACAAATATTGATATCATCACATAAACTAAGAGTCATACTTAGCCCCTCTCTAATTATCGAATGATCATCAACAATCATAACATTTATCATTTAATACACTTCCTTTTAAATAATATTTACGCAGGTATATATACCTCTACTTCAAAACCACCATCTTTATTTCCACTGAAATCTATTTGTCCTGATACTGCATCAATTCTATCCTTCATACCTTTTAATCCATTACCTAAGACAACATTTTCACAGCCCTTTCCATTGTCCTGGATTTTTAATTTTATATCCTTATCTGTTTTTTCTAGATTAATAAAGAAAGAAGACGCCTGTCCATGTTTAATGCCATTTGTTATTGATTCTTTTATTGTTATATATATTATGTTTTTAATATTAACTTCTATATTCTCTATACTCTCATCTACAATATTACAATCAAATTTTATTCCCTGAGAAACAGTTAAATTTTCTATTAGGTTCTCTATTGAAGAAAGTAAACCTTTTGAAATCTCGTTATCCTTCAGTGCATAAATAGCTCTTCTAACATCCTTCATACTGTTTCTTGCTATGTCTTGAGATTTAATTACTACCTCTTTAGCTTTTTCTGGCTTTTTATCTATAACTTTTTCTAAAAAATCCAGATGCATTATAAGCGCAGTTAAAGAATGTCCTAAAGAATCATGAATCTCTTGTGCTACTCTGTTTCTTTCATTCTTTATTGTGAGTTCTTCTACTTTTAAAGAGTATTCCTTGAGCTTCTCATTAGCCTCTTGTAATTCATTATTTAATTTTTTAACTCTTGATTTTTCTCTTATATTAAACTTAATACTCATAAATGAAAAAATGTTTACTAGATAAATTAGCAAATAAAGCACATAATTTATTAAATTATCTTTCCAATAACTCAATGAAAATATATTATTAAATAGATTCAAATAAATTGAGATTACAAAGATATTTATACTAAGATGAATAATAAAAAATATACGACCTTTCTTTTCATCTAAAAGAACAATTATGTCATATAAAAGAAAATACGAGTAAAAAATAGTATTACCTCCAGCCATAATCATTAAGAAAAAACATAACCCTATAGATGTTATCAAGGAAATTATATATTTCTTTTCATTATTAAACCACCGCTCGTATCTTAGATTATCATTTAAAATTGCAGCTAAAAATATACCTCCATATAAAATTGCTATTGACGGGGTATTTTTATATTTTAACGCTACATTTGCAACAATAATTATCAAAAGACCATTTCTAAAAAAATCATTATATTTTTGAAATTTATTCATTATAATACATCTCCATTACATCATCATTTTAACTTTATTTAACATCGACCCTATTTTTTTACATAAAATTATACTACGATTCTAACATAAAAATAACATCACTACAAAAAAATTCAACAAAAACCCACGATATTTTTATCGTGGGTCTCAATACACCGGTTATTTTATAATTTTAAATTATAATCCTTGTATTACACTCTCTGTATTCAACTCTAACTCTTTTTTATCATCTAATTCCCCAGCAAGTTTAAATCCTTGTTTTGCTAATATCACCGCTATTACCTCATTGATAACTGCCGCTGCTGCAATTGTTCCTTGAATGATTGCAGCATATTCAGGTGCAGGCTGCATAAGTGTACTTACTGCTATCCCTGTAAAGATCAGAGATACACCTGAGTGCGGCAGCAATGTAAACCCTAAATACTTTTTAACAGTTACAGGTGCTTTAGAAATCACTGCTCCTATATATGAGCCCCCTAATTTTCCAATGGCACGAGCTACTATATAAATTGCTGTAAATACCCCTGCCCCTAAAATCAAGTGAAAATCTAGTGGTGCTCCTAGGTTAATAATAAGAATAATCATTGTTAAGATTATTACAATATTTATATGTTCTTTTATTTGCTCCAATCTTTCTATTGGTATAATATTTGCAAAAGTAGCTGAAAAAGTTACACCTACAAGCATTAAGTTCATCATAGGACTTGGTAAGATATACTCATTAATATACAAACCTACTCCAGTTGTTAAAATCACACATAATAAGACTAATAAAATAGTACTCTTTTTATCACATTCTTTTTTAAGGATAAATGAGGCTAAAATCCCCATAACAATCCCTACAATAATTGATAATACAATTATAAGTGGTGCATAGTAAAGAGGCAGCCCTCCACCAGCTAAAACATTGGAAGTTACCCCTATTACCATAAAGAAAACAATCAATGCAATCACATCATCTAAAATGGCTAAAGGAATCAGAGTGCTGGTCACTGGCCCTTTTGCCTTATACTCATTAATAATGGATAAAGATGGGGCTGGCGCTGTTGCTAAAGCAATTGCTCCAAAAATAAAGGCTAAATAAATTGGAATATCAGTAACAGCAAATATAATTCCAAATGCTATTGTAACAATCAAAAAAGCACCAAATGCTTCCGAAAAGCATATGGTTAAAATTTGCTTTCCTGATTTTTTGAGTTCTTTCCAAATCAATTCAGTACCAATAAATAGCCCTGCAGTTATTTCACATATGCTACTAATAACATGAAACCATGTACTATTTAACATACCATTGCTTAACCACCCTAATGCATAGGGACCTATCATCATTCCTGTTAAAAGCCATCCCAAAATTGCTGGCATTTTAACTTTTGTTACTAACTTACCTACCATTATTGCAATAGCAATAAAAACAATCAATAATACTATCCCTTTTATCATTTCTCTTTTTCATCTCCAAAATTTATTTTACTATTCCATACAAAAGCATATTTACCATATTTACATATTCTTTTGTATACTTCTCTATCATGCATGCTGTTTCATCTACCGATAGTAAATTTTCATGCTGCATTTTCATATGTAAATACTTCCCGAAACCTATGATCACTTCTATAGTATCCTCTAAAATAATATTTGTCTTTAAATCTAGCATATTCAAAATTTTACTCCAAAAATGTCTATTTATTTTCTTCACAGGTTGTCTTAATGTATCAATTTCATATAATAAATGTTTAGGCGGATTAAATGTAACAGTAAGAAATATCTGTTCATAATGAGGATATTCTTTAAAAAATTCAAACCTTTTTTGAACAAAGCCCCTTAAATTTTCTTCTATGTTTGATTGAGTAAGCTGAAAATGTTCTTCCAAATAACTACTTAAATCAATAAAAAGTTTTTCTATGCAAAGTAGAAAAACCTCATCCTTATTTTTATAATAATGAAATAATTTCCCCTTTGAAATGTTATTATTCTTACAAATATTGTTAATAGAAGCTGTTGAATAATCTTTTTCCCCAAACTCCTTTAAACTTGCTAATAAAATACTCTCCCTGCTAATTTTGTTTTTTTCTTCTCTATTCACTTTTTCATCTCCTTTCCTAATTAAGGATTATTACAAAAACAAACCACTCAGTCTGTATTGTATTATACTCCCTTATATTATTAAATTCAATACTATATAACTTATTTTGGAAAGTAAAAACCACGATATATGTATCGTGGTTTTGGGTTTAATTAACTTTCTAAAAAATTATCCTCATATATTTTTTCTGCTTCTAATGCTTCTAATGGTTTACTAAATAAATACCCTTGAATATAATTACATTCAGCTACTTTTAAACGTTTATATTGCTCTATATCCTCTACCCCTTCTGCTAGTACTTCTAAATTTAAACTATGAGCTAGAGAAATAATATTATCCATTACAGAAATATTTTCTATTTCTAAAAACTTATCACATAAAGATTTATCCAGCTTTATTTTATCCACTGGTAAAAATGTTAGATAGCTAAGAGAAGAATACCCTGTCCCAAAATCATCTAAAGCAATTTTTATACCTAAATCCTTTAATTCATTTAAAAACACTATGGTTTCTTCCTTTTTATCTAAAAAGATACTTTCCGTAATCTCAATTTCAATATACTTAGCATCTACAGCTTTTTCCTTCAAAGCATTTTTTAAAAATTCAATATATTCCTTATCATTTAATTGTTTTGCTGAAAAATTAATGGCAATCGGTTTTATATTTAACCCCTTCTCTTTCCAAATTGCAATTTGATTAATAGCTTGTTTTGTGACCCACCTTCCCATTTGATTGATCATGCCATTTTCTTCTGCTACCTGAATAAATACAGCTGGTGAAATGTAATGATCTTTAATTCTTACAAGCGCTTCAAATCCTATAATTTTACCAGTATATGTGCAAACTTGGGGCTGATATAACAATTTAAATCCATCTTCATTTATGGCTTCCCTTAATATTCTTTCAATCTCTATCTGCTTTTTTAATTTTTCTGTCATTTCTTTATTAAAAAACATATAGTTGTTTTTTCCTTCACCCTTTACGTTATACATTGCCATATCAGCATTCATAATTAATTGATTCACTTTATTACTATCAACAGGATATCTAGTAATCCCTAAACTTGCACTTATATAAATTTCTTCCCCTTCAATAATCAATTTATTTTTAAATATATGCATGATTTTCTTAGCATATTTTTCTATAGATAAGATCTCCTCTTCACCGTTCATTAAAACAAGGAATTCATCTCCACCAAACCTTGATATAAATATATTTTCCTCTTTTATACTCATAAGTTCTTGAGCCACTTTTTTTAAGACACAATCTCCATATATATGTCCTAAGGTATCATTAATCTCTTTAAAATTATCTAAATCTAATAGCATTACTGCACCTGACTGATTTTGAGAGGTTACTTCTTCAAGTTTATCAAAAAATCTTACTCGGTTTGGTATATTAGTTAAGGCATCATTATACGCAAGGTGTTCTATATATGCTTCTTGTTCCTTTAGTTTTGTTATATCTGAAAGAATACCACTAATATACTTTAAGCTTTTACTTTCATCATAAATCCCTTTTCCGCGAACTAGTATACATTTAATCTGTTCATTATAATCCTTAATTTTTACTTGTACATATATTTCTTCTATTTCTCCATTCTTATATGCCAAAAACTCTTTCATGAACTTTTCATGATCTTCTTTTGTCAAAAATTCATTTAATACTTGAGTAAGTTTCCCTTTTTTTTCAATACTTGTTCCTACAATATTTCTAAATTCTTGAGAAAAATAAAGAGTTTCATCACTTATATCTACTTCCCACACAGCGCTGTTAGTTCCTTTAATAGCAATCTCATATTTTTGTTTTAAGCTTTCTAGTTTTTGTGTATAACATTGTATTTCATCGTATTGAGCCCTTAGTTCTTCTTCTGATGCAGTTAACTGCTCATATGCTGCTGCAATCTCTTCATTAGATGCTTCTAATTCCTGTTGATTATCCTTTAATTCACATAAATATCTATCAATTTTATCTAATAAATTATTCATTGAAAGAATTAATCCTGAAAAAGTATCTGCATAATTTAAAGGCAGTCTGTATGCTATATTATTCTCTAAATCTATTTGATTAATCTTTTGGTTTAATTGATCTACAGGCCTAATCACATTTTTATTTTGTACCCATAAAAGTACCAAAAACATCAAAATGGCAATGGTAGATGATGTTATAAAAATAGTATAGATAGAGGTATAAACATGTTCCAACGAAACTCCTATGATTAAGGCTCCCGTATTTTGTTCATTTATCAACACAGGAACCGAAATTTCTAATACCTTAACATCCTTCTTCTCATAGTTGCACTCAATAATGCTTTCTTTTCCTAATAAAGCTTTCTTTGCCCCTTCATCATGATGCTTATTGTATGTACTATCAATCTCTTCTTTATCACTATCTGCAATTACTTTCATATTTTTGTCAAGAAGAGTTGCAAAAACAAGATTCTCTTCACTTACCAAACTTTCAATCAAATTTTGATAGCTAAATTCATCTGTTAACTTTTGTATATTTTCTGCTAAAATTCCTACTTGTATAACATATCCATTTTTATTCTTTATAGCTCCATACTTAGTAGGAACCCCTGAAATTGCATTAGGTCTTATATCCTCCATTAACTCTTGCTCTTTACTGTGTATAAAATCATACATGGGATGTCCCTCTGAATGAGACCAACCCTTATAACTCTCAATAGTTGAATATAAAATTTTCCCCATTTCATTCATCCAATTCAATTCATCTGCATGTATCTCTTTCATTAATTGTTTTAAATAATCATTATCTAATCTTTCTTCCTGAGTAATGACTAGTTTACCTGCTATTCTAATCTTATCTTCTAACCTTTCATCTATTACATCTAAAGCTTCTCGATTTCCCTCTATTTGTCTTATTACTTGTTTTGTTAGATTACGTACATCTTGTTTTTCTTGTGCTAATAATAACTTTTTACTTATATAGAAGCTTGAAATACTCACAGTTAAAATCGCTAACATAGTAATCAATAAAGGTAAATATATTAATTTGAATTTGTTGATTACATTTTTATTAATATTATTTTTTACCCTTTTCATCTATTGGCCCCCTTCAATTATTAACACAAAATGAATACCCCATATATTTTCATGCATTCCAATCATATACTCTTTTATTTTATAATTTTTTTGAATATTCTTCAAGTTCTTTCGACAAATTTCATTCCCATTCTTCTTTTTAAAGACATCTATGTTAAAGTAAAAAAAACCACGACATTACATCGTGGCTTTTAATAATTCTTATTAATTTATCCTAAAATTATTAACAAAGTTCCTTAGTATCTCTTGCAATCATTAACTCTTCATTTGTTGGAATCGCAAATACTTTTACAGCCGAATCATCTGCACTGATTTCCGCTACTTTACCAGCAACATTATTCTTTTCTTTATCTATTTTAACTCCTAAGAACTCTAAACCTTTACAGCTTTGTTCTCTAGCATCTGAAGAGTTTTCTCCAATACCAGCAGTAAATATGATACAATCAACTCCACCTAAAGCCCCTGCATAACTAGCGATGTATTTTTTAATCTTATAATGGAATACATCTAATGATAATTGAGCTCTCCTACTTCCTTCTGCTGCTGCCTTAAGATCTCTAAAATCACTACTTATACCTGAAACTCCAAGTACTCCTGATCTTTTGTTCATTAAGTCTGCTACTTGCTCAGAAGATAAATCTAATTCCTGCATCAAGTACGTTACGATTGCAGGATCGATATCTCCTGCTCTAGTTCCCATAGCTAGTCCAGCAAGTGGTGTGAATCCCATGCTTGTATCAATAGAGTTACCACCATCTATCGCACAAATACTTGCTCCATTTCCTAAATGACAAGAGATGATTTTTAAATCTTTAATATCTTTACCCATCATTTCTGCTGCTACTTGTGAAACATATTTATGAGATGTTCCATGGAAACCATATTTTCTTATTTTGTGTTCCTCATATAATTCATATGGAAGCGGATAAATGTATGAATGTTCTGGCATTGTCTGATGGAAAGCTGTATCAAATACTGCAACCATTGGAGTATTTGGCATAAGTGCTTTACATGAATTAATTCCTATTATGTTTGGCGGATTGTGTAAAGGTGCTAATTTTGAACACTCTTCTAATGCTTTTATTACTTTTTCATCAATCACTACAGAGCTAGAATAGAATTCTCCACCATGAACAACTCTGTGTCCTACTGCTGAAATTTCCTCTGTACTTTTAATTACTCCATTAGTTTCATCTACCAGTGTTTCAAGAACTAATTTAATTGCATCTTTATGGTCCTTCATGTCTTGCTTTACAATGTATTTTTCTCTACCTTCTACTTTTTGAGTTAATCCTGATCCTTCCATACCAATTCTCTCAATTAACCCTTGAGCTAAGCAACTTTCATTTTCCATATTAATAAGTTGATACTTTAGAGAAGAACTTCCACAATTAATTACTAGTACCTTCATAATTTTTCACCTTCCATGTATTATTTAGTTCATAATGTTTGGACAATTTTAGAAGTTATAACATCAATTATCTAGCTTTCTATAACCGCCCAATTACTTTCTCTTTTTGTATATCACATTTAATAAATAGTATGTCCTATAATATTTAATTCATATCTTATAAGATATATGATATATAATAACTCTTAGAATTTCAAGTAGTTTTAAATAATTCGCAATATTCTAAAAGTTTTTCAATACCTTATTGTCCATTTCAAAGTACTTCTTTTTGCAATTAATTATATGAAGTTATATGATATTCTTCTCCTTTTGTGAATTAATTCACAATAAATAAAACCATCTAAATCAGATGGCTTTATTTCAATTACTAATGACTAGCTTTGAAAACTCAATACTACATCTTTAATATTCAATATCTATTGTATATTACTCTCATACTTTTTTAATTTTATTTCAGGTAATTCTAATCTTTTATCATGTCGAAGTGTTAGTTTTTTAACAACATATTTATTATTTTTAAAATTAAAAATATAGTCAATTTCTCCAAATACACGTCTATGATATACTCCTGGTATAAACTTAGAACAGATAATTTCATCAATTTTATCTAAATCAATATCTTTAATTTCAATGTTATAAAAATTTTGTTTTTCCATAGTTTCAATACTTGTATACTCTTTTAACTCACTCAGTCTATCATAATATAAATCTTTTTTACTTTCATCAGTAATAACATTATATTTTGCATAAACCTGTGAGACCTTATCATAAAACTCTATAAAACCATCCCCAACATATTTAATTCCATAATTGTCCTTTGCTTGATAAGGTAATGTATTTGAATCGAATATTTTGGATATTTGATTATCTGAAAAATTTAAAACTACAAGTCCATAGCTATAATCATGTCTCCAAAGATTTGCATAATAAAGCGAACTAGGAAATAACCATAAACCTATAGATTTTTTACCATCTGCTAAATTAATTAGTTCTACTTTATCAATACAATTTAGATTTAATGTTTTGATATGAAATAGTTGCTCAGTTTCATTAATACATATCTTCAAATCTATATTATCTTCAGTATATTCTCCTTTATATTCAAGTATTTTAATATTATCATCTATTCCATCATTATTAATATCTTCTATTATCTCAGTAAATAATTTATATTCTACTTTCTTTTTACTTGTGGTTTTTTCTTCCTCTTTATTTTCTTGTTGTAAAACGACTTGTCCCTCTTTCCTCACACTTACAATTGAATTTTGCTGCTCTACATAATTTTTGTTAGAACATGAACTTATTAATATACTTAAAATCAATAATGCAAATAATCTACCAAACTTCATTCTAAGACTCCTATCTATATTTGAACAAATTTATATATTAATTTACCTTATTTATATAAAAAATTATCATCACATATGAAATTTAATAAATATATGTATCATAAAAATAAAAATTAAAACACCAAATAATATATTCGTAAATCCCATAATTCTAAATCCTTTATATTTAAAATTACTTATTTGCTTCTCAATATCTCTTTTCAAAATCTTAAAGTTTTTTATAGAATTTAATTTATTAATTCTAACTTCATTATAAAGAGAATCAAATATTGATGCAGATTCTATTTCAAGTTCATATTCACTTTCCTCAAAGTGCTCGTCTAATAAAGCCTGAAGTACTTCTTTTTCAATATTAAAGATATTCAATAAATAATATTTTTTATTATCTATATGAAGAAACTTAATAAATAAAAATATAAAACAGAGAGCAATTATTGAAAAAAGCATTTGAAATTCAAACTTTATTGCATCCATAGAAAAAATCACCGTTCCAAGTAAGGCAGTTCTTACTTTTAAACTAAATCCTCTCATAATAAAAGGGCTTCTTCTAATCTGCCTTATACCTATATATATTAAATGTCCTGAAGCCATCAACCCAATAAAAAATGTTAAGATATCATATACAAGTTTGTATTTCATTTTGTCATTCCTCTCAATATTTTAATTTAATTATTCAATATCTATTGATACCAACAACTTATACATATTTTATCAATTAATGTACTTTTTATCAATATCAACCAAATAAAGCCACCTCAAATGAGATGGCTAAAAAAAAACAATCATTACACACTTACGAATCTATCTTCCATTTTCTTAATTTTCTCTCTGCACATAGGTTTAACCCCTTGTAGTCTGTACGGTATTCCCATAGTCTCATATTTATTTACACCAAGAGTGTGATAAGGAAGCAATTCAACTTTTTCCACATTATCAAACTCACTGATTAAACTTTTCAACTGTTTCATATGATTATCCCCATCAGTTATCCCAGGTACAACTACATGTCTAATCCATAAGTTAACATTAGATTTCTTCAAATCTTCAGCAAACTTTTTAAACTCGTTAATATCCCCTTTAACAAGTTCTTTGTATCCTTTTCTGTTAACATGTTTAACATCTAGGATAGCTAAATCAGTATATTTTAAGATTTCTTCATAATTCCCCAATCCGAAACCAGCTGTGTCTATTGCTGTATGCAATCCGTGTTCTTTACATAGCTTTAGAAACTTTATCAAGAAATCAGGTTGTAAAAGTGGGTCTCCCCCAGAGCAAGTAATTCCTCCTCCAGACCTATCAAAATATGGCTTAAATCTTAGTGCTTTCTGTAAAAGTTCCTCTGGAGTTATCTCTTTTCCCTCATTTAAATTCCACGTATCTGGATTATGACAGTAAGCACATCTCAATTTACACCCTTGAAAAAACACTACAAATCTTATTCCTGGCCCATCATTAAGCCCTAATGTCTCAATAGAATGAATTCTCCCTTTCACAAGCCACCCCCCTTTATTTCTTGATATTGTAAGAATTCACAAGCTCAATTTCATCGTAACTCCTTGTTCTTTAATACTTCTTTTATCTTTATTATAATAACTTAAATTTCTCGAAGAGAAATATCCTTCGTTTTCCATTTTCAATTTTCCATTCTCAACTATAATACTCTTCTTGTTTATAAATCTTTCTACATTCTTATAGACTTTATATACTTTAGACAATATTACATAGTCTCATGGAATGTTCTGCTGATTACCTCAAGCTGTTGCGATTTTGTTAATCTATTGAAGTTAACAGCATATCCTGAAACTCTAATAGTTAAGTTTGGATATTTTTCTGGATTTTCCATGGCATCCATTAATGTTGCTCTATTTAAAACATTAACATTCAAATGGAATGCACTTTGTGCAAAATATCCATCCAAAATAAACACTAGGTTGTTTATTCTATCTTCTTCACTCTTACCTAATGCCTCAGGTACAATAGAGAATGTATTAGAAATACCATCTTGACACCATTCTCTATATGGTATTTTAGCCACAGAGTTTAATGAAGCTAAGGCACCATTTTCATCTCTTCCATGCATTGGATTAGCTCCTGGTGCTAATGGTTCACCAGCCTTTCTTCCATCTGGTGTAGCTCCTGTTTTTTTACCATACACTACATTAGATGTAATTGTTAAAGCTGATAAAGTATGTTCGGCATTTCTATATGTTTTATGCTTCTTAAGTTCAGTAGTAAACTTCTTAACAACCATTACTGCTAAATCATCAACTCTATCCTCATCATTACCGTATTTAGGGAACTCACCTTGGATTTCAAAATCAATTGCAATCCCTTCTTCATTTCTTATTGGTTTAACTTTTGCATACTTTAAGGCACTTAAGCTATCAGCTACGATAGAGATACCCGCAATCCCAAATGCCATATATCTGTGAATATCAGAATCATGTAATGCCATTTGACCTGCTTCATATGCATACTTATCGTGCATATAGTGAATTGTATTCATTGTATTAACATATAACTCAGCAATATACTCAATCACTTTCCAGAAACTCTTCTTAACTTTATCAAAATCTAAAATTTGATCATCCATTTTTTCTATTCCAGGAATAACAGTAATTCTATTACCTTCCTTATCAATTTTAATTTCTTCTACACCACCATTAATAGCATATAGAAGTGCTTTTGCAAGATTAGTTCTTGCTCCGAAGAACTGCATTTCCTTACCAACCTGCATTGCAGATACACAACATGCAATTGCATAATCATCACCATAAATTGGCCTCATTATATCATCATTCTCATATTGTATTGCATCAGTCTTAATAGACATGTAGGCACAGTATTTTTTAAAGTTTTCTGGTAATTTTTCTGACCATAGCACAGTCATATTTGGTTCTGGAGCTGGACTTAAGTTAGTTAATGTGTGTAAGAATCTATAAGAAGTTTTAGTTACATGATGCTTGCCATTAACCCCAATACCACCTATTACCTCAGTAATCCAGTTAGGATCACCAGCAAATAAGTCATTATATTCTGGAGTTCTTAAGTGTCTTACTAATCTTAGCTTAATTACAAATTGATCAATAAGTCCTTGAGCCTCTTCTTCAGTTAATACTCCATTTTTAAGATCTCTTTCTATAAAGCAATCTAAGAAAGCTGTGTTTCTCCCAATAGACATAGCAGCTCCGTTATTTTCTTTAACACCAGCTAAGTATCCAAAATATAAAAATTGAACAGCTTCCTGTGCATTTTCTGCTGGCTTAGAAATATCTACTCCATAAGCTGCAGCCATTTCTTTTATTTCATTTAAAGCTCTTATTTGCTCTGAAATTTCTTCTCTATGTCTAATTATCTCTTCACTAGCAGCACCTACTGCTTCAGCAAAGTCTTGTTTCTTTTTCTCTATTAAGAAATCAATACCGTAAAGAGCTATTCTTCTATAATCACCTATTATTCTTCCTCTACCATAAGCATCTGGAAGCCCTGTTAAAAGTCCAACAGTTCTTGCTAATTTTGTTTCTTTTGTGTAGGCATCAAATACCCCTTGATTGTGAGTTTTTCTATATTCATTAAAATATTTAGGTATCTCAGGGTTTATCTCGAACCCATATGCCTTTAAAGAACTTTCAACCATTCTATATCCCCCATAAGGATTAATGATTCTCTTTAAAGGCGCATCTGTTTGAAGACCAATGATAGTTTCATTTTCTTTATCTATATACCCTGGTGCAAAGTTATTAATTCCTGCAACTGTGTTTACCTCAACATCAATTATTCCTTCTTTAATTTCTTTTATTATTAACGCATGAGCTTTTTCCCAAACCTTATTAGTCTTTTTGGTTGGTTCAACTAAGAAACTGTCATCTCCATCATATGGAGTGTAGTTCTTCACTATAAAGTCTCTTACATCTATTTCCTCGTTCCAATTACCTTTATTAAATCCTTCCCATTCTCTTCTCAACATAAAAACCCCTCCTAAACTTTTTATAAAGTCCGGTACAGAGATTCAAGTTCAATAATTAATTTATACATGTACAAAACACGTTAAACCATCCTGATTTTGATACAAGTATAAATTAAATTTCACTATGGAATCTCTATATTTACCAATAAAAAACAACAAAAAACCACCCGGACATTTTCGCCCAGGCGGTCGGCATTTATTAAAATCACACTCCCTGTGGTTAACTCCACTTCCGCCAGTCATGTGATTCACTTCAATACGTTAAAGTTTTATTTTATAGCTTTATAATAACAATTTCTTAATATTGTGTCAAGTATCTTTTTTCACTTTCGTATTGCACCGTATATTGTTTTGAGTTTTTAAGATATAGTTCGTTTTTATATTTTCACCATCTCCCCTCCATATTCTATTCCTGTGCTTTTTCCCTTTCCACCATATATAACCTGTGAAGATTCAATATCACGAAGTTCAAGTTCTACTTCACCTTTCAAATTCTCTTCAACCAGAGGAATCATTTCACCATCTTTTGGACCCATACATAACATAAACATATCCTTCTCACTTTGTGTCTTTACCTTTAATTCTAAATTTTTTCTTCTAAAAACGATCTCCACATCACTTTCTCCTCTTCTTATTTCCATGGTACTCTTATTTATTGTAGTAAAAGAATAAAATTTATCTTTAATATATAACCCAACTAGAAAGCCACTAAAACTACCTAGTAGAAAAGGTACTCTTCCAATAGAACATGTAAATGCTACATCATCTTCCTCAAAAGAATTAGATTGAACCCATATCCATGACTTTGGAAAAGACTTTCCCCAATTCTTTTCAACATAAACCTTTCCTCCATTGAAATCTATTATTTCATCTCCTACCTGCAATTCACCTACTATTTCTCCATCTTGAACACAAACCTGACTATAACATTCCATAAACCAAAGATAATTATAAAATCCCATGCTACCTGGATTAATCAAAGTATCAGGCCATTTTTTTATGTTCTTAAATTTTAAAAACCCCTTAATTCTTTTCTTTTTATGTATTAACTCCACCTTGATACCTTCTAAAGAAAAACTATTATTCTTAACATTTACATGGAAATGATTTTTATTAAACTTAAAATCCTTTTCATTAAATTTTATATAACTATAAAAAGCTGATTTCCCTTCTAATACCTGAACAAATGAATGTGCTTCATCATTACTACTTCCCTTAGCTATTCCAGGTATAAAAGCAAAAACATTATCATTATTCCTATCACAAACTTTAAAATACCATCCTTCAAAAAAGTTTCTCTTCTTCTTAGCCCCATGATACAAATCAGGATTTCTAACTTCTCTTAACATAAATAGCCTCCTAAACAAAACTATTTATTATACTCTCTAAAAAATCATAGTTTATTCACCATCATTCAATAAACTATAAAACTAAAAAAAATAAAGCAGCAGTTTCTTTATCAAAAACCGCTACTTAATTACTATATAACTTTTATTTACTATTACTATAAAGTTCTTTTATCAAAACAGGAATAAATTTATCAATATTTTTATACTTTCTTCTGTTATTTTCATATGCTTCTAACTTTACATATAAACCATTTAAGTAAGGAAATCCCCCAAACGTAATCTCCCCTCCTAAAAAGCTGTTTGCTTTGTTTTCACCAATTACATTTTTGAAAATTCTTCCTTGTATTGCTCTTACAAAATAAGCTTCTGTTATTTTGTCCCATGACTTATTTACATAAAATGAAGATTTTGTAAGTTCTTCCTTGTTAGAAAATTTATTATATTTATTTATGTTACCAATATTATTATATACCGGAGTATTAAGAAGTATATGTAAATAGTCACGAATAGAATTAGATGCACATCCATAAACATCATATTCCTCAAGTCTTTTTGAATTATACCTTAATAAAGATTCAAAACTATATCGGTTAATCCCCTCTTCTGTTTCTTCATATAAATATGACCCTAGATAAGGTCTCCAAGTAGTAACAACTGTATGATAATTGATTGTTTTTTTAATATTCTTATCTACTCCAATATAACTTTCCATTTCACTGATTAACTCAAGCATTTTTGCTTTATCTTTGTTATTATCATAATATTCTTTCATAACTAAGTCTCTTTGAGAAATACTATCAAAGAACTCTTCTGCCTTTGTATCTATATAGAATTGTTCAAAGTCATTTATAAATTTTTCTACTTCATCTTTATTAGAAAAAATTCTTTTTAAATCGGAATTATTATTCACATATTTATATAAACTCTCATAATCAGAACCATTTGAATAATCTAAAAGTATTTTTGCCACATTAATATTAATATCGTCATTCCTTAAATATTTGTCAAAATGCCTCATAAATGTATGCTCTTTATATGGAGCAAAATATTCTTTAGTTTTTTTATAGAAAGAATAATACTCATTTTCTGGAAGTAATACTTTACTATTAAAATCTAAAGATAATGCAGCAGCTATAATATATGTATCTAGCAGTTTATTACTATAAATCTTATAATTTATATCCCCTTCAACCTCATCTAAAACAAACTCATATTTATTTATTTTTTCTTTTGATGCCGTTTTATTTATTTTTTCTTTAGGCACTGTAGAAGTAGTATTATTCAAATTACTACTACACGAGCTTAATAATAAACACATAATAAGAATAATGCTGATTTTTTTCATTAACTCATCCCCTTTAATATTTAATATAATCACCTTATGTAGTATATATTACCATAATATAGATTATTAGTCAACTTTTACTTTAAAATATACTTTTATACAACATTTGCTCCCTTCAAAGTTTATTTATCATTTACGAATATTACAACCTAAATAACAGAAACTAGATATGTTAAGGAGTGATTATAATGAAATTCACAAGATCATATTGGATAGACTCTACAAAAGAAACAAAATATCCTTCACTAAAAGAAGATTTAACCATAGATATAGCTATAGTTGGTGGTGGTATAGCAGGTATCACCAGTGCCCTTCTTCTTATAAAAGAAGGTTTTAAAGTAGCAATCCTTGAAAGTAATAAGATTATAAAAGGAGCTTCTGGACACACTACAGCGAAGATTACCTCTCAGCATAATCTTATATATGATTATTTAATTAAAACCTTCGGAGTTGAAAAAGCCCAGCAATATGGAGAAGCTAATGAAAAAGCGTTAGAATTCATAGTAGATAAAGTTGAGCATAATAACATAAACTGTAATCTTGAAGTTATGCCCTCTTATGTTTATACACTTCAGGATAATTATATATCAAAATTTGAAAGAGAACTTGAGGCTTGTCATAAACTAGGACTAAATCCCCATTTTAAAGGAACATTCCTTTTATCATTTCCTGTAAAAGCCTCAATAGAATTTAGAGATCAAGCTCAATTTCATCCTAGAAAATATCTACTTGCCTTAGCAGAAGAGTTCGTGTCTCTTGGTGGGCTTATTTATGAAGATACAAGAATTGTTGATTTAGAAGAAGGTTCGCCAATAATATTAACCACAGAAGATAAAATTAAAATAAAGGCTACTAAGGTAATTTCAGCTTCTCATTTTCCATGTTATGATGGTTCAGCAAAATACTTTACTAGACTTAGACCTGAACGTTCATATCTTATTGCTGTTTCTGCCAAAAATGATTTCCCAAGAGGTATGTTCATATCAGCTGAGGATCCTAAAAGATCTCTTCGACGTCAAAACGATCAGGAACACCAAATGATTTTAATAGGTGGAGAAAGCCATAAAACAGGAGAAGGTAAAGAAACTGAATTCCATTATAATGCCTTAAATAATTTTGCCAAAGACCTCTTTACTGTAGATAAGGAACTCTACAGATGGTCTACTCAAGATTATATAACAATAGATAGAGTTCCCTATATAGGAAAGTTATGTTCTTCATCTGAAAATATATATGTAGCAACAGGCTTTGGTAAATGGGGAATGACTGGTGGAACTAATGCTGCAATAATGCTTAGAGATATGATAGTAAAAGGTTCAAGTCCCTATCAAGACTTATTCTGCCCTTCAAGGCATATCACCCCTGCATCAGTTAAAAACTTTATTATTGAGAATCTTGATACTTCAAAAGAACTGGTAAAGGGTAAATTAAAACTTGGTTCAGGAAATCTTAACTTAAACAGAGATGAAGGGAAAATTGTAAAAATAGATGGGGAAAAGTATGGAGCTTATAAAGATACTGAAGGAACCCTTCACCTTGTAGATATCACTTGTACTCATCTTGGATGTGAACTCACATGGAATTGTTCAGAACGCACTTGGGACTGTCCTTGTCACGGCTCAAGATTCAACTTTAAAGGTGAAATTATTGAAGGACCGGCTTTAGAGCCACTTATGTATTTTAAAAGAAAAGTGAAAAATGGCACTGATGTGCCTTAAAACAAATGTATAATGGAGAATTGATAATGGAGAATGATGGATGTTTCTGCTTAGGCAGAAACTACATTTTATTGTTCTTTAGGACAATAGCATTTCACTCATTTTATCTCAGATAAAATATTGTATTTTAAATCAGTCTGTATTAGAGATAATGGATGATATAAATAATGAATCGAAGGAACTTTTAAGAGTTCCTTTGATTCATTATTTGTAATTATTCAATAACAAAACTTTCTTTTTCATAATGCACAGTAATCTTTTTTTTGTGTTACATGTTTTTTTATAATACTGCTAATTGACCTAAATATACTATTTAACAATATCCTATAATTTTCAATTATTTAAACGGAGCAATTGAAAATCCTAATAATTGATTTATCATTTCTATTTGATTTAACTTATTGTTATCAACAAGGAAAATCTCATACTCATCATTACCTCTCCCTAATTCACATATTGATATATCTACTTTATTAATCTCTTGATTACACTTTAAAATAAATTCATACGTATCTAAATAGGCTTTATCATTGTAATCAAAATATGATGATAACAAAGACATTTCTGACTCATTAATACCAGAATCATCTGAAACTATTTCTATATGTTCTATCTTCTTTTCTTCCAACATTTGATTAATAAAATATATTGTATCTTCATTCTCTTGTTTCCAATCAAGGGCAAATCCCTTATTTTTTTTATTCATAAAATAAAACAACACTATTAAAGAATTATCTACATCATCTAAAACTTCATCTTCTTTTAAATAATAATCCTCAAAAATATCAGGATTATTTTTGAAAAAAAGTTTAGGATTATTATACCATGAAATAATTGAATCCTTTATGTTCTCCACATCTTCATCAAATATTAATTCTACTAAATTTGATATAGCTACTTCAATATTATTTTTTGAAACATTATCTTTTTTCCTAAAATTACTTACTAAAAAAAGTACTATTAAAACACAGGCAATAGTCAATGCAATATTTTTCATTTGTATACCCCTTTATTTATAAACTTTTCTTTAATCCATCTAATATTCTTTTAAGTATAATATAATCTTCTTTATCTATAATTTAGAACCATCATATAAAATGCTATAATCCTCAAATTCGCACAATAATCCTTCACCACAAAAAGTTTGGTGAGTTGTTCCTTTCTTATTACCACTCAAAATATCTTCTATATCTGAAACTAATTTACTTAATACCTCTGATTTTAATGAAGTTCCATGAGCAGGTAAAATAGTATCAAATGCATTTATATCTTTTTCAAGTTTTTTTAAACCTGATAAATAAGTACTTAGAGACGTTGAGTGATCTAGATGCATCCATATATGTCCTCTTAATATTGAATCCCCTGAAAATAATACTCTCTCTTCCCTATCTAGAAGCCCTATGCCTCCAGGTGTATGCCCTGGTAGTTCTATAACTTCAATAATCTTGTTTCCTAGATTAAATTTATGCCCATTCTTTATAGCAATGATATTTCCCGCTTTTGAATGAAGCCATTTTTCAGAAGAAAACCCTTCAGGATATGGTCCTTTTAATACATTATTAATAGCCCATTGTCTATTTTCTAATCTAAAGCATCCTTCAATTATTGGTATATCTT
The DNA here is from genome assembly GCF_027938815.1 of Oceanirhabdus sp. W0125-5. Taxonomy (GTDB): domain Bacteria; phylum Bacillota; class Clostridia; order Clostridiales; family Clostridiaceae; genus Oceanirhabdus. The sequence goes on from NZ_CP115913.1 coordinate 5,196,029, forward strand.
CCTCTTTAATATATATATTAGGGAATTGGAATCCTCCGCTAACATGGTCTGGGTGCCCATGAGTATTAACTACTATGAGTGGTAAATCAGTTATTTTAGAAATAACCTCTCTTAGGTTAACAACACCCCAACCAGTATCTATTAACAATGCCTTTTCACTTCCAATAATAAGATACATAATATTATCTCCATTATCATCAATTAAATAAATATTATGAGTTATTTCATTTATTTTTAACCAATCTGTACACATATTAATTGTCCCCCTCACACTTATTTTAATGTATAATGTATAATTGATAATGGATAATGATGGATGTTTCTGGCAACCCAGAAACTACATCTTGTTGTTCTTTATATCAAGGTGTTTTAACTCATTTTATCCTAGAATGTAATATTGTATTTAAACTACAATGTTTCATGTAAGTGAAACGAGTAAACCTCCTTTGTCCAAGTAACAATCAAATTAAAATTTCTCGTAGAGAAATGTCCATCATTATCCATTCTACATTATCAATTATACATTATGTTTTTATCCTATTTTTTCTAAAGCTTTTTTAATACACTTACCAGCATCCATATCTAATTGACTAGCCCTATGTATCATCTCTACTAATTGTTTTCTAATTTCAATTTCACCTAAAGCTCTTGCATGTTTTTCCCCCATACCAAATCCACCAAGAAGTTTTGCCATTGACTGTACAATACTATGCTCTTCAAAGAATAATTTACTTGCTTCTTTTAGTTCGATTTCAATGTTAATCACCTCACAGGCAGTTTCCTTTAAGAATGCTCCAGCACACCAACGCCCTTCACCTATCATGGTCATTGCATCTGTATGACACATAAGTCTCTCCATTAATAATGGCAGTGGTGCATCATTAGGAAATTGAGTATCATCATCTATAGCTTCAGCCCATGCATTAAATGCTTTACTCCCTCCTAAACGTTCATTAACTCTTGAAGTATTCATTATATCTAAAGCGTAATATAATATTTCCTTAATAATCTCTTCCTTAGATATATCTATCTTTTTATCTCCAATAGACATAACTCCTACAGTCATTGGATCTTCATACCATCCCTTACGAATAAAATATCCACAAGATTCCTTTTCAACTGTTCCTGCAAACTCTGGCATATCTTGAAAGAAGTTCCACCCTACAAGTTCTTCTCCATTATTTTTATAACCAGTAATAATACATGCCTCTGGTGGTCCAACAATGCCAAATCCAATAACTGGCCTTCCCTGATCAATTTCATCCTTTATGAATTTAATAAAATTCTCTTTTTCTCCCACTTTAATGTCTTTATTTAAATTCTTAGATTTATCACACAAATCCATTAAAAAGGATTCTTTTTTAAGAAGCATCTTAAACTCTCTGCCGGCAGCATTAAATGCTCTTTTTAATGGCTCTAAAGGATCTTTTCTCATTCCTAAAATATCAATATTTCCCCCATCCCAACATTCTGGGTTCCATATAAGCCTAAATGCAGCACCTGAAGCTGCCATTAAATATGGATAACTAATATCTTGTCCCAAATATCTAAGGCATGCCTTTAATGATGATATAAATGGTGTAATTTCATAACTTTCAAAGTAACTAACCTTTGGTACTCCATATAAAATACAATCATTCACAGATTTTTTCATTTCATTTTTCATAATTAAATCCTCCATATCTTTAACGGAAGGACCGAATACTCCTGGTACTATTAGTGTTCCACTGACAGTTCGTCTATTTTTTCTAAAATTTGAAGGTGTTTCACCAAATGCCCTACTGAAAGCACGTGTAAAAACATCATGTGAACTAAAAGAATAGTCCATTGCAATTTTAGATACACTCTCTTCAGTGTTAACTAATTGAAATGCAGCATGATTTAACTTCCTGTTTGTAATATATTTAGCCAAACTTTCATTAGTTGCTTCTTTAAAAACTGCTCTGAAGTGCGATAATGAAAACCCAGCTTCTTCTGCAACCTCTTCTACCTTCACATCTTCGGTCACCCGATTTTCTATATAATCAAACATAGCTTTCAAAAATATCATATAATCCATAATTTCACCTCCGGAGATATATCCATTATATACCTTATGATAAATTAATTCTCGACAATTTTGATGATTATTTAGTAATAAAATTTCTATTTTGATTATATGTATAATACTAAACACATTTAATATTATTACTTGGAGGAAATCATATGAAAAAATGTTAATTTATTGTTAACTTTTATATTATTCTAATCACGTAAGAAATATCTCTTTCGCTACAAAAGATAAAAAGCAAATGTATAATGTATAATTGATAATGGATAATGACGGATGTTTCTACTTTCGTAGAAACTACATTTTATTATTCTTTAAGACAATAAATTTTGACTCATTTTATCTCATATAAAATATTGTATTAAAACTACAATGTTTCATCAAAATGAAATGAGTAAATCTCCTTTGTCCGCAGAACAATACAATTAAAATTTCTCGAAGAGAAATGTCCTTCATTATCCATTCTACATTATCAATTATACATTATGGTTTTATTAAGTTTTACATTATCAATTATCAATTATGTTTTTATTTTACTCCTTCATAGTACCTTCTCTTAAGTAATAAATAATAACCAATCATCAAGAAAATAAAAACACCTGTAAATCCAAAAGAATTTCTTAACACAACTATTTGTGACAATTCCATTTCTAATGTCTTATTAAAATTCAACACATAGCACCATGCCAGCCCAATAATACTACCTATGGTTGTAGGTACTAGCATAATAAATTTAAGCTTATTATTAAGATATTTTCTGATTTGATTTTCAGTAATACCAATTCCAGAAAGTTTTTCAATTCTCATTTTATCTTCATCTTTATCTTCAAGGGTTTTATAATAAATCATAAATAATATAGTTACTAAAAACATCATACTTACAAAATTCATAACAAATATCGAGAATGATGAAATCTTCATCCAATGTTTATAAGAGTAATATTTATTTCTCATATTAAAAGGATGATAGCCATATCTATTAATAATAGTATTATATAACTCTCCATTTTGGTCACGAATCTTTTGAGAGTTTAAATACATTTCATCTACAATCTGCCTATATATATCCCCTGTGTCATGCCAATTCTCGTAATCAACCAAGTAGAAGATTCCCTTTTCAATATCTAATGCTTCTTGTTTAATTTTTTTATAATCATTATCATTTAATAAAATCAATATTCCTTGTGGAAGAGAATATCTATCAAAAACCTTAAAATATTCTTTCTTCAAGCTAGTAAATGAATACTGTTCATATTCGTTCTTCAAGTATATTTTTTCATTAAAATATTTTTGGCTTCTATTTAAAAGACTCTCAAATATAATCTGTTTAGCTTCCCCAGAATCTACTTTATAATCTGCTTTAAATACCTTATTGAATTCTTCTACTGAAAAAACTCCCACCCATTTTTTATTCCTCCAACTTTCTGTAAGCATATCAGGTGCATACAAATAAACACATTCAATAATTTCTTTACTTATAATATCTGTTTTCTGACTTTTTGTTAATTCCTCTAAGTCCAGATCTCTAATTAAATCAAACCCTTCAATTTTAGGAATACAAACATCAAAAACCTGTTCTTTCTCTACTACATTCTCTCCTTCAGTATACAAAGTATAAGTAATTGAAGAAAATAATACAGTAGCTATGCACAATATTGATAATATAAATAATACCTTTTTATTTTTCCTATACCCTCTTCCAAACTCACTTATATTTAAAATATTTTTATAATATTCAACTTCATTTTTCTTTGATCTAGAGTAATAAATTTTAATAAAGTTACTAACGAAAAAGTATAGTCCTATTAAACATAAAATTACATTTATAATGATTCCAATTGTGAGATATTTATTATATTCAGTTTTCCAAGTAATCACATAAACCGCTATTAATGATAATATAATCATTCCAATCCCAATCACTCCACAAAATAAGTTTCCTGATTTTTGGAGCTCGAATTTTCTTTCATTTTTCATTAATTGAATAACATTCATTCTTTTAGTTTTTATAACAGTAATAACTGTTGCAAATAAAATAATTGGTATAAACACTAAACTTGTACATAAAAAACTCTTATAATTCAAATCCCAATGGATATTTTCTAAATCTAATGTTTTTACAGATATGAGAAAAAATAATCTTGAAAATAACCCTCCAGTAACGAAGGAAAAAATTAGTGAAAAAAAGTATATTGCTATATTCTCAAAAATAATTATTTTTGATATATCCTCTAATAAAAAACCATTTGATAATAATACTCCAAAGTATTTGGTTCTGTACTTGTAAAACTGAAAATGAGTATATGAAACAAGTATCACTGAAAATAAAACAGTTATCACTGTGGCTATAACAATAACACTTTCCATTTGATTACTTAATTTATCACTAAAATCTTTATTAAAAATTAAGGTAGCAAAAATAAGAAAAACAGCCATAGAGAAAGTACAAGATAGCAAATATACTCCATATTTAGATATGTTATTCCTTATTTCTTTTAACATAATACTTTTAAAGTTCATATGCACGTACCTCTAAAGCTGATAAGTTATCAATAATATCTTCAAAAAACTCCTTTTGATCAGCTTTTTTATATACTTGAGTTACTATCTTTCCATCTTTTATAAACACTGTTTTATTACTGCAGCTTGCTGCATAAGGATCATGGGTTACTAGTACGATTGTGGTATTGCTTGTTTTATTTAGCTTTTTTAGACATTCCATAACATCTCTTGCTGATTTTGAATCTAAATTCCCAGTAGGCTCGTCTGCCAATAGAATAGCAGTATCATTAATTATAGCTCTCCCAACAGCAGTCCTCTGTTGTTCACCTCCCGATATTTTATGGGGATACTTATCTGCTATTTCATGTATGTTCAATAATTTCATCAAGTCTTCTGCTTTTTTTAAATTTGATTTTATATCTTTTTTTTCTAAGATTATTGGCAGCATAATATTTTCTTTTACTGTTAAGCTATCTAATAAATTATAGTTTTGAAATACAAATCCAATGTTTTTCCTTCTAAACTCTGCTAATTCCTTTAAACTCTTAGAAGATAAATTACTCCCCTTAACCCAAACCTCACCAGCTGTAGCTTCATCAAAACCTGCCAATATATTCAACAAAGTTGTTTTCCCACTTCCTGAAGGCCCCATTATAGCAGTAAAATCCCCCTCTTTAACCGTAAAATCTATTCCATTTAAAGCAACTGTTGAAGCATGTTTCTTACTTTCCCCATATACTTTTTTAATATTTAATGCTTTAACAATATTCAATTCCACCACTCCTCTCATAAGTTCATTATATTTTTTCCACAATTTAGGAGCAATCGATTACTCTTAAGATACTCTTACGCTTTTGAAAGATAAGATATAATAACTTTTGTGCCCCTACCAACTTCTGAACTTATCTCAATCTTATGGCCTAATTTTTCAGCTATCCTGTGACATATATACAACCCTATACCCGATGAGGATTTTATTTTTCGCCCATTTTCTCCAGTAAAATAAGGCTTAAATACATTCTCTAAATCAAATTGAGATATTCCAATTCCATTATCACTAATAATTAACTGAGTAGTATTATTAATAATCTTAATTTCAAAAAACACATTCCCTTTTTCTTCTTTTGCATATGAGTATTTCACCGCATTTGTAATTATTTGTTCAAGAATAACACTGTTCCACTTTTTATCTGTTAATACAATGGCCTCTTCTTGATCTGTTAAGAATTTAGGGAATACATTGTTATATATAAAATAATCTTTTTTTAGATTAACTGTATTTCTTACCTGCTGCACTATATTTACATTCTCAATAATATAATCATTTTGAAACTCTCCGAGACGCAAATAACTTAACACCTGTTCAAGTCCTTCCTGAATCTTATGATTTTCAGCTTTTATTTTATTTAGTTCTTTTTTATCTACATGAGGATGATTGTTATCGAAACACTCTCCTGTAATTAGTTCTATAACCGAAACTGAAGTTTTAGTATTATGTACTATTTGTGAAATAATCTCGTTTCTAGTTTTATGTTCTGATTCAAAAACTTGAATTTCACCTTTATAACTTCTATTTAATTTATTTATAGTATGGATAATTTTGTTCTGCTGATTATTTCTTGTCTTAAAATCATTTTTATAAGTATTCATAGAACTAGTATTATAATTAATACTAGAAAGTAATTTATTAAACTTCATGTACTTTATGAAAGAAATAATCATAGTTACTACGTATACAAATAAAACTAATAAGGCTGGATATAAAACCTCAATTTTTTGAGATGAGTTAAGCTTGTAAAATATAATTACTAAACTCATTGAAGAAAAAATTGAAATAGTATATCCCAATTTATCTTTAATGAAATCTATAAATCCCTTCTTCATTTCTATCCCTCCAAAAATTCCGATACAAAACTATACCCTACACCTCTTTTAGTTTTAATTGCATCCTTAATCCCCAAAAGTTCAAGTTTTGTCTTTATCCTTGAAATATTTACACTCAAAGTGTTATCATCTATAAATGTTTTATCGTCCCATAGTTCTTTTAAAAGAGTTTCTCTACTAACAACTTTATTCTTATTCTCTACAAGTGAAAGAATAAGCTTCAACTCATTCTTTGTTAATTCTGTTTTTTCATCCATATAACTAGCGATAAATGTATTTGTATCAATAACAAAACCCCCTATACTTACATTTTGTGATTTTGTAGTATACTCACCATAAACTCTTCTTAAGCAAGATTTAATTTTTGCATGTAATATATCCATAGCAAAAGGCTTAACAACATAGTCATCTGCACCAAATTCTAACCCCATAACTTGTTCAACATTACTATTTCTTGCTGATGTTATTATTATAGGAATCGTACTTTTCTTTCTTATATTTCTACATATATGAAATCCATCATAATAAGGGAGATTAATATCTAATAAAATTAAATCAGGCTTTTCTTTAAAAATCACCTCTTCTACATTTTCAAAATCTATAACTTTTAATATATTATATTTATACTTTTTTAAGATTTTTTCAATAGTATTACACAGTTCCATATCATCTTCAACTAAAGCGATTTTATACATAATCTTCCCCTCTCAATAATTTTAATATATATAATTATATAACATTTATTGTATTTTAAACCAGTTGATTTCACAAAAAAGACATACCACTAAACTCATAAGTAGCATGTCTATGTTTCGTTATTTTTTAATCATTATTAACTTTTTTACTTCATCTCTAAAGCCAGTAATGTACAATCATCTTTTATTCCATCTACCTCAGTTAACTTATCTCTTAAAAAACTATTTATACACTCTTTAACTTCAGCTATTGTATTACAATTAACATTATCTTCTATTTGCTCTTCATCTAATACAACTTCTAGTCCATCACTAAAGAAATAAAATCTATCTCCCGATTCAAATTTTATTATTTTCTCTTCAAATACACTATTTTCAAACATACCAAGAAAAGGTCCTTTAACAGTTAACCAGTCAGATTTACAATTAATATGTCTATAGATAAATTGATTAATACCTGCTCCAACAATCTTAGCTTCATTGTTTTTAAAATCAAAACTAAAACAACATGCAGCGATATAACATTCACCTAAATAATCAACAATTTTTTCATTTAAATTAACAATTATTTCCGATGGATTATGACTTTTCAAAGCTGCTTCTTGAAATAAAACATGAAATGCTGAGATATTAAGCCCTGCTGAGATTCCTTTTCCACTTACATCTCCAATTATTCCAACAACCAAATCTTCCTTTACTTTTTTAAATGCAAAAAAATCTCCGCTAACTGTCTTGGCAGGTAAATATATAGTTTCCATATCCGCTTTATCCTGTAATGGAAATACTTTTTTCAGCCATCTTTTCTGAACTTTAGCTGCTGCATTCAAATCCTTTTTCCTTTTAGTAACATCTCTCATTATGGAAAGAATTGCAGGCTGTCCATTGTAAATTAAATAACTTGAAGATACTTCAACCTCAATTTCACTCTTATCATCAAGGGTAATTTTATAATCAAATAATGCATGCTGTACTTGATTTTTTATTATTTGCTGAATTCTCATATTAAGAATTTTTTCAGAACCAGGTGAATATTTAGATATATTTTCTCCAATAAGATTATCAAAATACTTTGATGCTTCTCTATTTGCAAATACAATTTTCCCATCTACTGTAATAACTATAGCATCTGGTGAAAGATTAATCATTTTACGATATCTCTCTTCACTTTCCTTAAGAGTATTTTCTAGCTTTTTTCTCTCAGTTATATCTCTCATTTGTTCAACAATAAAAATTACTTCCCCAGAATCATTCATAACTGGATTACAACAACATTCCATATATTTATCAAATTTAGATATATATCTTTCTTTACTTAATATTTTTTTACTAATAATAGCTTTCTCAATAAGACATTCCTCACATGGATATGTTTCACCTATCATTTCATAGCATTTCTTTCCTATGATTTCAATAGGCACCTTATTGAAAAAATCATATCCTGCTTGATTATAAAATAATATTGTTCTATCTGTTGTATATACTCCAATAATATCAGTAATTCCTCTTAAGACTTCTTGTAAAAGTAATAAGTATTCAAATTTTTCTTCTTTATTAAATTTATATTTAACATTTAATTCATCAAAAATATTCTTTATTGATGTATCCTTCATAGTATATCTCTCCTATGTTATTTAAAGCCCAACATATTATACCATATATATATATCTATTTTATTTTTTTTCTTTTAAAGATAAAGAAACCTTAAATATATTATAATATAGTAGAGCATGCTTAAATAAAGGTACTACATTAAACAAAGGAGAAAATTAACATGATTCACTATAGAGTTATAGCAGATAATAAAGAGGATTGGGTAGTTTTCATACATCCTTTAGGGGGAAGTTCTGCAACATTCTTTAAACAAGTAAGAGAGTTTAAAAAGGATTTTAATTTATTATTGATTGATTTGCCTGGCCATGGAAAATCAAAAAAAGGTATTTCAACTCTTGACCCTAACATGATAGTATGTAATATACTCAACATTTTAGATGATTTAAATATAGAATCAGCTCATTTTGTTGGTATGTGTCTTGGAAATGGAGTTATAGATTTTATTTATGAAAATAATAAATCAAGGATTAAATCAATAGTATATGGCGCTGCTGTAAAAGAAATAGGATTTTTCAATAAGTTTTTATTACAAATTGGACATGTTTTCAAACACTTAATGCCCCATCATTTTCTTTATAATTTATTTGCAATTGTAATGATGCCTAAAAAAAATCACAAAGAATCTAGAGAGGTCTTTGTAAAAGAAGCAAAGAAAATGGATAGAAGCGATTTTCTTCATTGGTACAATATTATAATGGAAAAGAAAAATTACTACGAAAATAAAAAACAATTAGTGAAAGACAGCATTAACAAACTCTATATATACGGAAGTGAAGATCATTTATTTTTATCAAAAGCTAAGGAATATGTAAAAAAAGATAGTAATGCAGTAATGCAAATTTTAAAAGATGTAGGACATATGTGTCACATTGAAAGTCCAAAGGAATTTAATAGTTCTGTTATTTTATTTTTAAAGGGTCAAAAAGAACTATCACTTAGTTTGCAAAACTAAATACTAGTTACAAAGTAGAAGGACAGTCGCCTTATTTAATAAGTCACTTGTCCTTCTACTTTACTTTTCTATATAAAGAATTCCTATTGTGTTCTTTCCACAATGACTTGAAATTATACATCCTGCATTTGTTATAAGAAGTTCTTTAATATCTATCTCACTATCATTTTCTATCTTTTCTTTTAAATATATAGCATTTTCATCAGCCTTTGAATGTGTAATAGTAACCCGACTTAAGTCTATGTTGCTTTTATCTTTAAAAACATAAGACAATAATGAATTCATTACTTTTATACGCTTTCCTCTAATTTTTTTAGCAACAATCATTTTACCATCAATCACACTGATAATTGGTTTTATTCCTAAAATTCCACTTGCTACATGTTGAACAGCAGAACATCTTCCCCCTTTATATAAATAATCAAGAGTATCTATAACAAAGGCGGTTCTTACTTTAGGTACTAATTGTTTTATTTTTTTAGTTACTTGATTAAAATCCATACCTTCATTTACATAATCAACAGCTTTCATTACAAGCAACCCTATTCCAGAAGATAAATTTAAGGAATCTATTATTTCAATTCGCCCTTCAGGAAACTCCTGTGCTGCCAGCATCGCGTTATTTATTGTTGAAGAAATCTTTGAAGATATCCCAATATAAATTATATTTTCGCCATTATCTATATGTGGTTTAAATGCATTGTAAAAATCATTAGGAGAAGCCGCTGCTGTTTTAGGAAGCTTATTACGCACTTCAACTTGCTTGTACAATTCATCTGTAGTTATTTCAATTAAATCTTTGTATACATCATTGTCAAAATTTATATATAACGGAATTATAGATATGTTATTCTTATCAATTATTTCTTTAGTTAAATCACAGGTACTATCAGAAAATATTTTGATTTTACTCATACAACTTGTCCCTTTCAATAATAATTTGAGCCACATTTTAATCAATTCAGAAAGCACAATTCACGATTATAAAAAACCTTTCAACAAAACTGAAAGCCTTAAAATATATATTTATTAGATTTGCAAAGCAAATCATCCTAAATTATGAATTGTCAATTGTGCCTTGTTCAATATCTACATATAGCTCTGATTATATATAATATACCTTATATTTCAATAATATGGAATATATTTAATTTATATGTTTCTTAATTCCGTTACCTCATCCTCTGTAAGATATCGCCACTTGCCAATCTCTATCCCCTCAAGTGTTATATTAATAATTCTAATACGTTCCAGTCTCAAAACCTTATATCCAAAAACTTTGCTCATTCTGCGAATTTGTTTATTAATTCCTTGTGTTAAAATAATTCCATAAGTATCCTCACTAATTCTACTTACTTTACATGGTCTTGTCTTAACACCACAAATTTCCACGCCTTCAGACATTCCTTTTATGAATAAATCATCAAAAGGCTTATGAACAGTTACAATATATTCTTTCTCATGTTCATTTTCTGAATTTAATATATTATTAGCTAAAACCCCATCATTTGTCATCAATATTAACCCTTGAGATGCTTTATCTAACCTTCCTACAGGAAAAATATAGTCTGGGTAATTCATAAAGTCAATAATATTACTCTCCACTTCCTTAGCAGCTGTACAAGTAATCCCTACTGGCTTGTTTAGTGCAATATAAACCTTCTCTTTAACAGAAATTGGCTCATTATCAATAAGTATATGATCATCCTCTTCTACCCACTGTCCAGGTATCGCAAGTTCTCCATTTACTTTTACTCTCTTTTCTTCTATTAATCTATTAGTTTCTCTACGTGAACAATACCCTAAATTACTAAAAAGTTTACCTATTCTCATTTAACATCTTTATCCTTTCAGTTAGTAACTCTATATTCTATCTATTAAAAAAAACATATTAAAATAATTATAAGGTTAACAAAAATGGAAAAGCAATATATTTTCAGTATGTTATTATATAATTACCATATGGAAAATAATAGACATTGGAGGCCATCAATGAACTATATTGAATTAATTCAAAAAACTATAGATTATATTGACAATAATATAAAAGAAGTTATATCAGTGGATACCCTTTCATCAATTGCAGGCTTCTCAACATATCATTTTTACAAAGTTTTTAACAACATTGTAGGACAATCTGCAATGGGATATGTAACAAAAAGAAAACTTCAATTTGCTATGTTCGAGATTCAAAGCGGGGAAAAAATTATTAATGTTGCCATGGATTATGGTTATGAAACTCACGCAGGTTTTAGCAAAGCTTTTAAACGCTGTTTTGGTTATTCCCCAAGTATGTACCGCATGCATGCCCCCAAGGGATTGCCACCTAAAATTAATTTACAAAAAATGATTGAAAATAAAACTGGAGGTATTATAATGCAGCCTAAAATAATTGAGAGAAAAGCATTTAAAGTAATTGGCTATGAATTTAAGAATAATATTAAAGACATCCTTCATACACGTGATATTCCAGCATTTTGGGATCAAAGAGGACTTGGTACTGGTGAGTATGAAAAGAAACTATATCTTGAACTTAATCCACCAAAACATGGTGAGTATTGTATTTGTATTAATTCAAATATGGAAACAGATGAATTTTCTTATTTATTAGCTGTTGGGGTAGATAACTTTGATTTAGCTACTGAGGAAATGTATAAATTAGAAATACCTGGTGGAACTTATGCCGTGTTCACTACTCCTGAAGTACCTGAGGATGATTTTGTTAAATCGATTCAGGGTACTTGGAAATATATCCTTGAAGAATGGTTCCCTACATCAGGATATGAAATTGATGAAGATAAATTTGATTTTGAGTATTATGATGAACGTTGTCACCCATGGGAGTATGATAAAGTTTCAATGGAGATACACATTCCTATAAAAATAAAAAAGTAAATGAAGACTCAAACCCACTCTAATCTTTCAGAAGAGTGGGTTTGATAAGTATTATTTTATTGTTTTCATTCTGGAAAAAACTATTATCTTTACTGTAAGTAAAACTACTATGATTCCTCTCATTATAGAGCTATCTATTAATACAAACATAGTCAATAGCATTATACTTACAGGTATGAGTATACTCATTTTAGCTTTCATTGTCATACCTCTATTTTCTTTAAAAGACTTGACATGCTCTTCATAAAATTTTGTTCGCTGAAATCTATCATTTAATCTATCACTACTTTTTAACAAACAAAATGATGTAAGCAACATAAATGGCGTTGTAGGCAATACTGGTAGTATCACCCCTACAATTCCTATTCCCAAAGAAATGATCCCTATTATTAAATATATTATTTTCACCCATAGCCCCCCTCAGCTTGTACATTATTCTTTATTATTAAAAAAGCTACTTAATAGTGCTTTTAAGTTTGTTAACTATTTTCTTTTTAATTTATATAAAGTTAACTTCAAGTAATCTTCTTGATTTATCATAGGAAAAAGATTAGAAACATTTTCAATTTTACCTAATTCATCCTGAGAAATTACTTCTAAATTCATTTTACTAAATTTATCTTTAAGAAATTCATGTGATAAAAGAAATTTATATTCAGGTACCTTTTCAAATGTTTTTGATTCTTCTTGAATTGAAGGTAAAATACTTAGTATCTCAGCATTATTTTGTAAAACACTTAAAATCCACATAAAAGTATTAATATCAAATTGAGATGTTAACAATTCTATAATATTAGATCCATTATCCACCACTCTATCTACACAAGACTTAAGAGGAATTTTATCAAAATGATTTATAAAGAGAAACTTCCCTGGAATATTTAAGTATTCAATTTTTCTTTTTAGGTCTTTTAATGTATCTGTATAAATACAAGCAAATATATATAATCCATTTGTCCTAAACTCCTCATTAAGCCGCATACTTAGTATATCTGTATCTGCTCCACTAAAAAGATAAATCTGCCCCTCTTTCCAGAAATCTTTATGTGATTTCATTTTAACTCCATTTTCAATTATTAAAGCCATAAGTTCAGGTGATATTTTTGATATTTTTTCCTGCCAACTCTCACTTTGCTTTTTTAAGTCATTAGGAATTACTAATTCTCTATCACTAGCAAACAAGATACCCTCTTCAATCTTAACACTATATCCACAAGTACAATTTAGAGTTCCATTAAAAACACTCATATTTTTTATTTTCCCATCTATGAGTTCCAGTTCTTCTTTACATATAGGACAAGTAAAGAATTCAAGATATTCAACAGAAATACCAATTTGTTTAGGAACTTTCTCTATCATAATTTCTTCTTTACACCTATTGATACTATTTATCTTATTCTCAATCAAAACCTTTTCCTGATTTAACTCATTTACTTTATAATGAAATATATTTTTTATCACTTCTTTCTCATCTTCAGAATAATTAATATGTAATCTTTCATAAGTTTTTATCTTAATAACTTCTTCTATTGAAAACCCCATATTTCTTAACTCTATAATGTCTTTCATATCTTTCACACATATTTCATCATAAAAAAAACTATGTCCTGTTTTAACTGGAAGAAGGAGTTTCATATCTGTATAATATCTAACTGTTGATTTTTTTATGTCAAAAAGTTTTGCAAACTCACCAATTCTCATAATCAAACCCTCCTAAGTAAAGTTTTAACCTCTAATACTCTATATAATGTAGTATACTACATATTTCAATAAATTTTTTAGATATCTCTATATTGACGTGTACTTTACTGCATTGTATAAAATTACTTAGTAGCTAGCAGATGTAACATATTATTACTCTAAGTACTATCAATTAATTTATAATTTAAAAGAAATGAGGGATTATTATTAAAAATCATAATTTAAGACTATCAGATACCGGCTTATTTAAAGCTGCCAAACAATCACAAAAACTAAGTAATTTTATAGCAGTATTCTTTCTAGCGTTTTTTATGATGCTAATTGGAAGTCTCTTTGGAGTAATCGGTGACTTTGTTCAATTACCTGACTATTTAAAAACAAGTATATTCACTTTAACAATTGGCTTTGGTTCTTCTACTCTTCTTTGTTTTTTATACGTTAAAAAAATTGAAAAAAGACCAATCTCCTCTATTGGATTTATAAAAGACTTTGCATTTAAAAAGTATCTACTAGGATTTCTAATAGGCTCTGTATTTATGAGCTTATGTGTCTTAGTAGCAACTCTACTAGGTGGTTTTGAAATCAATACTATGCAAACTTCCAATACAGGTATTAAAACATTATTGCCTATACTTTGTATGCTTATAGGATTTATTATTCAAGGAGGCACCGAAGAAGTACTCTCACGTGGATGGGTATTACCAGTGGTGGGTGCAAAATATAATGTTCCTTTTGGAATAGTAGTTTCAACAGTATTTTTCACATTACTACATGGTATGAATCCTGGAATGAAATTAATGCCCATAATTAATCTTATATTATTTTCAATATTTGCTGCTCTCTATGTAATACAAACTAAAGAACTTTGGGGTATTTGTGGATTCCATTCAGCTTGGAACTGGTTTCAAGGTAATATATTTGGAATCAAGGTAAGTGGTAATCGTATGACTGGAGGTTCATTATTTTCTTTTGATTCTGTAGAAAATTTGGATTTAATATCAGGAGGCAATTTTGGAATTGAAGGAAGCTTGATTTGTTCATTTATTTATTTAATGGGCATAGTTTATTTAAGTTATAAAATCACTAAAAATATGAAATGTAATATAAAAAAATAACCCCTGACAGTAATGAAGTGCATCATGTCAAGTAGACAGTGTGCACTTCATTACTGTTGCGGTTAACTATTTCATTGCTTTTACTATATATCTTTCCATTAATATTTGTGGTATATAAAAATCATCTCCGTAAATTGAACCTGTAAATACTACAACTAAATCTAATTTTGGCACTACAAATATGTATTGTCCACCAAATCCATTAGCATGGAATCCGCCAAAATGATTCATCCACCACTGATACCCATATCCACTGCCAAAATTAGTTACCATATTGGATTCCAAAGGAGTTTCTATATGTTTCATGGTGGATTTTTTTACCCATTCACTAGATACAATCTGATTCTCTCCCCATTTACCTTCTTTTAAAAACAAATATCCAAACTTAGCCATATTTATTGGTGATAACATGATACCTGCTTTCATTCCATTATCATCTTCTGGCCAATAAACTTCCTTAATCCCTAAAGGTTCAAATAACTTTTTCTTAGCATATGTAAATATGTCCTCACCAGTAACTTTCTCCAGTATAAATTGTAATATATGAGGAACTCCACTACAATAACAAAATTTCGTTCCTGGTTCACTTATTAGAGGGTGTCCAAAGAAATATTCTATTGGATTCTCACTTTCCCATAGTTCATCATAATCTTTATAATCATTCCATTTAAGCCCAGTTGTCATTGTCAGCAGATTTTCTATTGTAATTTCCTTTTTATTAATATCCTCTTTATGTATTATTACTTCAGGAAAAAAATCTAAAACCTTATTATTTATACTATCAATCAAACCTTCATCAATTGCTATTCCAATTAATGTAGATACTATACTTTTGGAACAAGAATATATATCATGTGGTTTGTCTTTTTTATCTGGATTAAAACTTTTATCTGTTAATATACTTCCATCTTTTACAATAAGTATGCTATGAATATTCTTATTCTTCTCTTCAATAAATTTGATTGCTTCCCTAATCATATGTGAATCCATATCTTGATCTTCTGGACTTGAATTTTCCCAAATATTATTTTCCATACCTTTACCCCCAATTACATTTGTATTATTGATTATACTCTTACTATAAATCCCTAGCAAATTGAAAGAATTATCCTTAAATACAATCTAAAGGTATTATATCTCAAATCACTTTATTTTCACATTATTATAAACTTTTTATTGACTAACTCCCATTTTACATGTATAATATATCGACTAATCAACAGGATTTATAATATTAAACATATTAAATTAAAATCATTAATATACTTCTCTACATAGTAAAACAGTGTGATAAAAGCTACAATTAGCAGCTTTTATCACACTGTTTTATTTGTAAAGTTAATTGATTCTAAAATATCATGAAGTTTTTCAAATAACAATCCACCAATAAACCAAACTGGTATAAAATCTAGTCTTATTACACCACATACTGAAAGAGGACTATCGGTGTAATCCCATGGGCAAGTTCCTAATATGATACTTAGAACTAATCCAGTTAGAAACTCTACGAAAAATATTAATACTGTATAAATACCTCCTCTAATTATTAAGGGGAAATTTCTTATCCTATTGTGTATAGGTTCTAAAAAAATCATAAGACCATATATAGGAAACATCCACATAGAGGTCCATCCTACTAATAAAAAATCTCCTGCAATTAATGAACGAACTCCATTCCAAATAACCTCTGCACACCAACCAACTAAACCATATATTATAAATCTCATATACTTATTCATGTATATATTTTTATCTTGTTTTGGTAAAATATTAGTACATTTCAAATAAGAATTTACTGTAAGCAATTACTATAAGCAATTAATAGTTGACAAAATATCTTTTTTTAATTATGCTTATAAAGGAATTTAGAGAGAACTATAAATAAATTTAAATATAATAGATATTTAATAATATCTAAGTGTTGAACATCCACTTGAAAAAAATTCAAAGTGGGTGTTCTTTTTTTTGTAATTAATTTATAGATATCTCAGCTCAATAATTAATATATACATTCATTTCAAGAAGGGAGTTTTTGTATGATATTTAGTTTATTTAAAGACTATAAGAATAATAAAGGATTTTATAAAAATTTACTTATAATAACCTTACCAATTGTTCTACAAAACTTAATAGCATCATCACTTAATATGCTTGATACTATGATGATAGGGAAAGTTGGGGAAATTGAGCTTGCATCTGTGGGTATTGCAAATCAATTCTACTTCTTATTTACTTTATTCATATTAGGAGTAGCAGGTGGATGCGGAGTATTAACAGCACAGCTTTGGGGTAAAAAGGATAGAGAAAATATAAAAAAGGTTTTATGTAAATGTTTAACTGTAAGTTTGATTATATCTTTAATTTTTCTATTCTTTGGACTTACTATACCTGAAAAAATAATGTCAATATTCAACAAAGACTCATCAGTTATTACAGTAGGTAGTGACTACATGAGAATAACAGTTATAAGCTATATATTTACTGGTATCACATTTATTTTTGCTTCTGCTCTAAGAAGTATTGAAAACACCAAACTACCAATGTTTGCAAGTATGTTAGGTCTTGCTGTTAACGGAATATTAAACTATGTACTTATTTTCGGAAATTTAGGTATGCCTGAACTTAAAACTCAAGGTGCTGCAATAGCAACTCTTATTGCTCGAATATTCGAATGTGGTTTCTTATTGTTTTCAGTATACTTTAAAGATAAAATATTGAACATCAAAGGTAGTGATTTTAAGGAATTATCTGTAAGTCTAACTAAGACATTATCTACAGTCACAATACCAATAGTTTTAAATGAAGCATGTTGGGGACTTGGTAATGTAACATACATTGCAATCTATGCGAGAATTAGTACGGGAGCAGCTGCATCAATGCAAATATGTTCAACTATAATGAATTTATTTATGATATTTGCTTTTGGACTTGCCTATGCAGCTGTAGTTATAATAGGAAATGAGATTGGTGCTAATAGAGAAGAGTCCGCTATAAATTTTTCTAAGAAAATAGCTAAATTATCTATTTTAATATCTTTAGTTATAGGTGTTGTACTATTCATTTTAGCTAAACCTATAATTTCTTTCTTTAATGTATCACCTGAAGTTAAGTTAGCTTCAACTTATATACTCTATGTATATTCAATTATTATGGTTGTTAGAGTGTGTAATTTAGTTATGATAGTTGGAATACTTAGAGGAGGTGGAGATGCTAAGTACGGTTCTATACTCCAAGGAGCTACACTTTGGTTTATCGGTATACCTTTGGCTTTTATAGCTGCTTTTGTACTCCACTTACCTGTGTATTTTGTTGTTGCATTTACTGCAGCTGAAGAGATTATAAAAGTTATCTTTATGATAAAAAGATATAAATCATTTAAATGGATAAGAAATATGGTAAATGATAATGAAATAAGTGCTATAGCATAAAAAGGCGCGTTTTAAACGCGCTTTTTTAAAACAAATTATAATGTTTTTTCATTACTCTTATTCTTAGAATTGAAAGGTGATCTTATATTTCCTTGAATTATTCTACTAATCTTAATAATAAATAAACCCATTAAAATATAACATACACTCAAAACTAATACTCTTATTAATACACCTGAGTATCCTATTGAAGGTATATGTAAAAAAGGATACATATATCTACCTGTAAATTTACCATAAATCAATACTACATAAGCTGCATAACAGAACGGATATATCAACCATTTAATTACATTACTTAACTTTTGCTTCTCTTCTCTATCTTTTATAAATTCACAGAAAAACCAATCCAAAATAAATACTATGGGTGTAACATAATGAGTAATAACTGCTAATACTCTATGAATACCTGTTGGTGCCCATAATTGTTGCAATATCAACGCATATATGATAAATGTAAATGATATATATAATGTTATTCCACTCTTATAAACAGTATTAACAACTTTACTTTCACCTTTTCTTAAGTTTCCTATAACTGCTAACGTCAACCAAGCTAAAACCAATATATTAGTTTGAATAGTATAATGACTTAATGAATCTAAAAGCCCCATAATAGCACCCTCTCCCTGAGAATACCACTTCATTATTTTCAGTGTAATGCTTCCAATTACACTGAACCATCCAATTAATAGAAACAAGCTTCTAAATATAACGATGCTCTTTTCTTTTTTCATATAATCACCACCCTTGATTATATGATATCAGTTGAGATAATTAGATACTTTAAAAATCTATGCATTCTTTTATAAAATTATTGCTTCCTTAAGGCAAATTCAGAAGGAGTTTTTTGTTCCACCTTTTTAAATGTACTTGTAAAGTATTGAACATCATTAAATCCTACTTTCTCCGCTATACTTGTTATTGAGTATTTTCCCATCTTTAATAGATGTTTTGCCTCTTCAATTCTAGTCATTTGTATATATGCTGTTATTGTTATATTCATCTCTTTTTTAAATTGTCTCGAAAGATGCGATGAGTTCAAATGAAAAATATCTGCTAATATTTTAGTACTTATACTTTCATTAAAATGTACTTTTATATACTTACAAATCTCTTTAATAGTTTTATTGCAATTCCTAACTTCATTTTCAAATACTGCTGTAGAATATGTCTCAACAATTAAATATATTTTTTTCTTTATAATCTCTCTATCTTGAATTGACTGAATTTCTTCCATAAATTGCTCACTAATTAAAAGCACCTCAACAGGATCTAGTCCTCCATCTATAGCTGCTCTTCTAAGGCTTGTATTAAATATATTGCCATATTGTTTCCAATCTTTAATTGTATTTCTCTTTTCTTTTATTTCATACGATAATAACTTATGAGTATAATCCAATGATTTTTTTGTATTCCCCTGTTTCACAGAGTGCGATAACTTTCTCTCTAGCTCAATTATTTGATTAATTATATCACTATATTGTGTTAGAATTTCTTTCTTCTCTTCATTACTTACCTTGTTATTGAAACTATTCATAAGATTAAATCCTCACTTATTTCATTGGTTAATATATTTATATTCTACCTCCAAATTTAAAATATTTCATCTAAATATTAGAACTATAAACTTACAATGTTTAAATTATATTTCTTTACTTCTATAAATTTACTTAATATAATTATATTGTAAACTTCTACATACTTATTATGATAACTAACTATATGAGAGGAGATATTGTTATGTTTTTTAATATGAAGCTATAGCTATCCACTTTGCTTAATATCATTATTAAAATTAATTTAAGTATTTACATGTTTTTATTTAATAAAGATATGTAAGTAAAGAAAGGGAGTTATAACATGTATAATGAAAGAGAACAATTAAGAATAGATTTAAAAAGAATTAAAGCTAATGATTACAACCTTAGTAAAGGAGAAAAGGCATCAGACTATCTTGATTTAATGCTTAAATTCAATGGTGATACTGATTCTGAATTAAGAGACAGTCTTATATTAAATACTTTTGTATATTGGATTGAGGACAAAGGATACTTTAGTAGTCAAGAACTCATTGATTTATTAAATAGAATAATAAGTAAAGATTATATTTTTTATAATATTGGAAATGAGAATGATGATTCAGTATTTAAAAGAAGTTTTTCCATACTATTAGTAAATCCTATCTTATGCGTTCATATGAATAGTCAGTTCTTAGATAGGGATATGATATTAAAAATAAAAGACGCTTTAATAAGATATTTAAACGAAGAAAAAGATCTTCGTGGGTATGTTCAAGAAAAAGGTTGGGCTCATACTTTGGCACATGCTGCAGATGGAATAGATATATTATTAAACTGTGAAGGCATAAATGAAGAAGTTTGTAAAGAAGTATTACTAACCATAGAAAACAAGTATCTTGAAGGGAAATACTTTTTATGTGCTGAAGAAGATGAACGCTTAATAAACATAATTTATTTTAATATCATTGAAGATAAATTATTAAGTGACGATTATATTTGCAATTGGATTAAAGGATTTACCAAAGTTCTTGAAATCAAAGATAAAACTACTAAGTTCAAAGCTAGAACAAATGTAAAAAATCTTTTACGAAGTCTCTATTTTAGAATGTTACATCTTAAAAATAATGAACAAATTTCTAAAACAATACTTGATGTAGAAAAAAATTTAAACTTATATCTTGAATAAAATTATTTAAAGGAGCTTGTCGTTAAGGCAAGCTCCTTAGATTAATACAGGACTTTTAGTTTCATTATACTTTTCAAACCATTCAACAAGCTCATTTAAAAGCTTAATATTTTTTTTCTGCATTTCTATTACAGGCGTACCTTTAATTACATCATCATGATCATCAACAATTACTTCAATAACAATCTTATTATTATTTTCACCAACAACAATCATACCTGTCTTATTATTTTTTTTACAATTAAAATGCATTATTTGAGTTACTGGATTAGTCTCTAATCCGCTGATTTCACTCATATCTATAAAATCAGCCATGTTCTCTCTTAACATTTCTAGTATCTCAACAAATGTGCTTCTTTCATATCTCACTTACAATCAACCTCCAAATAATCCTTGTATGTAAGATGTCCTTTTATTTAAATTTATATGCATAAAATAATATCTATTATTTTATATAAAATTACAAAATAAAAAAGATACTCTTCAAAAGAGTATCTCTGTCTGTAGAAAAAGCCCAATTTAAAGCTCAATATATTTATATTGATTCTTCCCATTCTCTTTAGCCTCATAAAGCATCTCATCTGCCTGCTTTATAATTACTTCCATATTGGTATTATTCTTTGGGAAAACAGATGCAATACCCATACTTACAGTTACATGGCCATATCCATTATTTTTCTCATGTTTTATATTTAATTCTTTAAGTTTATTATTTATTCTATCCGCTATAACAATGGCCCCATTAAGCGGAGTATTAGGAAGTACAACCAAAAATTCCTCTCCACCGTATCGTCCAACAAAATCCTCTGATCTACCTAGAGCACCCTTAATACTTTGTGCTACCTTTCTAAGCACCTCATCACCTTTAACATGACCATACATATCATTGTAGTTCTTAAAATTATCTAAATCCAAGATTATCAATGATAATGGCAATTCATATCTAGCACAGTTTCTCCTATGCATTTCAAGCATACGATCTATTCCTCTACGGTTATAGATTCCTGTTAGAAAATCTTCCAAACTAATATCTTCTAATTTACACTTCTCTTCTTTCAAGTTCGTGAGTTCAATTATCTTATTCTCTAATTCTTGAGCAATATCTTCAATTAATCTTCTTTGTAGATATAGTTCCTTAAAAATATTTACCTTACTTCTTAAAATTAATGGATCTATAGGCTTAAATAAATAATCAACAGCTCCTACTTCATATCCCTTGAATATAGATTTTTTCTCTTTACTTATTGCAGTGACAAAAATAATGGGTATCTTCTTAGTCTTTTCAATCTTTCTAAGTAGTTCAGCAGTCTGAAACCCATCAAGACCTGGCATCTGAACATCCATTAAGATTACCGCAAAAGAATGGTTAGAACATAATTCTAATGCTTCTTCTCCTGACATAGCATTGATAAGATTTAAATCCTCATCAGTAAGAACACTTTCCATAACTAAATGGTTTTCTTTTAAATCATCTACAATTAAGATATCTACTTTTTCTCTCATATCCATAACTCCTGTACATTTTTTATATACCTATAACATCCCTATTTATTAAATCCCTGAAATTTCTTTCTATATACTCTATTCATTTCATCATACACTTCAAAAGTATCCATAGTCTTTGAAAACTTTAATGACTCCTTTGACCCAAGACAAAGTATACCACCTTTAAGCAAACTTTTATCAAATAAATTCAATACTTTATTTTGAAGTTCTTTATTAAAATATATCAAAACATTTTTACAGATAATTACGTTCATTACACCAAAAACTTGATCAACAACTAAATTGTGTTCATTAAACATAATATGCTTCTTTAATGATTGATTAAGTATAGCTGAGTCATATTTAGCTATATAATAATCAGAGAAGTCCTTCTTCCCTCCAGATTCAATATAATTCCTTGTGTAATCTTTAATTGATTCCATAGAAAAGATACCTTCTTTTGCTTTCTTTAAAACCTTTTCATTAAAATCAGTGGCATAAATTTGACATCTTTCTAAGAGCCCTTCTTCCTTTAATAATATTGCCATTGAATAAACCTCTTCTCCAGTAGAACAACCTGCATGCCAAATTTTTATCCGTGGATATGACTTTAAATAAGGAACTACTTCTTTTCTAAAATATAAGAAAAACTCTGGATTTCTAAACATCTCAGTAACATTTATAGAGAACTCTGAAAGTATTTCTAAGAAGAACTTATTATCATATATAACTCTATGCTGCATCTCAGAAATACTTGAGAAATTCTCTCTAACTTTTTTACTTAAAAGTCTTCGTTTTATATGAGCCCTTGAGTACTCTCTAAAATCATAACCATATTTTTGATAGATTCCTTCTAGAAATAACTGAATCTCTATATCCTCATTATCTAATATTACATCATTTTTACTTATCACGATAACCACACCTTCAAGGTAGATAATAATTTTTCAACATCAATTGGCTTAGTTAGATAATCATTTGCCCCAGCTGTAATACATTTCTTTCTATCCCCTTTCATTGCTTTAGCCGTTAATGCAATTATAGGAATTTCTTTTCTTTCATCTATATTTCTTATTTCTTTAATGGCTTCATACCCATCCTTATTAGGCATCATAATATCCATTAGTATTAAATCAATTGTCTCATTATCTTTTAATATCTCAATACATTCATTTCCATCCATTGCTGTTAGAATCTCTATTCCATGCTGTTCTAATAAATGAAGCAGCGCAAAGACATTTCTTTCATCATCATCTACCAAAAGAATTTTTTTACCTACTAGTAAATCATCTACATTCTCCTGCTTTTGTTGAATATACTTTTCAGTAAAGCTATGCTGTTTATCATCTTCTTCCATACCATGAAGGAATAATGAAACCTCATCAACTAATCTATCCTTTGACTTAGAACTCTTAAGTATGATACTTTCCACATGTGGATTTACATCACTTAGTTTTTCATTTCCAACATTCTCATCAGTATAAATGATAACCGGGATTTTCTCTTCCTTATTCTCACCAACAGCCTTAATGAATTCAACACCACTCATATCTTCCAGTTCAATATCAAGTACTATACACTCATATTCATCTTCCTTGATCTTTTCTATTCCCTCTTTACCTGTAAGTACTTTAGACACTTCTACATTCCCTAGATTCACAAAGTGATCAAATTCTTCTCCTCCACAATATCCTACAACTAAAAGCTTTTTAAATCCATTTTTCGTAAGTGATTGAATTTTTCCTAAAGTTTCATAGATTGATTTTATATCTACTGGTTTTTTTAAGAACCCAATAACACTTTGAGGCATCATGATATTTTCATCCTCTTTACCTGAAATAATATGAATTGGAATATCTTTTGTTTCCTCCATCTTTTCAAGGTTTTCAGCTACTAATATACCATCCATATCTGGTAATCCAATATCTAAAATTATTGCATCTGGTTTAAGCTTCTGAGCACGATTAAGTCCTTCTTCCCCACTATGTGCCATGTGAACTTTATATCCCTTTTCCTCTGATAGAGATTTTAAAACACTAGCAAAATTAATATCATCTTCAATTATTAACAAGGTACTGCTTTTATCATTAGATTTTTCAATCTCTATTTCTTTAATTTCAACAAATTCTTCTCTCTGATTGCTTCTTACTTGTTTTATTTTGCTTTTTTCTTCCTTGACAGAACTCTCTTTAGGCAGTGAACAAGATAAATTTATTGGCATTAAAACAACAAAAGCACTTCCCTTACCTAGTTCACTTTCCAGTAATATTTCTCCACCTAATAAGTTAATAAGCTCTCTGGAAATTGTTAATCCAAGTCCAGTACCACCATACTTACGACTAGTAGTACCATCAGTCTGCCTGAAAGCTTCAAAAACATGATCTAGTTTATCCTCAGGGATTCCAATTCCAGTATCCTTTACCTCTATAGCTAGATATTCATCTGGATATTCAACTCTTTGTCTTTCCCCATTAGTCAATTTACGTATTGAGACATTTACCTCTCCTTCTTCAGTAAATTTAATTGCATTAGATACTAAATTTTTCATTACTTGCTTTACTCTAATTGAGTCAGTTGTAATTGTCTTAGGAACAACTGGACTTAAATCTGTTTCAAGTTTTATGTCTTTATTTTCTGCAAGAGGTTTGAATAAATTCTCAATATGCGTTAATATTTCTTCAAGATCAACTTCATCATGATGAATGTCTAAATACCCAGCTTCAACCTTTGATAAATCTAAAATATCATTAATTATATTTAATAAATCATTTCCAGATGAATGAATTGTCTTTGCAAATTCTTGTTCTTTCTCACTCATTAACTGTGCTCTGTCTCTATCACTCAACAGTTGTGATAAAACAAGTAT
This sequence comes from Oceanirhabdus sp. W0125-5, assembly GCF_027938815.1. GTDB lineage: Bacteria > Bacillota > Clostridia > Clostridiales > Clostridiaceae > Oceanirhabdus. The sequence goes on from NZ_CP115913.1 coordinate 5,221,922, forward strand.
ACTATTAAGAGGCGTTCTTAATTCATGAGACATATTAGCAAGAAACTCAGATTTATACTGGTTAGCGATTTCAAGAGCATCTGCCTTTTCCATAATAAGTGCTTGTGAATCAATAAGTTCATGATTCTTTTCATCTAAAGCCTTCTTCTGCAACTCTAATTCTTTTGTTCTTGCTTCAAGTTCTTCATTAGATACACGTAGTTCTTCCTGCTGAATTTGTAACTGTTCTTGTGATTCCTGTAAGCTTCTTGCCTGTTCTTCTAATTCCTCATTATTTTGTCTTAGCTCTTCTTGCTGTGTTTGAAGTTCTTCTGATTGATTTATGGTACGCTCTAATAGCTCCTTTACCTTCTTATTTATTTCTGCTGAACTTAAAGCCATTGCAATAGCATCCGCCATTGCTTCCAATAGTCCTAAACTTTCATCATTTAATTTATGAACACTACCTATTTCAATAACACTCTTTACCTGTCCTTCATGAACACATGGAAGTACAACAATATTTTTAGGCGTAGACTCACCTAATCCTGATTGTATAGCTATATAATCATCTGGAAGTTCAGATAAAACAAACATTTTCTTTTCTCTCGCACATTGCCCAATAATTCCTTCTGAAAGCTTGATCTCTTGTGGCATACCTTTTCTATTTTTATAAGCATAAGATGCAGTCATTCTGAAAACATCTTGTCCATCATTTAAATAGAATGCTCCAATTTGAACCTTTAAATAATTGCATAAATACGAGATAACCAAATCACTTATTTCAAGTAAATCTTCATTATTCCTCAACTTATTATTTAATTCATTTTGTGCTGTCTTTAACCAATTCTGATATTTAACCTCACTCATAATTCCTTTAAGCTTTATCATAAATTCATTAAAAGCAGTAGCCATTTTACCAATCTCATCTTTTTTACCTTCAGTCATACGGAAATCTAAGTCTACATCACCTTTAGCAATTTGATTAAAGGTATCTGTTAAAGAATTAATAGGTCTTAAGATAATTCTTAATAAAATATAAGAAATCAATAATGATAACAGAATTGAAATAAGTGCAAACAGTCCCATCCATCTCATCATAGTATTGTTTTGCTCACCTACATTACGTAAATAAAGCAATTTATCATATTCAATAGAAGATACAATACTTTCAATTAGTGTTTCAACTGTTGGACCTCTCTCTCCCATCTTCTTTATTAATTTGTCCTGTTCTTCAAATATTCTCTTTAATCCTCTAATTCCATCTAAATATTCCTTTTCATTATTTGAGTAAATAAGATAATCAGTACGATATTCGTATCTTTTTCCCTCTTTTTCTATTTGCTCCATATGAGAAAGTAAGATTTCATATAAGTTTTGAAATTCATCGTAATATTCTTGATTATGGAAAGTGTAATATTTAAATGCAATAAGTCTTGAATTAAGAATATACTCAAGTCCTTTTCCTGCTTGTTGTGCAATAACGGCTTCGTTATTATTAAATGCTGTTTCCTCTATATTTCTAAGTGAAGTCAATATTTCATTTCCTACTTTTGTCAAATTATCAGATGATTCTTTATCCTCTTTCTCTAAATCTACTATTCTACCAAAATCTGCTTGATAATACTCCAATTCACTTTCAATTTGTTGAATATAATCAAGACGTGCTTCATCCGCACTTAAAGCTATATAATCCTCTATAAGATTTTTCATATTTCTACAATTCTCATTAAATAAATTCACCTGATACTCATTACCAGAAACAAGAAATTTTTCATAATTAATCCTGCTCCCTAAAAGTTCTACCTGAATTTTATTAGCTATCCTTTGTTCATCAGTTATATTTTTAAGTGCAATAAACTGCTTTCTATTAGTATCTAATCCTTTTAAACCAAATGAAATTGCTACAAGCATTAACAATATTACTGCCATGAACCCAAGAATCAACTTAGTTCTAAGCTTAGTATTCTTTACCCAACTAATCAATAACACCACCCCTAATCTATCATTATAATATTCCAATAAAACCAAATATTAAATTAATCTTTCTTAAAAAATTCTGTTATTTTTATTTTACACTGTATTCTAAATCAGTGCAAACAAATACATATATCGAGTTAATATTACTTATATCTTCCCTGAATTTCGAGGCATTTCATTAATTATAAAGAATTATACTATAATTTATATTATTAAAGAATCAATATTACATTTCTCACATTGTAACAGATGGTCTATTATTGTATATATTATACTATGCCTATGATTAATCCAATAAATTGGGAGGTTATTATGGATAAGAAAATAAAATACGATTTAGATATTAATGAAATATTAGTAATTCCTACAACTGATTCTGATTCTCTTCTTAGCTTAAATACTAATTTATATAATATAGAATCTAGCAACACAAAAGTAGCATTGATTTCAGCTACAGAATTCCCTATCGATAATGCTACTAAAGATGTTTCTACAGATGTACAGAAAAGATACTACATTCAGAAAACCTCACCTGAGAGTGAAATTGTTACTGTAGTCTCTACTGGAACAATCACATTATCTACTACTAAAAGAATAGGACTAGGTGAGGAAATTAAAGAATTGGTTAGAATTTCACTCAACTCAAATGCAGAAAGTGATAATTAGGTTTATACTATGTTTATGCAAAATATTAATTCAACAGGATTGTCACTTAATTTACCCCTTGATGGATATACTGCTAAAATAACTACACCTTTATCCTGTATTGAAATACTATCTCCAGCTGAAATCAAACTTATTGAGATTTGTTGTAATACATTTAAACTTAAAATTCAAACTGATGAATTTAAAATTGTAACACTAGTTAAAAGTTTGATACTTGAGGTATATAATCCTGATGGAGTTATGATTATTCAAATCACAACCCCATGCAAAAAAACGGAATTAAAAATGGAGAATTGAGAATGGAGAATGATGGATGCTTCTGACCTCGGTCAGAAGCTACATTTTATTGTTTTTTAGAACAAAAGAGGGTTACTCATTTTATCAAGATAAAATATTGTATTTATACTTCACTATTTCATCCATATTTAACAAGTAACCCCTCATTATATACTGTTTTAAAATTGAGTTTGCTTTAATAAGTTTTACCTTTAATAAACTCTTTAATTGGTGTGTCATCCCAAATTTGAGCCTCAATATAATGATTATTATGTTCATATACTTGAAAAGTCTTTATAACCTCTTTTAATTCTTCAAGTCTGTAGCTTGTCCAACTGCAACTTCTTCTACGACACGAGAACTTTCCTTTAAGAAAGGTTCATACATCATTATTGCATGATTCTCAGTAACAAACTCATCATCAATTTCTTCTCCAAACATATTAAATACTCTTCTATTAATTACATTATTACGTATATATCCTCCCCACCAACCAGTGGTTAAGAAATGTTCCTTTTCATATATCTCATATTTATACCTGCCCTCTTCATTGGAACGCCATTCTCCATATAGGAATTCATCATTTATAGTAAGATTTAACTGATAATCTACTTCGCTATCATTATGTATCTGAAGATCAAGATAATTGTACACGCAAGTAGCACCACTACCAAAAGGTTGTGTTCTATTTGTATCTGGAAATATATCATGACTATGTCTATATCTCTCAACCACCTTCAATGGTGTATGCAGTGTAATCCAATATATCATATTTGAAAGTTGACATAATCCACCAGCTTCCCCTGCCTTAAATGAACCATCTGGATTTAGTATTAATCCATCTACATACCCTTTTCTATAAGTCGGTTTTCCAATTAATCGCCAATAAGAAAATGTTTCTCCTGGTTTAATTATTATCCCATCTATTTTATCTATAGCTAATTTTAAGTTAGTAATTTTATTATATTGCAGCTGCATATCTACATCTTTTAACTTTCTCAATACTGGAGTCTTATGACTAAATATTTTGTACTCTAACTTTTTTTCTGAACGATCTTTTGAAAATTTCTTCCTATTAAATATCCATTTTACATATCTTTTATATGTATAATATTGCTTACCTAAATATGCTCTAACCTTTGACCGTACTATGGGCTTTTTTTCTATCATAACTCTCCCCCTTCCTGCATACATATTTTATCATAATTGTTATTTTATTTAAACATATCTGATTTTTTAAATCATAAATAAATTTTTTTATAAAAACACTTGCCAACAGATAATTATTATTATATAATAATAACTGTAAGATAGATGAAAGGAAACAAGGTATTAACAAAAGTAAAGATTAATATTATGAAATGATAAAAACAAAAAATAAATCGGTCAAAGGTCAAATATAATTATTTAGGAGGATGTTATTATGAAAAAGCACGTTTGTTTAGTATGTGGATATGTACATGAAGGAGATAAAGCACCAGATAAATGCCCAGTTTGTTCAGCTGGAGTTGAAAAGTTTCAATTATTAGATGAGAACAACATGAAATGGGTTGATGAGCATAAAATAGGAGTTGCTAAAGGTGTAGACGAAGAAGTAGTTAAAGGGTTAAGAGAAAACTTCATTGGTGAGTGTACCGAAGTCGGTATGTATTTAGCAATGAGTAGACAGGCAGATAGAGAAGGATACCCAGAAGTAGCAGAAGCTTATAAGAGAATTGCATGGGAAGAAGCTGAACACGCTGCTAAATTTGCTGAATTACTTGGTGAAGTTGTATCTGATTCTACTAAGAAAAATCTTGCTATGAGAGTTGAAGCTGAATATGGAGCTAACAAAGGTAAGAAAGAATTAGCTACTTTAGCTAAGAAACTTAACTTAGATGCAATTCATGACACAGTTCATGAAATGTGTAAAGATGAAGCTAGACATGGTGCTGCTTTTAAAGGATTGTTAGATAGACACTTTAAATAAAAAAGGCCTTGGGCCTTTTTTTTAGTTGAAAGTGGAAAATTGAAAGTTGAAAACGATGGATGGTTCTGCTTACGCAGAACCTAGATTTTATTGTTCTTTAGAACAACGAGAGTTTACTCATTTTATCTGTGATAAAATATTGTATTTAAAATTTTAAAAGGTCCCTAGAAACTTAAATTTCTAGGGACTTTTTATTTTTTACATAATTAAAAATTTTTAAGATACAAATTTAGCTCTCACTTTATCCTTTGTTTATTTAATTTTTATCTTTAGTTAAAATTAAAATTAATCTTTATATTAATAATATATGATGGTTTTCTTTAAATTGTGTTATGGTAATATAAACTACTTAATACTCCTGATATAATTCCTGGGAAATATTTATTCTAATTATTATTCCAATGCTCTAAAGAAATTTCTCACTCTGTCCCCATCTTCTAATGAATTAATTTCACTTGGGTTAAAATCAAAGCCTATCTTCCCATTCTCCATAAACAATACTCTTTGGGATACTCCTAGAGCTAACTCTTTTTCGTGAGTTACAATAATTAAGGTTATTTGCTCCTTAGCCAGTTCCTTAATAACCTGAACCACTTCTCTAATAGATTCTGGATCAAGTGCTGATGTAGGTTCATCAAACAATATTACTTCTGGTTCCATTGCAAGTGCTCTTGCAATCGCTACTCTTTGTTTTTGTCCACCTGAAAGCTGAGAAGGTAATGAATCTCGTTTATTGAAAAGCCCCACTTTTTTTAACATCTTCTCCCCTATTGCTCTTGCATCTTTATCCTTCATCTTCTTAACAACTAAAAGGGCTTCCATAACGTTTTCAATAGCAGTCTTATGAGGAAACAAATTAAAATTCTGAAATACCATCCCCATCTTCAATAGTATTTCTCTCTTGTCCTTCTTACTTATTTTATCTACTCCATTAACAACTTGCGATAATTTATTATCATCAATCTCAATTATTCCCTCATCCAAATTCTCAAGTTGTATAATAGATCTAAGGAAAGTACTTTTCCCTGCCCCTGAGGGTCCTACTATAGATATAACCTGTCCACTATCAAAACTAGTATTTATTCCGTTAAGAACTTTCTCTTCTCCAAATTTTTTTGTAGCATCTATTATTTTAATCATTAGTTTCCCCCCTCAGGCGATTAAAAAGCATATTTTTCCTCAAGCTTTTTCATTAAATGTATGATTACAGATGAAATACACAAGTATATAGCCACAGCTATAATCAAAGGAACTATTGTGAACTCTCTAGTTACAATTTCCTTTGAGTTTCTTAATATATCTCCTAGCCCTATAACTGATACCATTGCAGTATCTTTAATAAGGTTTATTACCTCGTTACATAGTGATGGCAACGCCTTTCTTATTGCTTGAGGAAGTATTACTCTTTTCATTCCCTGAAAATAAGTCATACCAAGAACTTTGAACCCTTCAAATTGTCCTTTATCAACTGAATTTATTCCTCCACGAATTATCTCAGTTATATAAGCACCATAGTTTAATGAATATGCAATAAGTGCTGCCTGAAACGGCGTAAACTTTATTCCCATAACTCCAAGTCCATAGTATGCAAAAATTATCTGCAGCAATAGTGGACTTCCTCTGAATACCCAAGTGTAGATATCCAGAAGTTTTCTCACAATTAAATTACCTTTTATTTTACCTAGAGCTCCAATTATCCCTATGGGAAATGATATTATAAGTGTAGAAAAGAAGATACTGAAGGTGATGGTTGCTCCACTTAGAATATATTTTCCCATTTCTATTAATTCATTCATGCTCATTTATTTACCGAACCACATTTCTTTTATCTTATCGAAAGTACCATCTTCTTTCATTTCAATTAAAACTTCGTTTAACTCTTCTCCAAAATCACTATCAGATTTTCTAAACCCCACACCATAACTCTCTCCACCTAGTGTTTCTTCTAGTATTCTATAGCTTCCACCGTTCTTAACCATATAATATCTACCAACAACCTCATCAACAACAACACCTTGAATTCTGCCAGCTTTAAGATCCAGAAGAGCATCTACATTATTTGAGTATTTCTTTATCTCTCCTATACCAATTTCATCCTTTATATTTTCAATAACAGTTTGGCTACTGCTTCCCATCTGAACTCCTATGATCATATCTTTTAATTCACCTTTAGTCGTAATTTCAGATTCTCCTGAAACAACTATAATCTGATTATTTACTAAATACTCATCAGTAAATCCTATCTTTTCCTTTCTCTCCTCAGTTATAGTTAACCCATTCCATATTACATCAATATCTCCATTGTTCAGTGATAATAATACTCCATCCCAGTCAACAGCTTTAAATTCAACCTCATATCCTATTCTCTTAGCAGCTTCCTTAGCAAGATCAATGTCAAAACCAATAATCTCTCCACTTTCACTTCTAAATCCCATTGGAGGAAAATTATCATCTAATCCCACAACAAATTTCTTAGTTTCTTCAGAATGTGAGTTGTTTCCCCCTTTTAAATTTTCACTACCACATCCAGTTATACCCACAAGTACAACAAGAAACATTAAAATTGTTAAAATACTTTTTCTCATGTTTTTTCCTCCTTTTTTTATTTTTTGTACAAGCACTATATTTTCATATTATACTTTAGTGTGGTAGAGTAGTAAAGTGTTTTTTTATAAATTTTTATTTCCAATTTTATATAGCTCTCTTTTTTAAAATAATGTTGAAAGAAAAAAGTAGGGTGTACAAGCTTCTGAATAGCTGGTACACCCTACTTTAAAATGGTTATTTAATTCTTATTCTTCTGTTTTTTCCTTTTCAATACTCTTAACAAGCTCTTCGTATTTATTCTTAATCTCCAGATTATTTATCTTAAATCCATTTTCTTCTCTCATCTTAATTAAAGCCTTATCACCTAATATTGGATCAATAGAAATTCTTTCTTTAGCTAAATCTTCAGTTATTTTATCCTTCATTTCTTCCAATGATTCTTTTTTCTCTTCATCTGTCTTTAATATGATGTGATATCCAAACTGAGTTTTAACTGGTGTTTTAGTAAATTCATTTACTTTCAAATTATAAGCTGCCTCTTCAAATTCAGGAACCATACTTCCTTTTCCAAAGAATCCTAAATCCCCTCCATTTGCTCCTGATCCTGGATCTTTAGAAAATTCTTTAGCTAATTCAGCAAAATCTTCTCCAGCTTCTATTCTAGCTATTAATTCTTCAGCAGTATTTTTAGCTTTCCCTAAAGCTTCTTCACTTTCATCTTCTGGTGTTATAAGAATATGACTAGCTTTAATTTTTGGTTCAAAATTATCGTAGTATTCTTTTATTTCTTCTTCCGTCAAAATATTTGCCTTTATATAGTTAAGTACGTATTTTTCTCTTTGAAAATTAAGGAAAGCTGCTTCTCGATACTCGTCTTCACTATCTATCCCATTCTGTTTTAAAACAGCTTCAAAATTATCTCCATAATAGTCTTTTATTTTCTGAAGTTGTGCATCTACACTTTCTTTCATCTCATCTGTAACCGGATAAAGTTCATTTAATATTGCAGTGTCTACTAATGTTATAACAGTATTCATACCTCCTGCTTTAACCAATTTATCAAATAATTCATCCTTAGTTATTTTTCCTTGTTTAAATTCTACAACTGAATTACTATCACTATTTTTTGAAGTTTTATCTCCTGAAGTACATCCTGTAATCATTCCTGCCACAAGAAGAGTACACAAGATGGCTCTTACTGTTTTACTTTTTTTAAGCACGGCAAATGCCTCCCATTCTGTAATTTTACTTATTTATCTTTGATATATATACATAGCAAATATTTTAACATAAATTTGAAAATTATTATACGTTTTTTCATTTAGTTTTACACAAACTTCAAATATTGTTTATATATCAATGAGATGCAAAGAATAAAGAATAGAGAATAAAGGAGAAATTAATATGAGAGAATTCGTACCATCAAAAGTTTTTTATGAAAAAGCAATTTTTGATTATTCTTTTGGAAATAGATTATTCGAAAAATATAGTAAGCTAGGATGCGAAATGATTGAGATTGAAGGACATCATAATATTCCTATGCTAAGAGAACAACCTTACAGTAAATTCGGAAAAATGAAAAGCTATTTAATACTAGGCACAAGAAAAACCATAAAATTAACCCCTAACAACCTTTCAGCAGATTATATTGTTCCTTTTACATCTAGTGGATGCTCAGCAATGTGTTTATATTGTTATTTAGTATGCAATTTTTTTAATTGTTCATATTTAAGAATTTTTGTCAATAGAGAAGATATGATTAATGCTGTAATAAAGCAAACTTTTAAATTAGGAAAACATGCTGTTTATGAACTAGGCTGTAATAGTGATATGGTTTTAGAGAACTCCTTAACTGGCAATCTTAAATGGGCAATTGAAAAGTTTGCTCACATTCAAAATGCCACCGCAACCTTTGCTACAAAGTTTCATATGGTTGATGATTTGCTAGACTGCAAACATAATGGTCATACACAGATGAGAATAAGTGTAAACCCTGAAATAATTATAAAAAGAATCGAACTAGGCACATCTGATCTTATTTCAAGAATTGAAGCCGCAAACAAAATGTTTAACGCCGGATATAGAATTGGACTAAATATTGCCCCTATTATTCTTATTGAAAATTGGAAACAACATTATATCGAGCTATTTAAATTGCTCCATATAAAATTAAATAAAGATTTACAGAAAAATCTTTTCATTGAAATCATTTTCATGACTTATGGTTATGCAAATATCAGTATAAACAAAGAAGCTTTTCCAAATAGCTATTCTTTCTTCAATAAAGATTTGATGCAGCCCAAAGGTCGTGGAAAAATGCAGTATAAACCTGAAATCAGAAATGAAGCAGAAGCTTTTTTAAGAAAACTTGTTAAGAATTATTTTCCTGATGCTGAAATCAGCTACGTAGTTTAAAAAAGCACACTTGTGCTTTTTTAAACAAATGGACAGTTGACAGTGGACAACGACAATGACAAAACTCTCCTCTATGTGTAAAATAAATTCACAATAAAAACACCTCCTATTATGGAAGTGTTGCTTATTGTCAAAGAATTGGTTAATACTCATTTTTCTAAATCTATTTAATATCATACTTACTGTATATAATAACTTGATTCTATTTAATCATGAGGATCCGTATCTGGATCTACAACTACTAAATTCATAGATTTTATAGTTTTACATTTTACTTTATTTTCGCCTCGAGAATCCACATGAATTGGATTTAAAACAGTACTAACAACTAACATTATTGCAGTTAATACTACTGATATTTTTTTGAACATACTACCCCTCCTAATAGTAATTATTTACTTTTATGATAACATATGCTATTATAAAAGTAAATATCTATTATTACATAACCAAATCGAAATACTGCATAAAATCTAGGAGGGATAATATGGATTTTACTATTGTAACCCAAGCTCAAAAATTAAAGTCACTCCGTAAGCAATTAGGGTTAAAACAAGATGATTTAAGTGGTAAAAATATAAGTAGAAATCTTATAAGTATGATTGAATCAGATAAAGCAACTTTAACACAAAAAACACTAACAATAATTATTGATAATCTTAGAAAAAACCTATCAAGAAATCATACGCTTACAGAAAAAGATATTGAAGATTTAAAAATAACAGAAGAAGATCAAGCTAAGAGTATATCTGCTAATTACATTGAATACATAAAAAACATAGGTATAGAATCTGAAAAATCGTTCCATAAAATGTTATCTTTATTGAATAAACATAACTTAACTACTGAAAAGATATTTATATATTATAATTTAGGCATAGTGTTTAGAAATGAGAAATTATATGAAAAAGCATTTAAGTATTTTAACTTATCTAAAGAATTTGCTCTTATGTCTAATCATCATGGTGAAATATATGGTGGAATCATAAAAAACTTACTTCACTGTTGTAATAGGCTAAAACTATACAATGAAGGTATATTAATAGCAAATAATTTACCTGAAGATATTCCAACTAATTTATATGCTAATATACTGTATAATAAAGCTGTTCTTTATAAAGCATCAAAAGAATATACTGAAGCTATAGAGACTCTAGATTTTTTATGCGAAAAATTTCATAACAATTTAGATTATAATTTTTTAAATATTAAAAGTGAACTATTAAAAGGTAATTGTTTGAGAGAAAAAGGACTTTATAATGATTCTTTAAAATTACATAGGAAAATATACAATAAAATTTTAAAGAAAAAAGATATTGATGAAATATATTTAATACTTGTGCTGGAGAATATAATTGAGACAACTATGATTTTAGAAGACACATATGATAATTACCTTGACTCTCTTGTAAATATCATATCTCACTCCTCAGACTTTGAAAATAATTATACCTCTGCTGAAATATGCAAATTTGTTTCATTAGCTTTTAATAAACTTAATACTCAGTCTTCAAAAAAATTATCGAGAGAATACATTTATAAATCTCTTAGATTAGCTAAAAAACATAAACATCAAGAAGTAATTGAGTTTGCATGTAATATTATTCTGAATGAATCAATTAAGAATAATTCTATTACTGAAGTAGACAGCATTAAAAATGAAATATTAGAACTTTTATCATCTGGATATCTACTTCCTAATTCAAAAATCATTTTATTACTTATTGAATTCTATATAAAAAATAAATTTGATAATAAAGCTCTTAGTATAATAAATTTTTGTAAAGAAAAAGTATCTTAAATGATTTTATAGAGTTAAGTTTTAAATATTAAACAAGGAGAAGTTTCCCCCCAAAACTTCTCCCTTAGACAATCTGGTTGCCAGTCCAATTTCCTTTAAATTATCTATTATATTTTAATAACCTTATTATAAGTATATTATAGTTCAAAAAAACACCCCAGAAAATCCGGGGTGTAAAAAATAAACTAATTTTTGTTATAGCTGTGAATGTAGAGGGCAATTTTAAAATTCACAGCATCTTCGAAACTTCTTAGGTCATATCTACTTAGCTTTTTAATTTTGTTTAACCTATACGTCAGAGTATTTCTGTGTATAAAAAGCTTTTTGGATGTTTCACTTATATTTAAGTTGTTTTCCAAAAAACTTGTTGCCGTTTGCATAAGTTCCCTGTCCTCAAATATCTTCTCCATACCTTGGAACAGTTCATCATTCAGCTTAGTAAGCTTTTTACTCTTAACTCCATTTATTATGATAGGTAGTACCATCTGATCATAGTAGAAAATGCCTTTGCCCTTTATTAGTCTCTTACCAAGCACCATTGCTTTCATAGCTCTATCATAGCTATTTTTAATATCGAAAATATCATTTACAATAGTTCCTACTGATATTTTTACTTTTATCATTGTCTCTGAAAGTATAACATCTTGTATACCTTCTTCAAGATTATCTTCTAGTGATGTGTCAATAACTACTATTTTCTTCTCATTTATTAGTATTATAGAATTATCAAAAAATTCCTTCAACAAATTGAAAATTTCATCAATATTTTTTCGACACTCAACAATATACACTTTCATCTTCTTTTTAAGCTTGAAATCAAATTTTTTAAAAAGTTCTTGTGCATACTTTTTATCTATTTCTCCATTTAATAAGCCTTTTATAACATCTTCTTTACTTTCATATTCTTTTTCTTCTTCAACAAACAAAGCCACCATCTCAATGACATCTCTATTGAACTCATTATCCTCTTCTATTACAATTACCAGTTCTTCATCCATATGCATATATATTATTCTATTATCTATAAAATTAGTTCCTCTATATATTATGTTCTTGTATCTTTTATAATCATATTCTCCAATAATTTCTTCATTATTGCTCCAAATAGTATTAAACTCACCATCAAGCATAATTAGATCACCTTGGATAATATTCTTAAGCTTATCTATAACTTGTTTTTTCAAAATTTTACTCAAAAGCTCTCCTCCTAATAGATTAGAAAATTGCCTTCTCACTTTCTCTATCAAATATATGGATTTTATCAGTAATAAACTTGATTCTTACATTATCTCCTACTGAAGCTTTTACACTTGGGTCTACCCTTGCGATTACATTATATCCATTTGCATTAAGATATAAATATGTTTCTGAACCAAGCATTTCAGTAACTTCAACTTTAGCAACAATCCCTTCATTACTCTCATCTATAAGAACAGATTCCGGTCTGATTCCAAGAAGGATTTCTTTTCCTACATAATTACTTTCTTTGATAAGCTTTATTTTTTCCTCTGGAATATTAATCTTATTATCAAAGAAGTCTACATATATTTTATCACTATTCTTAGAAATTTTACAATCCAAGAAATTCATCTGAGGCGACCCTATAAATGATGCAATAAATCTATTTGCAGGATGCTCATATATTGTCTGAGGATCATCTATCTGTTGTACAACCCCATCTTTCATAACTACAATTCTTGATCCCATTGTCATAGCCTCTGTCTGATCATGTGTTACATATACAAATGTTGTTTTAAGTTCTTTGTGAAGCTTAGATAGTTCTGCTCTCATCTGAACTCTTAATTTCGCATCCAGATTTGATAATGGTTCATCCATTAAAAAAACCTTTGGTTCTCTTACAATAGCTCTCCCTAAAGCAACCCTCTGTCTCTGTCCTCCAGATAATTGTTTAGGCTTTCTTGGTAATAAATCCTCTATTCCAAGTATTCTTGCTGCATTATTAACTCTCTCATCTATATCCTGTTTTGAGTATTTTCTTAATTTTAACCCAAATGCCATATTATCATATACAGACATATGTGGATATAATGCATAGTTTTGGAAAACCATCGCTATATCCCTATCCTTTGGATGAACATCATTCACTACCTTATCCCCAATATATAATTCCCCATCACTAATTTCTTCTAGACCAGCTATCATTCTCAGTGTAGTTGATTTTCCACACCCTGATGGTCCAACAAGAACAATAAACTCCTTGTCCTCAATTTCAAAATTTGCATCCTTAACAGCATGATAACCATTAGGATATATTTTATTAATTCCCTCTAATTTTAATCCAGCCATAATTCCCCTCCTAAATTTTTAGATATATTTCCCCATAAATAAATCTATATATAAATATTACTATATCAAGAATATTCTGTATATTGATGCTTTAACCAAAAAAACAGCTAGAGATTTGTTAAAGTTTAACAAATCTCCAGCTATACACTTATTTTATGCCTTTATATTAACTTCTATATTTAACCACTTCTTTTTTATATATCTCCTCATAAGTATTACACTTCTCAATGATATATCCAGAGCATATGACAGCCATACTCCAACAAGTCCCATTCCAAGCCATACCCCAAATATTGCAGCTCCTGTTACTCTTACTCCCCATATACCTATAAGTGTAGCTAACATTGGATATTTAGTATCTCCAGCTCCTTGTAGTGCAGAAGTTATTACAACTGAACAGCTTAAAGCTGGTTGGAATATTGCTATTATTTTAAGAACATCTGCGGTAGTTTTAATAACCTCAATATCTGATGAAAATATCCCAGCCAATTTCTCTGGAAATATTAAAAATACTAGTGCGATACTCCACATCAAAGCTGTGGCCATTATAAAACTTAATATACCTACCTTAACTGCCTCATCAGGTTTATTAGCACCTAACTTTTGTCCAACTAATGTAGCTGCTGCTATACCAAACCCTAAACATGGAAGATAGGTGAGATTCTCAATAGTTCCCCCTATGTTATGTGCCGCATAAGAAGTTGTTCCAATTTCTATTATTAATGCCCCATAAACAATCTGTCCAACCCTCATTACCAACTTTTCTGTTGCCGCTGGCCATCCAATCTTTAATAAGGATTTCTGAACTCCCTTGTCTATAGTTACTTTAAACTTTTTATGAATTTCAAATTTTCTACATAGTACAACCAATATAATTGCGGCTGCTAAAAATCTTGAAATTGAAGTAGCTAGTGCTGCCCCTGCAATACCCATTCCCTTAAAATTACCTACTCCTAACACCAAAATTCTATCCAACACTGCATTAATAATATTAGATATTATAACTGCAATCATAGGTGTCAAAGTATCTCCTGTTGCCCTTAAAGCAGCTGATGCAACCATTATTAAACTTAGAAATATAACGGGTCCTGCAACAATACTGAAATATTTTTTTCCAAGAATTAGAACACTTTCTTCTGCACCTGTTATACCAAGTATAGGGTATGCAAATATAAAGCTAATCACACCAAATATAATACCAATTATAGATGTAGTAATTAAACTTTGAACGATAGACTTCTTCGCCGAATCCCTATCCCCCTCACCTATATATCTTGATACTATAGCAGTAGTTCCAACCCCTATGGCTATAAAGAAAGATAAGTATATATTCATTATCAAATTACTTATCCCCACCCCAGAGACAGCTTCCTTTCCTAAACCGCCTACATAATACATATCAACAACCCCAATAAAAAATTGAAGTATATTCTCGATTATAGCTGGGATAGCTAATACAATTATACTCTTCATCAAAATCTTATTTTCTCTTAGAAATTTCATAATCCCTCCAATATTATCAATAACCCCCTATAGGGGATATAAAGATAATATCATAGCTTGGGATTATTTTCAATAAAAAAAAGCATGGTTACCCATGCTTTGAAAGAAATGTATAATGTATAATTGATAATGTAGAATGATGGATGTTTCTGCTTACGCAGAAACTACATCTTATTATTCTTAAGTTAAGAAAAGTTTACTCATTTTATCTTGGATAAAATATTGTATTTAAGCTACAAGGTTTTATTTAGATAAAACGAGTAAACCTTTTATTTTTCAATAAACAATAAGATTAAAATTTCTCGAAGAGAAATGTCGTTCATTATACATTTTACATTTTCCATTATCCATTACGGTTTTATTTAAGTTGTTTACCAATCAAACAGTGCCCACAGATTGTTCCATCTAAATCGGCTGCTTCTGGCATATACCCCCATTGTTCAAATCCATATTTCTTTAAAAGGTTAATGCTTTTCTCATTAACACTTAATATAAATGCAAATAAATTCTTTATATTTAATCTCTCACAATCACTTAATGCATGTTCAACAAGCTTTGAAGCTATTCCTTTTCTATGGTGGTTAAAATCAATATAGTAGCTTATCTCTGCTGTTCTTGCAAGTGCTCTTCTACCTGCTCTATATGGACTTATTGAACACCATCCAGCAACCTCTCCATCTATTTCTGCTATGTATACTGGATAAGTATCTTTTTTATGATCAATCATCCACTGCTTTCTATCATCAATTGTTATCTTCTCAAGATCTGCAGTTGCCCTCTTAGTTTCAATAGCTTGATTGTAAATTCTCACAATCTCCTTTAAATCATCCATTTCTGCAAACCTGATTTTAATATTCTCACCCATTAATTTTTGCCTCCCTTAGGTATATTAAAAATAACAAGTCTTAATACTTGTTATTTTTTATCTTATATAATCGTGATCTTTCCCAAGTTTGATTATAACATCAAAGTACTCACTAGAGTCGTTGGTATACTGAATATTATCCATATTCACCTCATCCTCAAATACCTTCCTTGTGTATTCATCTAATCTATTGTTTATTATAACAACGCTTTCTTCTCGCTTGATCCCATCAGTCAATTCCAGATTTCCATATCGCTTTCCTCTTAAGAATTTGCCAAAATCTGCAGCTAATCCTGATTTAGATGTACAATTTTCAATTTTTATTCTTAAATATCTTTTATTTATATATCCATCACCATGGAATAATTTCAAAGTATTTATAATGTTTTTATCGTCAATGAAATAGTATGATTGTATTTTTCCCAAGTTAGGAGCAAATTGATTTCCTTCAAAAACTTCAGGTGTGTGCATTTCTACTCCAGATTTTATTTTGTTAATCTTTAATGCTAAATCAACTATAGTTCCAGGTTCCATATCTGTTTCAACATTATTAGCTATAGAATCAAGAATATCATTGATTTCAAATACAGTTGATACCGAAGCCAATTCTTTTATTACTTGCCCAATAAAGTACTGCATCTTCTCTATTCTGGCAAAATCCGAACCTCCACCAACTGCTGGTGGAGCATCTTCATTATTTTTTCTCCACCTTATATATTCTTCTGCTTTCTTTCCCTTTAATGTTAATTTATCGCCTTTATTGAATCTAATTTTTAAATCTTGTCCTTCGTCATCATATATCATATCTCGATCTATTTCAACGTATACTCCACCAATGGCATCAATAAAATCTCTGAAGCCTTGATAGTTTATCTTTATATAATTGTCAACCTTAGTATCAAAAATGTCTTCTACAACCTCAATTGCCTTATATGGTCCACCCACAGCATGAGCTGAATTAATTTTCTGTGTGGTTGAATTAATTTTATCACTATATATATCTCTAGGTATTGATATAATATTAGTCTTATTTGTTTCTTTATCCAAACTAACAAGCATCATGGCATCTGTTCTTGTCCAACTGTCTATTCTCTGATTTCTATTCTCACCATCGATTCCCATCACGAGAATATTTAGATATCTCTCCTCATCTTTCTTTCTATCATAAGTGTATAGTTCTGATTCTTTAAATGAGTATTCCTTTTCACTACCTTCTGGTTCCTTATCACCTACTGTTGGATTAGTTGGTTTAGGCACAAATATTTTATTTGCCTTGCTGGTTATGAATAACAATCCTGAGGCAGTAAATATTAGTCCTATAAAAAGTATTATACTTATATTTCTTAAAACTCGCTTTTTCTTTTTAGCTTTTCTTTTTCCTCTACGCCCTTGAGTTGACGTAGATTTACTCTTTTGAGAACTTCTTTGAATATTTCCTCTACTTTCTTTAGCAGTACTTCTTCCACCTCTTGAAGATGTGGAAGAAGATTTTCTTTTTCTAACTCTACTCATGTTTCTCCCCTTCTATCATTATCTTTTCTCATTTGCTACCATTATTTTCACTACTATAATTATATGACGAATTATACTTTTAAAAGTTAAAATTCGGTTAAAATTCGAGTAAAAACGTGTGTTTTCATTACTGAAATAAATTATATCCAATCTAGATCATCACATATTATAACTTCATAATCATATTTCTTAAGATTCACCTTATTATTTTGATGAATCTCGACCCCTTCCTCTTCTAAGAGCTTTTTCTGTAACTCTAATCCTTCTCCTGTTAGGGAGATTTCTCCCTTTGAATTAATAATCCTATGCCATGGAAGATCATGAGTCTTACTCATTGAATGGAGTATTCTTGAAACTTGTCTTGCACCTCTTGGATTACCTGCTGATTTTGCAATTCCACCATATGTCATGACTTTTCCAACTGGTATTCCCTTAATTATATCTATTACGTTTTTAGTAAACTCAGTCATATGTAATACTCCTTTCTTCTAATTCCTTCTTAATATTACTTACATATCCTATATATAGCACAAACCCTACTATTTTTCTACATAAAAACTCTTTGACCAATAATTAGTCAAAGAGTTTTAAATAATATTTTATTCATCATCATCATAATAATATCCTTCAGCTTTTTTGCCTACACTTTCATCTCCAATTGTTTTCCTAATACTTATTAGCGAACTTATCACCCATAATAATCCCACCTTTATTAAAAAAGAATCCTCGAACTTACTTGAGAAGAATAATATAACAAACCCGATTATTACCTGAATAGTAATAAAAGCAGCTTGTTTCCTAAAAATCATTGGTGAAATAATTATAAAAAATATAATTAAAAACGCTAACACACTGACTCCCCCTTTATTTAAAGATAAATTATTGAAAAGCTACTTCCCCATTCAAATATATTTTACCACATATTGGATAGTTAAATATTTACTATATCATTTATTATTACAGTAAAATCCTTGCAATTTCTTCAATAACTCCTTCTTCTTATATATCATAGTAGAGTATGGTATCCCCTTGACTTTAGCATAATTTACAAGTTTCATTCCCTCTAAGAAATAACATTTTATAAGTTCCTGTTCCTCCTCACTTAAGGTATCTATGATCTCCCTTAACCACTTCACATCTTCATAAATCATAATATGCTCCTCAATTGAAAACTCATCTACTCCCATTATATCTACAATCTCATTATCATAATATACAACTCTATTTGTCTTATGTTTTCTAACCATATAGTTAAAATTATTCTTTATTCCCCTAATAACATACCCATAAAAAGAGTTTGATTCTAGCTTATAACTCTTTATGCACTTCAATACTGTCAGGTACCCATATTGTACGATATCATCAAATTCCATTGAAGGTATTTTATATCTCAATGCTTCCTTGATTATATACCCTTTGAATAATTCAATTATTTCTCCTAAAGCTTCTTCTTCCCCATTTTTAGCTCTTTCTAAAAAAACTCTTAACTCTACATTTTTTATTTTCATATTATATCGTCCCCTTTGATTATTTTGGGACATTCCGGAATATCTCTTAGATATATTTTATAATTTCAAATTACACTGAACAAGAATATGTTTTTTCACTTTTTATGAAAGACTTTATACATATGAAAAAAGACTTTCACAAAACTAAATTTCCAGTCAGTCTTTGTTAAAATATCTCCTCTTAATTTATGTCATAAACTGTATTAATTCTTATTTCTATCTATTTTTATGTAATAAATCGCGTTTTTTTATTTTCTTATTTTTTATTAAATTCAACTAATTAACCTTATAACTCCTCTTCGAAATATTCAGCAAATTTTGACTTTTAATCTAATATATTGTATAATAAATCTATAATAATAGCTTATAACGCTAAGGGAAGATTATGGGTTGCCTCCTAGTGGTCTTCACTATATAAAAAAAACTAGCTGAATTTCAGCTAGTTTTTTTGTTTTTACTGTATCATCATAAACCTTAATATGAAAAGTACAGCAAGTATATATGTTATTGGATGTACATCTTTATGCTTTCCTACAGCTATTTTCATAATTGGATAAAATATAATCCCTGCAGCAATACCATTAGCTATGCTATAAGTAAATGGCATAAGTGCTACTGTTAAGAATGCTGGTACAGCTTCACTTAAGTCTGTGAAATCAACATCTTTAATTGATTCCATCATAAGAACCCCAACCACGATAAGTGCCGGTGCCGTAGCCTGTGCTGGTACAATTCCAACAATTCCTCCTAGGAATACTGCTGAGCCAAATAATATACCAACTACTAAAGTTGTTAAACCAGTTCTTCCGCCTTCAGCTATTCCTGCTGCTGATTCAATATACGTTGAAGTTGTTGTCATTCCAAATAATGAACCAAATGTTGTTGATATTGAATCTGTAAGTAATGCTTTTCTCATGTTTCTTATAGACCCATCTGGTTGAATCATCTCCGCTCTCTGAGCTGTTCCAACCAATGTTCCTAATGTATCAAATAAATCAACTAAACTGAATGTAAATACAACCATTATTATACTAGTTATTGCTCCTAATACCCCATTTCCACCATGAGCAAATAACCCTTGGAAATCCATTTTCATAAATGTAGGCATTATTGATGGTGGTGCACTGAAAATCTTTAATCCAGCAACTTGTGTAATCCCCATAGGAATACCTATTACTGTAGTTAACAATATAGAAATTAACATTGCTCCTTTAACCTTCCTAACCATCAATACACACATGATAGCTAGTCCAATTATTGTAAGCAATACATTTTTATCAGTAAAATCTCCAAACCTAACAAGAGTCCCTGGATCAGCTATTACTATTCCTCCACTTTTAAGCCCTATAAGAGCTACAAAAAGACCAATTCCAGCAGTCATTGCTACTTTTATATTCTTTGGAAGACATTCAACGATTTTTTCTCTTAATGAAGTTACTGTAATAGCAACAAATAGTAATCCTGATATAGTTACAGCTGCAAGTCCTTGTTGCCAAGTGTACCCTAATGTTAAGCACACGCTATATGTAAAGAATGCTGTAAGTCCAATACCTGGTGCGACTGCAAATGGCAAGTTACCATATAATGACATTATCAATGTTCCAATTGCCGACACTAAACACATTGCAACGAAAGCCGATCCAACTACAGGATCATTCATAGTATTTAATGAATTTGCTGCATCTCCCATTAGTCCAAGACTATTCATTCCAGACGCCTTTAATATATTGGGAATTACAAGTAAAGCATAAGCCATTGTTATAAATGTTGTAAACCCAGCTAATATCTCTGTTCTAATATTGGTATTATGTTCTTTTAACTGAAAATATGATTCTAAAAAATTTCCTTTTTGTTTTTCTTTAGTTTTCATACTATTCTCCCTCAAAAATAATTTTGTTTGAGATTTGAACTCAAATATTTCTTTATGCCTGTCCATAAGTCATTGAACCACCGAGATTTTGGAACAAGTCTAAAAAAATTCTCGTAATTAAATCTCAATAAATTAAAAAAATTCCCATCCTCAAGATATAAGTAATCCTAATGATAGAAATTTTAACAAAATTATTAAAGTTGGATTACCCATAGTGAGATGTTTACGGTATCTCGTAGAAACTTTTGATCCATATTATCAAAAATATATGAGTTTTGGTATAAGTTTTTAATTTCTTTAAATAATAACACCCCCTGTTTTCATCGTCAATACACTTTAAAATATTCATATTATTTAGACTTTTTTAAAACGTTATAACTCTACCTTGCCAAACTTTAGAATTTCAGACTACTGAAAAAAGGCAGCCATTTGGCTACCTTTTTTCTCTGGTACCTATAACGCTTGTAATCACCCTTGTTAGATTCAATATGGATTGATTAAGAACTTCAATCTTTCTATCAAATCTAACTAAGAGATATATACACATAGCTATGGGGAACCCGAGAGTGCCTATAATTTTGGATAACTCCTCATACATACTGCACCCTCCTTATACGTTATAAGTTTACTTATATATTTTCAAGGTGTTGAAACCTTTCAATAGAATATATGCAGTTAAAATAATTATTTATAAGATTTTATTTTTATAGACCTCAAGGGTATCAAAACAATAAATACATATCGAATTATTTTTATTTTTTATTGACAAACGATAAATATTTATTTATTATAATAATAACATTATAGAATTGAGGTTGATAAAATGAAAAAAAATCCTATCCCTAGAATCTTACATATGATTGTAATTTTAGGAATAACTCTTACATGTATAGTTCTTTTAGGAGCACCAGCTATCACTACTGCTTTTCTTAAAAGTCGATTTTCTATGTCAGATGGTAAGTTAGTAATAACTATTGCAACTTGTATTTATTTCTGTGCAGTTCCATATGTTATTGCATTATTTAAATTAAAAAAACTTTCTAGTTTAGTTGTGAATAATAATCCTTTTTCTATGGAGAGTGTTAAATCACTAAATGTAATTTCAATATGTGCTTTTATTGAAATCATTATTTTTATTGCTTGTACAAGTTACTTGAAATACTCAGTGGAATTCTTCAAAAATATTATTTTAGGTGGTCCTTATATTGTTCTTGCATTTCTTTGTGTGACAATAGGACTTTTATGCTTAGTATTATCACAGTTATTTGAGATTGCAATAAAAATAAAAGAAGAAAACGATCAAACAATATAGAAAGGAATGCTGATATGCCGATTATAGTAAATCTAGATGTAATGATGGCCAAAAGAAAGATTAGTTCTACTGAGCTTTCTCAAAAAATGGGTATAACCATGGCTAATCTTTCAATTTTAAAAAATAACAAAGCAAAAGCAGTTCGTTTTACTACCCTAGAATCCTTGTGTAGAATTTTAGATTGCCAGCCTGGCGATATATTAGAATATGTAGAAGAAGATGATGAAAGATTAAAATAAAAGGAGAAGTTTTAATGAAAAAATATCTTATAAGTTTAATATCATTTATTTTAGGTTTATGTTGTTTCTTAATATATTCCATCATAGGATGCAAAGTAGCCCCTGATGGTACTCTTGTAGAACCATTTTACTTAATACCAATAGGTTATTTATTCATTGCTATAGGTATAATTATTGCAATAACAGTCAACATAATATCACGCTTACGTTCGTTAAAAACAAATGGATAATTAATAATGCACAATGGAAAACAATGTAGTTTCTGCCTTTCAAGGCGGAAACTACATTGTTTTATTTTTTAGACCAAGAAGGTTTTACTCATTTTATCTTGAACTAAAATATTGTATTTAAAGTACAATGTTTGACCTAAATTGAAGCTAGTATCCCACTATTGCCTAAGAAATAATAGAATTAAAATTTCTCGAAGAGAAATGTCAATCATTCTCCATTATCAATTATACATTATACATTTCTTCTAAAGTTTTCTGCTTTAAACTATGTTTTTAATTTTTCTCATTCCACAAACTTATATCCTACACCCCAAACAGTAATAATATGCTCAGGTTCTGAAGGATTCTTCTCTATCTTCTCCCTAAGATTCCTCATATGAACTGTTATTGTTGGTATATCCTTATCAGAATCATATCCCCATATCTTCTCAAATATAAAGTTCTTAGTGAACACCCTATTTGGATTAGATGCAAGAAGATTTAAAAGATCATACTCTGTAACAGTTAATGATATCTCTTTGTTATTAAGTAACACCTGTCTTGTAGTTCTGTTTATGATTAAATTCTTAAGAATAATCTTATCCTCTTTATCCTCTGCTGCAGTTGATGAATTTTTTAATATGTTATACCTTGTAATGTGTCCTTTCACCCTTGCAACTAATTCATTAGGACTAAATGGCTTTGTCATATAGTCATCAAGCCCTAGACCGAATCCCCTAACCTTATCAATATCACTTGTCTTCGCACTTACTACTATTATTGGTATATCCTTCTCTTTCCTAATCTCTCTGCATATATTGAAACCATCTATTCCTGGTAACATTAAATCAAGAATAATAAGATTATAGTCATTGTTAATAGCTGCTTCTAGCCCTTTTTCTCCATCTGTAATTATATCTACTTCCATTTCATAGGCTTCAAGATAATCCTTCTCCACCTCTGCAATACCTATATCATCTTCAACAATCAGAATTTTATTCTTCAATATTATCAACTCCTCTCGGTAGTTTCATATTAATGCATAGTCCTGTGAACTCTTCATTTTTCCCTTGTTCAGCCCATACTACACCTTTATGCTTCTCTATTATTTCCTTTACTATTGAAAGCCCTAAGCCATAACTTCCGCATTTCGTTCCCCTAGACTCATCTTCTCTAAAGAATCTATTAAATATATTTTTAAAGTTATCATTGTGTATACCTTTCCCATTATCTGATACCGATACCACACAGTAATCATCTTTTATCTCAACATCAAATAATATTCTTACAGGGATATTTCTAACATATTTTATTGAGTTCTGAACTAAATTCATCACTACCCTTCTCATCATATTTATATCAATATAGCATTCAATATCTTCCTTACACTCAAATCCACTTACTAACTGTACATCATTATCTTCAAAATCAAGCTCCATTTCCAATATTAAATCATTTAAGAAACCTTTAATGCCAACTTTAGTTAATGTAAACTTCTCTTTACTAAAATCCAAATCAGATAATAAGGAAAGTTGTGATATCATCTTTTCAATATCCTCAGTTTTATTATTAATTGATTCTATATATTTATTAAGTTTCTCAGGAGTATTAGCAATACCATCAAGTATACCATTTGAATGTAACTTAATAGATGTTATTGGAGTTCTTATATCATGAGATATATTTGCCAATAATTCTTTCCTGTGAAATTCATATCTTTCCTGTATTTCTTTTGATTCTCTTAGTTTGTTTATCATCTTATCAAAAGCTTTAGCAACCTCATCTATCTCTACTACAGCACTTTTTTCAATTTTATAATCATAATTTTCATCAATTATAGCATTTGCAACCTTCTCCATCTCCTCTATAGGTTGAATTACCATTTTCTTTATTCTTCTATTAAAGTACTTGCTCAACCCAAGAAATATAATTAATGATATAGCTTGGAGCCCCCAAAAATGTATTGCATCTTCCTTATAAAGATTAAAAAAATCATTGAAGGTACTATTTTTTGTTATACACATAAAACCAATAAAATTTACTCCCTCAAGTAACATTCCTAACCCAAAAACTGCAACAGTTAAATGTATTAATCTCCTTCTTAATCTCATATATTTTTCTCCTGCTTTTTTTCTTTATTATACAACAATAAGACTAACTATAGAGAATCCGTAGTTAAACTTAATTTATATAAACTCAAATTCTCAGTGTTTTTTGAGTTTTGAGTTTGTATAAATGTAGTTTTAACTAAAAATCTCTATATGATTAGTCTGATCGTCTTTATTGTTAATGAATTATTGTTATACTATTTTATATTTAATATCATACCTGTTAAGAATGAAAATAACCATATTGTCCATACACCAAGGCTAAACTTATGGAATTTTACCATTAACTTTTCATTATTCTTAACAAGTACTATTGTAGCCCAAATTGCATGGAATAACATTAATACTATTGCAAGTGCGCCAGTAATACCATGAATATCAAATTTAAAACTTTCACTTATAATTGACATCATTGTTGTTCCCGCTGTATCAAATACAAATCCGATCCAGAAAAAAGCTAAATTCTTTTTAGTTAGTTTCCCTGCTATCTTCTCTCCCCAAACACCTACTGAATAGCATATAAGTGCTAATATCATTGCTATAATTGCCATAATCAACATCATTAAAAATCATCCTTTCTTAAGTAAATTTTAACTATACTCATCTGTTATATTTTTTATTAAGCTTGTATATTTTTATTTTGCTTCTTAAATACTCCGTAATAGGCAATAAATGCCGCGACCAAGTATGCTACAGTCTTTGGTATCATTAACATTCCTACAGTTGGATTAATATGAGCAAATAGTATAACTGGAATATAAAAACCATAAGAAATTAAAATCATAATACCAATCCACTTAAATGTATTATCTTTTTCTTTTCTTGCGCTATTTAGGAATAACCCTGCAACACCCAATCCTAAAATCAATAAAGGTATATTTCTATAGATTGCCCAATCAAATGGTGCTACAGCACTTGTCCATTCATTCCCTGGTAAAAGCACTACTACTAATCTCACTATACCACTAGCAAATAATATATGTGTAAAACAATTATATTTCTCATTAAAACGAACCTTCCAAATTATTAAAAGTAAAACATAAAAAAATGTTACAGTTATAGCTGTAGCATACTTACCATAACCTAATAGAGCAGCACTTTCAGCAAGGCCATCTTTAAAATATGCAACAACCCTGAAACCAACATGCCCTGTGTCACCGATTGCTAAAAGAGCAAAAGTCCATGCCACAAGTTTTCCTAGTTTAGTTTCTTTTGAATTTAATCTAGCAGTATTCTTAAACATATTAAATACAACTATCCATAATGTAACTAAATATACTATATTAAATAACGTCTCCATAATTTCTTTCATTCTAAACTTACCCCCTATGCTTCATTATGAAATTTAGTTCCTTCATTTAATATTATGATATCAACCACATTCAAAGATATTTGAAAGTAATTCTAAAGAAATTCTAAAGATTTATCATATTAAGTTAAAAACATTAAAAATTACTCAATTTTTAAACAAAAAGGAATCAAATTTATTTTAAAAATTTGATTCCCTCTTTATATTTATATCAATTACTTTCCAAATAATTAAAGATAATTAGAACTCTTTATATAGATATTTTATTGTTGGAATTACTTCCCATCCAATCGTTGTCCAAAACTCCTCTGAACCTGGATTCTTGGTGCTTATGAAAAGAAATCCTGTAGTAATTCCTATCGCTCTCAATGCAGATAAAGACCTTTCTTCCATTCTTCTGCCTATTGAATTTCCTCTGTATTCTGGGTAAACTGCTGTATGGTATATAGATCCCCTTCGTCCATCATGTCCACACATAAGTGCTCCTACTAACTGTCCATCTTCTGTATATGCTACTGTGCTTAAATCAGGGTTTCTCTTCAAATACCTCTCTATACTTTCCTCAGTATCAAATCCTGTTGAGAATCCAGCATTGAAAGATATCCTCCATAATTTTAGAGCTTCAGGTATATCAGACTCATTCATAACTCTTATAATTATCTTATCACTCATAGCTCCACCTCGTTTCATTTTTTTGGTGCATTTTATATAATACCATAAAAGGATTTATTTTCAAAATAATTTATGTCAATTAAATTTTAATGAATTTAAATTAACCTTTGTTGAATTCTGTATTTCAAGGGTGTATAATATCTAATAATATTTACAATTATTCTATATTATGTATTTATAGTATTTTTAGTATTTAAATCATATTCTTTATGGAGGTCTTTATCTATGCCTATTCTTTTAACATCTAATGGAATAACTAGCCAAGCAATTATTGATAAGTATACTGAATTATTTAATACTGGATTTAAGAAAGTAGCAATAATTGTAACAGCTGATCCTGAATATAGAGAAAAAAACCGAAAGGCAGTATGTACAAGAAAAGAACTTGAAAACATAGGATTCCATCCTGATTTTTTCGATATAGAATTTTCTTCACCAAGTTTATTATTAAAATATGATATTTTATTCTTTATTGGAGGAAACCCATTCTATTTATTAAATCAGATACAAAAAACTCATACTGATAATATACTCTATGAGCTTATATCCAAAGGTAAGATAATATCAGGTTCAAGTGCAGGGTGTGTAGTATTAGGAGAAACAATTGCATTAATTAATGAATTTGATCCTCAAATGAACAATGGAATTGGATTAACTGATTTTAAAGGTATTGGTCTAACAAATATTAATTTATGTCCACACCATACAAAATATATTAACCGTTATGATAATTTTGAAGAACGTATTTGTCTTGTTGAGGAAACTCTTAAGATTGAAATAACCCGTATAAATGACGGTGAAGCATTAATTATTGATAATGGACAAGTGATTAAAATTTAATTTTAAAAGGGTGGAGATTATATGAAGAGAAAATGTTGTAAGAGAAATTGGAAATGTTTGATTAAGGGCGAGTTAGCATCAATAAATTATCTCATTAACCAAATGAGTACAAAAACTAAAATTATTTGTGTATTAACCATTTTAGGTTTGATTCTGCTTCGTAAGTTCTTTTATTTTGCTCTGGTTGAATTTATAGGATGGGCAATTATCCTGGGCATTGGTAGTGGCATAGGCTTCTTGTTAATGAATTTGAAGAAACATTTAAAACATAGATAAGTAATTACAAAAGATTGTCTCATAAATAGAATGATTTCTATTTTGAGACAATCTTTTCCCAGCTATAAAACGCACTATCAATATATATCCCCTTTTCTGGTATTGTGTTAGATACCTTAGAAACTATAATTTGGAATACAGAAAAGACAATCCAAAAAATAAAATTCACCATAGTGAACTCTCCCTCCACTTACTCACGCTGAAGTGGGGGCTTCTTGGTATATCCAAGAACTTTTCCTGCTTCACAGATTTCGCAATCTACTTTCTCCACAGGCAATCCCCGTAAGACCTACGGTTCTTATTTTTTTAGGCTATTTCTAATAACCCTTGCTTCAAGATATTCCTACTGGCATTTATATCCCTATCATGAATGCTATCGCATTTAGGACTCTTCAAGAATTATAACTTGATTATCGCTTATAATTCTTTTAGATAACTTATGGATGAAGTCTAATCTTTGATTAGATATACGTTCATGTAGTCTAGCAACCTTTATTCTTTGATTATTCCAATTGTTACTGCCTTTTTCTTTACTACTTAATTTTCTTTGTTCCTTTGCCAATTTATCTAATGACTTTTTTAGATACTTAGGATTTTCAATCTTTTCACCATTTGATAATATTGCAAAATGACATAACCCTAAATCTATACCAATATTCCCCGAGATTTTTTTTAATGGCTCTATCTTTGTTTCAACACATATAGATACAAAATATTTACCACTTGATGTTTTAGAAACAGTAGCGTTTATTACTCTACCTTCAACATATCTATGAATTTTTGCATTAACATATTTCAATTTAGGCAGTTTTATTTTATCTTTTTTTATTTCAATATTGTTATTCACAAAATTACTTGTATATGATTTATAGTTTTCTCTTTTACTTTTGAATTTTGGTCTGTCTGCTCTACCTTCAAAGAAATTTTTGAATGCAGCATCAAGATTTCTTAGTGACATCTGCAGTGATGTACTATCAACTTCTTTAAGCCACACAAGTTCTTTTTTCATACTTGGTAATTGATTTTGTTGTTCTGTATATTTCATACATCTTTTTTCAGCTTTATATATTTCATTCCTTTGGTTTAAGAAATGATTATATACATATCTTGAACAACCAAAAGATTTTTCAATAATCTTTTTTTGATTTTCATTTGGATATATTCTGAATTTATACGCTTTGTTGATTTTCATTACTTTCAACACCTTTACTCTTCAACACAATCATAATGAATCTTAAGAACATTCATTCTTATTATTTCACATTTATATTTTTTTATTCTTTAGGAAATTGAAAAGTTTCATAAGGAAATTATCACATGAAATGTTGCTTATATCATTAAGTTGAACGTTTGTGTAAAATTGACCAATGCAATTTCTAAAGAATAAAAAAATGAAGGGGTTGTAGGGGAAGTATTCCCCTGCCGGTTTAAGGAGGGTGCTCAGCAACGTTAGTTGCGTCGAAGGGAACCATAGGGTTCCATAGCGAAGCGCGAAGCGCCTTTTTTATCCATGTAAAAGTATTAAGATTACGCATTCATCTCCCACTTATAGAAGATGGGAAACTTCTGCTAGTTACGTTAAACGTCATACTAAAATATTTATGATAATAATTCAAGTTCGTTATACTCTCTGAGATAAACAATATTATCCATAAAACTAAAAAAACATACCAGAATGTTATACTCTTCTTTAGCTTTATTATCTTTTTACCTCTTATATTTAAAAAATTCATTAATACACATATAAAGCTTAATAATACTGCTATAAATATAATTAACAATAGTTATGAAATAGTCATTCTTAATCCTTACTTCCCAAATAATCATCACAAATCTTCACAACATACTTATGTATATTTAAAGTTCCTTCTAAGTCATCTACTTCCAGTGAATGTCCTGCATTTTTAATAATTTCAATATTTATATTTTCATTTCCTTGAATAATGTCTATACATTCTTGTCCAAATACTTTATCCTTTGATCCAATTATTACAGGTCCTCCATATTTATTTATAAAAGGTATGGTATATTTAATTGGAGTCAAAAAAATATGCTTAATATTAATATCATTAATCATATCTGAAACCTTGCCTGATATAACCGTACCTATACTTTTTCCAGCAAAAATAATTCTATTGTATTTTTTTTGTTCCCTACACTTATTTATAGCTCTAAAAGCTTCTTTAGCAGCCTTTCTTGTTTTTTTACTAAAATCACTATCTGATAAAGTACTACCATAATTTATACACAAAACATCATGCCCCTTTAACAAAGCACCTTTTTTAATATAGTGCAATATGGGTTTATCACAAGTATATTTTCCTCCAGGGTATAAAACAACTAAAGTCTCTGTTTTCTCAGTATGATTAATATACAAATGATTTATTTCTTCTTCTAAAGATATTCTAATCTTAATATATGATTTTTCTATCATGTAACTCCCCCTGTTTGGTTATTTAAAGAGACTTATAAAATTTCATAAGCCCCTTAATAATTACCCATTTAATATAATTATATCAAATAAAAACAATTATTGGATTATATATTTTCATAGTAAAATCTCCGTAACCATTTTTAAATCTTAGTACTGATTAACCCCTCTCTATTTATTGATTTCAAACTTAATATGACTAATAAGCTACTTTCCACGAACCTCTTCTGGTAAATTACCCTTAAAAATCTCTATAATATTTTTTGAAATTGAATATTTGCAAAAACGTAAGAACAAAATAACTATGAAATAATGAACATATATATTAGGAGGACTACCAATGGATGATTTAAGTTTAGTAAATGTAAATAAATTAGGTATAGTTGCTGAAGGACATGAGGAAATAAAAAAATCTCTTGAAGGACAGTTTAGAGGTGAAACTGGTGAAATAGGATTGTATTTAGCTATGGCTAATATGGCTCAAAGAGAAGGTTATCCTGAAATAGGCGAAGTTTTAAAAAGAATCGCTTGGGAAGAAGCCGAGCATGCAGCACGATATGCCGAATTACTTGGTAAATTTTCTTGTATTACAAAGGATAATTTAGAACAAATGCTCCAAGGTGAGAAAGGTTCTAATAAATATAAAACTGAACTAGCTGCTAAATGTAAAGAATCAAATCTTGATGAAGTGCACGATTTCATAAATGAGGCAGCTAAAGATGAAGCTAGACACGCACAAATGCTAAAAGGAATGTTAGATAGATATTTTAGTTAATAGTTGGAGGATTATTTATGAGTAAAGTTGTTTCAATTGAATATTGTTCCTCTTGAAACTATCTACCAAAGGCTGTTAGCCTTGCAAATTATATTCTAGAAGAACATAAAACCTTAATATCTTCATTAAACTTAATTCCTTCTTCAGGTGGAGTTTTTAAAATCAGATATAATAAAGATCTGTTATTTTCCAAAAATGATTATGGTAGATTTCCTGAAGAAAATGAAATAGAAAAATTACTAAAAGAAAAAATAAATATCTTATAAAATCTTAAAAAAGGTACTGTCTAGAAATATTAAACTTCTTCTAAAACAGTACCTTTTTTGCTTATTCTATTTATTTTTAATAACAGGAATCCATATCTCTGTAATAAACTTGTCCTCGCCTAAACTATAATACATCTCAAATTCTGGTCCACCTGAATGTTCATATCCTGAAGTTGGGAACCACTCTGGATAAATTCTCTTCCAGGTTGCATGTATCATTTTGGTCCCCTCTTCTCCTGTATAAGGACCAATAGGGAAAACCACCCAAGTGCATTCTGGTACATCAAGCTTTACAAACTTATCATCCACTCCTCCTTCTGGTGTGCTTTTGCAAACCATATACTTAAATGTTCCATCTTTTTCATGACCATACTTTGCAGCATTGAACATTACTTCATTCCCTTTTGCTGCCTTAGATATACGTTCAAGCCCTCCATTCTTATCTAATTCCATCCAGAATTCTGGTATTTGTTTATAGCATTCTCCATCAACCAAACTAACTGTTTTCTCCAAACCAAATACTGAAAAAGCATCTTTCTTTTCAATTTTAAAATTCATACATTCATCTCCTCTAATCGATATATGGAAGGAAATTCGTGAATATGACTTCAGCTGCACACCCAACTTTCTTGCTTCTGTAGGTGTTACTCCATGGTGTCTTTGAAAAGCACGTCTAAAAGCATCTGGTGATTCATACCCATATTTCATACCTAGATCAATTATCTTTATGTCACTGTTTTGAAGTTCAAATGCAGCTAAAGTTAATTTTCTCCTGCGAATATACTCTGATAAAGGTATTCCAATAATGAAGGAGAACATTCTCTGAAAATGATAAGTTGAACAATATGCTTTCTTTGCAATCTCATCATAATCAATATTTCCTTCAATATTGTCCTCAATATATTCCAACGCTTCGTTCATTCTATCCAGCCATTCCATATTAATTTCCTCCTACGATTACAAGTATATACTTTATGAATTCTTCAGACCCGACATTTAGTGCACCAAAATGTAGGTACATCTTTTTTTAATTTCCAATAAACACATTATATTACATATATATTTTTTAACCAAGCCTCTCTACATATTATACCCCGAACCGTTTATTTACTTTTATAGTAATTCTGTGTATAATACAAAATAAACCATTACTAGATATAAAGGGGATTAAATTATGAACAAATTAGAGGATAAATTATTTAAAGAAGGTTTGATTGAGGGGAATATTTCAAAGTTAAAAAAAATTGCTAAAGTAGACGTTCACAATCACTGTGGACTAGGTATGAGATTCTCTACCTACAATAAATGGGCTGGTGGTAATGTTGTTCCACCACCAAAGAAAATGGATGGAATAGCAGGAATTGATGAATATATATTTGGTGAAACAGCTAAATTCATTAAAACATCTGAGGATATTGAATTTTTAATTGAATCAACTGTTCTTGAAGCTATCGATGATGGAGTTAAGATACTTGAACCAAGTATAGATTGTCACTGGATAACATTATTTAAAACTCACCAAGAATATTTCAGTACTATTCTAAAAATAAAAAACAAGTATAAAGAACTTATAGACTTTAGACCCGAAGTTGGATTTGCAAAATGTGTACCCACTGAGAATCTAGATAACTTTTTGATTCCTTGCATAGACAGTGGATTATTTAACTCAATAGATTTATATGGTGATGAGTCATTTGATGATTTTGAGAAGTTTAAAGAGTATTATGTTTATGCTAAAAATAAAGGATTAAAGCTAAAGGCTCATGCTGGAGAATTTACTGGACCTGAGTACGTTAGGAATGCAATTGAAGTATTAGAATTAGATGAAGTACAACATGGTATCGGTGCTTCTACAGATGATTACTTATTAGATTTTATTAAAGAAAGAGACATTAGACTAAATATTTGTCCAAGTAGTAACTTTATCTTAGGAGCAGTAAGTGATATGAAATCTTACCCTATAAGAAAATTATTTGATAAAGGTCTTAACCTATCAATTAATACAGATGATCTACTTCTATTTGATAGTGGTGTGTCTGAAGAATTCCTATATCTATACAATCATGGAGTTCTTGATGCAGATGAATTAAATGAGATTAGAAAAATGTCATTGATATAGACTTATTTTGTATCATAAATCAATTGATTGCTTTATTCATATATTATCCTTCTATTATAATGCATGGTTTAATTATAAATTGACCACAATATAAATGGAGGCGATTATATATGAAAAAAATCCTTTATACTTTATTAGTAATTTCACTTTTATCAATAGTAAGTTGTCAAAGAATAACAACAAATAATACAAATAAAAATAATGACAATACTATTCCAAAGATAGAAATTAGAGGTGTTGTAACTGATATAACTGTTATTGAAGACGGTATTGAAGTGCTTATAGAAAGTAAAATGGATGAAGGAACTGATTATGATAAAGCATCTGTGGCAATCAACTCAAAAACTAAGATATTTAAAGGACAGGAAGAACTTACAAAATTACCTGATGACATAATCAAAATCGGTGATACATTAGAAGTGGATTTTGACGATGCTGTAGCTGAATCCTATCCAGTAAAGGGAACAGCTTTAATAGTTAGAATTATTGAATCTCCTGAGATTTAAAACATTTATTGTGAGAACAATTGCTAAACAGCAATTGTTCTCTTTTATTTAGATTATTTAGAACACTCATCAATTAATGATTTTATAGTTTTTATCACCAATTTAGGATCATCTTTATGTATTGCATGACCTGAATTATTAGCAATAATACGTTCACTTTTGCTAGAAAGCTTTACTTGTTTCTCTTTTAATTTATCAATTTTTTTATGAAATACCTTTGCCTCTTCTTCTGGTATATGATTTCTTATTAATTTCTCATCACTAATATTTCTATCGCAAATCATGACTTTAAGAGGTACATCACATGTGAAGCTTTCACCATCAATAACTATATTATGGTTTCTCAAACTCTCAAACTCACTCCACATTGCATGAAATGTATCAGGTTCACTGAATATCCCTTCATTTCCTTCTTCTATTAGTTGTTTTTTAGTCTTTAGAGACATGTCCTTTAAATTTTCAATTTGCTTATCAGTATTATATTTTTTATCTATTGAGATTATTTTTTTCTTAAGTATTTCTATTTCTCTATATTCTAAAGGAGAAGCATCAACTAATACCATCCCCTTAATTTTGTCTGGATTTTTCATAAGAAGTTTCTGTGCACATGCTCCACCAAGTGAATGAGCAACCAATATTATCTTCTCATGAATCCCTTCAACTTTAAGTAACGCTTCAAAGTCTTTGACAATTTCATCAAGACCTCTTTTTTCATCTCGATTAATAGAACTTCTTCCATATCCTGCTCTATTATAGAGTATAACAGTGTTTTCTTCTGATATTTCCTCTGCTATATGTATCCAATCATTTATACACTCACTTAATCCAAATTCGAATATTACCGTATTAGCTCCGCTTCCTTTTCTCAACACCTCTAACTGCTTATCCCCAATATTAACTAGTTTTTTATTCATTTTATTTGCCCCCTTTTTCTTTTGTCCGCTCCATTCTTCTATATACTCACATGCTTTCCTATTAATAATTTAATTAATAACCAACTCATCCTCTATTATATATCATTTTGTATTAGCTTTACTATAATACAAAACATCGTCAGTGTATTTATATTACTAAAAACTCCTGTAATTCTCCTCACTGAACAAAAAGGATAATAATAACTTTTATAGAATTAATAACTTATTAGGGCGACAAAATTCTTTGTCTGTAGATTCAAATAAGCTTAATGTATTTATTATTAAGTTGAAAAACATAATAACTGGGGGATGAAAAATGGAGAAAATCTTAAAAAACAATCAGAAGCTTGAAATTAGGAAAGCACGTGTTGAAGACGCTGTAGATTTAAATGAAATGTTAAAAACTATAATATTAGAAACTGAGCATTTTGGTCTCGAGCCTGAGGAATTTCATATTACTGATGAAGAACAAACTCATACAATAGGAATGTACTCTCAAGCACCAAATGCGATTTTGTTGGTAGCTGTTTTAGATGGAAAAATAGTAGGAAACTTATCCTTCAGAGCTGGTTCTCTGAAAAAATTTGCCCATACTGGTGAATTTGGTGTGCAAGTATTAAAAGATTACTGGAATATGGGAATCGGTAAAGAACTTCTTAATTATCTAGTAAATTGGGGAAAAGAAAATGAACATATACAAAAGATAAGCTTAAGAGTAAGAACTGACAACACAAATGCTATACATGTATATAAAAAGTTAGGATTTGAAGAAGAAGGCATCTTAAGAAATGAAATGATGTGTAATGGCGTTCTATATGACTTAATGTATATGGGACTTTTAGTTTAATTATAAATTGATGTAGTCTAAAAAAGTCTGTGTAAATCCACACAGACTTTTTTAACTTTATAAGAGAACTTATTTTTTCAATCTTTCCGTAAATAAATCATAGTATTCAACTCCACTTTTCATAAATACACTTTCAAAAAAAGTTACTTTTTTGACCTTCTCTACAAAACAATTATCTTCCATAGTTTGTGTATCATAACCATTTAATAATTCAATATTTCTCCCTATAGTTATATGCGGTTTATACACCCTTCTTTCTTGTTTTAGTCCGATTTTACTTAGTTCATTACTAAGTTCCTTTTGTAATTTTATGAGCTTATCATTCTTTTCAACCTTAGCGAAAAAAAGCCTCTTATTATTATTTTCAAAAAAACTTATTCCTTTTACTTCAATATTAAATGCATGGAATTTACTTACTACTTTTTTTATTATTCCTTCTACTTCTTTAACTTTATTTTCGTTTAATTCCCCAATGAAGTTAAGGGTAATATGTAGATTCTCTCTTTTAGTAAATCTACCGCAGGCACAATTATCTTCTAACTGGCTTTGCATTCTTGCTAGAAATTCTTTTAACTCACAGCTTAATTGAATACCTATAAAAACCCTCATCTTATAATTCTCCTCTTTCTTTTTATATTCTATTTTATTCTATATACCTCTATATCATTCTATGGACATATTTTTTAAATTTAAAGCTTAATAATTTTTATACATAGTATATTTTGATTTCAAAAACCTTATTTCCATTCATGATATCATATTACCCAAAGCATACACTTGTATCGCTTTCATTTTACTCAAATTTTCAACTTTACGAAATCCCAAATTAATATCACGAATATTCCACCTCAATAACCCTCTTTCTATTCTTTTTCTCTTGTTTTTCTTTATTCAAAACACATATATTATTCAAGTAAAACCAATCACAACTAATGTTAATTCTATTATTTTACTTTTTACAACATTTTTTCTTATTTATCTTGTAATTTCCCCTTTTTTCATTTATTATATATTTATGCAAGAATCTGAATATAGAAATTTCATTATACATAATTTTCGACATTTATTATACTATAATCTTTATGACATATTCTCTTTATTTGTGTACAAGTAAGTTTCAATATTTGGATTAATAAAATTATTAAAGGAGTGGTTTAATAATGAAAAACCAAAGAAACATTTTTTTCGCCTTAGTACTATTTTTTTCTGTATCCCTTTCTTTAGCATTCCCAACTTCCGCTAAAGCTGATACTGGAACACATTATTCTGACGTACTAGCTGTACTGCAAGCATCTGGAGGGGTAATAAATAACGCTGCTTATACTACTTTAAATGACTTCGTTACTGAAAAAAATAATCTTCCAAGTTCTTCTTGTGTTAAAGATAGTAATGGAAATGATTTATTATCAGGAGGCAAATATTATTTTGTAGTATCACAGGGACATCTTTATAGTTTAATAGATGCTGATATCCAAAATGCTGAAAATCGTGGTATAACTTATGAAACATGGTTAGGAAATCAATATACAATATTAGCAGATGACCTTGGAACACCTGTACAAGTCTATCATAAAGATTGGAAAGGTATTGATGGTATAAAAATTGGTAAAGGTGACGAAGTATATTTCAAATTTAGTACAGATGACAGATACTTTGATTTCACAAATGGTAATGGATGGGGAGATATATGGTTAGAATCTAATCCAGACGGTGGAGTTGCTACATTAGAACAATATAATAATAGAAATGTATTTGTTAAAACAGCTACTGTAACAAGATATTATGATAAATACGGACGTATGTGTGACTGGTATGAAGCTGATAGAACTATTACTTCAAATGCATGGTTCGGATTTAAATCTGGTACTTTCTTTAACACTGATAAAAGATGGCTAGGTTCCGAATTCTACGTATCTCCATGGCAGCCTGGTTCATTTATATTTGTACCAGCCCCTAATGGTGGCGGTGGTGGTGGAAGTTTTTAATCTTCCTTAAAACTTTTTAAAGTTCATCTGAAAATTCTACATAAGAAAAGCATGTTTTGTCCACTACCAACTGGATCAAAACATGCTTTATTCAACTACTATATATTTTCAAGAATTACATCTAGTCCTTCTTTTATCTTTACATTTGCATTAATTGTAAAATTATTTTCCACTTCATTTCTATTGGGATTCTCCCAGGTCAAAATATCTATGCTCGTTGAAAGTAAAGCAATCACTAAAGCCATTCCAGCAATAATCCCTTTTAATGTACTCTTCATCATTAGCTTTACCCCCTAATTTCTATCATTGTTTATACTTTTAAAAAATAATTAATTTCATAAAAGCAATAGGTTTTTAACATGAAGATATTATAATTCATTAGATATTTCATAACAATATTAACTTGATGGGTAGAAAACATTAAAATGGAAATCTAACATTGATGAAAGTCCAGATAAAATATTAACTATATAATAATGAATAAATAAAATTAGTAGATTCTAATGCTTGAAAGGTATTTACTTTATATTGTAGAAATAATTATATATTATATAGTTATAATAGGAGGGATATCATAAATGGGGAATAAAAAAGAAAGTACTAATTCTGTTAATTACGGTCTTATAGGTTTAACACTCTGTTCTGGTTTAGGGGTTGTTGGTGGCGTTCTTCTTAACAAGCTTCCACTTGGTATTATTATTGGATTTCTTCTTGGATTATTTGTTTTTGGTATATCAAGTTCAATAAATAATAAAAAAAATAACTAACTCATATACTATTGACTATAACGGAACGTAATAGTTTATACTCATACTTGAGGTGATAATTAAATGAAAGAAATGATTACTGTAAATGAGGTTTCAAAGCTTGCAGGCATAAGCATTAGAACTCTACATTATTATGACGAAATAGGATTATTAAAACCGCAACATAAAACAAACTCGAAATATCGTTTATATAGTGGAAAAGACATTGAAAAACTATGGCAGATATTATTTTTTAAAGAACTTGATTTTCCTCTATGTAAAATAAAAGAGATAATAAATAATCCTGAATTTGATAAGAATGAAGCTTTAAAAAAACATAAAAAATTATTATTGGAAAAAAGAAAACGAATAGATAAGATTATCACTTCAATTGATGAAACTATTATGAAAGGATTTGAAATTAATATGATCAAAACATTTAATAATGAAAACTTTGAAAAACATAAAGAAGAAGCTATAGAAAAGTATGGTAATACAGCAAAACAATCATATAAAAGAACATCAAAATACAGTAAAACTCAGTGGGAAGAGATAAATGAAGAAGCAAATACCATATACATTGGACTTGCTCAAAATATGGATAAAGGAGCTTCTGATGAAACAATTCAACAATTAGTTGACCAGTGGAAAAATCACATAACCAAATATTATTATGATTGCACACTAGAAATTTTTAAAGGCTTAGGACAATTATATGTTGAAGATGAACGTTTTACAAAAAATATAGATAAAACTAAAAAAGGTTTAGCTTATTTTATGAAAGAAGCTATGGACTACTATTGCGAAAATAATTAAGTAATTTTTATCATTAAAATTTCAATATTTGTCTAAATTTGTTTATTCATTTAAATTTATGTGCTATTATCATTATATACCATA
Organism: Oceanirhabdus sp. W0125-5; assembly: GCF_027938815.1. Lineage (GTDB taxonomy): Bacteria > Bacillota > Clostridia > Clostridiales > Clostridiaceae > Oceanirhabdus. Next base: position 5,261,574 of record NZ_CP115913.1, read on the forward strand.
ACAGATTATGAAGGTAAGGTTCTTTGCTTTGCCTTTTTTCTATAAGGAGGAAAATTAATGAATTTAAGAACAAGTAATCTCGTAAAAGCTAGTTTATTTCTTGCATTAGGACTTATCTTACCATTTATTTTTCATTCAACAGGAGTTCCTGGACAAGTATTTTTACCTATGCATATACCAGTTCTTTTATGTGGATTTATCTTAGGACCACAATATGGTGTCATGGTAGGAATCGTAACTCCATTATTAAGCTCACTACTAACAGGAATGCCTCCATTATTTCCAATAGGTGTATCAATGATTTTTGAGTTAGCTACTTATGGTTTAGTAGGAGGATATCTTTACAGAAACAGAAAAATAAATTTATATATTTCTTTAATTATTTCAATGATTTCTGGAAGACTCATAAGTGGTATAATGAAATATATACTTATGGTTGGTACAGGTAAAGCTTTTGTATTAAAAGGATTTTTAATCGCATCTTTTGTAACTTGTATTTGGGGTATAGTTATTCAATTTATATTGATTCCATTAATCCTTAGCTTATATAACAACCATATTAAACATGAAAGCACAGGGAGGATTTCCGGTTAAATGAATGACAGAGACTTTTTTAACAGTGTAGCAGCTAAATGGGATGAAATGTGCACCCATGATGAAAATAAAATCAAAGAAATATTAGAGCTTTCTGAAATACATATAGGTGCGAAAATTCTGGATATAGCAACAGGTACAGGAGTTTTAGTGAAATACCTATTAAATAAATCTCCAAAAATTATTAAAGCTGTAGACATTTCTGAGAACATGATTGAGGTTGCAAAAGAAAAATATGATGATACCAGAGTAGAGTTTATTGTAAGTGATGTTATGGAATATAATGAAAATGAATTTGATTATGTATTTATTTATTCAGCATATCCACACTTTAAAGATAAACAGAAACTATTTGATCACATATTTAACCTTATGAATGAAAATGGCAAACTAGTAATTGCTCATTCTGATAGTAAAGAAAAGATTAATGCAATCCACAGCAACACAGAAAGTGTAAAAGAACATAAGCTTGCACCTGTAAAAGAAACAGCTGAATTAATGAGTAACTATTTTAAAGTAGATATTATGGTTGATAATAATGAAATGTATTATATAAGCGGAATTAAGAAAAGCTTCTAGATATCTCAGAAGCTTTTCTTTTATACCTTAATTCAAATAATTTCTTTTTTCCTATTATAATTTTCTATGCAAGACAAATCTTTGATGTGGATAATTAAACTCCTCTACTAATTCATCTTCAACAAATCCAAACTTCTTATATAAGGGTCTAGGAGCTATTCCCTTTACATCCCCTTCTATAAAAGTTGTAACAGAGATGTCAACATCATCTGGAAATAATTCAAGCATTTTCGTAATCATTGCAGATGCAATTCCTTTTTTTCTATGATCTGGATGTACTGCCATACAAGAAAGACATTTTGAGTTATAAGAAAATATTAAAACTCCTACAACCTGTCCTAACTTCTTTACACAAATAGCAGTTTCTCTATTAATATTTTTAATCACTGTTTGTCTATAACTCTCGAATTGCTCTAAAGTTTTTAAACCTGGGAAATTGTCTTTAACAATTTCAATCATTCTCATCCAAGAATCTAAATCTTGAGTTTGTGCAAACTGAATGCTATATTCTTTATTCATTTATTTTCTCCTCCTATATACTCTTTTATGTGTCTAATACGTTGATATTCGTACTATATATTCTTTTTCATAAAGTAATACTTATGTTCCGAAGGGCAGTCATCCAATACCCCAAACACTTCATATCCATGCTTAAGGTAAAAATCTTTTGCTTGAAAATCAAAAGTATCTACATGAATTAAATTGCAGCCTTTTTCTTTTGCAATTTTCTCAACTTCATTTAAAAGTACCGAACCATACCCATTTTGTCTAAATTCCTCTTTAACCCACAAAGCACCTATATGAAGGCAATTCCAACAATATAATAAACTATTTATTCCTGCTCTAATATCTCCATCAATACCTTTTATAACTCTATTAATTGGTAAAAAAGATGGTTCTTGCGTAAACGGAACTTTACTTGCATTATATTCAATTATCCCATTATTAACCACCTTACATTCATCTCTTGTACTTTCCTCCATAATATAATTTTCCACATTTAATTTCCCCCAGTTTAATTTATAATTTTTTGTAGGATTCAAAATTCCATTAAATATATTTGTTTATTTATAAATTTTATTTCTATTTGCATATGCTAAATATTGCCGACAACTATATTATACAATAACAGGAAAATAATACTAGACTTTTAATTTCTAATATGTTATGATGTATAATGTACTGTGCCTAAAAACAGATAAGCCAAACATTTAATAATGTTTGGCTTTTTTTATGTTTATTATTCAGTTATTTCTGTCCCAGAAATCTTCATCTTATTAACCCTTTATTATCCCAACTTTTCTTTACATTCTCTCTTAAAAAATCTTAAGCCCCTGCCTTTCGGCTATAAACCTTTTTGGGGTTCAAGTTTTTCTGCTACTCTTGTTATAAACTTTACTTACTACTCTACCTAAGAAGCTAGCGCTTTTAAACCTTTAACACGCTTGTAAACCTTAGACCAAAAGATTTTTGATTTTTAACTGCTTAATAGAATAAAAAGTGGTTTACTATAATAAGCTATCACAATTATACTTTATTATAATAAACAACAAATAACCCTACCAATACTTTATAAATTATTGGTAGGGTTATTGAAATCACTAGATTAATTTATATTTCTGTTTATTAATTAATCTTTTTAAAAGCACATTTATAATAACTTAGGATAAATACTACTTTGACAATACACTCCATTTATTCTGCCAAGCTTTATTACTTAACTCTATCTCAGTATCTGATAACCATGATAACTTCCCTAAATATCCACAATAGAACCATTCACTAGGTTTCTCAGTTATTATTAATTTCTTTTGTACAACTTCCCCCTTCATATCTCTTATCAAAATATAGAAATTAATTTCTTTAATTTCATGTTCAATATATAATTCTGCTGTATATAACTTGTTAGGACTTTTTACTTTTCTTCCATATGTCCAGTAGTTGTTATATTCTAATTCTTGAATCTTATCAAACACTTCTTGAATTGGCTTCATATCCCACTCTTTTGCTTTACCAATAGAATTAATACTTTCTTTAATAATCTGAAATACATGCTCCTTTTTCTCCTTATCACCTTTTGAAAAGAATTCTTCATAATCTAATAAATAATCAACCGGACATATACCCATTGCACAAGAATATCCCTTTCTCTTCACTTCATCAACACAATCAATAACTATTTTCGAACAATCTTTAGTGTTATACCTTCCAAGTAACCTTATAAACATTGCTGCTATACATCTAGTCTCTAACTCAAGCCTACGTCTTTTTTGCCACTTCCAATTTTGATCGTAGTCAATTTTATATGCTTCTTCATAACTACATTTTTCTTCAACCATAATTCTTTCAATATTCTCTTTATTAATTCTATATGGTAGATCAATTTGAATTCCTTTTAGATACATCTATTAATCACCTCTAATAAAATAAATTAATAAAATCCCAGGCCGCTCCTGGTATCTTATGATATTTCATGGAATTACCCATAGCATATAGGTATTGCGTGTTATACCATTCAAGCGTAAGTGCACTAATCCTATCAGGACAATAAGCTATTATTCTTGAAGCATATGTTATTCCTTTTTCTTTATCCAATTTATTAAAAACTCTTACTTGCCTTTCAGCTCTATATGACTTTCCATCGCGTCTAACTTTGCCTCCACTAATTCCAGTTTTCACTACATCTCCATCAGCTATATTATATATTTCATAAACATGTTGACGTTTTTTACTCCTTTTGCTATTACCATGTGCAACAGCCTTCTCCTTCTCTTTTGATTTATCTTTTGTCCTATTTTTATAATTCTCTATCACTTGCCCCGTTGCTATTGATGTTACTGTTCCAGTAATCCCATACCATAAGCCTTTTAAACACTCCAAAACACCTTCTGTGGTTGTCGGAATTATAATTCCACCTGCACCGCCATCATCATGAGCAGAAAAACTTTGATACCCACTTGGATCATAATTATTTACAGGATCATTATTACAATATACAAAAATATTACCCGTAATTAACCCATCCGCATTAACAAACCTACCCCACTCTGGATTATAATTTCTTGATTGTAAATAATAAAGACCAGTCTCACTATCATATCTGTATCCTCTATATCTATAAGGATTTTTATATCCTACATGCGCTTTATTGTTCGTTACATCTACACCATCTATATCTTTTATGCTTATTAGTTTACCCCATGAATCATAAGCGCTTCACGCTTCGCTTAATTGAGAATGGAGAATGTATAATGTACAATGTCGGTTATTTCTGTCCCAGAAATCTTCATCTTATTAACCCTTTATTATCCCAACTTTTCTTTACATTCTCTCTTAAAAACTCTTAAGCCCTTGCCTTTCGGCTATAAACCTTTTTGGGGTTCAAGTTTTTCTGCTACTCTTGTTATAAACTTTACTTACTACTCTACCTAAGAAGCTAGCGCTTTTAAACCTTTAACACGCTTGTAAACCCTAAAAAGCTTTCGCTTTTAAACCTTAAACACACTTTCAAACCAAAACTCCCAAGAATTTTTCATTTTTAGCCCCTTAACACAAACATTCAGCTCACATAAAAAACTAATAAAAAGTCATACTTAAATATTAGTAGAAATAAAATTTAAGTATGACGTAAATAATGTTAATTTTTTTTCATTTTAATATGTGATATATAGTAATAAAATTTAGTACTAATTCATTCTTTTTTTACTGCTAAAACAGTAGTTATGCCGCAAATAAAGAATAAGGATATAATAATTATTATGATTGGTACTTCAAACATTAAATAATATTCATAAAATCCATCCTTTATTATTATCACTATTGTTGATAAAATACTTAATAATAATAATAATAATGCTGTCAGAATAAAGTACTTTCTCTGCTTTCTTTTTAATCTTTTATTAAAATGAATATAAATAAATATTATAATTGGTAAAATATAAAATAAAGATACTTGAAATTTTATATCTGTTTTAGAAAATCCTATTGCATCTAATACAGCTCTTGTAACAATAACTGCTGTAATTCCAACTATACCTCCAGAGATTTCAAGCTTTTTTTTCATGTTATTATCACCTCATTTTTTAATACATTAATCATTCTCTAAATCTATTGATTTATAAAAATAACTTTATATTGTTTTATTATTTACTTCCCCAAAATAGATTTTTTAATCCTTCTCCTACAAAACTGGAAGCAGTACCAACAACCATCCCAGCCACTGGCGATCCCACTGCCCCAGCAAATATAGATATAGCTGTTACACTAATATCTATCGCACTTCTTCCTAATGCTTCACCTAGTTCATAATTCATAAAGTTATTTACTACAGAAGCTCCTGTTGTAAATAAACCAATAGCACCCATCACTGTTGTTGTTTTTAGTGCTTCCATCCCTGGAATTGGTATTGGAAAATAATTTCCTGCACGTCTTGATGCCCTGTTTCCAAAGTCTATAATGTGACTTGGCAAGTTTTCCGCCCCTTCTTCTATGATACCATCAACTATCCCCCCTGCTAGACCTTTCATAATACCAGCAACTTGGTCTTTAGTTACATAAAAACCTTTCTGTCTAGTGTTAGTTTTTTGATATTTTTTGGGTTTACTAATAGATGATTTAGCCATAACATCAAGAGATGTTTGATACATTTCATTTGTCTCTTCCCCTGTTACTGTAAATATTGGTCTATAACCACTTGGATCACTCATATTAATTGGATTATTTTTACAATACACAAATACATTATGTGATAATATTTCACCAAGAACACCTGCTAATGCATCAGCATTAACAAACCTACCCCACTCTGAATTATAATATCGTGAGTTTAGATAATATAGTTTCGTCTCATTGTCATATCTATATCCTCTATATCTATATGGATTTTTATATCCTACATGCGCATTATTGTTCGTTACATCTACACCATTTATATCTTTTATACTTATTAGTTTACCCCATGAATCATAAGTATACTCTACTACTTCATTTCCACTTCCATCAATCAACCCTATAATGTCTCCCTGAGTATTTCTTATATAGAAGTATTCATTAGAAACCCATTGCTCCTGCTCATCTTTTGATGAGTAATTCATACTTATTAACTTTCCACCACTACTATACGTATAATATATTTTTTCTATAACATTATTGGCTGTATCAACACTTTCTTCATAAATTACTTTATCTCCTTCTAGAAGATACTTCGTCGTTACTGTTTGTCCATTTTCTTCAACTTTCTTTTCAGACCTTATTCCGCTAGCATTATACTTATATGAAATATTTATTCCATTATCACTATGATTCATTGTTGCTAGCTGTCTTCCTTTTTGCCATGTGAATTCCCATCCATCGTATTCTTTTGGATTTCCAATGTCAATATTTTCTCCTTCTGGAGCAGTATCATCAGTGTAGTAAGTTATAGTCTTTCCATCAAAACTTGTAAGCTTGTCCTTCCAGTTATTATCACCATACTGATAATTGTATATTCTTGGGCTTGTAGTTCCTTCAATATCTTTATAATTATACTCGGTTTTATTTAAGATATTTCCGCCTTTATCATAAGTGTATTTTATCGTTTTACCACTTTCACCCAGGTACGGATTATCTTCTCTTTCTAATTCATTAAGATAGTTATAATAGTATTGAATTGTTTTATCGTCCTCAACATTAGTTACCGTCGTTATATTTCCCCTGCTGTCATAGGTATATTTGATTTTTTCTTCTACTGTTGAATTTTTACTTTTGAGTGAAAGTTCACTTATTCTATTTGTTGTTGAATTTGTTAATGCTCCATCTTCATAGCTGTAGGTTACATCGTAAATAGATGTTGTTCCGCCATTAAAAAAAATGCTTTTTTTATCCAATCTTCCTAGTATTGAATTATAATCATACTTTATCTTATTGTTGTTATAATTGATTTCTGTAAGCTTATTATCTAAATCATATGAATAACTTGTTGTATAAGTGTTATTGTTAATCTTATGAACTAGACTCTCTAAATTACTTTCTATGTCATAGTTATATTCTGTTGAGTTTCCTTCTGAATCTATAACTTTCCCAAGTCTGTCTGCTAGATCATAGATGTATCTGTAGGTTATTCCACCATTCTCATGGTCTATATGACGGCCAATGTTTCCGTTAGCATCATACTCATATTCATACTTAACTTGTCCATTGTACTTATCACTTACTATTCTATCTTCTTTATCTAAGTCATGTTCTATGAAGTCTCCATTACCATAAATTGATTTCTTTAATTTACCATTGTTAAGCTCATACTCATGACTGATTAATGATTGGTTACCTACTTTTACTTCTGTTACATTTCCAAACTTATCATAGCTAAAGTTATAAGTTACTTCATACTCATTATTTTGCTCATCTTTTCCTTGGTTATGAGTAATTGACTTAACTCTGTCATTTTCATAAGTGTACTTATTTCCAACATAGTTTTTCTCTAGATAGTTTCCTCTGCCGTTATCGCTAAACTTTGCTATTTCATTATTATCTAATGCTATCTTAGAGTAAATAAGTTGATCTATATTACCATTTAATGAGTAACTTCCATTAACATAGCTTCCTATTGTTACATCCAAATCGGTAAAATCCTTGGCATTATTTACCACATTCCCTGGGTATTCAGTTCCGTCTACGAATAAGTCGATATCTAATCCACTTGCATCATTTGACCATCTTACTGTCACAGAGTACCACTTATTCTTAGTTAAAGCGGCAGTTGTGGCAGCAGTTATCCAACTGTTATCTGTTCCTCTTACAGCTGCATTAACTTTATCGTTGCTGTCAAGATACACATTTAACATCTGATTATCGCTACCATTTGAAGATATTAAATATCTTGTACCTGTTCCAGATGTATTGATGAACAAGCTTATTGTTCCTGCGTCTTGGTTTAATGATAAATCATAGGTTAAAGGGGTTCCATCTGTTTTGTAAAGAACTTCTGTTCCATCCTTAACAAATGTGCTCTGGTCTGACTTTGGTACAGTACCTTTGGTTCCATTTGTACTTCCCTTAAGTGGGAATACCTCGACGTTATCATTTGCGGCTATTGCATAGTTTTCAACTAAGGTATCTAATTCATCATAGATTGAGAAGGCAATGTTTCCTTCACTGTCGATAACGGCATCAAGATTATCTCTCTTCTTATTGTAAACATATTTTACTGTACTTCCTAATGGATCTTTCACAGTATCAATATAGTTTCCATATAAAGAGTATGTTGCACTTGCTTCTATAAACAGTTTTGATTTATCTCCCACCTGTGTTTTATTAGGATTTCCATACTGATCATACTCAAAAGTAGATATTACATTTTCTGCTGTTTTTGCAGTTTTTATATTATGCTTTCCATTTAAATATTTATATTAAATCAATATACTAAACTCTTAATATCTAATATGTTATAATATACCAAGCTAAGTGAGGAAAAATTAATATCTTTTATATCTAAAAGACTCCTTCTGAACTATCAGAAGGAGTCTTTTTTACTCACCAGTGTTAAGATTACCTTTATTATAAAATTTAGCTACTTTATTTTTCTTTAAGAAAGTTATAAGTGCTATTGGCACTATTATAACCGCTATTATAGTTAGAATACCTACTACAACCGAACCAACCCGTTCCTCAATAGCCGATAAACCATATGTGCCAAAAAAATTTAAAGTAATATGCATTATTATAGGTGCCAAAATATTTTTTGTTTTATCATATATAATAGCAAATACCATTCCTGATAAGAAGGCATAAATTCCTTGCAAAGCATTCATATGTGCTATCCCAAAAATAATTGATGAAATAACAACACACCATCCAAGTTTAAACTTTTCAATAATCTCATAATTCCCTCCATTAAGTCAAAAATTAAACTGTCATAAGATGATATCATATTTATACTTTAATGTAAATAATTCTATAATTATAAAAAAGATGCTATTTGAATAGCATCTTAGTTACTTAACTATATTTCATTTTTTACTATCAAACTTGAAATTTCAGATAGTGTTTTTTAAACACTGGAATCATATCAAAGCTAGTTCCCTAAATTCCTCACACCCTTCAATAAGCTCTTGAAATGTACCTATCCCTTCAACTCTACCATCTTTCATAACAATTATATTATCAGCTCTTTGAAGTGCAACCTTTTTATTTGAAACTGCTATACATGTAGCAGTTTTCTTCTCAAATAACCTTTCCCAAAGTGTATTTTCTGTTTTAACATCCAGTGCACTTGAGATATCATCTAATACTAATAGTTCAGCGTTTTTCATAAACATTCTAGCTGCTGCCACTCTTTGGATTTGTCCACCTGATAGTTTCACCCCTTGTGATCCTATCATTGTATTCAATCCATCTTCCATATTTTTTATATCATCTTCAAGTACAGCTGATGAGATTGCCTTTTTAATTTGTTCTTCTGTATATGATTGCCCTAGAGTTATATTCTCTCCTATTGATTCACTAAACAAATGTGGTATCTGACCAATATATCCAACCTTTGGAGGAATCATCTGCTCATGAGTTCTTGTTAGCTTTTCACCATTCCAAAGAATTTCTCCTGACTGTGCAGGGAGTAGTCCTATAAGGGTTTTTAACAAGGTTGTCTTACCTGAACCTATTCTACCTGTTACAACTGTAAAAGTTCCTTTGTCAATCTTAAGACTCACATCTTTTATTCCATTCTCAGACTCCTTGTATTTATAGCCTAATCCATTTAATTCTAGGTTTCTGAATTCAGTTTGAATTTTATTTTCATCATAGTCATCTATAACCTTTTCTGGAATGTCTCTATTTAAGTATATTTCATTTGTATTAAGTAAACTCTCAACCTTTTCTATTCCCATTAACTCCTCTAGACGGTCAAGTGCCACATCTGTTTGCTTTATTTGAGTTATATACTCACCAGTTCTTTGAATAAAGTCAGTAACATATTCCATGCAATATATGAAAAAGGCGAAATCTCCTACTGAAAACTCTCCATTTGTGATTAATCTAGCGCATAATAACAAAACAATACTTGTTCCTATACTTAATGTGCTACTATATATAGAATTCACAATCTGAGTAAAAGTAACGTCCTTTAACATCGCCTTATGTCTTTCTTTATTTAAATCCTTCAATTTATTAACTATATTTTTCTCAGTTCCAGCTATCTTAATACCTTGGATAGAGGAGAATATCTCCTGTATGAAACCACTTATCTTTGAGGTCTCTTTTCTGCTTTGAGCTCTATATTTACCAATCTTTTTTGATACTCTTTTCCCTATGAGCACAACTATATTAGTTGGAATAAACACTACTAGAGTTACCATGGGATTAATGTTAAACATTATTATAAATGCGAATATTGTAAATCCAGCAGTTCCAATAAAATCACATCCATAATCTAGTATTGCAGTTATCTCTCTTACATCATCTTTAAAATGATTCAATGCATCTCCTGTGGAAACCTTTAATGCTTCTCCACCATGCTTCTTAAAAAGCTTCTCTAACATATTTCTCTTAATAATTCCAGTGATTAAATAATCTTTCACATAGTAGCATAATCCGCCCAAATATACTGTTACCATATTTGATAAAGCAGCTACGCCTAGTATTGCTAACAGAAAAATTACATCTTTATCAATATTTGAACTTCCCTCTAGCTTTTTAAAGAATTCTTTCACAATAACTGCCGGAATTATATTATATGCAAAAATATAAAACCATAAAATTATATTGAAAAAAGTTAACCATGGTTTATATGAAATCATCTTCCATACTAAATTCACCAATCTCTTATATTTTCTATTACCCTTTCCACTCAAAATTCACACCTCCTTAGTTTACCAACAACTCATGATGCCCTTTTAAACTCTCTCTAATAAGTTTAGAATATCTTGATTCACTATCCTTTATTAATTCTTCTCTCTCGCCAAGTTCAACAATTTGTCCTTCTTCAAGTACAAGTATAGAATCAGCCTTATTAACTGTTGATAATCTATGGGCTATTATTATACATGTGCAACTCTCAGTAATCTTATCTATTGCCTTTTCCATGATTTTTTCTGTTATAGTATCGATTCTTGAAGATGCCTCATCAAGGATTACTAATCCAGGCTTCTTTAAAAGAATTCTAGCAAAGGCTAAAAGTTGTGCTTCACCTGAAGATAGTCCAGCTCCTGTTGTGTTTAAAACAGTATCCAGCCCTAATGGGAATTTCTTAATCCACTCATCTAACCCTAATTCCTTAAGAGCACATATTATCTGCTCATCACTGTAACTTGAGTCAAACAAAGTAAGGTTATCTCTAATTGTTGATGTGTATATATGAACATCTTGAGTTACATAAGCCATATTATCCTTCACACTCTCATTAGAGAGTTCACCTAATGGCATCCCTCCTAGAACTATCTCCCCCTTTGTAGGCTCATATAATTTTGATAGAAGCCTAACTAGAGTTGTCTTTCCACTTCCGGTTCTCCCTAGAATACCTATAATTTTCCCACTTTTAATGTTAAGAGAAATATCCTTAAGTACAGGAATACCCTCAGTATATTCAAATGATAAGTTTTTAATATCCACATCTAAAGGACCATGACTTTTAAGTTTCAGATCTCCATCTTTTATTGATGATTTTATTTCAAATAGTTCCTTAACTCTCAATATACTAGCCTCTGCCTTCTGCAAAACTACAAGTCTTCTTCTTATCATATTTAAGGGATTACTTATTCTCTTTGTGTACTCATAAATAAGATATATTGTTCCAATGGAAGCCCCTTGGTACTTCCATAAATATAATCCACTTCCCAAAGCAATAATTATCCCTGTAGTTTTTATAAAGGTAGATAAATTCCACATTCTAAACCCAATCATTGTAGCCTTTTTCTTAATATGAAATACATCTTTCAATCTTATTAAATACTTATGAATAGCATAATTAACTGCCCCAGAGGATTTTATATCCTCAATATTAGTAAGTTCTTCATCCATCATTCCCCAGAATTTGCCCTCTGCTTCATAGCATTTCTCCCAAGGAGCAACTCCCTTTAATTGATATTTTCTAATAACCACTAATGATATTATTGTATAAACAGTAAAAATTCCTCCCATCACTGGATTTACAAAAATGAACATTATCAATACCCCTATCATCAATATCAAATTATTAAGTATATCTAGCACAAGCTTTGAGAAAAACTCAAAGAGCATATTCACATCTCCATCTACTCTTTCAATCATCTCACCAGGTTGTTTTGTTTTATGAAAGTCCATATCAAGATTAATACAATGAGAAATAAGCTCCTCTCTTAATCCATTAGTGGCTCTCCAACCAACATTCTGACAAGTGTATGTTTCTAAAATATTAACTATATGCTGCACAAAGGATAACCCTATAAATATTCCAGCTACCCCCATTAAACTTCTTAACGCTTCTCCCTCCACAGCCTTATCTAAAAATACCTTCATTATCTGTGGATTCATGATCTGAATCCCTATATTAATGAGTATAATAGTTACCATTACAAGTACGCTTATCCATTGGTTCTTAAGGTACTTACTAAATAAACTTAAATACTCTTTTAATCTGATTTTCATGTCTATTTCCCCCTTTCACACAATTCATCCTCTAATTCATTGTCTTCAATTAAATAGTAGCATTTGTTATATCCTTTTCAAACCTCATTAACAATTCATAATTAAAGTTGAGCATTATAAACACCCTTGGGATTATATACATACGTAACTTTATGTATTAATTTATATATTTTAACATTGATAATTATGTTTTTATAACAATTTTATGGAATTTAATTAAATATTAGTATATAATGGTTGAGACATGAAAAAGGGGGCTTTATTTATGAAAAAAATATTAATTATGAGTTTACTGTTAATTTCCGTAACAGTTTCTTTTATTGGGTGTGGTAAGAATGAAGAAAAACTTAGCAAAGAGCTTGTAAAAAAATTTGCTATTGAGATGTACAATCAATCTTGTGATGAATTAGAAAAGGTTAATTCCTCTGAGTATTCTTTTGATGTATTCAAAGACTACTTCACTGAAGAAGGCTTCAAAAATTTTGAAAATGATAAAGTTTTATTAGATTATTATAACTATATTGTTAAGCATAAAAAAAACATTGTATTTTTTGATATCTCATATAATGAAGTAATACATAATAATGATTCTATAAGTGTTAGATGCACAGTATCTTTCAATCTTATGAACAAGAATCTTCTTGAGAAGAATAAAACACTAATTGAAGAATTACAAAATGAATTGGTTATTACATTGATTCCTGTTGATGGAAAGTGGAAAATTGTTAAATGCCACATCACGCTTTAAAACAAATGTATAATTGATAATGGAGAATGTATAATGATAGATGCTTCTGCTTACGCAGAAGCTACATTTTTTTGTTCTTTGGGACAATAGTTTTTTACTCATTTTATCCTAGAATAAAATATTGTAATTTAAATACAAGGTTTCATCAAAATTGAAACGAGTAAAACCTCTATTGTCCACTGATCATTAAGATTTAAATTTCTCGTAGAGAAATGTCATTCATTATACATTATCCATTCTACATTATCCATTTTTATTTCCCCTTCCTAATGCTCGTAAAATCTCTCTATGCTTTTTCTCATCTAGTTTATAAACCATAACAGGTACGAGTGCTAATAACAGCGCTGCTGCTGGTACAAGAGTTAGTATTCCATGTAATCCATTTATTGTTGATACCGTCTGTACTTCATTAGGAACATATTCTATGAATTTTAATAGAATCCCAAGTAAAATTCCTGCTAGTGCTCCTCCTGTTTTTGCAATAAAAGTCTGGGTCGACCAAATAACACCTTCCGCTCTAATCCCAGTTTTCAATTCCATATAATCTATTGTCTCAACCATCATAGATGGCAATAAAACCTCTGGTGCTCCGAATGTAATTGATACTATTGCATTTATTCCAATGAATATATAGATATTCTCATATCCCACAAAATATAATAGGATGAATCCTATAAATCTTAAAACTATAAAAATAATAAGAGCTCTCTTTTTTCCTAATCTGTTTCCTAATTTTAATGCTATGATAAAGCCAACTATCATAGGAAATACAAAGGATGCACTCAGGATTGGAACATATCCATCACTTCCAAGAACATATATACAATAATACATTACTGTTGCCATTATTATGCTATTCACAATTATAATAAGGACTTGAGCTGATAAAATTTTAAGAAGTGGAGTATTTTTTATTATTAAATTAATACTGTCCTTGAGAGTAACTTTTTTCTCCGAATAGGTCATACGTTCCTTCGTAAATAAAAACAACCCCATAAATCCTACAAATGCAATTACTCCATATAGTAGAGCTGTCATCCTGTATCCACTAGCCCCACCCCCAAATATCTTTATTAATGGAACAGTCACCAAAGAAACCAGAACTATCCCCAAAGGGGCCGCTGTTTTACCACATGTAATCAACCTATTTCTTTCTATCTGATTGGTTGACATAACAGATGTCATACTCCACATTGGAATATCCATTATTGTATATATCATCCCATATGCTATGTATGTTACATATGCCCACATCAGGTTTCCTATATTAAATGAAGGTGTTGAAAATAAAAGCACAATGATTATTAAAAGAGGAATCGGAGCATATAGAAAATACGGTCTGAATTTTCCCCATCTTGTTCTTGTCTGTTCAGTTAAAAAGCCCATCATAGGGTCATTTATTGCATCCCATAATCTAGCTACAAAGAACAGTGTTCCTGCAGCAGTGGATGCAATTCCTAAATAATCTGTATAGAATATCATGATATATGCAACAACAAACCCACCTATCATATTCTGCCCAAAAACTCCAAAGGAGAATGCGAAGTACTCCCTGAATTTCACCTTTCCATTACTATAAGCTAGATTTCCTTTCTCTTTCATAATTAATTCCCCCTTGGGAAACCATTTATTATTATCTCTAGTTTCCTTGTTATAATGATTACGTTATCTTTAACCTATTTATTCATTTATTATCAAAAAAACAAAATCACCCCTAGGTTAATTTCTCTAGGGATGATTTATTTTTTATCTTCCTAACTTCCTCAATATTTCTCTATATTTTTTTTCATCTAACTTATAAACTATTATAGGTATAAGTGTTAACAATACAGCAAGAGCTGGCACAAGTGTCAATATTCCGTGGAATCCCTTTATTGTAGATACCGTCTGTACTTCATTAGGGACATACTTTATGAATTTGAGCAGAATTCCCAGAATCACTCCTGATAATGCCGCACCTGCTTTAGCAATAAACGTTTGAGTAGACCATATTACCCCTTCCGCTCTAATCCCAGTTTTCAATTCCATATAATCTATGGTCTCAACCATCATCGATGGTAATAACACTTCTGGTGCTCCAAATGTAATGGATACAATTGTGTTTACTCCTATAAATAAATAGATATTCTCATATCCTACAAAATATAATAGGATAAATCCCATAAATCTTATAACTAAAAATATTATTAGCGTCCTTTTCTTACCGAACTGCTCTCCTAACTTTGATGCAATAATAACTCCAATTATCATAGGAATTACAAAAGATGCACTAAGAAGTGGTACATAGCTATCACTGCCTAAAACATATATGCAGTAATACATAATCAAAGCCATTATCAAACTATCAACCAGTGTTACAAGAATCTGAGCTGATAGTATCTTAAGAAGTGGAGTATTTCTTATAATTAAATTAATACTCTCCTTGAAAGTAACTTTATTCTCTGAATACTCTACTCGCTCCCTTGTAAATAAAAACAATCCCATGAAGCCTACAAATGCTATTGCTCCATATAATAATGCAGTCAGCTTATATCCGATAGCACCTTCACCAAATAATTTCATTACTGGAACAGTAACTACTGAAACAAGAACTAAAGCTAAAGGAGCAGCTGTTTTCCCACATGTTATAAATTTATTTCTTTCCTTTTGATTTTTTGACATAACTGATGTCATACTCCACATAGGAATATCCATTACGGTATATATCATTCCATATGCTATATACGTCATGTAAGCCCAAAGTAGGTTGTCTATCTTAAATGTGGGTATGGTAAATGAAAGTACTATAACAATTAAAAGTGGAATTGGTGCAAAAAGAAAATATGGTCTAAATTTTCCCCACCTTGTTCTTGTCTGTTCCGTTAAGAATCCCATCATTGGATCATTTATTGCATCCCATAATCTAGCTACAAAAAACAAAGTTCCTGCTGCTGTTGAAGCTATTCCCAAATAATCTGTATAGAATATCATGATATATGCCACTATGAATCCATAGATTATATTTTGTCCAAAAACCCCAAATGAGAATGCACAATACTCGCTAAATTTCACTTTATCTTTACCATAAGCTAGATTATCTTCTATTTTCATTCTCACTCTCCACCTTTAAATATTTCTCTATCATTTCCTGAGTAACACCATTATTCTCAATTATCTCTCTATAAAATTCCCCTGATTTTCTTATCTTCCTTTCCATACTGCTGTAATCTATCTCCACTAGCCCAAATCTTGGTGAGTACCCTAAATCCCATTCAAAATTATCCATAATTGACCAATGATAATATCTCTCTATAGGTATCCCCTTATCAAGGAGCTTACTTACTTCTCTAAGATGATCGAATATAAATTTTCCTCTAAACTTATCTTTGTGATCTGGTGTACCGTTTTCTGTTATCCATACAGGTAACCTGTATTGATAATATAACTCTTCAATTCCTTTAGACAATCCTTCTGGGTATATCTCCCAACCTAAATCATTGTACTTAGAATTCTCAAAAACATATATCTCAGTAAAAAGCATGCTGATTTTTCTGCTAGATTTTACTCCATGCCTTGAATAATAGTTAATTCCAATATAATCACAATAGTCCCCTAGCTTAACACCCTTAACAAACAGTCCTAATGGAAACAGCAATTTTCCTTCAAACATTCCCTTAAGGAAAATTTCATGAAAATTTCTTTTAACTATTTTCTTTGCAATTCTAGTTCCAGTTTTATTATCTTTACTATCAAAATAAGCATAGTGTAACACCACACCAACCTTTGCCTTTGGAATAACCTCATGTATCTTCTTATATGCAAGTATATGCCCTTTTATAAGATTACCTGCTCCTTTAAAATAATCAATAGTACTTGTCTTTCCTGGAGGGAAATTTCCTTCAAGACTTCTTCCCTGAAGATACACATTAGGCTCATTAATTGTAGCCCAATCCTCTACCAAGTCCTTAAGATTCTCCACTACATACTCAGTAAATTTTTCAAATATCTCAGGTGATTTTTTATTATTCCAAGAACCCATATCCTCAAACCATATAGGCTCACTGAAATGATGCAGGGTAACCAATGGGATTATTCCAGCATCTATTAACAGCTGAATTTCTTCTCTATATCTATCCATAGCCACCTTGTTAAACTGCCCCTGTACAGGTTCAATCCTTGCCCACTCAACACTCATTCTGTAAGTTTCCTGTTTAAGTTCTTTAATTAATTCTATATCTTCTTTAAACAATCTCCAATGATCACATCCACCTATACTGCTTTCCCCATTAGCTATCTTACCTCTTTCAGACCATCGATACCAATTATTATTCTTATCTCCCCCTTCAATTTGTACTGATGCTGTTGCAGATCCTAGAAGTATATCCTTACTAAACGAAAATCCTTTCAATTTAATTCCCCCTTAGGAAACTATTTTATTTTTTTAAGTTTCCCTGTTATAATAATTATATACTTTTATCTCAATATATTCAATATTTTACCAATTAAGTATATTATAAAAATTTTTATTAATTGTTATAAACAGATGAATAAAATTAAAGGAGTTTCACTATGGATATAAAAGAAAAGATAATCAAAACAGCTCTTGAACTATTTAATGATAAGGGAATCAAATTCTCTATGGATTCCCTAGCAAAAAAATTAAATATGGCAAAAAAGACTATATATGCTAACTTCCCATCAAAGGATGACCTTGCAGTGGAAATGATACATTCAATATTTAAAAACATTAAAGATCAAGAAAAGAATATAATGGAAAGCGATATTCCTATAATTGATAAATTAAAAAAAGTGCTAACATTGCTCCCAGATAATATTAATAATTTCAACTATGGAAGACTATATGAACTAAGAGCCATGCGCCCTGATTTATATGTATTTGTTGATAATCATTTCAAAGCTGATTGGGAAAATACTACATTCCTTTTCAATCAAGCAATCTCTCAAAAAGTAATTCGTGAATTTGATATGAAAGTTATGAGAAATATTTTAATAGGAATCTACCAAAGTATTTTTGATCCATACTCCCCTATAGAAAATTATGGCGATTACAAACGTACACTTGTGGATATGATAGACCTTGTTTTGAGAGGAGTAATAATTTAAAGAGCCGCAGCTAAAAACTGCGGCTCTTATCATTTCTATATTTCATTACTTATACACTGGAATTTCAAATTTTAAAATTGCTGATGGTAGCTTGTCCAACACATCTTTAAGTCTTTTAGTTTGATTATAACTCCAACGTATATCTGTAGAATATTGATGCCATATTACATCTTTATTCCATCTCATTTCATATAAAGTATTTTGATTATATTTTCTACTATTAATATAATTTTCCCCTATCCATTTTACTCCTTCTATAATAGCTTCCTCTGGAGTAAACCAACCTTGTTTATACGCATATTCTGAACCATATTTATTTGGATTAGAATCTACAGCACGTATACCATACATATTATAAACTGTTTTAGGAGTAACGTTATTTCCATCTACTTGATTTACTTTAACCCCTTGAGCCAAAACAGATTTTCCATGACCCGTTTCCAGAATCGCATGAGCTATAACATATGCAGGATTAACATTATATTTTTTAGATCCCTTTAATATAGCTTCACCCATTCCTTCTAAAGTGCCTTTGCCTTTAAGAATTTTATTAATATCATCTACCTGTATTCCTTCGATATAATTTAATGTTAAAAATTGATAAATATTCTCATTATTCATAGCATTTTGAGGATCCATATAATGTTTAATTTGACTTCTAGATGCTTTAACCCATACACCATTCTTTTGATAAACAGAACTTTTTTTATTGTACTGTTGATCTACAAATTTATCTAAGGTTATATTATATTTATCATAAGTAATTATTTTATTAGTTGTTTTAAAAGAGAATTCTTTTTTTTCATTTGATGATGTTATAACTATTTTATATGAACCTACACGATCAATTTTATATTGAACTGATGAAGTATTATTCTTACTATATTCTAACTTGTTACCTTTATATAATTTAAAATTAAATCTTGAATCATTAAGTTTAACTAATAAATTTTTGCCAATAACATACTCCTTATTAGTAGAAGTATTTATCGTCTTATTATCGTACTTTACTGATAAATTCTCCAGAATATTCTCCTGCCTTATAGTATCTTCCTTGGAAGAATTCGACCCTTCATCTTCATTGCTTTCATTTGATTCATTTTTATTCATTTCATCTTCTTTTGATTCAATAGTGAAATAATACTTATAGGATTCACTTAATGATTGCTTGTCCATTGACTGCATCTTTTTGTCTACATTTATTATGTATGTAGTATCGTACATATACCCTTCTTCTGGTGGATGAATAATTATTTTATTTTTATTTGTAGTAACCTTAACTTTGACATTTCTCCCATTAACATATGTTACATATACATTTTCAATTTGATTAGAATCAAAATCCTTATTGAAAGTGATTGTCCACTTTTTATGTTTACTCACATTATCAGCCAATTTAATATTTTTTGCATAAACAGATTGTGAAATTGAAATTAACAATAATAACATAATAACTATTTTCGTCTTTAAGTATCTCATGGTAATCCCCTTTTTTTCAATTAGTTATAATTAAATAATATATTGTATTAAAAGAATTGTCAAAAAAAATTAAATAAAATTTAAAATTCTCGAAATTCATCGTTTCTCATATACTTTTTAATGATACTTTGATTATAATTTCCTGAAATACCATTAGAACATATTATTCTTCAACATTCTCGACAAAATCCTTAATATACTAAAAAAAGTGCATAAGCTCAACTAAAGCTCATACACTCTACTTCTATTACATTCCTTTAATAGGCACATATAATCTATACCCAATAATTTCAGGATTATGCATCTGATAAATCATTGCTCCCTTATCATGTTCACACCCACAAGCTCCAAAATCATAGTTTTCCATAGCATTTTCTACGGCTTCACATGCTGAATGTCCTATATGTTCATAATCAAATACAGGATGTGAGAAAATAATATATTCTCTTTCAGGTACATCAGTGCATATCATCTGTTTAGGCAATTCACCATCATAATCTAAGGGTATTCGAATACCATATAAGTACCCTTTTTTCCCAGATTCATCATAGAACCATCCACCAATTTGCCCATCAAATTCTCCTACTCTACCTGATACTGTATCAATCTTACCTTTTATACTTTCTAATAATCCACAAATTGTGTTACAATCCTGTCCTGGTATCTTCTCCTGCAATTTCCAAAATGAAAAGTAATTATCAGCACCAATATTCATAATATACACCAGTTTATGAGCTGGCAAAGTAACTCTTGCAATAATAACTTCTTGTAATTCTGTTTTTTTCATTGAAATCTCTCCTATACCTAAATAGTATGGATCAAATGTGTTTTGTTTTGACTGAAGAACAAGTGGTACATTCATCTTCCTATATTCATTTGGAGTTATTCCATATTCACTTTTAAAAGACCTTGTGTATGCCTCCTGAGATGAAAACCCATGCTTAACAGCAATATCAATTATTCGACTTTCCGTATCCCTCAGTTCAATGACACTATAAGCAAGTCTTCGTAATCTAACATAATTACGAAAAGTCATCCCTGTAAGATTCTTAAACTTCTTTGTTACATGATATTGTGAGTACCCTAATCTTTCTGCCAAGTATGTTAGTGTCATTTCTTCATTAAAATCTTTTACTAATTGCCCTTCAATTATATTCACCATATTTTGTATTGTTCTATGCCACTCAAACACCTTATCCCCACCTTATAGGTCTATTATAATTAGATTTCTTATATATATTTTGATTTGAGTTGTTCAATTAAAAACCTTATATGGAATATTTAACAATATTCCATATAAGGTTATTTTATCATATGTAGAGATTCCATAGTGAAACTTTATTTATACTTAATCAAAATCGAAGTGTTTCTATGAGTTTTAAGTATGTATAAGTTTATTTATCACTCGGAATCTCTAAATTTTCTATTTGATATTTTTTTCTTTTAGAATTACAGTGGAAATAAATGAAATTATAATGGATAATACAATTAAAATTATTAACCATACCTTTGACATCATTGGAATTATGTCAAAGTTCATAAGCGCAATAACTATGATCATCACTAAAGCATAAATTATGAATATTACTTTAAGAATTTTTTCTTTATTCATAGAACCCTCCAAAATATAATATTAGTATGTAATTTGACGGTTTCTTTACTAAATATATATTTTTTCTTTTCAGGTTTTATGATACTATATCTTAATTTAAGAATTTACGCATTTACTCATCTCATGTTTAATTATCTCAGACATTCTTCCAATGTCATTCTTAAGCTCTCCAATTGTTATACCTTCGGTTATATAATCAAATTCTTTTCTATAAGAAAAAGCTATTTGAATCATCTTTCTCACATCTTTCAAGATTTGCTTTTTATCTGTAATCTCTGGTTCATATGTGAAAATAACATCTCCTGTTAAATAGCTAAATTCTACAGATGTAACTCCCTTAATAATCAGGAAAACTGAAGTTAAAGTATCATCTTTAATATGATATTCTTCTGGTATTTTCTTTATTATAGGTACATTAATTCTTAATCTTCCTGTAACACTCTCTATCACCTTTATCTTAATAGCAAAATCTACAACCTTTTGAAGTATCATTTTACCTCTCCCCTTAGAAATTATATACCCACCAAATTAATATATATGCTGCTTGCATTACTTTTATACTATTGAATTTACTAAATTTTGTATTTAACTCAATTATTATTTACTTATAAAGACATCTCGACAATATTCGATAAATAAATTAAGTGGTCAATGTATAAATTTAACTTTAATTGAAAATGGGAGGTTACAAATGAAAAGTATTAAAGCTAAACTTATGCTAGGCACATCTGCATTGATAATATTTACTCTAATTATCTTAGGAATAATAACAGTAAATGTATCAGAAGATGCCCTAGTAAAACAGACAAAAAATACAATTAAGACCGAAGTTGATAAAATATTTGAGTTGTATGGTAGAGTTAGTGAGGATATCAATTCTATAGAAGCTGATATGCTTAATCAATACGATGACTTTATTAAATATCAAGTGGATGGTTCTATGTCAGTTATAGACTCAGTCTACAAAAAATATGAGTCTGGTCTTTTGAGTGAAAATGAAGCTAAAGAATTAGCCAAAGAATTAATTAAGGAAATAAGGTATGGTGATGACGGGTATTTATGGATAGATGATGAAAATGGAGTACTTTTAGCTCACCCAATAATTCCTCAAAAAGAAGGTATTAATAGAACAAATCTTCAAGATCCTAATGGTGTTAAGCTAATACAGGAAATAATTAGCGCAGCAAAAAACAATAAAAATAACGGTTATACAGACTTCATGTGGGAAAGACCGCAAGATGTAGGAACTGGGAATTTAAGCCCTAAAAGAGCATATTCTAAATACTTTGAGCCTTGGGGCTGGATAATAAGTACAGGTAACTATATAGATGATATACATAAGGAAGTAAAACAATATCAATCTATGGTAAGAGACTATTTCCAAAGTGATATTGAAGAAATGAGTAAAGATAAAACAGTAGCTATTTTAGATTCAAAAGGGACATTTCTTTATTTTTCTGCAAAAGATATTGTTGGAACAACTATAAATGTAAAGGATATCAAGACTGGAGAAGATGTTGGCAAAAAAATTCTATCTACAGATAATGATTTTTTAGAATACACAATTGAGGATTTAGTTACTAAAAAAGAAGTTGAAAAACTTTCTTATGTAAGACATGATAAGAAACATGATATATTTATAGTAACTTCTGCTAACGAAGAAATAGTATTTACAGATGTTAAAAATATTATTAACTTGTTTATGGTGATGACTGCTATTGCAATATTTATTTCTCTAGCAGTAATGTACTTCTTAGCCAATGCCTTTACAAAGCCTATAAAAGAATTAACAGTAATCAGTGAAAAGGTAAGCAAAGGTGACTTAACTGTAAATATTAAAGTTAAGGAAAAAGATGAAATTGGAATATTAAAAAATTCCTTCAATGTAATGGTTCAAAATTTAAAAGGGCTTGTTAACCAAACAAATAGTACTGTTAATTCTGTTAACGAATCAACATCTATGCTAGCAGATATGGTTGATCAGTCTACTATTACAATTAATCAAGTATCATCTGCAGTAGAAGAAACTGCAGCTGGAGCACTAGAACAAGCTAAATTAACCCAAGAGGGAGTTCAAAAAGGAAGCCAATTAGAAGAAACAGCTAATAACATTAGAGAAGATGCTGATGAAATGAAAGCTTCAGCTGAAGAAATGAGAATTATGGGACAAAAAGGAAAGGAAGTAACTAGCGACCTTACAGAAAAACAAAAGATTACTAATAAATCTATTAGAGATATCTTTGATGTTGTTAGTGCTTTAGGAGAAAGAGTAAAGAGTATTGGTGAGTTTACAAGCGCAATCTCTCAAATTTCAGAACAAACTAACTTGCTTGCATTAAATGCTGCTATTGAAGCTGCTCGAGCAGGAGAACAAGGAAAAGGTTTTGCTGTAGTTGCTGAAGAAGTAAGAAAACTTGCAGAAGAATCAAGCAGAGCTGCTGCTGACGTACAGCAAATCGTTAATAACATTCAGAATGATACAAATAAAACTATTAATGTTGTTAATGAAACAAAAGAAATATTCAATGATCAGAATAATGCTGTTATGAGTACAGAAAAAATATTTATAGAATTAGATGGTACAATAGCAAATTCTATGAACAGAATAAGCAGCTTATATGATAGAGTTGATGAATTAAACAATGTAAAAGATCAAGTTTTAGAAACAATCAATGAGATTGATGTTATGTGTGAACAATCAGCAGCTGCCGCTGAGGAAGTTTCAGCATCAGTTGAGGAACAAAACTCAACTATGCAGGAAATAAACGAACATGTTAAAATGCTAGAAAATAATTCAAAAGAATTAAAAGATGCAATAGATAAATTTACAATTTAAATACAAACTAACAAAGAACCCCTAGGTGGACTTTTCCACCTAGGGGTTCTACATACACATTGTTATTCAGAAAGCTTAAATAAGCCATAAGAATAGATGAAATCAGACCAAGTATAAGTGGAATATACATCTCCAGATATAACATAAAACTCATGAGCGTAATATTTTCGTTCTATTTTTGTTTTATCTGTTCCATCTGTTTTCATTTTATATAATCCATTAAGAGTAGTATAATATATATATTCACCATCCACATTTATGTTTGTAGATTGTTCATCATTAAGTTTTTGTATTTCCGTACCATCAATTTTCATCTTATATATTGACGCATCACCTGGTTCATTCTCCCCTTCAACTTTAGTGAAATACAACCAATCCCCTGAAGGTATAACATGATCTACCATATCATTATATATTTGTGTTTCCTCGGTTCCATCAGTTTTTAATCTATAAATAGTTCTATCAACTGCCCCGTTTCTGTAATAAATATAATCTCCTGATACACTTAACTTATGAATTATATTGTCACTAAGTTTAACCTTATTTGTACCATCTGTTTTAATTTTATATAGACCATTATTAACATAATATATATCATCACCAATCACAGTAATATTTGAAGCCCCACTGTCTAATACTTCTTTTTCGGTTCCATCAATCTTCATTTTAGTCAAACTACCTCTGTTACCAAAGTCTTTATAATATATATAATCACCTACAACATTTAAATACGCTCCTGGAGTCTCACTTAAAACCTGTTTATCTGTACCGTCCTTTTTCACTCTGTATATTTTGCAATATTCACTATACCTAGGGTCCTCAGCTAAAATTGAGTAATAGATATATTTTCCCTGAGATGCTACAAGTCCACCAAACATAGCAGGACCATTAATGTTACCAGCTGAATTTCCTACAATGTTTACTTGATCAACTGCAAATAACTTATAAGCATCCCATGAAGCATCTGAGCCTTTTTTTCTCATATGAACATTAATCAATACTTCATGATTTGGAATATCAATTTCAGCAGTTCCATATTCACCGTTTGAAAAAACACCTTTTTCACTATCATAAAACATAACCTTATACTCATAGTCTTGTGGATTATCTATATTGTTTAATATAAACTTTTCAGGTTCACGTTTATACGCTATATTATTATTTAATATATCATGTCCTTCTTCTGCTATTACGCCAGTGTAACTGTAACAATCATAACTTCCACTTTCATTTTTATATTTACCATTTGTAACCTCTGCTCTTTTTACCCATACAGATACTTTGTTAAGCCCCTCTACCAATACTTCATTTTCAGGAAGAGTAATTAAATATGGCTTTTGGGAATCTACAATACCACTCCAACCAGTACTAACCCAGTTCCCCTTTGTATCATAATACCATAAATTATATTGAACTTTTTCAGCACCTTCTGAAGTAACATAATAAGAGGCTTTTTTACCAGCAGCTGCAGTATGAGACTTATCCTTTTCTGTACCAATAAGCCACTTAACTTTTAGCCCAACTTCATTATCATATTTATATGCATATCCAGAGTTATTTTTATAGAAAACAGTCTCAGCAGATGCATTAGTATGGGATACAACTGATAGTATACCTATAGTACATGCGATCATCATTAGTTTTTTTATCATTCATTTACCTCCATAATAATTTAGTGTAAATAAAGTGTGCAATTTATAAAGTTGCAAAAAAATAAAATACCTTACATAGAAGAAGTTATTTCCTATCTCTGTGGCAAGGTATTTCTTATATTCTTAAACTCTAAAGTAATTTTTTCGCTGTTGACACTTTGTATTATAGAGCAATATTTTTTCTAATGCATTATGAAACTGCAGCTATATTTCTTAGAAATTCCCCTGTTCTGAAAAATTTTCTATTACACTAATGATATTTATACTTCAGTATATTCCCAACAAGGAGCTATATTTTTCAGTATTTTTAAACTGGATTTTGTTTTATCACAAGTATATTTAAAGCCTACATCATTAGCCACTTTCTTAATGATTTTTATATCTTCTGTATATATATGTTCTTTGAACTTATCTAAATCCCTAACTAAAATAGCTCTATATATTTTCTTTTCTTCTTCGTATCTTAATCTGTAAACTGGAATACTTGATGCTGATTTTAGAAAAGTCTTCCCTTCACTATATCCAATTTTTATCTTAGATATAGTTCCAATATCAGTATATTTATAGTTCTGATTACTTATAAAATTCCCCATACCATAATTTACATATACTGCTTTGTTATCAATCTTTATTATTTCTGATTTTCTTGGTACATGGGGATGGCTGCATACTACAGCATCTACACCTTGATTTATTATAAAATCTATTAATTCCTTTTGATATGTTTCAATCTCTAATTTATATTCTGTACCTATATGCAAATATACAATTAAGTAATTACACCCTACTCCCTTTAAATGCTTAATTTCTTTCTTTATATTTTCCTTATCAATATAGTTTATATAATCCTTGTACTTATTTCCTCCATTAACTCCATAAGTGTATGCCATTACCCCTGCTTTTATTTTCCCTTTATTAAGAACAATTGATTTTTTATTTTCAGGATATCCTGCTCCTAAAGTTTTAATTCCTGATTCCTCTAACTTTTTGAGAGTATTAGTCAGGCCTTGATATCCTGTATCTAATATGTGGTTATGAGAATTTATTAATACCTTTACTTTAAGATTTTTCATAGTATCTAGTATACCTTTTGGTGCATTGAAGCAAGGATAGCCTGATACAGGTCTTTCCTCATTTATACCTGACTCAATATTAGATATATTAATATCGTTACCTTCAAATTCACCTTTTATTTCCTTGAACAAATCGTCAAATTTGTATTCGCCATTCTCCTTAACACTTTCCATCATGGAGTCATGCATAAGAATATCTCCAGTAAACATTATAGATAACTCTTCCTCTTGTTGTAATTTTTTATCAATCACAATTATACTTTGATTAATTTCATTATTAATTGCTTGTACCACTTTGCTATTATAAAAAATATTAATAAGACTTAAAGCCACGATCAACACATAAATATTTCTTCTTCTCATAACTTCCTCCTTAATACCGTCTTATTATATTTTAATACCATTACCAATATTTGTAAATGAGTTACAAAATAAAAGCAGCCTTTTGGCTGCTTCTTATGTTATATATCCATATTATCAAGTATTCTTTTTAATTCTCTTAACTCATCATTAGAAAGAGTAACACCCTTACCCATTTTTTGATGCTCAGGATCCCATTCTCTTATATCAAACTTTGGTGCTCTATCATTCCAACTGATTATATTAAGTTCTTTCTTCCACCCTTTTGATGACTCTGACAGAGTTCCTAAGGTTTCTTTTATCTCAAATTTAATTCCTGCCATATTTGTTTCCTCCTAGATATTCATATATTCTAAACTTTAACACACCTTTCAAATATTATACTATATTTTTTATTTAAAAAAATGTTTCGGGGTCAATGTTTCGGAGTCTGGTACACAGACAAAATATGGATGCGTACCTGGTACACATACAAAATTTACATGTTGATTATTCCCAAAACAGTTACTTTTTATATACAAAATGTTATACTTTAGATATATGTAAGGAGGTCTCATAATCATGAAAAAAATACATTATGTATCAATAATAATACTATTAATCATAAGCAATTTATTCACTATCTTCTTTTATTCTGATTATAAACTAAAACATAGCAGAACACTTAAGTCTAATATTAAAGAGGCATATTTATTACATGGTCAAAATTCCAATTGGCTTTTTAAAGGTGGAAATATATTCTTAGGAGATTACCAAGATCTATTCGTTGGTTCTTCTATCAAATACATTGGTACCAAAGAATTAAAAACAGATACGATAACTGCTACAATTTCTGTGAGAGATAAAAATACCGATGTACTTAAAACTCCAGTAAATGGTACTCATTTCTCTAGCGATAATTTCAGTACTACTAGCCTTAATGGAACCCTTGAAATCCCATTAGGGACTGGACTAACCTCTTCAGAATGCAAACTAAATTATAGTTATGATTTAGATTCAAATTCAGTAGTTTACGTTGATATAGAATATGTAATAGATGGGGAACTTATAAAGGAACGTTTTGAGTTACATTCCATTTCTATTGATTTGAACCAATAATAATTTTTTATACTATATAAATTAACCATAAATAAAAAAGGAGTGAATCATATGAAAGTTAACTCAGTTGAACTCATTAAAAAACTATCAAATGCCTATGGTGCACCTGGTTTTGAGGATGATGTTGTAGAAATCATAAAGAAAGACTTTGGACATGTCTTCAATATAAAAGAAGACTCCATGAGAAATCTAGTACTATACAGAAAAAATCATGATGGAAATAAACCCGTTATTATGCTAGATGGTCACTCTGATGAGGTTGGCTTTATTATTAAGAGCATAAAAGCAAATGGTACTATGCGATTTTTACCTTTAGGGGGATGGATGGCTCAAAATGTTCCTGCTCATAAAGTTATGATTAAAAATGAAGAAGGTAAATACGTTGAGGGGATTATAGCTACAAAACCACCTCATTTTATAACTGGACCTGTAACTCTTCAACCTATAAGTGATATGGTAATTGATGTAGGAGCTACAAGTTATGATGAAGTTATTAATACTTTCAAAATAGAACCTGGTGCCCCTGTTATCCCACATGCTGAATTTTCTTTCAATGAAGAGACAGGTGTTATGTTAGGTAAGGCTTTTGATAACAGATTAGGTTGTGGATGTGTACTTGAAACATTACTAGCCTTAGAAGGATTAGATCTTCCTGTGGATGTAGTCGGTTCAATATCAGTACAAGAGGAAGTTGGTTGTAGAGGAGCAAAAGTCAATGCAAATACAATAAAACCTAATTTAGCTATTGTATTTGAAGGTTCTCCAGCAGATGATACCTTTATGGATAAATATGATTCTCAAGGAGCTCTAAAAAAAGGAACCCAAATAAGACACTATGATAAGAGATTAATTGCAAATCACAGATTAATTTCTCTAGCTAAATCCACATCTAAAGAAAACAATATTCCTTATCAATGTGCTGTACGCAGTGGTGGTGGAACGGATGCTGGTCCAATACATATTGAAGAATCGGCTGTTCCATGTCTTATACTTGGAACCCCTGTCAGATATGCTCATACACATTATGGTTTTTCTGCTTTATCTGATTATAAAGCTTCTATTGATTTAGCTGCAGCATTAATTAGAGATATGACTGTTAATACTTTAAATTTCCTTTAAAATAATAAAATAGTGCTATAAACCTTTTATATTTCTTAGTTTATAGCACTATTAACTTATTAGTTGGTAAACAACATTCTATATTTCAAACTTCTGTATCAACTCCTGAAGCTTATTAGATACACTTGCAAGTTCTTCTGCAGATACCGAAATATGCTCAATAGAAGCTGATTGTTCTTCTACTGAGGCCGCCACTTCTTCAGTTCCAGCAGCATTTTCTTGTGTTATACTGGCAATATTATTTATATTATCATTTACTACCTTTGAATTATCATTAATCATTCTACTTGCTTCAGAAATTTCTTTTATATTTTCTGTTAAAACTGAAACAGACCCTAAAATCTCTTTAAATATACTTTCTGTTTGTTTAGATGCTTCTTCTTGTTCAAAAACTATTTTTTTAGCACCGTCCATTTCCTTAACAGCACCTTCTACTTCAATATTGATTTTATGTATAAGTTCACTTATACTCTGTGTTCCCCTACTTGATTCTTCTGCTAATTTTCTTACTTCTTCAGCTACAACTGCAAATCCTCTTCCTTGTTCTCCTGCTCTAGCTGCCTCAATTGCCGCATTTAACGCTAATAAATTTGTTTGTTCTGAAATATTGCTTATAAACTCAATTATCTGTTCTATTTGCTGTGATTTCTCTGCCAGTGAAGATATAACATTCCCAATATTCATTGCAGCATTCTTATTTTCAATTGTTTTAATATCTTGGTATTCTACATTCTTCATACCCTCATTGACATTTTCCATTGCCTTAACTGTAAGCTGTTCTGAGTTAACCAACTTCACAGATATTTGATTAATTCCAGTTATTAATGTATTTACCATTTCACTACCTTGTTGCGAAGCTTGTGCTTGTTCCGTGGCACCTATTGCCATTTCTGATATTGTATTTGCTACTTGCTCAGAAGCTTTACTAACTTCATTAGTGGAACTCATCATTTCTTGAGAACGTGAAGCTACCATAATTCCCATATCATTCATTTCAGATATTAACCCTCTTATATTTTCAATCATATGATTAAAGTTATCTGCAAGTATTCCTACTTCATCATTACTACTAATATCAACTTTTACTTTCAGATTACCAGAGGCTACATCATTAGTTATATCAGCCATTTCTTTTACTGGTTTTATTCTTTGACTTACTATAAAATATACTATTATTCCAATTAAAACAATTACTATACATCCAATAATTATTATTGTATTTCTAATCTTTGAAATTCCACTACTTATTTCACTATAAAAAGTTGTCATGGCTATTGACCATCCTGTTTCTGTTACAGGTGAATAAGCTGCAATCTTTTCTCGTCCTTCAAAATCATAATATTTAATATCCTCTTGTCCTTGAACCATATTTCCTGTCATCTCTTTAACTGAATCACTACCCTCTTTCAAAGCATTATACTCAAGTATCATTTTTTCATTAGGATGAGCTATTACTATCCCTTCTTTATTAACCATGTACGCATACCCATTTTTACCCCATTTCTCCTGGTTAACTATATCAGATAAATGAGCTAGTTTTATTGTTCCTCCAATTACTCCCTTAATATTCCCATAAACATCTTTAATTGGGGACGCTATAACACAAATCGGCTCATTAACAGATTTTGATATTACAGGTTCTGACACAACTGTCTCCCCTTTCAAAGCCTTTGAAAAGTAATCTCTGTCGCTAATATCTCCATTTTTGCCATTAGCACTACTATACTTCCCCCATTTATCTGCTATAAGAATATCATGAAAATCAATTAAGCTTTCTTTGTTATCATCTACATATTCTTTAAACTCTTCAAAATCCAAGTTCTTAACTGGTTTTATATTTGATAATAATTTTATTTCACCTTTCCATACATTAATATTATTATCAATAATCTTCACTAATTTTGTAACCTTACTTTGAGCTAACTGTTCTACATCATTAACAATTATCTTTCTTGATTCAAAATATGTTATTACTGATAATGATATCATTCCAGCTATAACGCAAAGTAATACTGGTATCATAATTTTATACTTTAAGCTTTTCATAAGTATTATCTCCTTTCTTTAATATGATTTCGTAAGTTTCTATTTTTAAATAATAAAGAAATATCTTTTCTTATCAACTCAACAAATACATCTACAATCTCTCCATCAAATTGACCATCTCTATTATTTTGAAGCTCTTTAATAGCATCATCAATGCTCATGGGTTCTTTATACGTTCTTTGGGATATCATTGCATCAAAAGCATCAGTAATTGTAATAATCCTTGATAAAAGAGGTATTTCTTCTCTGTATAGCCCATTAGGATAACCTTTTCCATCGCATCTTTCATGATGATGTAAAACTAATTGCGCAGCGACTCTAAACTGTTCAATTTTTTCTAAAACTTCATACCCTCTTCTAGAATGAGTTTTGATTATCTCATATTCTTCTTGTGATAATTTTGATATCTTATTCAAAATATCATCAGGAATAAATATTTTACCTATATCATGCATACTTGAAGCTATAATCAAGTTCTCCATATCCTTCTGTTTAAGATTATATGCTTTACCTATTTCATAAGATAACATAGACACTCTAATACAGTGATTAGTAATATCCTGTGATTTGCAAGATATAATACCTTGCATTAAATTTATATAATCTACTACTTTACTACATTTAATAGCTTTCATTATATATTCATTAGTAAATACCCCTTTAATTTCATCCATCAAAACACCTCTTCTTCATCGCCATAATATCCTATAATTAACTTATTTTTCTTCAATTTATTATATTTTCCGACTATTAATTATACTTTTCAACATCATTCTATTCAATAAACTAATCGAAAATGTCAATAAAGAGTCATTGACACTTTATTGACATTCACTTTTTTTGTTAATATATATAAAATTTAATTTTTATTTAGAAAAAATCCATTTTTTATAGTATAATTTTAGTAATATGATTAATCATATTAATTTTTATATTAAATATAAAACTACTTGTAAAGGTGATTATATGCATAATAACTCAAACTTCGGAATATCCCTTACTCAACTACTGAATATTTTAAATATAAGTGGTAAAAAATTAGCTACCGCGCTTAATGTTGATCCTTCTTTAATAAGTAAATGGAAAACTGGCAAAAGAAAAATAAACGCTAACTCAAACTACTTAGGATTAATCTCAAATTATTTAGCTGACAATATTATTAATGAATATCAGAGTCAAGAAATTATAAACTTATTTACTAGCTTTAATATTTCCTTAGATGATAATCATTGTTGTAACATGAGTGAATATATAAATAAAATTTTACTAACCTCTCTTCATACCTCATCATCTATAAATAATATTAACAACACACTAAAAAATATAGATAGAGTTACTTATAGCTCTATAATAAATACTAATAACAATCAAAAATCAAATGACTTTATTAAAAATCATAATGCTAATAATAGTACTCTTGATCCCATACATATTATATCTGGTAAATATGGTTACTCAAGTAATTTCGAGATAATACTAGGTCATAAAAACATAATAAATACCGCCTTAGATTTATTAAAAAGTTTGAAAAAAAAGCCCTCAAACATCAATGATTCTATTTTGATAACTTTTTTTACTGAATTAGATTCTTTTTCTAACTATGAAGAAACTTATTATGAATGGAATAACACCTTATTAGAAGTGCAAAAAAAAGGATGGAATATTACTAAATTCATATCCTTAATGAAGAATAAAGATAGAAATATAAAAATAATAAGTGAATTTCTAATGAATTTCAACTTACAAAGATATGATTTAAATTACTTAA
Source organism: Oceanirhabdus sp. W0125-5 (assembly GCF_027938815.1). Lineage (GTDB taxonomy): Bacteria > Bacillota > Clostridia > Clostridiales > Clostridiaceae > Oceanirhabdus. The sequence continues at coordinate 5,295,236 of NZ_CP115913.1, forward strand.
ATAATCATGATTCTCTTATACATTTTAAGGAATTTATAATAATACCCACAGTAGGTGTTTTAATATGCTTTTGCAATGAGAATGTTAATAAAATTGACTTTGCTTTTCTAATAAGAGATGAGATGGTATTAACTATTCTACAAAAAACTTTAAGTAATTACTATAATTCTTCTTCACCTATTATAAACAATAAATATACTAAAATAGACCTAGATTTACTATCTGAACTAACATTGTCTGAAGAATCAAAGGGAAATAGATTTGCTTTAAATCCTGAGTTGAATTTATTTACTCTTCCATTAAATAGTTCAAATTATACATTCTTAAACAATGAAAAACTATCTGATAAGGAACTTTCAAAAATGATTTTATTTCATGAAAGAAGAGTTGAGGCATTTAAAACCCAACTGAAAAACTTTAAATTCTATGCTATTTCATCAAAACAATCTATTATAGATTTTATTGAAAATAACGGAAATAATATAAATCCCCAAGTTTCTTTTGATATTCTTATTCATTTAGAAAATATGATAAATTTACTTGAAAACAATGATAATTATCAAATTGCATTATTAAATGATACCAGTGAAAAAGATTTATCCCATGTTTCTTATATGATAAAGGATTATGATGCTGTATTCGTTCAAAGCGATAACCAAAATAATACTTCGTCAAAGGATAACTCACACAATAATCTATGTATTTCTATTACTGAACCTACTATAGTAAATGGTTTCTGTAATCATTTTTGGGATTTATGGAATACTATCTCTCCAATCAACAAAGACAAGAAATCAGTTGTTTCATGGCTAAAATCACAAGTAAAAGTGTTAAAAAACCCTTAATTGTAAAATTTGCTTTTCTATCAAATTTTCTATGTAATAAAATTGGACAGGTTTATCTCAAAAGATAAATCTGTCCACCATGTTCTATACTTCCTTATTCACTTTTTCTATAAGTTTAAAAAAGTCTTCCTGACTTTTACGCTCTAAGTACATGTTTAAAAGTGCCTGAGTAGACATTTTATTAAACCCTTTCCACCCATTGTTTAGTATTTGAGATAACATACTTATGAAATTATCCTTACCTTTATCCATATCCTTTAGCATATTATCTCCTATATCATTTATCAATTCTTCTTTTAAATTTTCTCTAATCTTTTCATTATACTTTTTCATAAACTCCTGTGTCTCTTCAGGATATCCTGAAAAATTTTCTGACATTATATCTTGAATATTAAACATACTTTCCTCCAAAAATATAAATAGTATCTTATTGCACATACACCATTTATAATATACTTAAGATAAATCACTTTCAACTTTTTTTGCTATGGGGTCTGACCCCATTACATTTTTTTCTTTATTATTTTAATTCCTTTAGCTTTTCTTTTGCTTCCTCTACTATGTATAATTTATTACCCAATTCTACTATTTTAGTATATTGTTCTATAGCTTTTTCTCTTGCTCCCAGCTTTTCATTAATTCGCGCAAGTCCATGTAACGCAGCTATCCTATGACGTTTGCTAAATCCTTCCTCATATAATTCTTCAAATTTCTTTTTGCTTTCTTCATATTTCCCATGAATAAATTCTCTTTCAGCTACAAGAAATTTAATTCTTCTCTTAAATCTTGGTTTGTCTGATAAAATACAATCCTGTAGTAAATTAATAAATTCTGTTTCATATAATTTATCAGCTTCTTCAATCTCTCCAAGGTCATATAAACATAAAATATAATTAATAGTGTATATCAACAACGCACCATTTTTTCTTGAAAGTATTCCTTTATCCATATCTATTAGTATACTCTTTGCTTCTTCAACTTTCCCCATACAACACAAAGCCGCAGCCTTGTCCACATTTAAGTATGCATTAAGCTTAGGCTTTTTTCCTGTAATCTCCCTCTGCTTCTCTGTCCTATCTAAAAAAGCTTCAGGATCACATTTATCATTCAACAAACTTAATCTATCTTTAGTTCTTTTTATAGAAATCGACATATATGCTGTTATTATTGCTATAAACGTTATAATACCTGCTAAAGGTAAATCAACTCCTAAAATCACTAATACCAACATTGTTATTGCTGTAGAAGCAACTAATACACCTCTTTTTATTAACATCTTATATATCTCCTTTTGTTCACAATGTAATTTATCTTTAATTGAAATTTTACGTTAATATTATATTTCAACGCTATATCCATCTTTGCAAACTCATTAATATATTATATCATTTTATTCTTTTATTTACAGTATATGTATTTTGCAAATAAAAAATAAAGAACACTCAAAGCTTAGTCAACTTTGAGTGTCATATAAAATACACTTTACTTATATATTTTAAATTAGTTTTTTATTTGCTAATATCCATATTCAAATGCCCGTTTACCACTATCTTTTTAACAATAACACCGCCCCCCTTAGTAACAATTGCTCCTTTTCCAATATTATTAGCTGTTGTATTATTACTAACTTGTCCTCCAATGGCAGTTATTGTTTCTTCTCCAGCATTTGCATTATCCTTATTCTTATTTTTACTACTTGTTACTCTTCCAATTGTAAATGCAACTACAGCAACTCCAATTCCTTTACCTATATTCTTAGCTCTTTCTATTCCTTCATCAGACATTCCAAACTTATCCTTAGCTATCTTCTTTAGCTTTTTCCGTGATTTAACTGTAATACTTTTTACTTTATCTACTTTCCCCATTTTACCCTCCATTATTTTTATTATTTAATCTATAAACTTTTTGTTTCAATTAAATACTATGTAAATACATCGCTAAACTTTCTAATTAATTTATTCATTATTTACTTATATATCTTTGTTGCATAATATTAATAGGGTTTATAGTATAATTTTACCACATTAACTTTAATATGTATTAATAAAATTCTCCAATAAAAAAGCAACCTCTTGGGTTGCTACATTCAATTCTATTCTTCTTCAGTATTAATAAATCTAATATAATATGCCACTCTTGTTGATTCTTCTCTTTTATTTACAATTTCATATTCTTTACCTTTAAGTTCTTCAACTTCCTCTAATGCACCACTATAAATATTTATTCTTATTATTTCACTAGTATGATCTTTAAATATTTTGTATTTTCCCATCTTCTTCTCCTTGTAAATACTTCCTAAAATCACTCTTTCATGTTATAGAAGCTTTTTTATTTTAATTAAGCATATCACATGCTTCTTTCCACAACTAACTTTTTTTAATAATAAATATTACAATACTTATGTTATTACTTAAAATTATACATATTATTACTGTTAATGGCAAGCATTTTATAAAATTTTCGACAAATAATTCTTTTTGCTTTCAACTTGCAAAAAAAAAGAGCTAACCAGCTCTTTTTTTGTTTTATTAATAAGTAACTAATTAAACAAATTTTTCACCCAATTAATAAATCCTTTTTCCTCCTTTTTAGATGAGCTTATATTACTCATTGCATCTTTATTCAACAATTCTTCATTTTTATCAATTTTAATAGATTCAGTCTTCATCACAAATTTAACCTTACCACCCATATTATCACCAATATCCGTAAAGGCCTCGTAACTTTCAGATAACTTTACTATTTGATCTTTTATATCTATTAAATAATTAACATCTTCAATCTTATGGTCTAGTTCTTGGTAAGTTTTCTTTATGCCTTCTTCATGGAACTTCTTCATATTAACACTTAATTCTTCTGCACCACTAGATAGTTTTTCACATCCTTCATTTAATGCATCTCCCCCAGCAACAAGTTTATCTACACCATCTTTTAGTTCCGGAAGCTTACTTTCTAATCCGAGAACTCCTTCAGTGTAAAGTTTATTCAGCCCCAAAGAAACCTGTTCTGCACCTGCAACTAATTTTGGAGTTTTTTCTGTAATTCCTTTTGCTCCTTGCTCTAATTTAGCCGCTCCTTCATTAAGATTAGCTAGTCCTTCTGATAAACCACTTATTCCTCCATTTAATTGCTCTATCCCTGAATTTAACTTAGCCGCTCCCCCTTTTAATCCTTCTGCACCTGCAGATAATTTCTGTGAAGCAGGTTTTAATTGTTGTCCACCATCAGAAATAGCTTTCATTCCATCAGCTAATTTAATACTTCCAAATTTAAATTCATTCATCTTCTTAGAGTATTCCTTAGTCCCCTCTGAAAGTGCTTGTGCTCCTGCATCTATTTTTTTTATTCCCTCATTTAATTTACCAAAACCACCAAATATCTCATTTTGAGCTCCTAAGTATTGAGCAAATCCAGCCTCCATATTCACTGATCCCTGCTCCAAAGCTGCCATACCCTTATTTAGATTATCAAGACCTAAAATAAGCTGACTGCTTGATACTTTCAATCCATCTATAGCTTTTTTCTGCATAGCTAATTGAACTTCTAGTTTTCCAACTAATTCTTCATTACCTGGAATCTTTTTTAATCCTTGTATAGCATTCTGTAATTGAGTATTAGATTCTAAAAGCCCCTCAATTATCTTTAATTCTTGTTCTTTTCCACCTTTAATCTTTTTAACACCCTCTAGACTTTCATCTGCTCCTTTTGATAAATTTGCAAGTCCATCTTTTAATTCTTTATTTGAAGCTTGTAGTTTACTAATTCCACCTTTAATAAGCGTTGAATTATCTGAAATATCTTTTATTCCACTAGATAATTTAGCAGTATTGATAGATATTTCATTTGCACCTTGAGATAATTTTTCTGCTCCTTCTGCTAATTCTCTACTTGATTTTTCTGCTTTAGCACTTCCTTGTACCAGCATAGTTGTTCCTTCTGCTATCTTTATAGAAGCATTTGCAAACTCCTTAGTTTTTCCAGCATATTCTTCTGCACCAGTTACAAAATTCTTTCCACCAACCACAAATTGTTTTGTTCCTTCAACATACTTAACTGCTCCTTCTGAAAAACTAACCGCTCCTGGACCAAACTGTTCAATTCCCTTAGCTAACTCTTTAATACCTGAAGCTACCTGAGCACCTCCATCTTTTGCACTCTTTGTTCCTTTAACAAGCTGACCAACACCCTCACTTAGAGGAGTCATTCCTTCAGCAAATTTGTGTAATCCACTATTGAATTCACCCATTTTTTCTGTAAATGTACTCATACCATCTGAAAGTTCTCTACTTCCATCAGATAATTTTCCACTTGCATCTTTCAGTTCTATAAGCCCATCCATTAACTCATCAAAAGCATCGGCTTTCTTTAATTTATCTTTTATCTTAATATTTGGTGTTGCAGTAATCATTATAGAACCAAGTTCAAATTCTTCAGCATCTGCTGTAATCTCAAGATATTGAGGTAAGTTCAAAGATTCTTTAAACTCCTTAAAAAATTCACTTTCTTCAAAACTCTCTTGAAGTCCTGGCAATGAGATGAATGTAACCACCTGATTATTACCATCACCAATCATCTCTCCACCATTGATTTTTACATTTTTAAACTTATCAATTGGAAGACTTACCACTGTTACAGCTGCAAATGGAGTGTAAATTTTCCTCTTCTTCCCCTTAACTAAAACCTCATGTTCTTCTCTATTAAAGTATTCAATTTTAATTTTCACCTTTCCAGCTTTACCTGCAAGCTCTTCTGGTTGTATTTCCTCACCATCTATTGTATAAGTTATTTTAATCTCTAAAGGTAATTGTTTATCAGAGTTTCCTTGATAAAATATATCATTATTATTAACTTTCCAAACAAGATTTCCATCCTTCTCAGTTGGCAACTCTTCCCCCTTAAGATTCCTTATATTCGTTAAGTCTGATCTATCATAAATCTCTATATTCTTTTCATCACTATGAATCCAATCGCTTACAATTGTCTTTTTAGTCTCTCCATTTTGAGAAAGTATAACATAAACAGATTCATCTTTTTTAATAATATCCTGTGCATAGACAGCATTTGTTCCTAATAATGAAGCCGCAATTACTAAACAGGCTACTCTTTTTGACATACATTTCATTTTTAATTCCTCCAATTTATATTATTAAGAATTATATACCGCTTCTTTTTTTATTTCTTTTTCCTTCCAATTTCTTGTTGTTACAGATATAAGTTTTTCGCTTGCTAATAATATGGATGGAAGAACAAATACTATTACAACCATACTTATTACTGCTCCTCTAGACATCATGAAGCATAATGCTTTTATAAGTTCCATATCTGATATAACACTTACACCAAATGTAGCAACGAAAAATGTTAATGCACTTGTCACTATTGATCTTGCAGAACCTTTTACTGCAATCTCAGCTGCTTTAAACTTATCATGTCCATTTCTTAACTCTTCTCTAAATCTAGTTGTCATCAAAATAGCATAATCAACTGTTGCTCCTAGTTGTATACACCCTATTACTATAGAAGCTATAAATGGTATTGTGGTTCCAGTATAGAATGGTATACCCATATTAATGAATATTGCAAGTTCTATTGACATAACAAGAATTACTGGTATAGTAACAGAGCCAAATATCAATAGTATTATTAAGAAAATGGCTAATATTGACGCAAAACTTACTCGTTTAAAATCAGTTTCCGAAATCTTAATTAAATCCTTAGTAAGTGGTCCTTCACCTGTAATCATGGCATTTTTATCATAGCTTTTAGCTATACTTATAATTTCCTCTATCTGAGCATTTTCTTCTGCTCTTGCTGCTTTATATTTTGAATTTGCTAATATCAATTTGTATCCATTACTTTCAATTTTCTGTTTTATATCTTCTGGAATAAATTCTTCAGGAATTTCCGGTCCCACGTATTTATCAGCTGCGATAACCTTTTCTATTCCATCAACCTTCTCCATCTTCTGAACCATTTCCTTAACTTTATAAGAAGGTAATTTATCACTTATAAGTATGAAGTGAGTTGTAATCATGTTGTACTGTTCTTTTAATTTATTTGTAGCTACAATAGACTTCATATCTCTTGGTAATGATTCATCTAAGTTGTAATATACCCCAGTATTAACCTTTCCGTATATTGAAGGTATAAATGCTATTAAGAAAATTACTATAAATAATTTATATTTCTTTGTTACAAAGGATGCAGTCTTCTCAAAGGTTGGAAGTAATGTTCTATGACTAAACCTGTGAATAGGCTTATCAAAAATAAGTAGTAATGCTGGTAATACAGTTATTGTACAAATAACTCCTAATAACACTCCCTTAGCCATTACTATTCCAATATCTTTACCTAAAGTTAATTGCATTGCACATAATGCTAAGAATCCAGCTATTGTTGTTAATGAACTTCCTGATATAGAAACTATAGTTTTTGATATTGCTTCAGCCATAGCTTCTGTCTTATCACTGAATTTTTCTCTCTCTTCATCATATCTATGAAGTAGGAATATAGAATAATCCATTGTAACTCCCAGTTGGAGAACCCCTGCAATTGCTTTAGTTATATATGATATTTCACCTAAAAATATGTTTGTTCCCATATTATAAAGTACTGCAAATCCTATACCCACCAAGAATATAAATGGTATAATTGTGGATTTCATTGTCATTGCTAGTACAATAATTGATAGTACAACTGCAATTAGAATATAGAAAGGAGTCTCTCTATCTGATAAATCTTTTGTATCCTTCACTATAGCAGTAACTCCACTTAGGAAACTCTGTTTTCCTGCTACTTTTCTAATATCATCTATAGCTTTATGCGTTTCATCTGATATTTTTTCATACTCAAAGTTAATTAGTAGAATTGTTGAGTTCTCACTAAAAAACACCTGTCTAATATCATCTGGAAACATATCATCTGGAATGCTTACATTTAATAAATCATCAATCCATATAACATCCTTAATATTTTCAATGTTACTGATCTTATTTTTAAGTTTGAGTATATCATTGGTCTCCATTCCTTCTACAATTAACATGGAAGATTCAGCTGCTGTAAAATTCTCGCTTAATATCTTTTGCCCCTCAGTGGAGTCAAGTCCCGCTGGAACATAATCCAAAATACTATAATTAATGCGGGTATTTATTGTTCCATATATGGCCGGAACTAGTAATACCGTTGCAATAATTAAAACTAAAATCCTCTGTTTGGCAATAAACCTCCCAAACTTCTTCATAATCCCATCTCCTCACAAATCTTTTCTGACCAACGGTCATTTTTATCACAAAAACATTATACTCCCCAAAATGACCATTGGTCAATATTTTATTTGTTAACTTCTGTAAATAAAGTGTAAATAAAAAAGGAGCGTATTCACGCACCTTAATTCTGAATCATTTTCCTAATTGTCTTATATAATAATGGTTTCATTTCATCAATTTCATCAGGCTCTTTTAATATTATAGAACTATATACTATTGCACTTGTGAGCTCTACTATCATAAATAATATTTTTTCTGCTTCCTCTTGACTTACCCCTTCATGCTCCAACTCATCAATAAAATAATAAATAATTTTCCTTGCGTCATCATATTGTTCAATATTTCTAAAAGCAGAATCAAAAAGCCCCCATGAAAGGTTTTTATGTATTAATTTTAAGAGCTTTTTATCCTTTCTTAAAACTTCAATTATATAATCCACAAACATTATTACCGAATCTTCAAAGTTATTGACACCACTCTTAATAACTTCATCCATTGCTTCTATAAGAATTTTATTACTTTTTCTTACTACAATTAAATCAACTATATCATATTTATCTTGAAAATATAGATAAAATGTTCCTTTTGCTACACCTGCTTTTTTTACTATCTCACTTATTGCAGTATTATGAATTCCTTTTGATGTAAATAAGTCATATGCAGCTTCAAAGAGCTTACCTTCCTTTAATAATTTATTCTCTTCACTCTTACTTAATTTTTTTTTAGTATTTTTATCTTCTTTCATTAGTATCACCCTAAGTCCTCTATTGTTCAATACCTATATGTTCTATTTTTATTATAACCCATATCTTAGTAATATAAAAATATGTACTTGTTCAATTTTATCTAATTATTTAAAACATATAAATATCTATCAACCATGACACCTTTATTTTCTTCATTATTTAATAAAAGTTCCTTTTGTATAAACCCCAGTTTCTCTAATAATGATATAGATTTTCTATGCTCTTTAATAACATAAGCTTTAATTACCTTCATTCCTAAAGAGTTACATACGAAATCAATTAATTCTTTTGCTGATTCATATGCAATTCCTTTTCCTGTATATTCTTTAGATAACCAATATCCCAGTTCACATGAATGATTATCATAATTGATATCTTCAATTGTCATCATCCCAACAAAAGAATTTGTTTCCTTTTCAAACACCCCTAATTCAAGCATATGTTCTGAGGCTTCCACTGACTTAAGATAATCCAAAAATGATTCTGCTGTTTCTAAAGTATACTCAGATGGTGCTGAACTTAAAAATTGTAGAGTTTGTTTATTATTTATTGCAGATAATATGTCATTACTATCTACCATTCCAATAGGCGACTTCATAACAACCCTTTCTGTTTCTAAAATTATATTCTTCATTTCCCCATCCCCCTATTTAAAATAATTCTATATCTATCAAACTAATAGGATATAAAATTTTTATAATTAACATTTCTATTATTATATAACAAATTCCTTTAATTAGGGTAATTCTTTGAAGTTAGCAATCATTAAAACAAAGCTACTAAAAAAATTTACTTACTTCATATTTCTATAAAAGATTTAGTTTTTTATAAAAGTTTTATTTAAGATTAGGGTAAATCAAAATACATGCTAAAATATGAACGATTGCGGAGAATATTACCAAAATTGATTCTGCTTTATGTTCTTTTATTGTTAATAATTTTTCCTTGTACTGATATGCCATCACTGCATAGAATGATGTCCCCATTAACCCTATTAATACAAATCCTGACTCATTATATCTAAAAGTTCTGTACATAATATAAATCAATAAACTAAGGACTAAAAAATTGTAACCAAATTTATAACTTTTATTTTGAATAAATTCCGTTCTTTCATCTCTTTGAACCTTTTTAACTGACATATTAATTTCCCTCCTTAAAATAAAATATTTCCTCAAATTTTTTCTCAAAAACTTTACATATTATTAATGCCAACTTTGCTGTTGGACAATATTGTCCAGTTTCTATTGAACTTATGGTTTGTCTTGTTACACCACATAAATTAGCAAGTTGTTCTTGAGTATAACTTTTCTCAGCTCTAGCAACCTTTAACCTATTTTTCAAGACAATATTTTCATCCATTCAATCACCTCTATTAATATCTATTAAGGTTAACTAACTTTTATGACAAGTATACTTGGAATTATAATTAGTTAACTTGTCATTTAATTTTCCTGATACATTTAATACATTTAATGAACAAAAAAGCAGAAGTCTTATTTAAACTCCTGCTTTCATATCATATTATTAAAATAATCTATTTCTCATAATCACTTCGTTTATACTTCTTATTTTTATAAACATAGGTATCCACTTTCAATATATCCATCACTTGAATTGGTTTAATTTTTACTAAGTTTCTACATGCTCTAGTAGCAATCCAATACGAATTTTCATTTTCTCTAGAAACTAATTCCTTTACAATATTAAGTACCAACTCTGGCAAGTTCCGTGATAAATCGCTAAGGTTATTTCCCACAGAAACTCGTGGATACGGATCACTTTCTTCAAATAATTCTCTAAGCACCTTTAAAGAAAACTCTGGATTATTTAAAATCCATCTATTCTCCACAACAGGTCTCAAACATTCACTAGCAAATCTCCTATGATTAGGATTCTCTGATTTGGTTAAACTGATTAAAAAAGCTTGAACTTTGTTAGGATACTTTTTAGTTATCTTCCTTATGTACATCTGAGCAAACTCTCGAATCTCCCATATTTCATGGTTTGCTGCATCCTTAAAATATGGTAAAACTGCTTCAACATCCTTCAACCCATGATAAGATACCATTCCTAATCCAACACATTTAGTCCTAAAAGTATCTAAATTTTTATAAAGCATAAGAGAACTCTGAAATGTGTCTAAATCTGAATTTCCCACCTTCTCATATAGTGCTTTACTGAGTAACTTTACCACATATGTGATACCATATGAAATTCTTTTCTTATCAGGAATTGCCTCATGTAATTCTTGAATAATGTTTTCAATTACCTCATCAATCTTTTCATAATCTACTGTATGTATTAATGGTATCAGTTCATTTTCAATTCTTCTATTCATATTATCAAGTACTTCAATATTAAATACAGCCATACAACCACCCCTTACTGAAAACAGTGAACTACTATTTCAATTATATCCACATTATACCATGTAATACCTATTATATTTTAATGTTTTAATATAATGTATTCTCATTTAGAACTCCCTTTACATATATGGTAAAAGAATATATAATGTCTATTAATAACTAAACAAGGGTTTTATGTTTAAATGTACCAATCACTTTTGAGTATCAAATATTGCCTATGAATTATCAAATTAATTATTTTTACATAAGATTAATATTTAAATTTATAAACAAAGGAGTAGTGATTATATGTTTAAGAAAAAAATAGTAATTGAATTAGATGAAAGATATTTTAAACAAAGTGAATTAATGAATGCAGTAGTACAAGCATTAAGAAATAGAGGAAAAGAATGTGAAGTTATAGATAGTAGTTTTTTAATAGTTGATGGAAAAAAATATGGTTTAACTCAAAAAAATGTTCCTGTAAGATTTTCAGCTCCTGTTCAACAGGCGGTGTTGGTTGAAATGAAATAAACGGCAAGCCATAATTAATTGAAAATTGAAAATTGATAACGTAAAACGATGGATGGTTCTGACTTAAGTCAGAACCTTTATTTTATTATTCTCTAGATAAAGATAAGTTTACTCATTTTATATAAGATAAAATATTGTATTTAAAATGCAATGTTTTATTAATATATAAAACAAGTAAACTCATATTAAACCAAATATTTTAATTCCCTACTAAAATTTGATATGCTATACTTATGAAGTCTTTAAGGACGCAGAAAGTAGAAGTTTCGGCATGACTACGTGTGACCAATACACGTCAAGTATAGAGCATAATTCAGTCCAGGCACACGATTTAGATTATGTGCTATTGTTGGATATGATGGGCGGAATTTACGCCCCGAAATTTATTCTTTTTCTACCACTACAATCTTGATTCCTTGGTCATCAAAAGTTGTTAAATCTTCCTCCGACACATCCCAATCTGTAATTAAAGTATTTAATCTGTTTGCAGGACAAATACTAATTATTGATTCAAATCCAATTTTCTCTGTTGGAAACAATCCAATAGTTTCTTTTGAGCTGTCAATTACTGCATTCCAAAAACTAATTGCCTGGGATTTTTGAATTGACAGACCAAATTTAGAAGATATACAAGCAGAAGTAATAAAACATTTATCGAATCTCAATCGAGTAATCATATCAACTGCAAATGCATCGTAACAGTTTCCCTTGTTATCCATTTCTCCGCCCAAAAGAATTACAGAAATGTTATCCTTTTTTCGTAATTCTTCCGCTATAATAATAGAGTTTGTTACTACTCTAATACGAATATCACTTGGTAAATTTTGTGCCATAAAATATCCGACTGTTGCGGATGTTATAAAAATTACATCGTTATTATTTATCATTGAAACAGCTTTTAGTGCTATTGCCATATAGTTTTCTTTAACTACTGTAATATCTTTTGCGGTGATTTTAGATGGCTTACCGGATGCAATCTGCCTTGTAGGAATTGCTCCACCGTGTGTTCTTTTTAGTAATCCTTTTTCTTCAAGTATTCTCAAATCTCGTCTTGCAGAATCAACTGAAACATTAAATTTTTCTTGTATCTCTCCAACAGATATTCTACCATTCGTAGATATAATATCTAAAATAGCTCGATGCCTTTCATCAATAAACATAAAAATATGCTCCTTTATTTAATATTGAAAGATAATTCAGTGTCGACCCTAATTCATCTTTATCCATATTATACCATCGTCATTCACGTTTATCAATGTTTTTTTCAAAAATCATTAACATTCATTAATAAGCATTAAACCTCATTAACTAGATAATAAAAACATTCATAAATAATTAAGTATAACTCTTATCAGGGATTTTTCTTATAGTATGAATTAAAACCTATCTTTTTATTTTTAAATTTAACAAGCAAATTCCTTTTCTCCAAGGAAAAATAATGTATAATTTTCTCGTAGAGAAATATCCTTCGTTATCCACTTTCAATTATCAACTTTCAACTATGTTTTCTACATCATTTTTTGTCATAAAAACAAAAATCCCAGCAACCAAGGACTCCCCCTTGGCTACTAGGATTACTCTAACTTACCATTTCTTCTTCAAACTGGCTATTATAAAGATTTGCATAAAATCCATTCTTAGCTAACAACTCTTCATGAGCTCCTTGCTCTACAATATCTCCATTATTCATAACCAATATTACATCAGCGTCACGTATTGTTGATAGACGGTGTGCAATAATAAAGCTTGTTCTATTTTCCATAAGATTATTCATAGCCTTTTGAATTTGTACTTCAGTACGTGTATCTACTGAGCTTGTCGCCTCATCTAGAATTAATATCTTAGGATCAGATAATATAGCTCTTGCGATTGTTATCAATTGTTTCTGTCCTTGAGATACATTTGAAGCCTCTTCATTAAGTACCATATTATATCCATCTGGTAACATGTGTACGAAACTATCTACATGAGCAGCTTTAGCAGCAGCTATAACTTCCTCATCTGTAGCATCTAAGCGACCATATCTTATATTCTCCATAATTGTTCCGTTATATAACCAAGTATCCTGAAGAACCATACCAAATTGGCTTCTTAAATCATTTCTAGTAAATTCACGGATATCTTCACCATCAACAAGGATAACTCCTGAGTTAACATCATAGAATCTCATAAGAAGTTTAACCATTGTTGTTTTACCAGCTCCTGTTGGTCCAACAATAGCAACTTTTTGCCCTGGCTGTACCTCTGCTGAGAAGTCATTTACTATTATAGTATCTTCCTTATATCCAAAATGAACATTCTTAAACTCTACATGTCCTTTAACATTATCTACCTTAACTGGTTTTGCTGCTTCTGCAACTTCCTCTGTTTCATCTAAGAATTCAAAAACACGTTCTGCCGCAGCTGCTGTTTGTTGAAGTACATTAGAAATATTAGCAAGCTGTGCTATTGGTTGAGTAAAGTTTCTTACATATTGTATAAATGCTTGAATATCCCCAATTTGTATAGTTCTCTTCGCTGCAAGCGCACCACCTAGTACACACACTGCAACGTATCCAATATTACCTACAATGGTCATAACAGGCATCATCATACTAGATAAAAACTGTGATTTCCATGCAGTCCCATATAATTTATCATTCATCTCATCAAACTTTTTAGTACTTTTTTCTTCACAGTTGAAAGCTTTAATAATTAAGTGCCCACCATACATTTCTTCAATATGTCCATTTACATTTCCAAGATAATCTTGTTGTTTCTTAAAATACTTCTGTGAATGTTTTACAATGAACATTACCGCAATCATAGAGACTGGGATAATACAAAGAGCCACTAAGGTCATCAAACCACTTATTCTGAGCATCATAATCAATACTCCAATTACAGTTGTAGCTGAAGTAATAATCTGAGATAAACTCTGGTTAAGTGTTTGATTAACTGTATCAACGTCATTAGTAATACGTGATAGTACTTCTCCATGATTTGTACCATCAAAATATCTTAAAGGCATTCTATTTATTTTTTCCGATATATCTTTACGCATTTTATAACTTACTTTCATTGAAACACCTGTCATTATGAATCTCTGAATATAAGAGAATAAAGCACTTAATCCATATAAACCTACTAGATATATTATAATTCTACCAATAAATGCGAAATCAATCCCATCTGATGCTCCTGATATTTTACCCATAACCCCTTCAAAAATCTTAGTTGTTGCCTCACCTAATAATTGGGGTCCATATATGGCAAAACCTGCACTTGCCATGGCAAATATTATAACAATTACAACAGCTGCATTATAAGCCTTTATATAAGATAATAATCTTTTAATTGTTCCTTTGAAATTTTTGGCTTTTTCTCCGCCCATTCTCATACCGCCTGGACCATGTCCACCGCCGCCTTTTTTCATTCTTCTATTTACTGCTTTATCTTGTTGGCTCATGACAACTCCTCCTTCGACAATTGTGAAAGGGCAATCTCTTGATAAGTCTCACAATTCTTCATCAATTCATCATGAGTACCTAATCCCACCATCTTACCATCCTCTAGTACAATAATCTGCTCTGCTTTTTTAATGGTAGATATACGCTGTGCCACAATCAACAAAGTACTGTCTCCAGTTTTTTCTTTTAATGCTTTTCTTAGAGCTGAATCTGTTTTAAAGTCTAAAGCCGAAAAACTGTCATCAAAGATAAAAATCTTTGGCTTTTTAACAAGTGCTCTAGCTATTGATAATCTTTGTTTTTGACCACCTGATACATTGCCTCCACCTTGTGCAATATCAGTATCAAACCCTTCTGGTTTGTCATTAATAAAATCTATAGCTTGGGCTATTTCAGCTGATTCCTGCAAGTTTTCTCTAGCTGCATTTTCATTTCCATATTTTAAATTGGATTCTATTGTACCACTAAATAAAGATGCTTTTTGAGGAACATATCCTATTACTTCTCTTACATCATGTTGTTTTAAATCACGAACATCAATATCATCAATTGTTACTTTACCACTTGTAACATCATAAAAACGTGGTATTAAATTCATAAGAGTTGTTTTACCTGATCCTGTTGAACCTATGATAGCTGTTGTCATTCCTGGTTCTGCTTTAAAACTGATATTCTTTATCATATCTTCCTCGGCACCTGGGTATCTGAATGATACATCTTTAAATTCAACAACACCTTTTATATCTTCATTAAAATGTTTTGGTTCCTTTGGATCTACAATTGTTAGTTCTGTTTCAAGTACTTCAGAAATACGCTGTGCAGATACAGACGCTCTTGGTATCATGATAAACATCATTGAAAGCATTAGGAAAGCAAATATTATTTGTAATGCATACTGCATAAATGCCATCATATCTCCAACTTGCATTGTAGATTCCGCAATCTGATGAGCTCCAACCCATACAATTAATAAAGTTACACCATTCATAATCAAATTCATAGCAGGGAATAAGATTGTCATTACCCTGTTAACAAACAAGTTTGTTTTCGTAAGATCTTCATTAGCTTTATTAAAACGTTTCTCTTCAAATTTCTGTGTATTAAAGGCACGAATAACCATCATACCTGATAAATTTTCTCTAGTGACCATATTCAAACGATCCACTAACTTTTGAACCATTTTAAATTTTGGCATAACTATAGAGAATAATATTGCAATCATTCCTAATAAAATTATTACCGCCATAGCAATAATCCATGACATAGAACTATTCTTGCTAGTTGCCTTAATTACTCCACCAATACCTATAATAGGAGCATAGAAAACCATACGGATCATTATTACCATTAAGGTCTGTATCTGAGTAACATCATTTGTACTTCTAGTAATTAATGAAGCAGTTGAAAACTTATCAAATTCACTATTTGAGAATTCAGATACTTTTTTGAATATATTTTTACGAAGATTTCTACCTAATCCAGCCGCTATTTTAGATGCGATAAAACCAACTGTAATAGAACAAACTGCTCCTAGTAGTGAAATCAGCAGCATAATACCACCAATTTTTAATATATAATTTCTTTGTACCTTCTCTGTATCCATTCCTAATTCTTCATAATTCTTTTGTGCTACACTAATTCCAGCTTGAATTGTCATAGCTTCATCCATCATTTGGAACTGTTTATTTCCTTGTTCCATCATTTGCTTTCTTTGTTCTGCTGGCATTTGCCCTAGTACAGCAAACAAGTCTGTACCTGCTGGAATTTTCATACCATTAATCTCAATATCTCCACCTTCAGCATCATCCATCATTTTATTTATACCTTCAACTGATAATAATGCTTTAGCCATTATTGGATCTAATTCATTAACTTCTGATTCATCAATATCTTTTAAAATATAGATTTCTTCTCCATCTAGCTTTTTATAAATTTCTAAATAATTCTCATACTCACTATCAGATGAGTTAATCAACTGATAGTTATTAAGTACTTTTTCTTTATTCTCGTCACTTAAAAACAATATAAGTTTATCCATATCACTTTGTTTCAAAATGTCTGGAACTGAGTGTTCTATTCCACCTTGCTGGATCCCTTTATTCACAATATTAGACATGTAATCCGGCAAAGCCAAATCAGTCATAGCTTGTGCATATAAAAGACCAATTGCAACAAGGAGTGGCAGGATAAACGGTTTTAGAAATTTTACAAGTTTATGCATATTGTTATCTACTCCTCACTATTATTGTCTTCCTTAACTCTATTTAATAATTTATCTAAAATATCTAATCCTGTTAAAACTTGCTCTGCTTCTTCTGGTGTAGCCAATTTCAGAACACTTGATAAGCTATCTTCTACAGTTTTAAATCTATCATTAGCTTCTTTTCTAAAATCTTCAGTTAAATCAACCATTACAACTCTACGATCTTCCTCACTTCTTTTTCTCTCAACAAATTTATTTTTTTCTAATCTGTCAATAATTCCTGAAACCGTGCTGTTAGATAACGCCATTTTCTCACTCAAATCACTTACTTTCATTTGACCATTTCGTACTAGTATTCCTATTAACATGCCTTGTGGAGCTGTTAAATTTAGATCTTTAAATCTCTTATGAAAATTATGTTTCAAAGATTCTTTAACACTTTTGATACTCCTTATAATTTCATAACTTTTGTCTAAATCTTGTATGGTAATCACCCTCTTTAACTTTATTTTGCATTCGTATATCAACCATATAATTATTTCGTATACTATTGTTTCGTATACTATTGTTTCGTATACTATTGTTTCGCATGCAATTATTTCGCATGCTAAATATATTTTAATCCTTTTTCTTGTATATGTAAATCCTATTTTCATCATTTTACATATTGTTCATTTTCTTCACTCTTACATATTTTTTCCATATAGACTAATCTAAATCTATGTATTTAATCATAAATTTAATTTAAAAATAAAAAATATCTTAATGATTTAATAATTAATATAAAATTCATAAATATATAATTTTTTTTATAAAAATAAGTTAATTTCATAATTTTTGAATACCTCAATACTATAACTTTCATTTTTCGTCAATTATTTACAATTCGTACTAATTGTGATATTATGTACATAAAACATACTATAATTCATCATTAATATGTTATATTTAACTTTTTCAGCTCTATTTATTTTACACATTAAGTACTAAGGAGGAGTTATATGCGTAAGAAATCTTTGAAAAAGAAAATGATGGTTTATTTTATATCAGCAATAGGCGTATCATTCTTAGCATTTTTTCTAATAACCATTTTCAGTTCTAAGAATACTATCGATACAGAAACAAATATGAAATTATCTATCATGTCATCTGAAATTAAAGAAAGAATTAACTCGGCTCTTATTGAACAACGAGTAAAAGCAGAAATTGTTGCTAACAGTATACAAACATCATATGAAAACTTGGATGAGAGTCACTTCGAAAATATTCTGACCAAATCAATTTCTCAAAATAGCAGTACTTATGGAATGGGAATATGGTTTGAACCATATGTCTATGACTCAAAAACTTATTATGCTCCTTATGGATATAGAGATGGTGACAAAATATCTTATATGGACTATAGTTCTAATTTTAAAAATTATAAGAGTAACCATAAAGCCTATAAAAAAGAAGATTGGTATATAAAAAGTAGGAATAAAGATAAAATTGCAGTATGGAGCGATGTTTATAAAGACCCAGAAGTTAATACATTGATGGTAACAGTTGCAGCTCCCATGTACAAAGATGATACTTTTATAGGTAATGTAACCTCTCATATTGATTTAAAAAGTTTATCAAAAATGATAGAATCATTAGAAATCGGAACTGCTGGACGAGCCTTTCTTATTGATTCTGCAGGTACATACTTAACTGACAAAAATTCAAAAAAAATTGAAGATCAAATTAATATTTCTAAAGATATCACAGTTGGTCTTGCTGAAAAATCATCTGAAATCTTAGAAAAAAGAACAGGTAACTTCACCTTTGATGATGACGGAGTTAAAAGTAAATTATACTTTATAGAAATACCTGAAACAAAATGGATTGTGGGTATTATATTACCTCAAAAAGAAGTCCATGAGAAGATAATAGGTTTAATAATTACATTATCTATAGTTGCTCTTATTTCAATTTTATTGCTTTTATTTTTTATTATACTTTTCTCTGATAGGATTACTAGTAGAATTAGTAGTGTTAGTAAACTTTCAGAATCAATGGCTACAGGTGATTTAACTTATAAAATAAATATTAAAGGAAATGACGAAATTGAACATATGGCCAATAACTTTAACCATATGTCAGATAAAATCAATACTATTATTCAGAAGGTTGAAGAGAGTCTTAAAGAAGTTCTTACTTCTGCAAAAGACTTAGCAGATATAGCTCAAGATACTCATAAAGAAACTGAAATAATTTCTAGTTCTATAGTCAGTATGTCTGAGGGGGCTGCATCTCAGGATGATATGCTAACCCAATCTGTTGAGTCTGTAAATGAAATGAATAGTGGTGTTGAACAAATTTCAAGCAGCATTCAAGAAATGCTTGCATTTGCTCATGAAACATCAAATATATCAAACATAAATACTAAAGACATTGTTAAAGTAATTAAGAATATGGATGAAATCAATAAAAGCACAGTTGAATCTGCTTCAGAAATTCATAAGCTTGGAAATAAATCAAATGAAATTGGAAATATAGTTTCATTAATTACTGATATTTCAGACCAAACAAATCTACTAGCTCTAAATGCAGCTATTGAAGCAGCTCGTGCTGGGGAACAAGGTAAGGGATTTGCAGTTGTTGCTGAAGAAGTTAGAAAATTAGCTGAGCAATCAAGTGAAGCTGCTTCAAATATAAGTAATCTTATTGGAGAGATTCAAACTGAAATAAAAGATGTTGTAAAATCAATGGACAAAAGTACTTCTATTGTGCAAGAAGGAACTACCCTTGTTCGTAAGTCTGAGAAGGCATTTATAGATATAAACTCTGCAATCTCTAAAATATTTGATCAAATACATGAAATATCCTCTGTTACTGAGGAACTATATGCTACAAGTTCAAACGTGAGCGATAGTATGGTATGTATCTCTAATATATCAAAAGACGCAATGAATAATACTGAAGAAGTATCTAGCAATTCTGAAGAACTTCTTTCTTCAATGAATTTAGTTTCAGAGTCAGCAGATAAATTAACAACACTTTCAAATGAAATTAAAGAAGCATTTGCTTTCTTTAAAACTAAGTAATATAACATAGTTAATTTAAAATATATAGAGATTTAAGTTTCACTATAGAATCTCTATATAAGAAATTAAACCCAAGGTTGATTCATATGGTTTATACCATTATTATCATCCTTGGGTTTTAAAGTATGTTGTTATATCCATCAGTATATAGTTATAGAATTACTTTAGTAAATATCCTCTTCTTCATCATCTAATCTTTCGCTTATAGTTTCATTTATAATACTTACTAATTCTTCTCTAGTGAGATCACCAATACAAACCTCCTGATTTTCGCCTCTTAATTCATCTTCAAAATCATTTAGCAAATATTCCTGTGCTTTGTGTATTCTATCATTAACAACTGATTGCTTAATATATATTTCTCCATCTTTCTCAATGCAATGCTCTTCATTAAAGGAGCCATCATCATGAACATCAAGTATACTAAGAGGAAATATTGTATTGTTATAAATATGGTCTTTAATATAATCGATTTGCTTTTCTGTAAAGTCTCTCATTCTTATCACTCCTTATATTCTTATGATTACAATTTACATATTCACTTTGTTTATACATTGGTATTCTTTGCAATTATAGCTACTTATATTCAAGAACTTTGAAATAAAATTAGCAATTTTTATCAGCTCAAATATTGTTAAAGATGATACAATAAATGTGGGGGTGGAAAAATGAATTATATAGATCACATACAAATGGCCATTGAGTATATAGAAAATAACCTAAGAAATGATATTAGCTTAAGTAATTGCGCAAAAATTGCAGGTTATTCTGATTATCATTTTTTAAGAATTTTTAAAGAAGCAACAGGAATAACACCCGGGAAATATATAAAGCGAAGAAGAATCAGTGAAGTTGCAAAACTCATAATGAAAGATGATTCGTATATGTTTAAAGCAGCATATGAGGTTGGTTTTAACTCCTATGAGAATTTTCTTCGAGCTTTTAAAACAGAGCATCAGGTAACCCCCAACGAATATAAATTAAATGATAACAGTTTACTTCTATATAATAAAATAGATCTATACAACCTTAGAGATGAAAGAAATAATCCTTCCCTTATACCTGAAATAGTGCAATTACCTTCCATTGAACTATATGGACACCTCCATAAGTCCTCATTTAAAACTTCCTTGCAGGATATACCTAAGTTTTGGAATAGGTATAACTGCAATAAATTAGGAGAAAAACTACATCCTAACGAGGATAATACAAAAAGATATGATTATGGAATAGCTATAATCGATCATGAAAAAAAATCATTTGAATACTTCATAGGTGTTAAGAGTCTTAAGAATATACCTAATACTCATCATATTACAATACCAGCCGGAACCTATGCATCATTTATGACTCCAACTGCCGATAGTTTCACTTTTGTAGATACCATTCACAAAACATGGAAATATATAAATGAATGGTTTAAAACAAGTGAATATATTAGACTGAAGGGATATGAATTTGAAAGATACTGTGAAAAAAGTCGCACATATAGCGAAGAGATATTAATTCCCGTTAAAAAGGCACAACGTGCCTAAAAACAAATGGAGAATTGATAATGTAGAATGGAGAATGATGGATGATTTTCACTTTGGTGAAAATCTATATCTATTGTTCTTTAAGACAAAGGAGAGATAATTATGAAAAATATAAAACTATCTTGGAATGAGGGAATCTTTGACCCTACTGGGTTCCTTCACTCATTTATAAAGTCAATAGCATTATCATTGAAATATAGTAACTTAACTCAATCACCAGAAGATATTGTTGCTACAACAGGGTTTGCCTTTAGAATGTGGGCTCACAAAAACCTCTGTCCTAGTGCAATGAGCATTTTTGATTTCTCATTATTAAAAACGGCCCTTGAGAATGGTGGTTTCTCTTGCCAACATATAAGCAGATTGTGGGATGAAGAAAATCTTGAACACTCTAGAAGAACAGAGTCGGTCCAAGCTATAAAAAACTCCTTAGAAAATAATACTCCACCTGTAGTATGGGATGTTGGTATTCCTGAATGGGGTCTTATCACAGGATATAATGATGAATCTAAAAAGTTCACATACCTTTCAATAACAGGTGATGTTGATGAGATGGATTATGATAACCTAGGACGAGGTGAAATACCTATTCTCTCTGTCACAATCCCAACAGGAACTACTAATAAGAGTGAAATAGATATACTTAAAGATACAATTAAAATGATTATTGAACATGCAGATGGGAAAGAATGGTCTGATGGAAATACTTCTGGTCTTAAGGCATATGATGTAATAATTGATTATATCACCAATACACACTCTGAATCTCTTGATGTTTTTTCAATGAAATATTACCTAGGTACCTATGCTTCATTAAGATATTATGCTTGGAGATACACGGATAAGATGAGCTTAAAATATACAAAACTAAAGCCAGTAGCTGAAGGTTATAAAAAAGTTTTTGAATTGTTGAAATCAACATATGATTTGTTAGTTGAATCATCTAATTTAAATGAAATTAAGAATATTATTATTACTAATATATCTAATGCTAGAGATGAAGAGACAAAATGCGTAGACACCCTAAAAACAAATGTATAATTGATAATGTATAATGGATAATGAATGTGGCTTCTGCTTACGCAGAAGCTATATTTTTTTGTTCTTTTAACAACATTTTCTATTAAGATAAAATATTGTATAATATAATAAGAGTAATTGATGCTTAAAATATTTGTTTATGAAATAAAGGATGTATAAGTGAATCAAATAATAGTAAAATATTGTGGAAATGGAGTGATATGCAATGTCTGAAAGTAATGTTAAATTAACAAATTTATGTCCAGTTTTTATATCCGAAAATGTTAAAAGAACAGTAAAGTTTTATGTTGAAAAACTTGGATTTAAATTTGCAACACATTATGATAAAATTGATAACTTTGCAACAATATATAGAGATTCTATTGAATTTGTAATTGTACAATCAAAATTCGGAAAAATTGAATCAAATACAAAAAGATATGGTGCTGGTTATGATGCATACATTGATACAGACACAGTTGGTGGTGTAGATATAATCTATGAAGAATTTAAATCAAAAGGTGTTAACATAGTATCAAAACCAAGAAAAACGGATTATGGAACTTATGAATTTGTTATAGAAGATATTGATGGAAGATTGATAGGTATAGGACTTATTTATAATAATCAAATTTATTTCGAAAATTCAGATATAAAAATCTAACAATTTACTTTATAAGATTTAAAAGTTAGAAATTTTTAATACTAATTATTCTTCTTTAATGAACGCTATAAAGATATTAATTGTTACATAAAAAAAGAGGTGACTCTGTGAATATTCAAGAACCAAAACTAAATATAAAAAGTTTAACTTGTTTTCTTATTTCATTTACAACATTTTTAATAGGACTTTACAAATTATTATTTTATAGACCTCATGAGACTTTAAAAAAAGGTATCAATAGCTATGGTTTTAAATTCAGCACTACTGAATTACTTCTAAATACCCAAAGAGCAACTGCTCTGTTCACGATCACACTTATATTCTTACTTTTGGGATTTTGGTTTTCATTGACTGCTAGAAGAAAATAATAAATTAATTTTCACTTATGCTATATTAATAATCAATAAAAAGAACTTGTAATCAAAAGATACAAGTTCTTTCTTATTATCAATATATTTAACCTACAATGTTTCATTCAAAATGAAACGAGTAAACTCCTCTTGTTCCTTAAACAATACAATTAAAATTTCTCGAAGAGAAATGTCCATCATTATCCATTATCAATTATACATTATACATTATGTTTTAATCCAGGTTCTATCTCTTATTCATAGTCTCCTTCAAGTACTTACTCTTTGAAATATGGTAGAATATAATCTGTATTATAATATATAACCCTATCATTAATGATGTATTTAACATGATCTTATCATAAACAGCCTGTGGCGATAAAACTATACTTATACTGAAAGCTCCTAAGAATCCCCCTAATAGAACTGGTATAAAATACAGTATCTTTAATTCATTACATACTAACTCTTTTAGTTCTTTATCTGTCATACCCATTTTTCTTAGTTTTAATAATCTCTCTCTATCATCATTTACTCCTGTAAGTACTCTGTAGTAAAGTACTATTCCACTTGCTATCAATGTTAAGAATCCTACGAAAAAGAATATAAATAAAGTTACTCCATAGATTTGAATAGGTTCAAATCTTTCTTCTTCAACATATATTGGTCTTAAATCATTTATATATTCAATATTAGAATCATTATATACGGGACGTTCTCCCTTCGTTCTATTCCAGAAATTTTCATCTAACTGATTTTTACTCTTCAACAGTTCAACTACCCCATTGAATATCTCATCTTTATTCTCCTTAATATTTATCTTTTGATATATTTCAACTTTATCTTTAAATTCAGCTTTAATTCTCTCATAATCCTCATGATCAACAATAAAAGCTTCCCCACTATTAATTGCTGAATTATAATATTTTATGCTTAAAGGGGCAAATTCATAAGGAGTATTGTTAGGCTTTAACGTGAAATTTGTATAGTCATTTACAACATTTTTAAATTCCTTTTCAGATATTCTACATTCCACAACATTAGGACTTAGACGTTCATATAAGTCATTCCCATGTTCAGTTATTACAATCTCATAATTATCTCTCTTAGCACCTCTCATTGAACTAGATGGATTAACAACCTCCATAAATTCTCCTGGCTTAATATCAAACTGAGTATTCATATGTTGGTTATAGTTTCTTTCACTTATTATAGGAAACGAAAATGATTGGATTACTACCTTCTCTTCACCTTCATATTTATACACATCCATAGGCACATATTCTATTTTTGAATAACTTTCAAGCTCTCCTCCTGCTGCTCGTATTACATCTCTCAACTCTTTTTCAGATACTATATTGTATTTTGATGTCTGAACAAACATAATATCATTAAAGAAGTTCTTCTCAAATACGTCTGGTGCTGTAGCATACATGTTATATCCAAACTGTATCAAAAATATCGCTAATGAAGTTAATAAGGATACTACAAAAAGCATTGTTCTATAATTCTTTACCCTATACGATAAATTAGTAAGAAGAAGAATTTTCTTATTATATAGATCTGGAAATCTCTTAAAAATATTCTTTATAGACTCTATGAAATTACCAATCACCATGTAAAGACCAATTAATATTATTGTAGGACATATCCAAGCAATTAACTTCAAAGTTAATGTACTTTCATATATGTATCTAGACTTTACACTCTGTAATATTATTAATGAAATCACCATTAAAGTAAACCATACAATTCCTGTGTACTTTCTCTTCTCCATCATATCACTCTTTAATGATGCTTTAATCATCTCAACTATTGATATCTTGGATATTGCTCTCTTTCCCAAAAGAGTACTGAATAAGAATATCACTCCAAAAATTCCAACTGTTACTATAACACTCTGATAATTTAGGTTAAATTTTAATCCATCTAGCATCATTATCTTAGAAAATAACATATAATATAATCTTGAAAAAATCATTCCTGAAATCAAACCTACTAATAAAGAGCTACCCACTATTATTACGTTTTCAAAAAAGACCATTTTCTTAATATTCTTCTGTGTCATTCCTAGTATCATATACACTCCAAATTCCTTGCCCCTATATTTGATAAATGCTGTCACAGTGTAAGATATAAAAACAACTAAAAAGATGATAACTCCCGCATATCCTGTCTTCAGGGCATTTCTCGCACTGCGAGGAATCATTGAAGTAAGTTGTTTTTCATACATTAGATTGCTATACATGAAAAGGATCATAATAGCAAAGCTGTTAACTAAGAAAAATGAAAGATACTTTTTAAAATTAAACTTAATATTATTTAAAATTATACTGTTAAATGTCATCTTCATTACACCCCCATTAAAACACTTTGAACTTCTAATATCTTATCAAAGAAAGCCTTCCTGTCTCCATTTGATACGATTTCCATCTCTAATTGACCATCTTTTACGAATATAACCTTTTTACAGAAGGATGCAGCAAAAGCATCGTGTGTTACCATAAGTACTGTACTATTAAGTTCTTCATTAAGTTTTGAAAGAGTTGTCATAATACTATTTGAAGATTTTGAATCTAAATTACCCGTTGGTTCATCTGCTAAAATTAATGCTGGTTCATTTATCAAGGCTCTAGCAGCCGCCGCTCTCTGTTTCTGTCCCCCAGAAATATGGAAGGGATATTTTTCCCCTATCTTATCTATTCCAAAGTAATTCATTAAATTGTTTAATTTTTTGTCTATAACAGATGCTTTAACATTATCTACTATAAGAGGTAATGCAATATTTTCTTTAATAGTTAAACTATCTAGTAGATTAAAATCTTGGAATATGTATCCTAAATTTTTTCTTCTAAAATAAATTAGTTCTTCTTTTCTCATTTCACAAATGTCTTTTCCATTAATGAAGACTTCCCCAGATGTTGCATTATCAATTCCTGAAATTACATTTAACATAGTTGTTTTACCACTTCCTGAAGGTCCCATTATTCCAATAAATTCACCTTTCTCTACTGAAAGACTTATTCCATCTAGAGCAGTTACCTTTTCTGCATTTTTGTACGCGTTATACACTTTAACTAAACTTTTTATATTTAATACTTTCATTTAATTCACCTCGTTTATTTGATAACTCTATTATAAACCTCCATAAACTTCCAATAAATCGATTACCATTACAATACCTTTCATTCTTGAAAGGTATTTCAGACATAGAAAAAAACTCAATCTCTGCGTCACTAAGGTTCTCTGTGCTGCTCGAGTACTACTTGTACACCGCGCTGCTCGTTCACCTCGTTCCTTGACCTTGAGCTTTTTCTATGCCTGAAACTCCTACAATACAAAAATTATATTTATTACTTTTCAATGAATTAAAAATATCAAAAGATACTCTTAGGTTTGTTAAAAGTGATTATAACTGTAGTTCCTATATTCTTTTGAGATTTTATTTCTACTTCATGATTAAGCTTTTCAGATATTTTTTTAACCATATATAATCCTATTCCAGTTGAATTACTGTACCTTCTCCCATTATTCCCAGTAAAGAAAGGTTGGAAAACGCGAGATATATCCTCTTTATCCATACCTATTCCTTGGTCTTCTATAACAAGTGAAATACTATTTTCATTTCTTTCAGCCCAAATATTTATAAGTTTTTTTTCATTTTTAGGTGAGTACTTTATAGCATTGGACATTATCTGTTCAATTATATAGCTGCACCATTTAAGGTCTGTATACACTATTATTTCCTTATCTATATTTACCTTTGGAAATACCCCATGATATATAAAATCCCGTTTTTTAGAATTAACTACTTTTGAAACCATATTATATAAAGATATTTCATTGATAGCGTAGTCTTTTGAAAAATCATCTAACCTTAATACATTAAGACCATTTTCCAAGTTATATTCCAGTTTCTTATTTTCCTCTTCAATGTCATGGAGAATATTTTCATCTATCTCTCCATTAATACCTTTTTCACATGCTAGTCCAATAACTGTACTTGAAGTTTTCATGTTATGTATCCAATGTGAGAAAAAAGATAACTTTTCATTATATTTATTCTCTAGTTTATATATCTTCTTAATATAATGTCTATGTACCAATCTAATTGTCTGCAAAGATTTATCTCCATTTGGATCTTGAAAATCTGGACTTGTTTGTGCAATATAAAGTTTTTTATAAAATTGCCTACATAAAAAGAATTCAACAATTATATAAACAATAATTACAACATTGCTTAAAATAAAGGGATATATTATATCTCTTGTCCCCATAAGCAAATAATAAAATGATAAGATTATAAAAGTATTTATGTAATATACCATAATACTTCTTTTACATTTTTTTAGTACCTCAACTAAAATTTCTTTGAAAGACATATCCGACACCTCGTTTTGTGATAATTACATTCTCTAATCCTAAATTACTCAACTTCTTCTTTGTTCTAGTAATGTTTACCGTAAGAGTATTATCATCAACAAAACTTTCATCATCCCAAATTGCTTCTAAAAGCTCTTCTCTTGTAATTACTTTGTCTATCTTTTTCATAAAAACCTTAAGAAGTCTATATTCATTTTTAGTGAGTTCCATCACTTTATCCCCATACTTCAGCTTCATGCTTTGACCAAACATGACTAGCTCCCCAACTTTGATCTCATCAGATAGATTATTTTGTGAGTTTCTTTTAATTATCCCATTTATCTTAGCAAATAGAATTCCCATACTGAATGGCTTAGTTATATAATCATCTGCTCCAAGTTCAATTCCCCTTATCTGTTCACTCTCTTCACTTCTAGCAGATAAAATAATCACAGGAAACTTATATTTCTTTCTAATTAATCTTAAGTAATACATTCCATCAAACTTAGGAAGATTAATATCTAATATAATCAAATTAGGCTGTACCTCATCTATTTCATCCATAACATTATCAAAATACTCAATGGTATAAACATCAAAGTCATACGCTGAAAGATATTCAGTCATATATTTTATTAGTTTTACATCATCTTCAATAATCATTATTTTTTTCATACTCTCCCCCACTTTCTATAGACAATCCATAGTTAAACTTTATTTATACGTATCTCAAAATCATAGTGTTTCTATGATTTTTGAATATGTATAAATTTACTTTTAACTTGGATTCTATATATATCTAATCATACCACCAAAATTATCCTTTTTTCAATATTTATGGATTAACATTCTTATTTCTCGTAACTTTTAACGTAACTAGCAGAAATTTCCTATCTTCTATAAGTGGGAGATGAATGCGTAATCTTAATACTTTTACATGGATAAAAAATCATAAATGTGAAATAATAAGAATGAATGTTCTTATTATTCGTTATGATTGTATTGAAAAGTAAAGGTGTTGAAAGTAATGAAAATCAACAAAGCATATAAATTCAGAATGTATCCAAATGAAAATCAAATAAAGATTATTGAAAAATCTTTTGGTTGTTCAAGATATGTATATAATCATTTCTTAAACCAAAGGAATGAAATATACAGAACAACAAAATCAATTACCAAGTATGAAAAAAGAACTTGTATGGCTTAAAGAAGTTGATAGTACATCACTGCAGATGTCACTAAGAAATCTTGATGCTGCATTCAAAAATTTCTTTGAAGGTAGAGCAGACAGACCAAAATTCAAAAGTAAAAGAGACAACTATAAAACATATACAAGTAATTTTGTGAATAACAATATTGAAATTAAAAAAGATAAAATAAAACTTCCTAAATTGAAATATGTTAATGCAAAAATTCATAGATATGTTGAAGGTAGAGTAATAAACGCTACTGTTTCTAAAACATCAAGTGGTAAATATTTTGTATCTATATGTGTTGAAACAAAGATAGAGCCATTAAAAAAAGTATCGGGGAATGTTGGTATAGATTTAGGGATATGTCATTTTGCAATATTATCAAATGGTGAAAAGATTGAAAATCCTAAGTATCTAAAAAAGTCATTAGATAAATTGGCAAAGGAACAAAGAAAATTAAGTAGTAAAGAAAAAGGCAGTAACAATTGGAATAAGCAAAGAATAAAGGTTGCTAGACTACATGAACGTATATCTAATCAAAGATTAGACTTCATCCATAAGCTATCTAAAAGAATTATAAGCGATAATCAAGTTATAATTCTTGAAGATTTATCAGTTAAAAATATGATGAAGAATGATAAATTAGCTCAAAGTATTTCAGATGTAAGTTGGTATAAATTTGTTACTATTCTAGATTATAAAGCAAAATGGCATGGAAGAAAAATTCATAAAATAAATAGATGGTATCCGTCATCTAAAACATGCAATAATTGTGGTCATGTTTTAGATGAAATGCCACTGCATATAAGAAAATGGAAATGTCCTAAATGCGATAGCATTCATGATAGGGATATAAATGCCAGTAGGAATATCTTGAAGCAAGGGTTATTAGAAATAGCCTAAAAAAATAAGAACCGTAGGTCTTACGGGGATTGCCTGTGGAGAAAGTAGATTGCGAAATCTGTGAAGCAGGAAAAGTTCTTGGATATACCAAGAAGCCCCCACTTCAGCGTGAGTAAGTGGAGGGAGAGTTCACTTAGAGGCTTGAGTTCTTGGCCAAATAAGAATATAAACTCATGGCCAACGGCTTATGCTTATTATAATGATATTCCATTTAAAATATTCAAATCCAAGTGGGTAGAGGCAAACATTACAGAACCATCAGGTTATATCATAGATGCAAATAATGAAGGAATTAAGGTCGCTACCAATAACGGTATTCTTATTATAGAAATATTACAGTTTCCAGGTGGGAAACCTCTTGAGGTAAAAGAATTTTTAAAAGGAAATAAAATAGAAAAAGGCATTGTATTATCATAATCATAATTGATTAATGGTCTATATAGAACTACAATATTATGATTATTGGTTCGTAATATTCTTATTTAATACATTAAACAAAGAAATTAATTGTTACACAATCTAAATAAAAAAGGCGTACAATATGTACGCCTAAAACCAAATTTAAAATAGATATTCGAAAAATAATATAATTAAAATTTCTCGAAGAGAAATGTCAATCATTCTCCATTTTCAATTATACATTATCCATTAATTTTATCTAGCTTGCAGGATGCTCACCAAATTCAGTATTTATAATCCCCTCTAATTCACTTTGAGGAACGCTTAATTCAATGAATTCTTTAGCACTATCATCTAAAGGCATATAATAGAATACTACATTATCTCCATTAAAATAAACACGGATTCCTTCTGCTTCTAATCCACCTTCGATTCCATTATCAATAGCTTTTTGATTTAGAATTTCTCTTACTTTTTCACCATCTTTAACTAAATTATTATAAGAAATTTCATTTGTTGAAGAGATGTCCAGATTAACACTTCTTTGAACTGTAACGTCACCAATTCCCTCCATTTTAGCAGTACCTTTGAATACTACACTAAGAATATTTTCATCCATTCGTGTAATTTCATAATCGATTTCAACATCAGAATAACTTTCGCTATTTTCATATGACTCTACGATTTTTCTAAGACTCTGATTAATATAATCCTTAGAAAGTTCACCTGGGAACTCATTAATTTGAGGATAGTTTACTTTTATGTTTCTCTCCTCATTCTCTAAAACTTCTCCTTTTAGAGAGTAATTTAAATCAGATTTATTTTCATCAGATTTTTTATTTCCTTCTGCATTTTTATTAGATTCTTCTTGTTGTATTTGCTTTTGATTTTGTCCATTATTTGCTGTAGCCTCACTGTTACCACATCCAGATAAAACAAGTCCAGTACCTAATAATACTGCTGCAATAATTGCTTTTGTCTTCATCTTGTAACCTCCTGAAAATTTAAGTATACTGTAGGTCTCTTGCCTACAATCTATATTATATAGATTTTTTTTCTATCTACATTACAGTTAGGTTACAATGGAAAAATTTTTTATTTAAATATATATAGCAATAATTATAAATCCCACAATCAATCTATATATTGAAAACACCTTCATGGGCTTTTTCTTTAGATAGCTTATAAACTTGTCTACAACTATCAAGGCTACTAAGAATGCTGTAATAAATCCAACAATAAGTACAAATATATTATTAGCTGTCAACTCTACTGATGTAGTTAGTAACTCATATCCTGTAGCCCCTACCATTACTGGTAATGCTAAAAAGAATGAAAACTCCGTAGCAGCATATGTTGAAAGTCCTGCTATCCATCCCCCTATTATAGTAGAAGCTGATCTAGACATCCCAGGCCATAAAGCCATACATTGAGCAATTCCTATTATTATTGCTTGTTTATAGGTAACATGATTTATATCTCTAGAAACTTTTCTATCCCTTGTTCCTCTTTCCAATATAATCATTAGTATAGCACCAACAACCAAGGCAATTCCTACTGGTAATGGTTTAAATAAGACTTCTTCTATTTCATCCTTAAATAATACACCTAATACTCCAAAGGGTATTACAGCAATAAAGATAGGAATCCAAAATCTCCACCCTTCTTTCTCAAATTTTAAAAAAGATATTACAGAAGTAAAAATCTTCTTCCAAAACAACACAACAATAGCTAATATGGCTCCTAGCTGTATTACAACAATAAACAAGTTTGAAAATGCTCCATCAAATTTTATAAAATCACTTACTATGATCATATGACCTGTTGATGAAACTGGTAAAAACTCAGTAATTCCCTCAACTATACTGATAATTATTGCCTTAATTATTATGATAAAAAACTCCATATTCTCCTCCTTATACATACATTAAGAAATAGCAAGTCATGAGTTTATTCTGGATATCTATGACTTGTTATTTCTTTTATATTACATTTATGCTTTTCCTTTATTAGTAACAACTTTTATGAATTTATTAATAGCAAGTAGATAGAATAACATATATACCAATGCTAAAAATACTATAGATATACTAGCAGGTATTATAAGATTTTTAGTCATGATCAAGGCTAATACCCTTAATGCAACGATTGCATGTATACTTCCTGCCACTAATGGTAAAATACACTGTATCGCTCCTTGTTTTATTGCTGTACTCCAAATCTCATTTTTAGTTACTCCAATATTCATAAGTCTAATATATTTTTCCTTATCCATATATGCTTCAGTTATTATATTGAAGTAAACCATTACTCCTGATGCAACTATAAAAACTAATGCAAGTACCCCACCAAGGAAGAAGTATACCTCTAACTCTTTAAATCTATTTTTATCTAAAGATTCTTGTGATAATGCTGCAACTTCTTCTTTACTTTCTTTAAATTTATGTGTTATTCCATTTGTAATGTCTTTTAACTTTTCTCTATCTTCTATATTTAAACCAGTGTATCTATATTCCTTGAATAATTCCTTGTACTTCTCATAGTCTTCATCTCTCATAACCAATGCAGGTAAATTAGCTAGTTTCCCAAATATAGGTGCATATATACTCTTCTCTATATCTAAATGAATACCTTTTGAATTTACATGATTTTCTTCAACAAGACTAGCCATTACCCCAGGTTTCATTACTAAAGTAACCAAATCTTCTCCTATCACAACTTTAGATAGAATCTTATCAGCTTTCTCTCCTTCTATAGCTCTAACTATTTTCTCAAAATCAGAATACTTAAGAGAAAAATAATCTGAGAAATGAAAGGTATTTGAATTTTTATACTCCTCAACATTTGCTTCATCTATATGCAGTCCATCTAATGTTACTGAAAAATCAATGTTATCTTCACTTTCTTTTATTACTTCTTTAATTTTATTGGTGATTCCCTCATGCTTCTCTGCTTCTGACATAAATGCTAAATGAAAAGGTGCTTCATATCTTTCTGTAAGTTCAACATTATATTTAATAGAGTAACATGTACCAAATGCAGTTATTGCAGAAGCTACCAATATTGCAACAGCGGTAAGACTCTTATAATTTTTTCTTATCCTGAATGCTAAATTTGAAACTGCAATTATATTTGTTCCTCTATAAAATATATTCTTTTTCTTCTGCAACCACTTAATAACTCCTGGTATCAGCGCTTGGAATAACCAGAATGTCCCCCAAACAATCAATCCAATAACTATAGGAATTTTTGCTACCAAATAAGGATCTATTTTATAAGAGACATAATAATATGCCCCTCCTAATATTATCAATGATAATATCCCTTTAATAATGCTCACCTTCTGTGGTTTATCTTCCATCTTTGATGCATTGAAAAGCTGTATCAGTTTACTTCTATTTATGTTTATATATCCTCTGACTGATGCTGCTATGAAAAATAAAAGGAAGAATCCTGCTGTCTCTGTAATACTCTCTATTGACAAGAAAAAGCCAATCTTAACATTCCCAATAGCCACAGTTGCTAATGCCATTAAAAATAACTTATTAATTAATATTCCTCCTATTATTCCTAGGCAAAGAGCAGTTAATCCCATAGATATTGATTCTATAACATATACCCTTCCAATCTCTTCTGTTGTAACTCCCATAAAACAATACATTCCTATTTCTTTCTTTCTCTGTTTTAAAAATATTGTATTTGAATACCAAACAAAGAATGCCAAAAACAAAATCAATAAAAAGGCGGCTGCTTTTGATGCCCCTGCAGCTGCATAATGAAGTGAATCTGAACCAAGAGCCTCTGGATTATATTTTAAAGTAGCAAAATTATAGTATATCGCTATGGAAAAAATCATAGCTAACATATGAACACTATATGCTCTAATATTATTCTTAAAATTACTTCTAGCTAAATTATACGCACTCATTCTGAACCCCTCCAAGAGCTCCCATTAAATCAATTATTCTCTGGAAGAATTCTTTTCTTGATGTGTCCTTATCAAGCTTTGCATGAATTTTACCATCCTTTAGAAATAAAACCCTCTTGCAATAACTTGCAGCAAATGCATCATGTGTAACCATAATGACTGTAGTTTTAAAATCCTCATTCATTCTAACTAGACTCTTTAAAAGATCTGCTGAAGATTTAGAATCCAATGCTCCTGTTGGCTCATCAGCCAATACTAACTTTGGTTCAGTGATAAGTGCTCTTGCTGCAGCAGTTCTCTGCTTTTGTCCTCCTGATAGTTCATAAGGATATTTATTTAATTGATCATCAATCCCGAAAAAATTACTGATTTTCTTTACTCTTTCTATTATCTTTTTACTATTCTTCTTTCCTAAAGCAAGTGGCAATGCAATGTTATCCATAATTGTCATATTGTCTAGCAAATTAAAATCCTGAAATATAAATCCTAACTCTTCTTTCCTATAGTTAGTGAGTGCTTTTTTATTTAACTTTAAAATGTTATCACCTTTATAAAAAATTTCTCCTGTAGTTGGTGTATCTATAGTTGATAATAAATTTAACATTGTAGTTTTTCCAGATCCTGAAGGACCCATAATAGCAACGAAATCACCCTCATTAATTTCTAGATTAATACCATCCAATGCCTTATACTTAACCCCTCTGCTTCCATATATTTTTGTTATATTTTTTACATCCATTATTGTATTCATAATTAATACCTCCAAACTTGCTATTTTTATAACACTTAATTAACTGTTAACTATATGATACAGCTTTACCGACTTCTATTCCATATTTTAGAGTTACAGTTTCATATTGGTATGTTACATCTATGTAACATACCAACATAAAACTACAAAATAAACTAAGGGAACTATTCAAGCCCCCTTAGTTTTATTTTTTATTAAAAATGATATAGCAAAAAATACAATACTGAGCATAATCAAGCCTATAAATATACACAGTTGAAATGGTCCACTACCACATTTATCAAATGGATTTGGTCCATTAATAATCCTCATATATCGTTCATAATCTCCATGTATTAACCCATATAAGAATGCAGGGCTTATTAAAAAAATGTACCCAAAGGTTAAAAATATTTTTCAGATAAGCTTATTCAATCTCTTCATGTTACCCTCCTATTATAAATAACACAAATTAACTCTTTATTGTTTAATCCATATTATAACTTATAAGGAACGATATTCATAACGAATTATTTTAATAGCTATAATTAAAAATTTTGATTATGCGTTCTAAATAGTTAATTTTCCATCCATCATTCTCAACTCTCAACTCACCATTCTCAACTTCTTTTAAATATTTAAGTAATCCGAAAACTTATTAATAGATAATGTAAATTCAGTAAAATCTCCTACTTCTGATTTAACACTTATCTCATAATTAAGCTTATTGCACATTTTCTTAACTATATATAATCCCATTCCTGTTGCCTTAGATAAATTCATTCCTGAATCACCAGTATATCCCTTATCAAATACCCTATCCAAGCTCTTTTTATCAATACCTACACCATTATCTAAAATTTTAAGATGAATATAATTCTTATCATCTTGAGCGTATATTTTTATATCCCCATTTTCATGTGTATATTTGCAGCTATTATTAATCAGCTGCTCTATCATATATCCAAGCCATTTAGAATCTGTAGTTATTTCATAATTTAAATCCTCTAATTCTAGAGTTATATTTTTATCTATAAATAAATATGAATTCTTTCTAACAATCTTTTTAATTAGTTTTTCTAAATCAACTTGTGCTATTGTAATATCCTCTTCATAACTTGATGCTCTACTTATGTACAGAACCTGTTCTATATAATACTCAATTTTATTTATCTGTTCTTTTAATCTTTTTGTATCATTAGATGAACAGTTTTCTTCCATTCTTTCAAGTACAAGATCACATACTGATACAGGGATCTTAATTTCATGTACCCACTTTGTAATATAATCATTTAATTCACTTAATGACTGCTTGTACTTTCCAATCTCATTGAATTTCTCATTCTCTTTTAACTCTATAATCGTCCTAATAATTTTAAGGTAATAACTCTCTCCTTTTATATCATATTCAATAATACTTTCATCATTATTTACCTTTTCTTCAATAAGAGAAACCTCTCCTCTCCACTTAACAAAGCCAATAAGTGAAAATATCATAACAATAATACACACAAGGACGTTTATATATACTACCTCTTCAATAGCCATATTTAATGGTGCACTTGTTAATAGCACTCCATTTACTACAACCATACTTATTAAAAAACACAATATTGTTAATTTATTTATTTTAATATATTCAAAAATCCTCATTGAACAACATACCCCAGTCCTTTCTTAGTCTGTATGAACTCATCCAATCCAGCATCCTTTAATTTCCCTCTTAATCTATTTATATTTACAGTCAATGTATTATCATTTATGAACTGATCATCATCCCATAGGGCTTTCATTATTTTATCTCTTGATATAATTGTTCCTTTACTTTTTAGAAGAAGTCCTAATATCTTAAGTTCATTCCTTGTAAGCTCTATTTTTTCCTCCTTATACACAAGAGTACCCTCTGAAATATTTAATATTGCTCCTCTATGTTCAATTGTCTCTTTCATGCTCTCTCCATAAGAGTAACACCTTCTAAGCTGAGCGATTATCTTTGCTACTAAAATATCAATTACAAATGGCTTGGTTACAAAATCATCCCCACCCATATTAATTGCCATAACAACATCCATATTGGTATCTCTTGATGACATAAATATAATAGGAAGCTTGGACAATTCTCTAATCTTCCTGCACCAATAGAACCCATCAAAACTTGGAAGATTAATATCCATCAATACCAAGTGGGGTTTCTGTTCTAAGAATTCTTTATCTATCTCTGAAAAGTTATCAACTCCAAATGCATCGTATCCCCATTTTTTAAGAGATAATATAACCTCTTCACATAAGTTCTTATCATCTTCAACAACTAATATCCTATACATAACGACCTCCAAATCTCATGTTTGTTACCTTTTTAATTATTATACCTCAAATGTAACTTTTTTTAAATTATACTAAAAACATCAAAGTACCCCAGGGGTACTTTGAAAATTGTAAGTTTATTGTAAGAAAACTTAAAGGCAAATCTATACAAAACTGGATATTCAGATGGTAGAATGGTATTGAGGTGAGAAATTATGACATTTAATCAAATGGTGTTTAAAATGTTTAAACAGAAATTTTATCTTTATAAAAACTATTATATCTGCAATATACTATCATTGACTATGGTGTTTATATTTTCAACACTTATCTTTAATAGAGAAATTATAAATGAAGAAAAATTAGGTACAACTGTATATGGGTTCTTCATATTGTGTTTTGTAATATCTATTTTATTCTCTTTTATATTCACAACAATCTCTCATAAAGATTACATTGGATGGAAGAAAAATGAGACTGGTATATTCAAACTATTAGGTATTGAGAGTCACCACCTTAAAAATATTTTCTTTACTGAGAATATTATTATATTCACGCTCTCTTTAATTTCGTCTTTATTTATAGGCACACTTTTTTCAAGGCTATTTTTTATATGTCTTATGAAGTTATTTAATGTGCAATCTATACCATTTAAGGCATCATTGGAACCTTTCCTTGTAGTCATAATTTTATGTGCAGCGCTATTTATATATATATCTATATATGATAATCTTTTCATTAATAAAAGAGGTCTTGCTATGCTGAAGAACAATGGTGAGAATTTAGATTTGAAAATTCCTAAAGAACTCATTACTAAAAGAGCTTTAAATCTCTCTAATTTTAAAACTTCAATTCAACTAGCTCTATCAATTTTTTTATTTGTTCTAGCACATATTGTCTTAATTTCTTGGGAGAAGTATGGTTCAGGATCTTTAAAAACAATGCTTGTTAGCCTTCTATTAATTTTTTTAGGAATAAACTTCTTCTTAAAAAGCTTCTTTAACTTAGCTTTTGCAATAAAAGATAAGCTTAACAAAGTAAAATTTCCTTATTTTTTCATTAAAAATTTTATTATAACTTCTCTTAATAGAAATAGGAAATTGATATATACATTAATTGTACTAATTCATTTTGTAGTGTTCTTTTCAACAATAATATTCTTCTATTACAATGAAGTTAATAAGATGATAAATGCTAAATACCCATATGATGTTTCACTACATGGCAAAGATGAAAACTATAACTTTCTTAAATCTGCTAAAAATCATAATGTAGATTTTTCAGAAAAGATAACCATAGAAAGTATTTATCTATCTCAAGAAAGCGAAAATAAGGTGCTTGGAAAATTTAACTTTAATGTTTTCTCAAACAAAACCTATAATAATTTGAGTTCAAGTAATATTAATCTACCAAAAGGTCAATGTTTAATTGCAAGTAACCCTTACTTCTATAAAGTTAATAAAGATAGACCATCATATCCCCCTGGGGATACAATTGAAGTATTTTTCAATGAACCTAAAAATGATTACTCCTTTAAGATAATCGATTATGTACCTATTGATATCAATAAATATCTTACTTCAAGTTTTATAATTATAATAAATGATCAAGAATTTCAGTATTTTAAAAATAATACTCAAATTATAGATTTATACCTTTACAACTTTAAAAACTATGAAGATGGTCTTAAAGTTCATTCATCTTTGAAGTCCGAATATTCTTATGAAGATTTATGGCTATTAAATAATTCCTTCAAAATTATAGAGGATAATCGTGAGAATTCAGCTTACTCTGGTATGGCATTTATGTTTATATTTGTGATTATTCTATTCTTCATAACTTCAAACACAGCAATTTATTCAAGTTTTTTATCTACTGAAAAACAACTTAGAACTCTATTTTCAAAGCTCATTAAACTTGGGATGACACATAAACAATTTAAAAGAATAATAACACATTTGATCTTGTTTATGGTTTCCCTTCCATTTATAATTGGCTCCTTAAGTGGATGTTATTATTCCTTAATGTTTCCACCTGAATCCGGCGCTTTATTGGGGATTTTAAAAACCACTGGGTTTATCATAGGTACATTAATAATTATTCAAGGAATCATTATTTTCTTATTCAGTAGAAGTTTATATAAGAGGATTATAACTTAGGAGGGATGACATTGTACAAGATTCTTATCATAGAAGATGATATAAATATACGTTCAATAATAAAACAACATCTTGAGAAATATGGGTATTCAGTTCATATCTTCTCAGATTTTAATAATAATCTTTCACCAATTTTAAAAATTATAAGTGAAGATAATTTTAGCCTTATAATACTTGATATAAATCTGCCATATATGGATGGTTTCCATGTGTGCAAGTTAATACGTGAAAATCATTCAACTCCAATACTCATGTTATCTGCCCGAGATAGTACAATGGATCAGATACATGGATTGCATATTGGTGCTGATGATTATATGACCAAGCCATTTTCCTTGGATCATTTAACCATGAAAATCAACGCCCTTTTACGAAGAAGCTATGGGGATTATTCTCAAAAAAGAACTCATATGAATGATACAGTTATCCTTAATGAGAAAACCTATTCACTTATTTACGGTGGCAATGAAGTTGAATTCACTAAGACAGAGTTTGGATTAATGGAAATTCTATATAATAACCATGGTGAGATTGTAACGCGAAATGAACTCATCGAAGCATTATGGGAATCTGGAATGTTCATAGAAGATAATACCCTAACTGTTAATATAACAAGAATTAAAAACAAATTAAAAACTGTAGGGTTAAATGATATTATAAAAACTAAACGTGGAATAGGATACATGATACTATTTAAGAAAAGTGGTGATGTGGATGGAAACTAGTTCAAAATATACTAAAAGGAAGTTATTATCTAATATTATCTCTGATATGAAGTGGATTTCTATTTTCTATATACTTAACTTCATATCATTATACTCTTTTTTCAAAATAACAACTGGTTCAACTGTTGAGCTTGTATACCCATTACTTATATCCTTATTCTTTTACCTACTAATATTTATTATGAGATACTTTCAACATCTTAAAGTTATATCATATATTTTCTCTAATTTTAATCAGGGTTTTATAAGAACTATAAATGATTCTTCTTTGAGTTTATTAATTAGGGATGAGATAAATCGAATACGTAACCTATCACTAAAAGATATTAACACTTTAAAGAAAACACAACAGGATCATAACAAACTTGTATCCTCCTGGGCACATAATATGAAAACACCCTTAACAGTAATTAACCTAACCTTACAGAAACTATCAAAACAATATCAAGGTCATGATGCAACAACACTTATCCCTACCCTAAAAGATGAGACTTGGAAACTTGAACATAGTTTACAATCATTAATTCACATGTTTAAACTACAAGATTTTTCACTAGATTTTATACCTGAGGATGTTGACTTAAATGAAAGTGTACTTAAAGTTATTAGTTCCTTCAAACACAGTTTTCTCCTTTCTGGAGTAAAACCTATAATAAATATGAATGGAACATCCCCCAATGTAATCACCGATAAAAAATGGAATGAGTTTATTATTAGTCAACTGATATCAAATGCTGTTAAATACACTTCATTATCCAGTGGGGAAAAGAAAGTGATTATTGATATAACTAATCATGAAAAGGGATTACTCCTTATAATTAAAGATACTGGAATAGGAATTCCCCCTGAGGATATTCCTAGAATATACGATGCTTATTTTACTGGGACTAATGGACGTAGAATCCCATCTTCCACTGGTATAGGATTATTTATGGTAAAAAAAATATGTGATAAATTAGATTTTAAAATAACATTAGATTCTGAACTAAAAAAAGGAACCCAAATATCAATTTTGTATAAAAGGAGATCAAAATATGGAGATACTAACAGCCAAAGAACTGAGTAAGATTTATACAGGTAGAACTAAAACTAGTTCTACTACAGCACTATGTTCAATTTCCCTCTCAGTCTTCAGTGGAGAATTCATAAGTATAATGGGCCCATCTGGCAGTGGTAAAACAACCCTCCTAAATATTCTTAGTGGGATGCTTCCTCCTGATTGTGGTTCTGTTATATTAGATGGCATAGAAATCACCAGCTTATCAACTGAATCCCTTCCAGCTTTCAGACGTGAAAAAATAGGCTTTGTGTTTCAAGATTTTAATCTAATAGATTCACTTACAGTTGAGGAGAATATTCAGGTTCCTCTAGTCTTAAATGGTGAATCTAAAGAATTTATTATCCAAAAGACTGATGAAATTGTATCACTGATGTCTTTTAAAGACTTAATAAATAAATATCCTGATGAACTCTCAGGTGGACAAAAACAGAGAGTAGCGATTGGTAGAGCAATGATTGGAGATCCTAATATACTATTTTGCGATGAACCAACTGGAAACTTAGATTCTAAATCAACGGAAATAATAATGGATATCCTGACTAAACTTAATAAAGAAAATAAGAAAACAATTCTTCTAGTAACCCATGATCCTTTCACTGCAAGTTACAGTGATAAGGTTATTTTTCTAAAGGATGGTTCCATTAATTCATACTTGATAAATTGTGGAGATAGGAAAAACTTTTATAATAATATACTGTCATCACTTGAAGTTATA
The DNA here is from genome assembly GCF_027938815.1 of Oceanirhabdus sp. W0125-5. Classification (GTDB taxonomy): domain Bacteria; phylum Bacillota; class Clostridia; order Clostridiales; family Clostridiaceae; genus Oceanirhabdus. Next base: position 5,337,744 of record NZ_CP115913.1, read on the forward strand.
TAATTCACACCTAGAATAATTAAAATCAAAAGAGGTCAAGCTAATAATCAAGCTTGACTTCCTCTTATTATATACATATTAGAAATTTCAACAATTTGTCCACACCACTTGTGTGAATTGTCTGACTTTTTCGAAAGTTTTCCACAGCTTTTCCCCAACCCCATAAACTCATGCTGAAAGTTTTCCACAATTTCTTCACTAATTTTCAGACTTTTTTGAATATTTTCCACAATCATTTTAGAATTTTCATGATTTTTCAGAAAGTTTTCCACACCCCTGTTTATTTCCTTTATATATGTATTTTTTTGTCCACTTATAACAATAAAGAGAACTACCCCAGGGGTAAATCCCCTTGGGGTAGTTCTTTAACTTTTTCCGCTTAATCTATTTAATGAGAAAAACCAAATCGTCCAATATCCTCAAAAATTTCTTTATTTATGACAAGAACCTCTGCATGTAGTATCTCCTTTATGCTGTCATGTTTCTCATTTTTATATTGAATCTCAACTAAAATTTTCACATTTTCGTGATACGTTTTTACATCATTTTTAGAGAAATTAGACATCCACCTTTGTATCTCATATATCCACTGTCCTTCTTCATTCTCAGTAAATATTGAAGTCCCACCTAAATTATTAACACTATAGCTGTCACCACATAAATCTTCCTCCATATGTGGCTCTTCACTTTTTACTGTTATCCTTGGGAAAAAGAATGTCATATTATCAAGTTCTTCCTTACTACCTAAGAACTCAATTGTTCCCGTTCCAGTAATTTTATATTGATCAAAGTTAAATACTTTAAAATTGTTTAATCTCCAATGCTCACTTTCTCCATTAATGATTACAATTTCTTGAAGCTCACCAATATCAACTTTATGTGTTTGAAGTTTCTCCATGCTATCTATTGTATAACCTGCTTCATTTCTATCAATAACATTAAACAAAAGAATACCTAATGTTAATACTATTAATATCATTATACAAATCAAAGCATACTTTAAAATTTTTCTCATAATTCCTCCGTAACTCTATTAACTTTCCTAGAATATAGTCAATAGTACTGAGATGATAACACCAGAGTAAATAAGGTCAACTATACAATACCCCATTACATCTTTAGCTCCAAGCTTTGCTATTCCTAGTGCTGGTAATGCCCAGAATGGTTGAATCATGTTAGTCCATGCATCTCCCCATGCTATTGCCATTGCAGCTTTTGCTGTAGGTACTCCTAAATCAGCAGCGGCTGGCATTATAATAGGTGCTTGAACTGCCCATTGTCCTCCACCTGAAGGTACGAAGAAGTTAACAATTCCTGCACTTAAGAATGTAAAGAATGGGAATGACTTAACTGTTGAAATATTAACGAAGAAGTTTGACATTTGTCCAGCTAATGATAATCCTCCAGCTGCTGCTCCAGTCATCATACCCATAATTCCACCGTAGAATGGGAACTGAAGTATAATTCCTGCTGTACCTTTGGCAGCTTCCTGTACTGCATTAAGGAATCTTCTTGGATTACCGTGTAATATAATTGCTGTGAATAAGAAGATAAAGTTAACTATATTTAGATTAAGTAAAAATCCATTGTCTTTAAAGTACATTATTATATATATATATCCTAAAACACCTACTAAAATTGAAACTATACTGCTGTTCTCAATTCTATTCGCTGGTGTTCTTTCAAGCTCTGCCGCACTCTCATCAACATCTTTAAGAAGTGATGGATCAATTGTAAATGTATCATCCTTCTTAGGATGCATAGCTCTATTTACAAGTGGTAATGTAATAACCAAAATACCTACTATTAAAAGGTTAAATGGTGAGAAAATTGTTGCTGAAGTTGCTACTGCCTCTGTAACAGAACCATTAGTAGCAGTTGCTAATCCCTCTCCACCAGATGCTAACTTCAATGGAATTGATCCTGAGATACCTGCATGCCATACTAAAAATCCTGAATAAGCTGATGCAATCAGTAATCTATAATCCACTCCACGAACTTCTTTTGCAAGTTCTCTTGCGAATATAGCTCCTATAACAAGTCCAAATCCCCAGTTTACCCAACAAGCTAGTGTTGAAACAAGAGTAACTATCATTATTGCTCTTGTAGGTGTCTTTGCAATTCTAGCTAACGCTCTTAGTCCTTTCTTAAATACCTTAGCACTTGCCATAGTATGTCCAGTAACAAGTACTAATGCCATTTGCATTGAGAATGCTAATAAGCTCCAGAATCCCTTACTCCAATGCCCTACCATTGCCAATAGCCCTTGTCCAGTAAATATTATACCAGAAATAAGAACAATAAAAGTAAGTATTACAGCAAAAAGGAATGGGTCCGGTAACCATCTTTGAACTAGATTAACACATCCTTTAGTAAACTTTTTAAACATGTGTATCTCCCCCTTATTATATTTTCACCCACATTATACCCTTATTTACTTTTTTTATCAATACTCCTAGTTAAAGTATTAAAAGTTAATTTATTTTACATATTCCACTTTTACCATTTTACATATAACATTTTTACTACATTCCATATTTATTAATCACATATTTTCACATAATCTTACCATAATTATTCTAAATTTGATTATTATAATAAACTCATAGACAAGACACAATAAACTTACAAAACAGAAAACAATAACAAAAAATAAAACAAATTTTCTAGGAGGAATTAATTATGAACAAAATCAAAAAGTACTTTTTACCAGTATTATTAGGAGCTATGATTACAGCACCAACTGTATCTGCTTTAGCTGAAGGAACTGATAACTCATCAACTTTTAGAAAACCAATGAAAGTAGAAAACAGACAATTTGAAAAAGCTCCAAGATTTTCTGAAGAGGAAAAGAACATATTAGATGAGATTAGAGAACAAGTTAAAAATGGTGAGTTAACAAAAGAAGAAGCTAAAACAAAACTTGATGAAGCAGGTATAAATTTCTTTGGAAGAAAAGAGTTTAATGGTTCTAAAGGAATAAACTCAAAAGCTAGAAAAGATTTTAAAATGGACCTTACAGATGAGCAAAAAACTCTATTACAAGAAATAAGAGAGCAAGTTGAAAATGGTACATTAACTAAAGAAGAAGCTAAAGCTAAAATTGAAGAAGCTGGTATAGAACTTCCAGAGAGAAAAGGTCCTGCTGTTAAGTTAACTGAAGAACAAAGAGCTTTATTAGAAAATATAAGAGAACAAGTTGAAAATGGTGATATCACTAAAGAAGAAGCAAAAACTATGATCGAAGAAGCTGGCATTAAACTTCCTCATAGAAATGGCCCTGATGTTAAGCTAACTGAAGAGCAGAAAGCATTAGTTTCTGAATTAAAAGAGAAACTTAAAAATGAGGAAATCACAAAACAAGAATTTATTCAGAAACTTAAAGATGCTGGTATTGAAGGAATGGGGCAAAGAATGAAACATAAGTTCCACCAAAACCTTACAGATGAGCAAAAAACTCTTTTACAAGATATAAGAGAGCAAGTTGAAAATGGTGATATCACTAAAGAAGACGCAAAAACTATGATTGAAGAAGCTGGTATTGACCTTCCAGAGAGAAAAGGTCCAGCAGCAAAGTTAACTGAGGAGCAGAGAGCATTAGTTTCTGAATTAAAAGAGCAGCTTAAAAATGAAGAAATCACTAAAGAAGAATTCATTCAAAAGCTTAAAGATGCCGGTATTAAAGTGCCTCACAGAAAAGGTCCTGCTGTTAAATTAACAGATGATCAAAACGAAACATTATAAGTTATAAAAGTCCCCCCAAGTCATTCCTTGGGGGGCCTTTTATTATCTTCTTCTTTTCTTTGTAACAACCTTAATAAATTTATTTATAGCTAAAAAATAAAATATTATATAAACAATTGAAAGAGTTGCTATTGAAATTGTTATAGGCACTATTTGATTATTATACAATATATGTGAAAGTGCACTTAAAGCAACACACCCATGTAATATCCCTACAAGTAGTGGTAAGATACATTGAATTGCACCTTGCTTAACTATAACTAACCAAATCTCCCCTTTAGTCACACCGATATTCATCAACCTCTCATATTTTTCTTTATCCATATATGCTTCACTTATAATATTGAAGTATACCATAACCCCTGAAGCAGCCATGAATACCATTGCCATTATTCCCCCTAAGAAAGCTACCACTATACTTTCTGCATAATCTTTTGGATTAATAAATGATTGTGAGAAAAATTTATTATCACTTAACTTATCTTTTAAATTATTAGTTATTTCTATAAGCTTTGATTTATCTTTAATATTTACACCTGTATATCTATACTCTTTTAAATTCCCCTTATATCTTTCATAATCTTCATCTCCCATTATCAAAAACAACTTATTATATATCTTTCCAAAAGTAGGACATGACACATCCTTGGTTAATGTAAATTCCACATTATCTCTCTTAAGATTCAATGGATAAATAACAGCTATTCCGCTTCCTGAATTTCTAATATATGTTACTTTACCTTCACCCACATCAATATTGCTTAATATCTTCTCCCCTTTGTCACCTTCAAGAGCTCTTACCAGTTTTTCAACCTCTGAATATTTAGCCACAATGTGATTTACAGAATCTACATTTCCATCCTCTTCAGGTATTAATCCCATTTCTATAAAGTCTACTGAAATTATCTCCTGAACTTCTGTACCACTTACTTTAATTTCTTTTATAATATTCTTTACACTACTATAATCTTCTTCCTTTTGTGATATGACTCCTAAGTGGAATGGCGCATCTAATCTTCTTGCTATATCCATATCATATTTAAAAGAATAACAACACCCAAAAGCAGTTATTGAACTTGCAACTAATATTGCAACTGCTGTTAAACTCTTGTAGTTCTTTCTTATCCTATAAGTCAAATTTGATACAGCTATTATATTAACTCCCCTGTAGAATAGCTTCTTATCTCTCTGAACTCCTTTTATCATGGAAGGTATTAATGCTTGAAATAACCAAAATGTACCCCCTACAACTAATCCAACAACAAGAGGAATTCTATTAAAATGTGTATAATTAAAATCATATGCATAGTAATAATATGCAAATCCCATAATTACTATAGATAATATCCCTTTAAGAACACTAATTTTCTGTGGTTTTTCCTCAGTTTTAGCAGCATTAAAAAGATCTATCAGCTTGCTTCTGCATATATTTATATATCCTGTAAAAGACGATATAAGAAAAAATATTGTAAAAATTAGAATAGTTTCTAATATACTTTCCTTGGAAATATAAAATTTCACTTTAATAGATTCAGACATTACCTTTAATAAAATCATTATAAATAACTTATTTGTTAATACTCCTAATAATACACCTGAGAATATTGCTATTACTCCAATAAAAATTGTTTCAACAGCATATATTCTACCTATTTCTTCTCCTCTTAGACCCATAAATGAGTATATTCCTATTTCTCTTTTTCTATGCTTTAAGAAAACAGAATTAGAATACCATATAAAGAATGCTAAAAATAATATCAATAAAAATGCACATGCTCCCGCAACCCACTTTATAGCTCCACCAAATCCATTTGCCTCAAACAACCCTGCATTATATTTTAATGATGAAAAATTGTAATAGATCATTACAGAAAAAATCATAGCTACCAAATGTATTCCATAAGTCTTTATATTACTTCCCATATTTTTACGAGCTATATTAATAGTATTCATACTCAATCCCCCCTCATCCTAATTACTTCATATGAATATAATACAATCTTTTCCATTAATGTTCCATATATCTTCATTACACTTTTCCTAATAAATGTTACATTGATGTAACATACATCATATCTTCTTTAATTTCATATTTTATAACTATACAAAAAGTTGTACAAGATATCTTGTACAACTTCATTTACTTTTACCCATGCAATTCATTCATTTTTATAACTATATTTTTAAGTGCCTCTGCATTAGAAGCTATTTCTTCTGCCCCTGCTGCACATTCATGTATACCTTGAATCAATTCTGTATATTTATCCGTTGTCTCCCCTGTAATATTGAGAAGCTTCTCATTAAAGTGAACTATCTCAACAGTTTTAACAGACTGCTCATCCTTTATTTCATTAATTATACTTATGTGATTACCTAATTCATTTAATCTTTTTATCATATTTTTAACATTTTCTACTGCCTTAGATACATAACTTGATCCATATGTTGCATTTTTTTCATAACTATTCATTGACTTTTCTATTTTTAAAATATTATTATTCAGCTCCTTAATAATCTTTGAGGCATCCTCAAGAAAAATGCTAGTGTTCTCAGATAATTTCTTAATTTCATCTGCCACAACAGCAAAACCTCTTCCAGCCTCTCCAGCCCTTGCAGCCTCAATAGATGCATTCAACGCAAGAAGATTGGTCTGCTCTGCAATTGCTCCTATCATAACTAGAATTTCATTAACCTTCTTTGCTCTATCATATAGTTCATCCATTTCATTTGACATCTCTTCTATACTTTTATTCATATTATCAAGTACATCAAGGGCCTCTCCTAGGCTTTTTTCATTCTCTTTAGACTTATGGACAATATCCTTTGATACATTATCACTCAATTCAATTTTCTCTGAAATAGCATTATTAATTTTTTTAAGTTCATCAATGCTTAGTTTATTAAGTTTTGCTTCCTTAAGCATTCTATCACTATACTCAATAAGTATATTACCAGTGTTTGTGCTATCTTGAAGGGTATAACTTTCTTCTTCAGCTATTTCTGACATACTCTCACTAGATACAAGTACATCAGATGATAATATTTTTATATTATTTAACAATTCATTTATAGCATTATTCTTATCAATTAATACTTTTTCATTCTCATTAATATTCTTCAATAATGTAGATGCAAAATAAGTAAACAATAATATTCCAGTAACAATAAATCCAATGATCATTCCCCTCATTATTAACTCTTGTACAAACATATCTTTACTAGGAAGTGTTTCTGGTATGAAATAGAATACCCCTATCTGCATTATTATGCTCATTACTGAAAATATAATATTTATCTTCATATCAAGAAATAATGCAACCAAAATCATAAAGTAAAAAATACTCATCCAAAACACTTTTGAAGGTATTATTGATACAAATAACAAGTAATTTACTATACACATAAATACTATTATCACCTTTAAAGCACTAAAATACTTCAAGTTAAATGTTTGATTTCGTGTTATTTTCTTATGGCATAATATAAAGAAAACAGTTTCACTTGTAACTACTCCCGTTAATACGATAAGATCAAATATAGTGTATGTATCATATAACTCTAACAATTTCATTATTAAAAAAGCACCTATGGCTAAAAACCCACTTACTGAAAAGGCCAAAAGCACAAATTTTAACGTTTTTTTCTGATATTCTAAAATTCCACCATTCTCCATACTATCCCCTCCTAGTAAAAATAATCCCTTCTATCCGTAAGTATAATCTTCTGTTACCATCTATAAAGCATAGCACCCATTATGTATCCTGCTCCTACTGAACAAAATATTATATACTCATCTTTATTAAAATTCTTCTCATTCAAAGTATCATTTAGAGCCATTATAGGACTTGCTGTTCCTGTATACCCATACTTATCTGCAACAAAAGTAGCTTTTCTGGCATCAACACCTAGATTATCCATGGTAATCATTATATCTTCTTTAGAAAATTGTGACATGAAGTACCCTGAAATATCCTTAGCTTTAATATTTCGTTCCTCTAGTAATGAATTTATTAACTTTGTCCATTCTTCTGATAAGAAACTAAAATCAAATGGGTTCCATTGCATTTTCTTTTCATTTATATCAACAGCTTCTTTTGCTATATTCTGAAGTCCACAAGCCGGAAATCTTATTGTTTCATTATAACTATCATCTGTAAACATTCCAGAATTTAAAAATCCTCGTTCTTCAAGCTCTTCTCTTGCTTCTAATATAACCGCAGCTCCACCATCACCTACTAAAGGTGATGTTATCATATCATCCATTTTTGTGAATGGACTAACCACAAGAGATCCAACAATCATTGCTCTCTTATATTTTTTATCCGTTTTAAGATATTTCCATGCAACATCCATAGCATTAACCATACTAACACAGTTACTATTCATATCAAAAACAACTTTAGCCTTATTAGCACCAATTTTATTTCTTATTATCATTGCACATGAAGGCATTAAATACTCTGGTGTATCAGTAGCTGAAATAATAATATCTATATCCGCTGCTTTTATCCCTGCCTTTTCAAGAGCTTTATTTGCAGCCTCAACAGACATGGTTATACTATTCTCGCCATCTTTAGCATGAGTTCTAACTTTTCTTCCTACCTTGCTCATTAGATGCTTTAAATGCTCCTCTTGCCCGCACTGCCTAAATCGTTCTAAAAATTCACAATTTTCAACTTTACATTTTGGATGATAAGCCGCTATCCCTACGATATGCACATTGTTAAACACATCAAATCCCTCCATTTTTTCGCGTACTAAAATCTATTAATGTAAAAAATATTTTTTATATAATCATTATATCATTTTATTATGTTTTATTTTGTAATAATTTGCAATAAATTCTTCAAATTAAGCTCTTTTTTTCGATTTATTTCAATATTTTTCTCTATAAATATAATGTATTTCTATAAAACCATATAATATTCTTTAAAAAAATATTTTAAAATTGATTTAACTTTTGATAACTAGTAAATTTTCAAATAAACAGATTAAATTTCCTGTAAAAATAAAAAGACTATGAAAAATAAAAAATTCCATAGTCTAATTCTATCTTAATATAAATTATCATTTTTAATTATTTCTTCAATAACGCCCTCTTTTAATATAACAATTCTATCGGCCATAGCTCTACAGTCATCTCTGTCATGAGTAACAAATATACATGTAATTCCACATTGCTTTATAATATTTTTTATTTGTTCCCTTATACTCTCTTGAAGCTCTTTATCTAAGTTACTAAAAGGTTCGTCTAATAATAATATTGATGGTCTTGGAGCAACTGCTCTTGCAATTGCTATCCTCTGCTGTTGTCCTCCACTAAGCTCATATGGATATCTTTTTTTATATTCCATCATATCCACGAGAGAAAGCACCTCATCAACTCGCTTTTTTTTCTCATCTTTTTTCATGTTTTTAAGTCCGAACTCAATGTTCTTCTCAACAGTCATATGAGGGAAAAGAGAATAATCCTGAAAAACCATACCTACGCCTCTATTTTCAGGTGCAATAAATTGTTCCTTGTCCACCATCACTTTATCATCTATTTTTATATACCCTATATCAGGAATCTCAAGTCCACTTATTATCCTAAGCATTGTACTTTTCCCACTTCCACTCTTGCCAAAAATGGATATTACCTCTCCTTGTTCAATTTCAAGATTAAAATCTGCTATTGTATTTCTTTTAGCATTTTTATACTTAAAAAACAATTCCTTTATCTCAACAAACATTTATCTCACCTCTTCTTTTTCAGTTCTATAAAATAAGAATACAGCAATAACTCCTATAATTATTATAAATATGGATGCAATAGCAGCCTCATGTATCATCTCATCATTTGCATATTCGAAGGTTTTTGTCGCAAGGGTTTCAAAGTTAAATGGTCTTAATATTAACGTCAAAGGTAGCTCCTTTAAAATATCAACAAATACTAATAAAAATCCACTTAAAACCGCTGGTCTTATCATTTTAAAGTCAACCTTGAAAAATGTCTGTGTAACATTCATTCCTAACATTCTTGAAGCCTCAAAATACTTCTTACCTACTTTCTCAAATCCAGCCTCTACTGTGTTAAACCCTACTGCTAAGAACCTTATAATATATGCAAATATAAGCATAGCTAAGCTTGTGGTTAATACTAATCTTCCTCCACCTTTATTAAATATTTCATATAACCAGCTCATTTTTTTGTCTATCAATATGAAAAAACTTATCACACCAATTGATATTACTGATCCTGGAATAGAATAACCTAAAGTGATAACTCTAGAACATATTCTAGCAAAGCCACTTTTACTTATTCTACTGAAATTAGCCACTATAGTTGCTACAGCAATTATAAGAACAGAAGCAATAATCCCAACAATTACAGTGTTCTTTATAAGAATCAAAAACTTTACAGTAAGAATCTTTTCATATGATAAGCTAAACCAATGAATAAGTTGTGCAGTTGGTATGATAAACCCTAAAGAAAATATTACGAAGCAATAAGTAAATGCTGCTCCCCCTTTAACTCCTTTAAGTTTTATAGGTTTTAGAGGTTTAATCTTTGAACTTGTATATGAAAACTGCTTTCTCCCTCTTAATACCTTTTCTCCGGATAAAACAACAATAACAAACATCATCAGTAATGAAGATAACCTTATGGCAGAATCTATATCTCCTAATGAGAACCATGTTTTAAATATAGCAGTACTGAATGTTGTTACCCCAAAGTATTTTACAACTCCATAATCGTTAATAACTTCTAGAGCTACTAGTGTAACTCCTCCAGCAATTGCTGTTCGTGAAATTGGCAATGCTACTTTAAAAAATATTTCCCATGTTGAGCTTCCAAGCACTCTAGCACTTTCTATAAGGTTAGATGATTGTTTTGCAAAGAATGCTTTTGTTATTGTAAAAACATATGGAAAAAGAAACATAGTAAATATAAAAATAGCCCCTTTAATTGAAGTAATATCAAAATATTTCTGTTGAACTGTAATGTTAAATGTATTTCTCAAAGTACTCTGAATCACACCTGTATAGTTCAACATTCCACTATATGTGTATGCAGCAATATATGGTGGTATTGCTAGTGGTAAAATCAATCCCCATTTAAAAAATTTCTTAAGTGGAAAATCATAAATTGTAACAATCCATGCTAAAGTAACACCAATAACCACTGTTAATAAGGCAGTCCCTATGACCAGTATAATTGTGTTCATCATAGAAGTTTTCAATAAATATTCCTTTATATGATCCCAATTTTCATTTGCACCTTTAAAAAGATTCATGAATATATTTATACTGGGAAGCACTATAAGAAGTACCATAATAACACTACTTACACTCCAGAAATTCGTTTCTCTTTTTACTTTTTTCATGTTAAACATTTCTACCACCTCCTAAAAAAATAAAGCACGCTAAGCGTGCTTTAAAACAAATGGATAATGGAGAATTGATAATTGATAATGATGGATGTTTCTGACTCTCGTCAGAAACTACATTATATTATTCTTTAAGCCAATAGTATCTTACTCATTTTATCTTAGATAAAATATTGTATTTAGGATACAATGTTTCATCTAAATGAAACAAGTGAGCCATTATTGTGAGTTGAACAATAAAATTAAAATTTCTCGGAGAGAAATATCAATCATTCTACATTATCCATTATCCATTCGCTTTTTTACTTACTTCCACCCTATTTCATTAAATATCTTTACTGCTTTGCTGTTGTTCTCTCCTAATTTAGAAAGATTAATCTTCTGTGTTTCAAACTCGCCCCAAGACTTTAATAACTCAGATGCTTCAACATTTTTGTTAACAGGATACTCATAGTTTGCTTGAGCGTATTGTTTCTGTGCTTTTTCACTTGATAAGAATTCCATAAGTTTTAAAGCATTCTCTTTGTTTTTAGCTTCTTTTGTCATTCCAACTCCACTCACATTAACATGAGTACCGTCTCCATTTTGATCTGGGAAGAATACACCTACATTCTCAGCAACTTTAACTTCTTCTGGATTTGAAGAGTTTAACATCTTACCGATGTAATAAGTGTTCATTATAGCTAAGTCACCTTCTCCAGCAACAACTGCTGTAGCCTGTGCTCTGTCATTTCCTTCTGGATCTCTTGCCATGTTCTTAAGTACACCTTCAGCCCACTCTTTTGCTTTTTCTTCACCATGAATTTCTATTAATGATGCTAATAATGATTGGTTGTATATGTTTTCAGATGATCTAACTAAGATTTTACCTTCCCACTTTGGTGAAGTTAAATCCATATATGTGCTTAACTCAGATGGGTTAACTCTATCTTTTGAGTAAACAATTACTCTTCCTCTCATAGTTAATCCAAACCAATTATTGTTATCATCACGTAGATTTTCTGGAATGTTGTTGAATAAAGTTTCACTCTCAACTTCTTGAAGTAATCCTTTTTCTTCTGCTCTGTGTAATCTTCCTGCATCAGCAACAACTAATAAGTCAGCCTCAGTATCTTTACCTTCTCTATCTAATCTCTCGATAAGCTCATCAGCTTTTCCTTTTACAACATTAACTTCAATTCCTGTTTCTTCTGTGAATAGCTTGTACAACTCTTCATCAGTATCATAATGTCTGTCTGAGTAAAGATTTACAACTTGTTTCTCATCGCTCTTTTCAACCTTTTCCTCAACTGCATTATTCTTTGTGTTTTCCTTAACCTCATTATTCTGGCTTGTACATCCAGTTAGGGCTGTCACCCCTATAACAGCTGCCATACCAATGGCAGTTAATAATCCTTTAACTTTCATAAAATACCTCCTATTGAAAATGATTATCACTTTCTTTTCTAAGCTAAGTATAAATGATAATCATTTTCATGTCAATGCTTTTCTCATTTCCAATTTTGTCCTTTATTTTAAAATCCATTGTATTGCTCTACAACATTGAACCCACTCTCTTCTATATCTTTTCTAGTAATATGTTGATCAAGATGCATACAATAGACCTTATTCCTATATTCAATACTTATTAATTCTTTTAGTTTTCTTAAAGAAATATGGGCATTACCTTTATAATCTAAACCACAAGTATCCTGATACACTCTGTGAAGCTCCCCATTTTTCAACATCATAAGTATTCTATTCTCAATATTGTTAGAATCGCCACTATAATAAAAACTTTCACCTTCAATATTCATAATAAAACCATAACATGGTATTGTCTTAACATGAGAAACTGGTAAAAACTCTATAGAGAATTCTCCAAATTCATCATCATCAACCTTAACAATATTCTCACTTTCTAGATAATACTGTTTAGTAGTTGCACCAATATTACTTAAAAATCTTTGAATAAACTCCTTATTAGGATAAATTACAGTAGCTTTTTTCTTCAAAATATTATACAAATAAAATATTACCTCTCCAAGACTTCCAACATGATCTGGGTGGGTATGAGTTATTATTATGTATACCTTATCTACTCTGTCTAACATATTCAATTCTTGCAGTCTTGAAAAAACAGTTCCTCCACAATCAATAAGAATTAAATTTTTATTTTTTTTTATAAATGCACTATTGTTACCAAGCTTAGGATTAAATGCACTTCCTATACCAGTAAAAAATAGATCTTTCATATGTAATTATCCTCTCTCTTATATTGAAATTCTTAATATTTTAAATTACTTAATAATACTATAACCACTTTGTTCAAAATTAAATCCCCTGAACTTTTTAGAATAAATCACTGATTTTCTCATAAATTTTATTATATGGTGTTAATTACATATTTGATTTTGTTTTATTAACACTTAATTTTTAATATTAGGAGGTAAGTATGAAAAAACCGTTAAAATCTATTATTGCTTTTTCACTATCCCTTTCAATGCTATCTTTAGTTGGCTTTTCTCAAGCTAAGGCATCAACCGATAAATTTGCTCCATCTTTACCTAATTATCAAAAGTTAGATAAAGATTTCGCTAAAGATTTAAAGTCTGAAGGTAAGCAGCTTAAAGGTAAAAAACTTCATGGTTATAAGGGTAAATCCTATTTTCAACCAGGAAATCTTGATAATTTAACTCATAAAGATGTAAGAGGCCATGATAATAAAGGTATAGCTATTTTAGTTGATTTCCCTGTTTCTGAAGGGAATATTAGTGATGTTCCAGGAGTAGATTATGAACAGATTCCTAAAGAAAAATTCCAGGATTTGATGAATGGAACAGAGTATAATCCATATGATCTTGAAATGTTCAAATGGTTAGCAGAATATGAAGGAGTTAAAGCTCCTACTGATAGAACTTTAAGAAATTATTATGACGAAGTTAGTTATGGACAATTCTCAATAGATGTTGATGTAGTAGGATGGTATACTTTACCTCATTCTTATGAGTACTACTTAGGACAAAATAATGGATATTATAATGAAAATGGTGATGCTAATTTTGCTGAATTAGTTAAAGATGCCCTTATGTTGGCAGATAAAGATGTAGATTTTACTGAATATGCTGTAGATGCTAAACCTGGTGATTTTGACATACTTGGTATTGAAGGCGATACCCTTGAACAAGATGGTGAAACTTATACTCAAATAGTTCCAAATGTCTTTATTATCCATAGAGGTACTGGAGCAGAGTATAGTGCTGATCCTAGTATAATCTGGTCACACCAATGGGATATTATTAGTGCTTCATACTTTGGAGATTATTATAAAACTGGTGAATACCCTAATGATGCAGATTTAAGATTTACTACAGTAGATGGTGTTGTGGTTAATGAATATAATACAGTTCCAGAGGTTGGTCAAGATATTTCAGGTTATTATATTGAAGGTGGAAGAAAACCTTCCCCTGCTTATCCTGGTGTTTTTGCTCATGAATTCGGACACCAACTAGGATTACCTGATCAATACGACTACGGATATGATTCAGAAGGTACTGGTGTTTTTACCTTAATGGCTAGTGGAGCATCTGGACGTAATATACCTTACCGTTGGTATAGTGATAATACTCCTACTCACATGGATGCATGGTCTAAATATTATCTTGGTTTTATTCAACCTAGAGAATTTAAACCTGAAGATGGTAGACAAACAATAACTTTAAAACCTGCTTCTGAATATCCTCAAGCACTAAAAGTTGAAGTTCCTGGTTCTAATGGTAGAGAATATTTCTTAATCGAAAATCGTCAACAAACAGGTTATGATGCTGGTCTTGAATATAATTTTGACGAAAATCCAAAGGATTTACATGGTTTAGTTGTATACCATATTGATGAAAATGTATTCATTAGAAATTTCAATAGACCAAACGAAGCTGCAAACTGGGATTGGAACAATCGTGGTAGAAACTATAGAGATAAAGATACTGGTGAAAATCACTATGCTATCGCTGTAGTTCAAGCTGATGGCAACTGGGATATGGAGAAAGGTATTAATGATGGTGATTGTGGTGATGTATTCCCTGGAAAATATGGTATTACTGAATTAAACTCAAATATAAAATCTAATCCAAATACTCTTTCATACTACCGTTGGGACGTGAATAAAAAGGGTATAACTGGATTAATAATTGAAAACATCGTTGAAGAAAATGGAGTTGTAACTTTTGATATTTTCTTTGAAAATTAATATAGCAAAAGGACTATCTAACACAGATGGTCCTTTTTATTATTTACTCTATTGTGTATCCTGTATTTTCTATACTATTTCTTATTTCTCCTTCTGATGTTTTTTCATTATATTTAACTTCTATTGTTCCTCTAGGAACATCAACAATAACATTTTGAACACCTTCTATTTTATTAAGTGCATTTTTAACTCTTGTTTTACTTTCAGGACCTGCAAGTCCACCTATATTATAATGTACTGAATTCATAACTTCCTCCTTAATTTTTTTAATTATCAAAAATTAATCTTTTCAATAATATTTTTAGTTCTTATTTTAATTTTTATGTATTACATTTTTTAATGCATGTGTTTAATAATCACATTTATTTTATTATTTTTTAAGGATTAATTATATTTTATTACAAATAATATTATTGATGATTTTTTTATAGAAAGGAGAAAACCAATGAAAGTTGTGAAAGTAAGAAAAAATCAAGATGGTGATATTACAAACATAATGACTAATACTGGTGAAGTATTAACAGCAACTCAAGCTGTTGCTGCTGCTAGAGCTGGGCAACTTGATTCAACTGTTGTAAGAAAAAACAGAAATGGAGTAGATGTAATAACTTCAACTCCAAGAACAAGTCCAGATCAAATACTAGATAATCTTCCAAGTTTCTAAAATAATAATACGAGGTGATTAACTGTGGATGTAAGAGATATAATGAGTAGAAATGTAATAACATTAAGTAAGCACGATACCGTAGAAACTGCTGCAAGATTAATGAAAGAGCATGATATTGGCTCAATTCCTATATGTGAAAACAAACAAGTTATTGGAGTTATAACTGATAGAGATATCGCTATAAGAACAGTTGCTGGAGGTAGAGATACAGCTGCACCATTAATAGAAGTAATGTCTAACTCAATTGTAACTGGTACTCCAGAAATGGATGTAAATGATGCTGCAAGATTAATGAGCGATCGTCAAGTAAGACGTCTGCCTATATGTAATGAAAAAGGACTTGTGGGAATAGTTGCACTGGGAGACATGGCTATAGAATCTCAAGCACAAGATGAAGCTGAAGAAGCATTAACTAATATTTCACAACCTGCTCAACCACACAGATAATAAAAACAAATTGAGAATGGAGAGTTGAGAATTGAGAATGATGGATGATTCTCACTGACATGAGAATCTACATTTTATCATTCTTTAGGATAATGGAATTTTACTTATTTTATATTAGATAAAATATTGTATTTTATGTATAGTATTTAATCTTATATTACAGTAAAAAACTTTTATACCGGGAGACTTATCCATTAATTATATAATTGATAATTATCAATAAACAAGAAAAAAAGAACTAATATAACTTTTGTTATATTAGTTCTTTTTTGTCGTAAAAATAAACTTCCCCTTAATTATATTATACCATAAAATTCCATTAATTAAAAGACTACCATTTTCCATGTATTACCTGTAGAATAATAAGAGTGTCTTCTTAGTTAATCTAGAAAATAAAATATTTAGGGGGTTTGTCCATGAAGAACAAGACAATTGCTACTGATATGGTTACAGCACTAAGTTATCCTGAAATTAAATTATTCTCTGTAATAGTCACATTAACCCGCAAAAACCGTGATGCTACCAAGTCAAACATTGATTATATTATCGAAAGGCGAATTGGAAGTTTGATAGGAAATTGGAAACACCTAGCTGAATCCTTGATTAATAAAGGAGTAATAAATATTAAAGATTCGAAAGCAAACGAAATCATATATTCCTTAACCGATTTAGGCAAGGTTTTTATGCAGGATGTAATAAAAGGTTTTTATTCAAATAAAATATTCTATAATGAATTTTATACATATGCTGAAAAAAGCCAAGCACATAAAGAATTTTGTGAATCAGTATATGGTAAAAACTTATGTCAGCATGGTATGTTGAATATGTATCAATTAGAAAAAATTATAGAATTATTAAATGTACGTAATGAGGACAAAATTCTTGAACTAGGCTGTGGTAATGGATATATTACAGAATACATTTCGGATGTAACAAATGGAAATATTCTAGGAATCGACTTTTCTTCTGAGGCAATTGATAGTGCAACTAAAAGAACATCCCAAAAATCTTCAAGACTTCAGTTTGAATGCAATAATATTCAAGATATAGACTATGAAGCAAATACTTTTGATAAGATTGTATCAATTGATTCTTTATTTTTCTTGAGAGATTTAGAAAGTTCCCTCTTAAAATTAAACAATATATTAAAGGATAATGGATATATAGTAACCTCTTTCTTCTTTCCTGGAAACAATGAGAATTTCCCCCTCTCAGATGTAGTATCTAATTCATATTTAGGAAAAATACTAAAAAAACATAACTTCCAATATGATATTTTTGATCTTACTGATAATAATCTGAAACATTGGGAATTAGTAAAAGAAACATTAGAAAAATTAAAGACTAAATTTGAAGAAGAAAATCAAATGTTTCTATATAATAATCGAATGGAAGAGTGTCGTGGTGATTATTTAACAAAGGCAACTAGATGCTTGTTTGTAATTAAGAAGAAGAATTAACTTAGTTTCTAAAGAAAACATAAATTGAACTGCGCCCTGTCTACTTGACAGGGCGCAGTTCAAAATCTTGTTGTCTTAAGTATTTTTATTTGTTTTTATATCTTAAATCTATCTGTATCATTTCTTAATTCATCAGCTCTATTGTTAACCTCTTGAACACTTGCTGTTATCTCTTCCATAATACTTACTTGGTTTTCTATAGAATTATTCATATTGTTTACATTATGTACGTTTGTTTGAAGTGCTTGAGATATATTCTCCATTGCATTACTCATCTCTTCACTGGCATCAGCCTGTTGAGATGATAAACCATAAATCTCCTCTGCTTTTACAGTTATCCCTTCAACTCTCTCGTATATTCTATTAAATCTTCTTTCTATGGCAGCTGACCTTTTAACGCAACTATCTACTATATTCTTTCCTTCTACTGCCGATTCATCAGCATTAATTACTAGCATTTGAATCTCTCTCACTATCTTAGTAATATCAATTGCAGAGTTCTTACTCTCTTCTGCAAGTTTTCTTACCTCCTCTGCAACTACAGCAAATCCCGCTCCATGTTCTCCTGCTCTTGCAGCTTCTATTGCGGCATTTAAAGCTAATAGATCTGTTTGTTCCGAAATATCTGTTATTACTTTAAGTATCTTTCCAATATTCTCAGAAGATGCAGATAGCTTTTGTATAACATTATTAATTGTATTTATTGAACTCTCAAGTTCCTCATTATTTTCTGAAAGAGCCTTTACCCTTCTTCTTCCCTGTTCAACAATTTCAAATATTTCCTTACTATTTTCTAGTGCTTCATGAGATGCTTCCTTCATTACCACCGCACTATTTGCTACCTCTTCAAGATTAGCGTTAATTTCCTCAACAAGTGATGCATTACTCTCACTTGCCACAGCCACTTCTCCTACAGACGAAGTAACCTCCTCTAAGCTATGATTATTTTCATTTATAGCTTCTTCAATTAATGATGTATTCTGACTTAATGTAAATGAGCTCTCTTTCACATCTCCTACCAATGAAGCTATCTTTCCTATGAATATGTTAAACCAATTTGAAAGTTCTCCGATTTCATCTTTCGATACAATCTCTAATCTCTTGGTAAGATCACCTTCACCTTCTGCAATATCCTTTAACATCATAGTAGTCTTTTCTATAGGTTTTGTGATTTTATTTGTTAGCATAAATATAATTACTAATATTACAACTAATGTAATTATATTAACAAATGTCAATTTATTCTTCACACTCTTTGATATTTCACTTAACTCATCCTTTGGTATATCGACCATAAATGCCCACGAATTATCTATTCCTTGAATATTTACTGGTTTAATCAATCTATGTACCTTTTTATTTATATATTCAGAATTATTCTCTCCATCAAATTCTTCACCTTTAACTATAGCTGTTTTAATTTTATCATTCTCATTAAATGCAACAAAATCTTTACCAAGCAGCTCAATATTCTTATGTGCTACGAATTTCCCTTGACTTGATATCAATGCCGCATATCCACTCTGAAGTATTTTTACATCAGTAAGTTGCTCTTGAAGCTTTTTTAGTTTTATATCTATACCCATAGCACCTATAAACTCATTATTTTGAATTATAGGATATACTAATGAAGTTATTAATTCTTCTTTATCATCAATTATACCTATATAAGGCTCAGTTATCATAGGTTTCTGTTGATTCTTTACTTCAAAATAATAATTGCCTTCCTTTATATATTCCTCCCATGGCTCTACCCCTATACCAAACCTTGATTTAACTGCACATGGTATCAAACGACCTGTCTTATCATGATTTTCTGTATATTGGTAGAAGTAATCATTATTATCATATGAATTTTCTTCCCAGCATGTCCATACTCTAGCATAGTCATCATTATTCTTCAATATACTCTTTAAAATATCTATAAGCATCTCCCTGCTTGATTGATTTCTTTTCAGAATTAAAGCTGTATCCACCAATTCTTTTGCATCTTCCGATGCCATGGATAGCATTTCTTCAGCCATTAAAGAATATTTATCAGCTTTCTCATGGGATGCCTCATTAACTAGATTATCTGTTTTTTCTCTCACTGCTCTTATAGTAAAAATATTTCCTCCAATAGAACATAATATAACCGCTATACCAATAAGTAAAAGCATTTTATACTTAATTTTTTTTAATTGAATTTTACCCATTATGATAACCCCCCTCACTTACTACTATTTTATTTTATTTTTCTACATTTTTCAAGCTGAACTATATTTTAAATAATAATAAATTTAAGTGATTTACAGGAAATATTATCATAATAAATACCAATATTTTTAGATATTTATTCATTTCCTAGGAAATCAACAAAAATAAAAAAGGCACCTATAAAGTACCTTCTTTAATATATTAATATAATCTATTTATTTATTTCTTTCTCGATCTCTATTAAGTTCTTCCTTTGTATAATAAACAATTCCTAAAGCGCCTGGACCTACATGAGTTCCTATTACTGGTCCAATTGAACATATATCAACAGCTTTGCCTATGTATTTCTCTATCATAACAGCAAATTTTCTAGCCTCTTCTTCACAATTTATATGATGTACAATAACCTCTCCTAATCCAAATTCAGTTATGTTATCTATTAATTCATCAATCATTCTCTTAAGTGCCTTTTTCTTTGTTCTTACCTTATCTAGTGTAGTTGTCTTTCCATCAAGAACAGTAAGCACGGGCTTAATTTGAAGAATTGATCCTAAAAGCGCACTTGCAGTTCCAATTCTCCCACCTTTTTTTAGATATTCTAATGTATCTGGAGAGAATACAAATTTACTTCTCTTAATATTCTTCTCTGTTAACTTAATAACCTCTTTTAGAGTTTTTCCTTCTGCAGCTGCTCTGGCTGCTGTAAGTGATGCATATCCTAACTGCATACTATTTGATCTTGAATCAATAATTTCTATTTTCCCTTCAGGATAATTCTCTAAAATCATCTCCTTTACCATCAAAGCTGAATGATATGTTCCACTCATATCAGATGATAAAAATACTCCTACTACTTCATTACCATTTTTTATGTGTTTTTCAAATGTTCTATAAACTTCATCTATAGACGGTTGTGATGATTTAGGAAAAACATTATATTTATTTAGTAATGTATAGAATTCTTCATTTGTTATTTCATTTTCTTTATAGATTTCACTATCAAAAGAAACACTCAGTGAAACTACATCAATCCCATACTCTAACAATATTTCTTCTGGTATATAACAAGTACTATCTGTTACTATTTTAACAGCCATATTAACTCCTCCAAACCTAATGAACATTAATATATCCCATCTTTTGTATAATTCATTATACCATATTTTGTACTTATTTATACAAACACCTGAATATACCTTATCTTTTTTACAAATACTAATTACTACCAAAATAGCTCGTCTATTTTGATTTTTGTTTTATTACTTGCACTTATTTTGTTTAATAGAAAATAAAATATGATAGATTATTTATGGGAGTTATTGATATAATTATTAAAAGAGACAAAACTAGGAGGTGTTAAAATGAGTTGGTCTTCTTTAGATAACGCTGCAAAGATGTATGCTTCCTTACCCTCAACAAGAGTAACAACATTATTCAGAGTTTCATCCACATTAAATTTTCCTGTAAATAAAGATATTCTTCAACAAGCCTTAGATTTATCACTTATACGTTTTCCGTATTTTAATGTATCTTTAAAAACAGGATTATTCTGGAGTTATTTTGATAAAAGTAATGAAAAACTCTTGGTAGAAGAAGAAAAGTTTTATCCCTGTATGAATCTCAATGTAAAAAAACACCACTTTCCTTTTAGAGTTCTCTACTTCAACAATAGAATCTCTTTGGAATTTGCACATGCTTTAACAGATGGAACTGGTGCCATAATTTTTCTTCAATATTTACTCCAAGAATATTTGAAAATAAAAGAATTAATTCATGAGAATGTATTAACATATATTGGTGATACTCCAACAAAATCAGAATTTGAGGATTCTTATAAAAAACATTTTGATAGGAAAATACCTACTAAACGAGTTAAAGTAAACGCATTTCAATTTCCTTTTAAGCTCAGTGAAAAAGGTGCTTATCATATTGTAACAGGTATTTTACCAGTTAAAGATTTGTTGAATAAGGCAAAAGAATTTAATTGTTCATTAACGGAATTATTATGTGCTATTTTTATTGATTCAACTATTGAATTAATAGATAGGAATGGTTACAAAAAAAAGCCTATAGTACTTAATATACCCATAAATTTACGTACTAAATTTCCTTCAAAAACCATGAATAACTTTTTTATTTCTTTAATGCCTTCAATAGATCCTAGATTAGGAAATTATACTTTAAAAGAAATCGTAGAGTATATTCATAACTACATGAATTTAAATAATAACGAAAAAAATTTAAAACAATTATTATGTAAAAATGTCCGAAGCGGGAACAATATATTTTTAAGAATAATCCCTTCATTTATCAAAGATTTGATAATGCCCTTTGTACACAGTAGTTTTGGAGAAGCAAATTATACTTCTGGTTTTTCCAATATGGGTCTTGTGAGACTTCCTAGTGATATGGAAAAACATATCGAAAGGTTTGATGTTTATCCTCCACCTAGCAGAGGTAACAAAATTAAAGTAACAGCGATAAGTTATAAAGATAACTTACATATAACCTTTGGTAAAATGACATATAGAAAGGATTTTGAAGAAATATTTTTCTCTAAAATTAGAAAAATGAATATTCCTATAAAAATTGAAACAAATTACGTATAGATAAATCTTATGTAAAAAATAACTTAAGGGAGGTGTGTATTATGCCATATTGTTCAAAATGCGGAGTAGAAACTGATTTCGGAGTATATGAATGTCCTATTTGCGACTATCCTATTCCAAAAGATTTGGCTGATAAAAAAGAAAGAAAAATGCTATTCCCAAAAGCAATAAATGTACACTCTGAAAAAGTTGCTGAACGAAAAAGAGGTGCTTTCTTATTAATATCCACAGCACTTATTTCAATCATGCTGCTACTTACATTCATAGATTATAGTTTATCTTATAATCTTACTTGGTCCAAATATAGTAGTGTTTCTTTATTTTCAATTGTTATATATATTTTTATATTCTTAGGTTTTGGAAAAACATTCTTAATCTCATTAAACCTTTGTCTATTTAATACTACTGCAATGTTACTTATGTTTGATAGAGTTGATATAAGAATGAGTTGGTCATTAAGTTATGGTATCCCTATTGTATTACTACTATATTTGACAATATTAATATCTTACTTAATTATAAAAAACTTACCATCAAAAGGTGTAAATATTGCAGGTATAGTGCTTGGTGCAATAACAATATTTTGCTTATTTTTAGATCTTATAATTACATTTAATATATATAATTTCCCAAGGATAACATGGTCTCTTGGAATATTAGTTTCAGTTGGCCCATTATCAATAGGCTTTATATTGCTACATTATAAAATGCCTGAGAAAATGGAGGTTTACTTGAAGAAAAAATTCCACCTGTAGAAAAAAGCACGGATAACCGTGCTTAAAAGAAACTGAAAGTTGAAAACTGAAAACTGAAAACGATGGATGCTTCTCACGTACGTGAGAAGCTAAATTTTATTGTTCTTTAGAAAAAGAAATGTTTACTCATTTTATCTTAGATAAAATATTGTAGTTTTAATACAATGTTTCATTACAAATGAAACGAGTAAAATCCTATTGTCCAAGGAACAATAGGATTAAAATTTCTCGGAGAGAAATGTCCACCATTATCCATTTTACATTATACATTATGTTTTATTTAAGTAACTTGAATTGAAGTTACTTAAATAAATTAATTTCTAGGTACATATCTAATCTTATCATTATAGTAACCAATCCTAATTTCACGCTCCTTAGAAAGACCACATTTACACTCATAATGAACAAGATCATATTCTGCATATTTATAATAGAGATTATCCCCAATTATAGTCTCATTACCAAGATAATCTTCTACTCCTACAGGTACCCAGAATTCATCAACTTTTCTAGGTTGTAATGATATACGCCACATTTCTTCATAGTCACACATTTGTGGCTTACCTAACTTAGCAGTATAGTATGGACAAGGTTCAAATCTAGGAGATACAGTCCCCCCAATAAGTCCGCTTCCACTTTTCTTTGGAGCAGCATAAACAGTACTACTTAATGAAAATAAAACAAATATTACACTTAAAATAGTAAAAATTTTTTTCTTCACTCTTTATTCCCCCTTGTATTATAAAATAATTATTTTACAGTAAATATTTTACATTACATTGTGCCAATTGTCATTATTTGCTTTATCTTTCATTATATGGTATTATTTTTTATATTACTTATTTATTAAAGGAGGAATAAATATTGAATAAATTTAAAAAATTATTTATTATAATCATAATTTTCACACTATCAACTTGTTGTTTTCTATACAAAAACTCATCCAATGTAAAAACTTTAAATAAACAAAACCTAACTTCCGAAGAAAAAATGTACAAACAGTATTATGAAGTAATTTCTTTACTTACTAGTGAGGATTTTGGCGGCAGACTCCCTGGTAGTATTGGTAATAAAAAAACAGTGAAAATGATTGAAACTAAATTTTCTTCATTAGATTTAAAACCTCTTATAGGTGATAATTATCTTCAAGAATATAACCAAAGTACCTTTACTAACATTAATGCTAGTATGAATATATTCTTTCCTGATGGGAAGTCAAAAAAGTTACATTATGGAAGAGATTTTTTAGATAGAAAAGTAATTCTAAACTTAAATACTCATTCTTCTATTACTGACAACATAGAAGACTTAAATGAAAATACTAAATTCTTATTAGCTAATGAAAATGGAAGTTTATCAGAATATATAGAAAACAGTATCCCTGAAGATACTATAATACTTGTTAAATCTAATTACTTTACAAAACTCAATCGATTATCAGATAAGTATCCAATTATTCAGATAACTGAAGCTGTATATGATTTATTATCTAATAATTCTAATTGTGAAATTCAAATGTCTCTTTCAACAGAGAAAAAAAACATTGTATCAAATAATGTTTTAGGTATGATTAAAGGAACTACTAATAATAAAGCTGTAGTACTATCCTGCCACTTTGATCATGTAGGCACCTGGGGAGAATCTCTGTTTAGAGGAGCTATTGATAATGCATCAGGAACAGCATTGTTTCTGAATTTGACTGAGGATTTAAGTAATTTTTATAAAACCACTAAACCTGCATATGATATAATATTTGCTGCATTTAATGGAGAAGAAAGTGGTTTACAAGGAAGCGATTATTTTGTAAAAAATTTATCTGGTGAATATGAAAATATCTATAATATAAATCTAGATTGTATAGGTATAAAAGGTGATGATACATTAGTTTTAAGCGGTGATAATAGTATGAGTATGATTAACTCACTTAAATCATGGCTTGAAAAAGAAAGTATTGATGTAAATTCCATTGAAGGTGGATTTACCAGTGATCATATGTCATTTACAAATGCAGGTTTCAGCGGGGTCAATATTGGTCAATATTCTGTAGAATCAATTCATACTACTGATGATAATATTGATAAAATAGATTTTAAATATATTGATAATATAAAAAAAATCTTATATAAAATATTAACATCCAACTTATCTGACTTTATGAAGGAGAACAAAGAAATTAAAATAGCTAATAGCCTCAAAGATGAACTAAAACAAAAGAGATTGGAAGAAAGCACTAAAATCAAATCATCTTTAACACTTGGAGAATATGGAGTTTTTGATATTCTTGGATGCAAATACTTTATTGAAAAAAATAGTATTACTTATGATGATTTTAATGAATTCAAAGAACATTATCCTAACTTAATATTAAATAATACAATAAACAATTATAAACTAAAAGATATCTCAATTGATTATTATTCACCTTTTGATAAATCTAAAAAAATAGAATTTATGAAAAGTTTAGAACTAAATAAGATATATTCTATAGATATTGACACTCCAGTTATTATTAAGAATATCATACTCAAATATAATACACAAAAAGATGATTCTTATATAGAACTAATATTAAATGAAGGAACTATTGACAGCGATAATTCAAAAATATTAACTATTAATAAATCAGATTATATACTTACATACTCAGATAAAACATTTAACTACTTATTCAGCATAGGAAAAAATATTTCCATTAACTCAAATGAATATGCTCTAACAACACAAATAAAAAAACCTGTTGTAGGCTCCACAAATACACTTAAAGAATTTGTGATAACTATTACTCCTTCAATTCAAGAGGATCTTCTTCAATTATTAGAAAGTATTAATTTTTCACAATTAACTAAAAATATTATAAATAATTAATAGTATTCATAAGTTTTCCTTAAAATTAAATTAGAATGGTTACACTACAATTATTTAATTGTAAACATCGTTATTATACTCTTAACTTATGAAACTTCAATTGAAGCTTCATAAAAAAAGCCGTGCTTTAAAAACAAATGTTTACTCATTTTATCTTAGACAAAATATTGTAGTTTTAATACAATGTTTAATTACAAATGAAACGAGTAAAATCCCATTGTCCAAGGAACAATAGGATTAAAATTTCTCGGAGAGAAATGTCCATCATTATCCATTATCAATTTTACATTATACATTATGTTTTATTTTATGCTACTTCAATTGAAGCTTCATGCTTCTCCTTCAAGTATCCTTTAAAATGCAACGCCATTGCAGCAGTTAATATTATTGTTAAGAAATCTGCTGTTGGTTGTATTAATGCTACCCCAGTAATATTAAATAACTTAGGTAAAATTAATGCTGCTGGCATTAAGAACACACCTTGTCTTCCAACAGAAAGCGCCAACGCTTGTTTACCTTTACCCAAGGCTTGGAATAATACAGCATATACATTTTGAAATCCGAATAAAGGAGTTAATAAACACATATATCTTAACATCATACTTCCAATTTTGATAACCTCTGGGTCTGAACTAAATACGCCTACAACGGCTGGTGCAAATGCAATTAATAAAACAGAGGATACTGTACAAAAAATCGTTGTAACCTTCAATGAATATTTAATTGCTCTATTTAGCTTTTTATATTTTTTAGCACCATAATTAAACCCAGCAAGAGGTTGGAATCCTTGACAATATCCAAATACAACATATATAACAATAGACATTATTCTTAAAGTAATACCTACAGATGCAACAGCTGCTGTCCCATATGGATTAGCCGCATTATTTATAAGTCCCATTGATAAACTTGATAAAGCTTGCCTTGCAAAAGTTGCAATTCCAATCTGCATAACTTGAGCATATATTCTTTTACTAAATGTGAAATTCTTAATTGAGATTTTTACTGTACTCTTTCCTTTTAGATAATACAAGATAAGAAAAATAGTAGAAATCCCTTGACCTAGTACAGTTGCTAATGCGGCTCCTTTAACACCCATATCAAATACAAACATAAAGATTGGGTCAAATAAAATATTTAATACAGCACCCATACTTATAGCTACCATACTGTATTTAGGACTACCCTCTGCTCTAATCATATTATTTAATGTCATATTTACTATTGTGAATACAGCTCCTAAAACTAATATCCTGCTGTAATCAAGAGCATATACCATCACTTCATCTGAAGCACCAAATATTTTCAACAATTTTTCCATAAATATAAATCCAAAAATAGAGAAAATTACTGCTACTACTATTGCTGTAAAAAAAGTAGTTGCTCCAGTCTTGTTTGCCTCTTCCATATCCTTCTGACCTAACAGTCTTGATATATATGATGCAGATCCCACACCAAACATCTGCCCAACTGCAGCAATCAATATAAATAGTGGAAATGCAACTGCGACAGCAGCCATAGCCTCTGAACTATTAAGCATACCAACAAAATATGAGTCTACTATGTTATAAACAGCTGAGATCAACATGGCAATAATCCCTGGTACAGCCAGTTTATTTAATGTTTTTTCAACCTTTTCACTCTCAAACAATTGTCTTCTTTTGTCTTTATTTGCTTCCATTAAGATACCTCCTACATATTATTTCATTAACTTTATTTTCTTTTTGGATATTTAATATCCCTAAAACAACATCTTATCGACCATAAACTCTATAAACTCAATATTTTTTTCATGTTCTTCCGACTTTTGATCATGAAGAAGAAACCCATTAAAGATAAGCGTCATACTAATCCTTTCATTAAATTCCTTTGTTTCCTTATTTATTTCATCACAAGAATTTATTATATTAATAACTTTATCAAGTACTCTCTCCTTTAATTTTGTGAATACAATTCCTTCTTCATCTGTCCCTTTAAACAGTTCTCGTCCAAGCCCTTTTCTATCTATCACATCTTTATATATCATGATTAATACTTTTTTAATCTTTTCTTTTCCAATAGCATCACTACCACATATTTTATCTACCTTTTCGAAGGTACTATTCCAACTATCAGTTAAAATCTTTCTATATAATGTTTTTTTATTTGGAAAATAATTATATAAAGTTCCAACAGCAATTCCTACATCCTTTGAAATTGCTTTCATTTCAACCTTATCGTATCCAAGTTTATAAAATAAGTTTAGTGCAGATTTATATATCTTCTCATCTAAGTTTTTTATAATTTTAGGCATATGTTTCTCCTTACTTTTTATTTTTATGAATCTCCATTCATTTAAATAGTATATATTCATATTATACTCAAAAAACGTAAAAGTCAATTTAAATGAATCATAATTCATAATAAATTCAAAAAAAAATCACCTCCACAGATAATCTGTATGAGGTAATATTTATAAAATATATTAATAAGACATTATTCTTTTACTTTTTATTTCATCAAATCCTGTAATTCAAAATCCTCTACAATTCCTTTTATTAGATTTTTTAAAGTTTCCTCATCTAATTCAAAAGATTTTTTCTTATCTCCTTTAGTAACTTTTAGTAGCTTATAGGTTTTCATAAGGTTTAAGTGATATGACACTGTTGCCGCAGTAAGCTCTAATTCCTTTGCAATATCATTTGCACTTATTTCAGGATTCTCAACTATTAATTTGATAATATTATACTTAGTCTTATCACCTAAGGTCTTCATAATTCTTAATTTCTTTTCAAGTTCAAATTCTTTTCTCTCTTTTATCTTATTAAAAAGTTCTTCTACTTTGTATCCCCAATGCAATAAAATTTTATCTTCAATTTCTCTCATCATAATCTTATCACCACAAACATAACTTAGAGAAAGAATACATGTAGAATTTTTCAAGTGTTCTTTATCAAAATAATCATCAACTATACTGTTCAAAAAGTCTACTCCACCACTTTCAATATTTTTTTCGAAGATTTTTCTATAATCACTTATTTCAACTTCTCCCTGTCTCCATAATATATTGAATTCTTTTTTTAACTTTTCCATAAATTCTACATATTCTTTTATATATTTCACAGGCTCTTCAATTGCACAAAAAATATTCCATTTCATACTTGATGATAAAGTTGTATTTTTAACTGTTGATAATAAAAAATTCTTATCCTTGTATTTTTCTTCCATAATGTAACCCTTTATCATTTCCTTCTTACCAACAATTTTCATCAACACTATCATTAAATTCTTTCTTATTGTATTCTCATCTAAATCTAAGGCTTTATTGAGATATTCATCAATATCATTACTTTCTAATAATATATTCCCTCCAATAATTTCAATTATAGGGTTAAACTCTTGAGAGTAGAATTTATCTATAACTTCAAAGTGATTCTTCATCTTTTTCTGAATTTCTTTAGTTAATTCCTCATATTGCTCTAAATCAACATCTTCAAAAAATGGATTTTGCTCCAACTCTTCAAGAAATCTTCCCATGTAAGGATAATAAACAAAATCCACAATCTTAGCTAACTTATTATTTATAACTATTTTCATTCTTATCAATCCTATCATTGTTATTTTTCTTATTCCTAAATTAATTAGTTTTCACTATACTCCAATTTAAAATCATGAATAATTCCTTGAAGGAAATCAACCAGTGTACTTTTATCTATTTCATAAGAATTTTTCTTATTTGTTTTAGTTATCTTTAAGATCTTATATGTGCTCATTAAATTAATATGATATGATACTGTTGCTCCAGTAAGTTCTAATTGTTCTATAATATCATTAGCACATATCTCTGGATTTTCAGCTATTAGTTTAAGCATTTTATACTTGGTTTTATCACCTAATGTTTTAATTACCCTTAATCTATTTTCAAATTCAAATTCTTTTCTTCTCATTAAATATTCATAAGCTTCTTCTACTTTATATCCCCAATGAAATAATAGGGTATTATCAAACTCCATTAATCTGATTGTAGCAGCTTCAAAATAACTCAAACACATAATAGCACTATCAAAAAATTTAAGATTATCTTCCTTAATAAGCTCACCTGATATTCTATTTAAAAAATCCATTCCATGGTTTTCTAATTCTTTTACAAAACCTTCTCTATATTTTTTAATTTCTTTATCTGCTTGGATCCACATCTCATCAAAATTTGGTTTAATCTTTCTCATGAATTCTACATATTCTTCAATATATCCTTTGGGATTATCAATAGCACATAACAGCGCCCACTTCATACTTGGTGATAATGCTGTACTTTTTATTAAAGTTAACATATAATCTTTATCTTTATACTTTTCTTCTCTGACATCATTTTCAATCATTTCCTGTTTATCAAGGATATCTAATAAAAGCTTAATCATATTTTTATTAATAATTTCTACGTCTAAACCTAGTACTCTACTTAAATAATCATCTATATCAGCACTTTGGAATAAAACATCTTTTCCAATAATATATGATATTATTGCTCCATCTGTTGAGTAAAATTTTTCTATAACCTCAAAGTAACCTTTCATCTTTTTCTTTGTATTCTGTAAAATTTCTTCATAACCTTCCACTTCATAATCTATATCATCATATGCTTCACTTGATAATATCTCATCACAAAACCTCCCTACATAGGGATAATAAATAAAATCTAAAATTTTTGATAACTTATCATTAATTGAAATTTTCATGTGTCCATTCCACCTTTTATAATTTAAAACAAATTTCGAATCTACTTATTTATTTAACATTCTTAATTTTCATCTAATTACATTATATAATTAGATAAAAATCTAAGTCAATGATTACATGTGAAAATTTTACAAATATATCAGATTTTCATCTCTTTATTTTCTTAATATTATTAAGAAAACTACCTTTACGAGGGCAATAAAAGGTAGTTCATCTCAAATCTATTATATTTCTTTTATTTCTTTTTTCCTAGATATTGATAATGTTAATATAAGCATAATACTCCCCGCTAATATTGGTGTTATAAATACAGGTAAGTATTCCATCATGAATCCAGATAATAAAAATGCAACAGGCATAGCAGCTAATGTAATCATAGGTAATATACTAAATACCCTTCCCCTTTTATCTGCAGGAACCATCTTCTGAAGTGTAACGCTTATTGGAATATTAAAGGTTGTTAATGCCATAGATGTACCTGCATATAATATAATAAATACTATAAAGTAACCAGTCATAGACAAGTTTACTAGCCCTGGTATAATAAGCATACCAATAATAATTATTGATATACTGGTTACGCTCAATCCAAAAACAAGTTTTCTATAAATGCTCTTTGCTTCTGGCAAAACAGAAATCACCATTGCAGTCACTAATGTAGCCGCTGGAAATGCCATATTTATTATTCCAATAATCTTTGGAGAAAAACCTATAACATTCATCATAATATAATTTCCAGGTAATGTTATTCCCATTCCAACGAAAAAGTTAAATGCTAAGAAATACATCACTAATGTTGCTAACCACTTTTCATTTTTGATATATTTTATTCCCTCAACAAAATTACCCCAGTACTCTTTTAAATTTGTTATTATTGATTTTTTTTCTACTACTTCATTAATTTCTTCATCTTCATAGTCTTTAATCAGATTATTTTCTTGATTAATTAACTCTTCATTTATCATTTTCTCAACATTAAAATTCAAGAACATCTCTGAAATCCCTGATAATATGAATGATATTCCATTTACCAACAAAAATAGTCTAATGTCTATTAATGCAAATACAACTCCTCCAATAAATGGACCTGATATTCTAGTTATTGATGAAACTGCCTCATTCCATGAATTTATCTTAGTTAATTTTTCCTTGTTCACTAAAGAAGGAATAGACGCTTGCATTGGTGTATCAAAAAAAACAGTACAAACTGATAGTAAAAATGTAGCTATATATATATTTATTATTTGAAGACCATTTATCACTGATACTCCATATAATGCTAAAATCAATATTCCACTTAATATATCCATAGAAACTATCATCTTTTTCTTATCTATCTTGTCTGCAATCACCCCTGAAATAGGTGAAAATAATACCATCGGTAATACTATTAATGCCATATTTATTGAAAAACTCATACTAGATCCAGTCTTTGATAAAATATACATACTCATAGCAAAAGAATAAATACCTGATCCAAAAAGTGATACCAATCTCCCCATTAGAAGTATAATGATATTCATGTTTATTGCATTATTCAATCGTCTATCCCCGCAATTATCTGTTAAAATATTAGCTTCCATATTAACCACTCCTCAATCAGTAATTTTTCTAGCCCTCATATCCCCAAATTTTATGCTTATTACTACCTTATTTTTTATATCTTACTACTTCCGCATAGCCACCAGATATACCAAAATTATTATATATAACTTCTATAACTTCTTTTTCACCATTTTCATGATATCTCAACAAATAGTCTTTATTGTTTTTATTTTCTGATTTTTTATTTGCTAGTTTTTTCATTAAATTCACTCCTTATTTTTTATATCGTACTACTTCCGCATAACCAACAGATATACCAAAATTATTATATATAACCTCTATAACTTCTTTTTCACTATTTTCATGATATCTCAATAAATAATCTTGATTGTTTTTATTTTTTAATTTTCTATTTACTATATTTTTCATTAAATTCACTCCTTATTTTTTATTTGCTACTATTTTCATATTAAAACTTCACGCACATAGTAAAAATACAAATTCTATTATCATCTACATATTCTTTTTCATTCCTGGGTGAATACAATAATGTATTATATATTACATTTTCTAGCTTGGATTTTTTATTATATTCTGATATATTTTTTAATCTAAATCCCATCTTATTCACATCCTATTAATTTCTCTAATAAATTTCTTAGACAATTATCTAAATTAGATAAATCATTTAATTTTTCTAAAACCACATTATAGTGTTATAGTACAAACAAGTCCATTCTGTATCTTCATAGAGGCCTTTAGGCATATTACTATTACTGTCTAATATACCATTCTGATTTTCTTTTGAAAAAATTCTTTTAAATTTTAATTCCATTCAAACCACCTCATATCTTAGATTTTATTCTAGTTTTATTTATTTTTTAACTTTTTTCTAATTAGATTATACACTTAGATAATCATCTAAGTCAATACTTTTTTTAATATTTTTTACAATTTTATGTAATTTATTTTTTTCACCCATAATTCTTATGAAATATGCGTTTAAACTAACTTTATTGAACATTAATTACATTCCAATCATTTATCATTTCAAAAATATTATTGAGACTAATGCCTTTTATTACCTCTTTCTAATTACATTATATGCTTAGACATTCATCTAAGTTACTATTTTTTTTATAAAATTATCTTTTTTTTGCAAATAAAAAAACTTTCGAAATACCCCTTCGAAAGTTTCTAATTTTTAATTTATTATGCATTCATCTAATTTAATCTCTATAACTCAAAGATATATTTATTATTCTTCTTTATTTTTATAAATTAAATATACAATAAAATGTAATAAAATTAATACTCCAAATACCCCAGCAGCAACATACTTTAAATTATCAGGTAAAATTATCAATGCCGAAACAAGTGATATTAAATATAAAACTATTAATGCCATCATGTAGTGTATTTGTCCCTGACCAATATTAACTAATAACACAATATGAAAAATTAAGGTAATAACTTCTCTTATATAATTTATGGAGGTATATACTGTTGGAACACCCCCAAAATAATTTGCAATAATTAATATATTCATTAACAATAAGAAAAATAATAATCCTCTACTTTTAGAATATGGATTTACCCATACTTTTCTTGTACCAATAAATTTTCTACCCGTTACTTTTTCTCCCCATGTTATGAATCCTACTCGATCAGATAAAAAAATACCATAAAACATTACTATAACTAGTGTTACTATCAATAAAATAATACCATTTTGTCTACAGAAAAAATCCTTTTGAACTAATTCTTCTCCCATAAATGTATTTATTAAAGATAATAATCCTAAATATATGGAGTAAACTATAACCAAATTAACTATACCTGCAATGATTCCATGAGGTTTTGATTCCTCATATTTAAACACTCTTCTACTTCCTCTACCTATGCCGTACACTCTGTTCCTCCTATATTGTTTATATCCAAACAATGATATCCTATAAAATCACTCTCTTTTTATTCCTTAATATTAATTCTATAGTTTTTTTCTCAACATTTCAATTATTATCTTTTATTAACATATATCTTAAGGTTATCTTTTAATTGCTTCTAGAGTATATGATGGAACTTCCATTCCACCTACTTTAACTGCTTTAGTTGTCAATTTCTTTCTCTGTTCCTCTATATAATTAATAAAATGTTTGTTCTCTATCCCATCTAAGTACTTATCTACTCTAATATTAAAAAACTCTAAACAATCTTGCCCTTGAAACAAATGAGCATCACATTTAACTTCAATCTGTTCAAATCCAAGAATATGTAAAATCTGCTTCAATATTTCATGATTATATTCCTTATACAACTTACTACCCTTATACATCTCTATCTCTCTGAGAATTTTCCACTTCTCTGCCCAAATTTCTTGTCTTTGATTGCTTATATCATAAATAGGAAATTCTTCTTCTATATGAATGACTCCTCCTTGTTTCAGCACTTTCCTGAACTTATCTAAAGCCAAAATACCTTGTCCAACTTCTGAGTTGATTGCGCATAATGTATAATTACATACAATGAAATCCACACTCTTTTCTTCTATACCATTCAACTCTACTGCACCAGTTTCTATAAACTCCATTTCAACTCCTGTATCTTTCAACTCTTCATTTACTCTCTTAAAATTTCCTCCATAAATATCGGTTGAGATTAATTTTGCTCCTTTATAATTCTTAAGTATATCTGCCAGTATTTTTGTTGTTCTCCCTCTTCCTGTCCCAATTTCTAATATAGTTTTATTTGTAAAATCTTTATTATAAATACTCATATTATTCCTCCTAAGGCATTTCAAAAGAAAATATCACCCTAATCTATAGGATGATATTTCTATTTTAACATATTTTTATAAATTGTCAGATATTTCTTTTATTCCTTTAATAATTATCTCTGGATTATCCAGATTAATCATATGTCCACATTTTTGAGCTATTATTATTTCACTTTCAGTAGAAATCTCAGATATTTCAGTTACAAGTTCCTCCCATAAGTTCTCAAATACTTCAGCTTCTTCTTGTGGAATACCAGATTTAATGTGCTTATTTATACAATCCTTTTTGTCTCTAATAAAAATCTTAACAGGAATATCAAATTGATTTTTCATATCTTCTATTTCAAAGAATATCTTATCCCAATGATTAATCTCACTTAAAAGTACTCTGTAAAAGTCTGGCTTAGAATAAAATTTTATGATTTCTCTCTTTTCTTTTTCTGTACAGTTAAACGCCCATTTCTCATGTTTATAATTAACTTCTAATTCTAACTCCTCTGCACTCAAACCACAATATCTTTCCCATGTTCTTTTAAACTCATTATCACCACTTCGTTCATTAAATGTAGGTATGTTTATTTCATCAAATCTACATCTATTAATAGACGCTGGATCAACCAGAACACATCCTTTTATTTTGAATTCACTACCAAATAATTTCAAGAAGTGCTGAATGATTAATCCCCCATAAGAATGTCCAACAAGAATAATGTTCTCTTCAACTTTTAGTTCATCTAAAAGAACTTTAATATCTTCTGCACTATTCTTAGTAGAAACACTTTCATTAATCAGCTCACTATTTCCTAGACCTTCTCTATGAACAATTATAACATCATTATTTTCACTGACTTTATCCCCAATATAATCCCATTCATAAACTGTATCCATCATACCAGGAAGGATAATTATAGTATTTTTTCTTTCATTATTTTGCTCCTTAGCTTGTCTTGTTAAACACTCAATATTCTTTCCATTAACTTTTATCTTTTTGACTTGTTTATGTTTTTTATCCAGCCTAATCTCTCCTAAACATATAAATTAAGTTTTTTTCAACTCTGCATAAAGCTCTTTTCCATAGTTTTTTAATCCCCTCATCACCTTTGACATAAAATATTATACTTAAAATGCAAAGTTTTATTTTAAATAAAACAAGCAAAGTTCCATTACTCAAATAACAATAAGATTAAAATTTCACGGAGTGAAATGTCAATCATTCTCCATTCTACATTATCCATTATCAATTATAGAAATTTCTTGTCTTTAATTTTTTCTATCTAATATCATTTTTCATATACTTTAGATATTACTACACTATCCCTATCGCCCTTACTGGTGCTCCATCACTATTCTCAAATTTTACTGGAAGACACATAAACTCAAATATTCTTTCATCTATTTTATTCAAATTTGCAATATTTTCAATTATGACAATATCATCCTTTAACAGTTCATGATGGTTTTCAAAATTATGAGATCCCATAGGGTCTACAGAAATTGTATCCACTCCAATTCCTTTAAGATTCTTAAATTTATTTTTAATCCACTTTACAGCTTCTAATGATAAGCTAGAATACTCTCCAAAGTATGTCTCACTTCCCCAGTGTTTTCCCCATCCAGTGTACAGAATTACAAATTCTATCTCAGTATAATCATTAATAATCTTATATTCATTGAAGTATTTTATAACTTCTTCCTCAGTAATTTTTCCACTTTCTTTTTTTATTGTTATTAAGACTGCTTTTCCAACAAACTTACTGCTATCAAAGTCCTCAAGATGTTTTCCTCCTTGTACCATGTGCGCTGGAGCATCCATATGAGTTCCTGTGTGAGAATACATAGTGAGCTTTTTCTCCTCAAATCCCCACTTTTCAATATTGTATGCTTCATATATTATTGGTTTCTCTGTCCCTGGATAAACCGCCATATTCTCATGAATTGTATATGTTAAATCGTATATTTTTTGTTTCATTTATATCACACCCCAATATTGTTTCTTAAGAATACTTCTATTCTTGATTTCGTTAATTTTGTTTTCAAATAATAATTTTATTAGTGGAAAATGAACAATTGAAAGTGGACAACGTAGGATGTTTCTGTTTGCACAGAAACTACATTTTGTTGTTCTTTATAAAAAGATATGTTTACTCAGTTTATCAAGAATAAAATATTGTAGTTAAATACAAGGTTTCATTTCATAATGAAACAAGCAAAATCTCCTTGTCCAAGTAACAATACAATTAAAATTTCACAGAGTGAAATATCCATCATTATACATTCTCCATTATCCATTACGCTTTTATGAAGCTGTCCACTATGTTTTTTATATTTTATTTTAACATAATATATATATTATCTATTATCCCCTATATGATACCACTTAGATTCTGCTCTAAATGCTCTTTTCTTTTGGTCCCAACCATTGCTGCATAAACCCCTTCAGTTTCAACTACATATTTAACCAACTCACTTCCAGTATATTTACCTTTTTCAAAATCAAATTGATTCAATGGTGCACTAATTGTAACATTAACACCTAGCTTTTGAGCTAATTCAAGTATTGTAATCTTTTGTCCCTGGAATTCTTGATTTCTTAAAGTTGCAGCCTCTTTCATAATCTTGTTATATGGCAACTGTATAAATCTGAAGTGATGATTTTCTCCACCTACTTCTTTAGCTATTTCATACATTTTGTTTAGTGAAATATATCTTATCCCTTCAATATCTTCTCTAAAGCACCACCATGTTGCCATTCCATAATTTCGAATATTCCCCTTGTTTACTTGTTTTTCAAGTTCAGTGAATACTTCTTTAATTCCCTCATAGAACTTTTCTTCCCCCAATGCTTCACGAGATATTCCTGGTTGATGAACATATAAAATATCTATAGTTTCAAGACGCATATTCTTCTTACTCTGTTCAATACAATAATCATATAATTTAGGATTCAATGTACACCTATAACCATCTATGATATTCACATCTTCCTTTTTTAATAATCCATTTTTTATTAATATTGCATCAAGATAGTCTAATGGTTTTAACGGTATAGCTACATCTCCCGGAATCATCCCCGCCTTCGTTGATATCACTACTTCTTCTCTTTTCAAAACCTTTTCTTCATTTATAAGCTTATCTAAGACACTTCCAATATCTCTCTCTGATTTCATTCCTCTGTAATTTACACAAGTATCGACAAAGTTTACCTTATCCCTAAATGCATGTTCAATACAGTCCTGATATAAAATAGAATGTTCCTCTGAGAAATCCCCCAAATGAGTTCCTACTGCAACTGGCAAAGTATAGAACTCCCCACTGTTTTTCAACTTTTTAATGTTTATACCCCTTTTATCAAAATACCCTTTAGTCCCCTCAACGGTAGCCCATCCTTTTATCATACACATTCCCCCTTAGACTATAGTTACTTACGAATTATTTTACATCTTTTCCATATAAATTATAAGACTTATTATTTTTCCATACGTATGATATAATATAAGTATAGAAAAGATAAAAACTGTGGCTATTTATTTAGTCACAGTTTTCTTAATTTATTCCTTTATTTCTTTCTTACATAATACATTCTATTGCTCATATCATGTTCTTCATAATAAACTTCTATTCTTTCTTCAATAATAAATTTTTCATCTAATATCTTATTTATTTTTTCTTCAGTAAGATTCCATAAATATAAACCTGTAGTTTCCTTATAGAATTCTTCTTCTAGTTCTTCAAATTTCCACTCTATTCTTTTCTCTTCTTCAATATATGGATTTATCTTTAATAAAAGCTTTCCACTAGGTTTTAGAATTCTAGCCACTTCATCCAGCACTCTCAAGGAATCCTCAGGAATCATATTATCAATTATATTAGATAGTATCACTCCATCAAATTCACAATCCTGAATTTTTTGTAAAGCTTCCACTCCTCCAATTTGAAATGAAGACTTATCCTCTAAATGATATTCTTTGACCACATTAATAGCCTGTCTTATTGCATTTTCACAAATATCTATTCCATATATTTTATCTACCCCATATGCAAGAGCCCTTTGTATCATAGCTCCATTTCCACAACCATAATCAAGTATTTTTTCACTTCCAGAAGAAATCCATTGAATTCCTTTTTCTAAATCTATAACATTTATTTCTTTTCTATAATCTCTTCCCTTTGTTAACTCTTCTTTTTGAGCAAAAACTTTTTGCCAAAATTCAATAGTACTTTTATATCCCTCTTTCATACAAATCCCCCTTACATTTTTTTTATCTATTTACAATTATAGTATTTAATCTAACAACTTTCAAAAATTTTTTCATAATATATAAATTAAACCAGTGTTATTTAATCGCTTTTAATGTTATAATGAGTTGTTTGCTAAATAAATTTATTATCTTTTTAATAAAAAAAGGATAATGTTTGGAAATTGCATAATATAGTGCGCCAACTTGTGAACTATATTTACAATAGTCCCATTGAATTTTATATTTTTTTATAGATACTAATTAATCTATTAAATAGAGAGAAATTGAGTAACTTCAGTATAACTTGTCTATAATTATATTTATATAATGTATAAATTTCCGTTAACCAGTCAAAATGCAATTTCCATTAGCTTAAAAAATTTAAACTAAAGGAATGATTAAACGTATGAATGAATTATTATTTGAAAATCTTAACTGCTCAGAAGAGGTATTAAAGGCGGTTAAAGATATGGGCTTCGAGAAAGCTACACCTGTTCAAAGTGAAACAATCCCTCTAATATTAGAAGGAAAGGATGTAGTAGGTCAGGCTCAAACTGGAACTGGAAAAACTGCTGCGTTCGGAATACCAGCTGTTGATCTTGTTTCTATAGAAAACAACAAGCCACAAGCTTTAATTTTATGTCCTACAAGAGAACTTGCACTTCAAGTTTCTGAAGAGCTTTATAAGATTGGAAAATATAAGCGTGGTTTAAAAGTTCAATCTGTATTTGGTGGTCAGTCAATTGATAGACAAATCAGTGCTTTAAGAAAAGGTGTTCACATTATAATCGGAACTCCTGGAAGAGTTATGGACCATATCAGAAGAAAGACTTTAAAGCTTGCTGATCTTAAAATGTTAATTCTTGATGAAGCTGATGAAATGCTTAACATGGGATTCAGAGAAGATATCGAAGAAATTATGTCATTTATCGAAACTGAAGAAAGACAGACTTTATTATTCTCTGCTACAATGCCTAAACCTATCTTAAATATCATCAACAAATATCAGAAAGATCCTGAGATTATTAAGATCACTAGAACTAAGTTATCTACTCCTAACATAACTCAAAAATATATTGAGTGTAGAGAAAGTGAAAAATTTGAAGCATTATCTAGACTTATTGATATTAAAGTTCCTAAGTTATCAATTGTTTTCTGTAATACAAAGAGAAAAGTTGATGAGGTAACTGCTGAGCTTCAAACACGCGGATATAGCGCTGATAAAATACATGGTGATATGAAACAAACACTTAGATTAGCTGTTATTAATAAATTTAAAGAAGGAACTATTAAAATCCTAGTTGCAACTGATGTTGCTGCAAGAGGACTTGATATTGATGATGTTGATTACGTATTCAACTTAGATGTTCCTGAGCATGAAGAATATTATGTTCACAGAATAGGAAGAACTGGAAGAGCTGGTAGAGAAGGTACTGCATACTCTTTCGTAACTCCAAGAACATTCTTCAGATTAAGAGATATAATGAAATACACTAAAAACACTGTAGAAAAATGTTCTGTACCTACAGTAAAAGATATAGAAGAAAAGAAGACAAATGATTTCATAACTGAAATTAAATCAATTATGGAAGCAGGTAAGATGGGTAAATACATCAACATGGTTGAAAAACTTCAAGAAGAAGGTCTTGATGCTATGGATTTAGCCGCTGCACTTCTTAAGAAAGAACTTCACATGCCTGAGTTAAAAGATATTAAAGGTGTTAAACCTGTTAAGTATGGAGACACAGGAGCAAGTGCTGGAATGGTTAGAATGTTCCTTAACATAGGTAAGAAACATAGAGTTCGTCCCGGTGACATCGTTGGTTCTATTACTGATAATAGTTCTATCAGCGGATCTCTTATTGGAGATATTGATATCCTTGAAGCATTCTCATTCGTTGAAATACCAGAGCAACATGCTCATGCTGTTCTTCTATCAATGAAAAACAACAAAATCAAAGGTATTAAAAT
This sequence comes from Oceanirhabdus sp. W0125-5, assembly GCF_027938815.1. Taxonomy (GTDB): domain Bacteria; phylum Bacillota; class Clostridia; order Clostridiales; family Clostridiaceae; genus Oceanirhabdus. Next base: position 5,379,328 of record NZ_CP115913.1, read on the forward strand.
TGTAATGGAGCCTGCTAAAGGTAAAAAGAGCCGCTCAGGTGGTTCAAACCGTCAATCAAACGATAGAGATTCTAGAGGTAACAGAGGTTCTAGAGGCAATAGATCTGAAAGACTTAACTAAAAGAATAAATTTAAAGCATGAGATTTTTCTCATGCTTTTTTTAATCTTATCTATTCAATTACTTAATCTACAACTTTATGGAGTAGATCATTATCTTTTAAAAATTCTACTAGTTCATTCTTTAATATAAGCCTTATTGTTAGTCAGATAATGAATTCATCTATCTGTTCATTAATTTCTTTACTTGATATCTTATACTTCTTACAAAAATAATATTTCTGAATCAAACTACTACTTAATGAAAACATCATACCTAATATAAGTAATAGAATCCCCATTATTAACATGGCTTTATCTTGACTCACATCTTTAAAAATAGCCTTACAAAACCCCATTCCCAAGACTCCCATTCCTCCAAAAAATCCAGTACCTAAAGTAGCGTATTTGGATTTTTTCTTTTTTAAACCTTTGTTTACCTTATTAACTCCGTAACGCAAAATCAAAATATTTGGTATGGAATATAAGATAATTAGAATAATTGAAATAACTATCTTTTCATCATAAACTACCGAAAAGAATTTCCAAGAACCTAACATTAATATTTCAGAAATAAATAAACCATCTAAACCAGAATATAATATATAATCTCTTTTTCTTTTTTCAACTTCTTTCTTTATCTGAAAATTAAACTTTATAAGTAAAACTAATTGAATTCCTATGATCAATAATATAAAAATATTCCACTTCCCAAAAATCATGATGGGTAGTGAAAACATCAACATTATAATTAAACTATTTTTCAAGTGTTTCTTACTATCTTTAGTTAACCTGTTTAACCCATATTCAATATATTCTATAGCATTTTTCCTTTTTATCTTATCTTCCATAGTCGCTCCCCTTTATTTGATCTTTACCCATATTTCCTTTATTCTTCATATTCACTCTAAACCCTTTCTCTATCCCACAAAACTTACACATATTTTTTACTCATCCTATTTTCTTAATTTTCTAATGAAATTTTAATCTTTCACTAATTCCCATCTAATACAGTGTACCTATAATATAATTAATCAATCAATTATATGAAGTTTATTTATAAACTCGAACGTAGAGTTAATGATACAGAACTCTAAATTCTACGTTCAAACTTCGAACATTATATCTATTAATCATAAATAAAAAAAATTATAGGAGGCTATATTATGAAAATATCATTAGAACAAATCGATTTATTAAGAAAGAGAGCTAACGTAAGTTATTCAGAGGCAAAAGAAGCATTAGAACTAAATGAAGGTGATATCGTTAATGCACTAGCATATTTAGAACAACAAAAGAAAATTAAAGGAACTGCATTCCAAGATTGTTCATCAAATGCAGTTGATACCCTAAAAAAACTCATCCAAAAAGGATTTGAGATTAGACTACTTGTAAGTAGAGAGGATAGAATTAAATTAGATCTTTCACTAAACTTATTAATACTAGCACTTATTTTTGCTACTCCAATTACACTTATTGCAACAGCTTTATCACTATTAACTAAGCATACTTTAAAATTTACAAGACGCGGAAAAGAAGATTTTGCAATAAACAATACTATAACTAAAATAAGTAATACTATTAACTCTTCATTAGATGGATTACGCGAATAATCTAGTCTATGATTATGTAGTATTCAAAGTATTCTCTTGATAATCATATAACTATATATTATTATTGGTATATAAAACCATTTATTACCACAACAAGGAGATAGATTATGATGAAGAAACACATTCTGATTATTGAAGATGAAGTTAAAATTTCTCGCTTTCTTCAACTGGAACTAGAATATGAAGGTTATATGGTAACTCAAGCTTTTGATGGTAGGGAAGGTCTAGAAAAAGCCCTGAACTCAGATCCTGATATGATAATATTAGATATAATGCTCCCAGGGCTTAATGGTATAGAAGTATGCAGAAGAATAAGACGCGAAAGCTCTGTTCCAATAATAATGTTAACTGCAAAGGATACCACAATGGATATCGTAATGGGACTTGATATGGGTGCAAATGATTACGTAACAAAACCTTTTGCTATAGAAGTTTTACTGGCAAGAATTAGAGTTGCCCTAAAGAACAATCATGACAATGTATTAGACACTAAAGTTATCACGCTAAACAACTTATCTTTAAACGATGAACAACACACAGTGAAGTTTAATAATGACATTATAGATTTAACAAAAACAGAATTTGATCTTTTAAAATATCTTATGATAAATAAGAATATAGCACTTTCTAGAGACCAAATACTAAATGAGGTTTGGGGGTATGATTATACAGGAGATACCAATATTGTTGATGTATATATACGTTATTTACGAGCAAAAATTGATAGCCATTATAACGTAAAATATATACACACTATCCGAGGTATTGGTTATATGATTAAATATGAAGAAGAATAATAACCCTCTTGAACAAGAAAATTTCGATAAAATAATGAGAAAACTTCACAAGCATATACTTTCAATTTCTGATAGTATAACAAATTTTATCTCTTCTCCCCCAAAGAGATTTAAAATTCATCTTAAAGAATTCAAAGCTAAGATAACTAGATTATTTAGATTTTCTATTACATTCAAATTAACATTTTTTAGTTCATTTAAAATCTTAAGAGAGATTTTAGGAACAATACTGTTTTTTTCCCTCTTATTCTTTGGATTTAATATATTCATAATAAGAAATGATTTTATTACTAAGTCTGAGTATATTTCAAGTAATATTAATGCATTATATGCCCAAGACTCCACCCCTTACATGTCAGAACACATTAAATCTTACATGAAAAGCGAAGGTCTATCCGCAATCATTAAAGAAGATACTAAAATATTATTAAACACTTTTGATGATAATGTGGGTATTGATGAAAATACTCAAATAAGTAAAGATATTGCTAGTATAGATCCAGAATTTATTTCAAACAGTGATCTATTTTATATAGATGAAATTTCATTGGGATTATCCAAATTATATAACTCAGATTTTTATCTTATATATAAAAATGATATTAATGTGGATGATCACTCAATAAGTTTAACTTTCGTCAGAAGCTTAGTAAATGAGCAATTATATATTCAATATTTTCTTCTAGTTATATCAATATCATTTTTACTGTTCCTATTATCATGTTCAAAATATATATCAAAGCTAACTAAACGCATGATACAACCGGTATATACCATGAATGATGCTATTAAAGAGATAAATGTAAGCAGTCTTGACACCCGTTTGAATGTAAGTGGTTCTCAAGATGAACTTAAGGATCTTGCCATAACAGTAAACAATATGTTTGATAGAATTCAGGATTCATATGAAAAACAAAAGCAATTTGTATCTGATGCTTCCCATGAACTAAGAACACCAATTGCAGTAATTCAAGGATATGCCAATCTCCTCTCAAGATGGGGAAAAGATGATAAGGATGTTCTTGAAGAATCCATACTTGCTATAAAAGATGAATCTGACAACATGAAAGATTTAGTAGAAAAATTATTATTCCTTGCAAGAGCGGATAAACATACTCAGAAGATTGAAAAAACTGAGTTTAACCTCTCGAACCTTATTGAAAATATATGTAAAGAGACAAAACTTATAGATTCAAATCATACTATTTCCTCAAATACAGAGGAGAATTTAGTTATATTTGCTGATCCTAAACTTATAAAACAGGCAATTCGTATACTTGTAGATAACAGCATAAAATATACCCCTGAAACAGGTTATATCAATATAAGTGCATTTTCCGAAAAGGATGAGATTATTATAAGAGTTTCAGATACAGGTATGGGAATTCCCTCAAAGGATATTCCTCATATATTTGATAGATTCTACAGAGTTGACGAATCTAGAAGTAAACAAGATGAAAAAGGCGGAACAGGCCTCGGCCTTTCCATCGCTAAATGGATTGTTAATACCCATAAAGGAAAGATTTCAGCCGAAAGTACATTTGGTGAAGGAAGCACCTTTACTATTAAACTTCCATTTACATCAAACACTTTATAAAACCTTAATGGATAATTGAGAATGTAGAATGGAGAATGATGGATGGTTCTGCTTACGCAGAACCTATATTTTATTGTTTTTTAACATAAAGAAAATTTACTCATTTTATCTTTGATAAAATATTGTATTTAACATACAACGTTTCATCAAAAATGAAACAAGTAAACTCCTTTTGTTTCATGAATAATAAGATTAAAATTTCTCAAAGAGAAATGTCCTACATTATCCATTATCCATTTCTTTTAAGTTCTGAATTTGTCATCAAGTTTTTATTTCCATAATAACTATTCCTTATTTTTAATTTTCACAATAGCTCCATCTTCATTCCCAATAATCAAAACATCAGTCATATCCAAGAAAAGCCCAGTCTCTACAACTCCTGGAATTTCCTTTAGTTCCCTAACAAACTCATAAGGATTATCAATCTCTCCCATATGTAAATCAATTATATAATGCCCTCCATCTGTTACGAAAATTTCTTCATCACTTCCCCTAAGACTCGGATTAAATCCACTCTCCATAAAAAAATTCATAAGATGTGTATATGCATATGGTACGACTTCAACAGGCAAAGGAAATCTCCCTAGCTTTTTAACTTCTTTGCTATTATCAACAACCCAAATAACTTTCTTCGAAGCAAAAGCCACTAACTTCTCATATAGTAATGCGCCGCCCCCACCTTTTATTCCATTAAGATTTCCATCTACTTCATCAGCCCCATCTATAGTCACATCAATATAGTCTACATCATTTAACGGAGTTATTTCTAACCCCAATGTTTCACCTAACTCAGTAGTTTTTTTCGAGGTAGAAACGCACTTTATTTTTAAACCTTCTCCTCTTACTCTTTCAGCTAATCTGGTAATAGTATAATATACTGTTGAACCAGTCCCCAACCCCACCGTCATATCATTTTCAATAAATTCAGCAGCCTTTTGTCCCGCAATTTTCTTGGTATCCACTCTTTCACCCCACTCTTTTATAAATAATCTACGTTAAAAATTGGTTTATTCAAATAACTTAAATGTAATTTTTATTCTACATTTTCCATTTATTAAAGCGCCTTATCATAACAATGAAAAGGCTCTTCTTTATGTCTGAAATATACATCTCCAGAATACCTATATCCAAGCTTTCTATACATTCCATTTGCTTTTTCATTGCAACTGTAACAATCTAATCTAATTACCTTTGCCCCTCTTCTTGATGCTTCATTTTCAAGTTCCTCTATAAACTTCCTTGCATAACCTTTCCCCTGATATTCAGGGTTCATTGCTAATCTATGTATAACTAAAACACCATCAAGCGAAAATGATACATCTTCTGTTATTATAGTTTCAATTTCTTCCTCATCTAAAGTACATTTTACGTAATTCCAATTAACTTTTGCATATTCAGATTCTTGGTTTCCGTCAAGTGCAGCCACTCCAATTATGCTTCCCTCATGATTTTCTCTTAATACATACAAAGATGAATTCCTTATATCTGCTGTGAATCTTTCTTCATTAGGATAATATTCATCCCACTGATAAATTCCTTCTTCATGCATTTTTTGTATAGCCTTCTTAATCACTATCATTATCTCTTTCAAATCTGATAACTCCCCTTTAGTAACATTAACTCCTTTCATATTTACACCCCTCTTCTTGTAACTTTTATATTTTTTATTTTCTCTAAAAATTTTATGCATTATTAAAATAAGTTCATCATTTAATTCTTTTATTTTACTTTATCAAATTAACGCGTTAATGCAATTTTTCCCCCTTAGCACTTGCAGAAATATATTATTCCTGATCTTTTATTAATCTCTCATAAGTAATTCCATGTATCCAATATTAATACTAATTCAGAAAAAATATCTTATTATCTTTCCCATGAATCACCTCTTATTGGAGTTTAATTACTTTATTATACCATTTATATACAGACAAGTGAACGAGATAAAAAATCTGAATTCATTTATAACCTATGCATCTATTAATAATTTGAAATAAAATCAATATAGAACTTTCATTTTGCCAAAAGTCCATTTTATATTTTTTTATTCTTATTTTATTAATTTTTATACTTATTAAACCCTTTTATATAGCCACTTCAAAAATTACCATTGCATAATAAACCAAATTAATATATAATTTAAAAAAATCACAAAAGTCCAATTTCGAAGTATATGCTTTTGTAATTTTTTTATATGTTATTGATATTTAGAATAAAGAACAGGAGGTAAAAAATGAAACATTCAAATAACTTTTTGAAAAAAACTACACTACACAATTACACTTTAAAAAATCAATCTGAGCCAAATTTACATAAGGATATATTTCCTTATTCAGAAATTCCAAAGGTGACCTTTAATCAAGTCCAGTATCCAATGTGCCTACCTGATGATATATGGATTACGGATACAACCTTTAGAGATGGTCAACAATCTATGTCTTCCTTTACTGTGGATCAAATTGTTAGATTATATGACTATCTCCACGAACTTGATAACGGCTCCGGAGTCATTAAACAAACTGAATTCTTCTTATATTCAGAAAAGGATAAGGAAGCAGTACGCAAATGTATGTCAAGAGGCTATGATTATCCTCAAATTACCGCATGGATTCGTGCTGTTAAAGATGATCTAAATCTAGTTAAGGAAATGGGAATTAAAGAAACAGGTCTTTTAATGTCCTGCTCTGACTATCATATATTTAATAAACTAAAACTTACGAGAGCGCAAGCTATAGATATGTATCTTTCTATAGCCAAAGATGCTATTGCCCATGGTATAACACCTAGATGTCATCTTGAAGATATTACAAGAGCCGATTTCTATGGTTTCGTTATTCCATTAGTTAATGAACTTATGAAATTATCTAATGATAGTGGTGTTCAAATAAAAATAAGGGCATGTGACACACTAGGATTAGGCGTTCCTTTTAATGGTGCTGATATCCCTAGAAGCATACCTGCCATTATGCACGAACTTAGATATCATACAAAAATACCTTCATCAGCCCTTGAGTGGCATGGCCATAATGATTTTTATTCAGTGGTTAATAACTCTACTTCTGCATGGCTCTATGGATGTTCTTCAGTAAACTGCACCCTTTTCGGAATCGGAGAGAGAACTGGTAATTGTCCGCTTGAATCAATGCTAATAAACTATATACAACTTACAGGCAAGGGTGAGAATCTTAAACTTGAAATTATATCTGAGATAACATCTTATTTTGAAAAAGAGATGAACTATAATATTCACGCTAGAACTCCATTCATAGGAAGCGAATTCAATGTTACTAAGGCTGGAATCCACGCAGATGGATTGTTAAAAGATGAAGAAATATACAATATTTTTGATACTGATAAGATTCTTAATAGACCAATTATAGTTGCAGTTAATCAATACTCTGGATATGCTGGTATAGCTGCCTGGATTAACACTTACTTCAAACTGAAAGGAGATTCTAGAATCTCAAAAAAAGATCCAATAATTAAACCAATTAAAGCTTGGATAGATGAACAATACTCTAATGGTCGTACTTCTGTAATAAGAAATAATGAACTTAAGAACTTCATAACAGTTCATTATCCTAATTTAATTAAGAGAGGAGCAATAGAAGCAGTTTAATCAACGATATTTAGGAGGAGAATTATATGAAATTAACAGTTGCAGAGAAAATAATCACCCAACATCTAGTTCATGGAACCCTTGAGCGAGGTAGTGATATTTCTCTTAAAATAGATCAAACATTAACACAGGATTCTACAGGAACAATGGCATATCTTCAATTTGAAAGTATGGACATCCCTAAGGTTAAGACAAAAAGATCAGTTGCATATATTGACCATAATATGCTTCAAGCTGGTCCTGAGAATGCTGATGATCATCTTTATATACAGAATATTGCAAAAAAACATGGTATATATTTTTCAAAACCAGGGAATGGAATATGTCATCAAGTTCATCTTGAAAGATTTGGAGTTCCTGGAGAAACTCTTTTAGGTTCAGACAGCCATACTCCTACTGCTGGTGGAATCGGCATGCTAGCCATAGGTGCAGGTGGACTTGATGTAGCTGTAGCAATGGCTGGCGGTGAATATCATATCACCATGCCTCATATTGTAAAGGTTGAACTTCGTGGAAAACTTCCTTTAGGTTCATCTTCAAAAGACATTATTTTAGAGGTATTAAGAAGATGTACAGTTAAAGGGGGCGTAAACAAAATATTTGAATATTGTGGCGATGGACTAAAATACCTTACGGTTCCAGAAAGAGCTACAATCACAAATATGGGAGCTGAACTTGGAGCAACAACCTCAATATTCCCTTCCGATGAGATAACCTTTGAGTTTTTACAAGCACAAGGTAGAGAAGATGATTTTATAGAAATTAAAAGCGATGAAGGGGCTGTGTATGATGAAGAGCTTATAATATACCTTAATGAATTGAATCCTCTTGCCGCATGTCCTCATAGCCCAGATAATATAGTTCCAGTAAATGAACTATTAAAGATAAAAGTTAGTCAGGTCGCAATTGGGAGTTGCACTAATTCATCCTACTTAGATCTTATGAAAGTCGCTGAAATCTTGAAAGATAAAACAGTAAAGGAAGATGTATCACTTGTTATCTCTCCAGGTTCAAGACAGGTTCTTAATATGCTTTCAGAGAATGGAGCATTATCCTCATTAATATCAGCAGGAGCAAGAATACTAGAATGCGCCTGTGGTCCATGTATAGGTATGGGGCAAGCACCTAATACTGATGGTGTATCTCTAAGAACTTTTAATCGAAATTTTAAAGGAAGATGTGGAACAACCTCTGCTGATGTTTATCTGGTAAGTCCTGAAGTAGCAGCAGTATCAGCCTTAACTGGTTATATAACCTCCCCTGAGGAATTCATGAATGATGTTCATGTTACCATACCTAAGAAATTTAAAATTAATGATAATCTTATAGTTCCACCTGCTGAGAATGGTGATGCTATTAGAGTAGTTAGAGGACCTAATATTAAACCTGTGCCAAAGACCTCTATGCTTAGTAACACATTAAAGGGTGCTTCCCTAATAAAGGTTGAAGATAATATTACAACTGATCATATTATGCCATCAAATGCAAAGCTACTTCCTTTTAGATCTAACATCCCATATCTTTCTAACTATTGTTTAACTCCTTGTGATGAGGAATTTCCAAAGAGAGCAATAGAACATGGAGGAGGCTTCATCATCGGCGGATGGAATTATGGACAAGGTTCAAGTCGTGAACATGCAGCACTTGCTCCACTTTATTTAGGAATAAAAGGAGTAATTGCAAAATCATTTGCAAGAATACATGAACAGAATCTAATAAACAACGGTATACTTCCTCTATGTTTTGAGAATGAGGCAGATTATGATGAAATGGATATGATGGATGAGATAATAATTGATAATCTTTTAGATCAGATAGATTCTTCTGTTATTATAGCTAAAAATATTACAAAGAATAAAGATTTTAAACTCTTACTCCATGTGAGCCCAAGGCAGAAAAGCATGCTCCTATCAGGTGGTCTTTTAAATCTTATAAAGAATTCTAAATAAAAAGGAGAAAAAATTATGAAGATAACACTTATACCCGGTGATGGAATAGGACCTGAAGTAACAAACTCTGCTAGAAAAATAATTGATGCAAGTGGTGCCAATATTCAATGGGAAGTTGTTGAAGCAGGTGCTTCAGTACTAGAAGAGCACGATTCTCCTCTTCCAGACAATGTGATAGATAGTATTAAAAAAAATAAAATAGCCCTAAAAGGACCAATTACAACCCCTGTAGGAAAAGGTTTTAGAAGTGTAAATGTTCAATTAAGACAGAAACTGAACTTATATGCTAATGTAAGACCAGTAAAATCTTTTGATGGACTCCCATCACTTCATTCAAATGTAGATTTTATTATTGTAAGAGAAAACACAGAAGGTTTGTATGCAGGGATTGAGCATAATATTGGCGAGATAGCAGCTGAGAGTATTAGAGTCATAACAAAGGAAGCATCTGATAGAATCAGCAAATTCGCCTTTGAACTTGCCAAAAATGAAAATAGAGCCAAAGTTACTGCAACACATAAAGCTAATATCCTTAAATTATCTGATGGGCTATTTCTGAAATGTGCAAAAGAATGCAGCTCTCTCTATAAAGATATTGAATTTGAAGATATTATAGTTGATGCTATGAGCATGAAACTTGTACAATCTCCTCAAAATTATGATGTTGTTGTTGCACCTAATCTATATGGAGATATATTATCTGACATGGGAGCAGGACTTGTTGGTGGTCTTGGTCTTATCCCTGGCGCAAATATAGGTGATGAGGCTGCAGTCTTTGAACCTGTTCACGGATCTGCACCTGATATCGCAGGTAAAAATATAGCTAATCCAACTGCCACAATATTATCAGGTATAATGCTCCTAAAATATATTGGTGAAAAGGATGCCGCAGAAAAAATCGAAACTGCTCTTCTTAAGATTTTTAAAGAAGGAAAATACTTAACACCCGATCTAGGTGGTAATCTATCTACAGAGGAATTTACTAATGAAGTGATAAGAACGCTTAATTAAAACTTAATGTAAAATGGATAATGTATAATGGATAATGATGGATGTTTCTGCTTTTGTGGCAGAAACTACATCTTATTATAGTTATTTAGGACAAGAGGTTTTTACTCATTTTTATGAAATAAAATATTGTAATTCAGGTACAATATTATTTTAAGTTGAAAAGAGTAAACCTCTATTGTCCAATCAGCAATAAAATTAAAATTTCTCGTAGAGAAATATCAATCGTTCTCCACTTTCCATTTTCAATTTTCAATTCGCCTTTATGTTTTATTTACGCATTAGCTATTAATTCTTTTCTACTTTCTTCTAATTTATTAACCTTAATTTCATGTGATTCAATATTTCTTTTAAGTCCGTTTATTACATCGCATACTCTAAGTTGTGCTTCTTGTACTCCTCTTATAGAATCTTTAATTTTTGATTGAACATTCATATCTGAAAATAACCCATCAAAGAAATAATCAGCAAATTTTGAGAAAGAATCAATATTAATCTCCACATGGAATTGCATATTTACATCTGATAATTCTCTTTTAAATCTATCTAATTTAGCTCTAGCCTCTATCATACGTTCCTGTGCTTCATCGATTTTTGAATGTTTTGCTGATGTTGCTATTATTCCTCCTCCAAACATATCCCAAGTTCCGTAATCTTTAGCACTATTAAGAGATTCCTCTACCCATCTAAGTGAAGAACATGCCACTTCACCAGCTTGTACTGCTTCATAACACTCCTTTATATGTGCTTTTATTTGAATTACTTCATCATTAATTTCATCTAATTTAGTTGATATTTTACTTCCTGAACTTACTAACAGTTTTTCTTTCTCTTTTAATAACTCATCTAATTCAACATTCAACCTTCCAAACTTTTTAATCTTAGCATAATACGTTTCCCTCTCACTCTTCAAGTGTTCAACTGTATTCTTTATCTCATCATACTTTATTTTTGCCCTATAATGTTCTTCCTTTTCTTTTTTCAATAACTCTTCTTTGTTTCCCATAATGGAATGGATTATATTAGTAAATGTTAACTTCTCAAGCTTGTCTACATCCTTCTCTTCTTTAATCAGCTCTTTAAAAAGTTTATCCTGAATTTGTTCCTGCTGACTGATTTCGCTATCTACCTTTTCCATTAAACGCTCTAGTCTATTTCTCTCTGCCATCTGCTCCTTAACATATCCTATCTTTTCATTAATCTCATTAATCATACTTAAATCCTCCTAATTTTTATATATAATATTATCCTTTTCTTCTTTTAAGCGTTCTATCTCTGTATATTTATTTTCCCTGTCTTTGAATAGTAACTTTACCATGTCCTCAATCCTTCCTCTAGTTTCAGCAAGGTCATATTTTGATTCTGTAATACTATCTTTGACTTTAAATGTGGCAAACACTCCACCTAAAGCAAACGCTCTGAATTCTGTAAAAGAATCAGAATCTATTAATATTTCGCTGCAAAAATTATGATTATTTACAGCTACTTTAAATCTCTCAATTACTTCATTTGTGCTATCTATATCTTCTTTAGCTCGTTCCATTTTTTTATATTTTTTATATGTCCTATCCATACCTTTACTACTAAAAATCAAATCCCTATTCAATTCTTTATCTGTATCACATAAAGTTTTTTCAGTGTACTCTATATCTTTAATAGCTTCTTGTCCTAACCCTATAGTTTTATGAATTTTAAGAATATCCTCTTCTAGGTTGTCAATTTCTTCATTTATTCTATCAAGCTTATCACAAATAGCTGGATTCATTTTTCTGATTGTCTGTTCCTTTGTTTCTAAAACTTGTATTAATTCTTTATTCATACCTTCAAACTTCTGAAGTTTTTTATTAATAATATCTTTCTGATTCTGAATATAATTTAACTCTTCAAGTATTTTATCAAATTTATTCTTGATTTTATCATATTCCATTTGTTCTTCTCTTAAAATTTCTTTTCTTTTTCCAGTTATAAATTTAATAATACTAGCAATATTAATTTGCTTTAACTTTTTAATATACTCTTCTTTCCTGTTTAGTTTTTCATAAAGCTTTGCCCTTATTTTATTTTTCTCTATTCTCAAGTCATCCAGCTTTCTAAACTCTTTCATTATTTCTGATTCCAGTGCTAATTCTGTCTTCAAATATTCAATACGTTCATCTAATTTTTTAATTTCAAGAATATGGTCCATTTCTCACACCTCATCTCAATTCAAAATAAATACTATTATTCTATGATTATATTGCAAAAATTTATAGTATATTAAAACCAATTATACCATTTATTATTAAAAATTCAATTAACAAAAATAAAAACTCTAAAGAAATCATAAATAAGATTTCTCTAGAGTTTTATAATTTTTTATTTATTACAATACTTTTTACACATACGTCTACGTTTATTACATCCTACTCTACTTGATTTGCACATAGGACAATTATCCTTATCCCCTTCAATGTTCAATTCATATGTGTTACCACATTCCTTACACATATATCTACATGCTTTTCCAGTATAGTGTCCACCTGAAATATTTATTGCCTTACCTTCTGTTAAAGCTCTGGCAACTTTATTTCTTGCACTATCTATTATATTCTGAAATGTTTGACGTGAGACTTCCATCCTCTTAGCACATTCTTCTTGATTTAACTTCTCTATATCTTTTAATCTCATAGCTTCTAGTTCCTCAAGCTTTAAGGTTATCTCTTCAACACTGTTTGAATCTTCACTTTCAGGTACAAAATATGTTTTTGTAGGGAAAAATTCAACTCTTCTAAATTTAGTTGGTCTTGGCATAAAATCACCTCCTGCACCTATTCAATACACCTAAAACTTACACGCTTCGTTTATTATAATTATACTATAGGTTTGTGTATTTTATAAGTGCAGGTTTGCTTTAAACTTATTCTCCGCAATTACCTTCATGTTCATGCTCTCTGCACACACTTCCAGTTGAAACTAAAGTTCCATCTAGAAAACATTTCATCACGTCTCCACAATAACCTCTTGCTCCAACTATAACATTAATGTTATTCTCATTGAATAATTGCTGTGCTCTTTCTCCCATTCCACATGCTATTATAATTGATGCTCCTATATCATTTAGGAATTGTGGAAGAAATCCTGGTCTATGCCCTGGATTCTCTACAAATGATTCACTAATTATTTTTTCACCTTCCACCTCATATACTTTAAACCCTTCACAATGTCCAAAATGTCCACTTACATTGTTTCCATCACTAGCTATTGTTACTCTCATATTACTTAACCTCCTGTTTTATTTTTAATTTAATAATTCTCCACATATCTTCAATTGCCTTACAGGCAATACTCTCTTTAAACTCCGTTATTGGTTTTAATTCATTTATTGCCCTATTTACAGTACTATCAAAAGGTATTAATCCAATAATTTCAATTTCACTCTCCTGACAATACTTTTTGATTTCTTCAGTGTTCTTGGTATTAATATCATACTTATTTATACATACTAACGACCTAATACCAAATCCATCAGTTACGCCATAAACTCTCTTTAAATCTGATATACCTGATTTTGTTGGTTCAGTAACTATCAAAACATAATCACTATTTGTACAAGAAGATATCACAGGACATCCTATCCCCGGTGATCCATCTATAATTATTAATTCATCACTTGAATGCTCTTTTGCCGTTCTCCTCAGAGCTGTTATTAACTTACCTGAACCATCACTTCCTATATCCATTTCAGCTCTTGTTAGTATTCCAATTTTCATTTTTTCAGCTAAAATCTCTGCATTCTTATAATCTTTTAAAAACAAGGCATCATTGGGACATACTAATTTGCATACTCCACACCCTTCGCACTTGTGAATATCTACCACACCATCTTTTATTGCACCAAATTTACATCTTTCAGTACACATACCACATTCATTACATTTTTCTTTGTTCACAAATGCTTTCTTTCCACCAAAGAAGCTTTTCTTCTCCAACTGTGTTCCCTTATAAAATAAACTAAGATTCGGTGCATCAACATCACAATCTACCTTAGTGCATTCCCTACTTAATTCTCCTAGTGCAGTTGCAATTGTAGTTTTTCCTGTTCCACCTTTTCCACTAAGAACAACTAATTCCATGAGAATACCTCCTTACAACTTCTTATGATTTCTTGAAAACACTTCCTATACTCATATATGCTTATCAAATTCTCACCCATTGAATATTTTTCAGCAGCTATTTTAGAATAGGGTAATACCCCTAATACTTTAAAATTCTCCTTATTACAGTATTCATGAATTAACTCAGAACCTTTTTCATATTTATTAACAACTACTCCAAAAGGAATACCTTGTTCTTTTAGAAGAGTAATCATTCTCTTCATGTCACTTAAACTAAACTCAGTGGACTCTCCAACAACAATAGCACAGTCCAGATATTCTAAAGTGTTTACAATATTACAAGAAGTTCCTGGTGCACAATCAATAATATTTACAGTTCCTATAGTTTCTCCTTTATTATTAAGTACTTTATCTAAAAGCTTTTTTATAATTGGAACAGCCATAGGTTCTCCAATATTAAGAATTCCACTATATGCTTCCATACCTGCTTCATCTATAAATCCCTGTTGTATAACACCAATCTTTCTTTTGCCATAACTAATAGCATTCTCTGGACAAATTATCTCGCACGCTCCACATCCATGACATAATTTAGAGAACAACATAATATCCTCTCCCACATTTGCAAGAGCATTGAACATACATACCTCACTACATTTTCCACAATTATTACATTTATCATCATCAATAATTGGATACTCAACATGTACAGGAAACTCATTTTCGATTTGAGGTTTTAGAAAAATAAACCCATTCGGCTCCTCAACATCACAATCTATGTAAGTCCCATTCCATAATTGAGCGAGATTAGTAGCAACAGTTGTTTTTCCTGTTCCTCCTTTGCCGCTAAGAATTCCAATATTCAATCATCATCCCTCCTACGCAGTTCCCATATGAGCTTTTCCTGGAGTATTAATCTCATCTAATTCATTTCTTATATACGCTTTAACCATCTCTTCAACTTTAGAATTCTTGCATCCTTTATAAGCTTTAATCCCAGCTGCATTTATAATCTTAAAAGCATTCGGCCCAAGATTTCCTGTTATTATTGATTCAACCTTCTCATTAATTACTTGTTGAGCCGCTGTAATACCAGCTCCTCCAGAAGCATCTAATCCATTATTGTTTATACTATAACTTTCTCCTGTATCAGTATCATGAATAATAAAATATCCACATCTACCGAATCTCATATCCATTATTTCTTCTCTTGAATTTCCCATAGAGGATATTGCTATTTTCAAATTAATCATCTCCATAACTTTATTGGCATATGCTAATTACATCTTACATCTTATTATAGTTAATGTCAAATGCCAATAACCTTTTTTTTGTTTTTAGGTTATGTTTAAGAATAATGTTGAAGTTGTGTATACATTATAATAGATAATTGGAAGTAATTTTCAAATAAAATAATGCTTGCCCCTTACCTAACGTAATCACTTATACTTGTTTATAACATTAAATTAATATTGGAGGGTACAACAGTATGGATTATTGGAAAAATGATAGGATTGGTTCTGCAGAAAGAGGAGAAAATCCTACAGTAATGGTAAAAATGAAAAGTGGATTTGCTGTTATAGGAGATAATCAATTTCTCCCTGGATATTGCGTTCTTCTTGGATATCCAAAAGCAAGTTCACTCAATGAGTTATCTCTAGCAGAAAGAACTCAATATTTGACTGATATGACATTAATAGGAGATGCTATTATAAAAGCATGTACTCCATTGAGAATTAATTATTCTATCTTAATGAATTTAGATCACTATTTGCATGCCCATATTGAAGCTCGTTATGATTGGGAACCTGACGAGTATAAATGCAGACCATCTTATTTTTATCCAAAGGAACAAAGATATAGTAGTCAATACGATTATTCAGATGAAAAATATGGTGATTTAAGAAGAAATATAACCCAAAATTTATTAGAATTAATGAAAAATGCTGGTTATTAAAACTTACTAATGAACAATTTTCTTAAACATTGCACTAAATAAGAAAATTAATTGTTACATAATAAACTAGCATAATGTAATATTTTACAAACTAAGGGAACCCATTTGAGTTCCCTTTAAAGCAGTATAATATCATTTTTTTACATAACCTATTTGTACCTTCAAATATATTTCAACATAGTATTTAATAATACTATCTACATGCCCATTTTTTACACTGTTCAATTCTTTTGCCATCATCACCTTGCTCCTTATCATAAGCAAATTGTGTCAACAACTCACATGGAAAAACTTCACATTGCCCACAATGTTCTAAAGCCTTATTTTCGCAACATGATTTAACAGGACATTGATCCCCCCAAAATGGCTTGTTTATATTTACGCAACCACTGCATTTCATAGATTCTCTATATTCACACTCACTACATAAAATACCACATCTTGATTCAATCACTTTAATCTCCCCTTATTATTTTATTTTTATTTTATTATAATCTTCCGAAGTTTTTAAGCTTTACCAATACCTCAAGCGTCATCCATCCTGTCCATCTCTTCTTTGAGATTTCCCATTCTTCTTTATATTCTTCCCACTGCCAAGTAGGTTCAATAACACCTTTTTCCTCTAAAAGGTCAATAAGATAATCTAAATTTTTATCTATAAATTTCTGATTGATACCAAATATATTATCCTCAGGTCTTTCCATAAAACTCAGTGGCTGTGGAACATACCCACCCCACTTATCACTATCTGTACATATGCTCTTCTCTACACCTTCTCTGAGTTTATCAATCATTTTTTCTTTATTCTCATCTTCAACTAAATAATATAATCTTATATAACAATATAGTTCATGTACTTCAACTTCTTCCATACTATTTAAGTGTTTTATGGCTACTTGAATCAAATGTTTTACATTTAGAGCACCAACATACTGTGAGTATCTATTTAAATATCCAATAATCTCTGCACTAGGATTTCCATTAAACCCCTTTTCTTCTTTCTCTTCACTATATGTCCACCAAGGTGCTCTAGGATAATCATTCACTTCTTTCTTTGTAAATCTCCAACCTTCAACCTTTTTATCGAAACTATTTTCTAAATATGATATAGCATTTTTTATAATTTCCTTGGATTCCTCATGTGAATCATAATTTTTAAGTATCTTTAAAGCTATTGATGTTGCAATTGGAGTAGACCCAGGATACCAAAAATCAGGTTCCATAGCATTTCCTGCTCCACCATCCTGATTTATATAAGCTTTTAATGCATGAATTATTTGAGAACTGTCCCCGTTTTTAAATATATTATTAAATAATGTTTTCTCTAACTCCCTTGCTTCATTCATTAGAAAATCACTAACTTTACGGAATGCCTCTTTAGATAATTTTTTCATTAATTTTCCCTCCAATAAATCTCTAGTATAGCACCGATTTCATGTTTAATTGATCATTAATATCTTTCAGATAATTTTTCATCTAATCTCCATTTTGGTGGTTCCCCATTATCTCCCCAGTATTCTGTTATCTCTTCTATTAAATTATCTTTAAGTTTGAAAAACGATGTTACATAAGAACTTACAGTCTTTTTATCATTAAATATTCTAGCAACTGAAATAACCGTTTCTCCACATACATATAACTTTTCTAAATCAACATACCATCTATCTGGATATCTTTTATTAAAATCTATATACTTATTTTTACCTCTAAAAACTTCTTTTGTATTTGCTAAGCGTACGCATGCATTATCCGTCATTACTTCACTGAGATTATCAAAGTCTGCATTATGTATATGCTTCCAAAACAACTTTACAATATTGTCCCCCAAATTGACTCCTCCTTTTTTTATCTAACTATCCATTTCAGAATAAAGAATAACTTATAACCCCATTATATAAAAATGAATATGACAACTGCATGTCATATTCATTTCATAATATTAACTATTTTTTTCTAGTTATCATTAGCTACTTCTTTACAAACTGCTCTTTTAAATATCACAAATATTGCATCTGTCGCCCCATGTCCTGATGTTATTGGAAAACAATTTACTAGCTCCCATCCTTGTTTTCCAAATTCAAACAAAACTCCATCTAGGTCTCTTTTATCAAGATCACTGCCTCCTATAAAACCACCAAGATTGAATTTCACACTCTTATACTCCCATTTCTTCATTTCTAACTCCCCCTTTAAAACTCCCTCTACTTCACTGATACAACCTCTTCAATTCCAACTCTCTTCCAGTTGCTTAAGCCTTCACCTTCCAAAAGATCAAATGTGTATATTCCGTACTCAACCATCTCTGTTGTCAATATCTTAGTTTTTTCAGATTTACAGTTATAGTCCTCTAAAAACCTATTCATATGTTTGATTAGTTCACCGTATTTTATCATACTTACTTTTTTCTCTTCTCCACCAAACATCTTTTTCCGTGTTTGAACTAATAAAATATAATCGCAGTTTGGAATAATTTGCGCTCTGCAATCTTTCCACGTTACAGTTCTATATAATATATTTTTGTCTTTTCTTTTCATTAAAAAGATATTTGGTACAACATAGTCATCTCCTAATATATCAGCTATAACATATTTTTCTCTCTGATATTTCCAGATATCATTAGATACTTTCTCCGAAATAGTATATAATTCCTTCTTATTTTTCTTACTTGATTCAATAAATTTCTCACTTAGCATTCTCCATATTTCATAAAGCTCATCAAATGAATAGCTCCTGGATTCCTTTTTAAAATTCCCCATAACTCTAACTTCCTGATATAATTCATCACCACATGATGAATTGGTTTCATTAAATAAAGAATGCTCATCAGGCACTATTGTCATTTTTAGTTCTCTACATGCTCTTTCTACATATGCCACAGCTTCTATTGCATAAAAATGCGGTTTATCACATCGTACTTCAAATACTAGACCTGTAAACTTCCCATTATGGTTACCACTTTTTAATTCATCATAATATTGAAATGAGAATTTAACCTTTGTATCACTATTATAATACTTGTATATATAGTTCTTCTCACCATTATCTACTGTTCTAAAGTTTGGCAATGCATTAAAATATCTCTTTAATTTTTTACCATCAATTCTGTCCATATATTCTGTGAAAAAGAATAATCTCATCACCATATTATCACGTCACCAACTTAATATTTATTTTCCTAATGTAAGATATTAAAATATAATTTCTGCTAATTCTTTTAATGAAGTAACAGTATAATCCGCTTCCCCTTCAAATCTCTTAGTATACCCATGCCTATTTATCCAGCAGGTTTTTATTCCATATTTTCTTGCTCCAAGAATATCTGATGTGGAATCTCCAATGTGTAATATTTCTTCTGGAAGAACATTATAGTGTTCAAGAACATGCTTAAATATATTGGTTCCTTTAGTATTCTTATAAATACCATATTCTTCAGATATAAATGCTTTATCATAAGTCAACTTTGGAAGTATTGGATAAATCATATCCTTATCAGCATCACTCACTATGCATACCATGGCTTTTTTTGCTGCTAGATCAATAAACTCTATACTGTCCTCATACAATTCTGCCTTTCCATGTTCTTCTAGTATTACACTTACTGCCGTCTTTGATACTACATCACTCTTCAGTTCTTTAAGAGCTATTTCATAATATATTTCAAATATATTTCTAATTGTCATAAACTCCTCATTACTACTGCAATGCTTATGAAAATTCTCAAATATATATCCATTTATAGTTCTCCAATACTTATCTTGAAGTTCTTCTGTATATCTCTCTTCAAGAATTCTTTTCCAAATTATTTCCCTTCTAGTGTTAACATCCACCAAGGTCTGAAACATATCTAAACTAATAACTTTAAACATTTTTAGCCCCCTAAAGCATATTCAATAACATAACCAATAACCAATTTATATTTATCTATTATTATTATCGAGTAATGATAGAAATTACTTAATTACCTATTTTTTCAATAAAGCAGACAAGTTAGGGGACGGTTCATCGGCAAAGACAAGCAAAGGGACGGTTCATTAATTTATTATAAAAATTAATGAACCGTCCCTCGCTTGTCTAATTCAATATGATACTTTAACCCTCTATTTTCTAATCCATCACGAATTTCTATAGTTCCATTATGTCTATTGATAATGCTTTTGCATATGGATAATCCTAATCCAGAACCACCATCACTCTTTCTTGTGTTGTCTCCTCTAACAAATGGATCAAAGATTTTTTCTCTATCCTCTTCAAGGATTCCCTTCCCATTATCACTGATTTCCAAAATTATTTTCTCCTGAACATATTTAACCTCAAATAATATTTTTGCACTTTCTTGATTATATTTAACCATATTAACCACTATATTAGACAATGCTCTATATAAAAGCTTTCTATCAAACTTCATAACTATCTCTTCTTCAGGAATATTTATTTCAACTTCAAAATCCTTTGCTTCCATTTCCTCATAGTAATCTGTTATTATTTCTCTAATAAGTTCTCCAAATTCATTCTCTCTCATATCCAACTTATAATTTAAATTGTTCAATTTAGCAAAATCCATCATATCATTAATAAGCTGATCAACAATATTAGATTTCTTTAAAATTGCTTCATAATATTTTTGTTTCTTTTCTTCTTTAACTATCCCCTCTGATAATGCTCTTGAAAATCCATTTATACTTGTCAAAGGTGTCTTTATATCATGGGAAATAGCAGAAATCATCATCATCTTATTTTCTTCTTCTTCAGCCTTTTCTCGTGTACTATTTTCTATACTCTCAGCCATAAAATTGAAGGTATCTTTAATCATAATAAATTCCTTTTCACCTTCAAATTCTAGTCTAGTACCATAATCGCCATCTGTCATCTTCTTAATTCCATTAGTTATGTTATCCAAAGGTTTCTTTATCTTCTTCATGCTCCAGAAGGCAAAAATCATAATATTCAATATAAACAGTACAAGAAAGACAACCGCAGCTTTCATTGTTGTTTCATAAAACATTTTACCTACTTCATATGGCGGATTCTTAAAAGTAATCTTAGGATTAATATTCTTAAAAGGTATCTTTACCAATAAAAATTTTTCTACTTTATCTTCATTAACCCCTCTCATGGTAATAAAATATTTTTGATTAATATTTACCTTAGTACTTAATTGTTCTAGGAGTTTTCTAGGATTATATTTATATTCTTTGTCCTTCTTTTCACCATACACCTGAATAACATTGTACTCACTATCTAATATCTCACACCATCCATCCATAGATAAAAGTTCTTCAATCTTATTGTTATTAATGTCTGAGATATCTATATCTGTTGCCAATATTTTAGGAAACTCCCCTTCACTCATTTTCTTTCCCAGACTCAATTGAGTATATATTGATATGATAATCAAAACCACTACTATGGATATTATAAAAAATATATAATTCTTTATTAAGGTTCTAAATAACCCTTTATTCTTTCTCATTATTTTTCCCCACTGACTTTCTGAATTTTATAACCTAATCCTCTAATAGTTTTTAAATATGTTGGTTTTTTAGGATTATCCTCTATCTTTTCTCTAAGATTACTTATATGAGTCATTATGGTACCTTCATCGCTGTTATAATACTCATTCCATACTTTTTCATAAATTTGCTTTTTAGTAAATACTTGATTTATATTTTCCATAAATAATTTCAATATTTTGAATTCAACAGATGTAAGAGTTATTTCCCTATCTTTAATCCATACCTCACATGTTGTTGTATCCAGAGTAAGATCCCCTACCTGTATCTTTGTCTTCTCATTTTCTTCGCTTACTTCAATTTTAAGATTATATGCTCTTCTCAACTGAGCATTAACCCGTGCTATAATTTCCATAGGGTTGAATGGTTTTGTTATATAGTCATCAGCCCCCAAACTAAGCCCTAAAATTTTATCACTATCTTCCCTCTTTGCAGAAATAAAGATTACCGGGATGTTTTTCTCATTACGTATTCTTTTTATAAGGTTGAATCCATTTATCTCCGGCATCATTATATCTATCAATGCCAAATGAACTTCTTCTTTTCTCAATATATTTAGAGCACTTAAACCATCATACGCTTTTAAAATTTCATACCCTGCATTCTCCAAATATAATTCTAATACTTCAACAATCTCTCGATCATCATCCACAACTAACACCTTATAATCCACGGTAATCCCCCTCTACCTTATATTTTTTTAATCTTCTTTTATTTATAAACTCACCCCTAGTGACTTGCACATAAATGAAAGTATATTCATGATACTATGAATGGTGAAACTTGGAATAATACTTCCATCTGCTTTTTTCTCATTTAACCAAAATTGAAGAGCACCTACTGCTGCAGCCCCAATTATAAGAGTAATTCCTACAATATAATTTTTATATACAAGTATAAATGGCAATCCATGAGGAATACCAAAAATAATACTCTGAACTATATTCCCAGTTATAAATCCAAATTTACTGCTAACTCTTTTACCTATGAACCCCCTAAAAAGTACCTCTTCTAAAAATGCAGTCTGAATAACAGCTCTCAGAAGAATTATTACTATTAATTCTACATTTAGCCCTCTATCCGAGATTCCTTCCATATAGAACATTTCTTTTGTTACCAAACCAATCTTTTCAAATAATATGAGTGGAAGTACCATTATCACTATGCCTGTTATAAATGTAATAATAGATGGTCTTATCCATTTTTCCCCTTTAACTTTAAATACTCCAACCCATCTCCAAAAACCTTCCTTCTTCTTATTGAAAAGCACATACCACACTACTGGTATGATTAAAAATAATATTCCTTGCATTACTACTGATATAATTGTATTTAACATATTGAATTCCCCCTTTTATAATATAATTAAATTATAAAAGAGGAATATCTAGCTTATTTTAAGCAAACCTCAAGATAACCTTAAGATTTAAACTTCTATATTATCAAATTTCTCATGAGTATTAAGTAATTTAGTTACTTTTTCCCTTTCATCAAAAACAAAGAATATTCTTTATTAACACCTCTAATATTTTTCACATCACTATATATGATATTACTCTCAACTCCTTTAAACCCAACTAGCTTCATTTGTTCTGCTAATTCTTTCTGATTAAATCCATTATGCCCATTAAAATCTTTCTCTTCACTATGAAAACTTCCATCTTCCTCATCAATATCCACTATACATAAGTATCCATTTTCATTTAACAATTCAAATAGATTATTTAATATTTTTTCAGTATCAACAATATGATGCAATACCATAGATGTATAAATTACATCAAACTTTTCATCTAATGCATGTCCATCATTCAAATCAACTGTTACTGCTTCCATATTTGTAATTCCAAATTCTCTTATCTTTGAATTAACCACATCGATCATTCCACTTGATGTATCTATCAAAGTTAGTGCTTGAAATTTATCATAAAGATTGAAACTCACTAATCCTGTACCGCATCCAAACTCCATTCCCTTATATGATTGTTTTATTTCAATAGCTTTAATGATTTTGTCAGCTACCGCTTTTGCTCTTTGAGTTCTCTTAGGGGTATCCCAGTTTAAAGCTTCAATGTTGAAGTCCATTCTTCATCCTCTCCTTTATATATTAACTTGACCAATATATAAATATATCGTCACATATCTAACTATTTATAAGTAATGATTGATAATTTTTCTTTATTAATTTAGAATTGATAATTTCATTTCATATTTCCTTACCCTAATAGTAAGATTTATTAAATTAACATAATACTCAATTATATTTTACAACCAAAATGAATATTTTGTATATAATTATAAATTATGCTATAATCCCTGTAATATATAATTTATTTCGGGGAGGGAAATATTTATGTCTACAATGAACGATTTAAGAAATCTTGCACTTCAGCTGGAAGAGATAGGTACTGAATACAGCAGACTTAGCTGGGTTCAATATACTGCTGGCTATGATTTCGGTGTTATTGATGCTTATAAAAAAATAGTTAACTTCTACAAGAATGAAAATAATTATAAAATTGTATTGGATATGAAAGAGAAAGAAGAAACTTTAAGTTTTGAAGATAAAAGAAGAGTTGAACTTATGTTTAACCTGTTTGAACCATATCATCTTTCTCCTGAGTGCACTGAATTATCTGAAAAGATTCAAGCAAAAGTAACTGAACTATCTCAGATATTGAATACGTTTCGTTTTAAGCTTGATGGAAAAGAGATAACTTCAGTTGAAATTAAAAATATTCTATCTCAAGAAGAAGATAGAGAAAAAAGAAAAGCTGCTTTCTTCTGCAGATCTCAAATTGATAAGACGTTAGTAGACGCTGGTTTCTTAGAACTTCTTAAACTAAGAAAAGAATATGCTAAGCTTAGAGGAGAAAAAGATTTCGTAGAATTAAAACTTAAAGAAGATGGATTAGATTCCTCTGTATTCAATGGATGGAAAGAACAACTTCAAGAAATGCTTCCAAGAATTGAAGAGAAAAGAAAAGAATATGCACAAAAATTTAATGATGGTAATAAGATTATGCCTTGGGATGAGATGTATATCAACTCAAAATTAGCACCTCTATTAACTAAAGAAATTGATCTATCAAATTATTATGATAACTTAAGAGACTTTTTCTTGTTATTTGATATCAACATAGATGAATATAACATCACATATGATGTTTTCCCAAGAAAAAATAAATCTGAATGGGGATATAACTTCCCAATCCAGACTGGAAAAGATTCAAGAATACTAGCAAATGTTAAGAATAAGTATTTTAACTATGGTGTATTATTGCATGAAACTGGACATGGAGTTCATTCCTTCTTAATGGATCCTGAGATGGTTATTCTTAACATAGGAGTAAATGGTATTGTTACAGAAGGTATAGCAAACCTATTTGGCAGCTTTAGAAACAAAGAAATCTTCTTTGAAAAATTCTTTAAGGACGAAATTGAAGAAGCTCGTGAGCAATTTAAAAATATACGAGAGTATAATAAATTAACTTCTTTATTCAGTATAACAAGTATACTATTTGATCAAGAACTATACAAAAATGATATTCAAAGTCTTGAAGATATTTATTCTGTATACTGGAAAGTCTATAAAGAGCTTTATAATGAAGAACCATATGATAAAGTATTCCCATGGGGCTTCAGAATACATCACACAACTCACCCAATATATCTTCACAATTACTTCATGGGCGATGTAACATGTGAGATGTTAGCTAAAGTATTTAACGAGAAAAATGGTACAAAAGCTATCGCTGATAACCCAAAAGAATTTAAGAACTTCTTAATGAAAGAGGTTATTGAACCATCAGGATTATATAAATACAATGAGCTATTTGAAAAAATTAGTGGCGAGAAGTTCTCACTTAAATATATCTTATAAAAAATAAACTGCTGAAAATTTTTCAGCAGTTTATTTTTTTATGTACTATTAAGATTTTATTACTCTTTCAAAGTAGTCATTAAAATTTTTACTCCAATAAAGTAATCTTACTCTAATCAAGTTTATCTTTCCAAAGATTAACTATACTACAATAACTTATGTGGCATTTCTATAATTATTTTTTCGACACAATTTTTATATTTCTAAATTGTAATTTTACTAAACATATATGAAATTTAAACTTTTTCAAATTAATTGTTTTTTATAAAACAGTATGTTAGACTTTTTTCGACATATTTTTTATTATTATATTTTTAGAGGAGGTTACAATGTCATCACAAAATACAAATTCTAAAAAATTAACATTAGTTTCATTAGTATTAATGATATTTACTTCTGTATTTGGTTTTGCTAATATGCCACGTTCTTTCTTTTTAATGGGTTATGCAGCAATTCCTTGGTACGTTTTTTCTGCAATAACATTCTTTATTCCATTTGCCTTCATGATGGCGGAATATGGAGCTGCATTTAAAAATGAAAAAGGTGGTATTTACTCTTGGATGTCAAAATCCGTAGGCCCTAAATATGCATTCGTTGCTACATTCATGTGGTATTCATCTTATATTATTTGGATGGTTAACGTTGGATCAGCTATATGGGTTGTATTCTCAACTGCTATACTAGGTACAGATACAACTTCTACTTGGTCACTGTTTGGACTAAGTTCTACACAAACTTTAGGTTTATTAGGTGTTTGTTGGATATTATTTGTTACATTTATTTCAACTAAAGGATTAAACAAAATAACTAAAATCACTTCTATAGGTGGTATTGCTGTATCTTTACTTAATGTATTATTAATTATTGGTGCGGTAATCGTATTCTTTGGAAATGGTGGAGAACTTGCTCAACCAATTTCTTCTGCAGCTGATTTCTTTAAATCACCAAACGCTTCTTTCCAAAGTTCAATAGCAGTACTTTCATTCTTAGTATTCGCTATCTTTGCTTATGGAGGTATAGAGGTTACTGGAGGTCTTGTTGACCAAACTGAAAACCCTGAAAAAACATTCCCAAAAGGTGTTGCTATAGCAGCAATTGTAATCGCGGTTGGTTATGCTATAGGTATCTTCTGTGTTGGTGTATTCACAAACTTTGATGCCTCATTAACTGGTGAAGGTGTACACATGGGTAATGTTGCTTACGTTATTATGAATAACTTAGGTTATCAATTAGGACAAGTATTCGGTATGAGTGAAGCTGCAGCAATCTCTTTAGGTAACTGGATTGCTAGATTTGTTGGTATTTCAATGTTACTTGCATTAACAGGAGCTTTCTTCACATTAACATTCTCACCATTGAGACAGTTAATACAAGGTACTCCAAAAGAATTATGGCCAGGTAAGATCAGTGAAATAAAAGATGGTATTCCAAAGAGTGGTATGTGGATACAAGCTATAATTGTTATTATAATGATTCTTCTTGTATCTTTCGGTGGAGATGCAGCAGCAGCGTTCTTCAAAAAGCTAGTATTAATGACTAATGTTGCTATGACTCTTCCTTACATGTTTATCTCTGGTGCATTCTATGCTTTCAAAAAGAAAGAAGATATACACAAGCCATTTGAGATTTATAAGAGTAAAAAAGTATCACTTATTGCTACAATCATAGTTACTTTAGTAGTAGGTTTTGCTAACTTCTTTACAATTATAGAACCTGCTTCAAATGGAGATATGGCATCCACTATATGGAGTATAGGTGGACCAGTATTCTTCTCTGTGGTTGCAATAGTAATATACAATAGATATGAAAAGAAGTACGGAAAACAAAACATAAATAATTAACAAGCTGCGTAATAAAGAAAAAAAGGTTTATCACTAATTTGTGATAAACCTTTTTTTCTTTTCTAAAAATCAAACTCTAAATCACATACAACTCCATAATGATCACTAGGTGTTATATTATTTACTCTGTGATTTCCAATAACTTCAATATCTACTAATTTTGGACTCACTTTTGGATATGGATATTCTAACAATATCCAATCAAATCGTCCTGGAACCTCAATAGCATATTCCCTATCCCATCGAGGATTATTCTTGAAATCTAAAGTTACTTTTGGCTTTATATTATGTCTTGCTGCATAACTCTCAGCTAAATCAATCCACCATGTTGCATGATTGTCCAATGACTGATCTCCTGTTAGATATCTGTGAATACTTGAATTTTCATAAGAATTGAAATCTCCAATGATAAATTCATAATCAGTAGTTTTAATTTTCTTTATTCTCTTAATAGCTTTTACTATCTCAATTTCTCTATTTAAAGCACTTTTATAATCAAGGTGAACATTTGTTACACCAAGCTTCATACCTTTGTAATCTATTACAGTTCTTAAAACCCCCGAGTTATGTATCTCTACATCCTCTTCCCAATTGGTCTCGCTATGTATAATTGGGTATCTACTTAAAATTGCTAATCCTTCCTGACAATCATAATATTTCTTCCACAAGGAATACTCATATCCACATTTTTCTGCTATATAATCTACAACCTCTTGATCTCTCACTTCTTGAAGACCAATAATATCCACATTATTCTGTTTTATAACCTCACATAAAAGCTCTAATCTTTTATCAAAGTCTTTTTCTGCTACCCAAATATTATAGGTTAATATTTTCATATCCTTAATCCCCCTTTTATACTAATATGACTTATATTTCTTTTACTAAATCAACAAGTTTATCTAAAGCTTTTACGTTATGTTCCCACTTCAAATATTGTCTTGCTTCTGTTTCTGTACACCAGCTATATTCCTCATGTTCATGAGAAAGCTCAACTTTTGTAATCTCCCCAACCTCAGCAGCAAAACAGATGTCCATCATATCCATCATTACCCCATTCTTACTTTCTCTATAAGTAAAAGAATAATCCAAGTCAATTATTGATTCCTTATGAACTATACCAGTTTCCTCAAATAATTCTCTTCTAGCAGCATCTATTGGACTCTCCCCTTTATTAACACCTCCACAAGGCGGTTGCCAATAACCACTCTTCTCTGGAATTCTCTTTAGTATCAAAACTTTCAAAGTTGGTTTAGTAGTATATACAAATATTTGTACATTAGTTCTTTCAATCACTTGAAATCCCCCCTAATTCATATCCCCATATATATTATCTAATATATACTATTTTACTTCATTAAAGCGTTCTTGTAAAATTTTATACATAAATGTCATTTTATTCAATGCTTTTAATAAGGGGACGGTTCATTAATTTATTTAATAAATTAATGAACCGTCCCCTGCTTGTTTATAAATACTTTACTATCTGGGTAGGCAACATAACCTTATTACCCTTAATAAACTCATTTCTATTAACCCACATTGCATCACTGTGACCTAAATCACAATCAGTAATAAACTTCTCATTTTTATAATAATATTTAGGAAGCTCCACTTCATAAAGCATCAGTATTTCATGTGCTTCTATCCCATTGATTTCAAATGAATTCTCTATAACACCTAAAAATTTTTCACTTATTAACTCTGCCCCAACTTCTTCCTTGTACTCTCTTCTTAATGCATCAACCGCCTTTTCCTGAAATTGTATTCCTCCACCAAAAAGACGGTAATATTCTAATCCCCTTGATGTATCTTTCTCTTCAATCACCAGAATTTCTTCTCCTCTTCTAGCAAATCCTTTAGCTGAAACCCTAGTGTCATTCTTTATAAATTCAGAACATAATACCTCAGACTCATAAAATCTTTCCGTAAATTCTGTCAATGCTATTATCTGATTCTTACTAAATCGTTTACTATCCTTAGCCACAACAAGCTTATCTTCATTATCATTTTCTCTGTGAATTATTGCAATAACTTTACCAGTAAATCTCTCTAAGGGTTCAAACTCACCAAGAACATACGCATCAATTTCTTCTCCGTCCCCTGCTACAGTATTCGGTATGTATCCGTAATTAATTGGATATATTAGTTCATGCTCTGGATGCTTACTTCCCAAAGGTCTATCAATTACAACTTCAACTTCTTTTCCAAAATACTCTTTCATTGTTATCCCCTCTTTCATTCCTAATTTTTTCTTATAGCTTAATAAAATTCACTATAGTTCCTCTCTCCAAATCCTCAAAATCAATACCACCTTTTTTAATATAATGAGGACTATGATACTTTTCAAAATGAATTCCTCTATCCTCTATCTTACTTGATAATTGGAATCCTAAATCGCATATTTCTTGGACAAGTTTTTTAATTGAATACTTTTTCTTCTTTCCTTCTGCATCTCTAAAATTCGATAAATGAAATGGAAGTATAGACAGTATTCCATCTTCTTTTAACACTCTATGAACTTCTTTTAAAAACTCAAATCTATCAATACTTGTCCCATGCATAATATCATATAAAAGTATAATGTCCATTGTGTCATCCTCAAAATCAAGAGTATTTCTTTCCTTTGAATGAACTGTAATAATATTTGAAATTCCCCTATTACTTATACGCTCTTCAGCAAATTTTAATATTCGCTTATCTATATCAACAGCATATACCTTTCCTTTAGCTCCAATAGCTTGTGATGCAGAAATTGCATAATGACCAAATCCACAACCAAAATCTATAATGCTTGCACCTTCTTTTACACCAATGCTTTTTAATACTTCTACCCCTTCGTATTCTTCCCAGTGTTTTACTTTTTCATGATTATTCATAAGTGATGCTCCCCCAATTCTGTCAAGGCTAGGGACGGTTCATGAATTTATTAATTATTTTCATGAACCGTCCCTCGCTTGTCAAGTTTCTATAATTTCTTAGTATTTTTCTTCCTTGCTCTGTGCTTTCTAGGCTCATATTTATTCCAATAAATGCGTTTTTCATTAAATTGTGTTCTTGGTTCCTTTTCTTCTTCCGGATAACCCACAAAAATAACTGCTAATGGTATAACTTCTTTAGGTAAGTCAAATATTTTATACAATGGTCTATAATTGCTTTCAACAGGGTGTAATCCAATCCACAGCGTACCTAACCCCATACTTGTAGCTGCTAATAGTATATTCTCAATCGCAGCACTACAATCTTGAATCCAAAAATCCTTTACAGGTCCTGACATGGCTAATTTCATATTTCCACAAACAACAATTGCCGCTGGTGCATCATAATTTCCGAAATATAATTTACTTTTCAATTCTTTTCTAACTTCATCATCTGTAACAATAATAAATTCCCATGGCTGAGTATTACAAGCAGTAGGCGCTGCAGTAGCTGCTTTCACCAGTGTTATAAGCGTCTCATCATCTACTGGTTTTTGCGAATATTTTCTTATGCTTCTTCTTTTATAAATACAATCAAGTACGTTCATTATTTCCTCCTTCAATTTTGTCCAGCCCGCAGCCTTTCACTATTTTATAAGTAAATTAATGAACCGTCCCCCTCTTGTACATTCTTAAGCTCTAATAACTCACTTATTCCATCAATCTTATAATCAGCATATTTTTGAATTTCACTAATTTTTTCGGGCCATAATGTCTTAATATAATTAGTAGTTAAGATGGTTGTCATTCCCAACTCTTTTGCAGTTTTTAATTCACTGTTCCCTCCATCCCCAACATATAAACAATCACAAGGATTTTCTTCTATTATATTTAAAGCAGCTTCATAAATTCTTTTATCTGGTTTCATAGTTCCAATATCACAGGAAAATATTGCAGTATCAAAGTACTTTGCTATTGGAGATTCCCCCCATCCTAACTTATCAATACAGTCTGAATTACTAATTAGTCCAATCTTCTTTTGAAGTTCTTTAATTTTTGAAATAGTATTGATAGTATCAATATCAATCTCTAATAAACATTTTTTAAATCTATTTATCCTAGCTTCTGTAGCTTGAATCAACCTATCCTGAGCAATTTCACAATTTATTTCAAAAGCTATATTTTGAACAATCATATTGGGATCTTTCAGTTCACCAATACCTCTTGCATAATATTGTTTCTCAGAAATCTCTTCCCATATTGTCTTATCAATAGTTAAAATACTATACTCATTTTCTAAACTATCATCAGAATACACTGGATTAGCCAATGTAAAAAATAAGTCAAAAAATATTGCCTTATAACCATTTATCAAGTTCATTGCTTTCCCCCAATTGTTCATTTACTTTGATATGATCCACTCCCTGCTCTTTAACTTAAATCCCAAACTTTCTGCAAGCTTGATAGAAGCATTATTTTGTTCCTCAACAAGATATATAGGTACTAGATTTCTCTCATTACACCAATTAATACATCCCTTTACCACTTCTTTTCCATAACCCATCTTCCTGTAATCTTCATTAGTATATACAGCAATATTACATCCTCTTTCATAAATATCAGAAATCAATGCTAATGCTGCCATAGTATTTTCCTGGGTAATAATAAATTGTCTACCTTCTTTTATAACATCTTTTTTTCTCTCAATGAACTTTTCTATGTCCATGTCACCCTTAAACTGTATACTTCTAACAATTTCTTCAGTCATTATCATTGCTTTTGTGTCTAGCATTTCTTCTGTGCTTTCTAGAGTATACCTTCTCATCTTTCTTAATCTGTAACTTGGCTGTTCTATTCTCATATCATCAAGAATAAACTCTATAGATTGAATACTTCCATCAAATCTACTCTTACAAATATCTATAAACCTATTAGATGATGAGCATATTTTTTGTTCATTATATTCCGATACAATAACAGGATAAAAATACCGCTTATTCAAAGGCTTATCCCTATAAATACACTCAGTAACCACAACATTATCATTCACACTTTCATCATTAACACCTAAAAACCTATAGTAATATTTATTAAACTCCATCATTTATCACTCTCCCCAGAATACATCTCAGTCCAAGAGGGTTGTTATATTAATTAACTTTAAATTTTATAAGTAAGTTGAGGAATTATACGTTCTTTTTTAACAAGTGATTGAATTTCACCAGTTTGTACAGCTCCCATTTTTATATAAAACTCCTTGGCTTCAGGACTTGTCACTATTTCTATCTCTTTGATGGCAAGGTTCTTACATTTTTCAATCATATGATTCCAAAGTCTTTTCCCATATCCTTTACCTATAAATTCTGGATCAATATATAAATACTCTAAAGAAACTTCATGTTCATTAATTAAAATACTATAAAACCCAATAATCTTCTCATCATTTTCAATAATGAAAGTAGGATTATTTTTTATAAACTCCTCTGTTACCTTATAAGTAAATTTAAACTGTTCCATGTAATCAGAATCAAACCCCCAATATGCTTCTGATTGTATAGCAATATTAGTTAAAGTTTCAGATTCCTGAATTATGGCCCTTCGTATGTTTAACATTGGCCTTTAATCCCCCTATTTTTCCCATTGATGAGGCAATAAATCATAAACTGTAACTACTGTATCTTTTTTCACCATTACCTCACATTTGTAATTATCATCATGTATTTGAGAAATAAACTCCCTGCACCTTCCACAAGGGGGAATTATTGTCCCATCTTTATAAACTGAAATAACTTTAACTACCCTATTTTCCCCGGCAGTGATCATTGCAGCAATCGCAGCATGTTCTGCACAGAATCCCATAGAACTTGGAGTATCTATACAAACACCTGTGTACACTTTTCCACTTTCACTCATAATCGCTGCTGCAACAGAGCCTGCATAAGAACTTTTGGAAATTTTTCTAGGATTTAATGTTTTTTTTGCAATATCATATAATTCATCAAATGTCATATTCATCTCACTCCCCAATTATTAATATAAATAATATTCACTATGATAAGTACTTTTATAGTTAGTTATATTTTACCATAACTAAAACAAACAGGGGACGGTTCATGAATTTATTAAATAAATTCATGAACCGTCCCTTGCTTGGCTACAGTTGACTCTTATACTCAAATTCCACACCACATTTCCCAAAATAATAATAGTATTCAATCAACTCCAATGTTCGTTTCTTTATTCTCTCCATACAGGCATCTACCATCTGTATCTTACTAATCTCACCCAATAAAGAACCTGACTCACTTTCACAAAAAGTCTTCTGATAAAACTTGTCTTCATTCATGTGAAACTGAACCCATCCTAACTGTGCTTTAAATAACAACTCTTTTTCTTCCTCATTCAATTCTTTAACAAATTTATTGTATATATCGTTTAGCTCTTTATCCCAAATATCATTATATTTAAATTGAAATTGCAAAACTTTATGTGTTGAATAATCGGAAGAATCATTTAATTTTTCTAGTTCTCTATCATAATCATGATCGATAGGGTTATCGTAACTAGTTTGATAGTATCGCCCTTCATTATCATAGTGAACATATAATTTATGAACTTTATATCCACAATCATCCAATTTATTATCTTCTTCCTCTTTATATTCAAATTGCTTTTTATAATCAAATTTAATTTCATTACCTAACATATGATAATATTGTATAAGTTGAAGAGTTCTTCTCCTAATACGCTTTTTTTGAATATATTCCAATTGCATTCCCGCAATTTCCCTTAATCTTTCTTCAGCATCTCTGCTTTTTAATGTATGACTAAAAAATTTTGGCTCAATTAAATGTAATTGTAGCCAGCCTTTTTGTGATTCAATCAATAACTCCTTTTCTTCCTCTTCCAGAACATCCAACAATTTATTATATATAACATTCAGTTCATTATCCCATATTTCATAATATTTTCTTCTTAATTTTTCAACTGCCTTATCAGTATAATTTCTTGATTGATTTAATATTCTGTATTCAATCCAGTAATCATTATCTATTGGATTATCTTTTAATAAATCTAAATCTATACCTAATATGTCTTCATTTTTCACCTCATCATCCTTAGAGTTTTCTTTTATAGTATCCATTCTATCTTTATTGACATCTTCAGTAATATTATATTTAGCTTCATTATTTCTTTTGTTTATTTCTAAATTACCACAGGATGTTAAAAATATACATAACACAGCACTTAATGTTAATATTTTTTTCATTTATTTACCTCTTTCTTAAAATCATGAACCGTCCCCTATTTGTACTATTAATGTATTCGTTCTCCTAAAAACTTATCAGCTGGTACCACCAATAGCCTATTGAACTCTTTGCCAAACTGCTCAAATAATTGTTTAGTTGCTTGTCCATGAACTATCTCATCATCTAGTTCCCAATGCATAATATATTTTACACCCTTCACTATTCTCTTTAAGGGTTTTGATGGCTCACCATTCTTTATCTCTTCATATTCTTTGAATGTATGAGTTCTTTTCATATACTTTACCTCAATTGTCCCATTAGATTGTTCTTGAAACTTACTCATCTCTTTAAGGAGATTCTCAAATTCTTCTGTTTTATCTTTCTTAACTAGAAATATACATGTTTCAATAAATGATTTACTCATAAAACTCTCTCCTAATCTTAAAATTCACTCTCATACTCAAAAATAAATCCATTTGTTCCAAGATAAAGGTAATACTCCATTAGCTCAATAGTTCTGCGCTTTATTCTCTCCATACGTGAATCAGCCCTCTCTATTTTTCCTAAAGAACCTAATATAGGACCTGATGGTCTTCCATAAAAAGTCTTATTGAAGAACTTACCTTCATTCTCATGGAATTGTATCCACCCTAACTGTGCTTTTAATAACAAATCTTTTTCTTCCTCATTCAATTCTTTTACAAGCTTATTGTATATAATATTTAGTTCCTTATCCCAAATACCATTATATTTATATTGAAATTGCAGAACACTATGTGTTGAATAATCTGAAGAATTATTTAGTCTATCAAGTTCTATTTCATAATCATGATCGATTGGATTATCATAACTAACTTGATAATAGTTCCCCCCTGTATCATAATGAGTATAAATTTCATGTTTATTATTTTTATCATCAATATCTTGTTTATCTGCAAATTGTCTCTTATATTCAAAATCTATTCCATATCCTAAGAGAGAATAGTATTCCATAAGTTCAAGAGTTCTTCTCCTTATGCGACCTTGTTTTACGCTATATACTTGAAGGAATACAACAGTACCCATTATTGATCCAGTCTCCCTTTCTCTAAATGTCTTAAATACAAATTCAGGATCATTTATATGAAATTGCAACCACCCTTTCTGCGATTCAATCAATAGTTCCTTTTCTTCCTCTTTTAGAACTCTCAATAACTTATTATATATAGAATTCAGTTCCCTATCCCATATTTTAAAGTATCGTCTTCTAAATTCTCCGACTGCTTGATCTGTATAATTTCCTGGTTTGCACAGTATTTCATATTCAATATCATAATCAAGATCTATTGGATTTTGCGTTGATAAATCATTTATATTATAACTTTCTACTTTCTCTTTTATGTCTTTTGCTACTTGATTGTTAGTGTTTTCTTTTACAGTATGAGCTTTATCTTCCTTTATCTCTTCCTTATCATTCTTTTTATTGTCTTTTTTATTGTCTTTTTTATTGTCTATATTATTTTTCTCTTGCTTTTCTTTATTTGTGTTTTTTTCAGATGTACTTTTAACTATAGATTGATTATTCTTATTTTTTGTCTGCAGACTACCACAAGATGTAAAAATCATGCATACTAAAATAAATAATCCTATTATTCTTTTCATTCAAATACCTCTTTCATTAAATTCATGAACCGTCACTCGCTTGTCCATCTTTGCCAATTCACCTAAATCATTTACCTTTTCATGAACCGTCCCCAGTTTGTACTATTTGCTCATAACTTACCTTCTTAAAACATACCAAATATCCTCACCTTCAAAACCACATCTTCTATATAATCTTTCAGGATTAGTCTTGTTATCTACTTCCCCAGAAACAGTTGTAAAATCTGCAATATCTTTTAAACGATTTAACAACTCTAGAACAAGTGTTTTTCCTAACTTCTTCCCCTGATATTCCGGAAGCACCTGAATCCACTCTAACGCTCCTTCTCTTATAGTTGTATCCACATCAGCTATTCCAAGAGCTGCAGGCTTTTCAGTATTCTTATCTATTACCCAAATCCACAAGTTCTTATTGAACACCTCATGTTGAGTCCATCTTTTCACCTCGTTAGTATCTGGTTTAATATGTTCATAGCACTTACATATAAGCTCTGAAACTTGCTCTAGTTCACATTTTATATCTACATTCTTTATATAAAACCCATCTGGAACTTCCGACTCTTGAATCTGTTCATGGTTATGAGCTAACTTAAAATATGGCTCTACGTTTGTCCATACTGCCTTCATTCCATCATTAAATTGATTTCCCTTTAAAATCATCATTTTATATTGCTTAATTTCATCATCACTAATTTTAATACTCTTTGAACCATCACTCCATAAGGTATGTAACATATTATCATTCCATATCTTAAGAAGTGATACATTCTCATTGTTAGTTGAATACTTATATTGAAAGTTATCTAGCCCATTGAATGTTTTCCAAAGAGCTGTAGCCTGTACCCCAACTGGATCTTTTATATATTCACTTATCAATGCATCTTGAAATGATGTAATCTTCATTTTTATTCCGCCTCTTTACTTTACTTTACTTTACTTTACAGCAATTCATGCTTTATATAACCTACTTATAAACTTCCATTCTTCTCATATTACCAAATTCCCCTGTAAACTGTACTAATCCTCTTTTAATCAAATCTTTTATTCTCCAAAATATACATACATCCCCCACTATATCGTCTGATGCTCCAATACATTCTCCTACGATTCTAGTACATCTTAAAGGACTGTTAGTAATATTATTTAATATGAACTCATCAAAATATCCAATATCCTTATTAATTAATTTGCCATTATAGAATATTCTCAAATATCCACTATCATTTTTTTGCATATCCCATTCCTTTAATAGTACATCTTTTCTCTCACTAGTTAATTTCTCACCTAATGCAATAAAATTTGAATATTCTTCTGGTGCTACTTCCATACTGCATTTATATCTTTCTTTTGAATTCCCCTGCTTATAATTTCCTGAAAAATTCACTATAGTAATTTTATTATTTATATGATCTATTAACGAAATTGTATAAAGCAACCCTGGATACTCTAAAGCATTTTCTCCAAATAAAATATATACTTGCTCCCCTTTTATTTGTTTGCACTTTTCTTCAAAGACTTTATATTCATTATAAATACCATCAATATTAAAGTTCATCTCCCTAAAGTAAACATTCTCAAGCCATTTTTTTCTTTCACTAATATCTCCATTAGTAACCAATGGACCTATACTAAGGTCATCACAGAAAGTAAAAACATCCCCTCTTAATATAAGCCCTTTAGATATGGCAAACTTAGCTGTTTCCTCTGTACTTGGCGAAAAACATATGTATTTCATATTCAATTACTCCCCCTGTCAACTATCTGCATAACAAATTCCTTACTCACTATGCATTCAGTCATTAAACCCTAACTCCATTATTCCATAATAAAAATAAATTTAATTTCATATATAGAGAATCCTTAGTTAAACTTTATTTATACATACACCTTAGAAAAGCTATATGATTATTGCCCAAAATCGCAGCGCTTCTATGAGTTTTGAGTGTGTATAAATTTAGTTTTAACTTGGAATCTCTATAACTTTTATTAACGGATGCCCCTATTTTTCTTTATCCGCTAATTCTATTTTTCTACTATATATACATTTTTTCTTGTTATTTTTTATATCTTATCTATATTTTACCATAAAACATGTGATTTTTATGATATTTCTTCCAAATAATATAGCAATATATTCACTTTATAACGCATTGCTGTGAGTTTAATATAAACAGGGGACGGTTCATTAATCTTTTAAATAGATTAATGAACCGTCCCCCGCTTGTACTATATATCTTCTCTATCAACTATTCTCTCAATTGTACTTGGTAAATCATTAATTCTCTTCTTAATAAACAATGGATAAA
The DNA here is from genome assembly GCF_027938815.1 of Oceanirhabdus sp. W0125-5. Taxonomy (GTDB): domain Bacteria; phylum Bacillota; class Clostridia; order Clostridiales; family Clostridiaceae; genus Oceanirhabdus. Next base: position 5,418,405 of record NZ_CP115913.1, read on the forward strand.
ATTCTTCGTCTTTAAGTCTTTCGGTTGAAACCCATTTGAACTCATATTCACGATTTTCTTCAACAGTTTTAAATACTTCATTATCATATATATCACTGCGCCCTTCATGATCCATTAAATAATAAAAACATATTTCATGATATCTTTGTCCTAAATGATTAAAAAAACTTTCACACACCCACAGTAATCTATTAATCGTAACTTCTATATTTAGCTCTTCATTCATTTCTCTGATTAATGTAGTCTCTGTATCCTCAGTCATTTCTACTCTTCCACCAGGTAAAGCATAAAAATCATCTTTTATCATTCTATGAATAAGAACCTTTCCATCTTTAATAAGTATGCCTGCAGTTCTGAAATTAAATACACCTTCTTTTGTTTTGAAGTTAATCATAACTTGTCTCCCCTTCTTTGATTAGTATTTTGTTGTAAGCTAATTAGATTTACAAACTTCATAAGCTTTTTTTATATTTCTCCCAACGTCCTCTGGTTTATGTGCACTACTTATATTGACACCCAGCACAATAATAAACACTTCCACCTAAATATGCTTCTTTGATTATTTCTTCACCACATACTGGACATACTTTCCCTTTATTCTTTGAACTCATAACAGTTTCATATCTTCCCTTAATTCCAAATATATCTTTTTCAGTATCTCTACCACCATTCTCTGTCATCTCTTTTAAAGTATTTTTAATAGATAAAAATAGCTTCTTTATTCTTTCTTCCTCAAGTAAATTCATTTTTGTTCTTGGATTAATATTTGCTTTCCATAAAATATCTTGTAAAACACCATTTCCTAATCCAGGAATTCTCTGCTTAGTTGCTAAGAAGGCCTTTACACTTAATTTATTGTCCTTCTCAGATATAAGTGATTTGAAATATTCTTCATCAAATTCACTAGATAGTGGTGAAGGCTTTACTTTTGCTACCTTGTGATAGGGATTATCATTTTCTCCATCTCTAAAACACCACATTCCTCCGTACATTTGAACAGAAGATGCTAAAAATGATCCATCTGTGAAATTTAATAACAATTGATGCTTACATGGTACCTTATCTCCATTTTCACCATAGATAAGCCTCACTCCATCTCCCAGGATAATTTTACAATCCTCAACTGTTGTCTCAACTATACCGCCATAATTATTGCTTTTCCCAATAGTTTTACCATGTAGAAGCTTATTATATTCACTTGGTTCTCCAAAATAGAAAGCAAACTTATGAGGTGAATAATCTGCAACTACATTTGCAATTTTCTTTCCTTTAATAGTCTCATTAAATTGCTGTGCTACCACTTTAGCTTCTGGGATTTCTAACATGTTATTTTCTCCTTTAATATCTAACTCCTATAAAATTTCTTAATCTTAAGCAATTTATTTTTTAACAATTCTTCTGTATGTTCAAGTAGCTCTTTCTCCCTTATTTTATCTATATTTTACCATATCACGTTAAGAAACAGGGGACGGTTCATTAATCTTTAGTAAAGATTAATGAACCGTCCCCTAAATCCTAAATTTTTAAATCTTCTCTTCCTATTTTCTCTAAAGCACTATTAAACACAGCTGAGAACTGCTTAAGATTCTCAAGAAGCTCAAAAACTTTTTCTCTTCCATATACATCATGTATAAGCCCCCATACATCGCACCCAAAGAAATAATTTCTTGAATGCATTAATCTAGGAACCTCATCCTTACCTTGTTCTGGAGTGTGTAAGCTTGTCCAGTATTCACCTAAGTATTTATTTAACTCAGTGATATCTTTTATTTGATTATTTCTTATCATATTTATTTGTGACTTGAATTGTTTAAAAGTATTATCAAAATCCTCTTTTAAGAATGTCCATGATTCCTCATGCAACCCTAGGTTACTCTCTTCATTGTCATATATACGTCTTGTGAGAACCCCTTCACCATTATTACAATATTTAACCGCTAATCCTTCTCCTGATAAAAATAAATATAGATACTCTTCTGGCGTTATATTTTCCATATCTAATTCAGCAAATAATTTACTTAATCCTATATGATGTGCTTCATGTGCTATAATGTTCTCTATCTTACTTACATTAAATCCTTCAAGAAACTGCACAACATCATAATGTGAGTAATGCTTATGAAACCATCCTCCAGAAGCACCCAATCCAATTGAATATATAATATCTAGCTCTTTAAACATAAACTTCTCTGGCAATCCATAATGTGTATATTCTAATGCTTTTTTTACATTATCTTCATTTACATTATGAAACTTTTTATAGTTTTCTTCATAATACTCAAGGTTATCAAAGAAGGATTTCATTTGGCCATACCTAACCTTTAATATTCTGTTATTAATATCCTCTTCCTTAAGAGTAAAAAAGTTCTCAAAGAAATCAAGATACTCTTCTTTAGTAAACCCACTAGTTGATGAATTATATCTCTCCATTTCAACTCTATAATCATCATGTTCTAATAGTTCTTCAAGCTCAGCCCTCTCAAATCTTCCTTCCTTAAGTTTTCTGCATATCTCCAACATCATTGGTATTGTTGAATACCTAATATTTATTTTCATGTGCCTTCCCCCTTACTCCCTCTATTTACTTTATTTTAGCTTATATTAGAATTTCTGTAAAATCACAAAGGGACGGTTCATTAATTCTTTTAAAATATTAATGAACCGTCCCTCTACTCGTACTATCTATATTCTCTAGCAGTTTTTCTTATACCACTAACGTCAATCCTTCTCCACATTTGATAGCCAAAAAATATACCCGCACCTATCCAACATATTAAATTTACGAAAATACTTATCATATCATCATTATTACTTCCAATTTGAGCTAAAAAACTGAGTAACCCCCAACCAACTATTCCATCTAGTATAGCTATCTTCTTATATGATTTTTTATCGTAATCCTCATTTATTATTGAATAATAGTACTTCCATTCAATTAATCCAGTAAAATACCCTATTATGACTCCAATTATTAACTTTACAATTAAGTAAGTTAAAAATTTATTTAAATCTTCATTAATTTCTCCATATATATATCCAAAAGTAATACTTAGTACAGCAACTAGTACAACTCCCCTAACTATCACTCCGTTCCATAGAATGAATTTTTCTTTTTCACCTCTAACTACATACTCAATACTTTTCAATAACTGTTTATTTTGTTTCAATTTACTCATCCTTTTCTAATAATATCAGTAACTCTTTCAATAATATAATAGACTTCTCTATAAACTCCTTTAACTGTCTATCCTCTGGCTGTTCAAGCTGACAAGCTAACATTGTTATCACTCTATACAACTTGTATATTAAAATATTATCAAAATACTTCTTTGGAATATCCTTAATTGACTTATATCCATTGTAAAAATACTCGATAAACTCTTCCATTCCATACATCTTCATAAACACATGGAATCCAGCTATATCGTCATAACAAGGTGCTGATGATGCCCATTCATAATCAATTATTCCAGTAAGATGTCCATTTTTTACAAGAATATTATTAGGAGCATAATCACAGTGACATAATACAAATTCTCCACTGTACATATGGTCAATATCAATATTCTTAAGATATGTATACTGATCACCTGAAAGGTGCTTAAATTCATGTACAGTATCTAAAAATGACATAAATTCTTCTTTTGAAAATATATTGTACTCAACCACACTCAACTCTTTATTAATTAATCCTTTCTTCGTGAAATTAACTTTATGGAGCTTTGCAAGTGTTTGTCCAACTTCATATATCATTTCCCCAAAGCTATCTTTACCTATAACCTTAAGCATTTCTTCATTTAAAAAATCCCCTAAAGGTTCACCTTTCAGTAAGGTTCTTATCATATAATATTCACCTTCATATTCACCAATATGAATTATCTTAGGAACTGGAACCCCTGCAGTGTCCCCCATTAACTTTGCTAGTGCCACTTCTGTCTCTAATCTATTTAATTCCTCTTTTGTTGTAAACTTTACTAGATATTCATTCCCTTCTGTTATGAAAACCCAGTTGTTATTTTGTTGACCTTTAACATGAAAGTTTCTATTTAACTTCTCTTTTAGAACCAACTTTGTTATAGTCTCTAACTCATTATATCTTTCATTGTTCATTCCCCATAACTCCTCTCTAAAAAAACTCCCTTAGTCATTCTAAAGGAGTATTCTTTATATTTCTTGTTAAGTAATATTCTACTATAACTTTCAAGTAATGAGAAGTTATCTATTGCTTATATATTCACACCAAATTGAATATAACTCACTAACAGATTTAAATCTCTGCTCTCTATCTGGATTAATTGCCTTTGTTACAATTTCAAACAGATCTTTATCTCCTTCCCATTTTTCAAAAGCTCTATCTCTTTCTCCCCCTAAGAGTATGAAGCTCATAGCTCCCATATTAAAAACATTACTCCTCTCATCAATTGATGCTCCCATGATAAACTCCTCTGGTGACATAATTTTTGATGAACCCCACATTCTTCCTATAGTATTAATATATGGTTTTTTATGATATAAATCTATATCACATATTTTAGTCTCATTTCTATCAAAATCATATAATATACTTCCATCATAGAAATCAATGGCTACATATCCTTTTTTCTCAACATGAGCATGAAATTTATAAATTGAATCTAATGCCTTATATCGCTTTTCTAGAGGCATTTTCCTAAACTTATAATAAGGAGAATCAGGATGAGTATATTTATGTGGTGGTGGAAAATTCCAGTGAGAGTGAAGACATTCACCTTCAAACCATTCAAAAACAGCAACATATCCATTCTTTACTTCAAAATGTTCTTCTATTTTTATTAAGTAAGGATGTTCAAGTTCCTCATAAAGATGAATAGCTTCCTTTAACCTTGTAATTGCTTCTTGTGGATTCCCTTTATACTCTAAAGTTCTAGCCCCTGCATATTTTACAAATCTCTTTTTTCCATCCTTCTCAACACCAAATGATAAATTCCCTGAATCCTGCTGATAAAATACTGAAAAAACTTCTCCAAGTTCTTTTAACCAACTAAATTCATGTTCTTCTCTTAACTGAAACTGTACTTTATCAATACAAAAATCAACTGTCTGTTCACTCATTCTTAATTCCCCCTAACTTATTTTTATTTTATATACCATTCAGGAGCACCATGGTTAACAAAATCATGTGTATCAAAAATCTTTCTTTGGCGTTCTCTAACCATATCTAAAGTATTTAAATAATGTCCTCCAATTATGCTTGCATGGAAGTTAAGGGCTACAAATAAATTATATTTTCTCCAGAAATAATCTGAAACAAATCCAGCAAAATATCCATCTACCTGACCTTTTGAAAATTCTACGCTAATTCCATTTGTATACTTAGGAAGCTTAAAAAATTCTTCTAAAGGATCACCCCAATCAAATCTATTAAAATCTATTATTCCTCTTAGCTCATTTCCATTAAATATCATGTTTAATGGCTGAAAATCATCATGTTGAAATCTTACAGGACTATCTTTTAAAATCTCATAGTTTTTTTCAATATAATCTTCTATAACATCTTGCTTATAAAATGTATATCCTAACTCTTTAACTATTTTCTTCTTTTTCAAGTACTTGTCCCATCTTTTCTTATACCAGTCAAAGGATTCTATATGCTCAACCTTGTGAATCTTTCTTAATTCCTCAGAAGCTTTCCACCCTAAAGAATACTGTTCTTCCTTTGATAAAAGTGGCAATACCTCTTCTCCACTTTTCCCTTCCAAGAAAGTTAATAAACTTACACAAACATCATGTTCTTCAAGAATAAAGAACTCCAATGGTTGTGAACATTTAACCCCATTATTATAATGTAATTTTAAATAAATTAGTTCTTGCTTCTTTCGTTTAAAATCTTTCATAGGTGAAACCTTCAATAAAAGAGATTTACCGTCAATCAACTTTATTAAATACTTAGCATCATCAGAATACCCTTTTAGTATAGGCTTAATATCCTCCACTTTATATTTATTAAGATATTCTAAAGCTTGTTCAAGAATTATTCTTTGAGTCTCTATATACAACCCCTCCTTCGACTATTTTTGTCCAAAAATAATAAAGCCCTTATATGGGCGTTATTATTTTTTTATATATTTATTTTTACTGGGTTGTTCATTTTAACATACTTTTGATTATTTTTCCATAATTACTGATAATTTTTATAATATTTAGTTATTTGCAATTCCATAGATAACAAATCTTTTAAATGTGATACCCTCCTCAGTTCTAAATTGCTCAAGACCTTGAAATGCCTCTTCTTTGAATTTTAAAAGATAATCTTCTCCTCTATCTTGGATCTTTTCAAGTATTCCTCTTACAGCATTTGCCCACATCTCATTCCACCACTCTTCTTTATCTGTATATGTAAACAGTTTTTCTTCAGTGGATACCTTTATTTCTTTAAAACCAGCTTCCTCTAAGGTAGTCCTTACCCCCTCTGACGAACATATATCTATTGTTTTCTCTTGATTTTCATTCTTATTATCTTTTTTTATCTCGTTTTTATCATCATTAAGGTGTCTTTGAACCACCTCAGTAATCCATTTAGTATCCTCCTGCATTGCCCATGTTACACAAGCAAACTTTCCATTATCTTTAAGAACTCTTCTTACTTCTGAAAAGTTCTTGTCTCCAAAATATAAGTACGGAAATCCAAAGCCATTAAGAATATAATCAAACTTATTATCTTCAAACTCTAATTTATTTGCATCCATTACACTAACATCAATATTATGAAGATTTTCTACTTTTACATTGTTAATACACTCTTCAACCATTCCACTTGATAAGTCAATTCCTACTGCATGTCCATCTATTCCAATCTTCTTAGCAGCTGGTATCAATGATGCACCTACCCCGCACCCTATATCCAGCACTGTTTGTCCACTATTAATATCACATTGCTCAACTAATCTCTCCCCAAAATAACTCCAATATTTTGGTCCTACTTTTCCAAAATTCTTTGATGCTCTATCCCATATACCTATTATAGGATTTTCTTTTCTTTTTTGTTCATTCATAATCTTCATCCCCTTTATGTTTGTACAAAACTATTTTTCCTTATTTTCATGTAAGTGTATTATATTCAACTTATTAATGGCATTAATAATGATATATGTGCAAAACACAATAACTGCACATACTAAAATTATACCCCAAAATACAACAAATATAGTTGAATTTTCATAGAAACCAACAATAAACATAAGTAATGAAACTCCAACTACACAAGCTATTATTATCTCTAATATTTCTGATTTTTTCTTCATTTTTAAACCCTCTAATAGCAAATGTTTTATTTATTAATCATCTCCCAATATATCATCTCATTATCCCTTTTTACTTCACTCATACCAACCTTCTGTAAAATCCTTATTGATCCTATATTATCAATTAAGCAATCCGCTACTATCTTATTAACATTGTCCTGTTCTAATCCCCATTTAATCAGTGCCTTCACAGCTTCATATCCATATCCTTTTCTACGCTGGCTCTTAACAAATCCATACCCAATATCTATCACACCATTTTCATCAGGTTGACCCTTAAATCCTGCATCTCCAATAATGAGCATATCTTCTTTTCTAGCAATAATCCATGCTCCAAAACCAGATGGCTCTCTTAACTCCTTTAGCTGCTCTTTTAATACAGGTAAAAAATCAAAAAAGTCTGGATGTGGCCAATCTTCACTGCTTTTGTATCCTAACTTTCCAAGTGATTCATAATCTTTATTTAAGATTGAACATACAATTTCATATGTAAATGGTACTAGAACCAATCTCTCTGTTACAATTTTTTTCTCACTCACTTTACATCTCCCCAATCTATTTACTATGTTTTATAATTAACTACTCAAATTAACCTAAAATTAAAGGGGATATATCCCCTCTTTTAATAAACTATAATTATACACTTCAATTTTCTGATAATTACAAAAACTCCCTTTATTACTATACTTACTTCTTTAAATATTATCTTCTTATTCTTTTTCTAATCTCTTCAAGTCGTTTTTTAGACTCATATGGCTTTACTATATTCTCATAATCTTCATCTGAAATATCCTTATGGTCAAAATTTATCTTCTCATCATAATCAACAATTCTTTGTAATAATTTATCACATATATATTCCCCACAATAAGCACAATTTTTAATATCTTTTGATGTAACACAAGGTCTAACAGGACAGTTATTATCAATCAATTTAGGATTATCGCATGATACACACCCCTCACACATAATATCCTCTGGCTCAATCCTAAACCCAAAATACTTATACCATCCGTCACTCAAAATCTGCCTCTTATCCTCTTTCTCAATATTCCCCTTATAAGCTAAACACAGATCACATCTGTAACCACATTTCGTTAATATCATTTTCTCATCCCCCCTAAATATATTTTACCATATATTCCAATTTGATAAATAGGTAAAAACTATAATAGGGGACGGTTCATGAATTCTTTTAATAAATTCATGAACCGTCCCCTGGTTGTACATTTTCTAATCTAACTCTATCACTATATGTTCTGTTTTTATCTTTAATAAATCAAGAATTCCAAATTCCCATTCCTTCTTAGTTTTTACGGTTTCTTTTCTAAAAGTTAATGGTTCTTTCATTCCACTTGATTTTCCTAAGATTATTTGACCGTAATCAATATATCTTTTCATAGTCTCTTTTATTTCATCAAAATTGATTTTACCATCTTTTCTTTCAAGTCTAGAGTTTAAATATTTATTAAATTTTATAGCATAATCATTAAACTCATCATCATTTAATTTTAATATTTCTTCTAGCTGCATTCCTAGTTGTCTCTCAATTTCATTCTTTGTAATTCTTACTGTTTTAATCTCTTCATCAATATTGTTATACATTCGCTCCCAAATACCTGTCCACTTTTTTATATAGTATTTAGATTCATTTTCATTTACGTCATCATCTTTTATTTTTAAATAAGTAAACTCTACATCTTGTTCACTAATTCCTAACTTATAAAACCCATTATAATATGAGATAATACTTTCATTTAATTCTTTATCTTTCTCTCTATATGCCTTAAATGATTTATTATCATAATTAAACTCTTCAATTTTCCCATAATCCATTTTTTCTCTTGGAACTATCTTCATACTTTCCACTTTACCGTAACCTAAATCTATCTCAATTTTTTCAATACTATTATCCTTTTGGAAATAAATCGAATCATCAAAATTGAAGAACTCTCTGTAATTTCCATCCCAATACAATGCTTTTCCCTTACCTTCATATATCTTTCCGTTTTTATCTAATAACTTAACTTTTGTAAACATTACTTTAGAATCTATATCACTATCTATAGAACTCACTCTTACTTCCATTCTATTAGGAAATATCTTTAAGTTTTCTACTAAAACTTTTACTCCATCAAATACATATTCTTTGTTGAACTGAATCTTCTTAGATTTAACATAACTTATATCTTCATCTTTTATATTAACTTCATCGAATTCAATTATCTTATTTCCATCAGAAACAGTAGCTTTAAGCTTTAGATCTATTTTGCCATAGTAAAAATTATTCTTATTAAACGCATTGCTAAGATCACAAAAACCCCTCACATCATACCAAGGATCAATATTTTTTATGTTTTCTCCATTCACTGATCCAAATCTTGAAGCTAAATAATTACCTGAGATATCTCCCTCTTGAATATCAAAAACATTTCCCTTTTCATCTTCTACTGCTATTTTCATACTGAATTCTTCTTCATCAATATATATATCTTTCATATAAAGCCTATAACCATCTTTTTCAGTAGCTAAATCATATATCTTAAAGTTATTCGCTTTAAGTTGCTGAATCTTTTTATCTGATTTGAACCATTCCATTACACCCTTAACAATAGGTAACTCCGATGTATATGCTCTTACATTAGGATTCATTCCCAAAAACAGGACAAAAACTAATACTAATGATGTTGTAATTTTGATCTTATTTCTGTAATAATAACTTCCACTTTCTGCCCTTTTTAAACTCATATTAATTCTATTATCAAATTCATCTGGTATTTTTATATCATCATCATGATTAAACTTTTCCATTTATATACCTCCCAATACTTCCTCTTAATGAATGGAGTCTTGCTTGTCCTTTTAATATTTATATTTCCTTTTGAAGTTCTTGTATTCCCTTATAAGCCTTTGTTTTTACTGTGCTTTCAGGAATCCCTAGTCTTTCTGCAATATCTTTAAACTTATACCCTAAAAGGAATTTCAGGTGAATAATATTTCTATCCAAAGGTTTCATTCTTTTGAGCTTGTCCTTAATTATTATCAATTCTTCCCTATAAATATCCTCATTAAATGCTGGAATCCTCTCTTGAAGCATACCTGTAATCTGCTCTGCCTTTTTTCTGTTTTTTAACTGCAAATTACATTGATTTATCACAATTTTTGTGAACCAAGTCTCAAAATACTCTGGTTTCTTCAACATATGAATATTCTTAAAGGCTATAACTACCCCTTCACACACTGCATCCATTGAATCATCTTCGTTCTTTAAATATTTATAAGCAACTCTATAGGCCTTATGTTTAACATTATTTATTATTATGGAGAAACTTTCTTTATCTCCTTTTTTTGCTTTTTTCACTAATTCAACCATGGTCTCTTCTTCCTCCTTTCACTACTTAGAGAAAAGATTTAATGAAAAAGTTTTAAAATTTTATAATTTTTTCTATATTAATTATAACAAAGACAAACAGGGGACGGTTCATGAATTCTTTTAATAAATTCATGAACCGTCCCCTGTTTGTCCTATTCTATTGTCCATAGATACCTACATTTTTGTTTCTCTCCAGCTTGGTACATCTCATTATCTTCTGGAAGATCCACAATTTCTATTAACTCTGCACCTAGTTTCTCACATGTTCTTCTTGAAGGATAGTTATCCGGATTACATGTTATTGTTACTTTTTCCATCCCATGAGCCATAGCCACCTTACCAATCAATCTACACGCCTTTGATGCGTATGCATTTCCTCTATAATCCTCTTCAATCATATATCCAATATGCCCACCATAAAAAATTCCTTCATTGTCTCCAATTCTTATATCTATTTCCCCAATAGGCTCTACACTATCATTTAAAGTAATTTTATATCTATATGCTGGTACATATTTCTTCTCCGGATTTTCTGGTAACTTCTCATCAATCCTTAATGCAATCTCCCCGTCAGTAATATAATCCATATCTTTAAACTCAAACATTTTTCTTTTCCCCCTTAATTTATTTCTCTGGGGGACGGTTCATTAATTCTTCTAATAAATTCATGAACCGTCCCCAGATTGTCCCTTGGTTGTTCCTTTTACCTAAATCATAATTTTCATGAACCGTCCCCTAGTTGTACTCAGTTTATCTTACTACGGTCTTAAGTACTCCTTATTGATCCACTTTCTTAAAACCTCTGGAACCTTTACGCTTCCATCTTCTTGTTGGAACTGCTCTACTATTGCTGGTATTAATCTGCTTGTTGCAAGTCCAGATGCATTTAGTGTGTGTACAAAGTCCTTCTGCTTTCCATCTTTTTTCTTGAATCTGATGTTACCTCTTCTTGCCTGGTAATCCTTAGAATTAGATGCAGAGCTTACCTCTTTGTATATGTTCATACTTGGTATCCAAACCTCTATATCATATGTAATCGCCATAGTTGAGCTTGCATCCTTTGCAGCTAACTTTACAACTCTATGATGTAATCCTAACTTTTGAACAAGATTCTCTGCTTTCCCTATCAATTCTTCTAGTGCTTCACCTGATTGTTCTGGTGTTGTGAACTGAAACATCTCTACTTTATTGAATTGATGTCCTCTTATCATACCTCTCTCTTCTGCTCTATGACTTCCAGCTTCCAGTCTATAGCATGGAGAATATGCAAAATACTTCTTAGGTAATTCTTCTTCATTAATAATCTCATCTCTATGAATGTTAACTAACGCTGTTTCAGAAGTTGGAAGTATAAATTGCTTATTTTTATTATCCTTTTCTTCATCCTCAACATAATAAACATCCTCATCAAATTTCGGGAACTGTCCAGCTGTAAAACCACATTGATAATTTAAAATATGTGGTGGTAGTACAAACTCATATCCATCCTTAGTGTGTTCTTCTACAAAGAAGTTAAGTAATGCCCACTCTAGTAAAGCACCATCTCCTTTATACAGCCAAAAACCATTTCCTCCAAGTTTAACGCCTCTCTCATAATCTATAAGCTTAAGATCTGTTGCAAGGTCTACGTGATTTTTATTCTGAAAATCAAACTTTGGCATTTGACCCCAAACTCGTAAAACCTCATTGTTTTCTTTTCCACCTGGAAGAACATCATCATCTGGAATATTAGGTAATGTTGCAAGGAAATAATTGATTTTATCTTGAAGTTCTTTAAGCTCTCCATCCATTGCCTTTATATCTTCACCAATCTTTTTCATCTCTTCCTTTAGAGGGGTAACATCTTCTCCACTTTTAGCTAGAGTTGGTATTTCCTTTGACACCTTGTTTCTCTTAGCTTTCAGTTGTTCAACTTCTAAAATTATCTCTTTTCTTCTATCATCCCACTGAAAAAGTTCTGTAAAATCTACTTCATCCATTCTCTTTAATAAAGCTTTTGTTACAGCTTCTGTTTCTTTTCTAATTCTTTTAATATCTAACATCTTTCTACCTCCCAAAATTATTTAAAACAAATAAAGACCTGTCAGTCTTACACCAACAGGTCTTTTATACTCACCCATCGATGCAGCACAAACTGCACTGCATCGATGACAAAATTCAATTGTCATAACACAGCGCTTAGCATGATGAGGAAACTAAATTTTTATTAATATTTTTATTATAATTCAACATATTAATCACCTACGTTATGTTATTTATCAAAAAATCTAAAACTTTAAAATATTTACTCTATTGTATATTAAATCTGTTTATCTTTCAAGAAATTTTTTCAAATTATTTATTAAACACATGTAAATATGCCATTTAACTATATATTATAATACAGTTTTTTCATACTTTATGAATAACTTTATATGCAATCATTTATTGTTTGTATTTAATTTTGATAAAAACACAAACTATAAATGAACAAGCTTTTATTTCTAGAAAGGAGAGATTGAAAGTGACAAATAGACCTGTAGTACCAGGCAAAGAAGGCGAATTAGATAGATTTAAAATGGAAGTCGCTAGAGACCTTCATGTAGATAACCAACTCAAAAATAATAAAAACAATCACCCTTATATGGGAAACATCACCTCTGAAGTAGCTGGCAAGATGACTTATGCTGGAAATGTTGGTGGTGAAATGACTAGAAGAATGATAAAAGCAGCTGAAGAGAAAATGGCTCGTAAATAATAATAAAAGGAGGTATCATTATGCAACCAAAAGAAGTACAACAAATACTAAATGAAAAACCTCATGCTCAAATTTATTATAAAAATACTCCTGTTTTAATAAAAAGCTTTGATAAAGATACTAATAAAGCAGTAATAGAAAATCTACAAACAAAAAATGATGCTGTAGTACATGTTAAAACACTAAATGAAAAATGGGGTCATAAACATTAAAATCAAAAATTAATTTAATAAGTCCAAATTCAAGTACTAAGAGAATGAGCAACAGAATATATTATGTTCTTTAGCAATTCAAAAGCTTAGTCAAAATGAATTGGGCTTTTTAAAATTTATAATCCTATAATATAGTCATAAATTAAATTATCTAATCAAGCACTATCCTCAAAATTTATTAAAAAGTTAGCAATTTTAAGAACGGGAGGTATATATATGCAACCAAAAGAGGTTCAACAAATACTAAATGAAACACCTAATGAACAAGTATTTTATAAGAACAATCCAGTTATAATTACAAATCTAGATATGGAAAGTGGTAAAGTAGTAGTTGAAAACTTAAATACAAAAAAATCTAGTATTGTACACTCAAATACACTAACTAAATAATATGCTCATTAACACTAAACTATTAATAACTAATCGCTAATATATATTTAAGAGATGTTTAAACATCTCTTTTTATTTTAATTAATTTTTAAAGTTCAAATGTAAATTTAGAAATTTCAAGTGAAAACTAGACTTATATAAACTCAAAACTCATAGAATTACTGCGATTTTGAGAATGTATAAATAAGTTTCACTATAGAAACTCTATACTAGTAGCAATATTAATTATAAAAGAATAATTATACAACTTCTACTACTTATGAGTATAGTATTTACAATTTATCTTATTTCAATTATACTGAAATACTTAGTAAATTTAACCTAATACATACTTTTATAGATTGGGGGAACTAAAATGAATTTCTTAAACAGTGCAGAAAAAAAATTTATTGATATATTAAACACCACAGATTATGATTTTTTAAAAACAACTTCATCTCTTGATAATAATATAATCTACTTAACATTATCAGGTAGTTATGCTTATGGAACAAATAATGAATATAGTGATGTTGATATTAGAGGAATTTTTCTAAATACAAAAAATGAATTACTTACAATGGACTGCTCAGATAAACCCTTTGAGCATAGAGAAACAGATACTGTTATATATCCATTTAAACAAATTATAAAACTTCTAACTAACTGCAATCCAAATTGTATTGAACTTCTTGGTACAAAGGATGAGCATGTTTTACTATGCTCTCATGAAGGAAAACTTATAAGAGATAATGCTCACCTTTTCCTTTCAAAACAAGCAATTAATACATTTGGTGGTTATGCTACTGCTCAACTTAGGAGACTTCAAAATGCTCTTGCACGAGATAATTATCCCAAAGCTGAAAAAGAACGTCATATTCTAGGCAGCATTCAAAACCAAATGGTAACATTTAAAGATAGATATAATCAAATTGATAATAACATGAATTTGTATATTGATTATACTAATGGCAAAGATTCAAATGATAAAAACAAAGAAATTCTAATTGATATAAATGTGAAAGGTTATCCTCTTCGTGATTTGAAAGGAATTCTCTCTGAGATGAGTAACGTTGTAAGAGATTATGATAAATTAAGTCATAGGAATAGTAAAAAAGATGCTATTCACCTTAATAAACATGCTATGCATTTAGTTCGCTTACTAATAATGGGGACTGAAATATTACAAGGTAAAGGTATTAATACTTATCGTGAAGAAGATCATTCGCTTTTAATGGATCTTAGAAATGGTACTTATGTATCGAAGAAGAACGGAGTTAAAGATTATAGCGAAATATTTAGTATTGTTGATAAATATGAAAAAGAATTTGACTACGCAAAGAAGGAATGTGTTCTTCCTGACAAACCAGATAGTGATGCTATAAATGAACTTG
Source organism: Oceanirhabdus sp. W0125-5 (assembly GCF_027938815.1). Classification (GTDB taxonomy): domain Bacteria; phylum Bacillota; class Clostridia; order Clostridiales; family Clostridiaceae; genus Oceanirhabdus. Next base: position 5,433,770 of record NZ_CP115913.1, read on the forward strand.
TAATGAAAATTAATAGACATGTGCTTATGAAGTAATAAATATAACTTACTTGTCCTTCCTTGTTCATCTTATATGCTAAATCAAATAAACAGAGAGAGGAAAAATAAAGATTTATTCTTCCTCTCTCTGTAAGCTTATTATACCATAAAATTCAATTTTTTTTCAATTCTTGTTCTTAGCTAGATTTAATGCTATTCTTTAAGAACACTATTTAATCCGGGGATATGTTGACTATATAATTGAGAAAAAATAGACTACAACATAATAATCATAAGTTCTAATAATACTAAATATGAGGAGTGAGTACAAAAATGCATAATCTTATATATGCTTTTCCATTATATAATTTTTTAAAATATTGTAATTCTAATTCCTCTGAAAAAACTATACTTGATTGTGGTGCTGGTGGATCTAATCCCCCCCTTTCTTTATTTCATGAGTTTGGATATAAAACTTATGGAATTGAAATATCTGAAGAACAATTAAAAAAGGCAAAAATATTTAGTACAGAGCATAACGTAGATTTAAATATAATACATGGTGATATGAAAGATATTCCTTTTAGTAACGAGTTTTTTAGTTTTCTATTTTCTTATAATACATCTGTTCATATGAGAAAAAAGGATTTCTCAATTGCTCTATTAGAGTTTCACCGAGTGTTAAAACATGGGGGACTATGTTATGTGAATTTCTTAAGTGAAGAGTGTGATTCCTATGGACAAGGTGTTCAAGTAGGTGATGGAGAGTTCAAACAAATTGAAAACAATGAAGAAGTTTTTTATATCCATTATAATGAAAATGAAATTGAACAACTCCTTTATAGATTTGAACTTCTATATAAGGAGAAGAGAATAATTAAAAGGAAAATAGATAAAATTGAATATACATCAACTTATTATGATTATATATTGATTAAAAAATAATTATTAAATGGTTATTTTGAATATTCATTTTTATATTTTTAAGGAGGAAGTCTTATATAATGAACGAAGGAAGGCTTGTAAGAATAATGGAAGTTGTTCCATACAATTCAAAATGGAAAGATGATTATATAAATGAGTGTGAGAAAATACAAAGCATAATGGGTGAAGAGATTTTAAACATTCATCACATTGGCAGCACTGCAATATCTGGTATTTACGCTAAGCCAGTGATAGATATTTTAATTGAAGTCAAAAATATTATAAATATTGATAAATACAATGAAGGAATGATTAAATTAGGATATATCCCAAAAGGAGAACATGGAATAAAAAATCGAAGGTTTTTCCTAAAAGGAGAATATAATCGAACCCATCATGTTCATATTTTTGAAACAGAAAACCCAGAAATAAAAAGACATCTAGATTTTAGAGATTATATGATTGCACATCCAGAAGATGCAAAGTGCTATGAAGAGTTAAAAAAAGAGTTATCTATAAAATTTAGATATGATAATAATGGATATTGTGAAGGTAAGAATGCATTTATAAACAAAATTGATAAAAAAGCAAAAGAATGGTCAGAAACAAGATAGCTACCAAAAGTCATAAAAACAGCAAGTATTTATATACCTGCTGTTTTATTTTTATAAATATAATATTCACCACATACCCCAATCACTATTCCAGTAATATAACAAGTAATATCACTCCATAAAAATCCGTATCCTAATACTAGGCCTCCTATTCTTGTTCCTCTTATAGAATCTATAAATTCTCCATGATATAGCTGTGATATCTCTATGGACACTGAAAAAATAATAGCATAACAGGCAATACTCAAGATTCCTTTATCTTTAAATATAAATCCCATTATTAAAAACACCATTAGAGCCCATAAAGTATCTCCTGAATACTTACTTATGAATTCTGGCAGCATATAACCTAATTTCCTAGAGGCTAGTCCTAAAATAATAACTAATATTATAAGAACTAAGTATACTAATCTATTTCTCTTCATAACTATTACTCCTTGCTGAATTTATTATTCCCTCTGAATCTTCCTATTCCCCATTTTCCAATCTCTTTAAATCCAATTTTTCTATATATTTTACCTGCATTTTGATTAACATAATAAAGACATAACCTTCTATCTTCTTGGATTAATTCATCACATAACTTTTCTACACATAATGAAGCGTATCCTTTTTTACGATAATCAAGGTGGGTCATTACACTTGTTATCATAGCCGATTGAGAATTCTCTGCTGATGTTTGAGCAAATGCAACCATCTTTCCATTTTCTCTTATACAGTAGGCTCTTGCTGTCCTATTAGATATTCCTTTTCTTAATATCTTACCGAAATTACCACTACCTTGCATAAATTCAGGTATTGATTCTCTAAGCTGAACCACCTCTTCAATCATATCACATGTTATCTTCTCAAGTTTGTCCAACTCACTGTTGATTTTACCATTTAGTTCTTGAGTTTTCTTTTTCCTCATAGTAGCAAAATAATGCCCCTCATATTCCTGAATTTGCAATCCTGCTTTACTTAGCTCTTGAATGAATCTTTCTTTCCCAGTTATCATACCTAATTCACTATTATTAAGAACATCTACAAAACCTTCAATATCCCAACACTCACTCTTAGTATAGATAGTATAAATATTAAAAAACTTAACCATTATTCCTTTAATATTATCTTCCTCATCTATATCTCCGTAATATGTTAGATATTCTTCTTCAAAACCTTGATTTTCAATGTTACTTATTATAAATAGGTTATATTCTTTCTCATCAGTTACATAATCCAGTATCTTCTTTTCATAGTCTTGATTAAGTATTTTAATCATATTTCCTCCAAGTTTATCACTATTTTTGATAGAAATTATTCTTGAACACCTCTTGGAAATTATAACATGTTTTATTGCCAATATAAGCTTTACTTAATTTTTTTATTTATAATAAAGGAGGGTTGATAGCTTACGCTATCAACCCTTGCTATTTTTATATTTCATATGTTTATTTATTTCATAGTAGTCAGATGAAGTAATCATATCATATACACAATCAAGTGAATTTCCTTTTATGTTGTATTCAATAAGAAACTCCCCACATTGAATTGTAAAGTCCATAAATTCTTTAACTCCCCCATCTTCCCCTTGTTCAGAGTATGAGACTTTTCTAAGCAAGAGAACTTCTTCAGTCAACTCATCCCACTGGAAGATTGGATAATTCATAGTGTAATATAATTCGTCAGGAATTGTAGATGCATGAGGAATTGGATACTTAGTGATATCATATTTTTCTCTCTCACTTACTTTTACCATTCTATTTTGATAATCATCTCTAAATACTCTCACTCTCATATCAATATAGGAATATCCAGACTGATATCCAACACATAATACCTCATGAGGAGTATTAATATTATTTAAGGATGCTGATCTAAAAGAGTATCCCTTAAGTATGTTATTAGGTAAAAGCATTCCGTAGTCTGATAATGAGTAAGCTTCTTGCTTTGATAATTCCTTAAAACTATCTTTCTTTAAAACTTTTTCACTGCATACCTCTGATTCAACATCCTCGCCTTGTGATTTTTCATTATCTACTACCTTATTTTTAGATATTTGATCATCATTAGTATTGTTATTCTTGTCTTTGGAATACTTATTGCTATCAGTAATTCTGCCAGTATTATTATTCAATCCTATCCCTAAAATCTCATTTTTAGTAACATTCATCTTTAGTAGTGATATAGATATGACTGCTACAGTAAGTACAAAACAAACGGTAATCACCCATTTTTTATAACTATACTGCTTTGTCCGTTTAGACTTCATCTAACTCACCCCTTTTATTCTCACTCTTACTCACTTAACTATAAATTATACTATCATTCTTCATTTTATAAATAAAGTACAATATGTAATTTTTTTCATATATTAAGCCTTAAAAGAGAGTTGATACATTAATCTATCAACCCTCCCTGTTTAGATATCATTAATTTACTCTTTAATACCTATTTAACTATCTGAATAATCCATTCAAAAATTCAATTACTACTTTTATAACTTTCAATCTTTCATCTGCTGATTTAGCTGATTTTATCATTTCTTCAATTTCACCAAGTGTAGTTGTTTTATCAATCTTCTTATCAGAATCTTGAACTTTTTTTACAGTTCCTTCAACTACTACGTAGTAATCACCATACTGTGATTTTTCTCCTTTAAAATCTATAATATTACCCACCTTGATATTTTCATATCCTTTTATCTTAGCATCTAATATACTGCAGAATACATCTATAGATTTTCCTTCTTTAGTCTTAATAGTAAAGAATCTGCTCTCTCCAGCTAGTTCTGGATTTTTTTCGCTATTATCAACTTTAATAATTGTTCCTTCAATTTCAACTAATTTTTTCTGTTCTTCTTTTTGATCTACTTTAACCTGTTTAATTTTTGAGTCTTTGCTTATTCTAGCAATTGCAAATGGATAATCAAGGTTTCTTGTTAATTTTCCTCGCTCTGTCTGAAAATGATTATAGTTTACATAAAGAGTATCACCATCAGCATGTATTCCATTAAAGATCATGCTGTGCTGACTACCACCTGATCTTCCATTAGCAATCATAACATAATCATACTCTTTATCTTCTTGGTATAAATATACACCTTTTTCTTGTATGTTCTTGCTTATCCAAGCTTTGATTCCTTCATCCTTAATATTTTCATTCTTTATAATAGTTAAATCAACAGATTGATTTTCCCCTTTAACATGATTAATTTTCATATCTTTGCTGATTTTAACGATAGTAAATGGATAAGCAATATTCATTGTCATTACATCCCCATGTGGTTGATTATGATGATATTCAACATAAAGAGTATTTCCTTTAGTGTACATATCTGTTACTACCATCTCATGGCCACTTCCACTAGCCATTCCATTAGCAACCATAACATAATTATAGTCTTTATCTTCCGTATATAAAGATACCCCTTCCTTATCTATGTTGCTTGCTATCCATTTATTCATTTTTTCATCTTTAATATCCTTTTGATCTACAACTTCAAAATCAACCTTTTTTTCACTATTCTCTTTACCTAATAAATTAATTTTAAGATTTTGTGTATGCATAACTTTAACATTCTCTTTCTTACCATTCTCTTGTGCAAATGCAGTACTTGCTCCACTTACTAATAATGTTGCTGCCATAACTAATGATAATATTCTTTTTCTATTCATTATTTTCACCTCGTATAATTTTCTATTGTATGACTATGAAATTTTTATTTACTAAATCTTTATCCTAGGATCAATCTCTTATATATCAGCGCTTATTTCCTTTTTCACTATTTAATACGACGTTATTTTGGAAAAGTTATCATCATTTAGATTATTTTTTGACAAAATGAAAACAAGCTAGGGACGGTTCATTAATTTTTTTAATAAATTAATGAACCGTCCCCTAATTTACCTATTTATCCTATTTAATTATACATTAATCATTGTAATAAACTTTCAAATTTATTACAATTATAGTTAGTGTTTTGTAAATACCAATATTTATAATTATTGTTAATTTAGAAAGGAAGATAACATATGAATAAAAAAATTGTTTTTGCCCTTAAAAATAACATTGGATTAATTAATAACAATTCATGTGAAATATTTGATAGTTTATATATAAAAAATTACAAAGAAAAAAGAGAAGAAATCAGAAAAAAAAATGAATGGAAACATACTGGTCAAGGTGCAATGTTTAGAGGCGACTATCACCCTTCTGTAGAAAATATTGAGGATAATCATAATGGATCTATGATAAATGGTATTACTTTTATTGATGATGGTAATAAAATAATCTATACCGCATCTATAGAACAATCTTGTGGTATTTTAATAAAAGATATAAATGATTGTACAGGTAAAGAAAGTTATATAATGCATGGAACTGATACACACTTTTATAATATTGATTATAATGCTGAACTAAATAAGGTTGTAGTTTCAGTACAAAATAATTGTATAGAACATAACATTGCTATCTTAAATAAAGAAACTTCTGACTATCAAATTATTACAGAAGGAGATACTTTAGATGATAATCCTGTGTGGGGAAAAATAAATAAGAATGCTATATATTATGACTCAACTGGAATTGCTCGTAATAACGATAACATAGTAGTTAACTATGCCCCAAAAGTTATAAACAAGTTGGATATTAAGACTGGAACGTTAGAGGAAATAATATCTGTTCCTAATTGTGATTGTTTTTTACCCAAAATTGATGATGAAGATAATATTTATTTCTTAAAAAAACCTTATGACTTACAAAAAAATAATACTTCAATAATAGATTTTTTACTTATTCCTTATAAGCTATTAAAAGGTGTCTATCATTTTTTAAATTTTTTCACAATGAAGTATACTGGAGAGTCATTTACTTCTAAAGGAAATAATCCTGCTAAAATAAGAAATGTTGATGAAAAGACAATATTCATAAACGGCAATTTGATTAATGCTGAAAAATCATTAAAAGCAAATAAATCAAAAGGTATGAAATATCCAGGTATCGCTCCTCAATCATGGGAATTAATGAAGTTAAACAAAAATGGTGAGATTAGATCAATAAAAAAAGGTGTTATAGATTTCAATCTAGATAGTGATGGAACTATCATATACTCTAACGGAAAATATTTAATACTACTAAAAAATGATGGTTCTGAAGAAGTAGTTCATAAATGTGATTTAGCACATAAAGTAACAATTTAAAATTAGTAAGTACAAGCAGGGGACGGTTCATGAATTCTTTTAATAAATTCATGAACCGTCCCCTGCTTGTACTTAATTGACTTTCCTCTGTAATAAAACTAAAAAGTACAATGTTGCAAATAAAATTGCAACTGAACCCATAAATATTAAAGTTATACCTATCAATCTAAATATAAACTTATTCCATTTAATAGATGTAGGTTTAGCATAAAATGGACTAGGATATTTTTCTATATGCTTTAATGATTTTTCATACCAATACTCAGCTACAGATTCTAAATTACATAATATAAATATCCCTAAAGGCACAAACAATGCATATACTACACTTATTAAACTTGGTTCCATTATTTCCATTTACTATTCCCCCTAGTATTATGTAATAAATTCATGAACCGTCCCCTGCTTGACCTTACTTGTTCTGCTCATACTAAACTGATTCCCCTATAAATCCATAACCACATATAACATAGTATTTTTCAACTAGCTGCTCACTAACATCCTCTATAGAATGTATACTTTTGTTCATAAGCACTTTAAAATCTTCAAGTTCACTCTTAAGGTTGTCCATTCCAATCATTTCAACCTTTTGAATTAACTTCTCAAGCTCTTTTTTATCTGTTTCTCTTACTGTATTAAGTCCGTATATTGCAAGTCCAATAAGGAAACTATTTAGTTCGCTCAGTATATCCTTCACCATAAATTCTCACATCCTTAATCTATATGAATATTCTCAAGCTCTCCATTTTTATAATGAAAAGTTATTGGGTGTATAAAATATTCTCCTTCTAATTTATATACTCTTCCTAGTACTCTACACCCAAGCTTATTTTTCTTCACTGCTCGTTCAAGAGCTCTTATTAAAAATTCATTTTCTTTGGTGAAAGGTACAAGTATACTCATTATATCTCCGTATTTATCATACATTTCAATGGTTAACCTTTGATTGACCTGATCAAACTCTGCTTCTCCGTATTCCTGCGGCTCTATCAGCAATATATTATCCAGTTCATCTCTGTCAATTATAGAAAATATGAAGTTTTTCTCCTTGTCCTCTCTAATCTTTCTCCATTCTTTATACAATATTCCCTTGAAATCTAAAGTGCAAATTGGACTCTTTCTTATAATCTCACCATTGATTTCCTTTGATGAGGATATCCTGTTATTTCTATTTACCTTACAGTTTTCAAGAATCAACTCACCTCTGCATATGTCCTTCATGGATGCTTGTATATTCCATTTCCCTTGTGATATATAAATTGATGATAACTTTCTTTGTTTTTGATTACCATAGTATGTTGGCATAATATCATTAAAGGAGAAAAGTTTGCCTTTTTCTTCATTATAGAAATAGTATGTTAACCCTTCATATCCTGAAAGCGAATTCCAAGTTTCTGCTCCAATTCCATTGAGTTGCAGCTCACCAATAGGAATATATTTTGTCTTTTTCTCTCCTATAGTATTAGAAAGTATATTATAATCTTTGCTCTTCTCTATTGATGAGATGATTAAAAATATTCTAGTAAGATGTTTAAGATATCCCTTTGTTGAAAAGGATGAGTGCTTTTTAAAATATCCCTCAATCATTGATTTCAGCCCTCTTAACATCTTTTCTAATCTAGGAAGTTCTGCATTTCCACAATAAATTGCTTCAAGTTCTATATCTTCCAATATACTTACAGGCATTCTAGATAATCCTGTTTTACTAATTTTATTTATTAATTTCTTTGTAGTGAAAAGTTTCTCTAGTGAAACGTTCCACTGATCATTTCCCCCTATATAAACACATAGACTCTTCTTCATTTCATTAAGTTCTATGTGTTTATTATCTAGCATATATGCTATTATTGCTTCAACTTTATGAGAACATATCTCCCTATCTTTACATGAACATAGGATATTCTTCATAGTTCCATTACCAGGTAATATTACTTCAATCCCATTGTATAGTTCTACCTTGATTGAACTGCTCTTATTTATACCATATTTCATTCCAAAATTCATACGGAATAGTATCTCTTCTACTTCTGTTACCTTAATATTATTGAGCAACTTAAGAAGATCAAGTTCTTCTATCCATTTAAATTTCTCTTTACTTGATGCTTGTTCACTCTTGCTATCGTTGGTTTGTCCACTCGTGCGCACTTCTTGACTCTTTATATCTTGTCCACTATCCCATGCTTCTTCACTCGTACTAACTTGCTCATCCTTGCATGATTCTGTACACTCGCCAGCTTGTCCACTCTCATCTATTTTTTCATTTCCTACACCTTGTCCGTCTTCACTTAATAATTCCTTCTTAAGAAGAATAATAGCTATTATCATATGCTTACATGTTGTTTTTGATGGGCAACTGCATTTTATATCTTCATAAGAATCCCCAATGTCACATTCGCTGCCATCACTTAATTTGCAATGAACATAGTTATCCATAATGTTATATTCCATTGTGATTCCTTTATCTATCTCCTTGTTTGCTCTCTTGTACAATCCTTTATTAGCAAAGTTAATGATGTATTCTTCACTGCACAATTCTAGAAATTGTTTTATCTCTTCTAACTTATTATTTCTGCTATCCATTTAGATAATCCCTCCGGAGTTAATGCTGCAACATCTGCTCCCATATTTCTAAGTTTCTGCGCAGCCTGTTTATCATAAATTCCAGTACAAGTATCATCGAGGGAAGTTAATACCATTAACTTAGCCCCTGTATCTATTATCTTTTGAGCTTCCCTATACATCGCTGTGACAGAACCGTTTTCGTATAAATCACTTATTAGAACTACAATTGCCTTATGTGGTTCTTCTATAAGTTGATTACAATATCCTAATGCTTTGAAAATATGAGTTCCTCCACCTAACTGTACACTCATCATAGTTCTTACTGGATCATCAATATATTCACTTAAATCAACAATCTCAGTATCAAATATAATCAGTTTTGTCTTTAACATTGGAAGACTAGAGAATATCCCTGCCATAACAGCACTATGTATTACAGAGTTCAACATACTTCCACTCTCATCAACTGCAATCACAATATTCCACTTGTTATAACTCTTAACTCTGCTATTGTATATAACCTTCTCAACTATTATCTTTTCCAGATCCTTATTGTAGTTTTTAAGATTCTTCATAATAGTTCTTTTTATATCAATATTATTTTTATTCTTCAGGTATCCCTGATTGCTTTTATCCAGCTTACCAACTATACTTTCTTTTATATCTGTCTCTAACTCCTTCTGTATCTCCATTGCAACCTTTTTTACTATTTTCTTTGCTGCATCAAGTACATCATTGCTCATTAAATCCTTCATCTGTAAAATAGATTTCAGCAGATCCTTGTTAGGTTCAAGTTTCTCCAGAACTTCCTTATCTGTAAGCAGCTCCTTCATATTATATTTTTCAAGAGCATGGTTTTCAAGAATCTCAACAACTTCTACAGGAAACAATTCTCTTACCTTTGTTATCCATTTAGGGACATTTAGTATGCTTCTACCATCTCCCCCTCTTACTCCATTCTCTTCACTATATTCTCTTCCATATAAGAATTCCATTGTCTCATCAATCTCTATCATATTTCTATCATCGCCGATGGGAAGATTATTTTCAGAGAAACGCCCTAATATTAATCTCCATCTATTTAAAGCCTCTCTATTCATCTAAAATACTCCATTCCCTTAACATTTCTTTAGCCTTCTTATCAATTTCCTTTGCAACAATCATCTGCTCTTCCCCTACAGCTTTAGTAAATAATATATCATGAGAACTTTTATTATATATATCTCCTACTATCTTTCCAATAGAATCAATTTCTCTTGGCATAAATGAACTGAATGCATATCTAAGCTCAGGCAAAATTTCCATAAACTCATGGCTATCTAGTCCTACAACATAGTCATTAAGCATCTCTATCATATATTTGTCCATAAGTACTATATCTCTACCTGTTGAAAATAGTCCTTTTAGGAAAGAAGCACACTTTCTTCTTTCTTCTCCTGATCCCTTTATATATGAACCGATCTTATTCATTATTTCCTTCTGCTCAATACAATTCCAACCATATAATACACCAATCATGGCTCCTTCTAATACAGGTTGAATATCCCTCTCATGGAGTACATTCATTAACTTATCGATAAACAGTTCTTCATCACATATACTTTCACTGCAGATTAGATTCAACTTCTTAATCCCTTCGATATACATCATTTCATCAAATTTAGATATATCCTTTATTCCATCCATCATCAATACAGCTTTCTCATATGATCTTATCTGTAATCTCTCAAGTGCCTTTTGAATTTCTTCTTCTGGTTCATCCTTCAATAGGAAATACATATAGTTCGCACACTCAACCAATGATAAAAATTCACCATCATCATCTATGCTTTGAAATACTTGATTTACTATATCATGAACATTTTCTATAAGCCCCATAATCATTGCTCTTATAAGTGCTAAAGCTGACCTTCCGCTGTGGCCTTTTACCTTTTCTATCTCTAAAAGAAGCATCTCTTTTGCAGCTTCTTTTATACTTCCTCCGTATACTGATAGCTCAATTAAACGTCTTTCCACTTCTGGAGTCCAGATATATGTCCACGTTTCCCTCTTAAGATTTATATCTTTTCCACTTACTCTGTCAGCACCTTTAGTCATCATGCTGAATCCACAATCAATATATGTCATCATATGGAAGAACTCACTTATACGCTTATGAAGTGCTTTCTTATAAATATCTAAGATTTTTTCTCCCTTTTCCATTGTGTTGATTTTCAATTTATACTTCTTGCACAAGTCTTTGAAATCTTTCACAATAGGGGGAATATCTATGGTTGAAGTAACTACTCCTACTTTATCACCAACCATGCATTTTGTTAGTATTTCTAGCGGTTTATTGTTTAACTCACTATATTCCCCTTTAATAAATGAACTTCTTACGCCTTCACATATCTCATTCACGCCGCAACTTTTCTTATCTCTTAAAGAAGCTAGTCCCTTAGCCATAATGAGAGCTTGAATTGCATCATCAGTAGATGTTCCTTCTCCTTCTTTTCTTAATGTTCTACTGCACTTTGCAATGAAATATTTTACACACTCTTCATATACAATTTTTGATTTTTCCACATGTATATCACAATTTTCATTACACTCTTTACTCATAAGACTAAAAGCCTTATCTTGCTTCTGAATTATATCCCATGCTTTGCTATAAAACGCAGTGTACGGCATTCCACTTGCATATCCACTCAAAGCATCGCTGTGTTTATAGGAGTAAGGAATTAAATAGGCATTACTGTCATCTTCTTTCACTTTGCTCATCTTCTTAACCTTATTCTCTTGGTTATCATTAAGGAGTTTTATAATTCCATAGGTATGAAATCCCCCTGTAACAACAAGGATTCTACTGTATTTTTTTCTCGCCTCTTTTATTCTTTGTGTCATATATCTTTCTCTTGATATACATCCTTCCTCTTCAAGACGAGACTCATCATCTCCAACTCTTGTCATATAGCAATAGGTCAACATATCTTCAATAAATACATCGCTTGATAAATCCAAACCTTTTAATTCAAAGTATTTCTCCCAGAACTCATGAAAATCTTTTGTATTCCCATGTTTACATAACTGTTTCAAGAATTCCCCTCTTTGAAGATATTTATCATCAGAGTATTCCTGTTTCTTCATTTTCTCCCTTATACCTTTTCCTTCCTTTGAGGCTAAAAGAATTTCTTCATAAGGAAGGTCTATAAATTCAACATGAATTCCTTTTTCTTGTCCATGTTTAAGGGCGAAATATTCTGGTGAATGTTTCAACATTGGATAATAGCACATATACTTTCCTTTTTCATCATCAAGTAATTTTTTAGAATCTGTATATGTATAATATATACTCAAAGGAGGTTTGCTATCTTCATGTGTTAATCCATCAATAAGATTATTAGCATTGCTTGGCCCTTCAATCAGTATAGCATCTGGTTTATACTTCTCAATGGTCTGCTTAAGATGATATGTGCAAACAGGACTATGATGCCTAACTGGAAAAAACACTAATTCCTTACTAAGATCATATGCTTCATGTATAAGATTTTTTAGTCCCTCTATTTTATCCAGCTCTTGGCATTGTAATACTCGTTCCATGCTCCCCCCTCTTTCTTGCTTCTATCCTTGATAACCGATGAAAAGTAATTTTTTAGTTTTCCAACATCTTCTCTATTCTCTTTTACAACTGCACCCATAACATTCTGAACAACCCTGTCCATTGTTATCTTTCCATCATCATAGTAATATGATCCAAGAGCAGTCTGGATATATACTGATACAGCTTCTGCAGTACTCATCACAGCATCCATCTTTTCTATTCTTGCACCCTCAGATGATATGCCTTCTCTAAGCTCATGGAATGTAACTGCTAATATTTCAGCTGCATTCTTATCCACATTCATGTCAATATTGTTATCTTTAAAATACTTTTGTGCTTCCTTCTCTATTATCTCCATCTCAAGTGATATGTTGCTTACAGGGAAAACTGTTTCAAAGTTAAATCTTCTCTTAAGGGCACTACTCATATCGTTTACCCCTTTGTCCCTAATATTAGCTGTTGCAATAACATTAAATCCTGGTTTTGCATATATAACCCCTTCACTCCCAAGTTCAGGAATGTTAAGTACTTTATCACTCATCATACTTATTAAACTATCCTGTATCTCAGAAGGACATCTAGTTATCTCCTCAACCCTTGCAAGGGAACCAATTTCCATACCTTTCATCAATGGTGATGGTATTAATGAATTTCTGCTTGGTCCATCAGATAATAGCATGGCATAGTTCCATGAATATTTAACCATATCCTCTGTAGTACCTGCTGTTCCTTGAATAGTATTACTGCTATCTCCAGATATCGCTGCACTTAGAAGTTCACTAAGCATACTCTTTGCAGTACCTGGCTCACCAACTAACATCAGCCCTCTATTACCTGCCAAAGTAACAATACATCTTTCAATAAGTGCATCATCACCATAAAACTTTTTCTTTATCTCTATCTTCTCACCATTGAACTCTATTGGTTCATCTCTACCAATTATAAAATCTCTAACTGCTCTTGGAGACAACCTCCAATTTGCTGGCTTTGCCTCATTATAAAAACTGTCTAATGCCTCTAATTCTTTTTTATATAGTTCCTCTGCAGGAGGTCTTAATATTTTCTGGTTCATTTTTTCACTCCTAATATGATTTTGTTTTAAATGTTATTGAATAATAAGAAACTATTGTGCTTTAGAAACGCAAGTTGAAAGTGGAAAATTGAAAGTTGAAAACGTAGGATATTTCTCTTCGAGAAATTTTAATCATATTGTTCTTCGGACAAGAATAGTTTACTCGTTTCATCTAAATGAAACCTTGTATTCTAAATTACAATATTTTATCTAAAGATAAAATGAGTAAACACCTATTGCTCTATAGAACAATAATATATAGTTTTGCGGAGCAAAACCTCCATCGTTTTCCACTTTCCATTTTCAACTGTTCAGTTATGTTTTATGTCATAATGTTTCTCTATAACCCTCTATCTAAAGTTTCCTAAGATAATTTCACACCACTATACATATCATGTTTCTTCCAGTTCTCATCTCTCTCAACACATTTCTCAGTTACCTTGCTTAGATCATATGCTATCTCACTGAAAATTCTTGCTGGAACATCCTTTGGATTTATAACAGTATCTTTACTTACCTTATCATAGACATAGCTTCCTCTTCTAACTTGTCCAGCTTTATAAAATGCATACTCAAATATCATTGCTTCTTCTCCATCATATGCACTCATTCCAACCCATAGTCCACTCATATTAAGCTCTACTCCAATATCTCCAATCTCTTTACAGAACTCATAATATCCACCAGCATCTTGAATGCTTCCTTTTTCCCATTGGTATTTTGATAATTTCCCAAGAAGAGATATTCCATTCATATTTAATCCAGCAAATCTTTCTATTGTCATTCTCTGAATTTCTTCCTCTGTTACTTTAAATATTTCTCTATGAAGCTGAGGTAATGGTTGTTCAACTTCATAATCTTCAAGTTGTTCTTTCCATTGTTCAAGTACATCTTCTTCTAATTCTATAGGATGTACCAAGCCTATAAATGGAATGTCACCAAGCATTTCTTTATATTCCTCCATAAGGAATTCTTCCTCGTCATATGTGTTAAAAGTTCCATCTTCCATATATCTAAAGCTATCTTTTAACTCTTCTCCATCATATACTCCCCATATAAGTCCAGTAGCAAACTTATGCATAATATTATTATCCACAAAAAGCTTATTCCATTTTTCAGCTGTCCATTTTCTATTAATAGATAAAGCGAGTTCCAATCTATCTCTTTGAATTTGAACAACATTTTTAAGCTGCTTTTTCAATACCTTAAACTCTTCTCTTGCCTTATTTGCCATTTCTGGATCATCTTTTTTACCTACAGCAGGTAAATTGTTAAGCTTCTTTCCATCCTCATTATGAACCTCAAGAGTAAGTTCATTTGATAAAATTACGGTAAACTTTCTAGTTCCATAATCAAATACTTGCTCTCCACTCTCATCAAATCCTAAAGTTGGTATAAGTCTATCAGAAAGCTCTTCTGGATGAATATTCAACTCTTTTGCAGCAATCTCTAAGGCCTCAGCAGCCGCTTTCTTAACCTGTTTAAACTTGAATTTTCTGCTCAATCCATCAATGAATAGTAAAGCTTCATCACTTCCATTAAGTCCAAGTGCCTTTACAGCATATGTTGCCATTGTTCCTCTTGAAACCTCAGGCCACTCTTTAATATTTTTCTGAAGTATATTGATTGTTCTTCTATCTCCATATATAGCAGCAAATATTAATACCCACTTTTTCTTTGCATCAGCTCCATTATTCAACCAAATATTAAGAAGTGAGTAAGCAGCATTTTCAAGGTCTTCTCTATTTATATATGAAGCAATATTTTCACCTTCTGGATTTAATGTTATTCCATCTGTATCGCTATATGTTATAAATAAATGTTTAAACACAACCTCACTTATCTCTTCTTCACTATCTGAATATCTCATCTTAGGCATGTCCGCTCTATCAATCCATTTTACCTTTGTTTTCTTATTTTTATTTATATATTTTTCACAATAGTTATCTATAGATAACTCTCCATCATTAGAGTCTTCTGTTTGTCCATCATCTTCTGCTCCACCTATGGCTTCATATATTTTATTCTTTACTTTTGAACTCTTCTCACCTTCTACCATTGAAGCGAAATTTTCTCTAATTTCATCATCAAGCATAGTTGAAAGCATATCAACTGCCACTTCTCTTGCAGAAGCTTTTTTGCTTTTCAGCATATCAATTGCAATTTGTTTTCCTTTACCATATTTCTTTAGAGATAATATAACCTGTTCCTTTACTCCTTTTGCACTTTCTTCCATAGAAGCTTTTAGCATCTTTTCATAGGCTTCCTTGACAATTTCATCACTTTTCTCAGTTATTATTATTCCTGTAAACTCTAGTAAAGCCTCTTTCCCTAAAACTTGACAATATTTAAATGACTCACATATAATTTTAATTTCCTCTTTAGTTGTAGAATTTATTTCACGATTTATTTTCTTGCATATAATAGCTCTACTATCCTGATCACCTAAGATAGTCATAAGCAATGCATTTATATACACTTCATCAACATTACTATCCCTACATATATTAACAAACTTATTTATGTATGATTTATCATCCTGTTGTGAAAGTTTTTCAACCAGTGTATATACAAAATGAGTATTATGAATTCCTAAGAAAATTAAATATTTTATAATTCTGTTTACCCTATCTTCTGATACAAGCTTTCTCAAGATACCAACTGAATAACATAAGTTTTTCTTATTAGAATATAAATATTTATTTCTGAAGCCCTTTGGAAGTTTAATCTTTTCAATCTCTATCTTTCCTTCTATGTAATCATTGAAAGCATCGATATCCTTCTGTTCAAAGCTTTCACTGCTCATAAATTCTTTTAATTGGTTTTCAACATATGCTTCAATATAATCTTTATATTCTGCTCCTTTTCCATCTTTTATTAGTTCATTTACCATAACTATCTTATATGAATCCTCAGCTTCTGCTGTAGCTTCTTCATATATATCCTTTTGAAGCTTATAATATTTTTCTATGTCCTTACTATCCAGTGATCTGTAACTTTCCATAGACTGTTTAGCTATCCATTTCATAAATTCTTTCTTTCTTAAATTACTGCCCAAACTAAATTTATATAATTCATTGGTTATATTTTCATCATATCTGCTTCTATAATATGATCTCGAATCTAAATAATACACTAGTCTTGAAAAAACATCATCACTGATAGAATTTAACAATAGCTCAAAAGTTCTATCACACATTTCTAAATCTCTTAAAATGTAACATAAAGAAACTAAGCTTTCATGCTTATCTCTTAAATATGTAAACTGTATCTTCTTAGGAAAAATATCAGTTTTCCCTTCAATATAGTCCATTGCATCCTCTACATCCTTCTCTGTACCATTAGGAGAAACACCTTCTCTTATTGCCATAAGTAAAAACTCTAATATATTTTTATTATACATTCCATCTAACATATTACCTGAGATTCCATTTTTGTCTTCCGCAAGCATAATCATAGTCAACATAGCTTTAATATCTATATCTTTAGCAGCCAGCAATGCTTTCATAAATTCTCCATGATGATTCTTATATATGTATCCAAACTCATTATCTTCATTGCTATAATATTCATTATTCCCCTGTGCAAAGCTCTTTGCTTTATTTATAATATATCCTTCAAAAGGAACTCCAATTTCAGAATATAGTGTGAAACCATCTTCACACTTTCTACATAAACGAGCAACAGACCATAAAGTATGAAACTCATCTTTTAATACGCAGTAAATAATAAACATATGCTTGTAAGCAAGTTCCTTATTCTCATGATATATTTCAGCAATTGAATCACTTCTACTATATAAGATAGATATTTGATGATTAGTAAAATCATTTTTTATCTGTGCCTTTAATACCTCTCTATCTACTTTGCATTCAAGGAACCCTTCAATCATCTCCATTTGTTTCTCATCAAAACCTAGTTCTTCATACACTCTCAATAGCTTATCATAACCTTTTTCTTCTAATATCATTTCTGTTTCTCCTCTCTTTGTTTAACCTATGTAAATAATTCTTTACGATTTTATCCCTTATCCTTATCTATAACTCCATACAACTTATACTAAAAATAAATAAAATTAATATACAAGTAAAATTTACTTGTTATATTATTTCATAAACTTAAAAATTATTCAATAAATACAATAACTACCTATGTACATTTTATCATGAAAAATATTATTTTAAAATTATTTTGGGAACTTATTTTCGCTTTTTGTAAAAAGGTACAAACAAGGGTATACGCAGGGGACGGTTCATGAATTCTTTTAATAAATTCATGAACCGTCCCCTGCTTGTCTTACTTATTTAGCTTTCTTTAAGTTTTGCAAAAAATTTATTTACAGCTTCAGATATTTTTTCACTTTCTAAGTTTACATTACGAAAAGAAAGATTTATTCTATCCAGTACTGATAAATGATCATTAGGTGCAATGTATTCATCTTTTTCACATATTAGTTTCCATCTTGATGTATCAATATTTAAGTTGTGAATTTCTCTCATTTCATCTTCAGATAAACATATAATAAACCTATGCTTAAGATCTGTAAAAAGTATTTGTCGCTCCCCTAAGTAAGTCTTTATTCCCATAAGGTCAGCTACTTGTTCATCAAATACATACTCTGCCTCTTCTTCAATCATTTTTATATACTCTTCATCTATTTTTCCACTTAAAGTGAATCTATGCTTATATTCAGCAATCTCATTAATCACATATCCTAATTGATTAAATTTGTCTATCTCCTCTTCTGTTAATTCTGAAGCCACATACCCTCTACCATTGTAACAACTCCTAAAATTTCCTTTCACGAATAGATCTCTATCTAATTTTTCATCTATCACTTCTACCTGCCAAGCGAATTGATCAAAAGATAACAAATCCTTTTGAACTATTTTCTTTATTAAATTTTCAACTTGATGATTTATATTTCCATAACACATTACAATCTTATGTTTGTCTCTATCTATAGGATTACTAATACTAACCCCTTCTATTTTCATCAAATCTTTTTTTAGCCATTCTGATTTTTCATTTAATTCATATTGAAAAACAAATTCAGAAGAATTCTCTAAAGCATATTTAAATATATAGTTCCAAACTACCTCCTTATCTTCTGGGGTATTTGATGAGTCAATAGCATACAATTTAACTCCTTCAGATACTTTTTTTTCTTTCATAACATGTCCAACTCTAAAGGTATTACTCTTTCTCAAACCAAAACTTAATATATCTTTCCACCCTTTGTATTCAACTTCACTCAAGTTCCAAAATAAATATTTCATATCTCTCCTCCAGTAAAATTCTCATTATATTCTTATTACATTTTCTAGTAACTCAATCCACATTATAAGTTATTATTTACATAAATAGTATAACAAGTTTATAATTTCATATAAAGATATATTGTATAAAATTTTCTAATTATTTTTTATTTTTTTATTCTTAATAATATTGTATTAAATTCATCTTATTTAGGAGGTACCCATTGTGCGAAAGAAACATCTTTTTATGCTTATTTAATATTTAAAAAGTAAACAAAGCTAAGGGACGGTTCATTAATTTATTTTATAAATTAATGAACCGTCCCCCATACGATGTACCTTTCTTCGTCTAACTTTTATTTACATATTTTGCATAATAAGTTATAATTGTATTTAAATACATCATGAGATTTACTGACCGATTCACTTTATATTTATTTAATATATGAATAATAGGAGGTAGTCTTTGTTATGAATTTAGATATGCTTTTTGGGTGTACGTTTTTTTTAATTTTAGGATTCATTGGATTTAAGAGCCCTAAATTTAAATTTGATATAATATTCGGATGGATTTTTGAAAAAATTGAACTTAGCCATTCCTCAATTAAAACCATTAAATATATCGGTGCTTTTGAATTAGTACTAAGCTTTATATTCTTTGTTGGTAGTTTTAATTTCATTAACTTATAAAAAGTACAAGCTGGGGACGGTTCATTAATTATTTTAATAAATTAATGAACCGTCCCCTATTTTGTTTATCTATTTCCATTTTCAAAAATTCTATATCCGAATTCCATTGTTGAACCTTCTGAAAGCAGATAGTTACATGAAAACTCAGTTAATCCGATTCCCTCTGTGTATACTCTTTTTTCTAAGTATGTCTCACTTCCATATCCTTCTACACCTTCAACAGCTGTCTCAGTAATAACAATAGTTCTTCCACTCTCGTCAGTGTTTATCTCTTTTATACTCGTTACTGCTTGATGCTTTTTCCCATTTATAACAACCTCTTGCTCCCAGCTAGAATCTTTTTTAAGTTCACCTTTAAGAATAATTGATTCTGTTATAATTGAAGGACTCTTTGTATCTTCATAAACCTGCTCAATTATTGAATCTTCTTTGATTGTATATTTTGTTTCTGATAGAAGATCTTCTTTGGATTTGCCTGATTCTCCTTCACTCATATCCATATATTCATTCTTAAATGTAATAGTTTTCTCCTCAGATGATTCATTTACTTCACTAACAGTTGTATCTTTTCTAAACTCTGCAAATCCAGAATATTTAAATACAGTCCCTTCAACATCATTGATGAATTTTGCTAATTCCTTGCTCCAAGTTTCATTCTTTTCTTCTTTTTGCTCTTGATTTGTTTTATTATTTACTGCTTCTTTATTTTGATTATTTGAATTACTTCCGCACGATGCAAAAGTTAATAAAGTCATTGAAACTAAAGATGCTAACGCAACTTTCTTTAATATTGATTTCATATTACTTCCTCCTAGAAAATAAATTATGTGTATATTATATATTGAAATTTTACAGGTTACGTTACAGTTAGGTTACGATTAATTAAATTTTATAATTATCTGGGAAATTTCAATACTACCTCTGTTCCAACTCCAAGTTTACTATCAATAAGAAATTCACCTTTATGAAGTTCCATTATCTCTTTACATAAAGCTAAGCCTATTCCAGTACCACTTTTTGAAGAACTTCCCTTAAAAAACTTTTCTGTTACCCTTTTAAGGTCTTCCTCAGAAATCCCAACTCCCGTATCAGATATTTTTATTATTGCATATTCCTCTTCAACTACTGATGATACTGAAATTTTCCCTTCTGAAGGAGTGAATTTCATTGCATTATCTATAACATTTATCATAACCTGTTTTATTCTATTCTCATCACCTTTTATCTCAATTTTATTATTAGCCAGTGTAATATTAAGTGATATCTGATCTTCTTCAAATCTCTTTTTAAAGTAACTAGTTACATTTGTGATTAAACTATTCAAATCTATTATATCTCTTTTTAATATTACTCTCTTTGATTGCAACTTTGAAAAATCTAATAATTGCTCAACTAGTGTATTTAGGCGAATACTTTCATTGGTAATTATGTCTAATCCCATGGCTTTGTCACTCTCATCAAGATCTTCCTTCAATAATTCACTCCATCCTCTTATAGCTGCTAATGGCGTTCTTAGTTCATGAGATATGGATGAAATGAAATCATTCTTTGCTCTATTACTCTTTTCAATTTCCTCTGTCATCATATTGATTGTGTCACAAAGTTTTCCAATCTCATCTTTAGATTTTTTATTAACCTTTACAGTGAAATCACCTTTTGATATTGTCTCAGCTGCTAATGTTAAATCTCGTACTGGGTTTAATATATCTCTAGCTAAAATTGAACTGAATATAAATGCTATTATTATTACAAATAATCCTGCGAGTATTAATATTATTGATATATTTATTATAGCTGATATTATTTCATTTATATTAATCCTATATCTCATAGCACCTTCAATATTACCTAGTTTCTTTAGAGGAAATGTAATAGAAATCTCTCTTTGCTTTCCTTTATTTCTTTCAGTTATTGCATACTCGCTTTTTCCACCGATAATTTCCCAGATATCCTTATCTTTTGATATCTCTAATTGATTTTCTCCATTAGAATTTGTAATCATTCTTCCATCCTTGTCAAATATCTCGAGAAAAAAATCTTTATCTTCTGATTCAGTTTCTAATATGATTTTACTTTTTAGTTTAATATCTGCATAAGAATATTTAACATTATAAAACTCAATTGCTGCATATGATCTATTCTTAATCAAACTCCTAACACTTTGCATATAATATTGTCTAACTGCCATGATGAATATAAGTTCAAGAATAAGAACTATAACAAGTATCAGTAATGCATTATTAAAATATATCTTTCCTCTAATACTATCTTTTTTTCTAATCATGATTCATGACTCCACATATAGCCATATCCTCTAACCGTTTTTATGTACTGTGGTTTAGATGGATCATCTTCAACTTTCTGACGTATTCTTCTAATATTTACCTCAACTACTTTTGAATCACCTACATAATCATCTCCCCATACCATGTCTAAAAGTTCATTTCTATCTAAAGTTGAGTTTTTATTCTCAATCAGCGATTTTAACAAAAGAAACTCTGTAGGCGTTAGCCCTATGACTTCCCCATTTTTTGTTACAACCTTCTTCATATTATCAATAGTGAATACTCCTACTGTCTCTATGCTTTTTTCCTTCTTCTCAGGATGCTTTATTCGTTCAACTCTCCTAAGTACAGATGCAATTCTAGCCTCTAATTCTTTAGCTCCAAAAGGTTTAACAATATAATCATCCGCACCACTATTTAACCCTGTTACTATATCCTCCTCACTGCCTTTAGCAGTAATCATTATAATCCCCATATCTGGGAATGCTACTTTCAACCTTCGGCAAACCTCAAATCCATCTATATCAGGTAACATAACATCCAACAATGCCACATCCACATCTTCATCACAAAAGTTCAATGCCTCTCTTGAATTATCGAAATCTATAACCTCGTATCCCAAGGATTTGAGTTTTAGTTTCATAAAGCTTCTGATAGAAAATTCATCCTCTAGTATTAATATCTTATTCTTCATTTATTTCTGCTCCTTTCCTGTCTATAACCCTAAAGATATCTTTAATATATTCTTCTGAAATCTCTCCCTTATCATATATTGATTTAGGAATTGAAGCACTATAATTATATAGTTGATTTTTTCCAAGCTTAATGATCTTTGAATCTTTTTCATCAAAATTATCATTCTTATGGATAATAATTGATAAAACTTTTACCGGTATCTCATTTCCAATATCATAAAATGATATTTTATTTTGCCATTTCTCTTCCACTTGCTTCTCAACATTATTTTGCTCATTATATTTCTGACGTTCTTCAATAATTGCAACTTTACTCCTAATCTCATTAGGTAATATAATCTTAAAATTGTATTCTTTATTTACATATTCTCTTTTTGCAATAGTATAATTCCCATCTGTATTATATGTAAACCAGATTCTCACTGACTTTGTTACAAATTCCTTGATCCCTTCAATTTTATTTTTATAATCATATAATTCTGCTGATTGCCTCAAACATCCTATATCCAAAATTCCATCATTATTAACATCTTCAATAGAGATAATATTTACTAACTCTTCTCTTATTCCAACAGGAATTATATTAAATATCATTGCATTTTCATTATTCCTTTGACTATTATTACTAATCTCCTCTACCTTTCCAGAGTAAATAAGAAGCATTAAATCTTCACTAAAATATCTATTTTGACCATAAATATATATTCCTTTTCTCTTACTATCAACTCTTCCAGCTTTTAACCTAAGTGAATTAGCATACATTTCAATATATTCTCTATACGTTTCTACTAATTCCAATCCATTAAAAGCTAAAACATCTAAGTAGTTATAATCTTCCTCATTCTTTATAAGTATTATTTCCTGTTTATCATCAGAGTCTATATCAAATATTTGATAATCACCTATAAAATCCGAATATAGATTTTGAAAATATCCATCGTGGTATGAGTATACTTTTAGGTTGTAATCCCCAGTATCTTCATTAAATGCAGTTATTAATATTTCTGGATACCCATCTGCTGTAATATCGCCAAATTCTACTTTTGATATTGAAATATTATTTCCATCTACACCATTGCTCACAGGAGCATAAGTCAGCCTATTCCATCTATTATTCTTATACTTATATATCTGTATTTCATAATATGTATCTGATTCATCTAAACTATTTTTATATTTAGATAGCACCACCACCTCTTTATCATCATCTCCCAATAAATTAATCTCCCTAAAAGCTGAATCTTCTTGATCAACTGCAATTGTAATTGTCTTATCCTCTTCAGCTAATAATTTTATAATATCTGCATAATTTGATTTCTCCTGTACTCCTGAAATCAATTCCTCTGGCATAGATACCTTAGCACATGATGATGTCATGATCATAATTGTAAATATCACCACTACAATCACTATATTTTTTATACTCAATAATCTTTTATATAGCTTTAACTTTTCAATGCTTATACTATCTCTCTTTGACTTATCTATATAATATTCTTTCATTATACTCATCCTCACAATAGTTATTGATTAATATTATACTACAATATTTAAAAGGAAAAATAGGGGACGGTTCATTAATTTTCTAAATAAATTAATGAACCGTCCCCTAGTTACCCCCTTCTTTTTCACTTATTAGTTTGATATTATCACAATATAACTGATTATTTTGTTTTAACTTACACATTAAATTAAATTTACTTAAATTAATCTAATATTTTATAGTTTTATCTCTTTTAGATTTTGTATATACCTTTAATTTTTACAAATATATGGTAATATATATATATAACCCTTTTGGAGGTGTATAATTTGAGAATTAATAAGTATATATTTTTTTCAATTAGCATATTTTCAACATTTTTATCCTGTATTTTTTTTAAAGAACTTTATATTGATAGGTTGGTAAATAGTTATGCTGCTTATCCTGGTGATAGTAGCTTAGCAACTGTTGGTTTATCTCCATTAATAATCGTATTTCTCCTTATGATTTTTCACTTTTCCTTACATATATCGATATTAAAAAAAATAATACCCTTAAAATATTTCCAAGTAGCATTTTCTCCATCAGCTCCACTAAATAAAAGTTTAAAACACTATCTATTTGATATATTAATTACTATTTTTCTAATTATTTTTATTCTAGGTATTATCTCAGAAGTTATGATATCAAACATTTTAGGCGTCTTCTTTCACTTATTTTCAGTATTTTGTTTATACCTTTATTGGATTTGGATAAGAAATCTCATATATATAAAACATGTTAGAAAATAAGACAAACGGGTGACAGACGGGGGACGGTTCATGAATTCTTTTAATAAATTCATGAACCGTCCCCCGTTTGTCTTTATTGTTTGCTTACTTGTTTAGCATCAACACTAAGTTTCTTATATAACACTTTATTTAATAGAAATTTATCTACCTCTATAACATCATTATCATCAACATCTATTTTAATCTCATAAAGCCATTTATCTGGTTTTCTCTTAAGAATTAATTTATTTTCTTCCCATTCATAATCAATAATAGTATTCCATTTTATGTTCATATGAGGAAAGTATATTCCTTTTTCATTTATTTTCACTGAATGCTCTAATGTTTTCATTGAGGAAATAAGCATTGCTTCTGCTACAACTACAGTAACCATCAACATTAGAATCCTATTAGTATCATTACTTGATGTGAACAAAATACCACATATTATTATCAAAGTTATCACTAAATTTATTATAATATTTACACTTAATCGTCTTTCAATCCCTCTATCCATTAATTGTAACTCTTTAAATTGAATCATCGAACTTTTTATTATACAGTTTAACAGAAAAGATAAACCATAAATTCCCCCCAAAAGAATTATTAATTCTAGCAAAAACATCATTACTCCATTTAAACCTAACACCTTTTGAATATAATCTTCAATTGATTTATACATTGAAAAATAAAATGCCATTACGAAACCATCCGCAATTCTAAACCAAAATCCACCAAATGGTTTTCTAGCTACAAAGAAATTGATCTCACAATACTCAAAATTTCTAAATTTTAAAAGAGTAATTTCTAAATAAACTGTTATTCCCAAGACTAATACTGATATTAAGCCCATTTCCCAAGTCATATTTTCTATAATCGTCATATTCCCACCCTTAAAATATTATTTTTATGCAATTCTCTTTGTAAAGTAACTAGCTATCTTCCCTCTATCTTCTTGATATACATTTAATGAGTATTCCTCATACCCTTCTTCAGTCTCTCTCTTAATTATCAATAAATTATCTTCAAATTCATAGCCAATAATTGTCTCCCAATCAATCTTCATATGAGGCAAGTATATACCTGCTTCAGTTATTAAAACATAATATTTTATTGGTTTCATTGATATAATTATTAAAACTTGAATAATAATTAATCCAATCATAATCATATAATCCTTTTTAATTCCAAGAAAATCACTATATACAACACTGATAGTAATCATTACTATAAAAGAAACATTAAGAATTATATTCTTTATTAGTTGATTTTTTATAGTTAAAATTCCTGATTCCCATTGTTTGTTATCCATTATATATCCAATAATTTTACTTACGACTCCTACTATTACTATATATAGAATATAACTTACTAATTTACACTCTATTAAATAACCATTAAAATACTCAACTATAAAACCATCATTATCATAAAGAACTATAAGAAATATCATCATAGGAATCCCCTTTATAAAACTAAATTCTTTATGAGGTTCTTTCATTCCACTGATGTTAATAGTACAGTTTTCTATGGCTTTATAGCTCCATAAAATTTTCAGCAAATATATATTAATATACATAACAGGAAACACTGTTAATACTAATATCAAAATATCCTCTGAGATGTTCTCTATTAATGTCATTCCCCTAGCTCCCTCATCCATAATTTTCTTTTATTATTATATACTACCACGTAATAAAGAACAAGCAAGAACAAACGGGGGACGGTTCATGAATTCTTTTAATAAATTCATGAACCGTCCCCCGCTTGTCCTGCGCGAAGTCCCACTTATATCTTGCTTATACTAAGTCATATCCCTAGGTGACTTTCCCGTATATTTTTTAAATGTTCTTGAGAAGTATCTATAGTCAGGATACCCAACCATGTTAGCAACTTCTCCAATTTTATATTTTCCTTCTTTCATGAGTTCTATTGATTTTTCAATCCTAAGTTTTGTCACATATTCAGTAAAACTTATACCTATGGTCTTCTTTATCTTCCTGCTTAAATAACTCTCAGACATAAATACATATTTCGCCACGTCAGATAATGATATATTCTCTGTATATCTTTCTTTTATAAAAACTAACGCTTTATCAAGTCCGCTATCCAACAAGTCACTATTCTGAATCTTTATAGCATCTACTACTTTAAGCGAGAACCCCTTCATAAAATCATACATACTTTTCAATGTCTTTAGTTCATTAAAACTCTCAAAAGGGTCTTGCCCTTCTCCAAATGCAGTTTCATTAGATATATTCTTCTCACTTAGTACCTTATACCCTGTTGATATTAAATCTTTTGTTAACTGATTTATTATTTCATACCCAACATAGGCTTCTCGAAATATTCCCATATATATATCTTCAAGATTTTGTTCAACTTTTTTCCTGTTACCTGTTCTTAATGCCTCTCTGAAATGATTTTCAAGGTTCAAAATACTCTTCCACTTAACTTTATTCTCTTCTCTAAGCTCATGATAAAAATTTATAGTTCCTATACCTTTATAAACCCTGTTCTTAAGTGCCTGCTTTCCATCTCTATACGCATGCCTTATATCCCCTATCATCTTTTTATCAGAACATCCTACAGTTAGATTAATGTTGAACTTTTCTTTCATTTTGCTCTGAATAAGTTCTAATTTATATATAAGTTCACTTTCATCCATATTTGCATCCAAAATTAATGTGAATATATTCTCATGGCTCTCTATATAATAATATTCTTCTTCTTTAAAATGAAAATCTACAAGATATTTTAGTTCTTCATTTTGTTTGTAAAAACTGTCAAATTGTGATTTTTCCAAAGCTTCTTGATAAAACTCATTTTGTATACAGCATATAGATACTTCTTTAGAATTTATACGATATATATTAGATAATTCATTAATTATCTCCTTACCTCGCACTTTTCCTCTTAACATATCCAGTAGAATTTTCTCTCTTGCAATAAACACCCTATCCTTTTTTACTCTTATCTCTTTAGTCATTTTCTTTATCAACTCAATCAGTTCATCTTCATCTACTGGTTTAAGAATATAATCTTCTACATTAAGTTTTATTGCTTCTTTCGCATATTGAAGCTCATCGTAACCTGAAATAATAAGTATTTTGCAATCTGGATTAATTTTTCTTATTTCTCTGCACATATCAAGACCATTTCTATCTGCCATGCATATATCAGAAATTATTATGTCTGGTTTCTGATCTTTTGCAACCTCAATTCCCTCTTCTGCATCTTCAGCTTCTCCGCAAATAATACATCCAAGCTCATCCCAGTTAATACATCTCTTCATTCCTTCGCGAATTATATACTCATCATCAACAATCATAACCTTAACCATGTTATATCGACTCCTTAGGCAACACAATTATCCCATGTGTCATATCCTTTATTCTCTTCAGTGTAACTCCATAAGTATCACCATAATGCAACTTTATTCTCTTATCTACATTTGATAGTCCAATTCCGAACCCTCTATGCTTACCATCCTCTTTAATACCTTGTCCATTATCAATGATCTCGATACAGATAAATTCTCCTTCTTGATATCCCTTTATAATCATGACTCCTTCACCCTTTAATTTCTCTAAACCATGAACAATTGCATTTTCTACTAAAGGTTGTATCAATAATTTAAGTATTTTAGTATTCTTTATTTCATCATCAATTTCAAATTCTACAGAGAATTTGTCTCTATATCTAATTTTTTGAATAGTTAGATAATTTTTCATATGCTCAATTTCATCTTTTATTGTTACAATATTCTCTTTACTACTTATGTTATATCTTAAAAGTTTGCCTAGTGCTATTGTCATCTTTACAACCCCATCATTCTCACCTAGCTTGGCCATCCACTTTATAGATTCTAAAGTATTATATAAAAAATGTGGATCAATCTGAGCTTTAAGATTATTTAATTCCGCCTCTTTTAAAAGGTATTGCTTTAAATACACCTCTTGAATTAATCTGTCCAGCTCACTAACCATCTTATTAAAACTCTTTCCAAGCTCCATTATTTCATCTTTACATTCATAATTAAACTCAACATTTAAATCTCCATCTTCCACTCTCTTCATAAGTCTTGATAACTCATTAATAGGCTTTGATATTCTTCCACTCATAACTAATGAAGATCCTATAGATAGTAAAATCATAATTCCTAAAAGTATGAGAAATATTCTTATAATTATTGTGCTCTCTCCATAAACTTCACTATAAGGTACAATATTTATGACTTTAAATCCTGTAGCACTAAGTGTATTAAAATACATCATATAAGATTTATTAAAAAACTCAAAGCTTCCTTTCTTATTTTCAAGAATAAAGTCAATCTCATGACTTCCATAAATAACAGGTAAATCTTCTTTATATATTTTATCAGTTACTATCTTTCCCTTGTCATCTAAAATCAATATATTAGATTCTTCTCCTAGATTAACCTTTTTAAATACATC
Organism: Oceanirhabdus sp. W0125-5; assembly: GCF_027938815.1. GTDB lineage: Bacteria > Bacillota > Clostridia > Clostridiales > Clostridiaceae > Oceanirhabdus. The sequence goes on from NZ_CP115913.1 coordinate 5,463,321, forward strand.
ATCAAAATATTCATCATATATATCTAAAAAAACATATCCTAAAACCTCATCAGTTACGTGATCTCTCATTCTTCTGATAATAGTCATAACTATATCTTTACTCTCCCTTCCATCATATCTCCTGTGAGCAAAATATACAGTATCCGACTCAAAAGAATTAAATATACTAAATGCATATCCATTAACATTAAAGTACATCTCCGAAAAATTCGGTTGTGTTGTAAATCTGCTAAGAGGATTCTTCATACCACTTATATATATAGGTATGTCCATCTTCTTAACCTCAATACTATTAATAATCTTATAGATTTTTTGAACATCTTCAAATCTCTCATCATAACTCTCATATTCTGGCTTCCTAAGTATATCCTTTATTTCTTCATGTTCACCAATATAATCGGCGATACTTTCAAGATTAGTCAATGTAGAATCCAGCAATTCAGCTACTATCCCCATATTATTATCAATTGATGAATTTATCTTTTTTGATACCATTTCAAAAGTTGCATAATAGCATACCATAGTCATTAAAATTAGTGGTATAACCCCAATGATCATATATGATTTAAATAACTTTCTTTTAAATCCCTTAACCTTTTTCATGATAATTCTCCTATATACGACTTTAAACTAGGATATCAATGACACCCTAGTTTTAAATATTATAATATAAATTTATTTTGAAATTTTTTAAGAGTTACCACTACACAGTATACCATAAATCCACTGAGAATACTTAATGTATAATATCCCATTCCAATGGCAAGTCCAATACAAGCTGTAACCCATATTGTGGCTGCTGTGGTTAGCCCTTTAACCGATCCTTTGTGATGTAATATTGTACCCGCTCCTAAAAATCCTACCCCTGTTATTACCTGTGCCCCCATTCTTCCAAAATCAGATTTTAACATATTTACAGTTTCAGGATTATTTTTAATTATTTCTATTGATTCTTGTATCATATGCAGCTGCATCATTGAAACCACTGCGGCACCAATGCATACAAGTATATGTGTTCTTAATCCAGCAGGCATATTTTTTACTTCTCTTTCGTACCCGATCATACCACCAATAAGAACACATAATACTAATCTAATAATAATTTGTGTGTAGTCCATTTCACTCACTCCCCATTATATAAGAAAAAATAAATTATAGAGATATAACTCAATAATTTATTTTTTCCTTTTTCATTAATTAGTTGAATGGAACTAGATGCATAATTTCTTCACTTAAGTCTATAAATGCTTTTTCTCCCTCTTTGAAAATTCTTTTGTTATGAGGGTTATGTCCTTCAATCTTACACTCTTGTCCATTTAAATCTATTAAATAATCCTGATATGAACCCATAAATACTGAAGATTTAATTGTAATCTCTGTGTTTCCTTCTTCTTTTACATCAAGAGCTTCAGGTCTTATAACAACCTTAACCTTATCTCCAGAATTTAATTTCATATCACTTGCAACTTTATATGTCTTTCCAGCGAAACCTATAATAGTTTTTTCCCCGTCACTCTCTACTACCTGCGCTATCATAATATTAGCTTGTCCAATAAAGTCAGCAACAAATGCAGTAGCAGGCTTTTGGTATATCTCATTTGGTGTACCTACTTGCTCTATTTCCCCTTTATTCATAAGTATGATTCTATCAGACATACTCATAGCTTCTGCTTGATCATGTGTTACATATATACTTGTTATTCCCGTTTCCTTCTGTATTCTTCTAATCTCATTTCTCATATAAATTCTTAACTTAGCATCAAGATTTGATAATGGTTCATCAAATAAAAGTACAGATGGCTCCATAACAAGGGCACGTGCTAATGCTACCCTCTGCTGTTGTCCTCCAGATAACTGGTTTGGAGCTCTAAGTTCTAGATCAGTAAGCCCTACTAATTCTAGTATTTTCTTAACCTTATCTTTAATCTCACTCTTACTCATTTTCTTAAGTTTAAGCCCATAAGCAACGTTATCAAAGATATTTAAATGTGGGAAAAGCGCATAACTTTGGAATACCATAGATGTATCTCTTTTATCTGGAGTTTGAGTTGAAACCTCTTCCTCTCCAATATATATTTCTCCCTCAGTAGGGATTTCAAATCCTGCAATCATTCTCAAAGTAGTAGTCTTACCACATCCTGATGGCCCAAGTAAAGTAACAAATTCTCCTGCCTTTATCTCAACTTCTATATTATTAACTGCTGTAAATAACTTTCCGTCATTTCCTATATAATTTTTAACTAAATTTTTAACTGTAACATTCTTTAACTGTCCCATAATTACTCCTCCTATCCTTTAACCTGACTAGTATCTATACCTAATTTACTTAATAACAACTTCATAATTCCAACAACAACTAATACAATAGTTATAAGTATTGTACAATATCCCGCTGCAACACCAACTCTTCCTACATCAACCTGTGACATTATCTCAACAGTTAACATGTTATATCTAGCAGAAACTAAGAATATAACTGCACTTAACGCTGTCATACTTCTTACGAAACTGTAGATAAGTCCGCTGAAGAATGCTGATTTAATAAGTGGTATTGTAACAGATGAGAATACTTTGAAAGTATTTGCTCCTAAGTCCTGTGCTGCTTCTTCAATAGCAGGGTCTATCTGCTGTAGTGAAACAATACCTGATCTTATACCAACTGGCATACTTCTAAATACAAAAGAAAGTACTATGATTGTTGCTGTTCCTGTAAGCATTAAAGGATATTTATTGTATGATAATACATATCCCATACCTATTACTGTACCTGGTATTGCCATTGCTAATAAAGATGTGAATTCTATTGCTTTTCTTCCTATAAATTTCTTTCTTGTTATTAAGAATGCTATAACCATTCCAAGTATACCTGTAATAGGCATTGAAATAAGTGCAAACTTAGTTGTATCAATTATTGATTTTAGCCCTAAATCTGCTATATATTGATAGTGCTTAAGTGTTGGAGTGTAATCAATACCCCATACCTTAACGAATGATCCTATTGGTATTAATCCATATAATACAATTATAAATACTGTGATAATAACACATATAGTCTGAATAGGTATTCTTATATAATTTTCTTCAATTAGGTTTCTTTCTCTAGATGGCTTACCTGTTACTGTTACGTATGATTTATTTCCTATCCAATATTTTTGAAGAACAAACATCAGTATAGATATTGATAATAGAACTGAAGCTAATGCTGTTCCTCCTTTTAGGTCGTAGTTACCCATTGATTGAATATATACTTGAGCTGATAATGTTGTATAGTTTCCTCCAATTACCATAGCATTACCAAAGTCAGCAACACTTTGAATGAAAACAAGTAAAAATGCATTTAATATTCCTGGCTTAACAAGTGGAAGAATTATTGTTTTAAATACCTGCCCTCTTGATGCTCCCATGTTTCTTGCTGCCTCTTCAATAGATGGATCTATTTGTTTTAACATTCCAAGAAGCAATAAATATGCAACTGGGAAGAATGTTAGTATCTGAACTATAGCTAGTCCTTTAAATCCATATACGTTAGCATTCTGTATTCCTAATAATTTATGTGTAATAATACCTCTTTGTCCAAATAACATAATAAATGACATAGCTAATGCAAATGGTGGAGATATAATAGGTAGTATTGAAACTATATTAAAGATTTTCTTAAATCTAATTTTCAAGAATGCATCTGCATAAGCAAATAAAAATGCTATAGCCGTTGCAACAAATCCAACAAACACACCTAATACTATTGTATTTTTTAATACCTGAATATTCTCAGTATTACTAAGTGCCTCTTTATAATATTTAAGTGTAATTATATTATTTTCAGTTAAAAAACTCTCTTTTAAAATATTATACAAAGGATAAACTATAAATAGCGCAAGAGCTGCTATAATAACTAGTATAGATCCTGTAAGTATTGGATCTCTTAATATCTTTTTCATTTCAACCATATGATAGTTCATAAAACGCTTTTTATCAGCATTTTTCTTTTCTGGGAGTGTTTCTTTCCCTTTCATTCTTATCACCTCAAACTTATGATTTAGTTAATTTTATATTCAATTTAGAAATGAGTTCTAAATATTTAGGGGAACTTTGTAGATCTATGAAGATATTAAATATGTGGTAATAGTTAGAACTCATTTCATAGATTTTAGCATTTTAAATTGTGTTTTATTTCTCAGGAAATATTCTTTTTTTACAATTATCCCTACGTTAATTGTCTGAATATTCAATATATGTCTTATAATGGATTAATCTTCAGAGAGTATTCTCTGAAGATTAATCTACTTGTTTACTAATTTAAATTAATATTATTTTTTAACAGCCTCGTTCCATTTTTCAACTAAAGCTCCTCTGTTCTCTCCAGCCCATTTGAAGTTATAGTCAATAAGCTTAGTGTCTTCGATTTGCTTTGCTTGCTCAGGGTTACTAGCCTCTGGGTTAGTAAGGAACTGATATGATCCAACTGTTTGCCCAATTTCTTGTGCTTCTTTAGTTAACACCCAATCAATAAACTTCTTAGCTGCTTCCATTTCTGGAGCCCCTTTAATGATACCAACAGCACCAATTTCAAAACCAGTTCCTTCAACTGGTGCAGAAATAGTGATATCCTTCATTCCTTCTTCTTTATACTTGATAGCATCATGTAAGAATGTAATACCTACCATACATTCCCCTTGACCAGCCATTCTTCCTGGTGCAGTACCTGATTTAGTATAAGTTTTCATTTGCTTATCTAATTTTGCCATATACTCTAAACCTTTTTCTTCACCCATCAATTGAAGTACTGTTGCTAAAGTAGTATATGCTGTTCCAGATGAACCTGGATTTGCCATAACAACCTGTCCTTTAAATTCTGGCTTTAAAAGATCTTCCCATGTTTGTGGCTTTTCTACTCCTCTTTCCTTTAAAAGAACTTCATTAGAAACGAATCCTAAGTAACCTTTATATATTCCTGTCCAATAACCTTCAGCATCCTTAAACATAGCTGGTATTTTTTCAGCATTTGGTGAAACATATGCATCTAAAAGACCTTTCTCTTTTGCATTTATGAACCCATCCGCTGGACCACCGAACCATACAGATGCTTTCGGATTTTCTTTTTCAGCGTTAATTCTTCCTAGAATCTCACCAGAACTCATTCTTACTGCTTCCACTTTGATTCCAGTCTCATTTTCAAACTCCTTAGCCGCTTTAATCATGTGGTCTTGCATTAATCCACAATAAACAGTTAAAGTTTTGTTTTCTTTAGCTTCATTTTTCTTTGCTCCACAACCAACAAATAATCCTACAGACATTACTGCTGCAAGTCCAAGAGCAAATAATTTTTTCTTAAACATTTTTGTCCCTCCCACAAATATCACATATTAATTTTTCTTCTTAATTACAATCTCATTATAATCTGCAAATCTCACTTTATCATTATTTTGCACATTAAAGTGCACAATTAGGTAAAATTTTTGAACATTTCATGAAGTTTCTTTTAAAATAAGACAAGTAGGGGACAAGTAGGGGACGGTTCATGAATTTATATTAAAAATTCATGAACCGTCCCCTACTTGTCTTGCTGATAACTTAAATTACCCTACTATATTCTTAAATCCTTCTCCAAAAGTTTCATAAACATCGTATACTTTTATAAATGCATTCTTATCTATAGTCTTTATATAGTTTTTTAAAGTTATAAATTGTCTTTTGCTCACCACTGTACTTAATATCTCCATAGGCTTTTGCGTGAATCCACCTTCTCCATGATATACTGTTGTACCTCTCTCTAACTCATTCATAATAAATTCTTTTATCTTCTCATTCTCTGAACTAATTATTTTAACTTCTTTTAGCGCATTAAAACTCTCAATCGCTTTATCTATAAGTAATCCGTTCATAGTTACTGTAACAAGTGCATATAATCCCTTTGCTATACCAAAAGTTATACCTGCAAATAATGTTACCACTACATCAGTAATTAAAAGGGACTTTCCAATGTCGAAACTGAAAAACTTATTTAATATTTTCGCAATAATATCAGTTCCACCAGTTGAAGCATTAGCGTTAAATATTATTGCCATACCTATTCCCTGAATAATAATTCCAATAATCATTTCTAACATGACATCCCCTGTGATTGGTTTAAAAACAGGGTATATCTTTTCAAGTACAACAATATATCCTGACAATAAAAAACTTGCATATATGGTCTTTGCACCAAAACTTGGACCAATTATTAAAAATGCAACTATAAATAAAATTATATTCATTATCCACATCAACATTCCAATTGATATAAATGGTAAATAATTATTTATTACCATAGCTAATCCGTTAACCCCTCCAGCAGCAATGCTATTAGGCATCAAAAAAAAGAATAATCCTAATGCAACAAGAAAATCTCCTATTGAAATAACAACAAAATCCTTAACCGTAAACCCCTTTAATAAATTTTTCATACCCTTTCCTCCTTTTAGATAATAAAAAAACCTCATACTTCTAATAGCACGAGGGTTAAATTCATGATAAATAAACCAAGATAAATAATAACCTTGATAAAATCTCATCATAAATACACTCCATCCCTCGTAGAGTTATAGACAATGTGAAAAACACTATCTATATGTATCTTCTCAATAGGCAGGTATCCTGACTCAAGCATTTACACTAATCTCCTTCCCAACAAATGTAAGTGTCAGTGGTATTAGATTAACTAAGCTCATACAGTGGCGTGACCGTGTGGGCATTTCACCCAACTTCCCTTTTAATAAAAAAGTATATTAATTACTCTTTCAACCTATGAGTATATATTTCATTTTCTTACTTAATTATACATTGTTAAAATTTAAAGTCAATTATTATTTATTGATTCTTTTAATTAAAACTAGGGACGGTTCATTAATTTATTAAAAAAATTAATGAACCGTCCCTAGTTTGTTTACTTTCTATTCTCAAAGCATATCACAACAACTTCTTACTCATCATAATTACTATAATCTGTTTCTGACTTTAATAATGAGTACATATATAAATCTTGAAATTTATCTCTAAAATAAGCATATTCTCTTAAAAGTCCTTCTCTTTTAAATCCTAGTTTCTCAAGAACTGAATAAGATGCAATGTTTTCTGGATATGTTTGTGCTTCAATTCTATTAATCTGCATACCTAAAAATGCATATTTAATTATTCCTGCTAATGCTTCACTCATATATCCATTATTCCAATAATTTTTATTCAATTCATATCCCATCTCACAACGTGAAAATTTCTTTATCCAATTATGAAACCCACAGGTACCGATAATCTTTCCTTCACTTTTTAATTCTATTCCCCATCTAATAAAGTTATTAGTTCTAAACCCATCTTCAAAGTCAAATATCATATTCTCAATAAAATCCATATCATCAACAGTATATATACCATAATATTTCATAACTTCTTCATCAGAATAGAATTCCTTAATATCAAATCTATCTTTAAGGGTTATTCTTCTTAATATCAATCTCTCTGTTTCAATTTTAGGAAATCTCATAGTAAAATTAAATATATCTATGCCTCATCACTTCTTTCATAAAATTTACATTCTTCTTACTTAACCAATTCCTTTGCTTTATAAAATGTTACAATCATTAGTATAGCTATTACTGTTATTGCAATCCAAGTCATTGATAATATAACACTACTTCTAAGTACTCTTAATATTATCGCACAAATTGTTAATACCACATATATCCTAAAATAATTCATTAATTTTTCTGATATATTATTACATCCTACACTCAATAGTAAATCTGAAACCCCATTTAAAATGAAATATATCATCGGTATAGTTACAATTACTTCAATAGTTAAAAATAATAGACTACTTCTAAATATAAACCTTATTAGTATAAATATCCCTACAATTAAACTTAAACTTTTAGCATTTTTAAAATCTTCATTACAACTTTCTAATTCTGTCAAAGCTAAGTATATAAGTATAATTCCTACAATATCAGGTAGTATATCAAACCCAACTACCCTTACATCAAATAACATCATCAAAACTCCCCACCAAAGTTTATCCATATTCATAGCCACCCCTTTTAAATATTATCCCTAATTAATTATAACTTACAACAGTACTATTAAATATTATACGAGCTTATTCTTAACATATATTCAATTTTATTCATTCTTTTACCAAAGCACTCATAAAATTGTTTTGCATGTTTTAGGGGACGGTTCATTAATTTATTTGAGAAATTAATGAACCGTCCCTTAATCTCTGCTTAATCCCCTACATTGAAATATATTAAAATAGCTTGTCTTATTTTATTACACTCCTTGTAATTTCTTACGAACATAATTGTAGCATGATAATAAATCCCTATCATTAATCAAACTAGAATCATGCTCAAATAAAACCTTAAAGTTACTTTTTGAATAGGATAATATTCCCAAGATTCCTTTAACATTACCCCAGCCCTCTTTTATCTCTTGATTTTCTAATACAGGATAATGGTACTCTTTTATCCCATTATTAATCCTTAGATTCCACACATGAACCACTTCTATATAATTAATAAATTTTTCTACAACTCTTTTAGCTTCAAACTTTGTATCAATAATTTCCTGTAAAGCTAATCTCCCTGTATCTAAGCATAATTTCACATTTGAATACTTTTTTTATCTACTTTTCCATGCATACCAATCATAAAATATTCCATTAATCCCTCCAAAACCTAAATTGCTAAAAATCATATTGAGTTATTTTATTTAATAACCTTTTCCAATTTATGTTTATTATTATATAAAAAAATTATATCATACATTTTTTAGTTGAACAATTTTTAGCAAAAACCTCAAATATGTTATCTAAATTATATTGAGAAATCATATCATATGCTTTGCTACATAAAACAGATACAGTTGACTGAGTAATATTTCCAATAAAATCACATATTTCTCTTTGAGTAAATCCACAATATTTTCTCATAAAAAAGACAACCATAGCTCTCATTTTCTTACCATATGGATTATTCTTAATATATAAATATTTTTTATCTATATCGAGAAGGTTACTAATCTGCTGAACTATTAAAATAGGATCTAGCTCCTTATACAATATCTTTCTTTCACTTCTATATTCGCATTTATCATCTATATTTATGTTATATTTAATTTGATAATTTATCCTATCATCTAATTCTAATCTTTCAGCATAAACTTTCCTTGCTTGATTTATATTATTATTAAAAAATCTCATGACATATCCTGAATCTATTAAACCATGTATATCTTCTCTCAATCCTAAATAAATTCCTAAACTTGAATGGGGATATTTCTCAATTTTATTTCTCCATTTAGGTAAGTCTTTTGCATTCTTATGAACATATAACGATGCATTCGCTAAATTTTTTTCATCTTTAATCAAATGACTCTTAAATCGCTCCCCCATTAAGGTGCCAGTTCTGTCGTATTTTTTATTATAATATTGTACATAACAAACATTAATACTCTTCATTACAGAAGACAAATCCGTTCCACAGGTTTCAATAATAAAATGTACATGATTATCCATAAAGCAAATTGCAAATATATTAACTCCATATTGTTTTTTATACTTCTTTAAAATTTCAGTATACATTTCTTTGTCACTTTCTTCTCTAAAAAGCAGGGAATCAGAATTTGATTTGCATATAATATGATAGATTCCATTCTCAATTTTCTTTCTAGCTGCTCTTGGCATAATCCTCATTCCTTCCTATTCTAATCATATAATTTTATAACTAATAGTAATTATACCAACATTTGTTCGTTTTATTCATTGTTCAATAATTTTTATTAATTCTTTATTCAATCATGAATAAACCCAAAGGGACGGTTCATTAAAATTCTAATTTTATTAATGAACCGTCCCTCACTACACCATATTTATATTTGCTTCTTATATAAAATCTTTATAACTTTAATTAAGTCACTCTTTGCATTATCCCCATCTGCTATTCTTTGTATTACTTCCTGAGGTGTAAGCCAATAACTCTCAATAAAATCTGATTTATTATAATCTGGAGTATGCTCCAGATTAATCTCATATACTTTCATAAAAGAGGATATATCTTCTTTGTATGGATTCAAATACAAAACTTCTCTATATTCAACATCATCAAGTTTTATATTTAATTCTTCTTTAAGCTCTCTTTCAAATCCCTTAAGATAAGATTCCCCACTTTGAACATGTCCTCCTACACTCATATCCAAAGCCAAAGGAAACATTCTCTTGTTTGCAGCTCTTCTTGGTATCCATATTTTCCCTTCTTCATTTCTTATAAATGCATTTATAACTCTATAATTCCTTATACCTTCCTTACATACTTCCCTTCTTGATACTGCCCCAATAATTTCATCATTTTCATTCACCAGATCTAATATTTCTTCCTTCTCACACATAACACTAATCCCCCTTTTAATACAAGTTATCTTTTAACAACCATGGGACGGTTCATTAATTTTTAAAGAAAATTAATGAACCGTCCCTTATTTACCTAACAACCTTAATTCCAATTAACTTAGACAGCTCAACTGCTTGTTCAGCTGTGACAATAGCGTTGTTTAAATCCTCTATCCTCACACCTATACCCTCAATATTACTATTAGTAAAATCTATACCTGAAAGACTGCACCCAGAGAATTCTGACTCTTTAAGATTTGATTTATTAAATATAATTTCTCCCAATTCTGCATCTCCAAAATCAGCATTAACTAAACTACATTCTCTGAATTCAACTTTTTTAATTCTTGAAAACTTTAAAGCTGAATAGTTTAAAGTACACTCTATAAATTCAACATGTTGCAATGATGCTGCTGCAAAAATTGCTCCTATTAATTTACATTCTGTAAATTTTGCTCTGTGAAATATACCATCACTAAAGTCTACATTGGAAAAATCACATTTATGAAATATACAATCACTGGCATCTATGTTTCTTAACTCACTTCCATTAAATCTTACACTTTCAAAATAAGAATTTTTAATTGATATATACTCTGCAACATTTCTAATTAACATATTATTTCTTAAGGTACAATTCTCGATAATAGAGTCATCTAATACAATCTCAATATCTTTAATTGCCTCTTTTGCATGATTCGAAATTCTTGGTTCTAATATTTTAATCTCATTCATGATTATTAACACGCTTCTTTCTTAGGTAATTAATAAAATTTTATTTAAATACAATTATCAAGTATTTTTCTTTATCATTCACCTTATTTTTTTCGCAAATTCATATACTTTTTTATATTATACCATTTTTTAGTATAAAATAGATGTATAGCATTATTAACAAAACCAATACGGAAGGATGATAAGTTTAATGATAGATATCACATTATTAGGTTGTGGTGGCAGTCTCCCTACCCCAAACCGTTCACTGACTTCATTATTCCTAAGTCATAATGGAAAAAGCATTCTCATTGATTGTGGTGAAGGTACTCAAGTCTCAATGAAAATCGCACATACAGGATTTAAAAATATAGATATAATATGTTTAACTCATGTTCACGCAGATCATGTAGCAGGTTTACCAGGACTTTTACTTACCATAGGTAATTCAGGTCGTGTGGATCCATTACTACTTGTTGCTCCTACTCAATCAAAAGATATACTAACAGGTTTATTGAAGTTATGTATGGCTCTACCTTTTGAAGTTAGATTTTTAGAATGTAATGAAAATAGAGTAACCCAGTTTCATCATAATGGAATAGATATACAAGCATTACCAGTAGAACACTCAATACCTACAGTATGTTATTCTTTTAATATCAGTAGAAAGAAAAAATTCAATGTAAATAAGGCTCTTAGTCTTAATATACCTAAAACTTATTGGTCAATTCTTCAATCTGGTGATAACGTTGAGTTTAAAGGCACAACATATACTCCAGATATGGTTTTAGGTGATGACAGAAAAGGTATAAAAATATGTTACTGTACTGATACAAGACCAATACCAGAGTTAAATAATTTTATTTATAATTCTGATTTATTTATTTGTGAAGGTATGTATGGTGATGATGCAGAGCTTTCTAAAGCAATTCAAAATAAACATATGCTGTTCAGTGAAGCTGCTCATTTATCCCAAAATAGTAATGTTAAAGAACTTTGGTTAACTCACTTTAGCCCCAGTCTATCTGATCCAATTATCTATTTAGATAAAACTCAAGAAATCTTTAAAAATACTATACTTGGAGAAGATAGACTTAGCACTACACTGAAGTTTGAGTAATATAGTTTAACTAGTCAACTTTAATAGGGGACGGTTCATTAATTTATTAAATAAATTAATGAACCGTCCCCTCAACAACTAATTTATCAACTACTCTTCCCAACCCTTCCAAACTTCTGGCTGATAACCTACTGTAGCCTTTTTACCATTTCTAACAATAGGTGTTTTGCACAACTTTTGATTGTTAAATAAAATTTCTTCTCTCGCACTATCACTTCGTACTTTAGCTAAGTCTGATTTTGCATAGGCTTTAGAATTTACATCTATTAAATTCATTACTCCCTTAACACCAGCAAGGACACTCTTAAACTCACCCTTACTCAACTCTTTACTATTCATATCAACCAACTGATATTTTACTCTTCTCTCTTTAAAATATCTTTCTGCTTTCTTTGTTTCAAAACACTTTTTAGTACCGAAAATTTGAATATTCATTATCACTTTACTCCTCTACTTTGCATCTATATATTTCTATTAATATTTAATTAAATTATCATCTAACCTAAGTATTTATATAATCTAAATTTATACTAAATATTATACACTAAAAGTTAATATATTTGGAAGCTAGTAAACAAACTAGGGACGGTTCATTAAAACGATAAAAGTTTTAATGAACCGTCCCCTACCTAAAATATTATTTAATATCTCTCATTACTGACTCCTCTACAAGTTTACTATTTAATAGCACCAATGATACTCCTGTACCTGGGTGTACTGATCCTCCTGTAAAATAAAGATTTTTTATTTTCTTGTGTTTTATATGAGGTCGAAAATAATTTGTCTGAAAAAGATTATGACTTATTGAAAACGCCGCTCCACCATATGCATTAAATCTTTCTCTTAAATCATATGGAGTCAAGTATTCCTCAAGAATAATATGTTCCTCAATATCCTCAAACCCCTGTATCATTTTAATTTTATCAATAAGGATATTTCTTATGTTTTTTTTGTAACCTTCATCCCACTTACCATTAGATTGCATTAAGTTTGGTACCCTTATCATTACATTAATTGCTTCACATCCATTTGGTGCCATATTCGAATCAATTCTACTTGGAGAATATATATATATGGATGGTTCTGAACACATTTCTCCATGAAAAAAACTTTCAATACTGTTTCTAAAGTTTTTAGATAGAAAATGATTGTGCACCTTTAAATTTTCATATTTTTTATCTAATCCTAAATATATAATAAATACTGAAGGTGAATGTTTTAAAGCCCTATCTTTTAATGTTATAAATTCTTCGTCTATTAACTCTTCTACTGCATATGAATATTCAGCATTACAAATAACTATATCACTTTTGTAAATGTTGTTATTAGAAACTATTCCCTGTGCTACTCCTTCTTTAATTAAAACTTTATCTACCTTTGCATTTGTATATATTTCTCCTTCAAGTTCTTCTATTACTTTTTTTAGAGCATTGATATATGAGTACATTCCTCCTTCTATAAGTCTCAACCCATACAATTGCGATACTAAAGGAATCAATGTATAAACGTTAGATTCTTTAAATGGAGATACCCCTATATACATTGCTTGAAAACATAAAAAACTTATTAATCTCTCATCTTTGATATAGTTTTTTAAGTAATTATATGTAGATTTAAGTGGTTTTAGTTTTAGAGCTTTTCTTAATGTGCCTATATTAAAAAAACTATTAAAACTATCAAAATTACATCTTAAAAAATTTTCATCAGCAATCTTATATTTTTCATAAGTCTTATCAATAAATTTCATATAACCTATACTATCTTCTGTTGAAATAGCTTCAATGGATTCTATAGTTTTGTTGATATTTTCATAAAAATCCATATAACTTCCTGTTTCAAAAAAAACTCTATAAAAGGGATCGATTTTTAAGAAATTTAGATAATGATCTGGATTTTTACCAATATCAAAAAATATTTCTTTATATATATCTGGTGTCATTAAAATTGAAGCTGTTAAATCAAATTTAAATCCATCTTTTTCTAAAATATTTACCTTTCCGCCTATAGATTTCTCTTTTTCAAATATTTGAACTTTAAAACCTCTATTTAATAATCTAATAGCTGTAGCCATTCCGCCTATTCCAGCACCAACTATTATCGCATTCTTTTTCAAGACAATCTATCCCTTCATATAATTACCTATAGTGGATAAAAAAAATTATCCTCCTAATGTTATATCCTGTTCATCATACCATTCCAATGCATCATAGAAATGTTTCTCTTTAAATTCAGGCCAGAAATCATCTATAACATAAAAATCTGCATAAATTGATTGAACAGGTAAAAATCCACTTAGTCTTCTTCTTCCTCCCCATCTTATAATTAAATCTACTCTTGAAATATCATTTGATTTAATATGATTTATTATATTTTTATTATTTTCCTCTGTTTCTTTAAGACTATTTAAATCCCATTTCCATCCGTAGTTTACTAAAAAGTTAACCTTAATCTTTCCATCACCAAATTGTGTTCTTTTTGTATACTTGAGAAGTTCTTTGGGAAACATAGGTGAATCTGTATTTCCAACTACAAGTAATGAAGCATTCTCCTTAGCAAGTATTTCAACCGCATCTATACATGCCTTTGTAAAAGCTAATCTCTGTTCTTTTGGACGTTTTGTATTATCTGTTGTAAAACCATAATACGTTATTTCCTCCACGCCTTCTTTTTCACATAGTTTGAATAAATCTAACCCAGGATTTATTCCACCATCATATCCTCTATCTTTTGTCATACCTTGTGTAACAGCCCATCTCCTATTGCCATCAGGTATAACCCCTACATGTTTAGGAACTCTCATTAGTATCTCCTCCTAATTCTTTTATCACTATAATTGTCTGTCATATATAAAAATCAAAATCTTCCATTACTTTTTCTTTTTATTTTTTTGTTAAGATTCAAATCATCATCACTTTTTTTCTGTGCCATATCAGTTTTTATTTCCCAATGAATTACAAATGTTAGGATTACTCTAATAGCTATTACAGCACCTAATATATAGAGCTCTTCAATTTTCTCTATTATTACACTTCTTATAATTTCGCTTGCAAGTTTAAACTCCAAAGCAAGAACCATATTCTTTGCAAATTGAATTCTAATCATTCTCTTATTAGGATTAAACATGCTTTTAATATAAGAATAGAAAGTTTGCCCAGCTGCAATAATTATTACGAAAATCCCCATCCCCTCGAGTACATACACAACAGTAACTACCACTTTATGTAATATCTCTTCAAAATTCATGAGATCACTCCTATTATGTTTTCTAAATATTAGTATTTCTTATACTGTTAAAATAAATTCATAACTAAGCAGGGGACGGTTCATTAAAATTTTTAGAATTTTAATGAACCGTCCCCTGCTTGACTATATTTTTGCTACTTATCTTCCTTAGAAAAAATCTTTACATTGCCCTCAAACTCTATAAATTTTTCGTCCTGCTGAGTAGTAATGAAAATCTTATTTTGAATTACATTTTCCTCAAAAATTTTCTTATCTATCCTAATATCTAATATCTCGTATTTCTCATAAATTACTATACCTTTATCTTCATTAAGTTTTTCCTCTTCTAGCCTTATTTCATTATCTGAATATATAGGTTTAATATCATACCCTTCTGATAAATATTTATGTCGTGCATAACTATTATTTTCATCAACTTTAACTATCTTATACACCCCAATTCCATTTCCATACCCATGTGAAATTTTTATATTTCTATTTGTTTCTGGTACCAATCTAAACTTGTAATACTCATCAGTTTCTTTAAAATCCTCAATATTAAAATATTTATCATATTCATTAATAATCTTAATATCTTTAATATTTATTTCTATATTTTCAACTAAATCATGATATCCAATCTTTAATTTTTTTAGGTAGCATTCCTCAAAATCAATGAAATATGGTGAATTAACGTACTCTATAAATTCATATTCTACAGTATTTCTAGGTACTTTATTTCCATTTTCATCAATAACATTTATTGGTTGACTTCTACCTATCTCTTGATTTATTCCATCTCCATCAAGCTTATTCCACTTGACTCCATTATTATCCTCAAGCTCTACTTCAACACTACTAATTATTTTTTCCTTCTCTATAATAGTATTATATTTAAAACTCAATCTCATTTCTGTAGGTTCAATCTCCAATTTATCAATTATGATTTCTTCATCTCCAACTTGTATTTCTTTTTTTATTTCCTTAACAACTTCCTTACTTTTCTCCAATTCCCCAACTGATACTTTAAAATTATCTAAGCTCAATAGCTCAACACTAACAAACTGTTTATCTGATGTCCAAATATTACTCATTAATCTTCCACTTATATATATATATCCATCTATATCATTAAAGTTATCTATTTTTGCTGCTGTATCTTTCCGTATTTTAAATATACCTTTGTTACTCTTTGTTACATTAAAAGTTATCCCTGTATCTAATACCACTACATTTCCATTTTCATCAGTTATCTTAGGATCTTTAAAAAATAATATATTATTTTGATCATTAAGTTTATTATTCTTATCTATAATCTCATAAAAGAAAACTAAATTATTTTTATCTCTCATTCCATGAATAATTCTAAAAATATAATCCTCATTATTACATTCAGCTAATATATTCCCACCATATTCATTATCAACTGCAGCTTGTATACTTTTCTCGTGTTTGAATAAACTTATTATCTCTTTAACTAAAGGTAGATTAGCCACCCCTTCAGCGAATGTAGGCGATAGTAAACATCCCCCAATAGTTATAGTAATTATTACTCCAATAACCGCAACACTCTTAACCCATGCTTTTTTATACCAATTTTTTTCCTCTTCTTTTCCCTTTAAAACACCTTTTTTTAGTGCATTCATCAATTCATTATCTATATTTTTCATATTCATATCTTCATTAAACTTGTCTCTATCTAGCATAAGATTCACTCTCCTCTATAATAGATTTTCTAAGCATCTTAATACCTTTTTGAATTTGAGACTTAATAGTGCTCTCAGGTTTTTTCATTATCTCTGCAATATCCTTTATCTTCATATCCTGAACAAACCTTAAAATTATTACCTCTTTATAAGGATGTTTCATATTTTTAAGTTCATCATAAAGAATTATATTATCGACACTTATCTCTTCTATGCACACCTGACTATCGTCAGAAACCCTTGAAATATCTTCAAATAAAATTATCTTCCCTTTACTCTTGCTAATATCTCTACAATAATTTATCAATATCCTTGTAAGCCAAGCCTTTATATGAATACTCCCTTTTCTGAGACTTTTTCTATTTTTATAAGCTCTATATGCAGTCTCTTGTATTGCATCCATGGCATCTTCCTTATTACCTAAGTAATAATAAGCACATTTATATAGATGTTCTCTATACTGAGCTAATAGATTCACAAAAGCCTCTTCATTACCATTGACTGCTTTTCGAATAATTTCATTATTATCCAATCTCTAAACCTCCCATTACTTAATTATTATATTAAGTATGTACTTTTTGGTCTTATCATTTCACTATAAATTAATAATATAAACTCCATTGATATATTTTACTTTTAATGTTATATTTACCTCATTCACTATTATAAACTGTTTAACCTTCAAAAAAGACGATGAATTTTTAAAAATAGGGGACGGTTCATTAATTTTCTAAAAAAATTAATGAACCGTCCCCTAAAAGAATAAAAAAAATTATTTTTAAAATACTAATAGAATAAAAATTAAATAATTGGAGGTTGTGTTAAATGAAAGTAATTAAATTTTGTGAGAACAATTTTGGTTATGAAACAGAAAATGTAGTTAATAAACTTAAAGAAACATTGCAAACCACCAAAGTCGAAGTCTCTCCTTGTCTTGGACATTGTGGTGAATGTGCTGAAGGTCCTTTTGCATTAGTAGATGATGAGTTTATTTCTGCGGATACTGCTGAAACACTATACAATAAAATTATGAACCACTTAAATAGCTAAAACCTACTCTTCTTATCTTTTTTATATAAGTCTTTACGTTAATAAAATTCTTTCAATTATTCACATTTTATTGAAAGAATTTTATTTTTTATTTAAAATGACTTTATTTCATGATATTTATACAATAAATTTCATTGCGTATATATTAGATATTCTATGTATATCATTAACAGCATAAAATTCTGATTAAAATTAATAATAATATTATATAGGTTTGTACAAACTTATTTATTTTCTATATACTAAACCTTCTATCAAAACTTAAAAAAATTATTTAATTCATTCTTTAAAGATACTTTTTTCACCAAATAAACTTAGCAAGATTTGTTTGATTGTTTATTATAGATTAAAATTATTTTTGATTATTAAGGGGGATTTTCAATGATTGATATAAAATTTTGTGAACATAATTATGAAAACGGAACAGAGAATGTAGTTAAAAGACTTAAAAATGACATTAAAGATGGAGAAATAGAGGTTGTTACTTGCCTTGGATTATGTGGAGAATGTTCAACAGTTCCATTTGCTCTAGTAAATGATAAATTAATTAAAGCTGATACACCAGAAAAGCTTTATGATAAAATCATGAAAAAATCAAATGAAGTTTAGAAAGGTTAATATCTTCCTAAACTTCATTTGCGAAAAATATTTTATTAAAATAATTAACTTAAATACTCAAAATCAGTTTTTTCTTTACTTAGAACATTTAAATTACTAAGTTCATTCAAAAGTTCACAGAATAGTCCGTTAATTTCTTTTAAACTTTTTTTATCTTTTATTACCCCATATACTTTAAATTGCAGTTCATTAGTATGGTCTGGAAACTTTCCACCAAAAACACCTTGATTTCTTTTAATAAACATTTTAAATTTTTTCTGAGCTAACATTAATTCTAATATTTTATCATTTTTGAACATTGAACATATTATCTTTTGATCATTACTTTTTATAATTAATTGTTCATCAATACTCTCAATCCCTGTTGTAATATTATCATTTGTTATAATTTTTTCAACCCATTTGAATATCCCTTTTTCATGGATATCCATGTAGAAATCCATTTTTTTAACAAAAGGAACCCTCACTCGTGTATATTTTGTATTTGTTCTTCCATCACTAACAGTATATGTATCAAAGACAATATTCCAGTTTCCATTCTTAAGGATTACCTTAGATGGTCTAAATCCATCTTTTTCAATAAATTGCCCTTTCATTTCTTCAGCAAACTCTTTCCAAACCATATCTTTTTTATTTTTAAATATCCCCATGTTTGAAGCCTCCCCCGAGTTTTCATATTTTCTTTATTGATTTATAAGCTATTAAAATATATATTAATTATACCATCTTAAGTCTGGTAAATAAAAAACTCTACTCCTGCTCCACCATTTTTATTATTATATATTCTAAGTTGTCCATCATGTAAATTAATAAGTTTCCTAGATATATATAAGCCTAGACCAGAATGCCCTGATCCACTCCCCCTTGATTTATCACCTCGATAAAATTTTTCTAAAGCCATCTTCAAATCTTCATTACTAAATCCACTTCCACTATCCTCAATAGCTATATTTAGCCTTTCATGGTGCGCATTTATTCTGACTGTTATTATCCCTCCATCTGGTGTATACCTTATACTATTGGTAATAATATTATCTATCACCTGTGAAACTCTAAGCTTATCCACCATAACATCTTTTAAAATACCCCCTTTTACACCATCCTCTTTTATCCTTAATCCATATTTCCTGATATGCTTGTCCACCCCATCTACTTCTTGTACATCTACTTCTTGTACATCTACTTCTTGACTAAAAACACTTTCATTATTAACTTGTTTCCCTATTTCTTCTTTCTCTAAGTTTCCCTCATCCCAACATTCAACTTTAATCATAATATTCTTATCATTGGTTAACGACTCATATTCTTTAACCTTGTTCTCAATAAATTTATATATATCTACTTTTTCTTTATTCAATTTAAAATCAACATTCTCTATCTTTATAAGAGTATTCATATCATTTAAAAGAGCAACAGCCCAATCAGATGAATTTTCAATACTTCTCAAATATTTTAGCAGCCTATCTTCCTTTTTGTATGCTCCATCATTCAACATCTCTGCATGCCCTTTAATTATGGTTAAAGGAGTTCTAAGATCATGTGATATAGCCGATATCATTAAGTTCTTTTCATCCTCTAGCTTCCACTGTTTATTCAAAGTTTTATGTAGTTCTGACCTCATATCTTCAAATGAAGTTACCGCATCTCCTAATTCATTTTTATATGGATAATTTATATGAAAATCAAGATTGTTATTTTTGATTTTCTCTGCTGCCTCAGTTAAAATCCCCAATGGTTCCTTTATATTCTTGCTTAACTTCCTACCAAAGATAACTGTAAATACTACAACTATAATAAATGGAGATAATATTATTCCCCATAATATATTTTTAGTTATTTTATCTTTGTTTTTATAACTAACCTTTAACTCATATTGTATTGCACATTCACCTACAAGTTTATTATTTCCATCCATAATAGGTATATATTTTGATACCACATTGCTTGATACATGTTGAGTATTTAATCTCTTTACCCACTCTTGCTCTAAAGTATCTTTATTGGGGAATATATCTATTTCGGCATTGCCATAAACATATTGCCCATTATTATCTAAAACTATATATTTAATCCCGTTTTTAGGTACAATCTTATTCATTATTTCCTCAAATGATACTTCCAATACTTTTTCTTTATTCTCATTAACAGTATTCTCAATTCTAGGAACTATCTTTTCATAATGATTTGCTGGTAATAACTTTGTATCATGTAGAATATATATTGAGAATATAACTATTTCTATAAAAAGAGTTAATAAAGTACATAAAATTATAAGAAAGAATGTATATGAGAACTGCTTACTTAGAGACTGTCTTTTAAGCACTCTCATCACTTCCTTTCTTATGAGCACCCCATCTATATCCTACACCCCATACTGTATCTATATATTTCACATTAGGCTCCACCTTAGCTAATTTTGCTCTAACTTTCTTTATATGCTCTGATACCGTTGAAGAATCACCTTCAGCATCATATCCCCATATCCCTTCATATATTCTTTCCTTAGAAAAAACTTGTCCTGAATTCATTGCAAGAAGTTCAATAATATCAAATTCTCTTTTTGTCATTTGTATTTTTACACCATTAAATAGAATCTCTCTACTTTTCAGGTCTATATTTAAATTATGAAAAGCTATAAACTTTTTCTCTTTATTTATATTTCTCTTATCTCTCCTAAGATGTGCTGCCACCCTGGCTTTCAGTATTTTTATACTAAAGGGCTTTGTAATATAGTCATCTCCTCCAACAGCTAACCCTTTCATCATATCTTTTTCTTCAGTCTTAGCAGTAATAAATATTATTGGACAATCAACCATATCCCTGATATCTCTACATAATTCAAATCCATTCTTACCAGGCATCATTACATCCATTAAAATAAGCTCTATCTCTTCATTTAAATACTCTATTGCTTCATTACTATTTTCTGCTTTATAAACAACATACCCCTCATCACTTAAAGCATCATATATCAGACTAAGTATATCTATATCATCATCAATAATCAATATCTTTTCCACTACCTAGCCCCCTTCATCTTCTAATACAAATAATCCCTTTTATTAAATAATATCACAGTTAATGCTATTCCGACAATTATTACCAATATATTATAAATAATAAAATTTTCCTTACCAGATAAAACATCGAATATTGCCTTATTACTTTCAATAAAATATGAAAGCTTTTCAGATAAATATAATGTAAACACTATACTTGCTATTGTTCCTAAAAAAACTACTACTGAATTCCTTATTAAAACGCTAAGTGTAGCAATAACACTCATTAATCCCATAAGTATGAACCATTCTAAAGCATAGAACTTTAAACTATATATAAATGCCCCAATTGCATTAAACTCTTTATCAATATAAAAAAATCTAGTTGTCTCAACATAGGGTAATTTAATATATCCTAGAACAGTAAATATAATTAATGATACTAATAGAATAATTCCACCTACAATTGCTCCTACTAATACTTTTGATAAAATAATTTTAGTTTTACTATATGGTCTTGTCATAAACATTCTGAACTTACCTGAAGCTATTTCTCCACAAAAACATTCAACAAATATTATAGGAAACAACACTATTAAAAAATAAAAATGATAATCTCTTAGTAGATGAACTGCAAAACTTAACCTATCAACTTCCATTGTTGTGTTTGGATCATAAAACCCTGTTCTATATACTAAAATTAATCCTGCAGCAACCATCATATACATCGACGAAACAATAATTAAAGCTAAAAACTTCTTTCTAAAAAATACTCTTCTCAATTCACTTAACACTAAATTTTTCATAACGCTTTCCTCCTATATTAATTGATCTTTTCTTTTATATATTAAGTAACTTGATAAAACTCCTAATACTCCGTACACCCCTAATACACTTAAAATAAAACTATTAAGATATGAATGCATACCTAATCCAGCGGCTATTCCTTTATGTTGTATTTCTGTTATTGATAATAATCTTAATTTATCTATATTTAATCCACTTTGTCCTAAAAAAATACTTATTACTGATGGATATACCATTACGCTAAATACAAACCCTAAATTCACCCCTGTTGAAATTACCATATTACTGCTAATTGTTGAAATTAGAAATATAACTCCTGTGATTACACTCAAAGTTAAAAATGAGTATAAATAATACTTAATACTATAGATAAACATCTTTGAATTATTTAATAAGTTATCCATATAAAAAACAGCTACATTCTCTACTCTTTCAAATATTACCCTACCTATGATTGTGCTAAAAAGAAAGTACTCAACCAAAAGAATAAACATACTGGTTAAAATCACTAAATATTTTGTCCAGAATACATGACTCCTTTTAATAGGTCTTACTAAAACCATCCTCATATATCCACCTCTAAACTCTTGGGTAACACAAAGTACTGTTAGAAAGATAGCTATCATATTAAAAGATAAGATTAACTGTTCCTGTATTACCGCAACTGGAAAATTATTTATTGATGTATATTGTGGACTAGTAATATCTAAAGCTACGTTATTATCTAAATAAAATTTTGAACTTAGTAGCACTATAAAAGGAATAGCAATTGCACATAGAATTGTTGATTTTCTTCCCCATAATCTTTTAAATTCGCACCTGTATAATCTCCACATAAACTTTCCTCCTATTAAGCCTTCATCATTAATTTAACAAATGCATCTTCTAAACTATCTGTATATCCTTCTTCTCTTAAAAGCTCTTCTTTATTTCCACTCCAAATAATTTTGCCATCTTTTATTATTAAAAGATTGTTACACATTTTTTGTAACTCATCTAATAAATGACTTGATATAAAGAATGTAATTCCATCTTCCTCATTTAACTTTGTAATTAATTTTCTTAATTCAATCATCCCCATAGGATCTAATCCATTAGCTGGCTCATCTAGCAACACCACATCTGGATTATTAAGTAGTGCTTGAGCAATTCCAAGTCTCTGCTTCATTCCTAAGGAGTATTTAGATATCCTGTCTTTTCTTCTATCATATAACCCCACCTTCTTAAGAACCTCTTCAACTTTTTCTCTTCTTTCAGTTTTACTCATATTCTTATTTAAAACAGCTAAATTCAAGAGTAACTTTTCTGCAGTCATATATGGAAAAAACAATGGTGCTTCCACTAAAGCTCCTACTTTTTCTAAAGCCTCTTCTCTATTTTTATTAACATCCACACCATTAAGATGAACTTTTCCACCTGTCGGTGAAATTAATCCTGTTAAAAGCCTCATCATTGTTGTCTTTCCTGCTCCATTTGGTCCAATAAATCCACATATTTCCCCTTTTTTTACTTGAAATGTAGACTCTTTAATAATTTCTTTTTTTCCTATTTTCTTTTTTAAGTTCTCAACTTTTATAATATTTGTGCTCATAATCAATCCTCCAATTTATATTTTAAATTCATTATTTCAGTTCCTATCTTGTTTACATCTAAAGTATATATTGTAAATTTAAAGAAACTTTAAAGATTAATAAGTTTTTTAAGAAGGTGTTTTAATTTCCTTTGGAATTTGATATTCTTTATTAAAAAGCTATAATATACTCAAGGAGTGATTAGGTTTGAAGAAACAAAATAAATGTTTTAAAGTTATTTCAATCCTTTTATTTATCCTCATAGCGGTATTCACATATTGTTATGCTCAAAATAATTGGATTAAAGTTGAAAAGATAAAAGTTGAGATTAATCAATTACCTAAAGAATTAGTTGGTTTAAAAATTGCTCACATTTCGGATGTTCATCTGCCTAAAAATGCTGCAAATATAGATTCCATAATAAATAAAGTAAAAAAACAAAAACCTGACTTAATAGTTATGACAGGTGATATTATTGATACAAGTGCAGATTTAACAACCTGTGGATTAGATAGATTATGTAAGGGATTATCAGAGATTTCAAAAACTTATGCTGTAACAGGCAACCACGAATCTTGGAGTCGTAATGTCAATAAGTGGACAAAAATATTGACTGATAATGCTATTGATGTTATTGAAGATAAAATTGTAATCTATACTACAAATGGAAAGAGCCTCGCTCTAACAGGTTTAAGTGATGGACAAACATATAGTAAAGACCAATTAAAAAGTATTGAATGTACAAATAATATTCCCATTATCCTATTAGCACACAGACCTGAACTATTTTCTAATTACTACTCAGAAACAGAAAATAATAAACCAGACTTGATTTTTAGTGGTCATGCTCATGGTGGACAATTTAGAATACCTTTTTTTAATCAAGGTGTTGTATCACCAAACCAAGGATTCTTTCCTGAATATACTTCTGGACTATATGTATCAGATAACAATGTAAAAATGATTGTAAGTAGAGGATTAGGAAATAGTATTATTCCTGTAAGATTTAACAATAGACCTCATTTGCCAATTATTGAATTAGTAGAAGAAGAATAAGTACAACCTGGTATCTAAGAAATATTCAATAGAAAAGATAAAATACACATAAATTACTAATTACTAAAGTAGGAGTGATAAAATGAGAAAACTAATATTTTTTGATATAAACGGTACAATCATTAAAAGGGACAGCAGAACAGATATGCCATATGAAAAGGCTATTGATATCTTTTTAAACACTGAAAATGGAATGGCTGGTGTAAATAATTCTGCTCGTTCAGATAAAGATGTATTCATGGAAGTCCTTGAAAAGTATAATCAAGAATTCTCTGAGGACAAATGGAATTCATTTTTAAAAATATATGAGGAACAGCTGAAGAAATTTAAAACAACAGATGTATGGCGTGAAAATGTAGATGCTGTAAGTTTTATCGAGAAGCTATCAAAAACTAATCACAAAATTGCACTAATTACAGGTGAGTTGAGCATAGGTGCTCAATATAAACTTCAAAAGCTCGGTGTTTGGAAATACTTTAAGACAGGTGGTTTCGGTGAAGACGGTCTTAGAAGATTTGATATTGCATCCACTGCACTAAAAAAAGCGAAAGAATTGTTTGGTTCTGATTATGATGAAATTATAGTTATTGGAGATACAATTTTAGATATTAAAACAGCTAGACATATAGGCGCTAAAATAATTTCAATAACTACAGGCTCAAATACTCGTGAAGAGCTAGAAACAGAAAACCCTAACCATATAATAGATACCTTTAAAGAAATTGAAGAATACTTTTTGACTTAGAAATGCTAACAGATAGGGGACGGTTCATTAATCTTCTTAGAAGATTAATGAACCGTCCCCCTATTTACAACATTCATATCATCACCATTAATAAATGCTCTTACATTTTCAACAGCGATATCCATAAGTCTTTCTCTAGCTTCTTTTGGTGCCCAAGCTATATGAGGTGTTATTATACAATTTTTTGCACTAAAAAGCGGATTATCGTTTCTCGGTGGTTCTTCAATCATAACATCAAGCCCTGCTGCTCTGATTTTCCCACAATCTAAAGCTTCTCTCAGGTCATTTTCCACAATAAGTCCACCTCTTGAAGTATTAATAAGAATTACTCCATCTTTCATCGTCTCAATACTTCTTTTATTTATCATTCCTTTAGTATCTTCAAACAAAGGACAATGTAAACTAATTATATCTGACTGTGCATATAACTCATCTAATTCAACAAACTTCAAATTCTCATTCTCAAGTTCTTTGTTAGGGGATTTAGTATAAGATATAACTTTCATCCCAAAAGCTCTTGCTATCTTTGAAGTTGCTTCTCCAATTTTACCAAATCCTATTATACCCATTGTCTTACCATGCAATTCAATAAGAGGAGTCTCCCAAAAGCAAAATTCTCCACTTTCAGCCCATGCTCCTTCTTTAACCCTTTTATCATGGTGTGCCACTTGGTTACAAACTTCTAAAAGAAGAGCAAAAACAAATTGTGCTACCGCATTTGTCCCATAGGCTGGAATATTTGTTACCTTCATTCCAAACTCACTTGCTGCCTCTATATCAACAACATTGTACCCAGTTGCTAACACCCCAATATATTTAACATGCTTAACCTTTTCTAGTATATCTCTAGTAAGTTCAGTCTTATTAGTTATAACAATTTCAGCATCTCCAATATTCTCAATTATCTTATTATCAGGAGTACTATCGTAAATAATCACTTCTTCCCCTAACTCTCTAAATCCGTCCCAACTTAAATCACCTGGATTCAATCCATATCCATCTAAAATAACTATACCCATTTTTCCCCTCCTCATGATTTTAGTACCAAAGTTATTAAATAACTTTGGTACCAGTGTATTAATATATATCTTTACTATTTTACTACATTCATAAGTATTTCTTTTTTCACCTTCTCAACATCAGGTACATAACTCTTAAGCAGTTTCATCTCTCCAACTAACTCATATTCTCCAAGAGCTGCTGGAATCATAACACTATCTCCTTTATTAATATCTACTTCTCCATCTTTATATTTGACTTTTCCTTCTCCCTCAACGCAGGTGAAGGCATAGAATCTCTCATTATCACTTACTTCCTTAATACAAGTACTTACATCATACAGTTCAAGGGAAAAATCCTTACATAAGCATAGATAACTTTTACTAAATCCTTCCCCCTCCAATTTTACCCCTGTACTCTTCTTACCAATTAAACTTAAATCAACCACATCTAAAGCTTTCTCTACATGTAATTCTCTTCCTCTATCATAATCATACACTCTATATGTTGTATCACTGTTCTGTTGAATCTCAGCTATTATTACTCCCTCACCAATAGCATGAATTAATCCACTCTTAACGAAGTAGACATCACCTTTTTCAACTAATATTTTATTCATATGAGGTTCAAGATTTCCCCTCTCAATTGCAGCTTTGAACTGCTCCTTAGTACATCCTTCTTTAGTTCCTACAACTAAATTTGCTCCTTCAAATGCCTCAACCACATACCACACTTCTGTCTTTCCCATCTCACCTTCAACCTTCATACCATACTCATCATCAGGGTGAACTTGCACAGATAAACTTTCCTTAGCATTAATTAGTTTTATTAATAATGGAAACCAATCAGAAGATATTTTACTTCCTATTAGTTCAGCGCCCTTTTCTTCAATAAGCTCATCCAATTTCATTCCTTCAAATTCACCATTTGCTACCACACTTGTTCCATTCTTATGACAAGCAATATCCCAACTTTCTCCTATATTTCCTTCAGGCATATTATCTCTGAATAACTCAAAATCTCTTCCACCCCAAATTTTTTCAAAATATATATTTTTAAATTTTAATGGATACATTAAATAAACCCTCCCACAAATCTATTATTATAATCAATTTTCAATATCCTCTTGTTTCTCACTTCATTATACTATATTACCCTTCTTTTTTCTAAAATTCTAAATTAAAAAGCACCAAGTCTTTAAACTTAGTGCCTTTACCCATTTAAAAATTCATATGCTTTTTTAACCATCTTAAAATGATCCTTATGCCATTCTTCAATTTCATGATAATCATAAAATCCCACTTCAGTACTTTCAAAGGATGTTTTCAAATTACCATCAATAACTTCACAATGAAATAAAATGTGATATGTAGTATGCGGTTGTCCACATTCACCAGGCAACCTTGTAAATATATCTATAATCTCTTTTACTTCTACATTAAGCCCTGTTTCTTCATAGATTTCCCTTTTTACAGATTCCTGAGGACTTTCTCCTATTTCTGCCCATCCACCAGGTATTGCCCATGAATTATCATCTACTCTTCTTTCTAAAAGAATCTTTCCTTCTTTATTAAAAACTACTCCATTAACTCCAACTTTAGGAGTTATATAACCTAATTCATATCTTAAACGATCATACTCATTTTCTGCATAACATAAACCAAGTTGTGCTATTGATCTTACTTCATCTAAAAGCTCTAAAATATTTTTCATTCCTATACTCCTCACAGTTGTAAATTAAATGCCCTATATCTCATTTTCAAGAATAGAGTAAATCGTGCTTCCAAACCATTCTCCTCTTAGAATTCTTGTATCCCTTAAAGTTCCTTCTTTCTTCATACCAATTCTCTCCATGATTTTTTCTGAAGCAATATTATTGGCATTACAGTTTGCTTGTATTCTATGTGCATTCAATTTATCAAACCCAAATTTAAGTAATGCTCTTGCTGCTTCTGTAGCAATACCCTTTCCAGTATGTTCTTGACTTAATCCCCATCCAATTTCCCATTCTCTTATTGGTTTATCAATACACCATACAAGGACAGTGCCTAAAGGTTCCCCATCTTCTGCTCTTGTAATTAAGAATCTATAATTGTCTTTACTATTATTTTTTTCTAAAATCCCCTCAAATTTTTCTCTAGTTTCCTCTTCTGTAGGTATACTATCTCTCTCGTACTTTATATAGAATTCATTCTGTTCAAGCTTTTTAAAAAACTTGTAATCCTTATCATTAAACTCTCTCAATATTAATCTCTCTGTTTTTATATCCATATCATTACCCCTCCCTTAATATAAAATATTTAAAACACTCCTATATTTTACCATAACATGAGAGTGTTTTAATAATTTCTATATTTCGTTGTACTTTAAAAACACAGGTGAAGAAATTCCAATTTTATCATTCTTTAAAAATACCTTTACTAAATACCATGTATTCTCAATAGAAGTGTTAATATCTACTATGCATTTAAATACTCCTGATTCCCCAAAATTATGTTCATGTACTACAACCCCACCATTTGAGATTAGTTGAACCTTTTCAATATCAACCATCTTATCCTGAACATTGATCTCAACTCTTAAACGTTCTCCCACCTTTACATTTATAATACTCCCCATCCAATATCCATCTACCTTAAATGATAATTTGAGGGTTTTAGATTCTGTTGAAAACACCCTTCGCATCTTCATTGCTCCTATTAACTCTTCTTTTGTTAAGTTTTCTGCAAAAATACCTGTAAGATTTTCTGCCTCCCCCCAATTACTATCGTGATTATCCTGACCATTTATTGCTCCAAATATCCACCCATCATCCAGCGCCTTATAATACCTCTCTTCACATCTGTTATATTTTCGTGGTGGACAACCATTTCCATATTCATATAAGAGAATATTTTTATTAAATGGACTATCACATTTAAGTGTTCCAACTCTTTTAAATGGATGATTTACAGAAAGTAAAATATCTTCATGAGAATGTATCCACTGGATCATATCTTTAATCATGAATTTCTTCTTACTTACTAACTCATCACAATTAAAAAAGTTAATATGACCCCAAAATACTGTACTAAGTTCATATCCAGCTAATGCAACAAAATCATCATATTTAAAATTTATCTGCTCTGCTTCAAGCTTAGTCATCTCCCATTTGGGATATTTACATCCATGAAATGATATGGAGTTATCGTAACTAGAATTATTCTTTAAAAGTCTTCCAACATGATCACTTATCATCAAGAAATGTAATCCATTACCTCTTGCACATTCAAATGCATCTGTTGGAGTTCCCTTTCCATCAGAATATGAGGTGTGTGAATGCGGATTTCCGTAATAAATATTGTATTTTTTATTTTTATCTATAATATAAAACACCCAATTAATATGAAATTCACCATTTTTCCTATCAGGAATAACCAATCTAACCTTATGTTCTCCATATTCCAACTCCTTTTCAGGTAAGTAATTTACCTGTAGAGCATCACTCCATTGAAACTTCACCATTTCATCATCTAAAAATAAACGAAGTTCAGCTCTATAAAAATCCTCATATATATTCTCAAAACCTACAGTAATTTGTGGTCTTCTGTCATGAGTACATGATAAATCATGAGGATGTGTTTTATATTCACATTTAATAATTTTGTTTGAATCTATAGAACGTAATATACTCATAATTAAACCTCTTAATAGCACTTATTATTCTTGTTTTATTTATAAAAAACTCCTATAATCTATACTATTAAACTCATTAGCTTATTGATTGCAAATATTAAAAATAGTTACAAAAAAAGCACGGTTACCCGTGCCTTTACTATCCTCTCATTTTTCTACTTTAAACAATGCATCTCCTCTTCTGCCCTATCCCAAGTTACAAGATAACTTTGCCCTTTAGAGCAGAAAATTGAGGTAGATGAATATTCTGGATCTGCATTTTTGTTATATCCTATTCTTTCTATTACTTCTTTTGTATTATGACAAGGATAGTACCCTGAAAAAACAAGAGTTATGGTGCCTCTTCCCCCTGTAAATGCTATTAGCTCTGTACTATAATTCATAAATGTTGCTACAGGTGCTTTCCCAATTATTATTACTTTATTACCAATATTATTTGGAGGATTAAAGTCCCCCTTTGCTCTTTGAATATCTGATAATACTCTTCCCATATGATCAATATCAACCTTTATCTTAAATTCATAATAAGGTTCTAATAAGATATTTTCTGCCTTTTCAAGCCCCTGTCTTAAGGCTCTATAAGTAGCTTCCCTGAAATCGCCTCCACTAGTATGTTTATTATGCGCTCTACCAGTCATTAATGTTATCTTCAAATCTGTCAGTGATGAACCTGTTAACAGCCCATGATGTTCTCTCTCAAAAATATGATGGCGAATCAAGTTCATATGCCCTGTTGTTAGATAATCTGTGTGACACTTATTTTCAAAATGTATTCCTGAATTTCTATCTGCTGGTTCAATCTTTAAATATACCTCTGCATAATGTCCTAGTGGCTCAAAGTGTCCATACCCATCCACTGATGAAGCTATACTTTCCTTATATACAATCTCAGGTGGTCCAAAGTCTACCGTAAATCCAAATCTCTCTTTGACCATTTGTCCAAGTACTTCTAATTGAATTGTTCCCATAACATGGATATGTATCTCCTGTACGCCCTCTTCCCACTTTACATTTAAAGCAGGATCCTCTGCATCCAATACCTTAAAAACTCTCAATACTTCTTTTATATTCAAAGACTCATCAAAAATAACTTTTGATTTTAACGTTGGAATCATATCATAAACAGCTTTTTCTTTTAAACATCCTACCCCATCTCCTACTTCTGCTTCTGTTATTCCCATAACTCCAAATATATCACCAGCTTCAACATATTCTACAGTTCTACTTTTAGTTCCATTATATAATCTAATTTGGGTAACCTTCTCACTTATTCTTTTCTCTTGCTTCCCATAACTTATCTCATCTCTAACTTTAAGACTACCACTCATAGCTTTTATAAAAGTTATCCGTACCCCATTCTCATCATGACGTATTTTAAAAACTCTTCCTGAAAATTCTTCCTGCTCCATATAATCTGTATAAGTAAGAGCATCTATTTTATTAAAGAAACTCATAACACCTTCATCTTGAAGGGCAGAACCATATGCACATGGATATATTTCATTACTTTTTATTAGTTTTATAAATGAATCAAGCCATATTTTTTTATGGTAATCACCTTCTAAATATCTTTCTAAAAGTACCTCATTGCGTTCTGCAATGAACTCTATAAGCTCTTCATTAAACTCTCCTTCTGAGAAGTTTTCAGTTATATCACATACATTTTCAGTTAGGTTTTCCCTTATATCTTCAATAACTCTTTGAACATCAGCTCCAACTCTATCTATTTTATTAATAAAGAAAAATGTTGGTATCTTATGCTTTTTAAGAAGCTGCCAAACAGTCTCTGTATGTCCTTCAACGCCTTCTACAGCACTGATAATTATTATTGCGTAATCCATAATCTGAATAGCTCTCTCCATCTCAGCAGAAAAATCTACATGTCCAGGAGTATCTAATAAATAGTAGGTTGAATCATTATATTCTATTATACCTTGACCTGAGAATATAGTAATCCCTCTCTCCTTTTCCATATCATCACTATCAAGAAAGGCATTTTTGTGATCTACCCTACCCCTCTCCCTTATTGTCTGTGTATGATAAAGCAGCTGTTCAGAAAATGTTGTTTTCCCAGCATCAACATGTGCTAATATCCCTATTGTTTTTTTCATAAAATCATCCCTCAATTTCTTTGATATTTATATTATATCAAATGAAAGTCATCCAATAGGATGACTTTCATATAATTTAAATTTCTTTATTAATCATTTTTCAACGAAAACTTAAGTGTTACAGGATTGTGATCTGAATTTTCAAATCCCAAATCACTAGTTTTAACTTCTATAACTTCAATATTATCTGATACTAAAAATCCATCTAATACTGTAATATAATTCTCACCCTTAACATAAGGTTTATCGTCATATCTGTTAGTTGGAGTTTTCTCATCTACAGCCCATTTATAGTTTGGGAAATCTACATCAATTTCTTTAACCCATTCTAGACGTTCTTTTCCTGGATTAAGCATGTCAGAATCTGATCCTGGCATTTCATGATTCCAATCTCCCCCTACTACAACATAATTACCTTTTTCATACTCTTCATTTAGATATTTCACTAAAAAATTCATTTGTTGATGACGTATAAATCCCCCTTTATCATAAGCAGACATATGGGTATTAATAATTACTAAATCCTTATCATCATTCAATTTATGACGTGTCTCAATAAAACACCGATCTAAAAGAGCAAGCTGTCTTGGCCACTTCTCCTCCCCAGGAAATTGGTAACGTATAGAAGAATCAATCTTATATTTGGAAAGCGTAACAAGACCACTCTTTACATTACCCATAGGCTTAGTAATTGGTACTGGAACCCATGGAACTTTATAATTAATTGCATATGTATCACTATAATCTTTAAAAGAGTTGCTTAACCTCTCATGTTGATTTATATGATAAGTTCTCTTTGACTTAAAATCTACCTCTTGTAATAAAATAAAATCATCTTCATTCTCTTCTAAGAATGAAGTTATTGATTCAAGATTAGAAAGAACCGTTTCTTTACTACTTGCTCTTGAACCAGTTCCTCCATCCATGAAAAAATCTTGTTCTTTATCAAGTCCACAATAACCAATATTAAATATTGTTGCTGCAAATTCATATGATTCTATATCTTCATTAGATTTTTGATTAATTTCTAAAGTTATCTTTGGCTCAGGCTTATAATCAGTTACTGTCATAAATACAAAGTATCCCGCCACTAAAATTGCAATTGTTACTACTACCATTAACAAATATTTGATCTTCTTCACTTTACCACTCCTAACAACAAAAATATTAAATATAGTATTATTACTAGAATTACTTATACTTCTTTACATTATTAAATTTCATTACATTATTATCCATATACTTTATTATAACAAATTATGAACAATTTTTTAATAAAATATTAAGTTAACAAACAAAACCACCATATCAGGTGGTCTTGTTATTATTAAATATCAGAGAATTCAATATTAATTTTCTCTTTTATATAATCATCTTTTTCCATTAATATATTTAACTTTTCACTTGAGCATGCTTTACAAACTGGCAACTTCAATTTAAATTCACTTCCCTTACCATATTCACTTTTTAAAGATATTGTACCCTCTTGCATCTCTACTAAAGATTTAACTATAGATAATCCTATACCACTCCCCTCGTGAGTTCTTGTAAAAGATTTATCTACCTGTCTAAATCTATTAAAGATCAAGTCAATATTTTCTTCTTCTATACCTATACCTGTATCCTTTATAACGATCTTAACATTATCACCTTCATCAAAGATATGAACAAATATACTTCCACCTTCTGGAGTGAATTTTACAGCATTTGATAACAAATTAAGTATAATTCTATCCATACTATCCAAATGACAACAGACCATTATTTCCTCAACCTCAGTGTCAAACTCTATATTCAACCCTTTATTCTCAATATAATCCACTACAGATGATGTAATATCTTCAACTACAGATACAATATTATGCTTATCCATCTTTATATCAAAATATCCTGAATCAATCTTTGTAATATCCAATAAATTATTTATTAATCTCAGTAATCTATAACCATTTTGTTTTAGTGCTTTAAAACTCTTATTATTCTTATGTCCAAGCTCTTGAGCTGTATTTTCGAGAAGCTGTATTGATGCTAAAATAATTGTTAATGGAGTTCGTAATTCATGAGATAGATTAGAAAAGAATTCGTCTTTAAGCTTTTCATGCTCTATTTTTTCTCTTAATTTCTTTTCTTCTAAATTAACTTTTTCTTCTAACTCTAAGATTTTCTTTTTTTCAGTAACATTTTCACATATAACTAATGCATAATTTTTACCTTTCACCTCTATACTTCTACCATGTATTTCCATGTCAATTACTTGTCCATTTTCTCTGAAAAACATTTCTTCTATAATGGGCTCAAAATATCTTCCTTCTTTTACAGCATCATACCTTTCTTCTCCTATTACATCTATATTGAATTTCACAAAATCTTCTACATTTCTTCCGATTATTTCAGATGGGTCTTTATACCCAAAAATCTCTGCTGCTTTTTTGTTCAAATATATAAACTTTAATTTTCTATGTACAAAAACGGCATTAGGTGCGGACTCGATTATTTCTTCAAATAATTCAATCCTGTTATCTTTTTTTATATACTTTCTTTCTTTTGTCCTTGTTATAAATAAGAATACATTTATTATTAATAATATAATAAATATACTAATAACAATAATATAATTTAGTTTAATATTATTACAATAAAATATTAAACCTATTAATATTGCTAGACAGTTAATTAAGTTACCAATCATAAGCTGCCTCTTGTATATCTTTTGTAATTTCATTAATATCCTCCTAAAGAGTTTTCTAAATATCATTAAATACATTTACAGTTTACCACATTTAACACTGTTTAGTAATAATATCAATGTATCTAATATTAATATGGTAAATATAATTAAGATTTCTTATATATAACTTTATCAATATTATGTATTTGAAGTTTAATATTGGTTATTATATAATTAACATTATACAGTTTAACACTATTTGGTTATAACTTTATTGTTGTAATCATTAGTTTATATGGAGGTGAGTTTGACTTGGTAAAGTCGGTTCCTAGAAAAGGCTCTGTGCAAAGACTGCATAAGAATTAGAACAAGGTTTTGTTCAGAGCCCAATTTTAGTAGATTAATTTTAAAAAAATATTTTTGTGTAGTCTTTGCTCAATATTTACATTTTATTAAGTAGATAGGAGCAATGATTATGAAATATGAAAAAGCTGATAATATATTACCAAAAGATGTGATTGAATTAATTCAACAATACATGGATGGTGGCTATTTATATATTCCTACAAAAGCTGAAAATAAGAAAGCTTGGGGAGAAAATAGTGGTACAAAAGATAGTCTAAAGAAAAGAAATAGAGAGATATTTAATAGATACAATGATGGAATCTCTATTAAACAACTTAATAAAGAGTACTATCTTACTGAGCATAGTATTCGAAGAATTATCAGACAAGAAAAAGCAGTTGGATAAATTTAAAAATGGTATTTGATATTCTAATTTTAGATTATCAAATACCATTTTTTTTATGTGTATTTGTATCCTTTTAAACAGGCAACTTTAATACAGATTCATCTATGTACTTGAGATAATAAGAAGATGAATGCTAATATTTTATTTGAGCATAGCAAATGTATGAAAGTAACGATGGTAGTGTCAAAAGTATATGAAAATTGATAAGGAATATAAGGATTTAAAGACAAGAAGATTAATTTAGTTGAGAATGGAAAATTGAAAATGGAAAACGAAGGATATTTCTCTCCGAGAAATTGAAAAGATTAATATTTTTTATCCCGAAAGGGATGTGTGATTCTAAAAAAGGGTATGGCAAATAAACCTATGATATAGGTCGATTTTAAAATAATGCGATATTAAGATTGGCAGTATGACTCAGCTAATTTCATTAATTTGCACCAACGTGCAGGCATGGTTTCCAACTCTTCAAGTTCTGGAATTATTACAGGAACTTTTTGTTCTAAGCTTGCATGAGGTTTCAAGAAATTGAAGTATGTACAAAAAAGAATTATATGAGTTATAGAGCCGTTTGAGCTATTGTAGCCATTAGTAGTCTTATAACTTCTCTTAAAGGTTCTGTTTAATCGTTCAATAATCTGTTTTAAAGGACGATATTCAGCTGAAACTTCATCATCATTGGTAAGTCCAATTACTTGCATGACATCAAAATTAATATCGTGATTAGCGAAGAAAACTTCTGCTAACAGATATATTGGATTACCATCAACTACTAGTTTAAGGCTTTCAGGAAGTTTTTCGTACTTAGTGATAACATCGTAGATGGCTCTACAAGCTAAGAAAGTATCGCGATTAGGCGAAACTCTATACGAGAGAATTATCTTTTTAACAGCATCAAAGAAGAAACATATATAGTTCCATTTACCATTGACTTTGATGTATGTTTCATCGCCGCATATAGATTCTGTTGGATTATAGGGATAGTTGTCCACCATTGGTTTTAGTAGAACAGAAGCAGCTGCAGCGTAGTTTAGCACAGTTTGATGTGATATTTTAACACAATGAACTTCTCTCATGATAGCTGCTGTTTTTCTTGAAGATAATCCGTAATTTACGTAGTAAGTCATTATTAAGCCAAATACGTGGGATGATGAATACATCTTGGATAAGGATATATTACTTTGCACAGGACTATCGCCCTTTAGAGATGCAAAATCGAAATCAAATTCTCTAAATATATATCTAACTTTAGTGTCATAGGGTTTTTCTTTGGTAATAGACTTTAAGTTGTTTTTATAAAAAGAACAGTTGTTGTTTCGGCATTTGTAAATGGTAAAATTACTACGATTTTTAATTCGTTCTAAAAATTTATTGCAATGAGGACACTTAAATCTTACCTGCTTATCATAAAGGTTTTTAGTGTTAAAGTTAGTGGAACAGACTTTGCATTTATATTGACCACGCCCTCCATTGTTATCGTATAGATAAATATTTGGAGCATTGCATTTAGGACAACTGATTTTAGAACTCACGTGAGAACGTCCTTTTTGAGTTCTAACAGGAGCTAACTCTTTACCTTTGAGTTTATAATGCTCCGATAGGAGTTCTCTGTAATCTAACCTTTCAGGTTTCACAATTATTGGTTTATCATCCACTTGTATTTTCCTGTAAGGTTTATCTAAAGTATCAGAATTGGGGATCTTATTGAGTCCTTTTCCAGTCAATAAAATAATGAGTAGATTTATAACTTGCTTAAGAAAAACAATATACAAAACTAAATAATAATTAATCATGTTAAAAACTTGCCTCCTTATCTTTGGTTATATATTTTTTTTCGCAAACTAAAATTAACACCTTTAGAGGGAGGGGGCAAGTCTAATATAGATAAAGTATTGAAAATCAAGGGGTTACGTCGAAAGTACCATTAAAACTTTTGACAATACCGTAACGATTTAGGGGGATATTTTATGGAAAACAATAAAGGAATAAACATTGAAAGTTTCTTAGAAGGAGACAAAGTATATTTAAGGAGATTAGATATAACCGATCTTGAAATTTATGCAAACTCATTAGTAAATTTAGATATAAAATCTAGAATATTTACAGGTTGTACAGGAGTATTCACCAAAGCCCAAACAGAAAAGTGGATAAATTCAATACTAACTGATAACTCTAGGATTGACTTTTTAATAATATCAAAAGAAGACAATAGTGTAGTTGGTGATGTTGTTTTAAATGAAATTAATAGAACTAAGAGAAGTTCAAATATAAGAATAGGTATATTTAACAGTTGTAACTTTGGAAAAGGTTATGGAACTGAAGCAATGGTTTTAGCTTTGAATTATGGATTTGGTATGTTTAATTTACACAGAATAGAGCTTACAGTTTATGATTTCAACGAAAGAGCAATTCACGTTTATGAAAAAGTAGGATTTAAAAAAGAAGGTGTGTTAAGAGATTATCTGTATTTCAATCATAAGTACTATGATGCTATAGTCATGAGTATTTTAGAAGATGACTTTAGACAAAAACACTTATCTGAATAACTAAGATTATAAAAAAATTTTTCATATTTCACATAAGTATTTGCAGTTACATTAAATAACTTCCATTCAATTTATTTAAGTAACTGTAAATACTATATTAGATGTGAAAAAGGCAAACTATCCAATTGTATTTATTATTGCACCTATTATGATTTATGCTAACTGGAAAAATGAATACTTACCCATATATCAATTAATCACTTATGACCATCTTTTAAGATTTTTTAGATTCTTATTTAAGTATTCCCTAGCTTCAGCATCAGTATATCCTTCTTTTATCATAAATACTATCCAGACAGTATTTACTTATTTAATTATGACATTATTATAAGATACCTATTATGACAACTGTATGTCATATATTATTTTTCAAATGAACCTTTTCAATATTTTCATATTTAAAATAATTTCTAACAGTAATTTCCCATAAATAAAAAGATGCTATAGTATTATATGGTGCGAACCTGTTCTTAAACTTTTCAAATTCTTTAATACTAGGCTCTTCTTTCATATTATAAAGCCATTTTAATCCCTTTCTGATTCCTAAATCATTGTAGCTCATAACATTTTTTCTATTTAAGCAAAAAATCAAGAACATTTCAGCAGTCCAAACACCTATCCCCTTTATTTTAACAAGTTGTTCTATAATCTCTTCATCTGACATCATAGGAAAATTCTCTAAACCTAATTCATTTTTTTTAACCACCTTTGCAATATTTCTTATATAACTTATTTTAGTCTTTGACAGTCCGCAATTTCTTAATGCTTCAAAACTTGCTTTAAGTATATTATCAGGATTTATATCTATGATAAACTCTTCAAATCTATTCCATATTGAAATGGCTGCTTTATATGCTAATTGTTGAAATACTATACTATTAACTAAAGCAATAAATGAATCTTGAATATATTCTCTATTTATTTCACCAATAGAATCAATCAACATTCTCATTTTATCATCTTTGTTTTTTAAACCTTCTATTTCACTTTTAGTAATTATTATTTTTTTATACATATTAATAGGTTATCCTCCTATATATTCTTTAGTACTTACATTATCTTCTATAGGTTAAAGTTTTGTTTTCCAATTTAATTTTCACCTTAATCTTTCAAACTCATCTACATTAAGCTTTCTCTTTTGTCCGAATAATCAAAATATTAAAGTTATTTTTTTACATTTATACTTATTCTGTAATAGGAATAAATATAAATAATTCAAAATAATTGAAATTATATCAATGTTTTACGAAAAAAAATAGTAGTTTTATTGCAGTATATTACAAAAAAAACTAAATTTTCATAGTAAGATATTACTTGTACTTATATAAATATAAAATCAAGGGAGGAATTCTTTATGAACAAAAAAATTAAAAGTTTATTAACTTGTTGTTTATTTAGTGGTTTACTATTTAGTTCTGTTTCTGTCTATGCTTATAATACTTATGGTTATCAAAAAGTAACAGGAATATCTAATGAATTTTATTATGTAGATTCAGGAGTTTCAACAACGTATGAAACAGCAATTGATGATGCAGTTGACGATTGGGAAAGTCAAGTAAGTAGTTTAAGTCTTAGACAAACAACTAATCAATCGGCTTCTAATATGGATTTTTATACTTATTCTAAGAGCGATAACGTGTTAGGTTATACTCAGTTTTATACTAATGCTACTTTAGATCCAGGTGCACCTGATAAAAATTGGTATTGGAATAAAATCTATTTAAACACTGCTACTTTAGGTAGTAAGGATGGTCCTAAAAAACAAGGTGTTACAGCTCATGAAGTTGGACATGCATTAGGCTTAGCTCATGATAATAGTAATCCTAATGTTTTGATGTGTCAAACCTCATCTGGTCGTAAAGTAGAGACTGTACAAAGCGATGATAAAAATGGTGTAAATAGTATATATTAATTATCAGGAGGAATTTTATATGTTAAGAAAAAAAATATTTGTAGCTTTTAGTTTGTCTGCATTATTAGGTATTTCGTATTTAGGTCTTAATAATTTGTTATCCGTAAATGAAAATGTTGCTGCGACAATTGGAGTTAATGACTTATCAACTACATCGTTAAACGAAAAAACTGAAAATGGGAATAACAATTACTTAAATGAGAACGATAATAATAAAATATACAAAAAAATTTCAACAGAAGTCGATTTTGCCAAAGCATATGATGATTTTGACTCATTATTAAAAGACTCTTCTTTAGTTGTATCTGGTAAAGTAAAAGATTTAAAATCATATATTACCGATTTTGACGCGATATATACTGCCTTTGAGTTAAATATTAAGGATGTTTTTAAAGGTACTGTTGATGAGAAGAAAATAAGTATTTATACTCAAGGTGGATCTATTCCATACGGAGAATACTTCGCTTCAAATGAAGAATTGTTCAAAATAAAATTAAGTGAAGAAGCATTTAATCAAGCAAAAGAAGATTCTATTAATAAAGCAGATGAATTGGTTATTAGTACATTCGCCAATACCGAAAATATAGAGAAGAATGATAGTTTATTGTTATTCTTAAATTTCGATGAAACTGAGAATAAATATTATATTGTTGGTAGTATACATTATGGTAAGTTTTTTTATGATGAAGAAAACGAAGAATTTTATAGGTTAAATCACGAAGAGAAAATT
Organism: Oceanirhabdus sp. W0125-5; assembly: GCF_027938815.1. GTDB lineage: Bacteria > Bacillota > Clostridia > Clostridiales > Clostridiaceae > Oceanirhabdus. Next base: position 5,504,738 of record NZ_CP115913.1, read on the forward strand.
GGAAATAAATCCAAAAAATTAAAAATAAAAGTTAATGCTTTTAAAAACAAAGTTAAAAATAAGATTTAATCAGTGCTTTAATCACGTCTTTTTATACAAGATAACATTAAATTACTTATAAAACATACTACAATTCATATTTCTTAATGCAAACCAATAACTTAAAACATTGTTTATCATGTTAATTTTAGGAAGCATTTAATTAAGGAGATGAATTAACTCATCTCCTTAATTTAACTAATATTCTCTATATCAAAATCTTGATTATACGTTAAGTCTTCTTCTAGCTCCATATCTTTAATCAAATACATCTCCCATAATTTCTTAAAATATCCCTCTGTTTTAATTAGCTTAGAAAAGCTACCTTTCTGAAGGATACGACCATTATCCATTACTACAACAGTATCAAACATATCTAGTAGATGCAGACGATGAATTGTGCAAATCACGCAACTTTTATTATAAGCCTTAAAAAGCTCTTTAAAAATTAATCGTTCATTAAATGCATCAACATTACTAGTAACTTCATCTAAAAGCAACATATTTTTTCCTTTTGAAAAGAATAATGCTCTAGCTAAAGCAAGTCTTTGCTTTTCACCACCAGATAAGTTTACACCTTTCTCTCTTATATCAGTTTTAATACCCTTAGGTAATCTTTCTATTACTTCATTCAAGCGTGCAATATCTATTACCTTTTCAAGTTCCCCCTTATCAGCATCCAGCCCAAATGTTATATTATACTCTAATGTATTTTCAAATATTTCAACATCCTGTGGTGCTAACATTGCTGAATTACTTAATATATTTAACTGTGAATACTCCTTGTACTCTATAAATAACTTAACTTCTTCAGGTTCATAAAATCCTGCAAGTATATTTATAAGAGTACTCTTACCACAACCACTAAGTCCTACTATTGCTATTTTACTATCATTAGTAATGTCCATATCAATATTTTGAAGAGTATCTTTTTCCTTGTCATACTTGAAATTCAGATTTCTGATTGAAACTTGATTCCATAAACTAATTCCTTCTTGAATTTTATCAGACTCATATTCACAGGAGGATTGTAGTATGGGATTTACTGATTCAATATCTGCTTTCCAACGTAGAGTTTCATAGAAATTACTTGTGATTTGAAAAAAAGCATCTCTCATCTGCTTATAATAGTTAATAATTAATATGAAAGTACCAACCAAAATTGCTTCCCCAGATATCCTACAAGCCCATAAATAATATAGTATTATGGCAAATTCAGTTACAATTCCACCTAGACCAATTATGAAACATCTAGGCTGATTAATCCAAAATTCATTCATGTGTTCTTTATAATATCCATCAAACTTTTTATCAAGTTCTTTACTTGTCTCTTTTTTTAATCTAAGAGATATAATAGTCTTTATGTTACCCACGAAGTCTATAAGTCTTGCAGCATATGCATGTGAGTGTTCATTCTGCCTTTCCAAAATTGGATGTATTATCTTATTCATTTTTTGAACTACTACAAGATTCACTGTTGTTAGAGTTAAGCATATAGCAGAAATCTTCCATGAAATAATAGTCAGCACAATGACAGGACCTAAAGATAAAAGAAAATTCCCCAGATATTCATACTGCGCAAAACCAAAGTTTCTAATTGCTAGTCCTGCAGTATTAATTCTATTTACAACTTCTCCTGAATGATGATCAGTATGCCATCTCATTGGCAAATTATAAACCTTACTATACATATCATTAATAAATCGTTGTTGATTTCTATATGCAGTGGTCATTTCAAAGAATCTCGCAGTATGATGGAAAATTTGAAAAACAAAGAACCCTACTAAATATAGGCCAAACCACCTTAATGTTGATGAAAGATATTCTACTCCATTAATTTGAAGTGAGTTAATAGCTTTACCAAAGGCAAAAGGCTGTAGTAATTCTCCACTATAAGAGATCGTATGCAATATATAAAAGACAATGACTTTCCAACGATCTTCCCCTGAATATTTCCATGCTTTTTTAAATAAATATATCATTGCTATTCCTCCTCAAATAAGTTTTTTAAAAATACATTCATTAAAAAACTCTTTAGGGAGGAGGTCGGATGCTATAAAGAAAAACATCAACAACCTTGCTTATAGGTCATACTTACAATTTATCAAATTCCTTCTTCATGTTTTTCACCCCTTCTTAATTTGTATAGTTATATTTTACTATAAATGTAATATAATAAAAACAATTGTATTTTTCCATACAATGTATCCCTGTGGCCATTCCATAGTTTACATGCCCCTTCATCTCTTTATATCTTTATATCTTCCTATTACCTTGCTTCTTTCTAAACTCATCAAGCAGTGAAATCCGTTCCTCTCTTTCTCTCATAATCTCAGTTTGGTATCTACTTTCAAATGGCTCCATGTATAGAACATAATCATTCCACTTTTCTTTTTCATAATCATAGTTATTAGCATCTCTAGTGTGGTCTGCAGCTATATCTACTTGCATTCCACAAATGCACAATCTACCAAAATATCTTACTACCCATGTACCCTCATTATCCACAAAAGGTTCAACAATATACTCTTTAAATAAATCTCTTACTCTATAAAAATCTTTTGTATTAACCATAATATCAATATCATGAGGGTTTAATTGAACACCTCTTGCAGCATCAGCAGCACTTCCAATCAAATACCATTCAATATGCTTTTTATTACATTCACGTGCAAACATATCCAGAGCCGCTTTCCAATCGCTATTCTTTCCAGTAAACATTTCTTCTCCTAATCTTTGAAAATTACTAGAAACTAATTTCTTATCTTCTACTGAATTAGGATACTCCTTTATAAATCTGTTACCACTCTTTTGAAAAAATGCCTCTTTTAAAATATTCTCATATTCTACTTGTATATCTTCTACACATAAAACGAATTTATTATCTCTTTCATAACAAAAACAATTCATATCAATTCCTCCTCACTACTATTAGTAATCTACTAATTTGTATTCCGTAAGAATAATATACCAAGTTTTTTATAAACACTTTTGATTTGAATTGTTATTTTTTAGCTTTATATCGTTTTTTTTCATTGAAAAAAGTTACATCAGCATACCCAGCATAAATTTTACCATAATGTCTTATACCCGCAGGAATATAATACCTGTCCCCTTTGTAATAACTTTTCATTTCACCATCAATACATAAATCGATTCTTCCTTCTAAGACAATACCATACTGTGCTTCATGAGCATGTTCTGGTAAATCCACATCTTCATCAAAGTCCATAAAAAGAATTTGATGATCTGATCCTTGTGATAAATATGCTGTCAATCCATTTATAGGTATGTCAGCTAATGGTAACTTTTCAATTGATTCTGGGAAAATAGTTTCCATATCCTTTGCACCTCCATTATTCAACTATATTTTCTATCGATTATTATAGACTTCAGGAATTAAATTAAGAAACTTCTTTACAACATCTGCGTTTTCTCTTTTTTTATTAACTGCAATATAATTATAAAATTTCTTTGGCTTTAAATTATTGATTTTAATTTCTTTGAATATACCAGCCTCTAAATCCTCTTTAACTGAGTAACTTGGAATAAAAGCACACCCATAACCTTTCTTAACATATTCAATAAGCTGAGCAATACTATTTATATTAATTCTTGGTTTAAATGATTTCGGGAGTGCATCCAAGAGCCATTTTTCCAATTCTGTATTTAAGTGAAAAAAAGAAAAGTTTAGAGAAGTTAGTTCTGATACATTTATTTTAGTTGGAATGTCATAGTCTGGATTAGCTATTAAAATCCATTCATATTCCAAGTAAGGTATAACTTCGATCTTTTGTGAACTATGAGCAATGTAAGTGAAACCAATATCTCCATCATTCTCAAATAATATCTCTAGTTGAACAGAAGGTTTATTAAATCTTATATCCAAGGAATATTGTGGATACAAGTTATAAAACTTGTCTACAATTGGAGCTATTTTTTCCCTATAAAGACCTCCAGACACATTTATTCGTATACAATCTTCGAAATTGCCAGCGCTTTTAATATGACTTATCGCTTCGTTCTCATTAGCAATCATATTATTAGCATATGGTACAAGTAACTTTCCCGCATTTGTAATTTTAACTTTCCATTTACTCCTTTCGAAAAGTTTAGTATCTAAAAATTTTTCAAGTTCATTTATTCTAGAAGATACTGTTGATTGAGCTACATTCATATGTTCGGCTGTTTTTACAAAGCTTTCAGTTATCGCTAAAACCTGAAATGTTCTATAATTTTCAATATTCATTTACCCCTCTCCTTATTCAAATATTATTTATATTAATTTAATGGATTACATCATATTTACTTATTATACAAATATTTTGAATAACACTTCAATAGTAAAAAAAATTGAAAGCTGCCTTGTTGGAATATTCATCTATTTGATTAGCTATAAACCATTTTTATATTCGCATCGATTTTTCCTATCAAAGTATACAAAAATATTCGTTACAAATGTTAATAATTCTCTGATACAATTGATTCACAAAGCAATTGCTTTTTCTAATGATATAAAGCTTTGATTCTCGTGGATAGGGTGGTGTGAAGTTGAAAAAAAGAAAAGAATATATTAACAAAGATAAAATAAATGCATTTCTTTGGATGCTATCCTTTTTAAAAAATTATTGGAAGCGTTTTTTAATAACTTTGTTTGTGGCATTCGGAGTAGCTCTTTGCCAACTTTTGATTCCTCAATATTTTAATATATTGTTAGATTACATACTAAATGAACAAAAGAATTTATTTGTATATAAGATGTTAGCCATTAGCTTAATAATAATCGTAATCACCATGATCTTATTAAAAATAATACACAATATTTTTCAGAAAAAATTGCAAGAAAGAGTTCTAATGGATATTCAAATACATGTATTTAAACAACTCCATAGATTAGGAATACCTTACTTTGAAGGAAATAATGTTGGTGATTCTTTAGCCATATTAACTTCAGAAATAGATGCGATTCAAGGTTTTTACAGAAATATTTTCCCTAAACTCATTTGGAACAGTGTATATTTTGTTATCTCTATTATATGCATGTTTAGTATAAATTCTAAATTGACGGCTATTTTTATTTGTAGTGTAACTATATACTATATTATTTGGCCTTTTACCGAAAAAAGAAGGGTTAACTTAACTCAAAAGTTACAAAAAAACAGGAAAGCTTTATCACAAAAAATATATGGGAGTTTATCTGCTTTTCTAGAGGTAAGAGCATATAATCGGGAGAATTGGGAGATCAATCGTCTTAGAAAAGAAATTATCAAGTTTAACAATATATTTGTAAAAGCTATGTTATTTAGTGACATACTTAATTCATTTAAAAACATAATCATAAGGATTACAGCGTTAATAATATTTGGAGTCTCATTTTATGAAGTAAAGGAAGGCAATTTATCAATTGGGGCGTTCACAGCATATATTATCTACTATTTTTCAAGTGTGGGTGCATTAACAATATTAATTAGTAGTTTAACAGAACAGTATTTTGTAGTTTTTCAAGCTAAATATATATATGACTTATGCAACCAAAAACCTAATATCGTTTCAGGGACAAACTCATTAGAATATTTTAATGAAAATTGGGAAATTGAGTTTAAAGATGTTTCTTTTTCTTATCAAAATATTTCAATATTAAAGAATGTTAGTTTTACAATATCAAAAGGAGAGCGAATTGCATTTGTTGGTGATAGTGGATGTGGAAAATCTACAATCTTAAAGTTAATCTCAAGATTTTATGATCCTAGTAATGGAGCAATACTCCTAAACGGAATATCCCTAAAAGACTTACAACTCAGTGAGTTGAGAGATTCAATCGGATATTTGTTTCAAGAGAATTATATATTCGCAATGTCAGTCTTAGATAATATAAAATTTGGAAATCCAAGTGCTTCATTTGATGAAGTAGTTGATGCTGCAAAAGATGCTTGTATACATGACGAGATAATGAAGTTACCAGAAGGTTACCATACACCTCTTGGAGAGAGAGGCTTCAACATATCTGGTGGTCAAAAGCAAAGGATTGCTATTGCACGCTTATTTGTGAAAAATCCAGAAGTAATTATCCTAGATGAAGCTACTTCTGCATTAGATAATTATACAGAGTCTAAAATAGTTACTGCAATGAATCGTAGGTTTGAGAACAGTACTGTTATTGCTGTTGCACACAGGTTTTCCTCAGTTAAGGATTACGACAGACTTGTCTTAATAGAAGATGGGGAGATTGTAGAAAGTGGAAATTATAGTGAATTGTCTTTATCAGGGACAAAGTTTCATAAATATGTAATTACACATGAAGTTGATGAGGTGAGTTAAAATTAAAGAGATAAAGATAGTATATAAATACTCGAAAACCGTTATGTTAGAATTAGTTTTTGGAAGTATCTTTCTCATAGTAAATATGCTGTGTTTACTCAGTGCAAATTATTATGAAAAAACGATAATTGATAATGTTTTTGTAACTTTGAAATGGAATGCGCTCTTTCAAGTATTGTGTATCTATGGACTTGTGTCATGTATTGGACTAGTATCAGGATTATTGGGACCTTATATTCTGATTAAAATCCAAACAAAACTCAGGTTAGAAATGTACGACAAACTATTGAGATCAATCTATAAGTTGCCTACAGAAATTTTTTTATCACAGAAAATAGGGAAATATTTAAGTAATTTTAATTATGATGTGGTAATGGCTTCTCTAATATATATTTATTCAATTCCTGAATTAATACTGCAACTTTTTAGCACAATAATTATTCTTGGGATATTATTTGTTATCAACAAATGGGTTTTTATTTTTGCATTAATTTGGTCTTTAACATATGTTTTTCTTCAACAATTGTTTGGGAAAAAAGTAAAAGAGGTTAATAAAGAAATTGCGATTGGAAAATCTGATATTACTATTTGTATTGAAGAAGGAATCTCAGCAACTAGAGAAATTGTTTCTTGGAACAGATATAACTGGGCAACTGATAGACTCAGAAAAATGTACGATAAATATTTGCAAAGTATTAATAAAGAAATTAAAGTAACTAATAAAAGTGTGCTTTTCGGGGATGCTATTGAGTGGCTTCCTAAAGTTACTGTGTTGATAGTTGGTGGATATGCAGTTTTTAAAGGAGATTACTCGGTTGGAATGATATATTTGATGTATCAATACATCTCTAAGGTTATGAAGTCAAGTAATGAACTATTCGCTACATTAATTAAAATTAGAAAATATGTGGTTTCTTTAGAGCGATTGGAGAAAATATTTTCATCAAACTCTCACGATACAAGAATAAAACTACTTAATGGAAAAATCAACAAAATTCATTTCAATGATATTCATTTTAGATTTCCAGGGTGTGATGAAAATGTTTTGAGGGGCTTAACATTTGAATTCCTCATAGGGAAGACAAATGGTCTAGTTGGTCTTAGTGGAGGTGGAAAATCAACCATCATTCAGTTAATTGCAGGATTTTATCAACCAAGTCAAGGTGATATATATATTAATGACATTCCATTATCATCTTTAAAAAAATCACAGCTTAACCAACGCATGGCAATTGTTTTCCAAGATCCCTATTTTTTTGCAGATAGCATAGAAGAAAACATCATAATGGGAAGAAGAAATATTGATAAAAAGAAACTCATTGAAGTATGCAAAATAGTAGAAATATTTGATTTCATACAAGAGTTGCCTTTCAAGTTTAACACTTTACTAGGTGAGCGTGGGATAAATTTATCTGGAGGACAAAGACAACGTATTGCTTTGGCCAGGGCACTGATTGGAGAACCTGAAATATTAATTTTAGATGAGTCCACATCAGCATTAGATGTAAAAACAGAAAGCAATATTATGAATAATATAAAAAAAGCTAGATTTAATCAAACAACGATTGTTATTGCTCACAGATTATCTACAATAGAAAGTGCTGAAAATATAATAATCCTTGATAAAGGAAAGGTATCAGATGAAGGTACACATGAACAATTATTAATAACCAGTGATATTTACCAAAATCTCGTGAATAAACAAATTACTAATATTAAAATAGCTGAATAATTCTAGGTAGATACTTATCAATCAAATTAATTACATTTTAGTTTTGGAGGAGTTGAAAACATGAATAAATCAATAAATGAACAATGTAAAATATGTAATTGGGTAACTAGAAAAGATTCCTCTGAAGAAGCGATATATTTTATCGCTGAACTAGAGACTGGTTATGTATTCTTGAGTAATAAATGGCAATACTTTAAAGGATACACTATCTTTATAAGTAAAGTATGCGAAAAAGAATTACATCGTTTACCTTATGAGTTTAGGATGAGATTTCTGTTTGAAATGACACAAGTTTCAGAAGCTGTTCAGATGGCATTTGGAGCAAAAAAGATCAACTGTGAGTCTCTAGGTAATTCAGAGGAACATTTGCATTGGCACATTATACCAAGATATAAAACAGATCCTAGACCAGATAAATCAATTTGGAGTATTGATCGTAATATCATTGAATCTGTAATTTTAACTAAAGAAGATTTAAAGAAAATGCAGTATGATTTAAAGAAAAGTTTGATAAGTGTATTGAATAAGCAAAAGTTAGATTCAAATACTGATGTAAAAGTTGTCTAGTTTAGCATTGACATTATTAAAGCTAGGAATCCATTTATCAAAAAAACCGTACCAATTTAAGGTACGGTTCAAGACTTACAAATATAACATCAAAGAATCATAATTTTATTTTCTAAATATAGTGTTTTTATCTATACACTGCTTTGACCCTGCTTCAAAATATCTATTAGTATCTTGTATTCCTTCAAGCATTCTTCCTTTGTCTTTTTTTTAGAGTAATATTCTTGAGTAAATCCTTTAACAACAATCATCAAAGCATTCCTAATTGCAATTTGCTCTTCATTGTGATTATAAAAATCCATCTTTCTCTTATTCTTAAGCATTGGTAAATCTAGAGTATTGCTTCTTGATAGGGTAGACATGAACAAATAAGTTTCCTCATCATTCAACATTTCTTCCAGTACGTTAACAGACACTGATATGAAATCAGCTTCACTACTCATCAATATCTGTCTAAATCTGAAAATCTTATCCTTCTCCATATTTTCAAACACTGCTGAAAGGCTATCTTCTAAACTATCAAAATATCTATAATAAGCCGATCTGGGTATTCCTGCCCTTTTACATATGGACATAACTTTTGCATATGCAAATCCTTTTTCAATGAATTCATTTTTTGCCGCGTCCAGAATTTTATCTTTCTTCTGTTGGTCTAAGTTATGAAAAGTTTTATGAATAATACTGAATCTCCTCCCTTCTTAAAGTATGACTAATTGATCATCAACTCATCTTCTAACACATATTTATTATAACTCAATTTATTTTACTTACCATTGAACACAACATTACTTGATCGAATTACAAATCTCGCACCAAAATGATCATTGGCGATGTAGTAGTATACTGGGAATCTATAAGTAGTATAGGTCATAGCTTCATGATAGTTATAACTTCCACCTTTACATACTCTCGCACCATGTGAAAATGGCTGACCTGGTCCACCAGTTACACCGACTTTATCCTCTGGTGGGTCTTCATGACCTACAATATTTAGTGGATTTCTAGTAATGCCATTATTAATACAGTATTGGTAAACGCTTTCATCATACCAATCCAACGTCCATTCCCATACACTACCCGCTAAATCATAAAGACCATAAGGATTTGCTGGATACTTACCTACATCCAATCTGAATCCTACAAAATTCTCTGGTTCATCTGCACCTTCAAAATCTTCTTCGTTTTCTACATTGTAGCATCTGTAATTTGATTTATCTCCATTATTTGTACCATCATCTGTTGGAAATTCAAATTGCTGACCTCCGCTGGCTGCATATTCCCACTCTGCTTCAGTTGGTAATGACAAGTCATAGTATTCTGCAAATGCCATTGCACCATAGAATTTCAAGTAAGCCGCTGGCCAATTCTCAAATCCAGGATCCACGTAGAACTTTTCCATATCAGGCACATAATAAATCCAACATTGATTCAATGGATGCTCGGGAATTAGTAATGGACTATTTTCACCATATTCATGAGAAATACTTGAAACCCTTGAAAGCTGTATAAATAATTTTCCTTCGTAAGTTGTACCAGTTGCACCACGAACCTCATAAGTGGGTACAGGATAGATCATTCTTTCTTTTTCAATGGCACTCATATCGCCAAGTTCAACAGTAATTTGACCTGCTTTCAATGCAGAATTCAAATATAGGCAATATTGTGCTGTGGTTAACTCAGTGCTCGCCATTTTAAAACCATCGATAGTCACAGGATGCGCTGGTGAACTAGCTACTTGTAGTTGGCCAAATGCAGTAATCGGCTCATCAGTCCCCATTATAAAACTACCTGTTGGTATGTCCTCAAATGTTATCATATATTTTGTTTCCTCGGCACTCAACCTATTATCACCATCTAAATCCATATCTTTAAATAATTTTAATGTACCATTATATTCATCAATAGTTAAGTATCCATCTCCATTGGTATCTAACTTATTAACCAGCTCTCCTCTGTCGTAAATCTGATCTCTGATTTCAGCCAAATTAGATTTTATTTTTGGTTTACTAGAACCTTCTTCTTCCTCATCAGCTTCCTCATCAGCTTCTTCCTCAACTTCACTCGTAGTTTCTTCTTCAGCTTCGTTCTCGGTTTCTTCTTCTGTCTTTTGGTCAGTTTCGCTAACTTTAGCCGCTTGTACCGTTTTAACCTCATTGTTTTCTACATTCGCCTCATCTTCCTTAGTACATCCAACAAAACTCGTGACCATAGAAACTAGCATCACAATAGCAATTAACATTTTTTTATTAGTCATCATTCTAAATGCTCCTCCTTATAAAGTGAACTCTCCCTGCAAATAGTTCCCTAAACTTCTGTTAAGACTTCTTCAGTCTCTTCATTAAATAAACCAAACTTTTCTCTGAACTTTACCGTTAAGTCATCATTCAACGAGTATACAATCGGAATAATCATCAGAGTCAAGACCGTTGATGCCATTAATCCAAAGATTAAAGCAAAGCCCAATTGCCCTAAGGCAGGATCTGCTACTGATATTGGAAGCACTCCCCCAATTGTTGTGATTGAAGTTGCAAATACTGGACTAAATCTTGTTTTAACAGCTTTCACAATAGCTTCATTTCTTGAATAACCTTCATCTCTTAGGTAGTTGGTATAATCCACAAGAACAATGGCATCATTAACGGCAATCCCTACAAGTGAAACAATTCCAAATAAAGAGTAGAATCCAATATTATTACCTGTTAAAGCAAGTCCGATAAATGTACCAATCAAAGCAAGTGGCACACTAATAATGATTACAATTGGTTGCGTCAATGAGTTAAATTGAATTGATAGAACAATGAATACTAGCATCAATGCAAAAATCAAATTTGTAGTCATATCCGAGAAAGTGTCTTCCATTAAATCAAATTCCCCACCATATGATACTGTGATGCCATTTGGAACTGGAATATCTTCAATCTTATCCTTAAAAGTCTTCACAATTTCATTAATATTTGCTTCTGGTAAATTAAAACCACTTAAGGTAATATTCGTCTGTCCAGCATCATGTACAATCTGACTAACACCCTTATCCATTCGCAATGTTGCTACTTCACTAAATGGAACTTTTGTACCTCTCATTGAGGTGAATGTCATTTTTTCAATATCTTTAACACTATCAAATCTATCCTCAGACACACCAATTCGTATTCTTATATCATTACCTTCAAATTGATAATATCCTGTATCAATACCATTCACTGTGTTTCTTAACTCCATAGCCATATTTGATATTACAACCCCATTTGCCTGTGCAAGTTCTGGGTCAAAATCTACAATCAATTCCGGAATTCCATCACGTGAACTTATAGAAGCATCTTCAACACCCTCTATATCACTTAAAATTTCAAAATATTGGTCAGCCAATACACTCATCTCTTCATAAGTTCCACCAGAAATGTTGATTGAAATAGGATCACCACTTCCTGGACCACTTCCAATATTTAAGACAGCACTAACTTTAATTTCTGCACCTTCAATATCCTCTACAGCTGATCTTAGTTCGCCTATCATATCATATCCATTGATTTCTCGAACCTCTTCATCCACAAGTTCAATCTCAATGCTTCCTTCATTAGAGTTTCTGCCACCTATTGAAGATGTGAAATTATCTATATCCTTGAACTCGTATAAACGTTCTTCAATTTCTGAAATAACTTCTGAAGTATCTGATATTAAATATCCTTTTGGAAGCTGCACATCAATCTTCATAGATCCGGGTTCTTCATTTGGCATAAGCTCCATCTTAATGAAACCAAGGGGAAGGAGCATGATGCTTCCAATAAACATGACAATTGATATACTAATTATAATTACTCTTTTAGAAGTACTTTGAAGCACTTTACTTAACCATTCTGTATATACTACAATATGTTTTCCTTCTCCATGAGCCTTCTTCATTTTGAATTGCTTTACGTACATGGCAGCTGCAAAAACCAACGCCCCTGCATATGAGAAAATACTGAATTCTCCATTTATTCTAAAGGCAAATAACGCCAATACACTTACACTAATAACTGCTACTATTTTTCTATAAAATTGTATCTCACCACGTACTTCCTTTTCTTTACCCTTATATTTTTTTAGAGCTCTCGACGCAATTGTAGGAGTAATAATCAAGGAAATTAAAAATGATGCAATAATTGAAAATAGAATCGTCAATGGAAGTGATCTCAACATTAGTCCTAGCATACCACCAGTCATAGCCAAAGGTATGAATGCTGACACTGTGGTCAATGTAGCCGCTAAAACTGCAGGTGCTACTTGATTAATTGCTACTTTAGCTGCTAATTTTCTTCCTACACCATAATCACGTATTCTATCTATGTTTTCTATAACAACTATTGCATTATCCACTAAAAGTCCCAATGCAATAACGAATCCCATGAGTGAAACTGAATTAAGTGTAATCCCTACTTGTTTCATAACAATACAGCTTACTAACATGGATAATGGAATTATCAATGATACAATCAATGCTTCACGAAGATCAATGAAAAGGAATAATACCAATATAACAACCATAAGTCCTGATAATGCACTATCCATAACAGTCCCTAAACTATCTTCAACTTCCTCTGCAAAATTCGAAGTGATCATGATTTCTACGTCATCTGGATAAAGTGTACCTTTCCCATTTTCTATTTTGCTTAATATTTCATCAACTGAACTAATTGTATCAGCGCCATTATCACGATATATTTCCATATAAACTACTGGTGTAGTACCTTTACCATTTTCACTACGATATGTTCTAGATATGTTATCTCCCTCATCATGAATGATTTTCACAGATGCTAAATCCCTTAACTGCATATTACCTACTGAGGAACGGATAAATGCATTCTTTATTTCCTCTATACTATTAAATTCTTCATCTACACGTACATTAAATTCTTGTCCATCTACAGAAGCCTTACCAATGGGCATACCAACATTGATACCGTTAAGGGTTTGAATAATATCATTTATAGTTATTCCACTAGCTTCCAATCTTTCAGGTTTGACTACAATATTGACAATAGACTCTGTTCCACCTCTAACTTCTACTGAATCAATTCCTTTTACTGATTCAAACGTGTTTTTCAAGTCATCTGAAACAGCAGTAATTGATGCTAGATCTGAACCCCCAGTGATCGACATTGTTAGAATTGGGATTTCTGTAGTTTTCATATGCCAAACTTCAGGTTCATTCACATCATCAGGTAACTTAACTTTCGTAATCTCATTTTTTGCTTCAGCCAGTGCATCGTCCATAGAAATTCCATACTCATACTCAAGAGTAATCATGGAATATCCAGATGCAGAAACCGACGAATAATTTGTTAGATTCTCAAGTCCTGATACTGTCTTTTCCAAGGGATTGGTAATCATTTTTTCTACATCCTCTGGAGATGCACCCATATAAACAGTGGTAATTGTAACAATATTTGATTCAACCTCAGGCATATTTTCTCTAGGTAAATCACTGTAAGACATCCATCCTGCAATAAATATTGCCAGCAATATTAGATACACAGCTCTATATCTATCTATAAACACTCCTGATATCTTTCCTAGAATATTTTTTTTCTGGTGAAGCTCCCTAAGGTTGTCTTTCTTACTCTCCATACATCATACTCCTTTCACCTGTTTTCAATATACTTTTTGAATTGATTATAAAAATATCATTAATGACTTTTTTTAGTAGGACAACTTGTCTTACTAACAGTATGCTCTACCACACGTCTTCAAACAAGCTACACTTCTTGCAAAAGTGTCCTATATGTAAACAAGCTACTACACAAAGAACTCTGAGTATTAGGGTCTAGTTCTATTAAATCAAAAAACCACCCTACTGATGTAGAGTGGTCCTAAGTTCTCCATATTATTACCTATTATAAGTAATTTGTTTATTGTATCTCTACTTTTGAACATTCAGACTCATAAAATTGAATAATATTAGAGCAAGTAGTACAAATTGGTTTTATATCATCTCCTGGTTTATACCATTTCATATCCTTTATCTCCTCATTACCTATGAATTGCTCTTCTTCCTCCAGTTCTGTAACATAAATGGCAAAATACTCACTTTGGCTTCTATTTTCAAAAATTATTTTACATATACCCATAAACTCTAATTCTATTACCTTTTGACCGCTCGTCTCTCTGCATCTACGAATTGCACAGTCCCTTAGTTTTTCATGAAGTTTAGTACTTCCAGAAGGTAATTCCCAGAAATTACTCTGTCTGTTCTGTACAAGCAGATAACCTTTATTGCTATAAACTAATGTAAAAACTACGTTTAAAGGTGTAAAATTATCTCCTTGTATGTCTTTTTCACAAATTGATATGAACTCCATACTCAACCTCCAATATAATATTCGAATAAATAGCACTTATTTATGATACGGTTCTCCGCAATAATTATATATGCGATTTATCATTTATTATAATTATTAACATTTATAGTGTTACTTTTAGTTTCTATTTTGAAATCTTATTCATGATCAAATTAATTCTCGTTTATTCCAAATCAAGTCTATACGTATACTCATCATATATAATATCAGTTCCAGACTTTTTAAAAGTACCCTCTTTTTCAATATAGAAACCAAGTTTTCTTAATACAGCATTTGAACCATAGTTTTGTTGTGCTACAGCTGCTGTAATTTTTCGACCTCCATTTTTATAACAAAAATCAATTAATGCTTTTATCATTTCTGTAGCATACCCTTGACGCCAATATTTTTTGTGTACGCTATAACCTAAATCCCAATGTTTTTGATCTTCACTTGGAACCGCACTACATGTTCCAATATAATTTTGTGTTTCCTTTGAAACTGCAACAAAATAATAGCACCCATCATATTTTTCCACGTCTTTCCATAGCAAATACATATCACTAGCTTTATCTCGTGGTGGGTCTGATAAATATTTCCCCATTTCATCATCCAGCCAGATATCCAAACAAAACTCTACATCTTCTTTTCTGGTACTTTTAATAATTAATCTATTTGATTCTAATTCATTTATCATAATAATACACTCCCAACATTAACAAGTCATCTAATCTGTATATTTTCTATTTACCTTATACTTTAAAATTTAATTCCAATTTTATTAAAGTGTTTAAATTATAACATATTTTGTAATACCCCAATGCTAAACTTATAGAATCTTATTACTTATGATAAAATATTTTTACTTGTAAAAATATTAATAACCTACTGATATCAATGGTTAAGACAAAACCCGTACCTATTTATGGTACGGTTCACCGCACCGAATTAAACTGCGATTTTTCTCTGTACTATAAATTTCAATATGTGAGGCTATATGCAGTATATTTTGTCAAATAGCTAACTATAAATATTTAAGAAAGCAGTTATTGTTATCATATAACTCAAAACCGTACTTAGTTCCAAGTGATACTTCATAATCATCTTCTGTATATAAATCTATCCATTTAACATTTCTTTCATAGGCTTTTGAAATGAATGATCTAAATAACTCTTCTTTGACCATTTTATCACCACTGAAAGCAATAATCTCAGTACAATTAACAGAACCTCTACCTATGATATGTCCTTTTATACCATTATCAAAGTACCCTATAATAATAAAACGCTCTAAGTTTTCACTTATTCTTTTAGAATTCCAATAAGTATCTTCATCAATATGCCTTTCAATCCAATTGTATAGACTTTTGCAATTGTTTTCATTTAGCTCTTGAACAAACTCATTTGAATAATCACTACTGAAATTCTCAAGTTTAAGCATTACAGCTTCTTCTATTTTTTGAAAGTCTTTATTCTCATAGAACTTAATAGACTTAGTGTGTTCACTAGCTGTATTAACATAAAACTTGTATCCTTTAAAGTTCTCTTCAACATAATCATACAAGCAGTTAGCTACTGCTTCATAATCATATCCGTATGGACCTTGAGCATATGAAACATATAAGTCTTGTTCTATCCAATAAATTGGTGTTAGACCTTCTAGCTTTCCATCTTTTTCAACAAGTAATACTTCATGTTCATCACGTTCAATATATCTCATAAACATTTCATATATCTGTTCCCTTGATGCATCTAATAATAACGATCTACATCTAGTTACAATATTACCTTGCATACTAAATGCTAAATCAACTGCCCTGTCGATATCATTTATTTTTGCTTTAACTACTTTCATAACTTCCTCCCAATATCATTTTGTAATTACTTTTAGTAATTACAAAATCATCTTCTCGACAACTCAAAATTTGTAAACACTCATCTATTAACACTTACAGAAAAAAACGTCGTTGCTTATGGTACGGTTCACCGCACTTTATCCTAAATATTCCCTCTGTAACATCCCCATATTAACAATATCATGCCATTTTCCATCTCTGAATATTACTTCTCTTGATCTACCTTCACATAAAAATCCTATTTTTTCATATAACTTTATTGCTCTCTCGTTAAATGAAAATACTCTTAAATACACTCTGTTAAGGTTAAGCTCCAAAAATGCTAGTCTTAGCATTAATTCCATAACTTCTTTACCATATCCCTTCCCCCAATACTCCTTTTCCCCAATGTCTATAATAAATTCAGCATTCCTATTAAAAAACTCAATATTAAGTAACGTTGTTATACCTATTGGATTCCCATTGCTAATGTCTTCTATAATATAAGTTTTTGCACTACTAGAATTTGCTATTTTATTGTAGAACTTCTCAGTATCCTCCATAGAATATCTATCTATATTAGGATATGTATTTCTCACAAACTCTTCATCATTGCTCCATTTATTGTACACTTCAATATCTTCTCTTCTCATTTTTCGTAATCTAATTCTATCTGTTTCAAATAACACGCTTGTCCACTCCCCACTTTTTAATTTTAATTTTGATAATAACCACTACTGTCCAGCATTCTCCTGCTCAATATCCACTCCTAATACTCCTATAATATTTTCACCATTATTAACTGCAAAATAAACACTGGCTACTTCCATTCCAGTAGCTGCATCAACAAATGATGCAATTCCTTCTCCATCGGATTTTGTACTAGAATACCAATCTCTTTCTCTAGCATCATAACCTTCTGCAAATTCAATTTCTGGTACTAAATAAAATTCCCCTTCTTCTGTGGCAAAATAAATATTTGTAATCTTAAAGCTTGTACAATTTTCAAAATTATCTTTTAATAACTCTTTAATCTTCATTTCATCAGTTGTTTGTGAAAGTGTTCCTATTAGCTCTTCAAATTCCTCTTTCACTTTCCCAACAAACACTTCTTTCTCTTCTTCTGTAATCTTTTCTTCTTGCTTATTAATATGTTCCTCTGTGTTTTTATTAGTATACTCTACTTTATTAATAGTCTCTTCTATTTTGTTATTATTACTATCATGCTTTATTATTCCAGCTTTCAGTTTTAAACTGCAGCTTGTAAATAATAAACTTCCCATAATAAACATAACTATTTGTTTCTTAAAGTTCATTTATCTTTCCCCCAATTTCTCTGTTTTGTATAATACCACCCTCGTCACTTTATAATTATCCCATCATTTACATTTTACTACAACAAAATCATGTCATATGATATAATTTTTTACAAACTAATTGACATATCATAAATTTATGTTGTACAATATGTACAACTCGGAGGTATTCTATGAACGATAATTTAATAAAAACATTAGAACAACTGAATTTTAATAAAATTGAAGCAAAAGTATATATAGTGTTATTGCAACACAATGAATTAAATGGTTCTCAAATAGCCAAAATCATTAATTCTTCTAGATCATCTGTATATTTAGCATTAAATAATCTATACAACCGAGGTATTGTTTATCTTATTCCTGGTGATACAAATATGTATAGAGCTGAAAATCCTGATAGCTTAATTCAAAAAATGAAAGCTAGTTTTGAGGAAACTACAAGCACACTAAAAGATGAATTATTACAGCTAAAAAAAGAAGATACTGATAAAAAATACTATAATCTTAATGGTACTAAAAACTTCATAAATAAAGCTAAGGAGTTATTACTTTATGCAGAAAAAGAAGTCTACATTAATACCTGCTTAGATCTTCAAATTTTTAAAGAAGAATTTGATGTACTATCCAAAAGAGGAGTTAGAATTATTGTATTTACTTATGCTAATATCACTAAAGGTAATCTCCCTATAGAATTGTATAAACATGAAATAAGAGATTATGATGAAACTAAAGTGAAAAAGACTGAAATACGTTTGATGATGGTGATAGATTTTAATCATACACTTATTTGCTCTACTAATGATGAAAATGTTGAAATGACAGGCACATTCACTGAAAATCAATTACTTGCAAATATAGTAGCAGAACATATTCACCATGATATATACTTGCTAAAATTAAAAGAGAAACATAAAAAAGAATTAATTGATGATGATATTAAACTAAATAGTTTATTAGAAAAAAGAGATGATAAGATTTCTCTAGAATATAAATGTAAAGATATGGGGGAATAAAAATGACTGAAAATAAGGATTCAAGAGTTATACTAACAAAAGAAGATTTAATTGAACAATTTAGAAATTGCGGAGTATCAGAAGGTCAGACAATTTTTGTGCATACTTCATTAAAAAGCTTAGGCTTTATTGTAGGAGGGGCAGAAACATTAATAAGAGCACTTCTTGAGATAGTGGGAGAAGAAGGTACATTAATGATGCCATCTCAAACTTGGAAAAACCTTGATCCTTCAACTGGAGTTCATTGGGAAGAACCAGAAGAATGGTGGCCTATAATTCGTGAAAATTGGCCTGCATATGATAAAGAAGTTACACCAGCAATTGGTATGGGAGTAGTAGCTGAAATGTTTAGAAAATGGCCTGGAGCTAAAAGAACAGATCACCCTGCTCGCTCTATCGCTGCTGTAGGTAAACATGCTGAATATATTACTAAAGAACATGATTTAAGTAATATTTTTGGTCAAAATTCTCCAGTAGATAAATTATATCAATTAGATGGATATGTACTATTAATTGGTGTTGGATATGAAAAGAATACTTCATTACACTTAGCTGAAACAAGAGCAAATTTCTCAAGTAAGAAATTCACTAACGAAAGTAGTGCAATAATGGTTAATGGTAAAAGAGAATGGGTAACATACTCTACCCAAGCTGTAGATGATGAAGATTTTATAAAACTAGGAAATGACTACGATAAAGAAAGTAATATGAAAATCCATAAAGTTGGTAATGCTGATGTTCGATTCATGAAGCAAAGACCATTAGTTGATTGGACAGTTAAATGGATGGAAAAAAATAGAGCATAATATTTTCCAAGAATAAATTAGAAAAATAAGCCAGAAGGTATAATATTTCCTTCTGGCTTATTTTTACTTTATAATTTCTTATACACTATATGACTCTCTTTATCCTTATAAACAACTACATTATCATACTTCCCATTATCAACTTCCTCTTTAAAAGCTATTCCACCTTGTGAGTGTTCACTAATAGGCAAATCCTCACTTACAACTGCTCTATATTCAAATGGGTGTCCTGAAGGAACTTTACTTAATTTTTCTCTATCTACATGGCTATCTCTTTTCAACTGCTGTTACCTCCTTAAGTGTTTAAGTACACTACTATTATGAACAGGTTGAAAAGTAATTATTTATATCCTTGTTAAAAATATTTTTTTATTAGTTCCTTAGCTTTTCTTTTAGTTTTAGGGCTTATACTATTTGAACAATCCTTTATGAAAGAAATCATATCATCTTTATACTCACTTTTTTCAAGTATTTCATCAAAGACATTTAATACATCAAATTTTAATAGTTCTCTCTGTTTTTCATGATATGAAACTCTTTTCTCAACCTCTAACAGAGTTTGAACTATTACCCCTCTTAAATCTTTTCTACCTTTAACAATCTTAATAAGATTTTTCACACAGCATTGAGCGGTCATGAATTTTTCATCATCAATATGTTTTAAGTATTCTTTTAGAATGTTATCAAAATAGAAGTTTTCATCAACACTAACTAAATTTGCAAGTATAGTTAGTCCTATATCCCTATGATAAGAATTTTTATGAGAAAGAAGAGATACAAAGTCATTCCAATGGTCATAGAATAACTCTGGTCTAATTTCACTTACCTTAGAAACAATATAATAACAATGATAGTAAACCATTATATCTTTATTTGTAAGAAGTTCACAAATAACATCCTCTCTAAAGCTAGGATCTTTAATGGCCTGATATGAAAAATATTCAACATCAATATTTTTATCTCTGATACTATCAAGGGTTTCTTTATTCATTGTATCACCCCATTTCAATTTAAATATTCTATAAATATCTCCTATTAATTATTTATATCCAATTCTTCAATAACCTTATCAAATACCATATCCCAATTATAATCTGAATTGTTTATTACAGCCTTATCTATAGATAGCTTTGCTATGATATTCTCTTCAATCTTCTTTCTATCTTTAAAGAATTCTATTGTCCCCTCATAGCCTTTAAAACCTTTAGATTGTCCATACTTTGAACCCTCAACATATCTTATAACTAAATCTATCCAATCATCCCACTTGCTCTTATCTTGAGTAACTCTCTCAGCAGCTACTCTTTTTATAGTTTCTTCAACATCAGGCTGAGTTAAATATATAAGTTTAGGATTCAAACACTTAACAGTTTCAATTAATTCAAACATATACCCTTCAATATATTCACTACTTTTTTCATGACACCCCATAAGTTCATTTACATGATTCTGTAAATATGCACATTCGAAGATTGCAACAGACTTATCTTTCTCCATACTCTTTGCAAACTGTTCCCATCTTTGAAAATGAAGTTTCTTAAAAGTTTCTAATGTAGCTCTTCCATCATAAACTTCCTTTGATTCAAAATACTTAGTCAGCTCGCTCCCTTTCATAGGTAATCCTAATTTTGTATAAGCAATAATTGCGTAATCTCCTTCTATCTTTGTATTTTCCTTTATCTTCTCTTTTAGCTCTGGATTACTATTTAGTATATGAGTATATTCATCAATAGTTAAACATGCATTCCATGCTAAATCCGCTGGATGAGCATCACCTTCACTGTATAACTTAGCCTTTATGCCTTGACTCTCAAGATATTCTTTAATTTTATATGCTATTGTAGATTTTCCTGAGCCAGGAATTCCTTCAACTAATATTAATCTGTTCTTCATAAATTCAATCCCCTCGTAAACATAAAATTTTATTGCCCTTGTCCAAGCCTAAATGATAAAAATTCATGAACCGTCCCTAGCTTGTTTGTTTTTTAATCTCATTTTTAGCATTAATAAGCTCTTTAAACTCTTCATCAAGCTTCGTATACTTTTCATCCCCAGGAACACATAGATTGAATTCTCCAAGTATTGAAGCTATCCTATTCTCAATTAACATAAGTTGTTCTTCAATAGATCTATCTTCTTTCTTTTCCTCATTTTCTTCAATTTGCATATATTCTTTAAATGAATACTCCACTCTATTGATTTTATTATCCTTGAAAAGTAAAGCCTTATTACATAACCTCTCTAGAAGATATCTATCATGAGATACCAAAATTATAGTTCCTTCATATTCTTCTAATGTTCTCTCTAACATCTCTCTACTATGAAGATCAAGGTGATTAGTAGGCTCATCTAGTATCAAAAGATTATTTTCCATTATAATCATATGAGCAATCTTAAGCCTTGTTCGCTCTCCTAAACTCAAAGTAGATATTTTCTTATGAATCATACTTTTTGCAAATCCCATATTGGTTAATAAAGTTTGTAACATTCCTCTTTTTTTATTATTTTCAAAGTCAAAAACCTCTAAGACAGTCATATTTCCATCTAAACCAAGTACATCCTGACTCAGATAGACAACCTTTGTTGATGGACTTAAATATATATCCCCCTCATCCATGCTACATTCCTTAAGAATGGCTTTGATTAAAGTTGTTTTACCACATCCATTCTTACCAAACAAACCTATCTTTTCTCCTTTTTTAATATAGAATGAACTCTTCTCAAATAACTTTTTGTTCCCAAAGCTCTTTGATATTCCTTTTCCTTCAAGTATTCTATTACCACTCTTATCATTACTGATAAAATTGAATTTAATATTTTGCTCTTCCTTAGGCTTTTCTACTCCTTCAACTTCTATCTTCTCAAGTCTTTTAATCCTTGACTTCACCTGCTTATCCTTCTTCTTAACTCTAACTCTATACCCTTCTTTCAGTCCTTCTTTTTCTGTTGATTCTCTATGTCCTTTTTCAGACCATGTTTTCAATTGTTTTATATCACTTTCAATCTTAGCCTTATATTTCTCTTGAGTTTCGTACTGATGTAATTGACTCTCATATCTTCTTCTCTTCTCATCACGATAAAAAGTGTAATTCCCTCTATAGCAATGTGCTTCCCCATCCTCGATTTCAATAATCCTATTAACACTTTTATCCATGAAGTAACGATCATGAGAAATCACTAATATAGTTCCTCTATATTTCTCAACCTCACTTATAAGCCATTGGATTCCTTCATAATCCATGTGATTTGTTGGTTCATCCAGAATAAGAAGTGAAGGTTTCTCCGCCCATATCCTTGCTATAGCAAGTTTAGTCTTCTCTCCACCACTAAGGTTACAAAGCCTTGAATTATCCCAATCATCTATTTTATCAATCCCTAATTCCTTTGATGTCTGGAAGAATTCTCTTATTTCCTCCTTATCCCCCTGAATCATATCTTCAAATTCCCCTTGAGTGTAGTAGGTAGATTGATGCAAATACCCAATTTTTATATTCTTATGATGCCATAATATAGTTCCTCCATCAGCTTCAATAGCTCCTGTTATAATATTGGCTAGAGTTGTCTTACCAGCTCCATTATTACCTACAATCCCAATTCTATCTCCTCTGTCCACATGGAAGCTTACATCTTTTAAAATAAGCCTTTCTCCAAATTCTTTCTTGATGTTTGTACATTTAAATAATGTCATAATATCCCCTCCTACCCACTTTATTAAATCTTAAGTTTATATGCTTTTATTAATTAACCACTAAATTCTCTTTTTCTTTTTATAAGTGTTTTAAATTCCTCATCCAATTTCTCATACGCCTCAACCCCTGGACTTAAGAGACTTAACTCACTAAGAACAGCAGCTATCCTGTTTTCCAATATCATTAACTGCTCCTCCTTGGATTTTTCCTCCCCATTTTCTACATTCCCTTCTTTCATATCCATATACTCCTTAAAGGAATATTCACATCTCTTAATAGCCTTATCCTCAAAAATAAGTATCTTGTCACACAATCTCTCTAAAAGATACCTGTCATGTGAAACTAAAATTATAGTTCCTTCATACTCTTCTAGTGTTTTCTCTAGCATCTCCCTACTGTGTAGATCAAGATGATTAGTAGGCTCATCAAGTATAAGCACATTATTCTCCATCATAATCATGTATGCTACCTTTACTCTCGTTCTCTCTCCAAGACTAAGTGTACTTACCTTCTTATGAATCATACTTTTTGAGAATCCCATATTAGTTAATAATGTTTGAAGCATCCCCCTTCTCTCGTAATTTTCTATTCCAAAGGTTTGAAGAACAGTTTTATCTCCATCAAGATTCATAACATCTTGACTTAAATAAGCTACTTTGGCTGAAGGACTAAGATATAAATCCCCCTTATCAACATATAGCTCCTTCAGTATTGCCTTTATCAAAGTAGTCTTTCCACATCCATTTTTACCAAATAGCCCAATCTTTTCTCCTTTTCTAATATAGAATGAACTATTTTCAAATAGTACCTTATCTCCAAAACCTTTTCTTATCTCCTTAGCTTCAAATATCCTATTGCTACTTTTTTCTCCCCTTACAAAGTTGAAGGTTATCTTCTGCTCATCCTTAGGCTTCTTAATTCCCTCTAAGTCAATTTTTTCAAGTCTTTTAAGTTTAGATTTAACCTGATTATCTTTCTTCTTTGCCTTAGCTCTAAAATATTCTTTCTTCTTATTCTCTACTAACCCCTTCTTTTTTGATTCCCTATGAGCTTTTTCAGACCATTGTTTTAATTGCTTTATATCACGTTGGATTTTATCTTTATAATTCTCTTGTGTTTCATATTGATGCAATTGACTCTCATATCGCCTTCTCTTCTCATCACGATAGAAGCTATAATTACCTTTATAACACTGTGCGCGTCCATCTTCTATCTCAATAATCCTCTCAACTGTTTTATCCATAAAATAACGGTCATGTGATATTAAAATTATGGTTCCATTATATTTCTCAAGCTCACCAACCAGCCACTGTATCCCCTCATAATCCATATGATTTGTTGGTTCATCCAATATAAGAAGTGCTGGTTTTTCCGCCCATATCCTTGCAATGGCAAGCTTTGTTTTCTCTCCCCCACTGAGGTTTTCAAGTCTTACTTCGTTCCATTCATCTATTTTGTCAATTCCAAGCTCCTTGGAGGTATGGAAGAATTCCTTTATCTCATCCTTTCCCCCTTGAATCATGTTTTCAAATTCATCTTGAGAATAATATGAGGATTGATGCAGGTATCCTATCTTCACATTATCTTCATGCCATAATAATGATCCCCCATCATAATCCAATGCTCCTGTAATAATATTTACCATGGTAGTTTTACCTGCCCCATTGTTCCCTACTATAGCAACCCTTTCACCTTTTTCAATGTGAAAGCTCACATCTTTTAAAATAACTCTATCTCCAAACTCTTTCTTTATATTTAAACATTTTAATAATAATCCCATAGTATCCACTCCTGTCATGTTTCATTTTAAGGAGTACACTATTATAGCTAATAAATAAAAAAAGCTGTAAGTTGAACTAATTCAACCTACAGCCTACAATATCCTCATACTAGAAAACTATACATATTTACCACTGATAAAATATCAACTCTTGATGAGTATCATTCTATCAAAAGAAATATAAATAATCTCTCTAAACTTTAATGTAGTCTATATATTTAAAGGATGAGTATTTTTAAAATACTCTCAGAATAAGTTAAACAATGTTCTTAGCTATAATGTGTACTAAAATATGTGTACTCAATTAGACATAACCACACTTATGACAGTTATCCCTTAGTAATACATATCTTTCACACAATATTCAATTAGATTCTTATCTAGCTAAAAACTTATTAATCATCTTATTCTCCTTTTCTTTTTTATGATTATAGTAAACATATTAACAACTTATCTAAAATATGTCAATACTTTTTTTATCACCAAACATTGGATTTGGTTCTAACCCCCATCCAATATTTAGTTAGAAGTGTAACCCTAATCAATTTTATTAAATATATCCCATTCAGTTAATAAGCCTAGCAACTTTCCTTTGCTTGTTCCATCAGACGTTATAAATAAGCCCACTAACCTATGACCATTTTTATTGTTTTTTTTGAAGTACTTTTCAGCATCATATACATTTAATGTTTTATCTACAAAATGGAATCCCTCTTTTCTTTGAGCATTCAATTCTGTAAATTCTAATAAATTCTCCATTGTAGTATTATCTGAAACTATACACTTTTTTAAACTGGTTAAATAATAAATTAATACATTCCCATTAAAAATCCCCTTTACACACTCATTTTCAATAATAGGAACTCTTGATATTAACAGTTCATCCATGGCATGCATAACATCTACAACTAGACTCCTTGGAGATGCAACTAACATTTCTGATCTATGAGTACAGATATCAAAAACTGTTAGTGGATTTCTAAAATTATAAAAAATATCTTTATATTTATCCACAACCTCCTGTAAAGGTACTGCTATTGGCTCCTCTATTCCTGGAACTGTATCATGTACTATGCAGTTCCTTAATCTTGCACATTGCTTTAAGAAGCTTAAATTCCTATATATGAGTTCATCTTTCTTTGCAACTAATTCTAATGCTTTCATGTGGGAAAAATGCTTATCCACTCTTAATGCTCTTCTTATCTCTCTGTCTAAATCATTGTATGCCCTAATGAATTCATCTACTCTTTTCATATAGCACTCTCCAATCTATAGAGATTCCATTACGAAAATTAATTTATACTTCCTCCAAAATCTCAGCGTATCAATGAGTTATGTACACATATAAATTATCATTTGAGTTGGAATCTTTATATTCATCATTACCATGCAAAAATTTAACTTTTCAATTAATATAAATTTATTTTTACCTATCTTTGTATTATTTAATATTAAACAAATTTATCGTTTCCCCTTTTAATGTCTTTATTTTTTTGTTTTACCGTTAATTAGTTCTAAAATATAATATAACCGTTGATTTTCAAAAATCAACGGTTATATTTATCATTCTTATTTCTTTATTAGCCTTAAGTATCATACCTATTAATACACTTTTATAATAGTTTTAAATATATTTAGTTTATTCCATTTTAGATTTTATATAATAAGAATCATATGAAACAACAGTATTAGGTTCTAATTCCCTAAATCCACAATTTTTTAAAGCGGCAACTCTCTCTTTTGCTTCTGGAATAGCCTTAGTTATAATGTTTTCAACTTCAAAATCACAATAAAAATTATCTTCTATGATATCTAATACTTCTGTAATAACCTCAACCTTCTCATATCTTGTAGCTAGGTCAAGTCTTAAAACCCCTACCTTGCCGTACTCTCCAACATAATCATCTTTAGCAAACATTTCAATAGTTCCTATGGCTTTACCCCTTGTCTTATCTACTATACTAAAACGAACATAATATTGATTTTTATATTCTTCAATCCAAAACTTGATACAATTTTTCATTTCATCTAAAGTTTTATAAATAAAATTGCTTGTACAATTATCGCTGTTAAAAAACTTTACTGCCACAGAATCTGAATAGCATTCAAGTAAGTCTTCTGCATCATTTTCTTCAACTAATCTTAAAATAAATTTGTTAGTTTCATATATTGGACATTTTTTATATGGATTTTCTTTTCTTCTTATCATATTTAACTCCCCTTTAGCTTAAAATATAACCTTATTATAAAAGAGCATACCCGACAACTATATGTCGGGTATAAAATACTTAGAATCTTTACTTATCAAAATTATTATATGCAATAATCCAATAAAGCGCTCTATTATAACTCTTTGTTCCATCTTTAACTCCATTTGACTTCAAATGCAAATCATTGACCCAGTCACCTATCTTAGATAATAGACTCTCATGCTTATTCCAATAATCTGTTTTATATTGCAAATCTCTCTTCACATCATCTGAAAGTTTCTCATTAAGCTTATTTAAAAGATCTGGATTTTCTTTTTTCAAAACTCGGCTTGTAAATCTTAAGGCAAGCATATTACCTGAGTATTGGAAATCTGCATCGGGATGCTTTATACATAATATATATGCTATGAAATTGGCCTCATCCTCCTGAGCATATCCCCTTTGATGAGCCATTTCATGCATTGATGTAAATGGCATCCATGTATAAGGCATGTTGGTGTTTATTGCTGGTTGTCCCGTATAGGGCCAGTAAATGCCTCCTACCATGTGACCAATAAACTCTGTTATAAAATGTTTAGGTGAGCCATAATCACCGCCTAAAGTAGGATAGTTTTGAGATGCTAACTTATACCCTAGCTCTGCTCTCTTAAAAATATCTTTATATCCACCTGATGCTGTCATTACATTATTCTCATCTACTTCTACTTCTTTTCTCAGCCTATTAAGCTCATATACTGTATGTTCATGCAACTTTACTAATTCACTTTGGGTGTATTCTCTTTTTTCAATTCCAATAGTTTCTCCAAATGATATCCTATTATAATTTAGTCCCCACAATACTATAAATAAAAAATAAAGTACAGAAAAAACAGTAGCTACATTTAATATAAAGCTTAATAGCAACTTAAACCTATACTTGCGTTTTCTTATCATATTTATTACAGTATAAACAATATATACTGTTGTTCCTAACACAATAACCAATATAAATACTTCATATAGTGAAAAAGGAATTATATTTGTTATTTTGCTTAATATTTCTCTGGTCACTTTATTAAATTTTATTGAATATATTTCTTCTGTTAATTGTGGATTTAATGAACAAATATATTTTAATATCATTGCAATTGGAAATAATCCAATTAAAAAAAATCTCAAATCTATTTTCTTCATACCTATAGTTTTGTTTTCTAAATTTAAATTTTTCATACTCATCCCCTTTTTAAAAAATTATCTTAAACTAATATTTTACCATTTTAAATAATATTAAACAATTAATTACAATTATTAATTACTTAAATTTATCTTATATCATATAATATCCTTCCACGCCATTGCAATTACTTGACAAACACATTCTATGAGTATAAAATTACATGACGTTAATAATACATATATAATACTGAAGTTAAGGAGATTTTTTATGGCAAATACTTTTGAAACTCTAGGATTAAATCCTAAATTAATAGACGGTTTAAAAAAATCATCAATCACAACTCCAACAGAAATCCAAAGCAAAGTTATCTCATTAGCTATTGAAAACAATGATATTATAGGAGAATCAATGACTGGAAGTGGTAAAACATTAGCTTATTTACTTCCAATATTCCAAAGAATAGATGCAACAAAAAAAGATTTACAAGCAATCATCTTAGCTCCAACACATGAATTAGTTCAACAAATTAAAAATGAAATTGAACTACTTGCAAAGAATTCTGATATACCAGTAAAATCTGCTGCCATAATAGGTGAAGTAAACATCAAAAGACAAGTTGAGGCTTTGAAAAATAAACCTCACATTGTTGTTGGCTCAACGGGCAGAATACTTGAGTTAATTGGAATGAAAAAATTAAAACCTCATAATGTTAAAACTATCGTAATTGACGAGTGCGACCGAATGCTTGATGAAAATAATATAAGTAATGTTAAAGCAGTAATAAAGACAACTCTTAGAGATCGTCAACTTATGGCATTCTCAGCATCTGTAAATGAAGCAAGTGTTAAGGAAGCTAGAGAATTGATGAAATCACCAAAAGAGATTTTTGTTAAAACATCACTAGAAGCTACTACCATAGAACATATATATATCGAATCTGAACAGAGAAAGAAATTTAAAATACTTAGAAAAGCAATATATGCTTCAAAGATGAAAAAATCAATAGTCTTCATTAATAAAAATGAACTGATTCAAGATATTACAGCTCAGTTAAAACATCATAACTTTAAGGTCGTTTCCCTTTTTGGAAATGCTTCAAAAGAAGATAGAAAAATAGCATTAAAAAGTCTTAGAACCGGCAAAGCCAATATCCTAGTTTCTTCAGATTTAGCCGCTAGGGGACTAGATGTAAAAGGATTAACTCATGTTTTCAATCTTGATATTCCTGAAGATTTCAAAGAATATGTTCATAGAGCTGGAAGAACAGGTCGTGCTGGAAAATCCGGTATGGTTGTTTCAATAGCAACAGAAATAGAAGTTGCTCAATTAAAGAAAATATCTAAAAAATTCAACATTAAGATAGAAGAGAAAGATCTTTCTGAAGGAAAAGTCGTTGATAAAACTTCTAAAAAGAATTATGATAGTTTCAAAAAAAGGACTGATTCCAAAAAGCCTTATAAAGGTCAGAAGACTACTGGTTCTAAAAAGTCAGATAGTATGAAGAAAACTTCAGATTCAAAACGACCACATAACTTTAAGAAAACAAAATAGTACTATATGTGTAGAACATATACTTATTTTATGCTATAATGAAAAAGCTTTTCCAAAAATAAAATCCTTGGTATTTACCAAGGATTTTATCTTTCTTTAGTTATCTACAATTAATTGTTATTACATATAAACATACTTTTAAAACTTATCCACATTTCAAGTTCTAATTTAATCTCAACTGTGTATAACTTATGATTTCATGTGAATAATTGTGGATATTTTCAGAAATTTATTTTAATTCACTTGATTATACGAAATCCTAGATAGTTTTTTATATATTTTCATAGCTTCTTCTATAGTAGAACATGGTGCTGAGATTAAATATCCATCTTTTTATCATCAATATATATCACTCCTCGAAACTTATCACCTTTAAATCCATCCCTTTTCACCTTTTTCTTTTTCTAGTAAGCACCATTTATAATTATCAGTAACAGAAATATTATCAATCTCTTATCTCATCATATGATAAAGTTATTTCTATTAAATTCTATTTACTCTTAGATAACTTTCAATTTATCTATCAACTACTACCTTTCTCTCTGAATCCAATAGTGGTGTAATTGAATTCTCCCCTGTTCCAGCAGTCATTAAATAATTAACTCCTGTCTGAGTATCAATTACAATATATATTCCAACACCAACTCCTAATAAATGTTCTTCTTTAATCACAAATCGCTTTTCTTTTTTCTCTTTACCAAACATGTATAACTCCTCCCTAAAATCTGATTCTGAATTTATCTATTTATTAACATAATCCCTTAACTTATAATTCCCTGCCGTAAATAAAGCTAATGCCATCAATAATAACACAAAAACATTAGGAAATAATTGAGAGTTTTCCAAACTAGTTAATGCCCAGTATTGAGGGGTAAATTTAGCTAGATTTATAAGTATCCACGGAATATTTGTTAACATATCTGATGCTAAAGCTATCAAACTTATAAAGAAAGTTACAATACAAATTAAAATTGTTATGAGTGATGCAACTGTTGGTTCATTAATTATCCTGGTAATAAATACACCGAGGCTTATAGAAAACATACTTGTTAATATTATATTTATTAAAGCTATGTGGAAATTCATTAAGGAATATCCTAATATGAATTTTCCTAATACCAAAATCAAAGTATATATAACTATCTGCTGTAGAAGCATTGCTAAATATATACTTCCTATTACTTCATACCCTTTATTAGGTGTGGTTACAGCCCTAGATAATATCCTGTGTTTTTTTAAGTTTAAGATTTCTGTACCTATTCCGCTAGATGATAAAATTATAAAATAAATTATTAGCATGGTAGCAAGAAACAAGTTTTTACCTACACGCCTTTTATATGGCTTCACTTCACTTTTAATTATTCCTTTTGAAAGTTCCTCTTTATCTTCAATAATATCCTTTTTTAATAAAAGCTCTTCTCTTATTCTTTTATTTACTTTATCACTTATATTCATCTCAAAGAGTAAAGTACTATTACCTTCTTCTCTTTTAAAACTCTTGATGATTGGTTTAACACCATTCTTTATTTCTTCAGTAAACTCTTTTGGTATTCTATACACTACCACCACATCATTATTTTCTAAAAGCTCCATTGCTTTCTCATCTTCATTATAGAATACATATTTATTTATATTTAATTCCTTCAATATTTCAGAAGCATAAGTGCCTTCATCATTTACGCTATATGCTGCCTCTATATCTGGTGATGATTTACCCCCGAAATCAAAGCTAATTCCAATGAGTAAAACCAAGGGCATTAAAAAGGAAAATGCAATAGTTTTAGGATCTTTGATCATTCTTTTGAAATATATTAAGCTAATTCTTAAAACCTTCATTACTCATTCCCCCATTTTATTCTAACTTTAATTAGACTAACTATATAGAATAGAATTGCTACTATAATTATTAAACATAGATACAATTTAGTTGATTCTAATGAATTATAAATAAGAAAATTTTTATATGCTTTATTTATAAGCACATCTGGAGAATACTTTCCTAAAGTTCTAAGAAAAACATTATCTCTAATGGAGTCCTGTGACATGAACATTCCTCCAGCAACAATCTGATAAATTAATAGTGTATTCATTACAATAGTTCCTGATTTCTTTTTGAAAAATGCCATAAAAAATCCTGTTACTGCTGTTACTAATATACTCTGTACAAAAGTTATCAATATAAGTAATGGTATTGAACCCTTAAAGGATAATCCCATAACTCTATAACCAAATACATATAGTAAATTAAAAATAACTGCCATAATATAGATTGATACCAAGCCATAGTTAAAGTACTCCGTTCTAGTTATAGCTGTTGACATTATCCTTCTACTTATTCCAATCTCCGTCTCTATATATTGTGAACTAGCTAAGGTCATTATTAACATAATAAATAAAAAACCAAGGAATGTTATAGAATAATACTCATATGAAGTAAAGTTTTTTCTTGTTTTTATTATGCTCCCTTCTATTAAGCTTGCGCTATATACACTCTTTATTTCATTATTTATATTTTGAAATAATTCCTCCTTTTCCTGTTGAGAAATATCCTTATTATCTATATTCCTCTTTATAAGGTATTGGTAACTAATTTCTTCATTATACTTATCTAATAATCCTGAAATTATAGTTGAAGATCTTTTTGTTCCAGAGTCCTTTTCATTAATTTCTATATTAAATTCCTTTAAAGACATTAAACTATTTTCATATCCATTTGGAATTAATATTTCAAGTTTTATCTTTTCTCCATCTTCTTTTATTTCAATGATTTTCTTCATCTCATTGCTGTTGAAAAATTCTATTAAAGTCTTTGACGCTTTCGAATTATCTTCATCTTTAATTGTAATCATAATTGGCTTAATATTACTTGGTTGTGTAAATGAATCACTTAAAATATATGACATTATGACTCCTAAAGCTATAGGAAATACCATAAAAACAAATACAAAGATTGGAAACTGTTTTATTATACTTATCATTGCTACTTTAACAAATGCCTTCAACTTCATACTTAACACCTCCTAATCCCTTAATTTTTTTCCTGTTAAGGCTAGGAATACTTCTTCCAATGAAGGTTCCTCAAAATTTATTCCTTTAATTTTCACATTATAACTTTGTATGATTTTTAATAGTCCTTCTAACTTAAAATAATTTTCTTCTACTAAGAGTTTGATTAATCCATCTTCTTCACTGCAATCCTTAACACCATCTATTGATTTAAATTTTAGTAGCATCTCTCCTGTATACTCATTTAATTTTAAGATAACCTTATTTTTATCACTAATCATTGATTTAACTTGTTTTTTACTACCATAAGCTATTTCATTTCCAAGGTCCATTATAAAGATTTTATTACACAGAAGATCTACTTCTTCCATATAATGAGATGTATATATAACCGTTGTCTTATATTCTCTATTAATTCTTTTAGTAAATTCAAAAATATGATTTCTAGATTGTGGGTCTATACCAACAGTAGGTTCATCCATTATCAATATTTTTGGATGGTGCATTATTGCTGCTGCTATATTAAGCCTTCTTTTCATTCCTCCTGAAAATTTCTTTATCTTTTCCTTTTTCTTTTCCAAAAGCCCTGTTATTTCCAATGCTTCATTTATTCTTTCCTTAAGCAAAGCTCCCTTTAGTCCATATAGACTTCCGAAAAATTCAAGATTATCATAGGCTGAAACACTTTCAAACAACGCTACCTCCTGTGGAACAAGACCGATATGCTCCTTTGCCTTCAGAGGATTCTTTTTTATACAATGACCTCCAATGGTTATCTCTCCTCCATTGCTTTCCCAGAGCCCTGTCATTATATTTATTAATGTGGATTTTCCTGCTCCATTAGGACCAATAAGTCCAAATATATCCCCTTCCTCAACTGAAAAAGATATATTATCTAAAACTAATTTATCATCAAAACGCTTTGTAACATTTCTTACTTGAATTGAACTCATAAAACTCCTCCTATAATTTACTTTATTCAACATCCCTAAACTTACGTTTTACCCCCTACATACTTAACTCTTAATTATATAATAGAATATTTGAAAAACTTTTACTATTGTCCTAGGTAATAAAAAAAAGCGACTTAAGTCACTTTAAAAGTCATGTCTACATATTCCATGCTCAAAATTGATTTATTCAAATGGATTAATTGTATTATAACCACCAATACACAAAGCGTATGTTAAAAGAAATGTATAATGTATAATGGATAATTGATAATTGATAATGTATAATGATAGATGTTTCTGCTTACTCAGAAACTACATTTTATTGGTCTTTAAGATAAAAAATATTACTCATTTTATCTGTGATAAAATATTGTATTTAAGCTACAATGTTTCATATGAATCAAACGAGTAAACCCTTTATTGTCCAAGGAACAATAAAGTTAAGATTTCTCATAGAGAAATGTCCATCATTCTCCATTCTACATTATCAATTATACATTCGCTTTTATTTTACAATTCCGCTCTTAAATGCAAAAATAACTATTTGAGTTCTATCTCTTAAATCTAATTTAGATAAGATTGAACTAATATTATTTTTAATAGTCCCTTCTGAAAGGTGCAACTTCTGCCCTATTTCTTTATTTGTTAATCCATTTGCTATTTCTTGAATTATTGTTACTTCCCTCTCAGTTAAACCATATTTACGACTAACCTCTTCCTCACTACATTTATTACCCAAACCATTGTCTATAAATTTATTTGCTACGTCTTGATGTACCACAACATTTCCTTTAAAAGATGCCTTAATTCCCTCATAGAGCAAATCATAGGAGCTATCCTTTAAAAGATACCCAGAAGCTCCATGCTTTAGGGCTTCATGTATATATTCTCCATCGTTAAAGGTAGTTAAAATTAAAACCTTTATATCTTTAAATTCTTCTTTTATTATTCTAGTTCCTAAAACACCATCGCATTTAGGCATTCTAATATCCATAAGTACAACATCTACATCATTTTCCCTACAACTATTAAGAGCTTCCTCTCCATTTTCACAAAGTGCCACAACTTCAATATCACTATATGTAGAAAGAATTATCTTTAATCCATCTCTTATTAACTTCTCATCATCTGCTATAACAATCCTAATTTTCTCCATAACCGTCCCCCTATAACTTAAAAATGATTATCTATTTATTTCATAAATTTCATTTTTAACTTTCATATCTTTACGATTTAATACAACCTTTAGGAAAAACCCTTCATTTTTTTTACTGTTATATTGTACTCTTCCACCAAGTTCATTTACTCTCTCATATATACTAGTAAGTCCAACACCTTTTATAACTTTATCAGTACCATCTCCGTTATCCTTCATGGTAATAATCAAATTATCTTTATTAAAAGTCATAAATATATTAACTCTATTCGCTTGTCCATGTCTTAATGAATTGGAAAGGAACTCTTGAACAACTCTATAAATTACAAAAGATTGGTCTGTGTTTAATGTCCACTTTTCCTTTGTAAATCCAAGTCTAACATCAACACCTGTAAGCTTAGTGAAATTTTTAATCAGTTCTTCTACTGCTAATATACCTGCGTATTTTTCATATTCCTCTGGCTTTAATTGTCTTACTGCATCTCGTACCTCTTGTAGACTATTTTTTGCATACTCTCTTAAGTTACTTGCTATCCCTGCAGCAACTTCACCATCCTGCTTTGCTATCTTCTCTACAGCACCAAGCTGAATCATTATGGTAGATAAATTATGACCAACACTATCATGTATTTCTCTAGATATTCTGTTTCTCTCACGTAGAAGAGTTAATTCTTCAATAGAGTTTGCATAAGCTTCTAAGTCTTTGTTAGCTTTCTTTAATTTTTCCTCTGAAATCCTAAGCTTATCATATAAATTTTCTGCATTTATTTTTCTATTATTTTCTTCTTTTATATATGTAGATGATACAATTAAAATTATTAATGCTGAAACACTTGATATAATCTCACTTATACTAGCATTATTAATAACAAAAACCATTATTGATATAGTTACTCCATTTATTATATAACTTAATATTCCTTTTAAAAGAAAAGCTCCATCTAATACAGTTATAAAAAAATAAAAGAATCCTATTCCACCGTAATTTTTATAACAAACATATGATAATATCAACTCTAATATTATAGATCCAATAACTATAAATTTCTTTTTATTAAAAATAAAAAATCTTACCTGATTATTTATTATATATAGAAGCATTAATATAACAGCATAAGCATCAACATTATCTTTTCGAAATATTACTATTCCAAATACAAGTATCATTATAGCTATATTTCTTCCTATTATTAAGAATTTGCTATTTTCCATATTTTCACCTATTCCAAAATTAGTTAATCTCTTATTTATTTTAAATAGTACCATATTTTGTAATTTAGTTCAATTTATTCACATCATCTATTAGCATAATAATTAAGCCCGTCTATACGGACAGGCTTAAGTTTAACTTATATTTATTTTTCTGTATCAAGCTCCACTAAATTTTTAGCATCCTTTTTAAAACCCTTTATATA
Source organism: Oceanirhabdus sp. W0125-5 (assembly GCF_027938815.1). Lineage (GTDB taxonomy): Bacteria > Bacillota > Clostridia > Clostridiales > Clostridiaceae > Oceanirhabdus. The sequence goes on from NZ_CP115913.1 coordinate 5,541,603, forward strand.
AAAATATAATACCAACAGTGCGATTACTACAAACCTAAATCCTATTCCTATTACTCCTCCCTCTGGTCCATATGCACCACCAGAAAGAAATTCACTTCCCACTATATAGTTCTGTGATATTAAGCTCTGAAAAGTTAATCCACTCACTGGAAAACCTAACAAAGGTCCTTGGAAAAAGTTCCATGCAAAATGAAGCCCAAAAGGCATCCACAGACTTTTACTTCCTAAAAAAGCTATGGAATACATTACTCCACCTATCCCATTACTTATTATAGAAATTGTTGTTGCATGTGGATTACCTGCATGCATTAGTCCAAATATAATACCTGTCAGTAAAACCGCTATATATTTTTTACGAAACACAGTTATCATACCATTTAACATAACTCCACGAAAAATTACTTCTTCAGAAAGTGCATAAAAAGCGATTAATAAAAATACTTTCAATAATTCATTATCAAATTGATTTATTTTTATAAAATTTATTAAGTTTAAATTTAGTTCAACTCCATATATACCTGCCATAGCAATAAATCCAATTAATATTCCAATAGAAATCTCTATAAAGGTATTTTTACCAAACTTCATCCCTATAGCACCCTTTACCGATATTTTATTTTTCTTCCAATTTAATATAGCTCCTATGCAAAATATGATCATTAGAATTATTGCAATTAAATTAAAAAATTCCTTCATAGCTATCTCCTTTCTTTATTCAAATAATTGCTTAATAAACTTTTCTTGTTCCTCATCAATATTCTTTCCACCTGGTGTCATATGAAATAACACTTCATCATTTTCCCATAATCCGCCAATAGATAGTACCACATGGTTGGCACATTTTTTTAACATCTCAAATTGTATATCTAAATCATTTGTGCTATACAATTTATTTATTATTTTAAATAGTTCAAAATCATTATTTTTAATATAGTTAAGATGAGTTTTTGGCTTTCCTACTTCTAAATTATTAATTCTTGCATAACATTCTAAATACCAGTCAAAAGAAGAAAATATAAAATACTTAGAATATAATTGATTTTCATGTAATCTGTGTTCTAATTTATCTATGATATGTTTTGAAATAAACCTAAACATATTGTTTTCAAAATCAGATAAATCTTCTGGTACTTTCCAAGTTGTTTTTATCCTCTTCAAAAGATTTTTAGTTATATCATCTCTATCAAATAGTATTGTACAATTTAAATGAACAAATAAAAATGGATTAGATGGAGTATCTGTTTCAAAATCTCCCACAGATAGAATCATACAATCAACTGGTATTCCTGCAATATGGAAATGTACCCCTGAAAAGTTATTAGATACTGGCTTATTAAAAATAACAGTTAAATCATAATCTCCACCAATACTCATGTCAGTATGTGTTCTTCCACCGTACTCCACAATTCCTACAATATCTTTTTTCTTTTTTAAGTGTTCGATAAAACTCGTAATATCCTTAAATGAGTTTGTATCCTTTAACATATGATTAACCCCCTAGCAAATCTAAATAATTCATTTTAAAGAAGCTATCAAATTATTTATTGATAACTTCTTTAATCTTTACTAATATATTAATTTTTTAATCTGCAAAACATAATCCATAAAAGTACTCAGCTGGAAAATGTCCAGTATCATTTATGTAATAATTGTCTTCCAGATAGAACCAACCTTTTTCCCCATTTTCCCTTTCAACTAAGCACCATTCTTTATTATCAGTATAAGATATCTTTACAATTTGACCTTCATTTAGAGTTATTCCTTTTTCAGTTTTCTCTCTATTCTTATATAATGTTACAGGATTTAAAACAAAAACGCATGCTCCCATATAATATAGTTCCTGAGGAATGTTTCTAATAATGCCCTCCTCTAATATGAATGTATCTTTATAGAACCATGTGTGAAGTATTTCCCCTCTAGTTCTAGTAACAAAAATTCCATCTCCAGAGAAAATCATATCACCATACGCTCCCTCCGTATTACCAATCTGAATTACTTCACCATCATATCGGTAAAACACAGAAGTGTAATCCTCACTGGGTCCTGAATCACTAACAATTATCTCTTTAAATTTATCATTTTCATCTATATCAACTATAGCAAAGGTTTCAAAACCATCTCCTCCAGGAACCTCTACTTTCTCATCATTAATTGATAAATAATACTCATTGTACTCTGCATAAACTTTTTCATACAGAATCTTTTCTTCTACACCATCATCATTTAAATCACAATAGACTACTTCATTCGAATTATAAATTTCATATGGGTGATTCTTTATAATTTTGCGATTATTATCATTTTGCGATGATTCTATATATGACTGAGGGAAATGTCTATTCTCAATGAAAATCAAGAAATTAATATTATACCACTCTAGTTCTGTAAGTTCATCCATACTCATATTCTCTTTTGGTATATACCATGATTTATTTGAAAAGTATTCTTTATACTTATTCTGTTTAAATACATAACCATGTCTTGCAAAAATTTCATTTTTAGCTAAATCAATTCCCTCTCTATCCAAATCTCTATATTTACTCATTAAATCATATATATCTTGATCAGTAAGTTTTCTTTCGCTACTAAATGATAATACATACTCATCTTCTTTATTAGTATCATTTTTATTATCAATACTTTCTGATGTTTCCATTGTTTCATGGTTTCCCTGGTTAATCTTTTTTTCATCAGTTTCTTCATTGGATTCTTTACTCTCAATATTAATTTCACCTTTTATTGAATTTACAGGATTATTTTTATCGTTATTACATGAGCCCAAAAAAACAACAAAAATAATTGCTATTACTATTAATTTTTTCATATCATCACTCTTTCATATATTGATTATTCATTAGTAATGATAGCAAAAAAACACGCACAAATATTTACAATTTTATTACATATTAGCACTCAACCTCCTATAAGTAAGTTAATTTAGTAATTGTCTTTGTTGTAGGAAATAGGAAAAGCAGTGCTTCCTATAATTTTAATCGTGATGAATTTATAAAATATTCATTTTTCTAGTATTCTAAAAGGGCTGTTTCAAAATGATTAATTTAATCATTTTGAGACAGCCCCTTTAGATTTTTATAAATCATAAACAATTAATTATTTAATATCATTTTCGTTACTTTTTATTTAGTTATTATTAAATTCTTTTCTCCTTCAATACTCTTTACTTTTTCTAATTTGTTCATAGAATAAATATTATTATCATTGACTACATATACATCTTCTTCGGTAATAATTAATTCCGGCTTGTTCCCATTTAAGTATAACAATGATGTCATAAGTAATCCTTTATCTCTGCTACTACCATTTTTAAAAACAACAGTTTGATCTGCAGTTAATATAGAATGATGTACTTTCAATACACGTTTATCTCCAATATTATTTTTTATCCAATTAACAATATTTTCCTCATCTCTTAATTCTTTTGATAACTCATTAACCCTTGGACCTAATAAAGAAGCTTTTAAGTAAATATTAGGGTTATGCACATCTAAAGATTGTTGAGTGTATCTTTGTTTTTCAAGGTTTTCTTCATAAGTATAAATATCCTTTTTATCTAAATTATTTGTACTAAGTAATTGTTCAATAAAGCTTCCCTCTGAATTAAATATTGAATCACTTATTTTAATATTGCCTGAATATGAATACTTTTCATGATAAAATGCTATAAAATTAGTATTATATAAATCTTCTTTAATAGTGTCATTAATCTTTAAAATCCTATTATTATCAATTTTATAATATTCATCATTGTACTTAAATAAACAGATAGTATGACCTCTCTTTGCTAACAAAAAATAATTTTCTTGTTCAAGTCCATTGTTTCTCATTAAACTACAAACAAATCTTGCAATTGCAGTACATTTACCTGTATATCTACCTGTATAAACTTCCATAGCCTTCATTTCACTTGGAGTTAATGTTTTGTATACTGCACAACCATATTTGCTTCCCCATGGATCTTTACCTGGTTCATTTCTAAATTGTGATAAGCCTTGCGTATGGACAATATTATTTTTTGCCCATTTAGATATTGTAGAAACTATATCTCCATCAGCTACATCTTTTTTTATTATCTCACTTATATTATTTATTTCTGGATCATTTATACAAGCATTATGCAATTCAGTTAATGACTTATAATTAAATGATCTATCTAAATCAATAAGCCATTTATTAATCAATGTTATTAATTCTGTTTCATTAAAATATTCATCAACTGAACTTTCTGTGTTTTCTTTATCCTTTGTTGTAAATTTAATTTTAAATGGTTGTGATACGCTTCTATCATCACTATCTTTTATATTCTTAACACATATATAGTATTTAGAATCTGGTTGATATTCTTCCTTTGGTTTTAAAATCACCACTTTATCTTTTATTTCATATGTACAATCTATCTTATCTCCTAATGCGCTAATTATATAAATAGTATCCTCATTAACATTTTCCTTGTTTATTCTTTCATTAAACTCTATTTCAAAGCTTTTATCTAAATCAACCTTTTCTTTTTCAGATAAAACTTTAATTTGTTGAGCATTCTCATCCCTTTTAACATTGTTAGAGCACCCAAATAGAAAAATAGATACCATTACAGCTATAATTAGTTTTGATAAAATTACCTTCTTCATTTCTCTTCCCCCTAGTAAATATAACAATTTTAATTAACATCAAAGTACACTATATAATTTCTTTTTCAATATTATATAATCTTTACTGAATGTTAGATGATTTATTTTCTATGTTATACATTTTTATCTCTATATTATACAATTTCTTCATTTCTTTTACAAAATACAGTTATTATTCCACATTATCACTCATGAGCTTCATTCCTTATAAACTACTAAAAAAACTAGCATATTTTCACATGCTAGGCTTTTTACATATTATAATTTCATTTTTTTAATCAATTTAACTCCAACAGTTGATACTACATAATAAAGTATAAAATCAATAACTAGATATATTGCAAAGATAGATAAAAAAGCATTTCTTTCAGAAGGATTTATTTTAATAGTCATATACGCTGTTAAAACTCCAACACACACACATACTAACATACTAATCATTACAGTTATATTCTGTTTAACCACCTTCTGCTCACTATCCCAATTAAGCTTAGGAAAGTTAAGATCCAGAAGAATTCCTGTAAATGAAGTAAACAATACTCCTAATATACACAATATTCCTGAAGCTACTAGCATATATATTGATGGCTTTATAAGTATAGCAGAAGCAATAAGTATAATAATGGTCATTAAACTCCCCATGACTACCGCAGATAAAACCTTAGCCATTAACTGTGTTTTAAAGCTAACAGGAAGATATTTTATAACATAAAGATTCTTACCTTCTCTTGATATAGCTGTAGATGATATTCCATTCATACTTGATAGTATTACTGCTGCAGCAAAGATTATCACTAAAAATATTGAACTATTTCCACTCTGTAACATCTCTCCTACTTGTTTAAGATCTCCTGCATTTTCAGGGCTAATAAGCATAGGTATTAACATAATCAAAGGCAGTGAACTCTCCCTCCACTTACTCACGCTGAAGTGGGGGCTTCTTGGTGTATCCAAGAACTTTTCCTGCTTCACAGATTTCGCAATCTACTTTCTCCACAGGCAATCCCCGTAAGACCTACGGTTCTTATTTTTTTAGGCTATTTCTAATAACCCTTGCTTCAAGATATTCCTACTGGCATTTATATCCCTATCATGAATGCTATCGCATTTAGGACATTTCCATTCTCTTATATACAGTGGCATTTCATCTAAAACATGACCACAATTATTGCATGTTTTAGATGATGGATACCATCTATTTATTTTATGAATTTTTCTTCCATGCCATTTTGCTTTATAATCTAGAATAGTGACAAATTTATACCAACTTACATCTGAAATACTTTGAGCTAATTTATCATTCTTCATCATATTTTTAACTGATAAATCTTCAAGAATTATAACTTGATTATCGCTTATAATTCTTTTAGATAGCTTATGGATGAAGTCTAATCTTTGATTAGATATACGTTCATGTAGTCTAGCAACCTTTATTCTTTGCTTATTCCAATTGTTACTGCCTTTTTCTTTACTACTTAATTTTCTTTGTTCCTTTGCCAATTTATCTAATGACTTTTTTAGATACTTAGGATTTTGAATCTTTTCACCATTTGATAATATTGCAAAATGACATAACCCTAAGTCTATACCAACATTCCCCGATACTTTTTTTAATGGCTCTATCTTTGTTTCAACACATATAGATACAAAATATTTACCACTTGATGTTTTAGAAACAGTAGCGTTTATTACTCTACCTTCAAAATATCTATGAATTTTTGCATTAACATATTTCAATTTAGGCAGTTTTATTTTATCTTTTTTTATTTCAATATTGTTATTCACAAAATTACTTGTATATGTTTTATATAGATATCTCAGTTCAATACTTGATTTATACATGTACAAAAATCGTAGAACCATCGATATTTTGATACATGTATAAATCAAATTTCACGGTAGAATCTCTATAGTTGTCTCTTTTACTTTTGAATTTTGGTCTGTCGGCTCTACCTTCAAAGAAATTTTTGAATGCAGCATCAAGATTTCTTAGTGACATCTGCAGTGATGTACTATCAACTTCTTTAAGCCATACAAGTTCTTTTTTCATACTTGGTAATTGATTTTGTTGTTCTGTATATTTCATACATCTTTTTTCAGCTTTATATATTTCATTCCTTTGGTTTAAGAAATGATTATATACATATCTTGAACAACCAAAAGATTTTTCAATAATCTCTATTTGATTTTCATTTGGATACATTCTGAATTTATATGCTTTGTTGATTTTCATTACTTTCAACACCTTTACTCTTCAATACAATCATAACGAATCTTAAGAACATTCATTCTTATTATTTCACATTTATGATTTTTTATCCATGTAAAAGTATTAAGATTACGCATTCATCTCCCACTTATAGAAGATGGGAGACTTCTGCTAGTTACGTTAAAAGGCTTACTAAAACACAATTAATAAAATATGCTGGCACTCTAAAGAGATTTTTTAATTCTTTTAATATATAAGTTATTAGCTTAGATCCCTGACTAGCCTTTTTATGCAACTCCTTATCACTTATTCTTTTTCTTCTTGAGTAAGTCTCTGATATTCCAATTACTCCTTTAAAATAAAGTAGTTCCCCTAAGAATAAAAAGAATAATACTACAATCACAGTTAAAATTATAAATAATATTAAATTAATAAACCCATGTAAACTCTGAGACATTACTAATGTATTCACTCCTAAAACAGAGCTGGGAAAGATATTCTTTGCCAGATTTATCAGTGAATTATCACCCTCTGCTATCATCTCCAGTATTTTATCTCCGCTGCTTGCTACTGACTTTTGAATAAATATATTAAACCCTACTATAATAAGGATAGCCAGTATGGAACTTATAGTTCTAAAAGCATCCTTATTTTTGGCAATATTAGTAAATCTCATAATTATCATATCTATAATTGTTGCTATAATAAGTGGTATTATTGGTAAAAGTAAAAATATAATCAAAGCATAAATATAGAATACTACTCCTGCTGAGCTTTTTATTCCATAAGTAATTACTATTGGACCATAAAATATTGCTGTTGTTAAATACTCATAAAGAAGTACCACAGTAAATTTCCCTGATATTATATGCCATGGTTTTAAAGGAATATAAAGTAGGCTTTCAATATCCATACTAAAATAGAATGTATTTAATGAATACAATATTCCAAAAGTAAATACCATCAATGATACCATAGATAAGCCTATTCCTAATATTAATCCCTCTTGATTCATCATTACTAATTGATCATATACTGTACTAATAAATTGACTTATTCCAATTGTTAAAGGTAAGAAAGAAACTATTAAAATTATGGGTATTAAAAATTCTTTAATTGATCTTTTATTTCCCTTATCCACAAAAAAACCGCTGCCATTTTTTAATAATACTCTAGTTAAAGTTAAATATTTATTCATTTTCAGTCATCTCCAAGAACATTTTTTCTAGAGATTGGTCCTCTTTAAAGTGTTCCCTCATTTCCTTTAGAGTTCCACAAAACAGCAGCTTTCCTTTATTAATTATTCCTACTCTATCACATAACTTTTCAGCAACTTCTAAAACATGTGTAGAAAACAAAACTGACTTCCCTCTTTGTGTATGCTCTCTCATCATCTCCTTTAATAGATAAGATGATTTTGGATCAAGACCTGTCATAGGCTCATCAAGAATCCAAACCTCTGGTTCATGAATTAATACACCCATTAATTTGTTTAAGAATTTATTCAAAAGTAATATATTTCCATCTGTTATATATATAATATAACAGACGGAAATCCATTTCAACACTTATTTAGTAAATATAGTATTGAAGCAAAAAAAGATTGAATTCTTATTATCTATAATAAATTCAATCTTCTTGATGTTATCTAATTATATTTGAAAAATTCTTTATATTCTGTTGTGCAACTACATTTCCATTTATCTGAGCTATCTTTTAAGACAGAAATCAATTCGGCTAACTCCTCAATACTTAATCCAACTTCATTATAAAAACTTAATTGTTCATTTAGAACTTTATTAATAGAATTTATTGTATTATCATTATTTTGAGTCGTTACTGAAATATCACTCATTGTATTAGCAATAGCCTCTGAAATTCTTGATTGTTCACTTGATAAACCAGATATCATTCTAATTTCATCTGTTATTTTATCGGTTCGTTCTAATATTGTTTTAAATTCTTCGGTTATATCATTAGATTTCTTAACACTGATATCCATAATGTGCTGATCTTTTCTAATTATTCTGTCTGCATAATTTGCCTTATCTTGAATTTCATTAATTAATAAACTTATTTTAGATATAGAATCATTACTTTTTACAGCTAACTTCTTAATTTCCTCTGTAACTACAGTAAAGCCTTTCCCTCGTTCTCCAGCTCTTGCTGCCTCGATTGCAGCATTTAATGAAAGTAAATTTGTCTGTTCAGAAATACCTTTTATAATGGAACCTATTTCTCCAATATGCTCTGATGAAACTTTTAGTTCAATTATTGCTTGAAACACTTCGTTCATAGCTTCTTTGGATTTAATATTAGCTTCTAAAACATCACTTATTTCTTTTTTTCCAATGCTTACTGAATTCAAAATATCCTTACTACTATCAAAAGCATTTTGTGCTTTTTGCGAAATAACTTGTGTATTACTAGCCATTTCTTGAATACTTGCTGTGACTTCTTCAATATTTCCAGCATTAGCACTGGAAAAACGCGTTAACTCATTTAAATCATTAGTAATTTCATTTATTCCGTTAAAAGCCTGTAATCCTGATATTGATAGTTCATCTACTGATGCTGATAAATTCAAAAAATACTCCTTGTTTTTTAGTATTAAATTATGCATTTTATCTAGAAATAAGTTTATTAATATCGCAATTTCACCCATTTCATCATTATTATGTATATTAATTTTCCCTGTTAATTTTCCTTTAATAGTGTCTTTTAATACATTATTAATTTTGTTTATTGAATTAACTATACATTTTACTAAATCAATTAATATAATTATATTTATCAAAGTTAATAATATCATAAATACTACTATGATATTATTACCCCTTATTTTCTCTATTATTTGCGCTGCAATAAAAACAACTTGTAAACCCAATAATAAAAAAGTCATTGTTAATACTATTAGAATCTTATTTTTAATTTTTATTTTCTTTAAATAATTCATTAATATATCACCACTATATCTTTAGTATTTAATTCATTACACATTCAAATTTTTATTATAAAATCTTTACCAATACAAAATAGCTATCAATATATTTTTCGGCACTTCCTATAAATATTCAAAACCAAGAAGTGCCGAATAGTTCATTTAGTTAATAAAGTCTACTTTTCTAATTTTTGGGGTTTAGAAGCCTCCTCTTTTTTTACTTCTTCCTCCTCTACTATCTCTACTCCACAACTACATCCTCCTGATTTTCCAAATATCTTTTTTAAAATTGACTTTTTTTCTTCTTTTCCCATTTATATTTCCTCCTTAAATTTATATTTATATAACAAATAGATTAAACATATATCCTGAAATTGTAGCTACAAGGAATACTGATACCACAAAAGCAATAACCATTTTTTTCTTAAATATTGTATTTAGTAATGTTACTTCTGGTATACTTGCTCCTGCTCCCCCAATAATAAGAGCCATTATTGCACCAATACTCATACCTGATGCATTAAGTGCTTTTGCTATTGGAATCATAGTTTCCGTCCTAACATACATAGGAACACCAATTATTGCTGAAACAGGTACAGCAAATAAATTTTCTGGTCCTGCAACCTTAGCAATAAAACTTTCAGGTACAAATCCATATATAAATGCACCAACTCCTGCTCCCACAAATAAGAATGGTAGCACCTTTAAAAATAATGAAAATGTATCTTTTAATGCTAATTTAAACACCTTCGCATGCCTTTCTCCCTTTGTTCCTGAAATAACATCATATGTTATTGCTTCATCTGATGCGCCTTTAATAGCAACGTTTTTTATCTGATCTTCCATACCCATTTTTTCTAGTATTATTCCAGCTAAAACTGCAAATATGAAAGTGAAAATTGCATAGATTACTGTAGTTTTAACTCCAAAGAACTTTATAAAAAGTATAATAATCATTGGATTTAATATTGGTGAAGATATTAAAAAGGAGATTGTCCCTCCAAATGGTGCTCCACTTTTAAATAACCCAACTAAAATTGGTATTGTGGAACATGAGCAAAATGGTGTTATCGCTCCTAATGCTGCTCCAAAAATATTTTGAAATCCTTTTTTAGGTTTTGTTAAAACCTTCTTTATTGTTTCTTTTGAAATATATCTCTGAAGCAGTGCTACTAGAAAACTAATTCCAATAAATAATGCAATAAGTTCGCCCATAATAAGCTTAAAGAAATCTAAAGCAACTGTTAAATTATTTATTTCAAACATATTTATATCCCTCTCTTTTTATTTGATTTATTGTGACCACAGGTTTATTATAATTTATATATAAAAAAAGAAAAGTACGCACTTTTTAGTTATTAGTTACTTTTTGGGTACTATAGAAACAGTAAAAAGGAGTTCATATTATGGATATTGACAAAGGTTTAATTGAAAATTTAACTCTTGAAGAATGTGGAATAGAGTTTACTTTATCTAAAATAGGCGGGAAATGGAAACCTCTGATTTTATGGTTTTTAGCTAAGAAGGGAACAAAAAGGTATGGTGAAATCAGACGTTTCATACCTGCTGTTACGAATAAGATGTTAAGTCAACAGTTAAAAGAGTTAGTAAGTGATGAACTTATTCATCGTAAGGATTATAAAGAAATCCCCCCAAAAGTAGAATATAGTATTACAGAAAAAGGCAAAACATTAATTCCACTCTTAGATTTTATGTGTTCCTGGGGATATGAACATAATAAATAACTATAAAAGGATGTGCTTATGCACATCCTTTTCACTCTTTCTCTTTCTTCTTTGTTAATATTTTAAGAACTACATCATAAGAAATCTCAATTAGTCTTTTAATAAAATCCATATCAAAATTTTCATCTGACATATAGATTATTTCAATAATCTATATTTATGTGATACACTGATTTTACCTCATTAAACATTGAACAAAACTCATATCTAAAAAATATTAATACCAACCGTCACAAACTTTCCAATATGAAATTTTATCAAAGTTAATAAAACTCTTCTTTCCACACTTTTCTTTAATAACCAGCACTTTTCTGTCACATTTGCAATATGAACCTAAAAGAATTCCATATAAGCATACGCATTCTTTACCACATTCAACATAGATTTTTACAACTACTTTCTTATGACATCTGTACTCTTTTTGGCAGCAGTGCTTTTCATCACAAAAATCATCACAACAAAGTAAATCATTATATCCTTTATCTTCAAACATTCAGTTATCCTCCTTAAATCAAGCTATCATTTGTTTTTTATATTTCAATATATATTATGAAAATCCATTTCAATTGGTCACATTTATGACATATAATGCAAAAGACCACCATTCTCAAATTTATGAACAGTGGTCTTTAATCTCTTTCTGCTTTTTCTTGGTTAATGATTTAAAAACTAAATCATAAGAAATATCAATTAATTTTTTAATAAAATCTTCTTCTAACGCTCCATCTAAATAAACGGTATTCCAATTATCTTTATTCATGTGATACCCTGGTTTGATTTCATCAAACATTGAACGAAACTCATGTATTTCTTCCTTAGAATACTTTAAGTTAATACTTGTTCTCTCAGGTTCATGTATGTTTATGAGTCCAAACATTTTATCTCCAACCTTAAATACAGGCACAGGAATTTTAAAAGGAACATCCTCAACTGCTCCTGGTTTACTTAAGAAATATTCTCTAACCTTTTCTATCTCCATATTTTCACCCCTAAGTTTTAAATGGTATTTTATACTTTAATACTTTTTACATACATAAATCATTATTAATAATTATATCACCTTACCAAAATAATACACCTATCTTAAAACAATAAGTCATATCCACAAAATGGATATGACCTTTATATTTTTAATTTATCATTAATAATAGCCGTCGCAAACTTTCCAATATGAAACTTGATCAAAGTTAATAAAAATCTTTTTACAACATTTATCTTTAATTACTATTACTTTTCTATCACATTTACACATTGTTCCTAAAAGAATTCCACATAAACAAATACATTCTTTTCCACATTGAACATATATCTTTACATAAGGCTTCTTGCGGCATCTGCAATCTTTTTTGCAGCAATCTTTTTCATCATAATAATCGAAACAATAATCCTTATCCTTATATCCTTTATCTTCAAACATTCTGTTATCCTCCTGAGATTAGGTTTATCTTCTGTATTTTTATCTTTCTCTTTATAATATGATATATATATATACTTTGTTACATTATTTTACAATTAAAATCAAATTACCATTCAAAAAAAATACTACCACTTAGATAAGTGGTAGTATCATACTATTATTCAAAATATTTAATAAGAATCATCATAATCCAAGTCTATCTCTTCATCTAAAGAAAAATTTTCTTCATCCTCTTCTTCATAACCTTCTTCATCTTCATAATCATATTTAAAACTTATTTCATCATTTTTGCTTTCTTTAATTTTCAATTCATTCTGAGTTACTTGATTTGTTAATGCTTTTTCTTGTCTCTTTTTTTCTTTTATTTTTTCTACATAGTTACCATATTCAATTAGTCTATTGATAGCAATATTATTTTTAGGATCAAATTCAAGCACTTGTTCACATAGTTTTACAGCAGTTTCAATATTCCCTTTTTGAATATAACATTTTACTAAACGAGTGTATGCCGCTGAGCATTTACTATCTAATTCAATTATCTTTTTATTTACCTCTATAGATTCCTCTCCCCAATTATTTTTTAAAACTAATTGCTTTGCCTTTTCTTTAAGTTCATTTAATAACATTTCGCTCATAAAATCCTCCTATAAATTCACGAATATGCTGTAGTATTTTTTAAAATAATTATTTTTCTAAATTATATTCTACAAAATTATTTTTTTTCCTTCTAAAAAATTAGTAGAATAAAAAAAAATTTTTCTACATTTTTTTGGTATAAAAAGCTTAAAATATAAAAACCGAGGATTTTATATTATTCCTCGGTTTTATCTTTATTTACTTCTTTAATAACATTCTATCCAATTCACTTTCAAATAAAGGTTTTGAAAAAATATAACCTTGAATTTTATCACAATCTTGTTCTTTTAAAATTTCCAATTGTTCAATTTCTTCCACACCCTCAGCAACCACTAAAAAATTCAGTTTTTTTGCAAAAGAAATGATTCCTTCAACTACTAACTTCGCTTTTGGATTTTTATGAACACCATCTATAAAAGATTTATCTATTTTTAAAATATCAATAGGTAACTTTACAAGGTAATTAAATGATGAATACCCTGTTCCAAAATCATCTAAAGCTATTTTAATACCAAGTTCCCTTAGCTTTTCAAGCTTTTTTATATTTAATTCGAATGATTCCATTAATATACTTTCTGTTATTTCTAGCGTTAAAAGTTTAGGATCTAAATCTATTTCATTTATTATATTATTCAATGAAGCTACAAAATTAGGTGATTTAAGCTGAACACTTGAAACATTAACAGATATAGAGAAATCTTGCATACCTTTTTCCTGAAAAAATTTGATTTTTTTACATGCTTCCCTTAAAATAAGTTCCCCTATAGGTATGATAAGCCCAGTTTCTTCTGCCAAGGGTATGAATTTATTAGGAGGAATTAACCCTTTCTCAGGATGTTTCCATCTTACTAATGCTTCTGCACCAGTAAATTTATCATTTTTTAAATCCTTCTGCAGCTGATATGCTATTATAAACTCTTCATTCTCTACAGCTTCATACATATTATTTTCCAATAATACTCTCTCAAGAATTTCATCATTCATATTTTTATTAAAAACTACACATCTATTTTTCCCTAATTCTTTTGCTTTGTTCATAGCAATCTCTGCAAACATAAAAATTTCCTGAAAGTTCTTTCCTTGGTCTGGAAATACTGTTATTCCACTGCTTGCACTAATAAATATTTCATGATTCATCACATGAATTTTCTTCCTTAAAGACTCTAATATTAAATTAGATATCTCTCTAACACTTTCAATATTTTTAATATTATATAGTAAAACTATAAATTCATCACCACTATATCTACTTAAAACACTATTATTTGGAATACAAGATTTAATTCTTTCACTAATAACCTTTAGAAAAAAATCACCTTGTACGTGGCCGATTAAATCATTAACATATTTAAAATCATCTATATCAATAACTAGCAGCGCATGTTTTTCACCTTTATAAAATTCTCTATCTTGAAGTTCATTGACTTTTTTTGAAATATAAGCTCTGTTATAAACACCAGTTACCTCATCATAATATGCAAGGTAATTAATTCGTTCCTCATGTTTCTTCCTCTCAGTGATATTAGTATGAAAACCTGTAAACTTATACGGATTTCCAACTTCATCAAATAAAGCCTTACCTCTAGCATTTATCCATATATATTTATTGGATTTATTCTTAATTCTATATTCACATGTATATTGTTCTGTTTCTCTATTTAAGTGTCGTTTTAATTTATCCTTCATCTCCCTATAATCTTCAGTATGAATCAATAAATCCCACAACGCCCTACGTTTATGTTCTTCTACCTTGGACCTCCCAATAAAACTCATTGATTTTGATGAAATATATGTAGTATTTTTTTTAAAATCATACTCAAATACCCCTTCATTTGCCCCCTCTAATGCTAATCTATATCTTTCCTCTGCCTGAGTTAATCTAACCTGTGTTATCTCATAATAGCAAATAATAATTCCAATACCTATTAATAAAAATAATATAGAATGAATAAAATACCAGACTAATTCTGAATCTGAAAACATCTCTGTATAAAAATCCAAAATATATATTACACCTAGTAAAAAACAACTAATTCCAGATATATACTTACCAATTTGTGCATTCTTAAAAAAAACAAAAACTATGGAACTTATAAATATCATTAGAAATGCAAATAAAAAGTATGAAAATCCACCATTTGTATCTAATACAAAAATATCAAAACTTAATATTAATATGAAAGGAATTACTATCACTCTTATATATTTTGAATATTTGAAAATCTTATCTATTAAAAAAACATATAATCCATTTACTAGCAACATTGTACCTGTTAATAATAATATATTACTTATTAAAGTCACCCCTGTAAATTCTTCAGGCACATCTAATAAAAAGCTTAACGTGTATACAAAACTTGACATTGAAAAATAAAAAAAACTTTTCATTTTACTATTTTTATAAAAATAAAAAAATAAAATAGATAATAAAAAACTGCTTATTGCTAAAAAAATTATCCCCGTGACTAGTTCATTCATATAGTACTCCTTAGTATAAATAAAGTTTTCTAGTAATACTCCATTATTAAATATCTTATAATTACTAATTCTACAAAATATAATATATTCCTCTATAAATTACCTTTACATAAAATAAAACCTCTTTTCACAACCATGTGAAAAGAGGTTTTTACTCATATATATCAGAAAACTCAATATGTATTCTTTCAACCTTATCTTGCTTAATATTATTATTTTTTTCTACTTTACTTTTTTCATTTAGTAACTTAACTGGAAGCTCAATTATAAATTCTGTTCCTTTTCCATATTCACTTTTAACTTCAATAATACCTTCATGCATTTCTACCAATGATTTTGCTAAAGATAGCCCTATACCACTTCCTTCATGATTTCTTGTGGTAGACTTATCTACTTGTGCAAATCTATTAAATATTACATTTAATTTATTCTTCGGAATACCTATTCCTGTATCTTTTACAGAGATCACAATTGTTTCTTCCTTATCATGAATATCTATCTTTATAGTTCCTCCAGCCTCTGTAAATTTTAATGAATTTGATATAAGATTTAAAATAATTCTTTCTATTTTATCAGGATCACATGATATTATTTTTTCTTCAATATCAGTATCAAAAATTATTTCTACATCTTTATTCTCTATATATTCAGCAACAGATAATGTTATATCTTCAACAACACTTACTATGTTACAATTTTGCAAATCTATACTGAAGTAATTCGAATCAATTTTTGTAATATCAATTAAATTATTTATTAATCTTAATAATCTATGAGCATTTTGCTTCAATATTTTAATATATTGATTAACCTTTTCTTTCTCCTGTTGATCAACTATATTTTTTAATTTAATATTTAGTACTTGCACTGTAGAAAAAATTAAATTTAAAGGAGTTTTAAATTCGTGAGATAAATTGGCAAAAAACTCGTTTCTTAATCTCTCATACTCTTTCGCTTCCTTTAATTGCCTTTCCTCTTCCTCTACTCTCCTTTGTAATTGTTCTGCTCTTTTCCGCTCTGAAATATCTCGAATAATTGAAAGTATTCCAAATTTACCGTCATATTCATAAAAAGTATCGCAAACTTCTATATCAATTTCTTTGCCGTCTCGCCTAGTTAATTTTTCTTCAAAAATTCTAGGAGTCTCTCCCTTTTTCATATCTACTAAATGTTTTTTTACTATTTTATTTAAATCTTCATCAAGATACTCCGTTACCCTTTTACCTATAAAGTCATTAGGATTATCAATCCCCATAATATCTGCTAATGCGGAATTCATATAAAGTATTTCGCCCTTTACATGAATACAAATCCCATCAGGTAATGCTTCAACAAGCAGTCTATTTCTTTCCTCTACCTTAGCTAGCCTAATCTGAGTTATCTCATAATAACATATTACCATTCCAATTCCTATTAACAAAAATAATATTGAATGGATGAAATACCATATTAAATTAAATCCCCAAAATAGATCAACAAAAAAATCTATAATATATATGCCTCCTAAAAAAGACCACTTAAACCAGTAATATATTTCCCTAGCATACAACTCTTGAAATAATAAAAAATTCCATAACTTATGATTAAAGTCAAAATTCCAAAAACAAGATATAAAAATCTGTCATATAAATTTAGACATGAAATTATATATCCAATGATAAGTATTATACTAATCATTATTCCAGATATATATTTTAGTTTTTTAGAAACTTTATTTCTAATAAAATCGTATGCTCCAACAAATAACAATAAAGTAGCCAATAATGTTAAAATAAAATTCATACCGTCCCCAAAAACATTATTGAAAATACCTTCTACAACTACTATAGATAGGAATTTCAATGTAAAGACAATTGTGGACATTGAAAAATAATAGAAACATTTAATTTTATCATTCTTATAAATATAAAAGAAAACTATTGATAATAAAAGACTACTAAAAGCTTGAAAAGCTAATCCTACCATTTCCTGATACATATATAATACCTCTCAATATGTAATAATGTTATTACAAATTATGAATTTTTCTTTTAAAGGATATAATACTTTTTTCTTCATTATATACTAAAATCCTCTATTTTATTTAAAAATAATAGGACTTTTGCTCTTTTTTGAGCGAAAGTCCTAGAAATTTCATTAATATCTCCTTTACAACTTCAACAAAAATTTATTTATTTCTTCACTAACTTTTCTTCTTTCATTATAAACCCATTCTTCATCAAAAGTTACTTCAAACTTTTTTCCAAATGAATAATAAATGTTTATCTTTTGATAATAGAGCTCAAATTCCTCTAAAGATTCATATTTATATGTTGGTTTTGATATTTCGGCTCTTTTACCAATAAATAATTCATCAACATAAAACAAAAAAGTGTCCATGAGGTCCTCAACCTTTACATCAAATGGAATCATAATTAATTTCCACTGTATAATCTCTGGTAACTTATATTTTCGTAAATTATGAAGAATAATTAAATACTCACCAATATCCATTTTTTCATATAATATGGACTGAGGTACCTTTTCACTCCAAATAGCTAACTTTTCGCTTAAAGAAGCAGTCTTTATGTTTAATATATCTTCACTTGGTCCTAGAATAGCATATTCAACCTCTTTATCTTCTTTCTCAATAGACTCCCTTATAAAATCTAAGTTATCTCCAAAAGTCCCTACAAATCCAGTTTCATAAATTCCCTTTCTTCCTGCTCTACCAGCTATTTGTTTAACTTCTTGAGAAGTTAACAATCTAAATTCCTTTCCATCAAACTTCTTAATATCCATAAAAACAATTCGCTTTATTGGAAGATTAACCCCCATTCCAATTGCATCAGTTGTAATTAAAATTGTGGATTCTTTATTTAAAAATTGAGCGTATTGCTTTTTTCTAACTTCCGGAGGCAAATCACCATATATTATACTAGACTTAATTCCTAGGTTAGAATAATAGACTCCTAATTCAAGAACTCGTCTCTTTGAAAATACCACAAGAGCATCTCCTTCTTTAACCTCTTTATACTTAAATGGTTTCTCATCAATCTCAAGAGGAATATCCCTTGTATAGGTTTTTAGAGTATATTCATCTCCTATACTCTTAATAATATCTATCAATAATGTCTTTGTATTTAAAGCTCCACAAATATGAATTTCCTTGCACTTTAGTCCTAATAAAGCTCTAGTCCATGCATCACCTCTTCTATCATCATTTATCATTTGAATTTCATCTATTACAGCAACATCATATTCTTCCTTTACATCTAACTTTTCTATGGTACAGGAAATATGTTTTGCCTCTTCATTAATTATCTCCTCTTCTCCAGTTAGTAAATCACATGGGATTCCTTCATTATTTAATCTTTCATAATTCTCCAATGCTAATATACGAAGGGGCGCAAGATATATCCCCTTATTAGATTGTTTTAATTTTTCCATTGCATTATACGTTTTACCAGTATTGGTTTCACCTAAATGAAGATAAATAGTTCTTTTTAGCTTCCTAGCCTCTTTATATTCATCTTTTGGACTCTTAGGAAAAATAACCTCTAACTTTTCATTTATAATCTTTGGAATAAATTTTGTTATTAGTACATGCATTAATCCCGAACTTATATAGCTTTCATAATATTCATTAGTTATTTCATATAATTTAAAATTCGTCTCATTGTCTTCATTATAAGCTTCAAGTAATCTTTCTGAAACATAATTTAATAAATCCTCGTATTCTTTATATGTCTCTTCTATTTCTCTTACCCTTTTAGCATATCTTTTTTTAAGGAAGAATTTCTTCATCTCTTCTAGATTTTTAAGCTTTTTACGTAAAGAAGCTTCATGAGTCCAAAGTGAATGTGTTTTTGTATTTTTAATAATTTGTTCTATTTGATTTAACTGACCTTTTAATTTATTAAGTTCTCTTACTGCTGCTGATAATTTCATCATTTTCCTCCTAGAAATCACTTCATATTATTTAAAATGACTTTATTTATTTGAACTAATTACTTTCATTGGTTTAAATACTTCATTACACATCTCCACTTCAACTTTCTCTCCATTAAAAACATCAATAGATAAATAATCAGCTAGTTCTTGAACACTTTGAATAATTTCTTCATCCTCTAAATATTGTTCATCTATTATAAATGAGAAAATATATCCTTCTGTACTTTTATCAATTTTAACAGCTACAGAAATATCATCCTCCATTAAAAATTCTGTATCTGAAAGGTAATTTGCTAACTTTTCAGCTTCTTCTTTCTCTACCCTTTCAGTATAATAAACTTCATCTCCATGAATAGTTACACTATTCTCTGGTATAAATGCTAAATATACACTCAAAGCTATGAATGCACCTAAAACAACAAAACATATTAATAGAGGTACTAAGTATGAAGCCTTCTTCCCACCATTATCTATATGTTGTTTGAATAATTTTTCTTGGTCATTTTTCAAATAAACACCTATACCTACGTTAATACCTAAAGCAATACTCTTTGCTATTGTACTTGGTATAAATATCAGTGCAATAATCATCAAAATAAATCCCAAAACTGAAACTATCAAATAAATATTTCTCTTTCTCTTATATCCAACTCTTCCATAGTTTAAAGAATATAAAATTGCTGCTGGCAAAAAAGAGAATAATATGCTTATAACTAAAAAGATCTTAGGATTCCATAACTTTTTTTTATTTGATATAGTTCCATCTAAATTTTCTTCAATTAAACTTTTTTCATTCATTACGTTCCTCCCTATTACTCATTTAATAATTATTTTCATCATCTTTTAGGTATGTCTATTATTATCATTTCCTGCTATTAATATTTTATTTATTACATAGCAATCTCAAAATACCCATCACACAAATGCACTTCGACATTTTCTCCATTGAATACTTCAATCGATAAAAGTTCACATAATTGCGTATAAGCATTTACTACATCTATATATTCAATAATTTCCAATACATATTTTAACACTAATTTCATAATTGTTGATTAATAAAAAAATAGCCCAGTCTTTACAACTGAGCTATTTTATAAACTTTGAAGAATTATTATTTTGTTTACTTTGTTTTATTTACTTTGTTTTGTAGGCTTTTGTCTTGTATAATTTTTAGTGTGTTCAATATACTTTGCTTTAACTTTATCTTAGCTTTTTTATCTTTTTATTATTTTTAATACCTTTTGTTTTCTAATTAATAGTCGCCTTGTGCCATCATCGCTTCAGCAACTTTTAAGAAACCAGCAATATTAGCACCCGCAACTAAGTTGTAACCAAAACCGTAGTTTTCAGCAGCACTCATTGCATTATTATGAATATTAATCATGATTTGATGAAGTTTTGCATCAACCTCCTCTCTAGTCCAAGAAAGTCTCATGCTGTTTTGTGACATTTCTAATGCAGAAACAGCAACCCCACCAGCATTTGCAGCTTTTGCAGGACCAACTAATACTCCCTTTTCAACTAAATATTCTAAAGCTTCGTTAGTTGTAGGCATGTTAGCACCCTCAACTATGAATTTAATTCCATTCTCAACGATTGCTTTAGCATGCTCTATGTGAATATCATTTTGAGTTGCACATGGCATAATGATATCAACTTTTCTACCCCATGGCTTCTCTCCTGGGAAGAACTCACAACCAAATTTATCAGCATAATCTTGAACCTTATCTCTACCAGATGCTCTCATTTCTAATAAGAAGTTTATCTTCTCTTCAGTAACTACTCCATCCTCATCGTAGATGTAACCGTCAGGACCTGATAAAGTAACAACCTTACCACCTAAATCAGCAACTTTAATACATGCTCCCCATGCTACGTTACCGAAGCCTGAAACAGCAACTGTTTTACCTTTAAAGTCCATTCCTTCATGCTTTAACATTTCATTTGCGAAGTAAGTTACACCGAAACCAGTAGCTTCAGGTCTAATTAAGCTTCCCCCGTAAGGAAGGCCTTTACCAGTTAATACTCCGTTTTCGAATGCTCCTCTGATTCTTCTGTATTGTCCATATAAGTATCCGATTTCTCTTCCACCAACACCGATATCTCCAGCAGGTACATCTACATCTGGTCCTATGTGTCTGTATAACTCTGTCATGAAACTTTGGCAGAATCTCATGATTTCAGCATCAGATTTTCCTCTTGGATCGAAATCAGATCCCCCTTTTCCTCCCCCAATTGGAAGTCCAGTTAATGAATTTTTGAAAATTTGCTCGAAACCTAAGAATTTGATTATCCCTAAATAAACTGATGGATGGAATCTAAGTCCTCCTTTGTAAGGTCCTATAGCTCCATTAAATTGAACTCTGAATCCACGGTTTACATGAAGTTTACCATTATCATCTGTCCAAGGTACTTTGAACATGATTTGTCTTTCAGGCTCAGTTAACCTTCCTAAGATATTTGCCTCAACATACTCAGGATGTTTTTCTATTACTGGTTCTAAAGAATTTAAAACCTCCTCAACAGCTTGTAAAAACTCAGGCTCACTAGCATTTCTTGCTTTAACATTTTCAAATACATTATTGATATAATTCATAACCATATCTCCCTTTTATTTATTATTTAAAAATATTTTATTATAGGCTAATTAATTAAAACATATTTAATAGTATACCTGCCGCTACAGCAGATCCAATTACTCCAGCTACGTTTGGTCCCATAGCATGCATCAATAAGAAGTTAGTTGGGTTTTCTTCTCTTCCAACCTTTTGAACAACCCTTGCAGCCATTGGTACCGCTGATACTCCTGCTGCTCCAATCATTGGATTAATCTTACCTTTACTTAACTTGTACATAACCTTACCAAATAAAACTCCTGATGCTGTTCCTATTGAGAATGCTGCTAATCCTAACACTATAATTTTAAGTGTTTGTGGATTCAGAAAAGTTGCTGCATCAGCTTTTGCTCCAACTGTTATACCTAAAATAATAGTTATTATATACATAAATGAGTTTTGTGCTGTTTCTACAAGCTTTGGAACAACTCCAGATTCTTTAATTAAATTACCAAACATCAACATACCTATTAATGGTGCTGCAGATGGCAATAATTTAATAGTAAATATTGTTACAACTATTGGGAAAATCACCTTTTCCTTTTTAGATACAGGTCTTAATTGTTCCATTTTTACTTTTCTTTCTTCTTCAGTAGTTAATAAACGTATTATTGGCGGTTGAATTATTGGTACTAATGCCATATACGAATATGCTGCTAGTGCAATAGGTCCTAATAAATGGTCTGCTAATTGTCCTGTCAGATAGATAGCTGTAGGTCCATCAGCACCTCCAATAATTCCTATGGAAGCAGCTTCTTTAATATCAAATCCTAGTAAAATAGCTCCTATAAGTGCAAAGAAAATTCCAAATTGTGCTGCTGCCCCTAAAAGAATACTCTTTGGGTTTGCTATAAGCGGTCCAAAATCAGTACTTGCTCCAACGCATAAGAATATAAGCGGAGGATATATTCCCAATTTAGTTCCCATATATAAATAGTGTATTAATCCTTTATCACCCATTAAATCCGTTCCAGGTAAATTTACTAATAACATACCAAAAGCTATTGGTATTAATAAATACGGCTCGTACCCTTTCTTAATTGCTAAATAAAGAAATGTACATGCAATAGCAATCATAAGTAATTCTTGCCAAGTAGTCATTGTAAATCCTGTACTTTCCCAGAAATTTAATAACATTTCTTGCATCAGGTTTCATCCCTTTCTTTTGTAATTATTAACTATAATAATTGCATTTTAGATTTATATTTCTTACCCTATTGTTACTAATGTATCGCCTAATGCTACATTTGCACCTTTTGACGTATTTATCGATGCAACCACACCATCTACTGGCGCAACTATCTCATTTTCCATCTTCATAGCTTCTAATATTACTACTACATCACCAGCTTTTACACTTTGTCCTTCTGAAACCTTAACATCGATTATTGCTCCAGGCATTGGTGCAGTAACAGCTTCTCCTCCAGTAGGAGCGCTCTTTTTAGGTTCTTCTTTCTTTTCTACTACCTTCGGTGCTGCTGCCTTCACTGGTTCTGTCTTAGTAACAGCAACTTCCCCGGTTGATTGAGCTCCTCCTATTTCTTCTACTTCAAGCTCATAAACATCTCCGTTAAAACTAATTCTATATTTTTTCATTTTTTTTCCTCCTAACTAACTTTTTTAATACTCTTTATTTTTAAATTAGAAGCATGCTTTCCACTACTAGCTGCTATAGCCGCTGTAAATAATATTGCTAACATATTTTTGTCTTCTAAATCAACGTCCGTTTCAGTAACACTTTCAGTTGTTTGACTTACACTTTCAATCTTCTTAGTTTCACTCTTTTGCTTTTCTTTCTTTTTAATATCTCTATCATAAAATACTATTTTAAATAGCTCTAATATAAGAGAAATAGCAAATAAACTAGCAAAAACAACTGTCATACTAAGCACTGTAAGTTTTAATACGTCCATAATTTCTACAGTTCCCTCAAACATTCTTCCACCACCCTTCAAAGTCGAACCTTTTTTGATATATAAATCGTCTGCTAAACTCATGAATTTAGTTAAATCATAACTCATTCAATTAAAGAATAAATAAAAGAGAATAAAGAACAAATTAGGTTATTTTTCTTCCTGACCTCAGAAAAAATCTTACTAATAGCATTCAACATTGCAAATCAATAGTATCTATTCTCTTTAATCTTTAATATTTTTTAAGCTTTCAGCTTCGCTGAAAGGTATCAATATTTGTTCTCTGTTCTTTAATATTTGTTCTTTGATTCCTATAAAGATAATTCAATACGGTATATTTCTGGTTCTTTATCTTCTAAGAATTTTTTAGCTATCTGTGGGAATAATGCATATG
Organism: Oceanirhabdus sp. W0125-5; assembly: GCF_027938815.1. Taxonomy (GTDB): domain Bacteria; phylum Bacillota; class Clostridia; order Clostridiales; family Clostridiaceae; genus Oceanirhabdus. Next base: position 5,566,533 of record NZ_CP115913.1, read on the forward strand.
ATAATATATCTTCTTCAGATTGATACAACCCTTCGATTTCTTTCTTATAATTATCAAATCCATCTTCGATTAAATCCGCTGGTCTAACAGTGACTACTTCATCATTTCCTATAATTTTCTTCTTAATATCTTCATTTATAGGAGCAGGAGATTTTCCGTATAATCCCTTTACATAGTCCTTTATTTCTTTAGGTACAACCTTATATCTCTCTCCAGTTAAAACATTGAATACTGATTGTGTTCCTACCATCTGACTTAAAGGTGTTACTAATGGTGGGAATCCTAAATCTTCTCTTACTCTTGGTACTTCTGCTAAAACTTCTTCGTATTTATCAGCAGCATTTTGAGCTGTTAATTGAGATAAAAGATTTGAAAGCATTCCACCTGGTACCTGATAGCTTAATGTTTTAGGTTCTGTATTCATAACCTTTGGATTTAAAATACCATTTGCAGTGTATTTATCTTTTATAGGTTTAAAATATGAAGCTACTTCATTAAGCAAATCTAAGTTTAACTTTGGATCTCTATCTGTATTTTGATAAGTAATAGCTAAAGATTCAGTTGGTGGTTGTGATGTTCCTGTTGCAAAAGGAGATATTGCTGTATCAATAATATCTACTCCAGCTTCAATTGCCTTCATATAAGTCATTGATGCAATTCCGCTTGTACAATGGTTGTGTAACTCTATAGGTAAATCTGTTATCTTTTTAATTTTCTTAATTAACTCAAAAGCACGGTAAGGAGTTAGAATTCCTGCCATATCCTTAATACAAATAGAGTCTGCACCTAACTTCTCCATTTCCTTTATCTTATCTAAATAATAAGATGTAGTATGAATCTTACTCGTTGTATAAGAAATTGCACACTGACAGTGAGCACCTGCTTTCTTAATAGCCTTTATTGAAGTTTCTAGATTTCTCGTATCATTTAAGGCATCAAACACACGAATAATATCTATTCCATTTTCTACTGCCTTTTGAATAAACTTCTCAACAACATCATCTGGATAGTGCTTGTACCCTAATAGATTTTGTCCTCTTAGAAGCATTTGAAGCTTTGTATTTTTCACCTTAGCTCTAATCTTTCTTAATCTTTCCCATGGATCTTCATTTAAGTATCTAAGGCATGCGTCAAAGGTTGCTCCCCCCCATACTTCCATAGAATAATATCCTACTTGGTCCATCTTCTCTATAATAGGTAATATTTCATCAGTAGTTAATCTAGTTGCAATTAGAGATTGGTGTCCATCTCTTAATGCTGTTTCGGTAATTTTTAATCTCTCCATTTAATTCACCTCTTTTGATAATTTGAAGATCTATCTCTAAGTTCTATATACGAACTGCTTTTTCGATTCTATCTAATCCTTCTTTAATGTTTTCAAGTGAAGTAGCATAAGAGAGTCTTATATAGTTATCACTTCCAAATGCAGCCCCAGGAATAACAGCTACTTTTACAGTATTTAATAAATATTCAGCAAGTTCCATTGAATTTGTAATTTTAACTCCGTTAAATTCTTTACCAAATAGTTCTGAAATATTTATCATTACATAAAATGCCCCCTTCGGCTTTCTGCAAGATAAATTACTGATTGAGTTTATCTTCTCTACCATATAATTTCTTCTTTCAGCAAAAGCTTTAACCATCTCATTTATTGACTCTTGACTTCCTGTTAATCCCTCAATACTTGCGTATTGTGCAATTGTGTTAGGGTTTGATGTAGCATGACTTTGAATATTAGTCATTATCTTAGCAATTTTCTTATTTGCTGCCACATAACCTATTCTCCATCCGGTCATAGCATAGCCTTTAGACATTCCATTTATCACTATTGTTAAATCCTTAATTCTCTCTCCAAAAGAGGCAATACTCACATGTTTTCCATCATATATTAACTTTTCATAAATCTCATCTGATATGATATAAATATTCTTCTCCACTGCAATTTCAGCGATTTCTTTTAATTCTTCTTCAGTATAAACAGTTCCAGTTGGGTTATTTGGACTATTTAATAAAATTGCTTTTGTTTTTTCATTTATTGCTGCAAGTAAACTTTCTTTAGTATATTTGAAATCATTTTCTTCTAAAGTCTCTACAAATACTGGCGTCGCATCTGCTAACTTAACTAGTTCTGGATAACTAACCCAATATGGTACAGGAATGATAACTTCATCTCCAGGGTTACATATTGCTTGGAAAGTGTTGCACAGAGAATGTTTTGCTCCGTTAGAAACTACAATGTTTTCTGGAGTATAATCTAAATCATTGTCTTTTTTTAACTTCTCACAAATTGCTTCCTTTAATTTTGGTAGTCCCGCGGCTGCTGTATATCCAGTACGTCCACTTTCAATTGCTTCTATAGCTGCTTTTCTAATATTTTCTGGTGTCTTAAAATCTGGTTCTCCAGCTCCAAAACTAATTACATTTTCTCCATCCGCTATCATCTTTTTCGCTTTAGCTGTAATAGCTAATGTAATTGATGGTGCAATTCCTTCGTTTTTAACAGACAAATTCTTGTTCATTTTTCTCTTCTCCTTATAAAATCAATAGTAAAGTATAGATAAGACTATGAGAGTGTGTGATTTTCTCACAGTCTTATTTATTTTTAACTAAAACATTAATAGTCTCTTAATACTAATAACAACAATCTCCCATTACTGGTGTTTCTATAAGCTTTTTAACCTCATCAATATTTTCTGACTTTCCTAAAGCCCACATTAACTTAGCCACAATTGCTTCAGTATTCATATCATTAGCATAAATTATTTTGGTTTTAGCAAGTTCTTTTCCAACTTCGTAGATATTTAAATCTACACCTTCTTCTAAACATTGCGTTGTTACTACAACTGCGACACCTGCATCAGTCAACTCTTTTACTTTTGAAGTAATATCGAAATTCTCAAATGGTATCCCACCAATACCAAAGCTTTCAATAATTACTCCTTTATATTCTTTTTTAATAAAATCAAATATTTTAGGATCTATACCTGGAAATAACTTTATTACTAATACATCTGTGCATAAAGAACTCTCAAATATTAATTCCTTATCTGACTTTAATTTTATTTTTTGGTGAATATCTTCGTTATAGTAAATTTTCCCGTACTTAACATTGGCAACATAAGGATAATTTACACTTTTAAAAGCATCTAAGCTTTTAGTTTTTACTTTCATTGCACGAGTTCCATTGATTATCTTTCCGTCAAAAGCTACGAATACTCCTGAAACATCTTCAAGTGAAAATCTTATTGCGTCAACTAAGTTTTGTCTTGCGTCTGTACCAAATTCTTCTATAGAAAATTGTGCTCCAGTTATAACAACAGGCTTATTGATATTTTGAAGCATATAAGTTAATGCCGATGAAGTATAAGCCATAGTGTCGGTTCCATGAGTAATCACAAATCCATCGTAGTCTTTATAATTATCATAAATAGTTTTTGCAATATGAATCCAAAACTTTGGATTCATATTGGAACTATCTATATTAAAAATATGTTTACCTGTTATATGACATAAGTCTTTTATTCCAGGAACACGCTCTAATAAATCATCAATATTGTAACGTGGAGTTAAGCCATTTCCTTCATCTGAACAAGCAATGGTTCCTCCTGTAGCTATTAAAAGTATTTTTTTCATTTGCAAACCCCTCTAAAAATATATACTGTATTTTACTGAATTCCTAAGATGCGTTTTCTATACCGTCATAATTAGTAAATTCAACTTTTTCACCAATCCATTGATACTTTCCTAAATAACCATAAAGTATTGTTATTCCAATACAAACAAATGCTAACCACATGTATGGTATATATTCTAAACAAGATACTCCTAAGATACCCGCCATAAAGATTCCATTATCACTCCAAGGAACCATTGCAGCAGTTAATGTACCACCAAATTCTGTATTTCTAGAAAGAACTCTTCTATGAACTTTTAATCTATCATAATTTTTAGACATGATTTTTGGTGTTAAAATTAAAGGAACATACATTGCACTTCCAAATATATTTCCTAAAATTGAAGTTCCTACTGTTGCAACTGCAAGTCTACCAGTGTTTTTAATCCAGTTTTCGAATTTTGATGCAATTACCTCTATCATTCCAATTTTGTCTAGTAATCCTCCAACACCAAGACCAAATATTATAATTGCTACTGATCCTAACATTGAGTTAATACCACCACGACTTAAAATATTATCTACAAATGCTACTCCTGTATTCATAGCCTCTGGTTGGTATGCAGTATTTATAGCAGCTACTGGATCCATACCTTGGAATACAATTGCCCAAACAATTCCTAAAACCGCACCAAGAGTTATTACAGGTAATGATGGTTTTCTCTTCATAAGTAAAAGTACAATAATTATCATTGGTACAAAACAAACTAAAGATGTATTGAAGTTATCACTAATTGCACTCATAAATGATTCAATTCTTCCAAGGTCAACATTTTGTCCACCATATTTAAATCCTGTAATTGTGAAAAGAATAGCTGTAATTATAAATCCTGGAATACTAGCTGGAGACATTCCTTTTATATGATCCATAACATCGATTCCAGACATAGAAGCTGTTAATACTGTACTATCTGATAATGGAGATAACTTGTCCCCAAAGTATGCACCTGATAAAACAGCACCTGCAACAAGTGGTAATGGAATACCTAAACCTTGTCCAATACCCATCATAGCTATACCAGCTGTTCCAGCAGTTCCCCATGATGTTCCTGTAGCTATTGAAGTCAATGCACATATTATTAAAGTTGCTAATAAGAAGATATTAGGATTTATTATCTTTAATCCATAATATATAAGACTAGGTACTATCCCCCCGGCAATCCATGTACCTACTAAAGCTCCAACTGCTATAAGTATAAGTATCGCGTCCATACCATTGTAAATCCCTTTAGCAATAGATGCCTCAAGCTCTTTATAACTATGTCCTAATTTAACCCCAAGCGCTATAATAACAAACCACGAAGTGAATAGTGCTAATTGTATTGGTAATTCAAACACTGTAGTAAACGAAAAAGCCAGTGCTAGAAATATAGATAAAACTACTATTACTTGAAGCATTGATGGTAACTTAACACTTTTTGACATAAAATGAATCCTCCTTATTTTTTCAAATGCTTCCTTTTTATATATTTGTAAAAATACGATTCATAAATAGTTTAAACATTAAAGTGATTTTATATTTAAATAAGAGGTACTGTTTCTTAAAGGGTTATAGTAATTTAAATCTTTTATAATTGCATTTAAACCCTATGAATATTATTTACAAAAATAAAAAGGAAGTTTTTTTATTCACTTATTTATAGAGCAAATTCCATGCCATTTTTTCAAATTACATTATATTTCGACATTTTTTTATTCATAAGATATATTTTTTTAATAAATTAAAAACCCTTAAACCCCTTTAATGCCTATGTTTAAATAACTTTGCACAGAATAAGTAAATTTTATATTTTTTATGTTAAATTTTTTAAACAAAATAAAAAAGATAAACATGATGAAATGTTTATCTTTAATGAATGGTGAAATTTCTTTCCCACCTTGCTATGAAATAAATTTCCATGGTGTGAAATTTATTTCCACCCTATTTAAGTTCGTATTCAGTAATCTTATTAAACAGTTGTCTCCTGCTTATATCTAATTTTTTTGCCGCTTCAGTTATATTATAGTTACATTGCTCAAGTACTTTTTCAATATACTTCGCTTCTGTTTCCTTCCTTATAACTTTTAGAGGTTTAATTTCTTCAGTTGCCTCTACTTCTTTCTCATAAGCTTTTTTATCTCCATGTTCAGGTAAATCACTTTCTTGTATAATCCCTTTCTCAGATAAAACAATTAACCTCTCTACTATATTCTTTAATTCCCTTACATTCCCTGGATACTCATAAGAAAGAAGAAAATCCATTACTTCTTTCTCAATTTTACTTACATTCTTTTTTAGCTTAACTTTATATTTTTCAAAGAAAAAGTTTATTAAATCAGGAATATCTTCTTTTCTTTCTCTTAATGGAGGTATTTCTATTGTAATAGTACTTATTCTATAAAATAGATCTTCTCTAAATTCGCCAGACATTATTGACTTGTGTAAATCTTTATTAGTTGCACAAATAAGTCTAAAATCAACATCTATAGATTTATTACTTCCTATTCTCTCAATTTTCTTTGATTCAATAGTTCTTAGCAGTTTAACCTGGGTGCTTAAAGATATATCCCCTGTCTCATCTAAAAATAATGTCCCTCCATGTGCTGCTTCAAATCTCCCTATTCTTTTATCAAGAGCGCCAGTAAATGCCCCTTTTTCATGACCAAATAATTCTGATTCAAGTAAACTCTCTGAAAAAGCATGGCAATTAACAGCTATAAAATGTTCATCTTTTCTATCGCTGCATTCATGTATATATCTAGCAAACACTTCTTTACCAACACCTGATTCTCCTAATATTAATATATTAACATTGCTTTTTGCAGCCTTTTCTGCAATATTCATAACTTTTTTAAATTCTTTGTTCTTGGTACTTAACATAAATGATGAATTTGATTTTTGGCTTCTTAAAATTTTATTTTCCTTTTCAACACATACCAACCTCTTAAGTTTTTCTATCTCTATCAAAAGTTCTTCTGGATCATGACCTTTAATAAAATAAGTATATGCTCCTTTTTTCATAGCTTCAACAGCATTTTTAATAGTTCCATAACCAGTTGCAATTATAACTTCTGTATCTGCATATTCTTTTTTTATTTTCTTTAACAGCTCAATTCCATCCATCCCTTTCATAATTAAGTCTGTTAGTATCAGGTCATAACTTTCTTTTTTTAGTTTTTCTAATGCCTCTTCACCACCACAAGCCTCTTCTGTAATATAACCATTTTCCTCAAGTATCATCTGAAAAACTTCTCTATACTCTTTTTCATCATCTACAACAAGTATTTTAAAGATATTATTATTATTTTTCATTAATATCATCTCCATCTAAGGGTAATGTGATATAAAACGTTGTCCCCTCACCTACTTCACTTGAAACCCTTATTTCTCCTCCAAGTTTTTTCACTTCATTATATGTTACATATAATCCTAACCCAGTTCCTTTTCCAGGTACTTTAGTTGTAAAAAAGGGATTAAATATATTTTCTAAATCTTCTTTTCTTATTCCACTTCCAGTATCAGAGCATGTAAATAAAAGGTCATTATCTTTTTTATTACATGTAATCTTAAGTATTCCCCCATTAATCATTGCATCTATAGAATTAGATATTAAATTAATAAAAATATGTTTTAGTGATTCTTGATTAAGATAGCATAAAATACTATCATCACATTCCACCTCAACTTTAATATTCTGCCTTTCCATCACTTTATATTCTAATTTTATGATACTTTCAATAAAATCTCTTATATTGATTTCTTCCCGTTTATTACTAGATATTCTAGAAAAGTTAAGCAAATTATCAATTATATCACTAGCTTTATTCACAGAAGATTCAATAACACTTATAGCTTTTTTTGTTTTTTCTTCATCTTTATTTTTATTCATTTTTAATATATAACTATAATTTCTAATAAGCCCAAGGGGATTTCTAATCTCATGAGCTACACCCGATGCCAATTGACCTACTGCTGCCATTTTATTTGACTGTAAAAGTTTCTGCTCACTGATTCTAACTTTAGTAATATCTTTTATCATAACTAAAACTCTATCTATTCTTTTACTCTTATCTTCTAATGGGAATGTACTCATTTCAAATATTCTATCTTTATACTCAAACTCATTTTGATAACTTTTACCTTTAATAAAAGTCTTTTTAATAATTTCTAAATTATCATCTACATATATATTATTTGAAATATCCCTGCAATTTTTACCTATTATTTCTTTTTTATTTCGTTTAATTAATCTACAGAAGGATTTATTAACATTAATAATATTAAAGTCTTTATTTAAGACTATCATCAAATGAGTCAAGCCATCAAAGGTAGTTTGAAGATCAGCTCGGCTAATATTAAGCTCTTCTGTTCTCTTTTCAACCTCTTCTTTTAAAAGTTTATTCCATGAATAAAATATATAAGAAGCTAACAATATTATTGTTATGAATATTGAAATTATTAAAGTAATTTTTTCTGATATGTTTTCTTTAATGAAGGGAGCCGATACACCAAACCATTTTTGATATATCTTAACCATAGTGTTCTTTCTATTAAGATTATAAATTCCTTTATTTATTATTTCAAGAAGTATCTCCTCAGATTTAGGAACTGCAAGTACGCTCTCTTTCTCGTAAATTGGTCTATCTAATATTTTAAAATTATCCTTTAATCCAAGTTTTTCAACAAAATAACTTATTACTGGCTCATCTCCTACAACAGCATCAACTTCTCCTTCTTTTAAGAGCATTATTGCATTTTGGTAATCAATAGTAAGCTTATACTCAATATTACTCACCTCAGAATTTAAAAACTCAACAACATAATCTCCTTTTTGAGCTGCAATAGTTTTATCTTTTAATTGTACATAATTAACAATATCCTTTTCCTCTTTTGATACTAAAATCACTGCCTTCTGATTATATATAGGATCTGAAAACAAATAAAGCTTCTCTCTATTTTCTGATGGATACATATCACATATATCTGTTTCACCTTCTGCTAAACTTTTTAAAGCTTCTTCCCAAATTAAAGGTTTAAACTTTATATCAGCACCTAGTTCAATTGATAATGCTCTTAAATAATCTACAACAATTCCTTTATACTGCTTACTTTCTTCATCCACATATCTAAGAGGTGGTGCGTTTTGATCTGCTCCATAGATAATACTGCCATGCCCCTCTAGCCATTTTCTTTCTTCTTCAGTTAGCTTATGTGATTTTTGTAAGTATTCAAATATACTTGCATCATATTCAATCCTTAAATATGTATCGAGAAATATACCCGTTAATAATACTACTACTAATGTTACAAATATTGTTTTTCTCTTCATATATCCTCCTATTCTTTTGTACATAATTTAAATGTTCAGTATGTAGTATATATCCTCCCTTGCTATAATAAAAATAAATAATTTTCTAAAATTTTATTATGGTTATTATATCACTTACTTAACTAAATTGTATATTTTATATTTTTGCACTTTGATTGTATAAAAAAGAAAACCCTTGGCTCTATATTAACCAAGGGCTTTTAAAATTATTTTAAAGCTGATATCTTTTTAAGGTTTTCTCTTATCTCATTTCTTAATTTTACTGCTTCATCAAACTCGTAGAAGAATAACATCTTCTTCTCTTTAACAGAGTTTCCTTTAGGCTTGTCTTGAGTAACGAAATGAGTAAAGCTTTCTGCTATATCTTCTTCTGGATTAGTTGGTGCATAGTCTGAAACAAATTGTTCTTCATATTTATCATAGAAAGCCTCACGTGCATCTTCTGATTCTTGTGCCTTTTGCCATTCATTATAAATATTTTTCCAAAACTTATTATAAAACTTATTTAAATACGCTTTTTCAGTTGTAGTACCTTCATCAGTTGTATAAGTTTTGCTTTCATTATTTATTTCTTTTTTCATTTGAGAATTATTTAAAGTTAATATATGAGCAAATTCATGAATAATTGTATTATTTAGTTCACTATTATCTAATTTTCCATCTTCATTAATAGCATCTTTTTTATCTATAGACATAGACCATTTTTCACCATTATCATCTACTCCATAAACATAAGCTAATACTCCACCTTCACCATCTGTATTTATATTAAATTTAGAAATTCTATTTAGATAAGATTTAGGAACAAGTCTCTTTACTCTTTCCCAAAGCAAATCATATTTTTTCATATCTGATAGTGAAGGTTTTTTAATATTTGAATCTTTAATAATTTCAATTTTTCCATTCACAACATTGAATGCTGCATATATCTCTTCATTTTCCCCTTCACCAATAAACTCATCTAAGTTAATGCCATTTTCCTTTAATATTTCATCAATTTGATTCCATACCTTGTCAGCTTCTTCATAGTTATTTTCATTCTCAGCTTGTACACCTTTCTCGTAAAGAGCGAGTATCTTTTCATATAAATCTGAATCAATTTGATCCTTGATTTCTTCTAAGATATTAACAATAAAATCTTGTCCCTCTTCAGTTCCTTGAGTTTCATCATAATCAATTCCACATGATTCCCCACATGATTCTTCATCCTGATTATCTAATTCAATTCCCTTAGTTTCACTTAGTTCTTCTAATAAATCTTCAAATTCGTCCCTTGCTTTTGATGCCTGAATCTCATATTCTACAACAGTATCATAAAGTTCCTTAAGTTTTTTAATTTCCTCTTTATTTAAATATTTTATATCTTCCCCGATGAACTCATCAAAAGGAATAACTTCATAATCATCTTGAAAATCGTCTTCATTATCTTGTTCAATATTATTTCTTTTCACATCATTAATTAAATTGTATATCTTGCTATATTTATTATTCCCTTTAATATCTTTTTCTTGAGTAGATATTCCTATCGTTCCTAAACCAAGTCCTAATGTTAATACAGCTGCAATAAAAGCTTTATTTCTCATATAATCACCCCGTTATTAATTTATGATTATATGATAGGACAAGGTTGTGTACTTTTTGTGTTTTTATTGTGTAAAAAATGAATACATATAGTTGCTAGTTAATGCTGAGTAAAATTTATTAAAGTTTAGTGTGTGGTATGGTAAACCGTACTATATTGCCAAACGTTGCAACTTCAAAAGAATTTCCTAAACTTTTAAAGAAAATTCGTATAAAAGTTTGGAATCAATTTTATGAATAGAGTAATGAAGCGTAAGTCTCACGTTTCGTATGAATGAACGCATGGATATAACTTCAAAGTGTTCCCTATTCCTATAATAACAATGGTATTATATAATTTAAAGAGATAAATTAGAATTAAAGGAGTTATGATTATGATAGAAAAAAATAGAAAAAAAACTGATGCGGGAGAAATAGTTGTTTGTAAAGAAAATCTAAACTTTAATAATATGGACTTTTCAGATAGTAATTTCATTAGATATTTCAGAAACTTTTTGGATGAAAATCTAAATAATTTATTAAAAGAGTTGAAACAAGAATATACGTTAAATGAAGTAGATATTAAAGGAGTGAATGCCGCTTGGATAGAGGCGTTAAATTCTAATGAAAATAAAGGGGTTATAATATATCTTCATGGTGGATGTTATATATATGGAAATGTACATAATTACTGTACTATTCCGGTTCAACTTTCAAATGCTACAGGGATAAAGGTATTATCAGTTAATTATGCACTAGCTCCTGAAAACCCATTTCCAAAAGCTCTTGAAGATGTAGTGAATATATATGAATATCTAATAGAAGAAGGATATAGCTCTAATAACATTGCAATTATAGGTGATTCAGCAGGTGGAGGACTTGCTTTATCAACTGTTTTAAAGCTAAAAGATTTAAAAATAGATTTACCAGCTGCTATCGGATTATTTTCACCTTGGGTTGATTTAACATTAAAAGGAGATACAATAGAAACATTAAAAGAATACGATAGTGTATTAAGTAAAAAACAATTAGAAGGAGCAGCAAAAATTTATGCTGGAAAATCAGAATTGAATAACCCTTTAATTTCTCCTATTTATGCTAATTACAAAGATTTTCCACCTATGATGATTTTAACAGGAGGTCGTGAGATTTTACTTAGTGATTCAATGAACCTAGCTAGAAAAGTAGCACTTGATAACACTACAGTAAATCTTATTGTCTGGGATAACAAATACCACGTTTTTGCAGCAGATTCAAATCTTCCTGAAAGTAAAGAAGCAATAGAAGCTCTAGGAGCATTTTTATTAGAGAAGATGAACTATAAATAAAGCAGAATGTATGTAACTAGCTTATTGCCGATTTACTTCTCATTATACATATAATTATATGAAAAACTTATTATACCAAAATAGAATAATGTGTATTATTTATATAGATTAAAATAAAGAGGAACCACCTCCTCTTTATTTACTCATACTATTAAACTCCATTAATCTAACTAACTTTATCTTTTCTTATTCTTCTCAACATATGTCTCAAAACATCTAAATATCATAATTAAAAGTTCACATATGATTTTCCATATAAGCACTCCAAAAACAAAATACAGAATACCAGTGAAAATGCCTAATGGTAGATTATTTACCATTCTATAAGTATAATGTCTCATACCATTTTCAATAAAGGAAATTTCTTTTTCATACATATGTGAAAGATACATAACTTTTCCATAAGCAATTGCTTTCATAAGTATTGGAAATATACCAAGATAAAATAAAATTTCAATAGCATTTTTAGCTGATATTACCCCAAATTTTCTAAAATCTTTACTACTTTCTTTAATTCCGTTTCCATTAATTGATCTTAAACCATAATCATTTAATTCCTGATTTTCAGCCCCCTCTTTACTTCTATTCTCTTTGTTTGATTCCTTCATAATCAAATCCCCTTTAAATATATTTTATCTATATTTTAACATATTATTGATTTTATGTAATATAAGTCATGAATAAAACAGCCATAAATATTAATACTATTTACATACTAACTATTAAACAAGAGAGGAGAATTTTTATGGATAAAATACAAATGAGTAGAGATCAAGTAAGTAGATTACAAAGTAAAGTAGACACAAACCCAAATGCTTCAGAAGCTGAAAAAGAAGCCCTAAAAAAAGCACAAAGTAAAGCAGATAAAAGTTTTTGGAAAAATATAAAATAGTATTAAAAAAGGCACTAGCGTGCCTTTTTTAGTTGAAAATTGAAAACGGAAAGTTGAAAACGATGGATGTTTCTCACGTACGTGAGAAACTACATTATCTTGTTCTTTAGTCCAACAAAAGTTTACTCATTTTATCTTTGGATAAAATATTATATTTAAACTACAATGTTTCATTAAAATGAAACGAGTAAATCCTTACTGTCCAAGGAACAATACAATTAGAATTTCTCGGAGAGAAATATCCCTCGTTTTCAATTTTCAATTGTCCACTTTCAACTATGTTTTTATATTGTTCTCTGCATCTTTTTACTCTATAAAAAATTTCTTTTATTTAAATATAAGATTCCCTGCCAACATAGAAACTATCTGTACAACATTTATAATCATTAGATTTTTAACAGCCAAAACAAAAGTATCTTTTTTCGTTTGCTTATTATAAAACATTTTTATGTTTTTATTTACTAAAATAAACGTGAGTAATGTTATTACACAGGTAAGTGGGATTACTTTTAGCATAAGTAAAAGAATAATATCAATATAAATCATATAATATAATACCTTATATAATTTTAGCGCTCTTTCTTTTCCTATGTATATAGGTAATGTATATCTTTCATTTTCTCTGTCATCCTCTATATCGCAAATGTTATTGGCAAGCATAATATTTGAAATACATATTACTGTAGGTAATGAAAACATGAAAATATATATTAATTCTAATAAGTTGATATTAATTATTAACATGCTATTATCATAAGATAAAAGAACTAAGCTATTTTCAGCATGTACATATATTGATAAAAAGACAATTACAAATCCCATAAACAGACCTGAAATAATTTCACCTAACGGTGTTCTTGATATTGGTATAGGACCGAAAGAGTATAAAATCCCAACTAAAAATGATACCATCCCTAAAAGTAGTACCACAATATTAGTATTTATAAACAATATAAATCCAAATACTGATGCCACTATTAAAAGAGTAACTATCACTCCAATAACTGTTCCTTCTTTTAAATTATCTTTAACAATGGCATTATGTGTCTCATAATTATATCCATGAGTTTTTTTCGCTCTTTTAAAATCACAGTAATTATTAATAGCGGTTGTAGCCATATCAAATGTTATTAATGAAATAAACATAAGAATAAAGTTTTTACTACTGAATTGATTATAATGATATAATGCATAAATATTACCTAGTATAAATGGAATTAAACTTGCAAGCTTGGTCTGAATTTCTACTAATTTAAAAAAACTACTTAATGTCATTTAGTTTGTCCTCCATAATAATATTATTATTCTTCTGTTCTAAGTTTGTATTTATTTTTAGGTCTACCTACTTTCCCATACTCCATTTCAACCTCTAACTTTTTTTCTTTTTCTAAGTAATCAAGATACCTTCTCGCAGTAATTCTAGAAACCCCAATATTCTCAGCAATTTGTTGTGCTGTAAAATTATTATCACCCATATCATGTATCCCATCTAGTACCTTTTCATAAGTACGCTGATTAAACCCCTTGATATCACTAATATCATCTATATTCTCTAGTTCAATATTTTTGTCTTTCAATATATATTTATCAATAGTTTCCTGTTCAATACTGTCATTATCTTCAAAACTACACTTTCTATTTTTAAATTGAATAAGTGATTCTTTAAATCTCTTGAAAACAAAAGGTTTTACAAGATAGTCTACTACGCCATATCTAAATGCTTCCTCCACAGTATCTGTATTTCTATCAGCAGTAATCAATATAACATCACATTTAATATTTTCTGTACGTATCCATCTCAATAAGTCAGTTCCTTTTCCTTGTGGGAAAAAAATATCTAATAATATCAAATCTGGTTTACATATTTTCACAGACTCTTTTGCCTTCTCTAATGAATTTACTGTTCCACATAACTCAAAGCCTTCTACTTTTTTTAAAAACCTCTCATTTATCATACTCACCATTGGATCATCTTCAACTATAAGCACCTTAATCATTAAACTAACTCCTTTCCATAGGTATAAATATATCCCATACAGCCCCATTATCTTGTGAAATCTCTATACTCCCCTCAGCATATTCTATTATCTGTTTTATAATACTTAGCCCAAATCCTCTACTGCCCGATTTTGTAGTAAAACCTCTTTCAAATATTTTATCTCTTATATCTTCAGGGATACCAGGCCCATTGTCTTTCACTCTTATACTTAATCCATTTTCATCAGAATTTAATTTAACAAATATTTTACCTTCTTCATATTTAACTAATTCATCCATTGAGTTCTCAATCAAATTCCCCACTATAGAACACACTTCCTCAACTGTAACACTATCTGGGATCTTCTCCATATTAGACTTTGGATCAATCTCCATGGATATCTTAGCTTCTGTTGCCTTATTATACTTGGCAAGCAATAACCCTGCTATATGAACATTATTTATTTTCTTATTTAATATATTAGAAACTTCCTGTCTTTCATGAGAAATATCTGAAATATACTCAATAGCTTCATCATACTCCTCAAGTTGAATAAGCCCTGAAATAGTATGTAACTTATTCATAAACTCATGATTTTGCGCTCTTAAAGCACAAGTCATTTTTCTTGTACCTGCTAATTCCTCTGCCATATGCTTAATTTCTGTTAAGTCTTTAAAACTTGAAACTACACCTATTGTTTCATCCTTATGATTCTTTAAAATAGTATGACTGCACACAAGTGTCTTGTCATGTCCAATTTTTATTTCCTGATTATATATTGATACTCTTTTTCTTAAAGCCTCCATCATGCTTTCAGTATAATTTTTATTTAATATAGAAATATCTTTAAGTAAATCATCATCCTTAAGTGCTAAGATTTTCTTTGCAGCATCATTTATAAGCATTATTTTTCCATCATTATCTATAGCCAAAATTCCATCTTTTAAACTCTGTAACACCAAGTTTCTTTGCCCTAATAAAAGTGCAATTTCCTTTGGCTCTAATCCAAATATAGTCTTTTTTATTGAGTTTGATAATAACGCCGCACTTATTATTCCAATTATAATGCCAACCACTATTGTAATCCTAAAAAATAGTAGCTGTGTTCTCAATTCTTGATACACTGTATCTGTCAAGAGCCCTACCACAACAGCCCCTACCTGCTCTCCATCATAGTAAATTGGTGCATAAGCTCTTATTGCTGTAATTAATTTATTACTATCTTTAGAAACATAAGATTCTCCTTCTTGCAATACCCTTTCTTCTCCACCATCATTATATTTTCGCCCTAGGGTATTTCCATAGGGATATGAGTACTTAATACCTTCCATATCCATAACTATGATATATTGAAACCTAGTTTTTTCACTAAAGTCATCTATAGTTTCCTGTACTACCTCATATTCTTTGGATGTGGCTAAAGTTTTTTCAATTATATCCATTGAGGAAATAGTTACAGCTAAATCCATTGCATTATTTCCCATCTGTTCTTCTAAAGACACTTGCATATGATGATAAGTAACACATCCGATACTTCCAATTACCAAAATCATTATTGCGCTAAAGAATATCATCAATCTATTTTGTAATTTCACTAATCTTCCACCTCAATCATAGCCTTATTAAGCGCATCTTCTATAGCATCAATAAGTCCCTTACTGGTATATGTAGCTCCAGTAACTGTATCAACCTTAGTGCTATTAGCTTTTATTACTTTTTTAGGAATATCCTCATACACAATTTTACTTAATAACGGAATTTCTTCTTCTTCTATGATCTTTATTTCTTTAATTTCATATTCATCTGTTGTAACTTCAACCTTTATTTTATCAATATGACCTTCTCCAACACCCTCGTAAACACCCTGCTTATAAATTACCTTTTTATCCCCACAAGCAGTTAATTGAATGGTTATTCCTATAGTCATTAACAATATTAAAAGCTTTTTCACTTAATTCCCCTCCTCATTTGTTTTTTATCTCCAAGGGCAACAAATACTTTCTATAACATCTATTAAAATGAATAACACTAATCCAATAATACTTAAAATGAAGATTCCAGAATACATCTGAATATAATTAATCCTCATCCATGAGTCCATAATAAAATATCCCATCCCATATTCCGTTCCAAAATTTTCAGTAAAGAATAGTACTGATATTGAAGTTCCAATACCTATCCTTAAAGATGTTAAGATTCCAGGAACTATTCCTGGTAAAATAATCTCTCTTATTATTTCAATCTTAGTAGCTCCTACAGAATACATAGGAAAAAATACTTCTTCTGGGATATTCTTAACCTCATCTCTAATATTCACTACAATCTGAAAAAAAGTAATTAAGAATATCATAAATATCTTTGTTAAGTCTCCTAATCCAAATACAAGCATAACTATTGGAAGCAAAGCAATCTTTGGAATTGGATAATTAAAATATATGATAGGAGAAAGAATGGAATCAATATTTTTAAAATACCCCATCAATACTCCAAATAAAGTTCCTAATGATAAAGATAAAATCAACCCCATTATAATTCTCTTTAAACTATGTAAAGCATGGATTGCAATATGACTCTGAAAAGATACTATAATATTCTTGATTATCTTTGTAGGCGGGGGAAGTATAGGACTCTTTATAATCATACCAAGAATTTGCCACAAAGCAAAAATTAAGATAAATGCTAAAATAAAATTAGTTATTTTATTTTCTCTAATTTTCATCCTCATCTCTCTCCTTTGAGAATGTTTTTAAGTCTAATATTCATATCAATAAATTCTTTCTTAAATTCCATATCTCTTTTACCAAACAAAGGATTTTTTATAACCTGAACCACTTTTCCAGGGTATGATGAAATTACAGCTATCTTCTGTCCCAAATAAATTGCTTCTCTTATATCATGTGTTACCATAAGGGTTGTAACCTTATATTCCCTCCATACCTGTAAAAATAACTCCTGTACTTCTTCCCTAATCATTGCATCTAAAGAAGAGAATGACTCATCCATTAATAGTAAGTTAGGTTTCATCAATAAAGCTCTTGCAATAGAAACCCTCTGCATCTGTCCCCCACTTAATTCCTTAGGGTACCTTTTTACTAATTTATCTATATCCAATTCTTTTAAAATCCTATTATAAAAACCTTTATCAATGCTGTTTTTACCATCTTTAATTTTAGCTGATAAGTATACGTTTTCCTCCACACTCTTCCATTTAACTAATCCATAATTCTGAGGTATAAAACCGATTCTATGATTCTTAGGATTAATTTGATTTTTATTAATTAAGACTTTACCTTTATATTCACTATGAATTCCAGCTAAAACCTTTAACAATGTAGATTTACCACATCCCGATGGACCAATAACAACACATATTTCTCCTTCATCAACTGATAAATTGATATTCTCAATAGCATCAATATGTTTGTCCTTATTTTTATAAGAAACGTATAAATTATTAATTTCTATCATAACATTATCACCTATTTTATTTAGTTGTGCCCCATTCATCATATAAATCGCTTTCTATATTTAAACTTGAAAGAATTCTTCCTACAGTAATATTCACTAAATCCTCAATAGTTTTTGGCTTCTGATAAAAGGCTGGCATAGGAGGCAAAATTGTAACATTTAAATCACTTAAAAAAAGCATATTTTTAAGATGAATTGAGTTAAATGGTGTTTCCCTAGGAACAAGGATTAAATTTCTCTTCTCCTTTATCATAACATCCGCGGCTCTTATTAAAAGATTATCTGTAACCCCACAGCTAATTTTTGAAAGAGTTCCCATAGAACATGGAACTATAACCATACCATGAGTTCTAAATGATCCACTGGCTATTGAAGAGAACATATCATCAATATCACATAATACTAGACGCCCTTCATACCTCTCAAGACTATATATCCAATCTTCAAAATCAACTTCTATCTCAAATTCTAAAACTTTTCTTCCGTTATCTGTGATAACCAAGTGAACTTCATTCCCTTGCTTTATCAATTCTTCAACAAGTCTTACACCGTATATGCTGCCGCTTGCCCCTGTAATTCCAACAATATATTTTTTCAAAAGTTTCACCTCATACTTAATAAGAAATTTATAAAAATGTATCTATCATAGTAAAAGCAAATATTAAAACACTTACAACCTGATTGATATTATACGATGCTATCTTCATCTTTTTTTCATTTGCTGGAGAAACCATGTAGTGCTCTACCCCTAACAGAATAGCACTAATGAATATTCCCACTAAATATATCCACCCTCTATTCATAAGAAAATATAAACTTATTAGTAATAATATCATCATAAAATGAAATAACCTAGATATGTACAATGCTCCTTTTAATCCAAACCTTGCTGGAATTGAAAATAATCCCGATGCTCTATCAAACTGAATATCTTGTGTTCCGTAAATTATATCAAAACCTGCAACCCATAACATTACAACAGCGCCTAAAACAAGCGGTGCTAATGCAAACTCTCCTGTAACTGCGAGCCAAGCTCCAACTGGTGCTCCAGCGCATGCTATCCCAAGTACAACATGGCAAGCCCAAGTAAACCTTTTAGTATAGGAATAAATTATAAATAGAAATAAAGCTGCTGGAGATAATAAAAAACATAAAGTATTTAACTTATATGCAGCTAAAATAAAAATTGAGAAACACACTATTACAATTCCCCATACTTCATATTCCTTTACAATACCTCTTGGTAAATGTCTATTTGCAGTCCTTGGATTTTTTTTATCAATATCTTTATCCACTATTCTATTAAGTGCATTAGCTCCATTTCTTCCTCCAACTAAAGCAACTAATATCCAAAATACAGTATCATACGAAGGTATCCCTCCTGCCGCCCATACCATTCCAATTAATGCGAAAGGAAGTGAAAATAATGTATGAGAGAACATAACTACCTCTCCATATTTCTTAATCTTCTCTAATACCATATTCTTTCCACCTCTTATCTACTAATTCCTTGATTTCTTCACTCATTTCAATATCATCAGGCCACTCTCTTGTATGCCCTTCTGATGGCCATTTTTTTGTAGCATCAATTCCTAATCTATGACCATACAAAGCTGTATTTGATGCATGATCTAAAGCATCCAACGGTCCTTCAGAGATTACTAAATCTCTTTTGGCATCAATATTATTGAATATCTTCCATGCTACAGTTGATAAATCATGAGGGTTTATATTCTCATCTACCACTATTATCATCTTAGTGTACATCATTTGTCCCATACCCCAAAGTGCATTCATTATCTTTTGAGCATGCTTTGGATATGCTTTCTTTATAGAAACAATTACACAGTTATGAAATACTCCTTCTAATGGGAAATTCATATCTACTATTTCAGGACACTGAACTTTAATCAATGGTAAAAAGATTCTTTCAGTGGCTTTTCCTAAATAACAATCCTCCATAGGTGGCTTTCCTACAATTGTTGTTGGATAAATAGGATTCTTCTTTCTAGTTATTTTTTCTATATGAAAAACTGGATACATATCCGCAAGTGAATAATATCCCGTATGATCACCAAAAGGTCCTTCTAATCTCATTTCATCAAGATCAACATACCCCTCAAGTATGAACTCTGCATTGGCAGGCACATAAATATCATTAGTAACACACTTCACCATATCCACAGGAGATTTTCTTAAAAATCCAGCAAATATCATCTCATCTATCATCTTTGGAAGTGGTGCTGTTGCAGAATAAATAGTAGCAGGATCACATCCTAAAGCTACTGAAACTGGCATTCTCCTCCCTAACTTTCTATACTTTTCATAAATTTCTCTACCATCTTTATGTAAATGCCAATGCATCCCTGTTGTTTTCTCATCATAAACCTGAAGTCTATACATCCCAACATTCTGCTGCCCTGTTTCTGGATCCTTTGTTATCACAAGTGGTAGAGTAATATATTTACCACCATCCTGTGGCCAACATTGCAGAATTGGAAGTTTTGTTAAATCTGGCTCCTCTATTACTTCTTGACATGCTCCTTTTTTCACCTTTTTAGGGAACACCCTTGCCAACCAAGCTAACTTAGGTATTGATTTAACTTTATTTATCAATGTAGCATAATTAGTAATATCCATAAAATCTAATATAGTATCAGCTATTTCATCAAGGTCCTCCACATTAAGTCCAAGGTTCAGTCTTTCATATGTTCCTAAAGAATTAATTAATACAGGATAATCAGACCCTTTTACATTCTTGAATAACAATGCATTACCATACGTCTTAGATACCCTGTCAGTTATTTCTGTTATTTCAAGGTTGCTGTCAACTTCAACTTCAATTTCATCTAGAAGATTCTTTTTTCTCAAATCATCTATAAATTGGTGCATATCTTTATAAGCCATACATTCATCCCTCTCTCACAGTAAAATCTCTATTCTAAAAGTTTCTATTCAATAATTTCTCTGTTACATCCTTAATTATTTTTTTACTTTCACATTCAGGTAATTTATCTATATTATCAAATGCTTTCTTTGTATATTTATCAGCTAATTCTCTAGCCTTTTCTATCCCCTTATATTCTTTAACCAATTCAATCAAGTCTTTCACATCCCCTTCACTTAAGGAAGAGTTGTCCAAAATATCTGCGATTTTATTTTCCTTATCCTCACCCATAGCATATAAAAGTGGCAGTGTGTAATAACCACTTATAAGATCCCTTTGAGCTCCTTTACCTAGTTTCTTATCATTACCTCTAAAATCAAGTATGTCATCCATTATCTGAAATGCCATACCAATATGATATCCAATTTTACCAAGTAATTTTGAGATTTTATCATCACATCCTGCTTCATTTGCTCCAGTATAAAAACTAATAGCAAACAATGCTGCAGTCTTTCCAGATATAATTTTAAGATATTTTCTTACGCTTGTACTCTTAGAATACCTGAGATTGTATTGAACTATCTCACCCATACATATCTTAGATATTGCCTTTGATATATTTTTTAAATTCTCTGGTGAATAGTTATATTCAGATAGCATAATAAAACACTGGCAGAATAAAAAATCTCCAATATAAACTGCATATTCTTTTCCATACTTAGATTGTATTGTTTCCAAACCCCTTCTTAGTTTAGATTCATCCACAATGTCATCATGTACCAATGTTGCTGTATGCATCATCTCAATAGTTGCTGCTAAATTCTGCATCTTTTCATGTTCATACTCACCAAATTTTGCTGATAATACTAAAAATGCTGGTCTTAACATTTTTCCACCTGCATCAATTAAAGGAGATATTGCTTTAGTAAATTCAGTTTCTCTAGACTTTATATTAGCCTTCATAATATTAGTTACATTTTCTAATTCTTGTTCTATTTGAGGGTATTCTTTCCAAAACCTATTCATTTTATCACCTTGTTTAATTATTTTATATTGAATTTCTTTCATTTGATTGATAATAACTCTCAATAACACTATAATAAAAATTTATTCAAAAGAAAAGAGGTATATAGAAGTTATCTCAACATAATTTTCCATACTTATATTAAATCATAATATTAGAACTTATCAATCAAATAATTCAAAATTTTACAAAATATATGTACAAATATATCAAATGTCCTTTTATTTATATAAAAGGACATTTGGGAAATTTTTATTCTAATTTTAATCTACATATAAATATGATTTTTTAACGAACCCAATGTTCTTCCACCACTTTTTCAGAACAGGTAATACATAGTAATCTAATCCAAATGTACTTCCTGAACCACCTATAAGTGCAATTGCAGCACCCATATACCATAACATTTCAGCTGGAGCCATTCCCGATGACCATATCATCATACCCATTACCAATGAAATTATTGAAGCAAGTGCAGTAAACAACCCTGCAATTAACAGTAGTCCTACTACAATCTCACCAATTACCATTCCAGTCTGGAATACCTTTGCTAAGAAAGTATAACCACCTTCTCCATTATAGAAGAATGCATCCATTGACCATTTAACAATATTTTCAATAAATTCTGGTACAGGCAGTGCCGCTCCCCATTGTGAAACAGCTTCAGTTGCTCCTCCTGCAGCAGCTGTCGATGCTGAAGTTGTTGCCTCTACTACCTTTTCTGCTGCTTGAGCAGCAGCAGTTGCTGCTGTTGTTCCATCAACCGCTGGTGGTGCAGGTATCAAGAATATCTTTGAAGGATCATCTATTATTTTTTCTAATTTTTCAATTCCTTCATGGAGCCATTTATACCCAACAAAAATCCTCAATGGTACTAGCCAGAAGTTTGGAGATGCCTTTGAAAAATGTCCTCCAACAAAACTTCTTCTATCTTTAATGTGGAAAAATTCATGAATAATATACGACCAACATTTATTAAATCCAGCAACTTGGAAGAAGTATACTAAGTTAATAAAATGCTTTACAAATGCTGCGAAGAAACCAGATAATCCAAAGAATTTCCCTGGCATACCTAAATGAGCTACAGCATATTTTCCTCCTACACAAACCATTGCACCATGGAAGGCTGGTTTGTAGGATTTCTTTTCTCCACCTTTTATATCACTATAAATATTATGAGCTACTAGTGGAGCTGAACTCTCAGCATTCTCTACCATCTGAGGGACAGGTCTTTCTTCCCCTTCTGGAATATAGAAAATATTATCTCCAACAACATAAACATTCTCATGTTCTAAAGACTGAAGCTTATCATTTGTAACTATTCTTTTTCTACCCGTCTGTTCTAAATCCATCTTACCAACTATATCTGAACCTTCAACACCAGCTGCCCAGATTACAGTTTTTGTTTTTATTGTACCCTTATCTCCTAAGGTAACAGAGTTCTTAGATACCTCTGTTATTCCTGCATTAGTAACTACTTGTACATCTAATTTTCTAAGTCTATTTTCAACTTTTCTAATCAACTTATCAGGGAATATAGGTAATATCTTTGGCATAGCATCTACTACATATAACTTTACTTCTTCTCTAGGTACGCAGAAATCTTTGCAAAGTCTATCCTTCCACTCACCTAATTCACCTATCATCTCTATTCCTGTGAATCCTCCACCTACTACAACGAAAGTTAACATTTTCTGTCTCTTTTCTTTATTAGGTTCTTTCACAGCTTCTCTAAACATATGAAGAATATGTTCTTTTAGCTCAACTGCATCTTCATATGACCACAGCTTACGAGAATATTCCTCTGCTCCAGGTATTCCAAAGTAAGTTGGTTGACACCCTGTACCGATTACTAAATAATCATATTCATAAGAATTCTTATCTGATTTTAATACCTTATTATCAAAATCAAGATCTGTTATCTCATCAAGCACAACATTTACATTTCTCTTTGCAAATATTTTTTTAAGATCAATTTTAATAGAGTCTTCTGATACTCTATTTGCAGCAACTTCATGAAGCTCAGTAAGCAGTGTATGATAAGGTTTCTTGTCTATAAGTGTTATTTCAATATCTTTCTCTTTCTTAAGCTTTTTGGCAAGTTTTTTAGCGGTTAATACACCACCATATCCACCGCCTAATACCACTATTTTCTTCTTAGGATTCATATCTTGTCCCCCCATCTGGTAACAATTATTTCTCTAATTTTACATAACATCATTTCCATTAAAACAATTATTAATTACATCCATTATTATTCAATTTTCATATTTCTTTACCTTAGTTAAAATTTTATCATACCCTGCTCATATGTCCATACAAGCCACTCTTTTGGTCATTATTATTATATTTTGTTAATTTAGTTCACAGGAATAAATTATTTACTTTAATCATAATCAATGTTATAATCACTTCATTATTGCATTTCATTTATTCAAAGAGACCTCTCTTTAAAAATTATCCATTCCTATGATTCATTTTTATTTTCTATTACCATTTTTCATATAATTAAAAATATATTTCTGTTTATCAGATTTGAAAGGAGAGTCCCTATGATAAAGCACTCAAAAAAAATTATTTTTCTATTAATCATAACTGTTTTAATTGTAATTTTAAAATTCACAACATCTGATTCCTCTCAGAAGCAAAGTAAAGAACCAATAAATCTGCCAATATCTAAAACAGCTTTTTTTATGGGAACTGTAATAGATATTAACATATACGAACCAGTATCTGATGATGTATTTGAAGATGTTTTTGAAATACTAAATTCCATTGAAAATAAAATGAGTTTAAATTTAAATGATAGTGAAATAACTAAAATCAATGCTAATTCAGGTAGTGCTGAAGTGAAAGTTTCTCCTGAAACCTTTTATGTAATAAATAGGGGTAAGTACTACTCTTCTTTATCTAACGGTGTATTTGATATCAGTATTGGCCCTTTAGTAAAGTTATGGGACATAGGTTCTGAAAATGCTCGTGTACCTAGCCAAACTGAGATAGATAACACTATAAAAAAAATTAATTATAAAAACATATTATTAGATGAATCAAATCAAAGCGTAAAACTTAAAAATTATGATATGATGCTCGATTTAGGAGCCATTGCAAAGGGTTACGCTGCAGATGAAATTATAAAATATTTAGAATCAAAAAATATTAGCAGCGCTATTATTAGTCTAGGTGGTAACATTTATGCCATGGGGGTAAAACCTAACTCTAATCCTTGGAAAATAGGAATACAAAATCCCTTTTCTGATCGCGGAGAACATCTTGGCATAATTCAGGTGAAAAATAAATCAGTGGTAACTTCAGGAATATATGAAAGATACTTAGAAAAAGAAGGTATAAGATATCATCACATATTAAATCCTTTCACTGGATATCCTGTTGAAAATTCATTAGCAAGTGTATCAATTATATCCGATAAATCAATTGATGGAGATGGTCTTTCTACTTCAGTATTCTCTATGGATGTTGAAGAAGGACATAAGTTAATTGAAACCTTAGAAGGTGTTGATGCAATATTTGTAACTAAAAATAATGAGATTTTTATTACCTCTGGTATTGAAAGTAATTTTAGGATTACTGATGATAATTTTAAATTAGAAACATTGAAAAAATAAACAAGTCATATGACTAGTTTATTTTTTTGATATGCCTTAATACATAAAAATTAACAGGAGTGTGTACACAATGAAAAGAAAGAATTTATTAATTGCTTTAATATTAATCATAAGTATTTCTCTATTAGGATGCACAAATAAAAATACTAAAGAGGTAGCTTCTACCCCTCTAAAGCCTTTAACTATAGGAGTAATGCCTGATTTAGATTCTATTCCATTCATTATTGCAGAACATAATGGATACTTTAAAGAAGAAGGTATTGCGGTTACTATAGAACATTTTAAAAGCGCAATGGACAGAGATACAGCTCTACAAACAAAAAAACTTGATGGTGCTATATCAGATATGCTTGCTGTTGTATTCTTTAATGATAATGATTTTGATGTTAAGATTACTTCAAAAACAGAGGGTAGTTTCAAATTAATCGCTGGAAAAGATTCAGGAATATCTAATATTAATCAAGTAGAAGGAAAATCCATAGGAATATCAAAAAATACTATTATAGAATACTTAACTGATAGAATCATGGAGATTTCAAATGTTGACGTAAATGCACCTGAAAAAGTAGCAATCCCAAAGATACCTACTAGATTAGAAATGCTTAATAACGGGAAATTGGACATGGCTACACTACCAGAACCCCTTGCCAGCCTTGCAGTAACAGCTGGTGGTTCTATCATAAACAGTTCAGATGAACTAGGTGTAAACCCTGGAATAATGTTATTTACAAGTGATGCAATAGACTCAAAAACAAACGAGATCAAAGCACTTTATAGAGCTTACAACAAAGCTGTTAACTACTTAAAAGAAGAAAAAATTGAGAACTATATTGACTTTGTTATTGAAGAAGCTGGTTTTCCAAAGAACATTAAAGATACATTAACTCTTCCTAATTACACTGAAGCTTCTATGCCTTCAGAAAAAGAATTAGAAGAAGTATTAACTTGGCTTAAATCAAAAGAATTAACTACGAATGACTATACTTTAAAAGAATTATCTACTGATAAATTCGTTAAATAAAACAAAAACCTATAACAGTGGACAATGGAAAACGATGGATGGTTCTGACCCCAAGGTCAGAACCTACATTTTATCTTAAAATAAAACATTATATTTAAAGTAAAATGTTTCAGCTCACTGAAACGAGTAAACACGTTTTGTCTAAAGAAAAAATATTTAAAATTTCTCGGAGAGAAATGTCCATCATTCTCCATTCTACATTCTCAATTCTCCATTAATAAAGTAATTATTTGAAAACAAAATTAATGAAATTAAAGATATAATTATTCTTTAGAAACAATAAGGGGGTTCTCATGAGTAGATTTTTTAATGGTAAAGAAATAGAATTATTAGCCCCTGCGGGGACCTATGAAATTTTTGAGAAGATAATACATAGCGGTGCTGATGCAGTATACTTCGGTGGTAAAATTTTAAATATGCGTATGCATAGAAAAGATTACAATTTCTCAAATGATGAGATAAAAAAAGCTATTGAAATAGCCCATTCTTTGAATAAAAAAGTTTACATAACAGTGAATAATCTATTAAGCCATCAGGATTTAAATGATGCTGAAGAATATTTAAAATTTTTAGAAGAAGTTCAACCAGATGCTTTAATTGTTCAGGATATGAGTATTATAGAATTAGTAAATCGTCTAAACTTAAAACTAGAATTACATTCATCTGTAATGATGAATGTGCATAACCTGGAAACAATAAATGTTTTAAAGAATTTAGGAGTATCTAGAGTTGTTCTTTCTAGAGATATGGATTTAAAAACCATACGCTCTTTACATAACCAATCTAATATGGAATTCGAATACTTTACTCATGGTGATATGTGTGTAGCTCATGGTGCTCAGTGCTTATACAGTGGTATGATTTTTGGAAAGAGCAGCAACCGTGGATTATGTATGAAACCATGTCGTTGGAATTTTACAATAAAGAAAGATGGCTATGTTTATCCTACTGAATTTCCAATGGCAGTTAAAGATATGTCTATGTATGAACATCTGCCTGAAATGATACATGCTGGTATAGTTTCTTTTAAGATTGAAGGAAGAATGAGAGATTCAGATTACTTGGTTAAATTAATCAACTATTATAGTGACTCAATAGATAGATATATAGAAGATCCTCTATCCTATGATAGAAAAAAAGATTCTAAAGCTATTTACGAAAATCGTAAAAGAGACTTATCTACATGCAGTGCTTTTGGAATTCCAGGACTGTCCAATATAAATAGACGTTACGAAGGAACAGGGAAATTCTATAGCCACGGAAGAGTTTTCAGTAAGCCAATTGAAGAAATAGAACTTCGTGATGATAGAATTAAAGAAATAAAAAGCAATCTGTCAGAGGGTATTAATTCAGCCTCTCATAAAGCTAATTTAAGCGTAAAGGTAAGTTCCTATGATCAAGCTAAAGTTGCCCTTGAAGAAGGGGCTGATATTATATATCTATCAGGTGAGGTCTTTGAACCTAATACGCCTTTTAGTAAAAGCGAAATACTTGAGATAACTAAACATAAAAAAGACACCAAAATATATCTTGCTTTGCCTAGAATGATGTTTGAGGATGATTTCTCAAGATACGCTCAATTGTTAAATGAAAACAATTTAGGAATAGATGGTTTACTTGTTACTAACTTAGGTGCTATAGAAAAATTTAAACACTTAGGACTTGAGCTAGTTGGTGATTATTCATTAAATATATATAATCATGAAGCAGCTTTATTCTATAAAAACCAAGGCTTATCTTCTGCATCTTTATCTGTAGAAGCTCCTTTAAATGATGCAAAAGAAACCATAACTAAATCCACACTACCTATAGAAGTCATAGTACATGGTTCTCCAGTGGTGATGTATATGGATCATGATTTATTTGAAAATACAGAAGTTTTAGAGCCAACAAAAACTGAAGACAACAAGTATTATAACAATAATGTATTAGTTTTAAGAGATGATAAAGGATATGAACATCCTGTATATAGAGATAACTTTGGTAGAAATCATATGTTACTATACAAAGAACTCTGTTATCTGCCTTTCTTAAAGGAACTAAACCATATGGGTGTTAGAAGTTTCAGAATAGAAGGATTCCATTATTCCTTAGACAATTTAAGAAGTATTTTAAATGTATATAGACAAGCTATTGATAATTTTGAAAAGTGTATTCCATTATTTAATTCACTTTCCCCTAATTATGGTGGATTTACTTTAGGTGCTTTTCAGTTTAATTAAATTAACCATAAAGGAGAAATAGATATGAGTAATTATATAGGGCCTCAAAAAATAATTGAAAAGAAAAAAGAATTTTTATTCCCTTGCTCACATCATTTTTATAAAAATCCCCCTCAAATTGTAAGGGGAGAGATGCAATACTTATTTGATTCAGAAGGAAATAAATATTTAGATTTCTTTGCAGGTGTTTCCGTTATGAATTGTGGACACTGTAATCCAGAAATTCTAGAAGCTTCCATTGCCCAAATGAAAACTCTTCAACATACAACTACCATTTATCTAAATCAACCAATAGTTGACCTTGCTGAAAAGTTATCTCATGTTTTGCCTGGTGATATAAAACATTCATTTTTCTGTTGTACAGGTTCAGAAGCCAATGAAGGTGCTATTTTACTTGCAAGACTTTATACTGGAAAGCATGGAATCATCTCACTGAGCAATAGTCTCCATGGTAGAACTTATTTAACAATGAGTGCTACTGCTATTCCAATGTGGAGAGTTGATCCATCACTTGATGATTCAGTTACAATTGTTCCTAATGCATATGATAAGAACAAATTGCTTGATGAAGCTGCCAGAGTTTCTCTGGAAGAGATTGAAAATGTGATTGATAGCAAAGGTGCTGAAAACTTTGCAGCGTTAATAGTAGAACCTATTCAAGGGAATGGCGGTATAATAACTCCTCCAAAATGGTATTTCAAAGAGTTAAAATTATTACTTGAAAAACATAATATTTTAATGATAGTTGATGAAGTACAAACAGGTTTTGCTAGAACAGGTAAGATGTTTGCCATAGAAAATTATGATGTAGTACCTGATATAATCACTATGGCTAAAGCACTAGGTAATGGAATGCCGATCTCTGCATTCTGTGCTAATGATGAAATTGCTTCTGCCTTTACTAAACCTTCTGCATCTACATTAGGTGGTAACCCTGTAGCATCTAGTACGGCTATTGCAGTACTTGACTATATAGAGAAGTACAACCTATGTGAAGTTGCAGAGAAGTTAGGTGAAAAGCTTAAAAATGGACTTCTAAATCTTAAAGAAAAACATCCAATAATATCAGATATTAGAGGCCTTGGTTTAATGTTAGGAGCTGAGTTATTAAGGGATAATGGTGAACCAGCAACTGAAGAAACTGATGTAATATTGGAAGAGTTAAAGGATAGAGGCATTCTACTAGGGAAAAATGGACTGGGTAGAAATGTCCTTGCCTTTCAACCACCTTTAGTTATAAATGAAGATGATGTTGACTTTGTCCTATGTCAGTTAGATGAAATTCTTTGTAATCTAAATTAATAAATAAAAATAGCCTAGAATTCTAGGCTATTTTTATTTATTATATTAATCTACATTATTTTGCATCTGCTAATGCTTCTTCAGCTAATTTGAAGAAACTGCTTACATGAATAGAAACACCTGTGATTGCATCAGTTTTTCCATCATCTTCAATTTTAATATCTGTTGGATCTTGTTTTTCAATTAAGTAAGCTTCAGCTTTTGCAGCTTGCTCATGCCACTCTGCTTGTGCTTTAGCTTTTTCTACCATTCCATAAGCACCACTTACAGATTGAGCTTTCTTATCATCTCCACCATCTTTGTGTACAGCATTCCAGTTAGCTGCAACGATGTTACCATTAATAACAGTTATATCAACTGTCTCTTTCCATCCATTATCAGCAAAATCTGCTGCCTCAGCATGGTATGTCCCATCTTTGAATTCACCTTTTCCAACTACTCCATTGTTAAGAGCTTTCTTCGCTAATTCAAAGAAAGGTTTAACCGTTATTGATGCACCTGAGATAGCATCTGTTTTTCCATCCTCTGCAATTTTAATATCTGATGGATCTTGCTTTTCAATTAAATAAGCTTCAACCTTTTCAGCTTGCTCATGCCACTCTGCTTGTGCATTAGCCATTTTGTAATTTCCAGCTTTAGATTGAGTTTTCTTATCAGCCCCTCCATTTTTGTGAGCTCCATTCCAATCAGCTGAAACGATTTTTCCGTCTTTAACCTCTAGTGTTACAACATATTTCCAACCTGATTTTTCAGCAAAATTTTCCTCTTGAGCAAAGTATATTCCATCTGCATACTTAGCTTCCTTACTTGATGCTTCAGTTGTTGCTTTATTATTCTTAGCTGTGTTATTTTCCTTTGAACCACATCCAACAAATAATCCTGCAACTAGACATAATGACATACCAACTGCTAAAATTCTATTTCTGATCATTGTTCTCCCTCCAGATTAAATAATTTCGATAGCTATGATTTAATTGTATTTTGTTGTTATTTTATTGTCAATGAATCACCGTTTTTTGGTCATTTTGTTCTTTTTATTCATTTTATTATCAAGTGTCAATTTTACAAAATGACCAAAACCATTGATTTTGCTATCTTCTTTATTATTATAATTCTAAGAGGGAAATCTCTATGTGTTAATTATTTTGTCATATATTTATCATATATGACAAAATGATTTATTAGTCAATCTTAAACTGTTTAATATTTTCGAATAAATCATTAGATAAATCATTTAGATCTCTAGCATATTTAGCTACCTCTTGAGAAGAAGCCGACAACTCTTCTGTAGCTGCAGAAACCTCTTGAGTTGATGCTGCAGATTCTTCTGATATAGCTGATAGATTCTCTGTTATACCAAGGATAATTGCTTTTTTATCATTCATTCTATTATTATACTTCGCTACTTCTATAACCTTTTCTTTTAAACTCTCTATTGAAATAGAAATATTATTGAATATTGTCTTTGTATCTTCAACAGCTTGATTTTGTTCATATACAATTTCTTTAGTATGTTCTATAGATGTTACTGCACTTTGAGAGCTATTTTGAATATTTGATAAGATATCATTTATATCCTGTATAGCTTGAGAAGATTGTTCTGCAAGCTTTCTTATTTCATCTGCAACAACAGCAAACCCTTTACCGGCTTCCCCTGCTCTAGCAGCTTCAATGGATGCATTCAAAGCTAATAAATTAGTCTGTTCTGCAATTTGCTTAATAGTTGTTGTTATAACCCCAATTTGCTTACTACTGTCATTAACATGACTGATAATTGTATTTACTTCATTTGTAGCTTCAGTAGCTTCATAAGATTTATCGCCTAGAACTTTAATAACTTTTAATCCCTCTTCTGCTAGTTCATTTGTACCATTGTAAACCTCATTCATCTCTCCTGAAATACTAGTAACTCTTTCTATATCCTCACCTAGTTCACTAATTTTATTTGCTCCTTCAAATATATTCTCCGCCTGCTCTGTTGCTCCATTTGATATCTCAGCTATAGTTAAGGATATTTCTTCTGTAGCTTTTGCACTTTGTGTTGTTGTTTCATTAAGAGATATTGCTGCATTAGATACACTCTCTCCTGAATTTTTTACTGCACTAATTAACCCTGTTATATTTATAAGCATATTATTAAATGCATCCGCTAACTTACCTGTCTCATCTTTGTTTTTAATATTTATAGGACTAATATTAAGCTCTCCATTAGCTACCTTTTCTAAAGCAATCATAATCTTTTTAATTGGAGCTGATATATGCTTTGCAAAGAATATAATAATAATTACACCTAAAACAAAAGCAACCCCTAAAGTTATAAAAAGAATCTTAAGAATTCTATTAGACCCTTTATTGAAGTCCACATGATAAGTACCAGCTACAACTATCCAATCCCATTCAGGATCATATTCAGAATATGTTATTTTTGATCCTGTTTCTTCTGATCCCGGAAACGTCCAAGTATATTCTGTAAACCCACCACCATTTTTAGCTTTTTTTATAATTTCTTGAGCAAATAATTTCTTATCTTTTGATTTATCTACGGATTTCCAACTATTTTTCCCTTCAGTAGAAGGATGTAATACTTTATTTCCTTCACTATCAAAAATGAAGAAGTAACCATTTTCTCCCAAATCTATATTTTTATTAATAGGTCTTTTCCCATCTGCTGTCTTTTTACCTAATAAGAATACTCTTATCTCTTCTTGCATTTCTTCTTTCGATAAAATAGAATTTTCAAGATTTTTTTGCTTAGCATCAATTAAGTACATAGCTTGCTTTACACCATTTTTAAGAATAACTTCACCCTTTTTATCTAATTCACTTTTAGCCAAATTATAGCTTAAAAAACCAATAATACTACTTGGCAATATAAGTAATACTAGACAAATGAATAATAACTTACTATGAATAGCCTTGATCTTTTTCATATTAATCCTCCTTTTTATTTTTAAAAGCCTTGAATAATTGGCTGATTGTTCAATCAATTACGACATTATATATTAATTATCGACTGTTTTGAAAAAATCTAAATCTAAATTCCCTCTTTCCCAGCCTTTAACTATTCTAGTTATTATTTTTTATTTAATTCATTTTTTAGCATAATGGTATTTTAATCATATAAATTCATGTAAAAGAAAATGAGGAATTCTTCCTTTCAAAAGAATTCCTCATCTAAATAATTATAATCTTAACTTTTTACAATCTGATTTTTTAATCAGAGATTATTACTATTTGTTCTTACCTTTTTTCTTTCCATTACCTTTATTTCCATTATTGAATTTCTTATTTTTAGCAAACTCATCTTGAGTCATGATTTCATAAGTAAATTCTATTGCTCCTTTTTTACCAACAGGTGCTGCATACCAAACTATCATGTAGTTTGTGCCATTATTAAAGAAACCTTCTAATTGAACCTTATCTGTTTCTTTTATATTGAATGGATCAATATTTACTACCTGATAACGTGTTGGGCTGTTGCCATTTTGTTTTTCATTAATGAACGTAACTGCATAATCAACAGTATTTCCTTTTATTTGATCTAAAGTATAGAATCCTTCTAAAGAACTACAATCATTATTAAATCCTACTTCAGATATTTCTATATTATCTATAAACCATCCTAAATCATTATAAGCACCATCTGTCATATATCTAAAGTTAACTAATATGTTCTGTCCTGCATATGCAGATAAATCAAATTCTTCTGTAGTCCATTCAGTATTAGTTGCTGAGAATCCTGGTAAATTATTATAAAGATCTTCAGCTTGTTCATTGAATGGGAAATCTTCTTGCCCTATTGTATTTTCGTTAGCTAAACTAGTCCATGTTTCACCATTATCAGTAGATACTTGAACCATACCTGCATCCCACTCTGGTTCAATATGGATAAAAGTATCGAACTTAAGAGTTGGATTTTCTGCTCCAGTTAAGTCAGCTTTGAAAATTAAACTATTGTTAAGATGATTTCCTTCATTCCCCCAGAATACCTCTCCTCTATTTTCAAATGGATCATTTATAACTTGCCAAGGTTGAGGTAAAAATTCAATACCATCAAATAATACATTACGGATTTTCTTAACATCATCTAATACTTTATAATCAGCACCCCATGCAGGTACTCCATCTTTATCAAATTTCTTAGCTGATTCATAGTTAATGTTTAAATCAAGACTTTCAAAATTGTATATTCCATTACCTGGTTCTGGACTATCTATTGCAAGAGCTATTACAAAGTTTCTAAATATATCTTCAAAAGTTAAATCAATACCAAAGTCTGCTAATACTTCATTTACACTCTCAATTCCTTGCTTCTGGTTTAATGCAAGTGCTCTAACTAACTCCTTACCATATTGGTCATTTAAATATGTTGTGAATAAATACGCTTGTCCATAGTCCGCAAGAGTTTCTGGACCTGTTGGTGCATTTTCATGCTCATCCCATTCAACTAATGAATTTTCAGGATGAGTTAATAATTCTTCTATATCCCCTTCTGGAATTCCATATCCACAAAGAGTTTCAGCATACGTAGCCATTCCTTCATCTATCCATAATTCTTCCTTTGAGTCATTAGAATTATGAATTAAATGCTGGAACTCATGAGCTACTGTACTTAACAATGCTTCTACATTAACTGAATCAATAGTAATTATGTTTCTATTAAAATACTCTTTATACCTAGGTGAGAAGAATCCTGCAATAAATATAGGATATTCAGGGTTATGGTAGATTTCATCTCTAACATTATCCACTAATATCATTACTCTTTCTACACCATCAAATGGAGCGTAATAGTCTTGTGGTAAACCAACCATTCCTGGCAATGTTGCATTTTCACCAGTAAGTGATCCAGGTTTTCCAAAGAACTCTGTATCTTTTTGATATATATTATTATCAAACTGATCTCTTAAAAGGTCTGCCTCTTCTTGAGTTACTACATGAGCTGGTCTTGCATCTCCTTCAGGGTAAGATAAATCATTTGCAACCCAAACTTCACAATTTTCACCAACACTTCTTAATGTGTATTTTTTAAAATAATATGAATCTGGGAATGACTTAGTCGCATCTAACCCCATAAACCACTTAGTTATTACTGCATTATTAGTATCTGCCCCTTCTCCTTGTTCATTATTTGCTTCTTCTTCATTAAAGTTAAAACTTTTTCCCATTTCTCTGATTTTAGCGTCCATTTCTGCTCTAAATTCTTCATCTTTCTCTAATTGTCTTAGTTTACGTCCTACGTCATAAGTATTCTCATATCTTGCAGTATTACCCTGGTTTTGAGCAGCTTCTGCCTTAGGTAGTTTACCAACAAAAGTTGAAGTAACTACCATTGTTAATGCCATTAAAATTGATAATGCCTTTTTCATAAAAAACCCCCTTAGTGAATTAATTTTTTATATATCTGTCTTAAAATAATCTTTACCTGTTATTATCAAGTCCCCTAAAAATTATTTAAGACTATGTTAATTCAATATAACAAACGCGATATTTGTTATATTTTAACAGCTTGTACTAATTCTACCACGCATTTTCATAGTTTTCAATATTAATATTCTTACATAAGATTACACATTATCGTATATTTATGGTATTTACTACATTAAATTGTTAAACATTAAACCCAAAATACATTAAAGTATTTTAAAAAAACATTTTAAAACAAAAAAAGGCATGATA
Organism: Oceanirhabdus sp. W0125-5; assembly: GCF_027938815.1. Taxonomy (GTDB): domain Bacteria; phylum Bacillota; class Clostridia; order Clostridiales; family Clostridiaceae; genus Oceanirhabdus. The sequence continues at coordinate 5,602,502 of NZ_CP115913.1, forward strand.
TTCATGCCTTTTTAGTAAGAAATTTTAATTTTTCTTTTCACCATACTCGTCTTTTAATATTGAGAAAAATATCTCTGGGAACACAGTAAATATTTCATCCATCATAATTATCTCCCCTTTTCATCCAATATTTTAAATTTCATTTATCCTCTCATCTATTCGTCTTACCATACTGTAGGTGTAAGGTGTAAAATACTTTGTCCAGAAATGACTTCCTTCAATATTGAAGGACTCAAAATCTACTCCACAAAGAGGATAGCCATTCTTCATAAGCCATTGCTGTATTTCACCCAGCAACATTCCCCCAACCCCTGAATTTCTCTCACTATCTGCTACATATGCTCCTTTTATATGCATAATATTAGTATGCTCAGAAATAAAACTCTCTCCATCTGGTTCTATTTTCATGTATCCTACTGGCATATTATCTCTGCAAGCTACCCACATATGATGATTTTCATTATGAAACCATTTACTTAATTTCTTTTCGATATCTTTATTTACCCTAGGCATAAACATAGGTGATAGATTTAAATGTTCATTAGTCTTTCCAGTGATAGATGCTATATGATGTATATCCTCTTCTTTAGCTTTATAAATAATAATATTTTCATTCTCTACATTAATAGGCGCAACTTCACGTACAGCATCCACACAACGCAATCCGAATCCTAACCAAAACCATGTATCTATAGTTTCTCTATCATGTGTATATAAAGTAATAGCATGATTCATATAAGATTCTTTTACCCACATATCCGCCGCATGTCTATATAATTCTTTATATAAACTGCTTCGGTATTCTTTTTTTACTCCATGACCATATAAAGGACTATATATACCTTTGCATTTACCAAACAATTCATCCACTTTAAATGCTGCTAGGAAACCTATTAATTCATTATTGTAAACAGCTGCAATTCCAGTTCCCTTATTAAATAAATATTCAACATAACTTTGAAGATCCGTGGAAAAATCATGTTCATCAGGCAGAAAAGGAATTGCCTTTCTTTCTTCATTATATGCAGACAACACTAAGTCTACTGCTTGATTAATATGCCTTTTATTTATTGGCTCATAATTAATTTTTATTTTCAAATTTGTTCCCCCTAATAAGTACTCTAAATAAATTATCTCATGTGTTAATTTATTTTTGTAAGCATAAAATAATTATAATTAATTTATACTTTTTTATTGATTAAATATACTTTTGTGTAACGAATAAACATATGATAAAATAGCTAATAGCTGTAAAAATTCAGTAACTAAACAAACTACTTACAAAATTCTTAAAGAGAGGTACAAAAATTGAGATTATTAAAAAAGATGATTCATAATGACATTAAAAAAATTGAAGGTAAAATATATGAAAGAATAGCTGCTAGAGCCATTATACTTAAAGGCTCTAAAATCTTATTATTATATACTAAAAGATACAATGACTATAGCTTCCCAGGTGGTGGAGTTGATCCTGAAGAAGACTTAATCACAGGTCTTAAACGAGAACTTTCTGAAGAAACTGGTGCAACAAACGTGGAAGTACTTGAAGAGTATGGCTTAATCGATGAGTATAGACCATCTTACTATGATGATTCAGACCTGATTCATATGACTTCATATTTTTACGTATGCAAAATTGACGAAAAGCTTGGAGAATCAAATCTTGAAGATTACGAAATCGCAAACGGGATGAGTACCATTTGGATTGATATTAATGAAGCTATTCGTCACAACAAAGAAGTTATTGCAAATAAAGAAGAATCAATGGGACTTTCAATTGAAAGGGAAACCTTTGTGTTAGAGATGATTGCAAAAGAATTATTAAAGTAATTGATATAATCTTTTTGGAATTAATATATTTAATAACCATTTTGTAGTAATTTTAAGCATTCTTTAGAAAAAGAGAGCTATTTTAGTTATTTCAACGATTTTAACATAAGATTACTCTTATCAGTTATTGAGTTATTTAATACCATATTATATAATATAGTCATACAGTAATTAAGTTTTAAAAAAACTTTTTAAAAGCGTCAAATAAATTTTATTAATATAACACAGGGGGAGTATTAATTATGGAAAGAGAAATTATGCCAAACAAACCACAAAGACCAAAGGTAGGTATTTCAAAAAAACTAAGAAGAGGATTAATTAGTGTAGCACTTTTAGGTGTACTATCATTTACTTTATTAAATGGTGTAATTGGAAGTAACAATGCAGGATTTTATAAGATAAAACAAGGAAGAATCAGTGGTGAACTAAGCGTAATTGATAAAGCTGGTTGGCACATGCAGAATTTTGGTATTGAAACAGAGTATTCTGTATCAGACACTTATTATTTCTCTAAATCTGATTTAGATGGTGGAGCTGGGAAAGAAGCACAACCAATTCAAGTTAGATTTGTTGGTGGAGGTACTGGTGAAATATCAGGTTCAGTAAAATACAAATTACCATCAGCTGCAGATAAGAGAATAAGACTTCATAAGGATTATAGAAGTTATAGAGCTATTCAAAACGATTTAGTAAGACAGTATACAGCTCAGGTTCTACAAAATACCTCAACAATCTTTACAGCAGAACAAACTTACAGTGGTAGTAAAGGTGAATTCAATATGATCTTTGAACAGCAATTAAGAGAAGGTATTTATAAGACTAAATCTCAACAAATAAAAACTAAAGATGCAGATGGTAACGATTTAATAACTACTATTGTTGAAATACAAAAAGATTCTAACGGTAAACCAGTAATAGCAGTTGAATCAGTATTTAAGAAATACGGAATTGAATTAATGCAGGTTTCTGTTAAAGATATTGATTATGATGATAAAATAGACACTTTAATTGTTCAAAAGCAAGAAGCAGAGCAAGAAAGAATTTTAGCAAGAGCTAAAGCTGAGAAAGCTAAGCAAGATGCTATTACAGCTATAGAACAAGGTAAAGCTAAAATTGCACAAGCAAAAGCAGAAGAAGATGTTAAGAAGCAAAGAGCTATTACACAAGCAGAACAAGAAAAAGCAGTTGCAGTTTTAAAAGCAGAAAAAGAAAAGCAAGTTGCTGAATTAAACAAAGAGAAAGCAGAACTTGAAGCTAAGGCATTATTAACAAAGAAAGAAGCTGAAGCTAAAGCTAACGAACTTCTTGTTAAGGCTGGTCTTACTCCAAAAGAAAAAGCTGAAATAGAAATGAAAACAAAAATCGGAGTAGCTGAACAGTTATCAAAAGTTGCAGTTCCTAAGATAATTATTGGTGGTACTGAAAATGGAACTGGCCCTATGGATGCAATCAGTGTAAACATGCTATTAGATATAATCGATAAAATGGAAGATGAAAACTAACAATAAACAAATACTAAAATCAAACCCCTGATTTCCTTAAAAGGAAATCAGGGGTTTTTTTAAATTTTTGATACTTTCATATCCATTACAATTAATTTATCTTCAGATAGTGGGAAAAAGTTATCTTTTGAAACTCCCCTAAATGAATCTCCAAACATATGGAAAATATTAGATGACACCTGAATCTCAGGAAGTCTTCCAATTATCCTCTCACCATCAAAAAGCATGGCAACTTGAACTGGTGTAGCAAAATTTCCATCAGCAGCAAAATCTCCTCCCGCTGAGTATAAAACTAAAACACCCATATCTCCTGCAAGAAGTTCCTTTATAATCTTTTCAGATTCCTTAATCTTGAATAATGAATAAGGGTTTAAACTAATACCAGGAACATCGTAATAATCCCCTTCAGCACTTCCAGTTTGAGGAAGATTGAATGTTTTTGCAGTTTTCTTATCAGTATATGGTGCCTTTACTACTCCATTCTCTATAAGAGCATATCTATAATCCTTATTAACTATACCTTCTGTATCAAAGAAAGGTATGTTCAACACATCCTCTGGATTTAATGATTTATAAAGTGTAAATTCTTCATTAAATACCTTTTCTCCTAATTTATTAGATAAAAGAGATGTCCCTGATCCAAACATTTCTCCATGTAAATCCGATACAAATTTTCTAAAAATCCCACTATTTGAAGGAAGAAATGCAACTGGATAAGTTTTTTCTTCTGGAAGCTCAACTTTATTTTTATATCCATCTAAAATCATATTAATTTCATCTATTAATAATTTTCTGTCATAATTCCTTCCATCGCAATCAAATACTACATCCATAATATTTGTAGATGTCTTTTCTTTAAATGCCAACCCAATCCCTAATGATTTATCCCTATATTCTAAATTAAGATTCTTGTCATTTGATAACGTATTAGCCGTCTCAGTAATTAACACCTTTCCAAAGAAGGAGAATTCAGATTGCTCATCTTTAATTTGTGTTATCACATCCTCCATTTCTTTTATAAAATCTTCATCATTTATAATCTCTCTTCTTTTATCAATTACTTCACTTCTGTTTCCACATAGGTCACATTCATATTTTATATTTTCAGAAAGGGACTCTATAGCCTCTTTTTCAAGTTCTTTTTCATCATATTTTCCGATTGCACCTGCAATTCCAATTTTACCATTTTCGTAAACTCTTAATCCCGTTTTTGTTATATTTTTTTCTCTTATAGATTCTATCTCTGAATTTACAATATTTATTGCAGTCTCTTTTAATTTATTAACTAACTTTTCCTTTAACATCTATATTTCCCCCTTACTTTAACCTTTATAAAGGCTTTTATTGAACATTCATATTTTTTATTCTTACATATGGTCCACCAAAACCTACAGGCAAACCAAATTGCTCAAATTTACCACATCCACCTAATATAAATGATAATAATTCAAGTTTATCTGAAACACCATCTACATCTGAAAGAGTTTCAAAAACATTTCCAGTAATAACAGAAACATTAACCGGATCTGTTATTTTTCCATCTTTAATCATATAAGCCAGTGATGGTGCAAGGGTAAATGTAGACATACCGCTGCCATGTTTAATTGACTCTACATATATCCCCTCCTCAACCTCACTAAATAACTGTTCCTTAGTCTTATCTCCAGGTAATACATAAGTGGTAGTCATTCTAACAATTGGTTCATATTCAAAATTTATAGCTCTACAGTTTCCAGTTAATTCTTCCTCTAGTGATGCAGCTGTTGATACGCTATGAAGTCTACCTCTAAGTATTCCATTTTCTATAAGGTAAGTTTTTTCTGCTCTAGTACCTTCATCATCAAATGGTACATAACCCGAGCCACAATCCATTCCATTATCAACTATAGAAAGTAGATCTGATCCAACTTTTTTTCCAATTGCCCATTCTTTTTTCATAGTCTCATCTCCAACCATAAAGTCAGATTCACTTTTGTGACCAAAACTTTCATGAGCAAAAACCCCAGCAGCAAGTGGTGATAAAATCACTTTATATTTTCCTGGTTCCACAGGCTTTGAATTCTTTAAAAAGTCTATACACTTTGATATAAAATTCTTTAAATTTAATTCTAGATTTTTTAAATTATCAAAGCTATCACTACCTTCTATAAATTTATCTTGAAAAGTTTTGCCATTACTTTCCATAGAAAGTCTTATTTCTATACCTGCTCTTTGGGAGTCAAATTTTATCTCTGCCCCCTTGCTTGAATAAAAACTTTGAATTTTTTTATTATCAACATAATATGCCTTCCACATTTTCACATTTTCTTCTGATTTTATTGTTTCAAATAATCCAGTTAATAAATTCTTCTTTTCATCTTTGTTTATTTTAGTTATATCATCTTCATCAAATTTTAAGAATGTACCTTTATTTACTTGAAACTTCTCTACAATAGGATGATTATATATATCTTTATTCGGCTTTGCTTTTAATGAAAGTATATCAAGCTGCTTCTGAATATTATCAACATCTGATGTTGAAGCATAATACCATCTTTGCCCATCAAAAACTCTAACAAATGCTGCCTTACGTTTTTTAATTTTGCTCTCATCAAGATTACCGTTTGTGTACGCTATTGTTGTTTCAAATACATCTTCAATTCTTACATCTGAATACAAATTTACTGGAAATTTAAACATCCCAATACCCCCTTAATTTCTATAATTTAAATTCATTATTTAAAAATTTAATACAATTTCTTAAAACATTTTTATTTAGTGAATAATATGCCTTATGTTCCTTTCTTTCTATATGAACCAACTCTGTAAGAACAAGAAAATTCATATGATAGGAAACAGTAGCTGTTGTTATGTTTAATACTTTGGCTATTTCTTGACCATAATAATCCTTTTCTAATAAAAGTTTAATTATTGAGAATCTAGTTTTATCAGAAATATTTTTGAATATCTTTAAATTATTTTCCAAAGTATTACTTCCACCATTTTTTTCTAGATATTTTTTAATCTCAGTTCCAATTAAAACACAGCAAGTATTTTCTTTCTCATTAACTTGTATAAACAACAAATTGCAAATGGATGAACTAATATATATATTCTCAAAATCCTCAAAGTCAATAATATTCTTAGTAATATTTCTTAAGTATTCTAAACCAAAGTTCTGAAGTTTTTTTTGAAGTTCTAAATTAAACTCCGCCACTTCCTTATTCCTTACACTTTCAACTTCCTTGGATATTTTTGAATATTCCTTAATAAAACCAACAAAATCTTCCATGTATTTTTTTCTATCATCTAACAAACAAAAAATCTCCCACTTTAATGATGAATTAATTTCTTTATGTTTAATATAATTCATTATACTTTCATTGCTAGCATATACTTCTTCTAAATCATTTTTATTCTCATCTTCATCTGCTACTGCTTTTACAATTCGTTCTCTAATTTCATTATCATTAAGACTCATTAAAAAATTGAGATATTCATTTAAATTATTATATTTCCACATATCAAGTTGTAAAAATATCTTTGCTATATTTAAATCCTCTTGAAAATATCTTTCAATTTTATTTTTATCAATTTCCCCATTACTTTTTAATGACAATAAAATATTTTCATAGTTCTTATTAAACTCAACACCAATTTGTCTCATTTCCTCTTTTGCATATTCATAATTATTTAAAATCCACAAACTAGAGAAAACATCATATATCTCCCCAGGAGCTTTATCAAATAAAATATTCATTAGCTACTCTCCCCTTTTATCTAATTCACGATTAGCCATTTATCTAATTTCCATTATATTATAATTTTACTTTTAATTAGATAAAATGTCAATCCTTAATTAGATACTTTTCTAATCTTTTAATTTTATCTAAATAACTCATAGTTAATAATAAAAAATGGCTAATAGAGTAAATCTCTATTAGCCATTTTTTATCTATACTATTTTTTCTTCTTTTAATATCTCTTCAAAAACATTTACAACTTCTTCATCGTAATGAATTCCACTTAATCTTTTTAATTCATTTAATGCTGTTTCAGGACTTAAACCCTTTCTATAAGGCCTATCAGTGGTCATCGCATCATATGTATCAGCTACTGCTATAATCTTTGCCTCCAGCAATATATCCTGACCTTTTAACCCATAAGGATATCCAGAACCATCTAATCGTTCATGATGCTGCTCTATAATAGTTCCTATATTTGCATAATAAGTTTTCTTAACCAATTCTCTTCCATCACTAGAATGCTTTTTTATACATTCAAATTCTTCTGGAGTCAACCTTCCTGGTTTATTCAAGATTTCAATAGGTACATTTATCTTTCCTATATCATGAAGTTGCGCTGCAACTGCCAGATGTTCAAATCGTTCCTTAGACAATCTTAATTTATTAGCTATTTTAATAGAATACTTTTGTACTCTTTTATCATGACTATATGTATATGAATCCTTTTTATCAACATCTTTTACAATATCAGTTAACTCCTTTAGTGTTTTACTTAAATATTGAAAAACAGGTTGAGTTGTCACATATAATAAAGTTACATCGTCCTTTGCTTTGAACTTTACAGTTTCTCTCAAATGATGCGCATAAAAATATTCTCCCTGCTTTAGAATAGAAATATTATCCTCTTCATGAACTTCAATGCACCCCTCTAATATATAAAAAAATTCCATCAACTCTCCATTTTCACCTGGTGATATAACAAAAAATATCCCTGAATTAATTTTTTGTAGCATTATCTCAGTTCCATCACCTTTAGCAAGCAATCTAAGTTCGGATGATTTTTGAGTGAAATTTTCAATATACTTATTATTTTGTCCTAAAAATAATCCCTGGTGCATTGTTTTCCTCCTCAATAAAAATAAATAAAGTTAATTATTTATTTTTTTATTCTTCATCAGACTCTACGTAATCGAAATCTAATACTATCAGTGGATCTATCATTACAGTTGTACCACCTATTTCCACTTCAATTAATTCACACTGAATTGTAACTCCTTCTTTAGCCCCTTTTTCTACTGTTTTTAAAGCAATTCTATTTGTTACTATAATTAATTCATTTATTATATCGTTTATTTTTGAATTACGTTTATCCTTAAGTTCTACAATCTTATTATCTATCTTATTTAATTCTTCTTGATCATTTTCATTTGCTTTTTTGTTCTCTAATTTCTCAATTTCTCTATCGTATTTATCCATTTCTCTGTCTGCTTTTTCGACGCTTTTTGTGATTTCTTTTTCAATCATCCAATTTGCTTTTTCTACTTCTTTAATAACCTTATTTAATTTGTTATTATCCGCAGCATAAACAGTAGGCATAAATAATGATAGCATTAATATTAATGATAACATTAAACTTATTTTCTTTTTCATAATATTTTCCCCCTCTTTTTTGCATTATTTACCTCACATAATTAAATATTCTATAAAAAACCAAAATACCCTTTATATTATTAATAATAATTACATTTTTTTATTCATATATTTATATATATGAATACATAAAAAAAGCGCGTTTCACGCGCTTCAATAAACCACTTAATGACATACTCTATTACGCCCCTTAGTTTTAGCTTCATATAAAGCTTTATCAGCTTTTCCAATCACATTTTCTATTGAAAATCCCTGTAAAAATTCACTTACACCAAAAGTAGCAATCAATTTTGCCCCCCAATTATTTTATCTACACAAATCATATTTTTAATTTTTTCTCCAGAAACTGGCTTTGAATAGTAATATCCTTGAACCTTTTTTACCCCTAAATTTTTCAAAAACTTAACTTGTTCCTCTGTTTCCACACCTTCTGATATTATATCAATCTTTAAGTCACTAGCTAAGTTAACAATTGTTTTATAAATAATACTCTCTTTTGTATGCTTTTTTGATACTGGTAATAAACTTCTATCTAATTTAACAACACTAAAATCTATTCCATTTAAATACTTTAAGGATGAATGTCCCGCACTAAAATCATCAATAGCAATTTTGAATCCTAACTCAGATAACTTAGAAACTTTATTATATTGAACTGATTCCACTATCATTTCCTCAGTTATTTCAATTTCTACATTCTCAGGTTTAACCCCTAAATTATCTATGTATTTTAACAATTCATTTATTTTTACCTTTGAAAGTGTATATGGCGAGAAGTTTGATGAAATAATAAACTCCTCACAGACACTGTTACTTAACTTTAATTCTTGATATAATTCAATACCTTTTCTTAACATAAGCAAATCAATATTATATATTTTTCCCGAAGTTTCAGCTAATTTAATAAATTTATAAGGAGGGACAATTTCATTATCTTTCTTCCATCTAACCAAAGTCTCAATCCCTTTAATTTCTTTTGTATTAATATCTATTATTGGCTGGTAATAAGGGATAATCTCATTATTCTCAATTGCATTATTAAGACTAACTTTCATTCTAATACTTTCCTTATATTGACTTAAAAATTCTTCATTTGCTATATAGTATTGATTCTTTCCTGACTCCTTAGCTTTAATCATTGCTACATCTGATAATTCTATTAATCTTTCAATAGATATTTCCTTATTAATATCTGGTTTTGCAAAACCAATTGAACAACCCACTACATATTCTTCTTTTCTGTCATTATTAATAATAGGTTGTACTATTTCTTCAAGAATTAACTCACATTTGTTTTTAGGAATTGAACAAACTGAACATTGCTTAGAGTCTCCACAACATTTAATAATGACAAGAAATTCATCCCCACCTAATCTGTATACCCCTTCATCTCCAAATATATTTTTTAATCTTCTTGCAACTTCAACTAGAACAAAGTCTCCTGCAATATGCCCATATAAATCATTTATATCTTTAAAATTATCTAAATCAATATAAATACAATGAATTTTTTCATCTATAATATTAAGCATATTATCAAATAAATATGTTCTATTTTTTAATCCTGTTAACTCATCATAATAAGCCTTTTCTAAAGTTTTTAAAGTGCTTTTCTTTATAAAATGCAAACTAACAGCAGTTAAAAATATCCCTACAATAATTAACAAAATAATTAATATTTTAAAAATATTAATATTCCTATCATATTTGATCTGATACAACTCAACAATTTCATGTATCTGATTTTTTAATCCCATTGCATTTTTAATAATAAATGAAAGACTTTCATAATCATCTGGATAATCTAATAATATTTCAACATTAGAAATGTATAAATTTAACAATGGAAGTATACTATCAAAATATGTAACAATTTCTTTATTCCTATTGGTACTAATATTTAATTCTTTATCACCATAAATTAACGCATTTGTAAACCTTTCATATATATCTATTTCTATATTCAAAAGTTCCTTTAACTCTTTTACTTTTCCTGAATCCTCTATCTCAACTGCACTTACATATTGTTGAGAATAATTGCTAATAAGCATAGTTCTCATACGTTGAGAGCCTGATAAATTTATAGCAACACCATCATCTTTAATTTTAATATATGTAAAACTAGCAACCATCATTGTAACAATGAATGGAATAATTAATATTAAAAACGCTAAATACATATTCTTTTTTATACGATTCATGCTAACTCCCTCCTCATATAAAAACCTTATTATTTAATTATACAATACAATGTTTTTATTGTCGATTAGTATAATATTTTGTAGAATTTTACATACAACTCAATAAATCTAAATATAATAAAGCCACCTATTTATATACCTATAAATAAGCGGCTTAACTTATATACAATATTTTTAGTTACTTTTAGCTACCTTATAACCTTATAATCGATTGTTTTTTCTCCGTTTTCTTAATATATATCAAATACATTATTAAAAATAAAGTACATACCTCTCCTAGAATAATAGAAATCCAGATCCCTATATCCCCTATTATCAAAGGAAGAACTACCAATGCAACTATAGTAAATACCATTCCTCTGCTTATAGATATTAAGTTTGCGATTTTAGAGTTTTCTGTAGCTTGATGATAGGTTACATTAACTATATTTATTGATGCAATAACAAATGAAAATCCATAAATTACTATAGCATCATAAGTTAGTTTTATTAGACTCTGATCATCATTGAATATACTTATTATACTTTTTCCAAAAACCAATATTATTACATATATAACCAATGAAGCAATAAAATTGGTCTTTAATCCCATCTTAAATACTGTATCTACCTTATCATAATCACCTTTTCCACTATTATAACTTATTAATGGTTGAATCCCTTGGGAAACCCCTATGAATAATGCTAAAAGCACAGTAGTTATATATCCTATAATGCTAAAACCTGCTACCCCTACCTCTCCAATTCTTTTTATTATAACTAAGTTGAATGCAAGTATAGTAACAGCATTAGAAACCTGAACAATAAACTCTGGAGTTCCAGCCTTAATAATCCTTTTCGTTTCATCTTTTTTCAACTTAGGTATATATAATTCAAGTTGTCCTTTTTTCTTAAAAAAATGAGTTAAAAGAATGATTACACTTGATAATTGTCCTAATCCTGATGCTACAGCGGCACCTGCGATTCCAAACTTAAATATAAATATGAATGTGTAATCTAAAGTAATATTTGTAACTGCCCCTACAATCAAGGCTACCATTGCCAAATTAGGATTACCATCATTTCTAACAAAAGTACTCAATGCTAAACTTCCTGAAAATCCAAGCCCAAAAATCAAATAATATCTAAGGTATTCTGCTGTACCTTTTACTAATTCATCACTAGCCCCTAATATTCTAGCTAATTGAACTGGAAAAATTATACCAATCAAGGATACTACTCCAGTTACAGCTACAATTAATACCAAGCTCTGTAAAAATATATTATTTCCTTCTTCATGCTTATTTTCTCCGAACTTTATTGACATTACTGCAGCACCACCCATGGTCATCATCATGGTTATGGCCATCATTAATGTTATAACAGGAAGAGCTACATTTACTGATGCCAATGCTCCTGCCCCTACTCCTCTACCTACAAATATTCCATCAACAACTATATAAAGCGCTGAAACCATCATACCAATTACTGATGGAACAGCATATCTCATAAACTCTTTCCATAGTGACTTCATATATCATCCCTCCTAAAAGAGATTATAAAGTCTATACCTTGTATAGAGTCAATAGATTAAATTAAAATTTGTAATTCATATAACAAATCATTATTTTCCCAAGGATTAAGAGTATTTAACAATTGACTTTCCACCACAATATCTAAAGTTTCAATGTTGTTTTCTTTTATATACTCTCTTAACTTATGAACAGCTTTTTCTCTTTCATCATTTAAATATGTAATACATAGAAATTTTCCCTTTGGTATATCTCTAATATCTAAATTCTTATTTTCAATACCCTCACCCAAAAGTGTTGAATAAACACTTTCATATTCAAATTTCCCTTTATTTAAGAATAGATGGGAATTAATAAAATATCCCGTTTCACCTTCAAATATAAGTTCATTTTCTTCAACAAGTTTATCCTTTTTTCTAATCTTTATTTCAATATCACTTTCTTTATCTTTTATATCCAATTTAATATCTATAATAAATCTCTTTTCTATTTCTTTTAAAAATACTTCATTAGTTTTCTTAGACTCTATACCATATTTTATTTTGTCTTCTAAATGACCTATGGCTCTACTTACATTCTTTAATCTAGTTATTTCTTTTTCTACTATCTTCTGTTGATTCTTCATAAATGCCATTAACTTTCTTATATCTTTACTATTGAATACATGGCTAAGCTCCTTTAATGGTGCCCCTATATATTTTGAATACCTTATTAAATCTATATACATAAATTGCTCTATAGTGTAATATCTATAATTTGTCTCTTGATCAACATAAGCTGGCTTTAAAAGACCCATCTTATCATAAAGTCTTAAAGCTTGAATAGATACATTATTAATCTTAGCTGTTTCCCCTATTGAAAAGTATTTTTTCATGAGCTCCTCCAAAAATAACTTTATAGTAGCTTTTCCCTGTATTTATTATACCTTATGTGTAGTATTAACAAATAACTTAAGAAACAAAAGACACTCATTTAAAAGTGTCTTTTGATATAAAACAATATTATATTATTAAAAAGTAGGCATTTGATCTAAATTATCTTGTTGATTACTATTAGGATTGCTTCTTAAATATGCTCTTCCATTCTTAGCATAAGAAACATTAACTCCTTCAATTTTACCTTCATTTGTCATTTCTATTGCATCTTTAATATTTACTTCTTGATTATTATCTAATTTAACTGCAGTAATATCTCCGTCAGAATTCTTTCTTACATTAGTTATTTTCATTTGTTTCAACACCTTTCATATAAATATATGTTTCGTCTTATTTAGTTTAAGCAAATTACTTATATTTATACGTAAAAAATCACGGCAAGCCGCGATTTAAAAAACAAACTACACAATTGACAGTGGAAAACGGACAACGATGGATGTTTCTGCATGCGCAGAAACTATATTTTATTGTTCTTTAGCTAAGGTTATGTTTACTCATTTTATCCAAAGATAAATTATTGTAGTTAAATTACAATGTTTCATCATTTATGAAACGAGTAAACCCTTATTGTTCAAGGAGCAATAATATTAAAATTTCTCGGAGAGAAATCTCCTTCGTTCTCCATTTTCAATTTTCAATTTTCAATTCGCTTTTATATTCTAGTAGTCTTTACAAGAAATTTTAAAATAAGCTCTTGGATGCGCGCACACAGGACAAACCTCTGGAGCTTCATTACCTGTATGTAGGTGTCCACAATTTTCACAAATCCAAGTTTTGCTTTCTTCACGTGCAAAAACTTTTCCTTCTTGTACATTTTTAAGTAATTCTTGATATCTTTCTTCGTGGTGCTTTTCTATTGCCCCTACTCCCTCGAATAGTTTAGCAATGTCCTCAAATCCTTCGCTTTTTGCAGTCTCTGCGAATTCTTTATACATATCAGTCCATTCTGCATGTTCCCCTGAAGCTGCTGCTTTAAGGTTATCCTCAGTAGTACCAATACCATCTAATAACTTAAACCAAATTTTTGCGTGTTCTTTTTCATTCATAGCAGTTTCTTCAAATATTTTTGCTATTTGAACATATCCTTCTTTTTTAGCTTTACTTGCATAATAAGTATACTTATTTCTAGCTTGAGACTCTCCTGCAAAAGCTTCCATAAGATTTTTTTCTGTTTGACTTCCTTTTAAATTCTTTTTCATTATCTTCACTCCTAAACTATTAATAGATTTCTTAGTTGAAAACTCAACTTATTCAATAAATTCTAACTATTGAGTATTATACCACATTCCGCTTTTTTTAAACCAATTAATGGATAAAATTCTCACTGAAGTTACTCACTTTAATAACTCTTACTTAATTTCTATCTTTCCTTTTCAAATTTCCTAACCTTTAGCAGGATATGCTAGCTTGTATATCCTACTTTCTGTATCTATTAACTTCTCCATATCTTCCTTTAAGAGAAGTATATCTATCATCCAATCTGCTATTCCTCTGTAGTAGGATTTCTTCACCATTCTTATACCATCTTCACCTATCTCAAAATCTATATTATCAAAGTTTATCTCTCTATATTCCAACTGGTTTTCATCCCACCATCTCTTTATTATTTCTTCAGCTTTTTCTTCCCATCCATCTACGAGAAGTTGATTCTTGTCCAGCTCTTCTCCATCTTTTGTTATGTAAATTGTTTCACTTTTTCCACCGCCGAAGTTGCCTCCGCCATAAAGGTGACCCCCGCTTCTGTATTGAATAATCACCAACTCACCGAACTCCTTGGTTAATACTTGACTGAAAGCATGCATTCTCATACATCCTTCCTCTTTTGAATCAAGGAGAGATTCTGTATTTTCATGCACTTTATCAATAATATTTTCTTTTATATATCTATCTACTTCTCTATATTCCTCTTCAAAAAAAACTTCTTTTATAACCCTCTGTAGTGAATGAATCATACTATACTTCTTGTATTTTGGCTGGGAGTGCTGGGAGTATCCATTACATTTAAGTTCTATTTTGCTCATTTGAGTTATGTTTTCTTCCCACAGAATATCACAATCTTTATTTAAAAATACATTGTATTTATTGCCGTCTTCATTCTCTCCGATTATTAAATCTCCATCTATAAAGTATTTCTCGTAGTAACTCATATCTTTTTCTATAATTACATTTAAATCATTATCAAGTATTTTAATTCCAACTGGAGTTACCCCCAATATTCTTTCTTTATCTATCCTTATAACTTGATGGAATATCTCTTCGGTCTTTTGACCTGTTTTAAGGTTTTTAATAGTAAACAACTTTAGTTTATCATCAAACTGACAGATATTTTCCATGTACTTTACAATTCCCTCCCCAATATATTTCCAATAATTCGTATCCCTGCTTACATTTACATTAAACATCTCGCTATCGTCCTTGAATTTTATATATCTATCCTCACTGCACTCCGCTCCGTCTCTCTCAAATAATGCAATCTCAACATCTCTGTCCACATTCCAAAAATTTTCAGATGTCCATCCTAAATATTCTCCATTCAGAAGATACATATGTTTATTTTCTTCCTTTTGAACACAAAATAGATATTCCCCTTCAAATGATGCATTTTTTTCATCACCTAAAATCTCACCCTTAGGATTTACATATATTCTTTTCTCTTCTTCATTCACTATACTCTCAATGTTCTTACTTCTATAGACAAGCTGATCATATGAATTTTCTTCTGGTGCTTTTGTTTGCATATTTAAAAAATGATACTTTCCATCCACCTGAACTCCAAAAACTCCACTTTGCCAATCTGCATATACCCTATCATACAGTGGTTCCACAATCACATTCCTATTCTTATCTCTGAATCCCCACTTTAGCTGGGAATCTACCACTGTTGAAAAAGGATATATTCCATATCCGCTGCTACTGTTTTTTTCATCTATGTACGAAATAATTTTATTTATGACTTTTTCTTTATAATTTGAAGATGTAATCTTAGACTCATTTTTTTGTGGCGATTCCTTTTCCTTTTTAGTTTCCCCTTTCTCCTTCTGTTCATCGTCCTTCTGCTTCACAACTTCTTCCTCTTGAGCTGCTGATTCCTTCTCTTCTAATTCTGATTTCTTCTCCTTCGGTAGGGATTCTTTCTCCTGAAGCACCAACTGATCAAATCTTGTATTACAACCATAAAAAAAAGTACATGCAAATGCGGCTAAGCCTAGTATTAAAATTTTTGTAATTTTCTTCATATATACTCCTTGTTTTTTCTTTAATTGTCACATAATTACATTGTAGCATAATTAAAAAGGACAGGTAACAACATTTGCAAAACCATTTATGGGATATAAATCTTTCTAAATATGTTTACTTATCTAATTATTACCTCAAATATAATTCTCTTAAAAATGAATACATGTATAAATACAATCCAATAATATAATATTGCTTTTGAATTTTTTTAATAAATCACTCTTAAAATGTAAGCTATATAGGAGACAATATATGAACGACAAAAATAAGAACATTATTATCATTAGATTTATCTCAATAATAATAATGTTCATATATGCATTGTTTTTATTTATAGATATTTCAAGTCAATATACAACTAATAGTTATTCTATATATCTGAAATTTTCAAGTATAATATTATGTTTTATTATTTCATTGTTTATTGGTCCCCTTGGATATACTCCCAAAGATGTACTTAAACTTAAGTTAGCTAGATTCTTCACTTTAGTCGCTGATTATTTTCTTTTAATAAGTAATAATCATATATTAGGAGTATTGCTTTTCTGTGTTGTTCAATTAATATATATTGAAAGACATTCATTAATGGAAAAGCATGTGACTATTAAGAAATTAAATCCATTTATTTTCTTACCTTCATTTACTTTATTTTTAATATTTACACCCTTAATACTATATCTTACAAATTATCTAGTTCTACTTGCAATTAGTTCATTTGTATATGCGTTATTATTAACTTTTAGTGTTTATTGCAGTATACGAACCCTAAAGTATAGTAGTTACACTAAAAAGAGCTCTCTATTTATTTCATGTGGAATGGTTTTATTCTTACTGTGTGATATAAATGTGGCACTTTATCAACTAATTAGCATGGATTTGATACCAAGTATTTGGGAGAATTTTCAGTTTATAATTGGATTATTAATATGGATTTTTTATTTACCCTCTCAATTATTACTAACTTTAAGCGGAATAAAGAGTGATTCTTAATTACATCTTAGATATAGAGATTCCAAGTTAAAACTAAATTTATACATACTCAAAACTCATAGAAACGCTGCGTTTTAAGCATGAATAAATAAAGTTTAACTATGGATTCTCTATAGTATATTTAAGAATCATTTCTTCATCCCCATAAGGCTTATACCCAAACTTCTCATAAAGATTTATTGCAATATTATTATATTTTTCTACCCATAACATGGAATTTATTGCCCCATTTTCTATCCCCCAATTAAAGGCTTTTTTCATAAGCTTTTTGGAATAACCCTTTCCCCTGTATTTTTCATCAACAGCAAGACCTCTTATAAACAGACTCTTTGTATTTTTACTCTTATTACCATAAACATTTGTAAATACAATACCTGCAATATTGCCATTTTCTTTTATAGTGAATACATTATTTTCACTATTATTCATATACTCTTTCATTTCATGTTCATTCATTTTAAATTTATCTCCTCCAAGAGACCTATCTATAATACCATAAATATGATTAAGCTCATGAGTTTTTGCTTTTACCACCTCATTAAACTCTGTTTCTACTCCATCTAAAGTACTTGCTTTAAATCCAACAAAATGAACTTCACTTTTACATCCTACATTTATAAACTCATTTGCTATTTTTTCTAATAATCCCTTAGAATCTTTATCTTCACAGCAACTTATCTTTATAATTGTTCCTTTAGGAAACTTTTTATTCAATTCTCTTAAACTCTCCGCTACATCTTCTACAGTTTCTCCCGCCCAATATAAACTATTTATTCCTTCGTCTCTTTCTATAAATAATATTACATTGTTATCTTCTGATTCAATAATTATTGAATCAGGATTGTTAAAAAACTCTTCTTCATGCTCCTTTGAGTGAAATAAGGATTTGTATTCCATCTCTACTGCACTTTCTAACACCCTTTTGTGATTCATCCCCTTAACCCCCTATTAATATCTTTTTTTCTATTTATATCCATATTGTATTATAACAAGAAACTTTTGTCAATGCAAAGTTTACTATAATTAAACTTTACCTTTTGTAAATATCTGTTATAATATACTCAGGAGTTGATAATTATGAATATTGGAGAAAAAATAAAAGCTGCTCGTAAATCACTAGGATTATCTCAGCAGCAATTAGGTGGTACAGACTTTACAAAAGGCTACATCAGCCGAATTGAAAAAGGACATGTTAATCCTTCCATGAAGGTTCTTTCAGTAATATCAGATAGGTTGAAAAAGCCTATTTCATATTTTCTAGAGGAAGACAATATTGGTTCAAAAGAACTTCAGAAAAAGTTTATCACTGGCGAAAACTTCTATCTTCAAAAAGAATACAATCAAGCAATGAAAGTATTTTATGATATTGTAAACTTACATGATGATACAAGAAATTCTATTTATTGTACTTCACTATTGTATATAGGTAAATGTTTTTTCTATTTGAATAATTATCTTGAGAGCATCGGTATACTAAAAAAAGCCTTAAAACATATTAAAGAAATCTCATTATATGAGGATCTTATTTACTGTTATTGCTACATAGGACATTGTTATTTCAACTTAACTGATTATAAAGAAGCAATTCATGTTTACACTAGTGCTCTTAATTCAATAGAATCTAAAAAACTGAACATGCCTTCAACCAAAGCAAAACTACTTCTTAATATAGGTACTGCTAATTCAAATATCGGACGAGTAAAAATCGCCATGGAGTATTTCACTAAAAATATCTCTTACTGTCAAAAGAATTATCTTGCTGATACACTTTTAGATTGCTATATTAGAGTAGGATATTGTGCTTATAAATTAGGAATGTATAACACTTCTAAAGAGTTTGTCTCTAAGGGAATTTCTATGAACAAATCACTAAATTGCAGTGTTGCTAATATTGAACTGTTTAGCCTTTTAGGTCTTGTAGTTGCCAAAGAAGGTAAGATAGATTCCGGACTTGATTTATTATCAAAAAGCATGAATATAGCCAAAAACATAAATTATGAATTTGGATATAACATAAATATTGCTTATAAAGCATCAGTTTTACTTACTGCTGGTGAACTTAATGAATGTGAAACCTTTGCACTTGATCACCTTGCAACTCTTGAAAATGCAGAAAATAAAATGCCCCTTTATTTACTTCAGGGACACTTAGGTGACTTATATATACAAAAAGGGAATATTGAAAAAGGAAAAAAATATCTAGAAACAGCAATTAAAAATTATATATCTATAAGTTTAAATTGGGAAGTATCCTATTATTCAAAACTATTAGCTGATACACTGATAGAAATTAACCCAAAAGAAGCAAGGGATTATTATAACCTTTCCATAGAATATACTGCAAAGACAGTTTAAGGGACTACCAATATGGTAGCCCCTATATTTATACTTAAATTATTTAATATTATTTTTATTCTATACCTTCATTTAATGCCTTAATTAACTCTTCAATATTTATACCATGAACTTGTGCAGCTTCTCCAATAGTTTCAGCTTGAGCTGATGGACAACCAACACATCCCATACCAAATCCCATAAGTACCTCTACTGCTTTAGGGAACTGTTTAATAACTTCTCCTATAGTCATATCCTTAGTAATTTTCATATTACAACCTCTCCTCACATATATATTTAATTCATTTATATTCCTTGATTTATCTATATTATAAATTGAATATTAAAAAGATGCTGTAACATTGGTTACTATTTTTAAGAAACTATAAATTTATTAAAGTAAACATTTATTAATTTTTCCTAACTATCTTATAAAGGAAAAAATATTTCTTGGTAATTGCTCATTTTGTAAAGTACTTCCCATACTTTGCTCATTTCTTCTTCTCTGATATCATTCCAATTTTCATCATCTAAAGCAAGTGATACTGCTTTATCAAAATCATGAATAATCTTTATATCATTAATTGAGTTTAACTGAGCTGAAAATAGTTTATTTTTATTTACAAATTGTAAAATCTCAATTAATAACTTATTATTACTTCCATACTCCATTTATTATCACCTTTTTATAATTTAAAAGTATTTTCTTATTAATCCTTTATTCAATTTGTCCCATAAATTGAGTTATCATACCAATATGCTCTTTTAATTTCATTTTCTTCAGATTTTCTACTTTCTCTAACCCACCTAATCCCAGAAGTGGCGTATACCCAAAACATTCATCATAAGCTGGTTTCCCATTCATCTCAATTGCTTCAGGATAAGGTAACCAATCTAAAACTTCTTCATAAAACTCTTTATCTTCTTCTAAATCTGAGAAGAAAAATCTAAACCCTGAAGATACTGCTTTAATTTTACCTTTCCTAAAATTAAGCAAAATCAAATATTTATTATCTTCCCAAACAAGAATATCTCCCATTGAAGTTGTGAATAATGTAATAGCATCCTTACTTCTTACATAAACCGCTTTTAATGTTTCATCAAAATCATCAGGATTAACAATTTTTAGATATCCATTTAATATACTTCCAAAACCATATGTTTTCCATATTTCTAATAATTTATCAGGTATTACCCTATCATACTTATTAATAATTGACTCTGGAACTTTTTCTTCTAATATAAAGTCATTAAAGATATTATTTAACATACATATCACTCCTGTATTTAGTCGGTTAATTTAACATTTAAGTATGTTGCCTTTTTTTCTGCCCCTGTCATCTTTTCTGCCATCTTTCTAATTTGTTCATCCATTGCATCTATCCTATATTTCCACTGTGAACCAAGAGATGAGTTAATACGTTTATCCCCCATTCCACCGATATTAAGTGGATTTCCTCCTGCAATTTGATCTGGATTATGAAGTGCAGCCTGTTCTTTCATCCATTGTGATGCTTGTTTTTCTGCTTCTTTTCTTGATATTCCACTTTCTCTTAGTTCATCAACTTTATCAATATAAGCTTTTTCTCTTGCTGCTTGTTGAGCCGCATTACCTTCTAAAGCTCTTCCTTCTTTCAAATATCTGTCTCTATTTGCAAGATACTCATCTACAGTTAAAGAATTTAGACCATTCTCTTGATCCTTTAATTGTCTCTTAAATTCAACTGTATCATGTTTAGGATTTTTTTTGAAGGCTACTTGTATTTCATCAGTTTTTAACGCCTTTTCAGCCGCTTCCTTAGCAGCTTTCTCTTTTGCCGCCTTCTCTGCCGCTTCCTTTGCTGCCTTCTCTTTTGCTTCCTTCTCCGCTGCTTTCTTCAATGCCTTATACTTATCTACTGTCTCTGCTGTTTTATCTAAAACTTGTTGCCCTGCTCCAAATCCGCTTCCTAAATATACACTTTTGCTTCCGGATTCCTTCCAGGCTTGATTTAGCAGTTTGCCATTCTCTGAGGCTTTATTTACTGTTTTCTTTACTTTACTTATCATTGTATCAAAACCACTTCGGGCTTTGTCAAGTGCAGCTTCTCGCTTCGCTTAATTGATAATGGATAATGTATAATGGATAACGTCGGTTATTTCTCTCCGAGAAATTTTTTCTTATCAAACCTCTCTCTTTTCCATATCTATCTTTATTCTCTTTAATCACTCTAAAGTCCTTGCCTCTCGGCTAATTACTTTTTCTTTGCTTTTGCCTTATATACTACTTATGTTATTACTTTCACTATTTACTCTCTCTAAGAAGCTTTCGCTTGTAAACCTTTAATCGTTAAACAAATAGTTTGCTTTTCTTCTTTTACTTGTATTAATACTAATTGATTTAATACTATCAATCATTTTATTAGTTAAATGAATTTATTTTAAATTCAGGATGTTTTCGGGCACGTATCTATTTAATAACATGCCTTCATACTTTATAAAGTTTTTCCTTGTTCATTTAGATATTCTAGCAATAATTCTTTTTCGTACTCATCATCTGGTATTATTCCTAATTCATCATATGCCCATCTTATTTCTCTTTCTAGTCTACTAATTTCGGAATTTCTTTCATACCCATACTTAACTTTGAATTTCCAGTTACTATCCAAATAAAAGGTTAATGAACACCATGTTGATTGTCCTGAAATAAGAAACTCGCTCCACAATTTCTTATTTATATCGATTAATTCATCTATTGAAGAATCAAAAAAATCTTCATTAACATTATACTTATCTGGAATATTACCACTATGACATACCTCAGTACAATCTTCAGAATAAAAATAGAAACTTACAGAACTTGTATTCCCTGTTTCTTCTGAATACATTACTACTTTATCCCATTCTATAGGTATTATTTGTTCTAATTTTTCAGCTATTTGATTATAATACTTAGTTAATTTCTTTTCATTAATCATATATTTTCTCCAATTTAATTATTAAATGTTTCAATTGCCCATTTTCCGTTATTTATTTTATATTTTACTTTAAAAGACGTAAGCCATTTTTATCCACTACTGTATATAGGATTAATCTTAAATTTATATAATCTATGCTTTAAATTTTTATTTTAAGAAAACAGGAGTTGACTACTTCTTAGTCTTCAACTCCTGTTTTATATTTACTTACCATTAAATTAAATATTTAATATATTACCTAAAATTACTCGTTGGTATTAATCATGAAAGCATCATTGTAACTAAATTTATTCAAAACCAATAACAATCCATTCATCTACTATGTCCCAAAAGTTAATGTTATATTTAGGTTGATTATTTGAGAACCATAAAGTAGCATTATCATTAATACAATTTTTATAATCTATAGCCACATATCCACCCATACCACTTTTGAAAAAACCAAATGTTGTTTTTAAATCGATTTGTAAAGGTTCTTTTAACTCTTCAATGATCCCCCATTCATCCTCATCAAAATATGTTACAGATTCAAGAGGTACTAACCCCATTGCCTGACTTGCAAAAAAATAAAATCCATTATGAACATTTTCATAGAAATTTCGAATAGAAGTTGGGAATTTACCCCATACTTTTTCAAGTTCCGAATTGTTAATCTTGTCATGTGGATTTCTTCCCTCAAAATATTCTATATCACCTTCTGATGTCCTAATACTATATAAAATAGAATACCTTTCATCACACTTCATCAATTCGATATTATCAATATTCTCAGATAAATAAGCTATAGTATTTCTTAATTCAGTATTAACATTCTTTTCCCATAAATCCAATACTATATCTATTCTCTTTTCACTATCTTTTTCTGAGAAAGCTCTATACCATTCACTTGGTATACAGTTAAAATCAACTTCATTATTTTCATCAACATTTATAAGTTCAAT
The DNA here is from genome assembly GCF_027938815.1 of Oceanirhabdus sp. W0125-5. Lineage (GTDB taxonomy): Bacteria > Bacillota > Clostridia > Clostridiales > Clostridiaceae > Oceanirhabdus. Next base: position 5,626,315 of record NZ_CP115913.1, read on the forward strand.
TTTATCATTATATTGTCTTAAAAATTCTAGCTTTTCCTCCATAGACATAATTATCTCCTTTAATCATTTTTCTTTAAATTTTCTTTAACTAAATCATCTATTTGCTTTTGCAACTGTATTTCTAATTCTTTTTCCTTTTTAATCATTTTTTCTCTAAATTGAGGATCTACTTCAATATTCTCTTTTTTATAAATTGTCCATTCTGAATAAGATTTTGCTCCTTTAGATTTATTTGCAGCTTCGCTTAAACCAATAAAATTATCTGGATTATTCAAAATTTGCTTTTGTTGTTCTTTTGTTAATTTGTCAAACCCCTCCATTTTGGTTATCTTATCCATTGATACAATATGATCAGCTTGAAGTGTACCTGTAATCTTCTTACCTGGAAGTGCTGGATCTGGCGTCCCTTTTATATTCGTTAGATCCTTATTTACCTCCTTTTGCATTTTTCTCGAAGGCGTTTTCTTTCTAAGATCGTTATATAGTTCATCTGAAATTCTTCTTTCACCATATCTAGCTCCTCCAATTTTATCAGCAGTTTCCTTTGCTGCCTTCTCTTTTGCTTCCTTCTCCGCTGCTTCCTGTGCTGCTTTCTTCAATGCCTTATACTTATCTACTGTCTCTGCTGTTTTATCTAAAACTTGTTGCCCTGCTCCAAATCCGCTTCCTAAATATACACTTTTACTTCCTGATTCCTTCCAGGCTTGATTTAGCAGTTTGCCATTCTCTGAGGCTTTATTTACTGTTTTCTTTACTTTACTTATTATTGTATCAAAACCACTTCGGGCTTTGTCAAGTGCAGCTTCTCGCTTCGCTTAATTGATAATGGATAATGTATAATGGATAACGTCGGTTATTTCTCTCCGAGAAATTTTTTCTTATCAAACCTCTCTCTTTTCCATATCTATCTTTATTCTCTTTAATTACTCTAAAGTCCTTGCCTTTGGGCTAATAAATTATTTTGGCTTTTTGCGTACCTGCTTCTTTTACTTTCCAGTATCCTTCTTTTACTACTGTCTTTACTTTTTTGTAGTAATAAAAAAAGAGCAACCACTACGGTTACCCTCTTACTCTTTAATATTTATTCTCTACACAATATACAAGTACTCAAAGCTCCAACCTTTATTTCATTTGAAATGTATACACTTTCATTCTGAATACCATGTCTATTTGCTCCAAATTCATTTGCAATAACTTTCCACAGTCCTTCTAATGGAAGCTTAATTGTTACTTCATATCTATTTCCATTATGAATAATAAATATATGCTCATAATCACCTTCATAAGGGGAATTCAATATATAAGCCACAGTATTTTTAGGAGCTTCTATAAAATTCAAGTAGTTTTTTATATCCTCAGCTTTATCCATAGTCATAACATGTTGACTCTTTCTAAATGCAATTAGCTCCTTTATATAATTAAATGTTTTTAAATATTTATTTTTTCTATTCCAATCTATCTTATTTATATGATCGCCTAAATTATAGCTGTTATCAATTCCTTCTTTACTTCTTAAAAATTCTGAGCCTCCATGTAAAAATGGAATCCCTTGTGATGTTAGTATAATAGATAGTGCTAACCTATTCATCTTTTCCCTTTCTTCCAAGGATGCATCACCATTACTTTTCTCTAATTTATCAAATAAGGTTAAGTTATCATGGCAGCTCACATAATTTATACATTCTATAGGGTCTTTTGCAAATCCCCATAAAGTATTATTATAATTAATGCTTCCCACTACTCCCTTTTTAATTTCATTTTCCAGTCCTGAAGCTCCATTAACAAATCCTAATAAAAAGCCACTATTATCTCCCTTAATAGCGTTTCGTATTTCATCATTAAATACTGCAATATTCATCCCTCTTTGTTTTCCCTTGGTAAATTGAAGGTTATAATCTAAAGCTGAACATCCTCCTGTCCAAGGTTCTCCATATATTAAGATATTGGGATTTATTTTTCTAAGTTCTTTTTCAACTTCCCTCATTGTTTCTATATCATGAAGTGCCATAAGATCAAATCTAAAACCATCAATTTTATATTCACTTGCCCAAAACTTTACACAGTCTACTATAAGTTTTCTTACCATAGGCTTTTCTGATGCAATTTCATTGCCACATCCAGAGCCATTAGAATAACTCTCATCATCATACGTTCTATAATAATATTTAGGTACAAGAATATCAAAAGGAGTTGTTCCAGTTTTATAAGTGTGATTAAACACTACATCCATTACAACTCTAATATTATTTTCATGTAATGCTTTTACCATCTCTTTAAATTCTCTTATCCTTACTTCTCCATTATAAGGATTTGTGGAATAAGACCCCTCAGGAACAAAATATAAACAGGGATCATATCCCCAATTGTACTGATTTCCTTTACTTTCATCTACACTTTGGAAATCAAAAACAGGCATTAAATGAAGATGTGTTATACCAAGTTCTTTAAGATGCTCTATTCCAGTTAATATCCCATCTGTTCCTTTAGTATTCTCTTCAGTAAACGCTAGGTACTTCCCCTTATTCTTCATACCTGAATTTATATCTATTGAAAAATCCCTTACATGGATTTCATATATAATCATTTCGCAAAACCTCAAGGCTTCAGGTCTTTGATGTTCCTTCCACCCTACTGGATTTATAGAATCAAAATCCACTATCATCCCTTTTTCACTATTAACCCCAGCACCCTTTGCATATGGATCTTGCGTTTCCTTTTCTATACCATCAATTGTTACTCTATAATTATAATATTTATTTTTATAATCTCCTTTAAGCTTAAGTTCCCAAATTCCTTTCTCACCCTTACTCATCTCATGTACATTACCATTACTATCATGCTCATGGTAAATAACTAATCTTATACTTTGCGCATTAGGGGACCATACTTTAAATACTGTATGGCTTTTACTGTACTTTGCACCTAAATCCTGTCCAGTATAAATATTGGATTCCATAATACTCCTCCAAGATTATTAGATTGTATCAAAAGAATTCGTATTACTTTCAATGCCCCCTAAACTAACACGCATGCGTGCTTTAGAATAAATGTATAATGTATAATTGATAATGTATAATGAAGGATGGTTCTGACTTAGGTCAGAACCTACATTTTATTGTTCTTTAGGACAATAAGATTTTACTCATTTTATCCAAGTATAAAATATTGTATTTATAATACAATGTTTCATCTAGATGAAACGAGTTAACTTATTTGTCCATGGAACAATAAAATTATAATTTCTCGAAGAGAAATGTCCATCATTCTCAATTCTCCATTCTCAATTCTCCATTATGTTTTTTATAAAGTTCCCCATATTTCTTTAGCATATTCAACTATAGTTTTGTCACTAGAAAACTTCCCTGAGTAGGCTATATTAGTAATACTCATCTCTAACCATTTTGAATTATTTCTATATAATTTATCTATTTTTTCTTGAGCCCTTACATAATCATTAAAATCTTTTAACACTAAATATTTATCATTATCTTTAAGTAAAGAATCATATATCCCTTTAAAAGCCTCTTTACTTACAGGTAAAAATCCATTTATTAATTCATCCATAATTTTTTTTAGATTTCCATCTTCATTATATAAATCTATTGATTTATGTGTTTTATTATTATACAGTTCAAGAACTTCCTTAGCTTTTAATCCGAAGATTATTATGTTTTCCTCTCCTACTTCATTGGCAATTTCAATATTAGCTCCATCAAGAGTAGCTATAGTAATTGCACCATTCATCATAAACTTCATATTACCAGTCCCTGAAGCTTCTTTTGTTGTTGTTGAGATTTGCTCACTTATGTCTGCTGCTGGTATTAAAAGTTCTGCTAGTGTTACATTATAATCCTCAACAAATACAACCTTTAACTTATCTTTTATTCTATTATCATTATTTATCTTCTCTCCAAGTGAATTAATTAGCTTTATAGTTTCTTTTGCAATATAATATCCAGGTGCAGCCTTACCTGCAAATATAAAAGTTCTAGGATAAATATCTAGATTAGGATTTTCAATAAGCTTATTATATATATGCATTATATGAAGTACATTAAGCACTTGTCTTTTATACTCATGAATTCTTTTTGCCTGAATATCAAATATTGAGTTAGGATTAATATCTATAGAATATTTTTCTTTAACCATTTCAGCAAATTTATTTTTGTTATATTGTTTTATTTCATTTATTCTTTGCTTAAAATATGGATTACTTTTAAACTCAATCAAATTTATAAGATCTTCAGGTGAATCTATCCACTTTGGACCAATGTATTCACTTATTAAACTAGCAAGCTTAGGATTGCATTTTAAAAGCCATCGCCTGTGACTTATTCCATTTGTTTTATTATTAAATTTTTCAGGGTAAATATTATAGAATTCTTTTAATTCTTTTCTCTTCAATATTTCAGTATGAAGTTTTGCTACTCCATTTATACTGTGACTCCCTACTATAGCTAAATGAGCCATTTTTATTTGATTATCAGCGATTATTGCCATTTCACTTATTTTATTAAAATCTCCATGATATTTTGTGTTCCATAATTCTCTACAAAATCGTTCGTTTATCTCTTCAATAATCATAAATATTCTAGGTAGGATATTTTTTACCATATCTACATTCCATTTTTCTAAGGCTTCAGCCATAATAGTATGATTAGTATAAGATATTGTGTGTTTTGTTATTTTCCAAGCTTCATCCCATCCAAATCCTTCTTCATCTATTAATATTCTCATAACTTCTGGTATAGCTAATGCTGGATGAGTATCATTTATATGAATAGAAACATGCTTATAAAAATCTTTTAGAGGCTTTCCTGACTTTTTATATGTTTTTATAATATTTTGAACACCAGATGAAACTAAAAAATACTCCTGTTTCAATCGTAAAATTCTTCCCTTTTCATAGGAATCCTCTGGATACAACACATAGGAAATAGCCTCTGTATTAAGTTTATCTTCAAAGGCTTTTGTGTACTCCCCTTTGTTAAAATGATAATAATCAAATTCTTTATCTATTACCTCAGCACTCAATAGTCTTAATGTATTTACTATATTATTTTTATATCCTACAATAGGTACGTCATAAGGAACAGCTAGTATAGATTCATACTTTTCATGGATAAATTTTAACCTATTATCTTCTTGCGTTATTCTAACATTTCCACCAAATTTAACTTCTACAGATTCACTAGGACGCTTAATCTCCCACGCATTTTCATATTTAAGCCATTGATCAGGAAATTCTTTTTGATATCCATCAATTATCTTTTGTTGGAAAAGCCCATATTTATATCTGATTCCAATGCCATATCCAGGTATTCCAAGAGTAGCCATTGAATCTGAAAAACAAGCTGCAAGTCTTCCTAACCCTCCATTACCTAGACCAGGTTCTTTCTCTATCTCTGCAATCTGATTTAGATCTAATCCAAGTTCTTTCAAACCTTCTTCACAAATTTCCTTTATACCCAAACTCAAAAGATTGCTTATTAATAACTTTCCTATTAAAAACTCCATAGAAAAATAATAAATTTGTTTTTTATTATCTTGTATATATTTTTTATTAGTTTTTACCCAGTATTCTCCAATGTAATCTCTTGTTAAACTAGCCAGTGCATAATATTTATCTAAGAGGTTTGCCTCGTCAATTTTCTTCCCTCGTTTTGATACTAACTTATTAACGAAATCTTCTTTGAATTTGTCCTTATTAACTCTCATAATTCACCCCTTCCCAATAAGTCATCTTGTTTCTAACTAAATCAACTTCAAATATAATTCTTCATAAGTTTGTGCTGAAACCTTCCAGCTATAATCACCATTCATAGCATTTTTAACTATTTCATACCAAACAGTTCTATCTTTATAATATTCAAGTGCTCTATTAATTGTGAAAAGCATATCGTGAGCATTATAATTTTTAAAACTGAACCCATTTCCCTCCATAGTGAATTCATTAAATGATTTAACTGTATCATTTAATCCACCAGTTTCTCTTACTATAGGAAGAGTACCATATCTAAGGGCTATCAATTGTGATAATCCGCAAGGTTCAAATCTTGAAGGCATTAAAAACATGTCACAACTAGCATAAATCTTATGAGCAAGGGAGGTATTAAATAATATATTTGATGATAACTTATGTGGATATCTACTTGCAAAATTTCTAAATATGGATTCAAAGTATTGGTCACCTGTTCCTAAAACAACCATCTGCACATCCTTAGCAAGCAGTTCGTCTAAAATATGAACCACTAAGTCTAACCCTTTCATACTATCTAACCTTGAAACAATTCCAATTAGAGGGACATCTTCTCTTTGAGGAAGATTCATAGCTTCTTGTAACTTTAATTTATTCTTTATTTTTTTATCAAATGAATCTATATTATAATTTTCATAAATAAAACTATCTTTTTCAGGATTGTAAATATCATAGTCAATTCCATTTACAATTCCAAATAAATCTTTACCCCTTTTTCTTAAAAGCCCATCTAACTTTTCACCATAATATTCACATTGTATTTCTTCAGCATAACTTTTACTCACAGTGGTAACTATATCTGAATAGTTGATTCCACCCTTCATAAAACTTACTCCACCATTAAATTCTAGCTTCTCAATATGGTTATATTCACTTCCTAAATTCAATAAGTCACCAAGGATTTCTGAGGAGAATATCCCTTGATATTTTAAATTATGGATAGTAAAAATTGTTTTTATATTCTTATAGTCCTTATCTTCACTATACTGTGCTTTTAACAACGGACTAATCATCCCTGTATGCCAATCATTACAATGAATAATATCTGGTTTGAAATCTATGTGTTTAATCATCTCTAAAACAGATTTATTAAAGAATGAAAATCTTTCAGCTTCATCGTAATATCCATATACCCCATAGCCTGAATCTCTTTTAAAGTAATATTCATTATCTATAAAATAATATGGCACACCTTCATATTCCATATATTCAATTCCACAGTATTGCTCTCTCCAACCTACTGGTACTTCAATACTTTTTAATAAAACCATTTCTTTCTTAAATTCTTCAGCGATAGCACTGTACTTTGGAATTACTACCCTTATATCTACTCCTGTTTTTCTAAGTTCTTTAGGCAAAGAAAATGCCACATCGGCAAGTCCCCCTGTTTTTATAAAGGGTACTGCTTCAGAAGCAACATATAATACTTTAATCAAGTTAACTAACCCCCTAACCTAAAACTATAATTTAAAATTTTTCCCTAATATTATTGGTTTTTTTGAGTCTCCGCATAATACCTTATGCCTACTTATATGAACATATTTATCTAATATGGCATGCTTTAAAACAGTATCTTCTTCAACAGTTCCTTTTGCCATAATTACACTATCCTTAACAACCGCACCTTTTCGAATCCTTACTCCCCTTGAAATGATACTATTTTCAACAGTACCTTCAATAATACAACCATTTGCAATGACAGAATTTTTAACATGAGAGTTCTCAGCATATTTTGTTGGTGCCTCATCCTTAATCTTTGTATAAATTCCTCCATTTTTATTAAATACTTCATGAGATACATTAATATCCAGCAACTCCATATTAGTTTTATAATAATTCTCCATTGAATTTACACATGATAAATACCCCTCAAAAGGATAAGCGTTTACATTTAAACGATTTATTTTATCAAATACAGCATCTTTTAAATTTAGATTTTCCCCAATTGTAATGCTGCTTTGGATTATTTCAATAAGCAAGCTTTTCTTCATAATATACATTTCCATAGAAATATTTTTACTATCGTTATTCCCTACATTTCTGCCAATACTAATTACATTCCTATCATTATCTAAATTTAAAGTATCACATCTTAAGAAACTATCATCACTGTCATCTACATTTTTATATAGAATTGTTATATCTGCATTGCTTTCTTTATGATACTTAAATGCTTCTTCATAATTAACATTGCATATCATATAACTTTTTGATAAAAGAACATATTTTTGTCTACTACGTTCAATATATTCAATATGATCTTTAAAATTTTTTATGTCTCCCTTACTAATTAATGTATCTGATGGATTAATCACAGGATTCATTATGAATAATCCATCTTTCTTTCTGTCTAAATCCCACTCTTTTCCCACTCTTAAATGCTCCATTAATGAGCGACATTTTCCTTGAGTAAAAACTGCCACATTTATCATACCTGAGTTAACCATATTTGAAAGTGTAAAATCAATAACTCTATACTTACCTCCAATTGGGATTGTAGCAATTGGTCTATTATATGTGAGTTCTCTAATTTGATCTTCTTGTTCACTTAAATTAATGATCCCCATTATATCTTGCATATTAATTCCCCCATTCAAAGTATTATTCACTTACTACAACAATCTCGTCTAGATTTTTACCTTCTATTGAATCTCCTGATTTCACAGTTATATTTTTCATAACTATAGCCTTATTAATAATTACATTATCTTCAATCTTAGCTCCAGGCATAATAACAGAATCAATAATTTTTGAATTTTTACCAACATAAACATCTGGAAACAACACGCTATTACTTACTTCTCCATGTATAATACATCCATCATTTAATATAGCTGATTTAACTTTTCCACTCTCACTAATATAGTGGGGTGGTCCAACAGGATCATTTGAATATATAGACCAGTTTGTGTCATGAATATTTAACTTATTATTCTCTTTTAATAAATCCATATTTGCTTCCCATAAACTTTTTACATTACCTACATCCTTCCAATATCCATCAAATTTATAGGCATATAAATCAACTCCATTATTTAACATCTTAGGTATTATATTTTTCCCAAAATCATTAGCTGAAGTTTCATCTTGTTCATCTTCAATCAAGTACTTTCTTAGTAATTTCCAATCAAATATATATACCCCCATAGAGGCTAAATTACTTTTAGCATTTTCAGGTTTTTCTTCAAATTCTATAATCTTATCATGATTATTAACATTCATTATTCCAAATCTATTTGTATCTTCCCATGGAACTGTAATTACAGCAATAGTAGCTCCAGCCCCCTTTTCCTTATGATATTCAAGAAGTAATGAATAATCCATTTTATAAACATGATCTCCTGATAAAATAAGTACATATTCTGGATCATATTTATCAATAAAGTTTTTATTTTCATAAACTGCATTTGCAGTACCTTTGTACCATCTTCCCCCACTACGCCCCATATATGGTGCTAAAATCGTAACCCCTCCATTGTTTCTATCAAATCCCCAAGGCCTTCCAATTCCTATGTGTGAATTTAATTCTAATGGTTTATATTGTGTAAGTACTCCAACTGTATCGATTCCTGAATTTGCACAATTACTTAATGTAAAATCTATAATTCTATACTTACCTCCAAATGGTACCGCAGGTTTTGCAATCTTTTTAGTTAGTATATTAAGTCTCGAACCTTGTCCACCAGCCAATAACATAGATATAATTTCTTTTTTATTTCTATTCATAAAATCCCCCTTAATGTATACCGATTATTTATAAATACATCAACTTTATTCCACGAATTGTTACTACTTGTTAAGAAACCATTGTGCTTTAGAAAAGCAAGTTGAAAGTTGAAAATTGAAAGTTGAAAACGTAGGATATTTCTCTTTGAGAAATTTTAATCATATTGTTCTTCGGACAAGAATAGGTTACTCGTTTCATCTTGATGAAACCTTGTGTTCTAAATTACAATATTTTATCTAAAGATAAAATGAGTAAACCCCTCTTATTCTAAGGAACAATAAAATGCAGTTTTGCGGAGCAAAACATCCATCGTTTTCCACTTTCCATTTTCAACTGTTCAGTTATGTTTTATGTCGTAATGTTTCTCAATTCTACATTATGTTTTTTTATGAACAGTGCTCCTAAAGGTGGAATTGTTAGAGTTATTGAGCATGGTTGATTATGCCATTCAAGATTATTTGCAATAAGCCTATCTTTATTTCTAACTCCTTCTCCACCATATTCTTCCCTATCACTATTAAATACTTCTTCATATTCCCCTAGGAAAGGAACCCCTATCTTATAATTTTTACGTAGAACAGGTGTAAAGTTGCACACAATAATCATAAAGTCTTCTTCCTTCTTTCCCTTTCTCATAAATGTTATTACACTCTGTTCATAGTTTTGATGATCTATCCAAGAAAATCCTCTTGAATCATCATCTAATTCATATAATGATTTTTCCTTTATATAAAACTTATTAAGTTCTTCCGTAAAATATTTCATTTTTTTATGGCTTTCGTATTTTTTTAACATCCAATCTAATTCCTTTTTATAATCCCACTCAATAAACTGAGCAAATTCATTTCCCATAAATGATAGTTTTTTTCCTGGATGAGCTATCATATAAGCAAAGAACACCCTGAGATTAGCAAATTTATTAAAGTAATCTCCTGGCATTTTTTCAATTAATGATTTTTTTCCATGAACTACTTCATCATGAGATAAAGGAAGTATGAACTTTTCAGAAAAAGCATACATGAACGAAAACGTAATTAAATTATGATGCCACTTCCTATATATAGGATCCATTTCCATGTACTTCAACATATCATTCATCCAACCCATATTCCACTTATAATCAAAGCCTAGCCCGCCTTTCTCAATAGCTCCTGTTACAAATGGCCATGCTGTTGATTCTTCAGCTATCATTAAAGCTTCTGGAAAATATCTAGCTATAGTCTGATTTAATTCTCTTATAAATTCTATTGCACTTAAGTTTTCTACTCCTCCATACTTATTAGGTATATACAACCCGTCTCTTTTCCCACTATTCAAATAAAGCATATAAGATACAGCATCAACTCTTAAGCCATCAATATGATAGATATCAAACCAAAACATAGCATTAGATATTAAAAAGCTCTTCACATTATTTTTTCCATAATCAAATGCAGCAGTTCCCCACTCTGAATTTTCAGCCATTATGGGGTTATCATATTCATAAAGACTTGTTCCATCAAATTTAAATAATCCATGTTCATCCTTACAAAAATGACAAGGTACCCAATCTAAAATAACTCCAATTCCAGCTTGATGACATTGATCTATAAAATACATAAAATCTTCTAATTTTCCATACCTGCTTGTGACAGAATAATAGCCAGTCACTTGATATCCCCACGAACCATCAAAGGGATACTCTGTAATTGGCAGCAATTCAATATGTGTATATCCCATTTTTTTAACATACTCAATAATTTCAACAACAATTTCTTTATACTCATAAAACTCATCATTATGTTTTTTTCTCCAAGAACCTAAGTGTAATTCATAAATATTTATTGGTTTTTCGTACTTAGCAATCTTCTTTTTCTCCTCTATCCATTCTTTATCATTCCATTTATAATTTTCTAGTGAAGTAATTACTGAGGCTGTATTTGGCCTTAATTCTGAATAAAATGCATAGGGATCTGCTTTTAACATAACGTCCTTTTCTTTCGTATATATCTCATATTTATAAATATCTCCTTCTTTTAGTCCCGAAATGAAAATATTCCATATACCAGTGCGCTCATTCTTTTTCATGGTATGATTTATACCATTCCATTTGTTAAAATCACCAACAACATTAATCTTTTCAGCGTTAGGGGCATAAACAGTAAAGCTTACCCCCTTTTCTCCTTTATATGACTTTAAATGAGCACCAAAAAATTTGTAGTTCTTATAATCCTTCTCTAATAGTAAATCACCTGAATCAAAATAGCTTTCACTAAAAGACTCCATTTCGTGATACATAATGCTCCTCCATTTTTTTAATTTAATACTTAAATTTTTTCTTAAATTTTCCTTAAATACATACTTTGATATTCTATTTTGCCAGATAATAAAATATTCCTAAAGTTATAAATTTTTCTCCCAAAATATAAAAGAGTATCTAACCAATTAGGTTAAATACTCTTTTATATTTGAAGCTTTATTATAAACTTACAACATTATTACGATTTGTCCCTTTTGCTTTATACAAAGCTTTATCTGCCATATATATAAATTTCTTAATAGCTAGTTTATCAGTTGGGACAACTGTATACGTCCCTAAACTTACAGTTATATGTTTTGAAACAGAGGAATATTCATGAGGGATAGCTAAGTCTTCAATCCTTTTTCTTATTTCTTCTGCAAATGAAAAAACCTGTTCTTTATTTGTATTAGGTAATACTATAGCAAACTCTTCACCACCGTATCTAGATGCAATAGCTGATATTTTTTTAGCATACTGTGATATGGCTTTTGCAACTTGTTTAAGACACTCATCTCCAGCTGGATGTCCATAGTTATCATTATATTGTTTAAAATAATCTATATCTAATAGAATCATTGATATAGGTTTTCTATGTACTAAAGAATCCTCCCATGTATTCTCTATGACTTCATCAAATTTATAACGATTATAACTTCCTGTTAATGAATCAGTATAAGAAAGTCGTTCTAATTCTTTGTTTTGTTGTTCTATTATTTTTCTATTATTAAATTGTGATATTCTGTTTTTAAATTGCTTTCTAGATATATACCATGACACAACTATTATGGTACTTGTATTTATAAAGTTCCCAAATAATATAGTGTCAGACTTTTGAATGTAGAATAAACATACAATAAATATTGTATGTACAAAAATAAATATTGCAAGTACAAAAATAGGCTCTAAATATGTAGCTATTGCAACAAATATAACGCCAGCTATATATACAACTGTTTGTCCGTAATGTAATTGATCTATGATAGATATTCCAGCTGCCCATAAAACCATAAACCCTGCGAAAGAAATTTCAATAATTCGCATCATCATAGTATTATTACAATTATTATCCCCTACTTTTTGAAAAAGAATTAGGAATACTATCATTACTATTATCATTAAAGCATACATAACAGTATAATACATGTTATGTACTTTAAATACTAGATTTTTTATGTCAGTAATTGAGATTATAAACATTATAACTTCAATTATTATAAATACTTTTGAAATAGTTTTTCCCATAGATAAATTAATTTCAAAATTTTCACTTCTAAATTCTTCTTTATATTTATCTTGAACTGAAATAAATATACATTCCTTTATTTTGTCCATACTCACATTTCATCACCTACTTGTTAGGATATAAATATTTTATTTTTTTCCAATATATTATTATTATACCACCAAAAAAAATGCTCAACAATTGTTGGGCATTTTCATTTATAAATTAATCAAATCTTCCATAGTATATAATCCATAATCTTTATTTACAATATATTTAGCTGCCTTAATAGCCCCTAAAGCAAAAACTTTTTTTGAAAATGCAGTATGCTTAATCTCAATTATTTCATCTAATCCAGCAAAAATCACATTATGCTCTCCACATATACTTCCTCCTCGGATAGCATGTATACCTATTTCATTTTTTGCTCTTTTTTCCTCATTCCCACTTCTTCCAAATACATATTTTTTTGAATTATCTAATTCTTTGTTTATTTCATCCGCTATCATAAAAGCACTTCCGCTAGGTGCATCTATTTTTTTATTGTGGTGTTTTTCAATAATTTCTATATCAAAATTTTCTTCTAAAACCACTGCTGCTTTTTTTACTAAATTAATTAACAGATTTAATCCTAGTGACGTATTTGCTGTGCATAACACAGGAATTTTTTTAGACGCTATTTTAATATCTTCTAAATCTTTTTTAGACAAACCTGTTGTAGCTATTAAAAGTGGAATGTTTCTTTCAACTGCATACTGTATTACATTAGGTAAACATTGAGGATTTGAAAAATCAATAATTACATCAACTTGCTCTTTACATTCAAATATACTAGTGTATACCGGATAAGAATTATTATTTTTTTTAGGATTTCTAGACAGACCAGCAATTATTTCTATACCTTTTTTCTCTTCAATTAAATTAGAAATAGCTCGTCCCATTGTCCCATTGCATCCACTTAGTATTAATTTCACTATTTGCCCTCCTAAAACTTTATATGATATCTATAAGCAGCTCTGCTATTTGAACTGTATTTGTAGCAGCTCCTTTCCTTATATTGTCAGCTACTACCCATAAATTAATCCCATTATCTAAACTAAAATCCCTCCTAATTCTTCCTACGTAAACTTCATTTGTTCCCTCTGCATTTATAGGCATAGGATATATATCGTTTTCAACATCATCTTGTACAATTATCCCATGAGCATTTTCTAGAACACTATAAACTTCTGTTAAATCAAATTCTTTCTCAAACTCTAAATTTATTGAGATACTATGTCCATGTCTTACAGGAACCCTAACAGTAGTAGCTGTAACTCTTAATGTGCTGTCATTTAATATCTTTTTAGTTTCCTCAATCATTTTTATTTCTTCCTTAGTGTATCCATTATCCATAAATACATCTATATGAGGAATACAGTTATATGCTATTTGATGAGGATATTTCTGATTAGGGATTCCTTCTATACCATTTTCTAAATCCATTATTCCTCCAACCCCTGATCCAGAAACAGCTTGATAAGTTGAATAAACTATTCTTTTTATTTTAAAAGCATCATTTAATACTTTTAAAGGCAAAACAGCTTGAATTGTAGAACAATTAGGATTTGAAATTATCCCCTTATTCCATTGAACATCTTCAGGATTTACCTCTGGAACAATTAAAGGAACATCTTGATCCATTCTCCAAGCACTACTATTATCAACTACTATAACTCCATTTTCTTTTGCTATAGGTGCATATCTTTTACTTATATCCCCACCTGCTGAAAATAAAGCAATATCAATATCTCTTTTGAATGAATCTTCATTTAATTCTTCTACTATATACTCACTACCATTAAACTCTACTTTATTTCCTGCTGACCTTTTAGAAGCAAATAAATATAAATTATTAATAGGGAACTTTCTTTCCTCTAAAACTTTTAAAAATGTTCTTCCAACCATTCCAGTGGCTCCAACAATTGCTATATTAACTTTTTTCATTATAATAAACTCCTTCACATATTTTCACAGCTGGCCCTGTCATATATATAGCACCATCAATTTGTTCTATTATTAGTTTTCCGCCCTTAACATGTACGTTAACTGTTTTTTCTGTATCATAAAGCATTGAACTTACAGCAGCACTTGCTGCTGCCCCAGTTCCACAAGCTAAAGTGATACCAACTCCTCTTTCCCAAGTAATAACTTCAATATTTGTTTTATCAATTATTCTAACAAAGTTAACGTTGGTCTTTAATGGAAATAATTTATGATTTTCAACTGCTTTCCCTAGTTCTTCTATGTTGATTTTATTAAAATCATCAACAAAAATTACAGTATGAATTGTTCCAATAACTAATCCACTTATATTTATAGTTTCTTCTCCAACTTTGATGTTTTTATCAATAAAGTTCTCTTCATTAGTATCAATAGGAATATCCTTTGATAAAAATATTGGGCTACCTAAATTGACCTTTACACTCTTAATTTTTTTATCTTCAATTATTACTTCTGGCTTCATAATTCCACCTAGAGTTTCTACTGTAAATCTTTCTTCTTTAATGATCTTGTTTTCATAAATGTATTTTGCAAAGCACCTTATACCATTTCCACACATAGGAGCCTGAGTTCCATCAGCATTATAAAATAGCATCTTTATATCAGCTATATTTGATTTTTCTACCACCATCATTCCATCAGCACCAATTCCATAATTTCTGCTGCATACTTTTTGTGCTAACTCATTATGATTTGGTAGTGTATTCTCTATTCCGTTAAAAATTATAAAGTCATTTCCTGTACCTTGTAATTTTTCAAATTGCAACATATTATTCCCCTCCTAGATACCTTCTTTTAGGTAATCTACAATTATAAGTTTAATTCCTTTGATAATACAGTTATTGCTTTAGTTTTATCATTTGAATCAATAGTGTAAGATATACTTATCTCTGAAGTTGTTACCTGTTTAAATTCAATATTATTATCTGAGAAAATTTTAAATACCTTACCTGCTACACCTGATTGATTCATCATTCCTATTCCTACAACAGATATCTTTGATATTTTTGAATCCTTTGATACTTCAATTTTCTTTAATTCATTCTTTAAACTTTCTATAACCTCATCAATTATAAAAACATCATTCTTTGATGCTGTAAAAGATACATTAACCAAACCATTAAACGGTGCAGTTTGACTTATCATATCAATATTAACGTTAGCTTTTGCCAATTTATCAAATATTAATGCAATATTTTTTGAATTATACTCAACATTATTTATTGTTATCATTAAAACATCATCTGTTGCTGTTAACCCTGTTATCATTTTATCTTCCATAGTTTCATCATACTCCTTTATATAAGTTCCTTTAACTTCTCCTGTATTTAATGCTACATATATAGGTACTTTAAATTTAAATCCAATTTCCACTGCTCTTGTTTCCATAACTCCAGCTCCTAGGCTAGCCATTTCCATCATCTCTTCATAACTTATAACGTCTAATTTTTTTGCTTCTGGAAAAACTCTTGGATCTACAGAATAAATTCCATCTACATCAGTATAAATTTCACATTCACAATTCAACTTTGCAGCTAATGCAACAGCAGTAGTATCTGAACCACCTCTTCCCAATGTTGTAATATCTCCATTATCATTTATTCCTTGAAATCCCGCTACAACAACAATTTTTCCATCTTTTAAATGATTTTTTATCTTTTCTATTTCAATTTTTGTAATACGGTTCTTAGTATGATTTCCTTCTGTGATAATCCCTGCTTGAAATCCTGTTAATGATATTGAATCATATCCATACTCTTTTAATGCCATTGACAATAATGAAATTGTCACCTGTTCACCAGTAGCTAATAACATGTCCATTTCTCTATTACATGGATTTTCTGATATGGATTTTGCCATTTCAACAAGCTTATCTGTTGATTTCCCCATTGCTGAAACAACAATTACCATATCCTTACCCTTTTTCTTTTCTTCTATTACTCTTCTGGCTATATTCTTAATTTTATCTATACTTCCTACTGAAGTTCCTCCATATTTTTGTACTAAGACATTCACCTATACTTCCTCCCTTTTCCTTATATCTTAAGTCTATTAAATCAATAAATCATTTCTAAGAATATCTTCATATGTTTCTCTTTTAACTGTTAATTTCGCATTTCCATCTTTAACAAACACTACTGCTGGTCTTGGAATTCTATTGTAATTACTAGCCATACTGTAATTGTATGCCCCTGTGCTAAGTACCGCTAAAATATCCTTTCTTTCAACTTCAGGTAATTCAATATCTTTTACTAACACATCTCCTGATTCACAACACTTTCCTGCAATTGTGTATGTTTCTATATTTTCTAAATTCATTTTATTTGCAATAACAGCTTCATATTTTGCACCATATAAAGCAGTTCGGGGATTATCAGTCATTCCTCCATCTACAAATATAAAATGCTTACCTCCATAAGTTAATTTAGTTCCTCCAACTTCATAAAGGGTTGTTCCTGCATTGGCAATTATTGCTCTACCTGGTTCAATCATGATCTTAGGCACGTTTAATCCAATGTGCATAGTCTTCTCTTTGATTAATAAAATCATATCCTTTAAACATTTCTCTAAATTAATTGGTGTATCTTCTTTTGAGTAGTAGACTCCAAATCCTCCACCTAGATTTAACTCTTCAGTAATAAAACCACACTCTACTCTTACTCTATCTAGAAATTGAAGCATTACTGAAATACCTTGATAAAATGATTGTTCCTCAAAAATTTGTGATCCAATATGACAGTGAAATCCTTTTAAAGTTACTCTTCTACTATTTTTAAATTTACTTAATAAAGAACATATATCTTCACAAAAAATAGACTCTCCAAATTTTGAATCATTCTTTGAAGTTTGAATATATTCATGAGTATGAGCATCAATTCCTGGGTTTACCCTTAGTAATACATCAATTTTTTTATCCAATTCTTCACATAGATATTCTAATAACTCCAGCTCCTGTCTATTATCAACAACTATTCGTCCTATCCCTGCTTCGATAGCCATAATCAATTCATCTCTTGTTTTATTATTTCCATGCATATAAATTTTCTGTGCTGGAAACTCTGCCCTTAGCGCTGTATACAGTTCCCCTCCTGACACAACATCTAGAGAAAGCCCTTCTTCTGATATAAGCTTACAAATGGCTAAATTTAAAAAAGCTTTAGATGCATAGATTACTTCAGTGTCAATTCCCTCCATGGCAAAGTTATTTTTAAAAGTTCTACAATTTCCTCTAATTAAATCTTCATCAACAACATATAAAGGAGTACCAAACTCTTTTGTTAATTTAACAGAATCACATCCACCTATTTGTAAATTACCATTGTTATTCATCTTCATCGTTCCAAAAAATCTCATTTACTCTCTCCTCCCAAATCTCATTAGTTAGTTAATTTATCACAATTATTCTTCCTATTATCTATACTTATTGTTTTTTTACAAAATAAAAAAAACAGTCATGAGCAAAAGGCACTCATGACTGTTTTTATATACAAAAAATTAAATACATAATCTAAGCACATACTTCTTCCAAAGAAATATATGGAAATGTATAAAGATTCATAAAAACAAAACCTCTTGCCCCAACATAAAACAGCGCTCCCTTAGAAAACTGGGCTATTAACTAAAGACAGTACTATGCTTATTCAACATAGTCCCAATACATTGAGAATTTCTCTCTGTACTTCGGCAGTTGTTCCTTTCCTATACAATCAATCTATATAGTACTAATAACAACCGCGGCCTCTGTAATATATTGTTTACGTATATTCAATTTTAGAATTATTAGTAGTCTAACAAAAAAATAATTTAATATCAAGTACTAATTTATCCCATGATGATATTTTTTTACACTCTTTTTCTTTCCCACTTTCCTCTTTTGTACGCTGTAAGTATAACCATCATTTCACCAAAATCTGCTGCTATATATGTCATACATACCCATTCAATAGGAAGCTTTAATATTATAACTACTAAAATCATCATAGGGATTTGTACAATCCATCTTCCAACAACACTTGATATTAGGTACGGAGCATTATATCCTGAACCTGAAAAAACACTTCCGTATCCCATAACAACCCCCGCCAAAATAAGCCCTGGAGTAATTATTCTCATCATTGGAATACCAATTTTAATAACTTCAGGTTCATTTATAAATATCCCCATAATTCTCTCTGGAAAAATAAATGCAATTATAGATACAAGTATCATCAATGAAGCACCATATACAGCTGCATATTTTGCTGTAGCTTTTGCCCGTTCTGAATTTTCAGCCCCAAGACACTGGCCAACTATTGTGCTGCTACCCATAGATAGTCCCAATAGAGGCATAAATGCAAACCCAAATATTCTATTTCCTATACCCATTGCTGCTACTGCCGCAGTTCCATAAAGAGTAATAAATTTTAAGGTAACTATTCCAACAAGATTTCTTACTAACCCTTCAACTCCATTTGGAAGCCCTATAGTTATAAGCTTTTTATCAATTTCAGAATTTAATTTAAAAAGTCTTTTCACTTTAATTTTCACCTTAGTTTTATTTGATAAAACAAAAGCAAATGCAATAAGGAATGAAATAGTAATTGAAATTACAGTTGCTAATGCAGCTCCAAAGACACCTAATCCAAAACCTGGGATTGACGTTCCTGGAATCACATCAAATATAAATATGGGATCTAATATTATATTTAAAAATGCCGAAATAATCATAATTATCATTGGCTTTAAAGAATCCCCTACACATCTGAATGCTGTATTAACAGTATAAGATGAAAACATTATTGGTAAAAAGAAAATACGAATATAACCATAACTTAGAGCTGCTTGAGAAACAGCTGGGTCATCAGTAAAAAAGCCAAGTAATGGTCTTAGTATAATTGAAAAAATGATTCCTGCTATCACAGCCACAAGAGCCTTAAAAGTTAAGGTTTGTTCTATACATAAACTTGTTCTATCTTCATCGCCCTTTCCATAACTTTGTGAAATCAAAGAGATTGAACTTGTACCTATTATTTCATTCAAAACGTTAACAATCCAAAACATTGTTGAAAAAATAGTAACTCCTGCTACAGCCTCAGCTGAAATTTTACCTATCCAAATCATGTCAACTAAATCATAAAACATTTGAAACATAAAACCTAGCATAGTAGGTGCTGCCATTAAAAAAAGATTTTTGCTAATACTTCCCTCTAATAGATTTCTTGAACCCTTCCCCTTCATAAATACCCCCCAATTATTATGTCTTAAGATAACAGTCACTACAGAATATTATACCTTTTATGTTAATAACTTTAAAGTTTAATTGAATAACCTTATAGCTACTAGGCTAAAATAATCAATATCTATGATATAATTTTTAAGAATTATATTTTACTAAGTCTTCATGGAGGAACCCTATGGCATATAACATCATAGACATATTAGATAAGACTATACATATGGCAGAAAAAAGAAAACAATTATACTTAAATATAGATTATATGGGACAGGATAAACAAAAGTTCCAACTAATTCAATCAGTTTTAATTAGAAGTATAGAACGGGAAATTAAATATTATGAAGATATAATACATGATTTAAAAGATATGAATTTAGAAATTATTGATTTTAGAATATATGATAAGATATCTTTCTTAATGAACCAATTTAATAACAAAATTTACTATGAAAAAATTGATAATATTCCTAAGTTAATTAAATGGACAGCAGCTTTGCATAAAGACATCTTTGCATTATTTATGAGTATTCAAGGTAAATTAGTTACATCAGAAAGTGATTTTGAAACTTTTGCTTATAAGATATTATCTAATGTTTTAATTAGAAAAGAAAAGACAATTAAAGAACTTGAAAGATTATTATAGATATTCCAGTATAAAAGTTGATTTATTAAAATAGATTAGATGTAATTCTACCAAAAAGAATTTTTGAAGTAAAAAATAAAGATTAAAGAATAGAAAATAAATCATGTTTTTTTCCCTATTCTTTAATCTTTATTCTTTATTCTTTAAATACAAGTATTCATTTCATATAAACTATTATTTAATGCCTATTCTTACTCTATAACCAAAAGTACAGTCTACTTTTTTCTCTCCTAATCGTTCCATAACAATTTCTTTAAATCCCCTTATCTTTTCATTAATTTCAGGAATATTCTCTTTAATAATCTTCTGAAATGCCCCTTGACTCTCAGCAAATCCTATAAACTCCTTAGCCCCCATTTTTAGCTTACTATGTACTACAAATTCTCTTATAAATCTAAAGTTATTACTTTTTCTCATAGTATCTAGATATTCTCCTATGGTCCAGAGTTTGCACTTATTTTCATGGTTACAATCCAATATTGCATAGATTTCATGGAAAAGTTCTTTGTAGGTTTTCTCTACTACCCAATCTATAGTAGGGGGTTGGTCATGATTGTAAATTGCCATGATTCCACCTTCAACCAAAATTCGTGAAACTTCCTTTATGGTACTTTCAGGCTCCATCCATTGAAATGATGATGAAAACGTCACAACATCAACCTTGTCTGATTCAAGTTTAGTATCATTACCATATCCAAGATTAAATATAACATTTTCTTTATTACACTTTCCTTTTGCTTTATTTATCATATCTTGGTTAGGCTCAATTCCTATTACTTCATGTGCGTATTCACTCCAAATAAATGTTGATAACCCTGTACCACATCCTAAATCTGCTACTATTTCAGGTTTTCTTCCAATATATTGAATGATATTTTCAACTATTATCTTTGGTGGTACTGGTCTGAATTTATCATAGCAATCCACAAATCCTGAAAATCTCTCTACATTACTCTCATTAATCACTATATATCACTCCCCATTTTTCCCATTCATTCTCTTAACCTTATGCACTAGAAGATATTCATCATTTTGAAATATTACTGCCCCTACTGCTCTACGTATTCTTTTTTCACTCATCTATCATCACTTTTCCAATATATAATAATTTTTTTAATTCAATGGAATCATAAGCTCCATCTAATATCCCCTTAACATCTTTCAGTGTATCCTTCAGCGATACCCACGTTCCTGGTTTTCCAGTTACATCTTCCACAACGTATTGTGGTTGAGATAGATAAGCCTCTAACCGTTCTCCTCGTTTATATGTCAAGATATCCTTCCCTTTAAGTATATCTTCTCCTTGTATATTAACTAAAAGATTTAATTCTCTATAACGACGAAGTAATTTACGCGCTCTTTGCTGTATATTTAAATGTTCATTTCTTACCCTATCCCCCTCTAATAAAGTTGATGTGGAGTATATAGGATCTATTGATGGATATAATCCTCGTTTTGCCAGTGTAACATCAAACTTCATCAGAGTATCTAATGGTCCATAAGGCACCACCTCATCAATTGTATTACCAATAATATCTACAAGAATAGTTGTTATCTTCCCTTCTTGTAATTCTTCTATAAGTTTATTTAATTTATTTAACTCACCTGATATTACAACGCTTCTATCCGCTATTAATACTAAGTCCCTACCACTCTGATTTGATGATATATATTCCTTTACTTCTTCAAATGTATTACAAATAACAGATGCCTCATCTATGACACATTTTAATCTTGAATCCTCACTTTCTGGTTTCCAAAAAACAGTTGTGTATCCACTACGCTTCATTCTATGGCATAGCTCAGCTACTAATGACATCTGTCCACTTCCAAGTCTAGCTACCAACCCAACAGTTCCTTCATGTATTAATGGAACAAAAAGATCTATAACCTTTATTCCTGTTTCTATCATCTTGATCTCTTCCTCTTGAATTATCAATTCATCTAATCCACAACCTGCTAACTGCGCAAGGGTTACAATTGTTCTAACTTCAGCTCTTTCCACTGAAGTCTTTCCTGTGCATAAATTAGAAACAGTTGCGGCTCTTAACCCCGCTAACTTAGCAGCCATTGTAAGGTTAGGTACCCTACTTCGAAGTAATGGTACATTCAACTTAAGATTTCCTCTCATAATATACCTCCCTTTACTTTAAATAGTAATTTATTTTACTCTGAAACGCAATACCTTTTATTATATTTTTTCCCAATATATTTCACTAACATTTAATCTCATATAATTCCCTTGATAAATAATTCTATTATTTTCCGTTTTCATTAACAATTATTAGCTAAAACATTCGTTAAAAAATAAATAAATGCAATTTTTTTTTGAAAATAATAACCTTTTTAAATGGTATTTCAAAACTTTAAACATAATATTAGTTCTAAAATACCATTTCCTATAAATATTTTTTTAACATTTTAATTTAATATAAAAAAGCATTTTTTAATCTATTAATGGTATTGTCCTATTTTCATCGCATGATTCGCCAGCATAACTAATCATATTTCGTTAAATATTGAACAAATTTTACCTTGTTAAAGTATTATTAATTATTGTTAATTTTTTGTTTAAGTTACATAATAATAAAATAAGAATTTTCAGAAAAATTCATTTTTAATGTAGAATAATGTTATTATATATATACAGATTATAAATTAATAAGTCATATTTAATAATATATTTGATTTTATTATATTCTATATCCCTGTTTAGTGATTAATAAGGATTAGAATTGTTGGTAATTAAAAAATTTAAACACTTATGAAAAAGGGGGAGTTCTATGGGACTTTTAACTTTTAAGAGAGGTATTCACCCTCCACATGGCAAAAAGTTAAGTGAAGATAAAAACATTGAAACACTGCTTCCAAAAGGTGATTTGGTTTTCCCTATGTCACAACATATTGGTGCACCTTGTGAACCTTTAGTAAAAAAAGGAGACAGGGTTTTAGTAGGTCAAAAGATAGGTGAAGCTACAGCATTTGTTAGTGCACCTATTCATTCAAGCGTTTCAGGTATTGTTAAGAATGTTATACCAATGCCTCATTCCAATGGAACAAAAGTAATGTCAGTTATCATTGAAAATGACAATACTTATGAGGAAGTTGATACAATGCTTCCAAATGAAAATTATGAAAGCATGTCAAAAGAAGAATTGGTAAAGATCATTAAAGAAGCTGGTATTGTTGGTATGGGTGGTGCTTGTTTCCCAACACATATCAAATTAACTCCACCAGAAGATATGAAAATTGACAGCATACTTATAAATGCTGCCGAGTGTGAGCCTTATCTAACATGTGACTACAGAATGATGCTTGAAAAACCATCAGAAATAATCACAGGATTAAAGATTATTCTTAAAATGTTCCCAGGAGTTAAGGGATACATCGGAATTGAGGATAATAAACCTAAAGCAATTCAAGCTATGAAAGAAGCTGCTAAAGGTATTGATAACATTGAAATTAAAACAGTAAAAACAAAGTACCCTCAAGGAGCTGAAAAACAGCTAATATACGCTATAACTGGACGTGAAGTTCCTTCTGGAAAACTTCCAGCTGCTGCAGGTTGTGTGGTGCAAAATATCGATACTGTATATGAGATATATAACGCAGTAGTAAATGGACGTCCTTTAATGGAAAGAGTTGTTACTGTTACAGGAGAAGCTGTTAAAGATCCTAAAAACTTTAGAGTCAAGTTTGGAACTTCAATGACTGAGCTTATTGAAGCTGCTGGTGGATTTAAAGAAGATCCAGTTAAAGTTATCTCTGGTGGACCTATGATGGGGACAACCCTAAGTTCATTAGATGTACCAGCTATCAAAGGAACGTCTGGAATTTTATGCTTAACAAAGAAACAAGCTGTATTACCTGAAGAATCAAATTGTATTAGATGTGGTAAATGCGTTGATGCATGCCCAATGTTCTTAATACCTTCTAAACTTAATTCTTTAGTTCTTAGAAATGAATATGAAGATTTCGAGAAAAATCATGGTATGGATTGTATTGAATGTGGTTGTTGTTCATTCGCTTGTCCAGCAAAACGTCATTTAACACAAACTTGCCGTCAAGGAAAAAGAACTATTATTGCTAATAGAAGAAAAAATACGGCTAAGTAGGAGGAAAACGTATGTCAGATAGAATGTTTACAGTATCATCATCTCCACATATTCGTTCAAATGATACTGTTCAAGGAATAATGAGAGATGTTGTAATAGCTTTACTACCGGCTACTATAGCGGGAATATATTTCTTTAAAATGCAAGGACTTTTAGTTATACTTGCTTCAGTACTTTCATGTGTAGGAGCAGAGGCACTGTGGCAAAAACTAACACATAGAAAAGTTACAATTTGTGATTTAAGTGCAGTTATAACAGGACTTTTACTTGCTTTTAACCTTCCAGCACATGTGCCATTATGGCTTCCTGTGGTAGGTGGTTTTATAGCAATTATTGTAGTTAAACAGTTCTTTGGTGGACTTGGACAAAATATTGTTAACCCAGCTTTAGCTGCTAGAGCAGTACTTTTAGCATCATGGCCTGTTCATATGACTAATTGGACTGTTGATGGAGTATCAACTGCAACACCTTTAGGAGTTTTAAAAGAAGGTGGAACTGCAGTTGCTGGATTAATGGATGTTTTAATTGGAAGCACAGGTGGTTGTATAGGAGAAACTTCAGCCATTGCACTTTTAATAGGTGGTGCTTATCTATTATACAGAAGAGTAATAAGCTGGCATATTCCAGTATCATATATTGCAACAGTATTTGTTTTAACAACAGTAATCGGTAGAAATGGATTCATGACTGGCGATGGATTATTTGAAGTTCTTTCAGGTGGTTTAATGATTGGTGCTTTCTTTATGGCTACTGATTATACAACATCACCAATGTCTAAAAAAGGACATCTTATATTCGGAATAGGATGCGGTATTCTAACTTCTATTATTCGTATATTTGGAGGTTACGCTGAAGGTGTTTCTTATTCAATATTAATAATGAATTTAGCAGTACCTTTAATTGATAGCTACACAACTCCTAGAGTATTTGGGGAGGTAAAATAGATGAAAAATAATATAAGACTTGGAATGATTTTATTATTAATTGCTGCTCTTGCAGGATTATCTTTAGGAGCAGTTCACAGTATAACAGCTGAGCCAATAGCTAAAGCCAAAGCAAGTGCAAAGCAAAATGCTATGAATGAAATACTTAAAGCAGATGAATTTAAAGATTCTCAAATTGAACTTCCTGATAATATACTTGAAGTTAATGTAGGATATAAAGGTGAAGAAATTATTGGATATGCTATAAAGGTATCCCCTAAAGGTTATAGTGGAGCTGTAGAAATTATGGTAGGTATTTACACTGACGGTACAATTGGTGGAATTAAAATCTTATCTCACTCAGAGACTCCTGGTCTTGGTGCAAATGCTCCTAAGCCTCAGTTTTCAGGACAATTTACAAACAAATCTACAAATAAAGAATTAGAAGTTGTAAAAGGTTCAGCTTCAACTGAAAATCAAATAGAAGCTATAACTGGAGCAACAATAACTTCTAGAGCAGTAGTTAATGGAGTTAATGATGCTGTAGAGTTCTATAATTCTAATTTGAAAGGAGAATAACACCATGAGCATAATATCCGATAGATTAAAAACTGGTATTATAGATGAAAATCCAATTTTTGTACAAGTTATTGGAATGTGTCCAACACTAGCTGTTACGTCAAGTGCAGTAAATGGTGCTGGTATGGGACTTGCTTCTACAGCAGTTTTAATTGGTTCCAATGTAGTAATATCATTACTTAGAAAAGTTATACCAAAAGAAATACGTATTCCAGCATTCATTGTAATAATCGCAAGTTTTGTTACAATACTGCAATTCTTATTAGAAGGTTATGCCCCTGCATTAAACGAGCAACTGGGAATTTTCATCCCTCTTATAGTTGTTAACTGTTTAATATTAGGAAGAGCCGAAGCTTATGCTTCAAAGAACAATGTTTTTAGTTCAATATTTGATGCCATCGGAATGGGTCTAGGATTCACAATTTCTCTAACAGTACTTGGTGCTATAAGAGAGATCTTAGGTAACGGTACAATCTTTGATGGAAGTGCTTTAGCATTACGTGTAATGCCTGCTTCATATGAACCTGCATTAATTATGGTTCTTGCACCAGGTGCATTCATAACTCTTGGTATTTTAATGGCAATTCTTAATCAAAGAAAAATCAATAAGAGAAAAAAAACTAATTAATTATAAGACTATAAATTCTTACAGAATAAATTAATTTCTGGAAAGGTGGAGGACTATGAATCTTTTTACTATTTTCATAGCAGCAGCTCTAGTTAATAACGTAGTACTTGCTCAATTCCTAGGTATATGTCCATTTTTAGGGGTTTCTAAAAAGGTTGATACAGCTAAAGGAATGGGAATGGCAGTTACATTTGTTATGCTGCTTGCGTCAACTATATCTTATTTAGTATATGAATTTGTTTTAGTTCGTTACGATATTAAATATTTATATACAATTGCATTTATTTTAGTAATTGCATCTCTAGTACAGTTAGTAGAGGTTATTATAAAGAAAACAAACCCAGCACTATATAAATCATTAGGAATATTCCTTCCTCTGATTACAACAAACTGTGCAGTGCTTGGTATAGCTATTAATAATATGAACGAAGGCTTTACTTTAATCCAATCACTTGTTAACTCATTAGGTTGTGCTTTAGGTTTCACATTAGCTATCGTACTTCTTGCAAGCTTAAGAGAGAGATTGGAAGAAAACACAAATATTCCAGAGGCTTTAAAAGGGCTTCCTATTACATTAATAACATCTGGATTAATGGCAATAGCATTCCTTGGCTTCTCAGGATTAGTATAGGGAGGTACGACATATGGATTTAACTAGTTTAATTCTACCTGGTATAACACTTGGAATTATGGGACTTGCTTTCGGTTTAATATTAGGATATGCTTCTAAGAAATTTGAAGTTAAGGTTGATCCAAAAATCCCATTAGTTAGAGATGCATTTCCTGGTGCTAACTGTGGTGGTTGTGGATTTGCTGGATGTGACGCTTATGCGGAAGCAATAGTAACAAACGGTGCCCCTCCAAACTTATGCGGACCTGGTGGAGCTGCTTGTACAGAAAAAATTGCTGGTATCTTAGGTGTTACTGTTGAAGATTCTAAACCAATGGTTGCCTTTGTACAATGTAATGGTACATGTAATAATGCTAAAGAAAAATATGAATACTATGGAATAAAAGATTGTAATCAAGCAGTTGTTGCACCTGGTGGTGGTTCAAAAGCTTGTAGCTATGGATGTCTTGGTCTTGGAAGTTGTGTAACAGTATGTAATTTTGATGCACTTAAGATTGAAGATGGTATAGCAGTTATTGATGAAGATAAATGTGTTGCTTGTGGTGCTTGTGTAGGTGCTTGTCCTAAAGGAGTTATTGGTATGGTACCAAAGAACTCTCTAGTACGTATTGATTGTAACACTCACGATAGAGGTAAAGATGTAAAATCTAGTTGTTCAGTAGGATGTATAGGATGCACGCTTTGTATAAAAGCTTGTCCTAAAGACGCAATGGTTATGGATAATAACCTTCCTGTTATTGATTATGATAAGTGTGTAAACTGTGGATTATGCGCAAAGAAATGTCCAACAAGTGCAATACTGAACTTACGTCAAAGCAAAGCTACTCCAAAGGCAGCACCTGCTGCTAAAGAAGAAGCGGCTGTAACTAAGGAATAGGAGGCTGAGAACTTTGGAAGAAGTGGGATTTGTAAAATCAATTAATGGTGATTTAGCCAATGTTGTTTTCCCTAGAAAATCTGGATGCGGAGGTAATTGTGGAGGTTGTACTGGTGGATGTGCTTCTAGTTCTGAAACAATTGAAATCAAGAATACCTTAAATGTTTCAGTTGGTACTAGAGTACAGGTTGGTATTAAAAAGAGTATTTTCTCCAAAATGATATTTTGGGCATATATTTTCCCTACTATCATGTTTGCAATTGGATTAACTGCTGGATTAACCTTCTTCAAAAGTTCTGGCTATGGTAATTATGAACTTTTAGGAGCATTTACCGGATTCATTTTATTAGGGATATCTTACTTCTTATCAGGTAAAATTGATAAGAAAGTTAGTAAAAATAATGAATATGAATTTCAAATGCTGAAAATAGTCAAGTAAAAAGCTCGCTAAGCGTGCTCTTGAAACAAATGTATAATTGATAATGTAAAATGTATAATGAATGATGCTTCTCACTTACGTGAGAAGCTATTTTTTTTTGTTCTTTAGATAAAGAAAGGTTTATTTATTTTATTTAAAATAAAATATTGATTAAAATTTCTCGTAGAGAATTATCCTTCGTTTTCCACTTTCAACTGTACGTTTTCCATTATGTTTTATCTACTCACTTTTCACTTCAGAATTATTTCTTTTAAATCAATAATTCATTTTCTTTTACCTCTTTATCACTAGAGCATGATATATCAAATGCACCTTAAAGAACTTTCACAATTAATTATCAAAAAAATATAAAATAAGTAAGAGATATGAAATAAAAAGTAAGAATTGCGAAATTTCATTTACATATTGAATAAATTTATAAAAAGTATTATAGTGTAACTGCCAAAGGAAATAAATTCATATTTACCCATAATATTATACATTAATGCACTAAATTGAATTTTAAATTTGGTTTTATAGTTGAGTATAGTATATATTAGGCCTAATAATTACTTGTTTAACTAAAATAAAATATATATTTATGCATTTGCAATCTAGTAGAATTATAAAATAAAAGAATAACGTAAAAAATAACCACAATATTTCTTTTACAAAATACAAATTTACCATTTTGAATCTACGGAGGAAAAAGATATGAACGAATCAAAAAGACTTACCTTTAACGCATGGATGTTTATAATTATTTATGCTGTAGTAGGATTGTTAGGAGGAGTATGTTTAGATGTACTTCCAACATACCTAAGTATTTCACCAGAAACAGTTAATTTAGCTAAAAGTATGTCTATATTCTTAGGACTTGGTTTCCTTGGAGGAGCTGCACTTTTATTATTGATACCTAAAAGAGGATTTAAGTTCGTTATCTCTTTAGCTTGTATTGGATCTATGATTGGATTAGGTGCGGTTAAATACGTATCTTCAGTACCAGTGTTAGCAGTAATAACAGGTGTAATGTTTGTTGGTGTATGTTTATTTGATGCTATATTACCATCATTTTTAACTTGTTATACAAATGAAAAAAATAAAAACTTTATATTTTCAACAGCTATATGGACAAATATCGCTGGTATGACAATAGCCTCTTTCTTTGGTGGTACATTAATAACATGGCAATTCGGAAAAATACTTGGTATAGCTTATGATAAAGCTAAAGAATTAACAGCAAATACCGAGGCATTTACGGCAATTCAGAATCAGGCTTATTTAGATGCACATACAGAAGTTTTATTCATGTTTGTAGCTGTAGCAGTGATCGCCTTTATTCCAGTATTATTCATAAAACAAAATCCAGTTGATTACAAAGAAGTTGAGAAAAAAGAAAAGAAAAAATTCGATTGGAGTATATTCGCAAATAAATATATTGTATTATTTGTACTATATACATTCTTGATTAGATTTGGGGCTGGATTAATCACACCACACTTCTCAGTATTCTTGAGTAAAATGGGTATTGCTAGATCAACTGTATCACAATTAGTAGCATACCAATATGGTGCAATGGTTTTATTTGTTATGGTATCACCAATAGTTATCAAAAAACTTGGAAAAGTTGTTTGTCTTGGAGGAATGGCGTTGTTAGCAATTCCATTTATACTACTAATAGCAAATGGACAAGCATTCGGTTCAGCAATGATTCCAGCAGTTGGTATAGGTTTATTCTTCAGATCTGGATTTGCAAATTTATCATCTCCAGTTCAACAGTCATTACCAATGGAGTTTGTTTCTAAAGAATTAAGACCAGCATATAGCTCAGTTATCTTCGTTGTTATGGGAGCAGCTCAAATACTAGCTGGATTATTCTCAAGAAGTTTCTTACTTCAGCTAGAAAACGGCTATGGAATATCATATTATGTAACAGGAGCAATATATGCATCAGCAGCAATAATGTTACTGTTAGTCTTCACTAAGAAGTATAACAGATCAAATTCTGATGAAGAAAATGCTGAAGCTGCAGCTTAATATATATTTAATAAAAAACTCTAAGTAGTTATTTGACTACCTAGAGTTTTTTATTTATTGATAATTATTTCTCTTCTCCCTTAAGAAAATCCATTGCCTCTTTAACTTTCTCATCATTATCATTTATCAACTTAGTAAATACATCTACAGAATTGTTATACTCATCTATTAGTTTGTTATATTCATCTACATCTTCATTTGTAAAGAAAATTAATTGCTCATCATGAAATTCATATTTTCCCTCTTTCTCCTCTAAGAATTTTAAAATATTATCCATAAATTTGTATTGATCAGTATGTGCATTTTTTATATATGTTAATTTATTTAATGTTCTCTGAACTGTTTGATTAAATCCTATGGCAAAATTTTTACTATAATCATTTGAATCATTAAATGTTTTAATCTTTTCTACATATGTTTCATAAATTTTATATATTGAATCATAATACTCATTTAAACTATCTATACTTTGATTTATTTTCATTCTAACATCTAATAATTCATTAATATCACTTACTGTATTATATGATAAAATCAAAGTTCCATTAAGCTCGTATATTTGGTCATTTTTATCAAATTCAATCAGTTGCACCTCACTATATAAATCCTGAACAAAACTAACACACTCTTGCGCTTGTCCATATTTTTCATAAGTAATATCTTCTTTTTCAATCTTTTTTTCACTTAAAGAAGAATTCATTAATAATCTAATTTTTTCTTCTGCAAGTGTTATTTTTTTATATTCATTTTGTTTTTTTTCTTCAGCTTGGCTAATTTTATTGCTTAACATTCCAATACTAGAAACTAGATAGATTATACTCATAATTAAAATAATTTTATTTTTACTTTTCTTTGAAACCTTATAAATTAATTCACTAATTCCAAATACTATTACGCATCTCCCAATTATACTTCCAAGCAAATAACCTAAACTTCTAGCTGCTGTATCCACATCGCTAAAATCCATCTTAAAAACAAACTTAAAAAAACTAATAAAACAAATTCCTATAAAAACTAAAATTATTGTTATTTTATTTTTTTCTTTCACAATAGTATTTTTAACTTGACTATCCATAATACTCTCCTTAAATTCATGTATTTTTATAATAATTTTGCTTAATTTTACATTTGAATTATAAGGCATTATTTGGATAAATTCAACCTTTGTTACATAATCTATTTACAAAGTCTAATACATTTCTAGCTAATATTGTGTGTAATTTTTCAATAAATTTCTTGCTACATCTCATGGTCTTTTAAAACCCTCTCTACAACTTCCTTATTCTCAAAAAGAGCACATCCACCTTTATGTTCATCTAATAATCCATGAATATTTCTTATTTTACCTAACAAAGGTGAACTCAAGGCTTCTTTTAATGACATCTCATTGAGGTTTACATCTGAATAAGGCGCAAAAGGACATGCCTCCACTGCTCCTCTTGAATTTATATGAATAAATCCCCTGCCTGCAGCTAAGCACCCACCAAATCTTTTCTCATCTCCTGGAAAAGCAATAAAAATCCCTTTATATTTTTTTCTCAGTTTTCCAAGTCTTTCATCAAGTTCTTCTCTCTGAGTTTTTGAAATTACAATACTTTCTGTAGTACAATCAAATGGTACATGTTCAATAAAGAAAAATGCTCTACAACCTTTATCCATATAATCCTTAATAAAGTTTTCATTTATAACACTATCATAATTTTCAGAAGTAAGAGTTATTGATATTCCATAAAAAATATTTCTTTTCTTAAGCAACTCAAAACTTAAGGAAACTCTATCAAATACTCCTTCTCCTCTTCTATTATCCGTTTGTTTTTTATCTCCTTCTATACTTATGATTGGTATTAAATTTCTACATGATGCAAAATACTCAACCCACTCTTCATTTATTAACATTCCATTCGTAAACATAGGAAAGATAATTTCTGGGAAGTTTACACATTCTCTGATTACTTTTGTCTTAGTTAGTGGTTCACCACCAGCGAGCAATATAAAAGACATCCCCAATTCTTTTGCTTGATGGAAAACATTTGTCCACTGATTTTCATTAAACTCTAGTGAACAGTTATGACTTTTTTCTCTATCATAGCATCCCTTACATTTTAAGTTACATTTACTTGTAATAGACGCTATCATAAATGGTGGAACATGAAGTCCTCTCTCTTCATACTTATTTCTAATACTTCCTGTACCTTTTTGTTTTAATGCAATTTTTATTATGTTTTTTGCTGATGAAAAATCACTAATTGCTATTTTAATAAAATCTTCAATAAGCAATCCTATTGATTTATTTAGCATTTTGGTTAATGTATTATTAGATATTTCACAACCCTTTTCTTTTTTCATTTCCTCATCCCCAAATTATTATATTTTTATGCTGTTCCAGAAAAAATCTATGTACTCCTTAATTTCTTTTCAATTCCATCAATATTAATATTATTCATATCCTTTAGCATAAATTCCTCATACATTTTATAAAAGGAACTAGTAACTATTTAAACACTGTTACCAGCCCTCTT
Organism: Oceanirhabdus sp. W0125-5; assembly: GCF_027938815.1. Classification (GTDB taxonomy): domain Bacteria; phylum Bacillota; class Clostridia; order Clostridiales; family Clostridiaceae; genus Oceanirhabdus. The sequence continues at coordinate 5,659,931 of NZ_CP115913.1, forward strand.
AATATTTATTAAATACTCTTTATCCTTTTAATTCTTCCAATGTAACCAAAAACTAAAAATACTATAGTTAAAATTAAAAATATGAAAGTAATTCCCTTCTCAATTGACATGCTCGTTACCCCCATATAATCAAACTCCGGTATACTATTAATTGGTCCTATATACCATAAAATCATATAAACTATTTCAAAAACCTTAGGTTTCCCTGTCCAAATACCAAGTACCAAAGCTAATGCAGATATAAATGCTGCTCCCACCATTACAGCAAAAAATCCTAAAAGTTCTCCGTTTATTAGTAAGTTAATACATACTCCACATGCAGTAAGCAAAGATAATATTACCCCTGAAATCCACAATATTATAAATTGCCTTATATTAAAATTATTACATGAATAAATATATTGTTCTGTACCATATCTTTTTTCTGAGATTCCAATTTTTGACCAAATAAACACAGGCCATATCCATGTAATTGGAAGAATATACAACTTTACTACATCTATAGGCGAACTCAATCCAGCAACAATTAAACCTCCTGCAACTAAGTACCACCATTTAGAAAGCCCCTTAAAGATAAGAATAAATTCATAATAAAGCATGTAAATAGTATTAAATTTCATTTTTCTTTCCTTGTACGGAGTTAAAACAACATCATCTTTAATCTTATTTTTCTGTTCTTTAAAAGTTTTAATATTTGATTTTATTTTAACCTTGGTTTTTACTTTTTCTTTATAGATTAAATTACTTCTTCTAAATATCAAGGTCGCAATTAATACAATTACTATTGCTACCCCAATCCAAAATAATCTACTTAAAAGTATCTCCTTTGACCAACCTTCTCCACTCCATACAAATGTCTTAATGTTAGTTAATTGTGCTTCAAATCCAACTGAAAAATTTTTTCCTGTATATTGTGGAAATACATCCATTGTAGCCATTTTGAGCCTATCACTTAGTATTGTAAATCCTGAAATATCATAGAAATTTTCACTTTTAAATGCCATTTTAGTCCCATTTATATTTTGAGGATTACTTGATATACCATTAATTATTAAGAACATATATAAACCAAAATAGATAAAATTCCCTATTCCTTTACTTAAAAAAGGAGTTACTTCAAAAAATATTGCTATTGCAGAAATTAAAAACATAGCAGGTAATACTACTATTAAAAAGGGAGCAAATAACTTCCAAATTTCAATATTTAATGACTCTGCTCTCATAACTTGCATACCCAGAGTTGTTATAGCTATTACTACCACTGCAACTGTAAGATATATAAAATTACTGAGAGTTTTACCTACTAAATAATCAATCTTTCCAACAGATGATGCCGCTATAATTTGCCCTACTCCAGTATCTCTATCCCGTTCAATAGCATTCTTAACAATATAGAAACCAATAAAAGTCATGATTGTCACAGATACTAGCGCCGAAAGACTACCAAGCCAAGGGGAATTATAAATTCCTCTATAGGATGTTTCCCCTTGTGTAAGTTTTAAAGTCAAATAGAATTTTGTATTTTTATCAGGTACAAAAAGATATGCTGAATAGACCATGAACATTATTATTATCAAGAAACTATCTTGTCTTATACGTTCAAGAAAATCAGCTTTAGTTATACTTAATATATTTCTTATTTTTCTCATTTCTCATTACCTCTACTATCAGAAATATAATATAAATAAGCATCTTCAAGAGTAGGTGATACTAATCTTTTATTGGCAAATAATATATTATCTGTAACTACTCGTAGATGCATACCATCACTCTGTCTTACACTACTGCTTATTATATATTTATTTCTAACATCTGAAAGTTCCTTTTCTTGAACAATACATTCCCATACCTTATTTTCTACTGAACATAATAATTCTTGTATAGTACACTTAGTTAAAAGATTCCCCTTATTAATTAAAGCAATTTTAGAAGCTGTTGATTCAATATCCGATACGATGTGAGTAGAAAGAATTATAATCCTATCAAGTGATAAATCTGATATAAGGTTCCTAAATCTAACTCTTTCTTCTGGATCTAACCCTACAGTTGGTTCATCAACTATTAGAAGTTTAGGGTCATTTAAAAGTGCTTGTGCAATACCAATTCTTTGCCTCATACCCCCTGAATAACTTCCGATTTTGACCTTCGATTTTTCACTTAAATTTAGTAGGCATATTAATTCCTCTATCCTCCTATTCGCAATTTTTTTATCCATCCCTTTTATGGCTGCCATATATTTGAGAAATTCAATAGCATTAAGATTAGGATATACACCAAAATCTTGTGGTAAGTATCCTAATTCATCTCTAAGAGCTTTTGGATTCTTTGAAATGTCTACATCATTCCAAAAGACCTTTCCGGTTGTAGGCTTTGAAATAGTAGCTAATATTCTCATTAATGTTGATTTACCTGCACCATTAGGTCCCAAAAGTCCCAGTACCCCATTTTCAATTTCTAAGCTAAAATCTTTTATACCCCATAATGTACTTGTATATCGTTTACTTACATTGTCTATTGATAATTTCATTTCATATCTCTCCCAATTAATTTAAATATATACCTAGTTCATTTTTAAACATATTAATTAAATAATACAGATGAATCCACACCCATTCAAGCATTTAATTGAATTTTTACTATATTTTAACACTTAGATTTCTTCATACTGTCTCAAAAAGAGTAGGCTTACCTACTCTTAATAATAGTTATATAACTTTAGTACTTACATAATCTTTATATTTATTATTTTTTTGCTTCTCCTAAATAAGCCTTCTGTACTTCATCATTATTTAATAGCTCTTTTCCTTCTCCCTCTAAAACTATGCTTCCTGTTTCAAGTACATATCCATAGTCTGCAATTTCAAGAGCAGCTTTTGCATTTTGCTCAATAAGAAGTATAGTTACTCCCTCTTTGTGAATTTCTCTAATTATATTAAATATGTCTTTTACTATAAGTGGGGCAAGCCCTAAAGAAGGCTCATCCATCATTAAAAGCTTAGGCTTGGACATAAGTGCTCTTCCTACCGATAACATCTGTTGTTCTCCACCTGACATAGTTCCTGCTTTTTGCCAGTCCCTCTCCTTTAATCTAGGAAACAGCTCATATACCCAATCCATATCCTTCTTTATTTGCTCTTTATCTTTTCTAACAAATGCACCAAGAGTAAGATTCTCATGTACTGTGAGATTAGGAAATACCCTTCTACCTTCAGGTACCATAACAATCCCCTGTGTTACAATATCTTTAGTTCTTTTATTTGTAATTTCCTTTTCATTATATAAAACTTTACCATTAGAGCTTTTTACCAATCCCATTATGCTTCTTAAAGTGGTGCTTTTCCCTGCACCATTAGCCCCTATTAACGTTACAATTTTATTTTCAGGAACATCTAAGCTTATTCCCTTTAAAGCATGAATTCCTCCATAATATACATTTAAATCACTTATTTTTAACATCTTATTCCACCCCTAAATATGCCTCAATAACCTTAGGATTATTTTGTATTTCACTAGGTGTACCTTCAGCTATTTTAACTCCATAATCTAGCACATAAATCCGTTCACAAATCCCCATTACTACCTGCATATGATGCTCAATCAAGAAAATAGTTAAATTAAATCTATCCCTTATTTCACCAATAAAATTCATCAATTCTAAAGACTCCTGTGGATTCATTCCTGCTGCTGGTTCATCTAAAATAAGTAATTTAGGATCAGTTGCAAGTGCTCTAGCAATCTCTAATCTTCTCTGCTTACCATAAGGAAGAGAAGATGATTTTTCATCTTTTACATCTTCTAAACCTACTGATCTCAATAATTCTAAAGACTTCTCTAAGATTAACTTTTCTTTCATCCTATAATCTCTTGTCTTTACAATGGCAGAAAACAAATTAGATCCCAGTCTCATATGATTTGCTATTAGAACATTCTCAAGTACCGATAGTTCCTTAAATAACCTTATATTCTGAAAGGTCCTTGCTATACCTAGCTTTGTTATTTCATGAGTCTTCATTCCTGTAATATCTTTACCTTCAAAAAATATTTTTCCTGATGTAGGTGCATAAACCCCTGTTATCATATTAAAACAAGTTGTTTTTCCTGCGCCATTAGGTCCTATAAGTCCTATTATTTCATTTTTTTCTATCTTCATATTAAATTCAGATACAGCTGTAAGCCCTCCAAATTTCATTGTTATCTTATTTGTCTTTAAAACAGTCACATTTTCACTTCCTTTTAGATAGTTTTTATTTTCTAAAAAGTTTAACAGCCTTCATCTTCAAACTAAATACCCAATCCCAACTGAATTCTTTTGTCCCCATAAGACCTTTCTGATAGAAGAGAATAACCAGCATTAGTAGCGCTGAGAATACAACCATACGAGTTCCTGGTATACCGTTTATAACTAAAGAACCTATTACCATTTTTCCATCTAGAATCCTTAAGAACTCCATTGCTATAGTAATTACAACTGCAGAAATAACACTACCTGTTATACTTCCTATACCCCCTAAAACAACTATAAGGACAATGTTAAATGTTAATAAGAATCTAAACATTAATGGGTCTATTGTTCCCATTAAGTGTGCAAGAAGAGCTCCTCCAACTCCTGCAAAGAAAGAACCTATAATAAAACCCATTAATTTATGTTTAAAAAGGTTTATTCCCATTGCCTCAGCAGCAATTTCGTCCTCCCTTATTGCTTTGAAAGCTCTACCATAACTACTGTTTACAAGAAGAATCATAAATACTATAGTAAATAAAGCAATCCCCCAAGTCCACCAAATGTTAACTGTATCAGGAAGACCTTTTATACCCAACGCCCCATTTGTTATCCTCTGAGTATTCGTGAATATAACTCTTATGATTTCCCCAAATCCAAGTGTTGCTATTGCCAAGTAATCATCCTTCAATCTAAGAACAGGAGCTCCAATTAATGCCCCAACTACAGCCGCCATAACACCAGCAATTATCAATCCACTCCAAAATGGTAGCTGAACATTACTAAGCCAAGGTACTATTGGTTCAAGAAAGAAGTTCATTTCCTTCATATCTTTTGACATAGTAAGCAATGCGCATGTATAAGCTCCAACTGCCATGAAGCCAGCATGTCCTAAAGAAAACAAACCAACAAATCCATTTATAAGATTTAAACTTAATGCTAATATCACATAAATTCCACAAAGATTGAAAATCCTCATCTGATATGGATCAAGTATCATGTTTAAAACTGCCAATACAGCAATAAAAAAGATTATTGCTCCTATTGATAATCTATTTTTCTTACTACTAAAAATTGCATGTAATATATTTTCCTTCTTCATATTCTACACCTTCTCCATTGTATTTCGTCCCATTAAACCACTAGGCTTAACTAATAAAATAATAATTAAAAGGACAAAAGCAAAAGCATCTCTATACCCTGACAATGCCGGTGAAAATGCAACAATCATAATTTCACCAAGTCCTAGAATGAACCCACCTAAAACTGCTCCTTTTATATTACCAATTCCTCCAACAACAGCCGCTATGAAACATTTAAGACCTGGCATTAAACCCATGAGAGGAATAAGTTGAGGATATTTTAGCCCCCACATCATACCTCCTATCGCAGCTAACACAGAACCTATTCCAAATGTAAATGAAATAACACTATTAACATTTATACCCATAAGTCTAGCTGCTTCATAATCCTTTGATACTGCTCTCATTGCCATTCCAATCTTTGTATGGTTTACTATGTAAATCAATATAAATAATGCAAGTGCAGTTATTATAGGGATTATTAAAGAAATACTAACTATAGAAACTCCACCTATAGTAATTATTTTTGAGAACAAAGGAGCAATTGGAAATGCCTTAGGTCTACCTCCAAATATAACTATCGCTAGATTCTCTATAAGAAATGAGGCTCCTATTGCAGATATCATAATTGAAATCCTTGGAGAATTTCTTAGTGGTCTATAAGCTGCTCTTTCAAGAATTATACCTAATAAGCAAGTAAGGACAATTGCTATAATAAAGGATGCCCACCATGGTAAGAAAAAGGCAGTCATTGAATAAAAAGCAATATACGTAGCTAACATGAAAATATCACCATGAGCAAAGTTTATGAGTCTAAGAATTCCATAAACCATAGTATATCCTATTGCAAGAAGAGCATATAAACTACCAAGGGAAATTCCATTAACCAAATGCTGCATGAAAATTTCAAAACTCATATTATTTCCCCCATATTGTATTATTTAGATTAAAAGAATAAAGAAAAGAGAATAAAGAATAAATTTTGATGATATTCCTCATTCTTCAGAATATCTTTAATCTATTTAGAAGTGGTATTATATATGTTAAAATTTTAATTCAAGAGGCTTTATATACATACAAAGCCCCTTGAACCGTAAACTATAAATATTTCTATTTCATTGGCTCAACAGTTGTAAGATAAGTAAATTTACCATCTTTTACTGTCTTGATTACTGCTGATTTAACAGCGTCTCCATTTTCATCTAAAGTAACGATACCAGCTGCTCCTGGGAAGTCTTTTGTGTCAGCAAGAGCGTCTCTAATATCATTAGGCTCAGTGCTGTCAGCTCTTTCAATTGCATCTAAAATTAATAAATATGCATCAAATGCAAGTGCTGTAACTGCAGCAGGTTCTTTATTATACTTTTCTTTATAAGCTTTAATAAATTCAGTAGTTTTATCAGTAAGCTTAGCATTAGCATCGAAGAAGGTAGAGAATACAACTCCTTCTGCTGCGTCTCCAGCAATCTCAATAACTTCTGGTGTTTCCCATGTATCTCCACCAAGTATTGGCAAGTCTAATCCAAGCTGTTTAGCTTGTTTAATAATTAAAGCTGACTCAGTAAAGTTACCAGGAGCAAATATTGCTTCTGCACCAGATTGTTTAATACTTGTTAATTGAGCAGTAAAATCTTGGTCTCCAGTATTATAATAAGCTCTATATACTACAGAATCTTTATCTCCTGATAATTCTGTAAAAGTATCCTCAAAAAATTTAGCTAGTCCAACTGCATAATCATTAGACTTTTCAATAATAAATGCTACTTTCTTAGCACCAACTTTATTATAAGCATAGTTTGCCATAACATTACCTTGGAATGGATCAATAAAACATACTCTAAAATAGTAATCGTTATTTAATGTTACAAGTGGATTTGTACATGAAGTTCCTACTGCTGGTACTTCAGCATCCTTAACAACTTTTCCAGCAGCTATAGAAAATCCACTTCCCCAGCTACCAATTATAGCTGATACCTTATCTTTATCAACTAATCTTGTTGCAGCATTAGCAGCTTCAACTTTATCAGATTTATTATCTAATATAATTAATTCAACTTTCTTTCCCAAAATTTCTGGATATAATTCATTTGCTAATTTGATACCTTCAACTTCCAATGCTCCCCCGGCTGCATTAGCACCTGTTAATGGTTCAAATACACCTATCTTAATTACATCTCCAGATGAATCTTGTTTTTTATTCCCACAGCCAATTGTAACCATAGCAAATAATAAAACAAGCGATAGTAGTAAAGATAATTTTTTCTTCAAAATAATTCCCCCTTTTTCTAACAATTTCATTTCTTAAGAAATGAAAAAAAACATATTAAATTATTAAAATTTAATATGTTTTAATTAAAATATATGATAAAAAATTATCATTATTCGCAAATATGAAATTTTTGTTAAACCTTATAAATTATTATTTTATATAATGTGACAATTAATAATTTAACATAAATACTATTTCTACTTTTTATCATTGGTTTATTTAACTTTCACAAAAACATTAAATCCGAATCTTAATGATTCTATTTTTTCTGTTGATGACTTCTTGTTTCCTGATATATATGAAAATTGAATTTTAACCTTAATTTTATCATTCTCATCTTCAATTGACATTTCCTTTACAGAAAGACCTTTATTATTCTGATTAGCCCCGTATTTTTCTATAAGAGCTTCTGCAAAATCAGTTAACTCTATGCTATATATTTCTTCTCCATTCTCCTTTATACTAAGTCTGCTTAATGTATCATTATAGTTTACACTTAGAGGAATATCCTTAGATTCTTGAAATATATGATTCCTTAAATCAAATAAATACTCATATCCTCTTATATCAATAGCTTCAGTATTATCTAATACGTCAAAATAGAAATATTCATCATCATTATAATAATACTGCTCCTTATATTTTACGCCTAGAACCTTTTCCATATCTTTAAGCTTAAAACCTTTAGGTAAAGACCTAACATCATCTAAGCTATGACTTCTATTAAAGTAACTTAAAATACTGCTAATCTCTCTTAAGTCATTTTTTGATACATCTGAACTTGCCTTAACAGCTTTCTTATTCTTAATCATATTATTTCTTAAAAGTATTTTCTCAAATCTTTTGTTTTGACTGTATTTTGAAATTGAAAAACTACTCAATGGACCAAAAAGTGATACAAAAATAATTACTGCAAGGGATATAGGAAGTACTATATTTTTCATCTCCTTTGTAAATGAGAAATATATCATAACTAAGAATACCCATATTCCAAGTGCAACTACAAAATATCTATTTTCAGTTATCCCATAAGCATTTATTCTTATTCCTATTGAGATAAACATCATTATTATAAGTGGAAGTATTGCCTTTGGAAAAACTTTTATATATTTTTTTATCCATGGGTTTTTATTAAGTAATGGTGATATTAAAAATATCACTGCTGCACTTATTGCTGAATACCATAATACAAGGTGAGATACAAGTCCCTGAGGCCACTGTCTTGTAATAATTATCTTTCCAAAATACAAATACAGTATTATTGTATACACTGAAATAAGAGGTATTATAATATATAACACAAGCACCTTAATCAGCTTGGAGTAATCTTTTAAAAATAATTCTTCATTGTTTTGAGGAAGTCCTGCAAGGAAAAATGACGGTGCAAATACTCCTACTACAATAAGCCAAGTATAATAAAATATTTCTCCTTTAATATTTATCCCAAGAAGCTGATCTATTGTAAATAGAATAGCAGCTAATCCAAGGTATAAAACAACTGAATATAAAATAGTTGTAAAGAACCTTGCAAAAACCCTTATAACATAAAGCTCAAAGTTATCTCTTTTAGGTAAATAGGGTATGCAAATAAATATTAGATAAAGTATAAGACTTATACCTATATACCTTGTTATTGAAACCATCTCAAAATCATTAAGGAATACATGATAATATATTATTAGTAGTAATGCTCCCGCAACATATGTTCCATAAAATATACTCTTTTTATAATCTTTAATCCTTTCAAAATACAGCTTAATACATAATGAAAGTGGTATTCCTAAAGCAAGTACCATGGTCACTCTAGCTAAAGTTTCTCTTAATTGATTACCTGGTCCATATCCCAATTCATGCATATAAATAAGAAGTATAACACACGCTGTTGAAATTCCTATAGTCTCTGGGAATCTTCTTATACTATTTCTGATTCCCTTTAATATATCTTTGAATAATTCACTTATTTTCATTTTCATCACCTCTGCCTATCAATATTATATTTCTTTAATAAAACTTCTATGTCTTTTCATTGATGAAACTCGCTATTTTAGTCTACCATCGATTACCTCTTAAAAAATGAAAAAAATATTACAATCTAAAAAACCGTATCAATTTATGATACGGTTCATCACCATAGTTATATATGCGTTTTTTGAACGTTCCTGATCTTCTTTTCGATTTTTATATCATTTGATTCAGTACATTTGTGTATTCTAAAACTACTTTTATATTAGGCAGACTTCTTTATCTCTTTCCCTAGATTTACTCCCTTAAAAAATTTTTAAAATTATAACTACTTGCAGCCAAGAAACAAAGTGCCATAATAGCTAGTATAAGAACACTTGGAAAAGCTTTCAATAGATTATTTCCATGTTCTAATCCTTTTACTACCCAGTGTTGAGGAGCTATGAATGAATATTTAAATAAGAATTCTGGCATCAATTCCTTAGGCATAAATGTTCCACTTATTAAGCCTGTTGGAACTACAATTAAGTTTACTATAACAGGACTTAAATCTGGGTTCTTGAATACCCTTGAAACTAAGAGTCCAACTCCCAAAATAAGAAGTATAAATGGAATAAATACACTAATTGCCACTATAATATTTTCAAATATCAATTCTTTAAATAATAATAACCCCATAGTATTAACTATTAAGAACTGCATAAATATCAATGCAAACATGGCTAGTAGTTTTCCTCCAAGTAATTGAAAGCTTGAATAAGGACATGTGTAACTTCTCTTTAATATATTGCTCTTCTTTAATTCAGCAAGTTCATTTATCATATATATCATAGAAAACATCATGAAGTTTATTAAGAATCCAGTTACAAATATTTTACCTGAAGATTTATAATGATTTATATATTCAATTCTATTAGTTAATGTTTTCTTTGGAATTCCCCCAAGTACTTTTATTTCTCTTAAAATATTGTTTAACTTGTTTTTTACTAATATATAGCTGTTTATATCTGATTTTAAAAGAGTAAATTTCTCTTCATTTTCCTGAGACATAAGAATACCTAAAGTTATCTTCTTGTCTTTTAATTTTTTCTTTAAATCTTGTTCATTTAATATAGTAATATTTATTGTTGAATCATTTCTTAATTCATTAATTATATATTCACTTTTTTCACTTTTAAGATTATCTGTAACCCCTATATTTACAACAGAATTTGGAGCTTGGCTTAAAAAACTAAATAAAAACATTATTATAATTGGTGCTATAAAAATACCAATAATTGCTTTCTTATCTTTTAACATCTTTTTCAAATTAACTAATGCTATATTTAACATTTTTTTTTCTCCTCTCACAATAACTAAAAGAAATTAACCCTAAGCATATTAAAACAGCTATTTCTATTAAAACTATTAGTATAGATATTTTTACATTTGATAAATCATTTTGAAGCAATACTTCCTGGAATATTCTTTGTATATTGTAATTAGGCATTACTTTAGCAACTAAAATCACATTATCAAATGTATCTATTGGAAAAGAACTTCCCCCAAGAATCATTATTAACATAAGAATTACTGTAATGATATTTTTATATGTGTGTTCTCTTTTAAATATCCCTATGGAAACCCCATATATTCCAGCTATGAATCCTCCATGTATTAAGCATGGTAATATTATCTTTACAGGTGATATTGCCATTCTCATAACTAACATACATGAAATTATCATATATATAAATGTTATTCCAAAAGCAATTATAAAAACTGATAATACATTATTTAAGAAAATCGATTTTCTATCTACTTTCATGGAAATTAATCTTGTAAGCATAGAGTTTTCTCTATCTTTAATGAATTCTGAAGCAAAGGTAACTGCTATAAACAAGCTCATAGCAACAAATAAATTAACAATCATAGTTTCATATGACGAAAGCTTTTTATCTGTTTCTATTTCAACTGTTTCTGTGAAATCTTTACCTGATATTTTAATAAACTCACTTAAAAAAACTCTTTTTTCTTCATAAGACATATTTGAAATATCTTTTTCTTGAAGTACATTGACCAGTTCGGTAACAAGGTTGCTAACTATGGATTTTTCCATGGATTCTTTTCCGTAATTAATTATTTCCACCAAATTATTTGATTCCTTTATGAATAATGAATCTTTTTTATCTTTCAAAGTATCTATAAAGCTCTCATCTTTCTTAGTTATGACATTTATGAAGGGTAATTCTTTTAATGATAACATTGAATTTATCCCTTCTGTGTAGTTATCATCTTTTTCAATTATTGTATAAACATCAATATTATTTAAAGTTATGCTTTTATCCATCATTTTCTCATACAGTGTTCCAAACAATAATCCTATGATTATTGGTGCCACTATGAAACAAAACAGAAAATATAGAATTGAAGATTTAATAAATTTTAATTCCTTGACAGTTTGTGATAATAATTTCATTTTCCCACTCCTAATCCCTTAATTTTTTTCCTGTTAAGCTCAAGAAAACAGTCTCTAAATTTGGTTCATTTATACTTATATTAAGGATATATCCTTTATTTTCTTTAATTGTTTTTAATACATCTTCTATCTTATAATTAGTTGATGCAACTAAAACTTTAAGATTTTCATCATAATAGGCTTCTCTAACTCCTTCAAGTTTTTTTAATCTATTTATAATTTCTGGTTTATTCTCCATAAGTTTCACATCAATAGTAGTCTCATTTATAACTGATTTAAGTATATTATCTTTTGTTCCACTTATAATTTCTTTTCCATTATCAATTACTAGAATTTCATTACAGATTTTTTGAATCTCCTCCATATAATGAGATGTATATATGATTGTCATTCCATGTTTTTTATTCATCTTAAGAGCAAACTCCAATATGTGATTGCGTGACTGAGGATCAATTCCTACGGTTGGTTCGTCCATAATAAGAATCTCAGGATGGTGCATAATAGCACAAGCTATATTTAATCTCCTTTTCATACCTCCTGACAGCTTTTTCACTTTCATTTTTCTCTGTTCCTCAAGTGCAGTCACTTGTAAAGCTTCACTTATTCTCTCTTTTTTTACTTTCTTTTTTAACCCATACATCCCAGCAAAATAATTCAAATTATCCATAATGCTTAAATTCTCAAATAAAGCTAATTCCTGAGGCACATATCCAATAAATGATTTTACCTTCTTAGAATCTTTAATTACAGAATACCCTTGAACAGCTATATCTCCTTTATCTATAGCAACTATGCCACAAAGCATTGAAATTATTGTTGACTTTCCTGCTCCATTTGGTCCTAGCAACCCAAAAACCTTTCCTTTTTCTATACTAAAACTTAAATTATCTATAACTAATTTATCATCATATCTCTTTGTAATATTTTTAAATTCAATTCTATTTGATTCCATTATTTTCTCTCCCCTTTAGGCATATTCAATTAAATATCTTACTTTGATTCTGTTTATATGTACATTATATATTAAGGATAAATTGAGCATAATTGCCAAAAGTCATCCCTTTCACATTTAAGGAATGACTCTAGTCACTATTTCATATATTCCATTACATTAACCCTTTTTTAAAAGCAAATATGGCTATTTGTGTACGATCTCTCAGGTCCAATTTAGATAATATTGTGCTTATATTATTTTTTATGGTTCCTTGAGCTAAAAATAACTCCTCACTTATTTCTTTATTTGTTAACCCCTCCGCTACTAGCTTTATTATTTCTATCTCTTTTTCTGACAATTGGAATTCATTTATATCATTTTCTTTTACATGTTTATTATTGTTATTTTCATTCAACATCATATTTGCTATTTCAGGGTTTACAACTACATTACCACTATACGCACCTTTAATTGCCTCATATATTTTTTCGCTTGAACTGTTTTTTAAAAGATACCCACTTGCCCCATATGATAATGCTTTTACTATATATTCACTATCCTTAAAGGTTGTTAGTATAATTATCTTGATTTCTTCCTTTATACTTTTAATCATTCTAGTTGCTTCTACACCATTGCATTTTTCCATTCTTATATCCATGAGCGCCACATGAACTAAGTTATTTTTACAAAACTCATATGCCTCTTCCCCATCACTGAAATCACCAACTACTTCAATATCCTTATAAACAGATAAAAGTATTTTAAGACCCTCTCTTATTAATATTTCATCATCTACAATTATTAATTTAATCATAAAAAATCTCCTTGTGTAGTTAATCTATATAATTAATTTTTGGGATAGTTAACGATATAGAAAATCCTTTTTCTTTTTCAGTATAATATTCAACTGTCCCATCCATTTCCTTTACTCTTTCTGAAATCCCTTGTAATCCAAATGAAGAAGATACCTTTTCATCTCCTATTCCATCATCTTTTATATTTACATAAAGTTTTTCTTTTAAGAATTGCATTGATACAGTAATATTATTTGCTTTCCCATGTTTAAGTGAATTACTTAATCCCTCTTGTAAGATTCTATACAGATTATGACATTGTTCACTATGCAAGCTCCATTTTTCCTTTGAAACAATAAACCTTACCTTTATTCCTGTCTTCTCTTCAAAAGATTTTATCATTTTTTCCATAGCCATTATTCCATCATATACCTCAAGCTCTTTCGGCTTCAATTTTCTTACAGTTCTTCTTATACTTTCAAGAGCATTCTCAACATATGTTATATTTTTTCCTAACATATTCTTTGCAAGCTCTGGTTCATTAATAAATATAGTTTCAACAGCTTTTAATTGTATACATAAAGTTGACAATGCATGTCCCACGCTATCATGTAATTCTCTTGATACTCTTGTTCTTTCTCTCAATATAGCTAATTCCTCAACTGTATTTGAATATGATTTCAATTCATTATTTGCTTTTATGAGTTTTTCCTCAGAAATTCTTAATCTATCATAAAGATCGTGAGCTTGATTCTTTTTACTATCTAGCTCTTTAAGATAATAACTCAAAACTGAATATATAGCTAAGCTTCCACATAAAAACATATTAATAAAAACACTGTTACTTTTGTTATTGAAAGCAATAACTCCCACTAATATATTTATACCCAAAACTATTAGCATACTCTCATATCTTTTATAAAACAAAGATATATCCAAAATTGTTATAAATGTTAGTATTAAAGCCCCTTCCCCTATTATGTTTTTATAATACAATATAATAATTACATCTATAATAACAGAGAAAGTAAATAATCCATACTTAAATATATTTTTTTTATTTTCTTTAAAGAAATACATTCTCAATATAGAATTAAGAATATAAGTAAGTGCTATAAGAAATTCAAAATACACATCTTTTTTATTCATATTAAAAACCACGACTAACATTGCTATAAGAATTATATAACTCAAAAATCTCACCAAATAATAAGTTCTTTTTGTATGTATCACTCTATTTCTCCTTTTCCATAACTTATATACTTCTTAATAAGAATTGTATCCTAATTGAGATAAATTTACCATATAATAATTATTTTTCATATTTTTATGTGATATGTTAGATTCAGTTCTTATGACATAACAAATCTCTGTTCCTTCTATTTTAGGTACTCAAAAAACCGTATCAATCTATGATACGGTTCATCTCAACTAATCCTAATATTTATGCCCAACATTTTTAAAAGAAATAGATTTCCCTTTTATAGTTATCTTCTCTAATGCTTTAAGTACTACATCACCTTTACCTTCAAATATCTCAATATAAGTACAAGTCTTTTGAATATCTATAATTCCAATATCATCGTTAGTGATTCCATTGATAGAACATAATGCCCCTATAATATCACCTGCTCTAAGCTTTTTATTTTTACCTGCATTTAACCTAATTCTGCTTATCTTCTTATTTAACTTTTCAGCTCTATCTTTCTTTTCTTTTGGCTTTCTTCTATACATATTAGGAAATGTTTCTTTACTCTCTCTTACCTCTAACTCTGTTGGAATTTCAGCTTTTTCAATAGACAACTCTATATACTCTTCTATTCTTTCAAGCATACGCTGATCTCTCTCAGCAACAAAAGTTACAGCCTTACCACCTTTTCCAGCTCTGCCAGTTCTCCCTATACGATGAACATAACTTTCATTCTCTACAGGAATATCATAATTAATTACTAATGAAATATCATCTATATGGATACCACGCGCAGCAACATCTGTTGCTACAAGAAAATGAAACTTACCTTTTTTAAAATCCTTAATTGTTTGTAGTCTAATCTCTTGTTCCATACCACCATGAAGACCTTCTGCAAAGTATTTATTTTTATTTAAAAAACGTTGTACTTTCCTAACAGTTTCTCTAGTATTACAAAATATAATACAACTTTCAGGTCTTTGCGTAATAATTAATCTATTCAATAAACCATTCTTATTATTTTCTTCAATTTCATAATATACCTGATTAATCTTTTCTAATGTTGACTCTTCAGCTTGTATTTCAATTCTCATTGGATCTGACATATATGACTTGCATATTTCTTGGATTTTCTCTGGCATTGTTGCAGAAAATAATAATGTAACGCGATCTTTAGGTAACTTATTAATTATATTTACCACCTGATCTATGAATCCCATATTAAGCATCTCATCAGCTTCATCTATAATAAGATATTTAATTTTATCAACATCTATAGTACCATTTTCTATATGTGCGTTAACCCTACCTGGAGTTCCAGAAATCATATGAACTCTTTGTTTTAATTCTCCAACTTCTATTCTCATTGGATGTTTTCCATATACAGCTGCACATCTAATTTTCATGTACCTTCCTATATTCCCAATGTCCGTTTTCACTTGAACAGCAAGTTCTCTTGTAGGTGTTAAAATTAGCACCTGAGGATCCCTTGAATTAGCATCTACATTTTCACATAATGGTATTCCAAATGCTGCTGTTTTACCACTTCCAGTTTGTGCTCTTACTATCAAATCTTTATCTTTTAATATGTATGGTATTACTTTTTCTTGAACTTCTGTAGCATATTTAAACTCTAAATCTTTTAATGCTCTTAAAATATCATTATGAAGTCCGAAGTCTGTAAATCTCTTTTTATTCATCCAATTAACCTCTCATTATTTAATATGTTATTTTACATTAGTTTTTTAATTTTATCATAATACCTCTAATTATATTTTTGCATACATGTGAGTATATCATACTTTTTCTTTATATACATCTTTGTATAAACTTATTGTTAGTTATAATTATAATCTTAATTATAAAAAGTTTCCTAAATAAAAAACCGCACCTATTTTATGATACGGTTCACTTCACATATTATTTTTCAGGAATAACAGCATATATAGCAATGTTTTCCTCTGATAATGTACAAATTATTTCAGGTATTTGTTGTATTGCAATTTCTATTTTAAATCCATATTCCAACTCTTCAATATTATTTATGTAAGGAATATTATCTATAATCTTTCTTGTGTTTTTCTTATCTGCTACTTCAAAATATACTGTTATCTTATCATTGCTATAATCAAATGGCGTTCCTTTAACAGATTCAGGTTTCATATATATCACCCCTTTATTAATAATATATACTTTAATAATATATACTTTAATCATAACATTAACTCAAGTATACACTAAATACTTTAAGACCAATATTATTCTTTATTTCAAAGTAATTACATGAGTCTTATTAAGCCATTTACCCTCTTTTACTTCTCCAGCGTTAATCATAATTTTATTCCCTGAAGGATTCCACTTAAGCTCTGTTTCTATGTCTAAGTATGAAGTAGATAATTGATTTCTTTTATTCTTTTCAAGATCAATTAGGAAAAGCCCTTCCTCACCTTCTCCTCTTGAATTTACAATATAAGCTAATTTGGATCCATCATGTGACAAGCTAGTTCCGTATATCATTCTTCCTTCAGCTACTACATCTTTATTTTTTCCTTCTAAATCTACAAGTAATAGACTGTTCTTATCTTCCTTTAGATTACTTGTTTCAAGAATGAATTCATTTCCTTTTAGAGATAGGTGAAAGTCCATCACCCTATCTTCAATAAATAATTTCTTTTCCTTTGTACTTATATCATATACCTTCATCTTCCTATCTAGCTCATTTTGCGTAGTATAATATATCCTGTTTCCAAGTTTTATGGCTTTACTTATGTTTTCTTCATTTTCTACATCTTCAATTTTTGTTTCTTTTCCATTTATATTTATTATATAGAAACCAGTACCTTTATCAGGCATTACTAATTCTTCATTATTAACCCATATAGCTTCTGATAATTCACTGGCATAAAGCCCCTTCACTGATGCCTTAATCTTTCCTTTAAGGTTTAAAATATACCCAATTTGCCTAGCTTCATTAACATAAAAAACCTTCTTTTTATCCGGTGAAATATTAATATGTCCATATGGTAAGTTTTCAGGAGATACTATTTTTTCTTTTAAAAATGGAATATTTCTTAAATCATAGACTTCATCTTGAATTTCTTTCTCTATTTTTTCATCCTCTATTATCCCAAATATCTCATTATCCTCTAACCAACCGTATCCTTTTACCTTTTCATAGACTTGAATTTTATCAACAACATCTTCTCCTACAGTGTGATTTTTATCTAGTATAACCGTTATTTTTTTATTTCCTTTCTCAATAGTTTTACGTCCAGGTTCCTGCTCTTTTGTGCATCCAGCAAAAAGAATCAAAGTGCTTATGAGTCCTATAAATATTGATATTTTTATTTTTTTCATATTTCACATCACCTACTTTAACTTTTCAAAAAAGCAGAGGTTCTATTCCCTCTGCTTTTAAATTATCCGCTCTTAATTTAATATTCACATCATTATTTCCATTCTTTCATTAAGTAAACAGCAATAACTTTCCCTGTATTAGAATCATATTGTACATGTAAAACAAGGGATTCATAATCAAAATTACTATATGCAGAACCAGCGTCCTCTGCTGTTGGTTCCCCGTATGCCTTTTTAAAATCCTCAATATCTCCACCAATCTTTGCTCCATTGAAATCAATTTCGCTATTTTGGGTAAAAATTTGGTCTACAGTCTTTCCATCTTCTATAAACCAAACTCTAATATCTGCCTTTGAAAATTCAAGTCCACCTTCATCAATAACAGTAGGTTCTTCTTCCATAGCATCAATGATTTCTTCCCTGCCTAATCCAATTAACTTAGCATAGTATTCAACAGTGTTTTTGTCATTATCACTAATAGTTACTTCTTCTTTAGATGTTTCTTTTTGAGACCCTTCTGCTGATATTATAGTATCCTGATTTGTGTTGTCCTTCTTCTCATTACTTTCCTGATTATTTGTGCACCCTATCATAGTTATACTTAATAATAAAGTAATACATATCATAATTATCTTTTTCATATTTCTAAACCTCTTTTCTATAGTATCTAATTTAATCTTTTTCAATTAAGGCTATTATACAAAATAAATATTTCAAAAATATATAGACTTATTTCAAAAGTGTAAACTTTTTAGGAAAGAGGAAAAGATACTGATACAGTTGTACCTTCTTGCTTTGTATCTTTTATAAAAATAGTACCTCTTTGCTTTTCTACTAATTCTTTTACAATAGCAAGACCTAACCCCGTTCCCCCATGTTCTTTAGAGCGATTTTTATCTACAGTATAAAATGAATCAAATACTTTTTCTCTATCTTCTTTGGGTATTCCTTTTCCTGTGTCACTTACTTCTATATATACTCTTTCTTTTTCAATATAATTGGTTATAATAACTTTCCCTTCAGGAATATTGTATTTTATCCCGTTATCAATGAGATTCACAAAGATATGTATTAAACTTTCTTTATCCCCTAAAATAACTGCCTCTATTAACTTCTCTTCTAAATGTATATTGAATTTTTGTGCCTTTCCCTTCATTCTTTCACTAATATCTTCAATCACATCTTTTATATCTATTTTCTCCTGTTGAAGTTGAAAATCATATTTTTCTAGTGAAGATAGATATAAAACTTTATCCACTAATTCATATAGTCTACTAGTTTCTTTTCCTATATTAGTCTTAGCATCTTTTATCAACTTAGGATCATCTTCATACATATTTAATAGATCAATATAGGCTTTAATTACCGTTAATGGAGTCTTGAATTCATGTGTAATATTTCCAATAAAAGTTTTCTGCTGTTTTTCTAGTTTTTTCAGTTTTTCTACTGCTAATCTTAACTTCTTTTGTTCTTCTTCCATTTCATAAATGCTTTTTTTAATCTGATTATTCATGTAATAAATACCTTTACTCAGCTCTCCTATCTCGTCATTTCTTTCAATAGGAACAATAAAATCATAATTTCCAGTCCTGATTTTATCTACATCACTCTTTAACATTAATATAACCTTCACAAATTTATGAAAATACAAATATGCTCCTAAAAAACTCAATATAAACACAGTAACCCCTATAATGATGAACAGTCTTCTTATTTCATTATAAAAATCAATATATTTTTTTAGAGAATACTGAAATCGAATAACTCCTATCTGCCCCTCTGAATCATAGAGTGGTGACATATAATCCATTGTGTCCCCAATAACTTGATATGCTATGTTGTCCTTTAATGCATATGATAGAATATCCTCTGTATCTCTTTCACTAGAGAAAAGCAGTGAATTACCTATTTCCTTTCCTGATATATCATAAACTGCAATATTCATACTTATCATAGAATCTAACTGCTTTGCAATATTTTCTCCATTGCTTTGTAAAAACTCTTTTAATTCCTTGTAATCTTTTGAGTGGTACAATTCTCTTATATAAATATTTGCAGTTTTTGCTTGTTGAGCTAAATAGCTTTCCTGCTCTTTTCGCTGATTTTTTTCTATTCCATGAAGCATTAAGATACTCAACATGGATACTGTCAAAAGTAAAAGCATAGCTAAGAAAATACTGAATTTTGTCCTAATGCTCATCTTCATAAAAGTCACCTGCTGCCTTATACCCCACTCCAAATACTGTATGTATTATTTTCTGATAGTCAGTGCCCAGCTTTTTTCTTAATCTTTGAATATGAATATCAACTGTACGAGTACCACCAATATACTCCATTCCCCAAACTAAATCTAAAAGTTCTTCTCTTGTATATACTCTCTCCAGATTGGATAATAAAATTGTAATCAAATCAAATTCTTTAGGTGTTAATTCTATAGATTGCTCTTGAAGAATCACTTTTCTTTGTTTTACCATCACTCTTAAATCTTTAATTACGATTTCCTTAAGCTCTGATTCCTGTGTCGTCATTTGTAATCTTCTTAATAATGATTTGCTTCTTGCTATTACTTCTCTCATATCAAAAGGCTTTGTAATAAAATCATCAGCTCCAAATTCTAACCCCAAAACTTTGTCCACAATATCATTCTTAGCAGTTAATAAAATAATACCTATATCAGCTCTATTGCTTATTTTTTTACATACTTCAAAACCATTGATTTTGGGCATCATTATATCTAAAATAACCAAGTTAGGTTGAAAGCTTGTTATCTTATCTAATGCTTCCTTTCCATCACAGGCTATCTCCACAATATACCCTTCTCTACGAAATCCATAAGCAATTGCATTAGCTATACTCTTTTCATCATCCGCAATTAATATTTTATCTTCCATGTTCCAACACCATGCTCCTTTTTTATAATACATCTATTATTTAACTTTTCATTTCTATTATTTTTTCTTTAATACTTGGCATACATCACAGTATATCATACTTCTACTATCCGTATGTATCTACTTAATTTTTAAATATAAAGTAGATTGTATGAAAATACATTTTTTAAAACATAATTCTAGAACTTTTTTCCATTTAGTACTATAATATTTAATGAAGGGTGGTTATAATATGATGAAATATATAAAAAAAATGAACTTATTGTTTTATTTTATAATTGGAATATTCTTTATGGAAAATATTTTGAGAGTTAGTACCACTGGAGGTTTTTTTTCTTCTGGATTATTATTTTCTTTTTTGTTTTCCATTTCTATAGCAATAATTTTTTATATTATCTGCAGCTTTTTTGAAGATAAAATCAGTTACATATTAACTTGTATTTTTCTTGGATTTTCAGCCCTGATTTATTCTTCACAACTTATTTACTTCAAATTTTTCAGGACCTTCTACAACTTATATTCTGCAGGAAATTCAACTCAAGTCTTTGAATTTTGGAAAGACATTCTAACACTTATTGCTAAAAACTTCATATGGATTTTATTGATTTTTTCACCTTTCATACTAATTATAATTATAGGAAAGAAAATATTGACCTTTGAAAAAATTAAGATTTCTTATAAAATAGCCCTATTTTGCTGTATTTTTTTATCCCATGCTATAGGAGTCGCTAATGTTTATATTGGTGGTAAAGGATTGAATTCACCATATGACTTATATTTTAAAAGTAACAACCCCATTCTTTCCGTGGAGAAGCTAGGGTTAATTACAACTATGAGAATTGATCTCCAGAGAATGATTACTGGATGGTCACCAGTTTTCGAATCATCATCCTTGTCTTTACTCACATCACCTCCAGAAAAAAAACAAGAGGAAAATAAAATAAATGAAATGGATTTAGACAAATTTTATGAAATAGAGAATGATATTAGCAATATTATCAAACAAGAAGAAAAAACAAAAATAATTGAATATAATACTATGAATATAGATTTCGAAAATCTCATTGCTAATGAAAAAAATGAAGTTATAAAAGACATGCATAAATATTTCAACATAGTACAACCTACAGCAATGAACCAGTATACGGGAAAATATAAAGGGTACAATCTTATACTTATTACTGCTGAGAGCTTTTCTCCTTATGCAGTCAGAGAAGATCTTACTCCAACATTGTATAAAATGATTCATGAAGGTTATAATTTTACAGATTTCTATAATCCTATATGGGGTGTAAGTACATCTGATGGTGAATATGTAGCATGTACAGGTCTCATTCCTAAAAGCGGCATTTGGAGTTTTTATAGATCTGGAAAGAACTATCTACCTTTTGTAATGGGAAATCAATTTAAAAGTTTAGGATACAAGACAATGGCCTATCACAATCATAGCTATACCTATTATAAACGTAATATTTCTCATCCAAATATGGGATACGAATATAAAGGACTTGGCAATGGTCTTAGTGTAAAAAATACATGGCCTGAATCAGACCTAGAAATGATGGAAAAAACAGTATCAGATTATATCAATGATCAACCTTTCCACACATATTACATGACTGTAAGCGGTCATATGCAATATTCTTTTAATGGAAATTCCATGTCATTAAAAAATAGAGATGTGGTTAAAGATTTACCCTATTCAGAACAAGCCAAAGCATATATAGCCTGTAATTTTGAGCTTGAAAAAGCTATGACATATTTATTAAATGCTCTAGAAGAAGCTGGAATATCAGATAAAACACTTATAGCACTTAGTGCTGATCATTACCCTTATGGACTTGAAGACAAGACATTTGAAGAACTGGCTGGTCACCCTGTAGAAAAGAACTTTGAAATTTTCAAGAGTCCATTTATTTTGTATACAAAAGGTATGAAACCTACAACTATAGACAAACCCTGTTCAAGCCTTGATATCATACCCACACTTTCAAACCTTCTTGGATTAGAGTATGATTCCAGACTTCTTATGGGAAGGGATATATTTTCTGATTCAGAACCTTTAGTAGTCTTTCTAAATAAAAGTTTTATAACTGATAAAGGACGCTATAATTCAAAAACAGGAGAATTTATCCCAAACGAAGGAGTCCAATTTGATGATGAGTATATTAAAAGAACTTCTACAATAGTAGATAGTAAATTTCATTACTCTGCCAAGATACTTGAAACAGACTACTATAATAAAATCTTGAAAAGAAATTGAGAATTGATAACTTTAAAACAAATGTATAATTGATAATGGATAATGTAAAATGATGGATGCTTCTCACTTACGTGAGAAGCTACATTTTTTTGTTATTTAAAACAAAAGGGGTTTACTCATTTTATCTGTGATAAAATATTGTATTTAAAATACAATGTTTCATCAAAATGAAACGAGTAAACCCTTCTTGTCCAACGAACAATAAGATTAAAATTTCTCGGAGAGAAATGTCAATCATTCTCCATTCTACATTCTCAATTCTACATTAGATTAAAGTTCACCTTTAATCTCCTCGTATCCTTTAACTATCCTTTCTAAATCTTCTTGATTCATAGTATGATTAGAAAATTTAGCTTCATTATAAACCTTTGTAATATCATCTATTTCACATTCTTTATCTTTTATATGGTTCTTTGTTGAATGATTTAACTCCCTCGCGGTCATACCATCTTTATATAATTGATTTTTATATGCTTTATTTTGAAAGTTTCCAAATATATAATATATCTGTTCTCTAACACTACCTTTACCATTTAGATAATTCTTGATAGATTTTAAAACTTTACTCTTTTTCTTGGGTTTAACTATTTTGATTTTCTCACGAATTTCATATTGATTATTTGATTTACCACTAACTATATACTTCTTAATTTGTTTATAAACTATAACTATTATTATAACTAATATTATTATTTTAATAATTTGTACAACTGTTTCTGGAGGCTCTTTAATTGCTTCATAATCATATTTATACTCTGGGAACTCCTTCTTCAGAGTATCTGAAAACCTTGTTTTGCTCTGCATTTTTTCAAATGTCTCTTTTGCCTTTTCTATATTAAATTTACTTCCTAAAAATGCCCAAAAACCCATAGTTAAAGAAACAAATTTAATAGCTAATTCAACTAAAAACAATAATATAGTACTAATAATTTTTACTATTACTTGTTTGAAAAGATTTTCAACTTTTTCTGATATAATTAAAAAAAAGAAAATCACAATTCCCACATTCATATTACGCATTTTCTTATCAATTAAATTATGAGAATAACACCTGGTTTCTCTAAGCAATATTATATTTGATATCAGCAACATTAAAATATATTTTATTAACTCTTCAAACAACTTATGTTTCAAATAAAAAATTGACACTACTATAGTAATTATTGCAATACCTAAAGCTAATTGACCAATATTTTTAACTGAACTGTATTCCATAATAGTATCTTTAGTATTATATATTAATATTAAAACTAACAATACATATATCATACTAAATAAAGCCATATTTAAAGTGTATTTATTAAAAAGTACTATAAAAGATGCTATGCTTGGTATTATCAAAGCTATAATACCATATTTGTGGTTTTTCTTTAGTATTTCATAAATTATCATCAATGAAATACTAGCTATAAATGATATAATAAATAATAAATGATTTACTTTAAGTATAAATATTATATTCACTACATCACACCAAATAATATACATTAATAGATTCAAAAATAACATTTGAAATCCTTTAATCTCTATCTGCCTATTCATTATTTGACCTCCTGTGAACATTCAAGTTTCTCTATCCCTTGAATAGAAGGTAAATTCAAATCATTGGACACATCAACAATTTTTAAATTAACACCTCTTCTTGATAATTTGTTTAATATAAAAATACACTCATCATCTAAATAAGGAGTAACAACAACATATATTGCATTAGTATTAAAATATTTTATCTTCCTCATTAATAGTTTGTTAAATTTACCTAATGGGACATAATCCATTCTAGCTCCTAATTCTAAAATCTTCTCCATTGAATTTAGTGAGGAAGGTACCTCTTCAATATATCCTGCTGCTAGAGATTTGGTACTTGCATTGGTCCACATTCCAACCGCTACCCCTTCTTTTAAGCATTTATCTGCTAATGAGATTGATACACTAATAGTTCGTTCAACTACCTCTTCTGAAATATTCATAAAAACCTCTTTATGACTCTGAATATTTGCAATAATTATAATCTCTTTATCAGAAGTATAATCATACTCTTTAGACATAAGTTTATTCATCTTTAAACTTGATTTCCAATGAATATCCTTCATTCTATCTCTACCACAATATTCTCTAATTGATTTTATATATAGGGGATCATGATGTATCCACCTTCTAACAACATTATCTCCTATAATATTCATAGATTTAATGTTAAAACTACTTAAGTCTTTAATTGTAGGATATACTAAAATCTCATGTGGATCTTGTACTTTCTGTGATTTATCAATCAAACCAAAGAAATCTCCAATATTCTCCTCAATATCTTTAAATATATATGTTCCTCTCTTATCAATTCGAACTGTATTTTTTCTTTTAATTCTCTCATATCCATATATTGCACATTTGTGAACCATTCTAATAGAATCACAATCCTCCTGAACCTTTGTATTATCCTTGAATCCAAATTCTTTTGGTAAAGCTTCTTTTATTAATAAAAATATAATTGGAAACTTCTTTTTATTTTCTATAATTATTTCATATTCAATTTCTTCACCAGAAAATATCTTATTAGTTTTTATATTTCTTCTCACTTCTAAGTCTTCAAATCCCTTGGATATTGTTAAATGTGCAATATTAAATACCATTATGATAAGTAAGAAAATGAATGCTACTTTAAAAAATATTGCCCCTGCTCCTGTCAACATACATACTGGTATTATTAATATTAACCCAAATAGAAGTATCCTTGTAAGTTTGTCCATATTATCACCTACTTTTCTACTTCTTCTAAGGGAGCCTCAATGCTATCTAATATTTCTTGAATTATTTCCTCTGCTGCATTCATACCTATACCTATATCATTTTTTAGTATAATTCTATGACTTAAAACTCCAACAGCCATATCCTTTACATCTTCTGGTATCACATAATCTCTTCCATTTACAGCTGCATGTGCTTGTGATGCTTTCATTAAAGCAAGTGCTGCTCTTGGACTACATCCTAATTCTATTTGTAAGTTTTCTCTAGTTTCATTAATTATGTTAACAATATATTGAATAATGTGTTCATTTAAATGAACTTTTGTATAGTTTTCTTGAACATATTTTATATCCTCTAATGAAACAACAGCTTCTAATTCTTCAAGAGGATCATTTTCCATAAATCTCTTTAATAAATTTTTCTCTTCCTCTTTAGTAGGATATCCCATAGAAAGTCTAATGAAAAATCTATCTAACTGAGCCTCAGGTAATGGGAATGTTCCAAATTGCTCTACTGGGTTTTGAGTAGCAATAACAAAAAACGGCTTGTCTAATTTGATAGTGTTACCTTCTACTGTTATTTGATGTTCTTCCATACACTCTAGTAATGCTGATTGAGTTCTTGGTGTTGCTCTGTTAATCTCATCCGCTAATACTATTTGACTTAATAGAGGACCTTTTCTAAATTTAAACTCTTGTTCCTTCTGATTGTAGTAATATATCCCTGTTAAATCTGCAGGTAATATATCCGGGGTAAATTGAATTCTATTAAAGCTACAACTAAGTGTTTTAGCTAAACTTCTTGCTAATTTAGTTTTCCCTAAACCAGGTACATCTTCTAATAAAACATGCCCTGAACATATAAATGCTACAATAATTTTATCTATTTTATCTTCTTTCCCCACAATAACCTTACTAATATTAGTATTTACCTTCTCTCTAAATTCTTGAAATCTCCTTATCTCCATCATACTTCCCCCTTAATCAACTTAATATCATTCTAATAATTCCATTATACTCTTTTTTATTTAATTTTACATATTTCTTACTGTAATGCAATGATAAAGCAGCATGATGAACATGCTTAAAACAAATGTATAATTGATAATGGATAATGTACAATGATGGATGCTTCTCACTTATATGAGAAGCTACATTTTATTCTTACTTAAAACAAAAGGGGTTTACTCATTTTATCCGATATAAAATATTGTATTTTAAATACAATGTTTCATTCAGAATGAAACAAGTAAAAACATATTATCCAAGGAACAATAAGATTAAAATTTCTCGAAGAGAAATGTCAATCATTCTCCATTCTACATTATCCATTATCCATTAAATTAAAGTTCACCTTTAATCTCTTTATATCCATTGACTATCATTTCTAGATCATCTTTCTCCAGTGTATGATTTGAAAATTTAGCCTCATTATACACATTTGTAATATCATCAATTGCATCATCTTTATCTTTTATTTGATTCTTTGTTGCATTATTTAACTCCCCAGCTGTCATACCCTGTTTATATAATTCACTTCTATATGCCTTGTTTTGAAAATTTCCGAATACATAATATATCTGTTCTCTGATAGTACCTTTACCATTTATAAAATTCTTTATTGATTTTATAAATTTATTCTCTTTTTTATGTTTTACAATTTTAATTTTTTCACGTATTTCATCTTCCCTCTTAGAAGTTGCACCAACTATATGCTTTTTAATAAGCTTATAAATTATAATTAGTATTATAACTAATATTATTTTTTCAATTACATACATAGCATTTTTAACTGTTTCTTCATTTAAATTTGAAACATATTCATAGTCAACTACTTCCTTAAACTCTGAAAGTTTCACTTCTCCGTTGGACTCACCCTGTCTTTCACCTGATAACTTCAGTAGTTTAAAAAAATACTCCCAAACTCCCTTAGTTAACATAAAAAAAGCATAAGTTATTTTCTCCAAAGCATATGAAAAAGTTTGATAACTTATTGAAAATACTTTCATAATAAGTTTTTCAACTTTTTCTGATAGTATTATAAAAAAGAAAATTACAACTCCAATATTCATAATACGCATCTTTTTATCATTTAAATTATATGAATAACATCTTGTACCTCTTAATAAAATTACATTTGATATAATTAACATTAAGATATATTTTATTAAATCTTCAAATAAAATATTTCTTACGAAAACAATAGAAATAACTCCAGTAAATAATCCTGCAATGATTGCTATTTGACCAAATTTTCTAACTGAACTATATCCCATAATAGTATCTTTAGTCCTATATATTATTATTAAAACCAGTACCCCATATATCATATTGAATATAGTTATATCTAATTGATATTTACTATAAAATATCAATAAAATACTTATGCTTGGCATAATCAATGCAATAAAATTATATTTGCTCTTTTCCTTAATTATTTCATAAATCACCATCAATAAAATACTAGCTATAAATACTATTATGAATAATGAATGATTTACTTTGAACATAAAAAGTATATTCACTACGTCACACCATATAATAAACATCAGTAGATTCCAAAATAAAGTTTGAAACCCTTTAATTTCTCTATCTAAATTCATTATTCCACCTCCCCAGTACATTCAAGCTTCTCTATTCCTTGAACAGAAGGCAAATTCAAATCATCAGAAACGTCAATAATCTTAAATATGATACCTCTTCTTGATAATTTTTTTAATATAGAGATACTCTCTTCATCTAAAAAAGGAGTTACAACAACATATATTGAATTTGTATTAAATTGATTTCTCTTTCTCATTAATAGTTTGCTAAAATTCCCTACAGGAATATTCTCCATTCTAGCTCCTAATTCCAGAATCTTTTCCATTGAATTTAGTGATGGAGAAACCTCTTGAATAGTTCCGTCTACAAGAGATTTTATATTTGCATTGGTCCACATACCAACAGCTACCCCTTCTTTTAAACATTTATCTGCTAATGACACTGATAAACTGATAGTTCTTTCAAAAATTTCTTTTGAAATCTTCATATAAAATTGCTCATGGCTCTGTATATTTGCAATTATCATCACCTCTTTATCTGAGGTGTAATCGTACTCCTTAGCCATGAGTTTATTCATCTTCAAACTTGATTTCCAATGAATATCCTTCATTCTGTCTCTGCCACTGTATTCTCTAATTGATTTTATATAAAGAGGATCATTATGTATCCATCTTTTAACAATATTATCCCCTAAAACATTCATAGATTTAATTCTAAAGCTGTTTAGCTCTTTTATTCTAGGATACACTAGAATTTCCTGAGCATCTTGTATATTCTGTGATTTGTTAAATAACCCAAAAAAATCTCCAATCACAACCTCCATATCTTCATATATATATGTTCCTCTTTGATCAATTCTAATATTTTTTTTTCTTTTTATTCTCTCATATCCATATATTGCATAATTATGAATCACTCTAACACAGCCAAATGTTTCTTTAAATCTTTCATGATTTATAATTTTCAATTCTTTCGGCAAAAGTTCTTGAATTAATAAAAAAATAATTGGAAATTTCTTTTTATTTTCAATTATCATTTCATATTCAATTTCTTCTCCACAAAATATCTTATTATTTTTTATGCGTCTTCTTACTTCTAAATCTTCAAACCCTTTTAATATTGTCAAATGTCCTATTTTAAATACAATAATACTCATTATAAAAAGAAATAACATTTTAATAATTATAGCTCCAGATGAAAACACAAAAAAAGGAAAAATAAATATTAATCCCATTATAATAAGAGTTATAATTGCCTTCATATTATCACCTACCTCCCCTTTTAAATTCAGAAAATTTAAAATATTTACTTATTATATAATTATATTCTTTTTTGTTTTTATTTACAAATTTCATTCTTGTAATGAAATAAAAAAAACTGCAAGTAGATAAACCTACTTACAGCTTTTATTCCTAAATCACTGATTATCTAAAAGACAATAATTTTAAAATTTCTCGAAGAGAAATATCAATCATTATACATTCTCAATTAATCATTTGTTTGACTACTCTATCATCGAAATACCTTATTAATGAGTAACATACAGGTTCAAAATGCTTAAGCCAAAATCTACGAGCGCTCATATTCATAGACTCAAAATCAACTGACATTCTTTCATACCCATTATCAATAGTCCATTCATTTGCCTTATTAAGCAAAAGTTTTCCTATACCTAATCCTCTAACTTTATCAGTAATATGTGCTATCTCCACGCTTACAGTACCATTATCACGAACAATAGTACATGCATTATCTCCATTAATAACAGTTTTCATGATACCTACTATTTCTCCATCATATTCTGCAACCCAGAGAGTGATTTCATCATCATTAATCCATTCCTCAATGCTCCCTGATGTTTCACCACCATTAATATTTAAACAGATTGGAGCTTTAAACATGTATTCTTTGAACTCTTTAATTAAATACTCAATATGCTTTATATCCTCATATTCAGCTTGCCTAATTTCTGCATTTACTAAACAGTTTTCAATAGACGTAGGCTTTCTAACAGCATCTATAACTAACATTCCATATCCATTCATAAATAATCCATCTATAACTTCTTTATCATGTCCAAGACATGTTATGCAGTTTGAAACACATCCTTCTTCCTGCCATTTTAAAGAAATTCTTTCATACATCATTTGATAGATTTCCTGTCTATTTTCTTTAATAGCTGCATGTCCCCACTCCGGTATAAACGTCCCCTTATTAGAGCACTTATATTCAGAAAACTCACCACATGCCAAGAATCCCACAACAGATTTATCTATAATAGCTACAACACCATAACCCTTTTCAATTATATAATTTATTAATCTAGTTACATTTTCTATTTCCCTATATTTTAAAGGTGCTATAGAATGCTTTATAAGGAATTCCTTATAGTTCTCAATAAATAAATCCACAGCCTCTTCTAAATATGCTTTTTCTAATACTTCTATCCTAATATCTTTAACATTTAATTTCATTATTAAGTAACCTCCATATTATCTATTTTTAATAACTATAGTGATTACTTAATTCTTAAATGCTGTTTTCTTAATAAATGTTGTTACTTTTAAAGTTTTTTTAATTACAACAACACTCCTTTCTCTTCTTTGACTTTATTATTAAATTATACCATATATTTTCAATATTCTATACAATAACGTCTTTATTTTCAATATTTCTTAATGCCATATACGCCACGAATAATCCAACCAACATCATTGCTATAGGTATTATAATAATTGATGATATTGTAAAACCACCATTGTTAGAATATAAGAAGCCTGATAATAATACTGCTGATAGAATTGTTGCTACGGTTGATTTTTTTCTCATACCAAAGTATAGAGGTATCATAGATATAGCAGAATTAGTCAAAGCTGAAACTGTAAGAGTTCCTAATTGTGCAATTTGCATTTTATATGTTAATTGTCCTAAAGTTGAATTAGTGATTAATTGGACTATATAAAAACTAATAAACAAAAGTATTGTAGAAATTATTATGCTTATGAATGTAAAAATACCTATAATAATTAATTTTGAAATCAATAATTTTTTTCTATTTACTGGGTAAGTAAATAATAAGGTTATTGTTTTATTTTTATACTCAGATATTATAAGTTCAGATATTAGAACACTCGCATAAATCATAAAAGTAACATTTGTGAAGGTAGTAATAACACTAAATAACTCATTGTAATCTTTAAAAACTATTTTTCCTTCAACATTATCAATGAAAAATATTAAACACAATAATACAAATATACTTAAATTACAGATTGTACCTATCTTTATTTTATTTTTAATATTAAATCTTTTAAGTTCTAATTTTAATAAATTAAACATTCACTAATCCTCCCTTTGTTAACTTTAAGAAATATTCTTCTAATGAACTTTGTTTCCTTGTAATAGATTCTATTGATACTCCATTCATAATCAATGTTTCTGATATTTTAGTTGGTGTGATATTTGAAGCATATATTCTTATTAAATTATCATTCATTACTTTAAAGTTAGAAATATTAAGTTTATTATTCAAAATATATGATGCCTTTGATGTATCCTCAATTACCATCTCAATAAATTCAAAATTATTTTTTCTGATATTCTCCATAGAAACCTCTTTTACTAGCTTTCCATCACTAATTACCCCTATTGTATCTGCAATTTGTTCTATCTCACTTAAAATATGGCTAGATATTAATATAGTAATACCATATTCGGTACTGAGCATCTTGAATAAATCTCTTAATTCTTTAATTCCCATTGGATCTAGACCATTAATAGGCTCATCTAAAATTAATAACTCTGGTTTTGTAATTATAGCTCTCGCTATCCCTAGTCTTTGCTTCATACCAAGAGAGAATGCTTTAACTGGTTTTTGATTAATCCCTCTCAAATTTACCATTTTTAATACTTCATCAATAGATTTTTTATTATGATACCCCATATACTCACAATGCATCTCCAGATTCTCTCTTCCTGTTAATTTTTCATAGAATATTGGGTTTTCAATTATTGTCCCCATTCTTTTTAGCGTTTCATAGGAAGTATTAGTTAAACTTTCATTAAAAATCTCTATCTCTCCTGCTGTTGGTTTTAGAAGATTAGTTATAAGTTTCATTACTGTTGTCTTCCCTGCTCCATTAGGTCCTAAAAAACCATATATTTCACCTTTTTTAATATTCATATTTACATTTGAAACTACTTCTTTCCCATCAAAAACTTTAGTTAGATTATGTGTTTTTAATATATATTCCATTTAAACTCTCCTTTCAACTATGGATATCATACTGTGAAATTTGATTTTTACTTGTTCCAAAATCTCAGGGTTCTATGAGTTCTGGACAAGTATAAATCAATTATTGAACTGATATCTCTTACCTTATACATTTATTCTACATTATGGATTTATCTTTTTAATTAAGTAAATCTAACAAATTTCTAAAGTTACTATTATATTGCACCTATCCTTGTGGAACCTAAAAAGCACTTGTTGGAATCTTAATTCCATCAAGTGCTTAATTCTATACAATAACATCTTTATTATCAATATTTTTAAGAGTTACATATACTACAAAAATACCTATGAACATCATTGTTATAGGTACTATAATAATTGATGATATTGAAAAACCATTATTGTTATTAGAATATAAGAATACTGATATTAAAACTCCAGATATAATTGTTGCTACAATTGATTTTTTTCTCATACCAAAGTATATAGGTATCATAGCTATAAATGAATTTGTTACCGCTGCAACCATAACACTTATTAAGTGTTTATAAATCATATTAGAAGTTACCTGTACAACCATCGTTTTAGTAAATATTTGGATTATATAAAAGCTACTGGATAAAAATATTGATGAAATTATTATATTTAAAAATGTGAAAATAAAAATAATAATTAACTTTGATATTAAAATTTTCTTCCTACTGATTGGATAAGTAAATAATAAAGTTATTGTTTTATCCTTATACTGAGATATTATAAGCTCTGCTATAAGAACACTTGCATAAATTATAAAAATAATGCATGGTACTGTAATACGAAGTTGATTCAATATAATATACGTTTCAATGTTTCTTCCCAATTCAGCTATACCTGAAAAGAATATAAGTGACACTACTCCTACTATACACAAATTACATATAACTGCTATCATTATTTTATTTTTTATATTAAATCTTTTAAGCTCTAGGTTTATTAAATTAAACATTAACCAAACCTCCATTTGTTAACTTTATATAGTGTCTTAATTAATAATTAATCCTTTTTAATTTCAAAGAAAAAGTTGTTTTCTCATAAGGAATACTGCTTAAACTTATTTCACCATTCATCTTTTCAACAAGCCTTTTAGTTATGGTTAGCCCTAAACCACTTCCTTGAAATTCTTTATTTCTAGAATCTTCAAGAGTATAAAGTCTTTCAAAAATCCGATCTTTATGTAACTCATCAATACCTCTGCCTTTATCCCATATATCTATATATATCCACTCTTCATCCCCACTTAGATCTATTCCTAGTGATTTCCCTTCATATCCATATTTAATAACATTAGATATTAAGTTATTTAGTATTCTTTCCATAGCCTCTTCATTGCTTAAAGCATATAAATTTTCTGCTGGGATGTTAATGTTAACATCAAATCCTTTATCTGAGAGAATATCATAAAATGATAAAATATTTTTTCTACAGATTTCACTAATATTAATTCTAGTAATAGAAATTTCCTTATCTCCTGACTCTATCTTTGATAATGTGAAAAATCGATTAATTAACGCCAACAATTCTGAAGCCTTATTTTGTACATTAGATAAAAATATCTCTTTTTCCTCACTACTTAAATTATCATTTATGCTTAATGTTTCAATATATCCTAAGATAACTGTAAGAGGAGTTTTAAAATCATGTGAAATATTCGATAGCATCTTTCTCATTGATTCCTGTGTACTTTTATGGTCAGCAATTACTTTTTGATTATGCTCCAAAACATTGTTAATTTGAACTAATATCGAGGTCAAATAATCATCATCAGTAACAACCAATAATTTTTCTGAGGAATTTTTTTGGATAATACTTTCAAGCTTCTTTTCAATATATGATAAATTATTATTTCGTTCTTTTATAGAAAAATACTGAAAACAAATTACCGCAATTAATATAACAATAATTAACCCTAGAATAATAATCATCTTAGACCTCTCCTAACTTATATCCAATTCCCCAAAGGGTTTTTATATATTTAGGACTTGAAGGATTGTCCTCAATCTTTTTCCTCAGTCTTTGTATATGCACATTAATAACACTCTCTTCACCTAAATAACTATCATTCCAAATAAGATTATACAGCTGTTCTTTAGTAAATACTCTTTTAGGATTTTTTATAAAAAGTTTAAGTATTTCAAACTCTTTTGCTGTTAGTTTTATTAACTCACCTTTCTTTGTTACTGAATAATTATCTAAATCAACATTTAACTCTCCTAATTCAATAATTTTCTTGCTCTCATTGTTTTGAGATTTAGAATAAGTATTGGCACGCCTTATTGAAGCTTTAACTCTTGCTAAAAGTTCAATCAATGAAAACGGCTTGGAAATATAATCATCTGCCCCCATCCCAAGAGCAATAGCTTTATCAACATCGCTGTCTTTAGCAGACATGATTATAATAGGAATTAAACTTTTTTCTCTAGCTAATCTCATAAATTCCATTCCATTAAGTTTAGGAAGCATTAAATCAAGTATAATAAGATCATAAGTTTCTTTTAAAAATTTGTTTATAGCCTCTTCCCCATCAAATGCAGTTTCAACTACAAATCCTTCCTTTTCTATATGATTTTTCACCATTTCATTAATAGATTTATCATCCTCAACAAGAAGTATTTTATTTTCCATAACATGTCCACCTCTTTTTATTGTATAAATTAATACCCTTTAACAAACTTCTCTTTAATTGTATCTTTTTTCCTAATAAAAATATATACATAATATAAAAAAGCTGAAGATAAATTATTTATCTTCAGCTTAACATCTAGTTAGATAAAATTACATTGAATTTATAGTAAACTATGTAATTAGTTGCTAAAATAATTAATAAAGAATAAAAACTATTGACCTTCCTGTTACCGGAGATATTATGCTTATAGAGAAAGGAGGTTATTTTATGGATAATATTACTCTTAAAGTTAAAAACCTTACTAAATCTTATGGTGACCTAATGGCAGTTAATAATATAAACTTTGAAATCAAAAAAGGTGAATTTTTTGGATTACTTGGTGCAAATGGCGCTGGAAAATCAACAACAATTGAGTGCATTTTAGGTACTAAAACTCCAGATAGCGGTAGTGTAGAGGTGTTAGGTTTAAATCCTCAAAAAAATCGAAAACAATTATTTGAAAAAGTAGGTGTTCAATTTCAAAAATCAAGTTACCAGGAAAAATTGAAAGTAAAAGAAATTTGTGAGGTAACCGCAGCCTTATATAAAAAACCTGATGATTATAAAAAGCTTTTAAATCTCTTCTCCTTAAAAAAGTTAGAAAATAGATCAATTACGGAACTCTCAGGGGGAGAATATCAAAAGTTAGCTGTTTTATTGTCACTAATTCCAAAACCAGAATTTTTATTTCTAGACGAGCTAACCACTGGACTTGATGTGAAATGTAGAAGAGAAGTGTGGAAGCATTTAATTAGGTTAAAGGGTTCAGGTATTACACTAATGCTAACCTCTCATTATATGGATGAAATACAAACCCTATGCGATAGAATTTGTATTTTAAGAGAAGGTAGAATTATGGCACTAGGAAAAATCCAAGAAGTAATAAATATGACTCCATATAGTACCTTAGAGGATGCATATCTATATTTTACGGGAGGAGATGATATACTTGAGGGGCTTTAAGACTTTAATTAAAACAGAAATAAAGCTATTATTTAGGAATGTAGATACACTATTTTTCGGTGTTCTATTTCCTGTAGGATTAGTTTTAGTTGTTGGAGCTATTTGGGGTGGAAAACCGTCACATTCTGGCTCTGAATTCACTTTTTTAGAGAATAACTTTGGTGCCTTTGTGGCAATAGGAATATGTGCAACAGGTCTAATGGGATTACCTCTTTGTATTTCTGATTATAGGCATAAAAAAATACTGAAAAGATATAAGGTTACTCCTGTTAGCCCAGCTGTATTATTATTTGTACAGATTGTAGTAAACATTATTGTGGCCGTTTTGTCAGCTGTATTAATTTACTTAGTTTCTACATCATTGTTTCACTATAAGATGACTGGATCAATTATTAAGTTTATACTTGTATTCTTTCTAGTATTAATATCAATTTACTCTTTAGGAATGGCAATAGCAAGCTTCTCTCCAAATATTAAAGTGGCAAATATGTTATGTGTATTACTTTATTTTCCTATGTTATTTTTATCTGGAGCTACTCTTCCATATGAGAAAATGCCTATTATTATGCAAAAAATAGTTAATGTTCTTCCTTTAACTCAAGGAATAAAGCTTCTTAAAGCGTCTGCTCTTGGAGTTGATACTGGAAATATTCTTTTACCATTGAGTGTTATGATAGGTTTAATTGTATTATGTATACCCCTTTCAATCAGATATTTTAAATGGGAATAAATTAGGAGTGTGATTTATGTATAGAATTGGTCAATTCTCGAAAATAAATAGAGTTACTATTAAAACGCTTCACCATTATGATGAGGTTGGACTACTTCCTCCTGCATATGTTGATGAGGAAAATGGTTATAGATACTATACTTCTGATCAAATGCTTACACTGCATAAAATTATTTCACTAAGAAATATGGGATTCTCAATTAATGAAGTAATTTCAGTTATAAATAATATAAGTATCTTAGAAATTTATGAGCAAAGAAAAGCTGAGCTTGAGGCACAATTGGTAGAATCACAAAAGCAACTTTCTCTTATTAATTATTATATTTCAGAATTAAATGGAGGTACGAATATGAACAATTATCAGATAATAATAAAAGAACTACCTCAATGTATTGTTTATTCAAAAAGAATCAAAGTTTCAGGGTATCATGAATATTTTGAACTGATACCTCAAATAGGTAAAGAAATTCTATCTATAAATCCTAATCTAAAATGTACCTCTCCAGAATACTGCTTTATAATTTATCACGATGGCGAATATAAAGATAATAACATGGATATTGAATTCTGCGAAGCTGTAAAGAATTATGGTAAAAACACAGAGACAATTAGTTTTAAAACCATTGAAAGTACAACTGCAGCATGTGTTTTGCATAAAGGACCTTATGACACAATTGGAAATGCTTATGCGTATATTTTCAAGTGGATAGATGATAATGATTATACCATTTCAGGAAATCCTCGTGAAAGTCATATTGATGGAATTTGGAATAAGGACAGTTCATCTGATTGGTTAACAGAAGTTCAAGTACCTATTAAACAAAAAAATAATATTTAAATATATAAATACTTAATTTAAAAGCCCAAAATCAATGAGAAATTGGGCTTTTGTATAAATTTTTAATGTAGTGGATTTTTATATTCCTCTGATACTTTTTTAGTCTTTTTCTTAGCGTTAGGACAAGTACAAGTTTCTGGAGTACATACACATGCACCTTCACCACAATTCACTATAGCATAATTCTCTTTCATAGCCATTGTCATATCATCTATGGCTCGTAAACTTGAAGTGATTTCTCCTTTAGTAGGATGAGGTTTATTTTCGTTATTAATTATATTATTATTGTTATTCATTTATATCACCTCTCATTTTTTAATATATGGAGTTTTTTAGTATCACTTAAAACCCTATAATTAGTTTGTCCTATTATATTAAAAGAATTCTACTAAAATATTACCTATAGAGTTTCTATAGTTAAACTTAATTTATACTTTTTGCAAAATAGCATAAAAAATAAAGGAACTAATTAATTCCTTTATTTTAAAATTTTGATTAAAATTGAGATAAAATAAAAGTGTTGCAAAGTAAAATAACTTTTATTATTTTATAATTTATAGTAATCAACTTCTCTAAGCCCTACTTTACGAATATCATTCAACTCCTGGGCATTCATCAGTCCACACTTATATAGATTTAAATATTCTTGAGAAGCACTTTGATTGAAAACCAGCATATCATCTGTATTTATTGTAACTGGTATTCCATAATCATATATTTTTCTTATAGGATGAGCTTCATAACTTTCTACCACACTGAGCTTAACATTACTTGATGGACAAATATTTAATTGAATTTTATGTTTTGACAGCCAGTTCAAAACAAATTCTGAATCTGCAGCTGCTATCCCGTGGTGAACTTCATCCAGCTCTAGTTCTTCAACAGCTTCCATAACATCATCAGCTGTTCCAAATTCTCCAACATGCGCTCTCAACCTAAGCCCATGTTCCTTTGCTTTTCTGTAAATCTTCTTGAAATTTTTTACAGGCTGCTCAAATTCACCGGAGTTAATATCCAAAGATTTGAACCAGTTGTACGAAAGTACTTCATCCAATCTTGAATATTCTTTATCAACATCACACCTCCAGGTAAATGCCAACTCCGGCAGCAATATTGTATTTGGTGCTAATTCCTTATTAAAGCTGTTCATTTTATCTATGAACGCATCTACAGGCATGCCTCCAATAGTCATTTCCTCATCAAGCCCAAAACAGGGCGCGAATACACTGATATTATCATCCGCAGCTTGTACAAATCCAGCCTCCAACCTCTTTATATAAGGGCATTTCATTTTTATGTTTTCTCTGAACCATTCATCCATGTGATACATAGATTCAAATTTTGAAGGTGGCGGATCAATCTTTAAATTAAATTTTGAGGAAAAATAATTTATATTACCTCCCCTTCCTAAATGATTATGCAGATCACTTTTTTTTATTGAACTTAAACCTCTTAAATCATGATTTTTTAAAAATTCTTCAAACTGCTCATTCATAATATGCCTCCTTAATAAATAGGTATATAAATAATCGTTAGTTCACAATATTATACAATTCGTCTATGAATAAGTTTATCATATTATAGAAAAATCTCAAAATATTATATTAATTACATAAAAACACCAGTTTTATATTTGAAAGCTTTTCCCTTTGTATCAGAATGAGCAGTATGAGAGTGTATAAATACACATTTTTAAACATAGCCTAAATATTATAACTTCCTTGAAATAATTCTAATCCCATATCCTTTTAAATTTATACTTCCTGTTATATTTTCAGTAGTTTCCATATCAATAAATATCATATCCTTTAAATCTACCTTTTCATTCTCTTTAGAAAAATTCATTAAAAATATAAACTCATTTTTCTCATCTCTACGCACTTGAGCATTAATGCCACATGGTAATTCTAAATCTATAGCTTTATTTAAATTTAATCTTTTAGCTAAACCTTTATAAAAATCGCTTAAAAATTCATCATTGTTTCTAAAAGCTATATAATAAGCTCCACCTTTTCCAAATTTATTATATGTTAATGCAGGCATTCCTTTATAGAAATCTGATTTGTATGTTGCTAAAACCTCTGCCCCCTCTGAATGTATTAAGTCACAGAATATCCTTGCTTCATATTCACCTTTCATTGAAAGATTGTTACTTTCCTCAATAATCACATGATTAATATCATCATCGTATAATGCATCTATCTCCTCTGACCATATACCTGTAACTTTTTTAAGAGGTCCCGGGAAACCGCCTAAGAAACATAAATCATTATCATCAACTATCCCACTCCAATAAGTAGTTACAAGGGTTCCTCCATTTTTAACAAATTTCTCAATTCGCTCCCCAACACCTTCTCTTACCATATACAACATTGGTGCCACTAAAACTTTATATTTTGAAAAATCACAATCCATATTTATAACATCTACTGGAATCGACATGTCCCAAAATCCTTTATAATGTTTCTGACAGGTCTCAAAATAATCTTTCTTCTCAATTCTTGGACCTTGTGCATCATCTATTGCCCAATAATTTTCCCAATCATAAATAACCGCCACCTCTGGTTCTACTGATGTTCCAACCACAACTTGAAGCTTTGATAAAATATCTCCAACCTTAGATACCTCTTTAAATACTCTCGTATTTTCGTGTCCACAATGATCCACTACTGCACCATGAAATTTTTCTGAAGAACCTCTACTCTTTCTCCATTGAAAATACTGTACAGTATCTGACCCATGGGCTATTGCCTGTATAGATGCTAAAGCATGTACCCCTGGTCGTCTTAATTTAGCTACTGGTTGCCAATTTGTAGCACTTGGTGAGCTTTCCATCATCATAAATGGTTTTCCACCCTTTAATGATCTATTTATATCATGAATGAACCCTCTTCTACTAGCTTCATGCTCATCTGTTCTCTCCCCATGCCAATATGGATAGTTATCCCAAGAAACAACATCTAGGTAGGGCGCAAACTTCCAATAATCAATACCTCTGCTAAGTTCAAGAAAATCATGAAAATTAGTAGTTAAGGGTATGTCTGGCGTTATATCTTTTAAAATCCTCCTCTCAAATTTAAAAAAGTCCAAAGTTTGATGAGTCACAAACCTCTTCCAATCTAAATTTAATCCATGCAAAGCTGGTTCTCCATGAGGTGCTGGAGATTCAATTTGACTCCAATCAGTATATGTATGACTCCAAAACTTACACCACCAAGCCTTATTTAATTCATCTAAATTATTATGATATTTTTCCTTAAGCCAATCTTTAAACGCTTCTTGACACAACTCACAGTGACATTCGCCCTCAAACTCATTTGATACATGCCACATAATAAGAGCTGGATGCTCTTTATATCTTTCTGCCAGCAATCTATTTATATTTAAAACCTTTTCTCTATAGATAGGTGAAGTATAACAATGATTATGTCGTTCTCCATATAAGTTTCTAACTCTATTACTTACTACCCTCAAAACTTCAGGATATTTATGAGCCATCCATACAGGTTTTGCTCCACTTGGTGTAGCAAGTATTACATGATTCCCATTTTTATGCATTCTATCCATTAACTCATCAAGCCATTTAAAGTTATATTCTCCTTCTTGAGTTTCTAAAGAACTCCAGGAAAACATTCCAACTGCTACAACATTACAATTAGCTAATTTCATTAATCTTATATCTTCGTCTAAAATCTCAGGAGTATCTAACCACTGCTCTGGATTATAATCAGCACCATGCAGCATAGATTCACATTTAGAACTTATTGGACCATAATTTTTCATATAACTTCTCCTTTCTAGCTTCAATAATTACTAAATTTTTCAATACTTAAAATATTATATCATGTACTTTTATATATAAACTTTGTAACATTTATAATAATTAGTCTTATGATTCTTATAAATCTCCAAATCAAAAGGAGAGAATAATTTTCTCTCCTTTTACTATTTATTAAATTTTAGTATTCTTTATGTGTCACTTACTACTCGTTTACTTGTTCATTTTCTGGCATTTGATATCCTTCATATTCTTTATGTATTCCATGCCTACGGCGACCATGATGGCATTTATGTCCTAGATGTCTTTTACCCATCTTCTTTAAGGTATTTTTATCATTACCATTACCATTTTCATTATGACATTTTAATTTTTCAAAATGTCCATTGCTTTTACACATACAGTATCCCATGCATCCTAAAGCCGTCATCATTGCACCAAGCATGAAATAAAGTCCCTTATCACAATTATTGTTGTTACGCATATACATTTTTTTCACCTCGTATTCAATTT
Organism: Oceanirhabdus sp. W0125-5; assembly: GCF_027938815.1. GTDB lineage: Bacteria > Bacillota > Clostridia > Clostridiales > Clostridiaceae > Oceanirhabdus. Next base: position 5,702,394 of record NZ_CP115913.1, read on the forward strand.
ATTTATCCTTGAATAGTATTTGCAAATGATTACTTGTATACCCTAGTAATATTTTGTATAAGAGGCTTAAAAAACATATAAATAAAAAAGATATTGTTCGTATTAAAAATTTCATATTTCCCAAAAGTAAGAACAGCCATGATTCGTTATAATCCGAAACAAGTCTTTATTTTTTATCATATCTCAAGATTATTTCTTAAGATTTCTCTTAACTCAACTAATTCAGGATAGTCATAGAAAAAGTTAACTTTTTTAGATTTTATACTTTCATCTGTAGGAGCATGATTTAAAACAAACATAGTAAAACTTTCAGCTATATCTTCAACAGCATTACTAGATGCATAATATGTAACGAACTGATCTTCATATTTTAGATAAAAGTTATAGGTCTCATCATAATAATCATCTGTCAGAATACCATCATATGTCTCCTCTATCTTTTTTAGTTCAGGATAGATATTTGTCCAAAATTCTTGAAAAAAAGTATTTAGATATGAATCCTTCTTACAGATTCCTTCATCAATAACAAATGTAGAGTTATCATTCTGTGTATCTACTATGGATAACTGAGTATCATTCAATGAAATAATGTGGAATAGTTCATGAATCAAAGTATGATAGAAATCCTTATCTGTAAGTTTATTATTTTGATCAAAAGAGTCATCTAAATCCAATGTAAATTCAAAAGAACTGTTAGTATCCTCCAAAGCTGAAGCCGCCCCAGTGGTACCACCTTTGCCATCAGATATGATTCTTAATAATAATATTCTTTCAAGTATATTATCAGGATATATACTTTTAACCTTATTCCAAAGAGTTGTATGTAACTCTATTTCATTATCAGATAAATCATAAGATGAATCTAATTCAAGAATACCATTTGTTATGGAATATATAGCTTTAGTTGATTTCTCTATATCATCATCAACACCCCTTTTTGTTTCTTTTATCTCAACAAGTACATTTGCAAGTACCTGAACAAATGTACTTAATCTTTCTGCAACTCTACCCTCAAATTCTGTTTCAATAAATTCTAGTGTATCTTTTTCCGTATGCCATATTGCACCATGACTTTCAGTTTGAGTATATCCATTTAAATCTCCAGTTTCCCAGTTTGTTGCTTCAAAATAAGCATATGGAATTCCTACTGCTTCAAATGGTGCATGGTCACTCCAGTCTCCTGTAGTTCCAGCTGGGTAATCTTTATTAAATCCTGGATTTGTTTCAAGATTCAGTTCTAATCTTTTTGCAACATCTAATGAAAGGTTACGAACCCAACCTTTTTCTTCTGATCCACCATAAACATACATCTTATCTCCCGCTATGAGGCTATCTAAATTTATCATAGCTATGGTATTACCTATTTCTTCTTGTGTCATCTGTGATACATAGTATTCTGATCCTTGCTTTTCAACTTCTTCCGATCCAAAAGCAATAAATCTTATAGTATATGGAGTTTTAATATCTTTAATTGCCTCAGCAACTTCAAGTATCACTCCTATAGAAGATGCATTATCATCTGCTCCTAGTCCCACCACTTCTGAAGAGTCATAATGAGCACCTACGATAACTTCTTTACCTGATTTACCTGGTTTTATTGCAATAACATTTTTAGATGAATAATTTTTTCCATCATTAAGTGTATACGTAAAGTCTTGTATAAAATTTTCAAATCCTATTGCTTCAAATTCTCCTATAATATAATCTGCAGCCTTTTTTTCATTTTCACTACCATTACCTCTTCGACCTATTTTATTTGAAAGAACCTCTAAGTGTTTAAGTGCTTTAACTCCTGGATTATCTAATTCAATTACATTGTTAGTTTCTTGTGTCTTATTAACAGTTATATGTTGTTCTTGACGAAGAACCGAAAAAGATAAAACTACCAAAACTGCTAATATTGCTAATACCAGTGATACTCGTTTCATAGACATAACCCCTTCATATAAATGAGCACTCACGGAAACTCATTATCTCCTGTGATTACTCAAATAGTTTTTTAAATTAATTAAATTTATTATATAGTTCTACTCTTTTTTTATCTTGAATTATTTATAGAACTAAATATTAATGCTTAAAAACCTAATAATTTTCTCATTTAAACAAAAAAACATATTCAGATATAAAATTAAATTATATTATTTCTCCTGTCTTGTAACGTCAAATAAACTTTAATTGTAAAACATATCTCATTCATAATGCTATTAATCTAAGCATTACATCAATGATACTTAAATTAATAATCTGATATTTTATTATTAAATCCACTATTTAACCTATTACTCAACTATAAATTAATGCTATATTAGAGAAATTTGATTCGCTAAATAATTTTGTTTTTTTACATTTTTATGCATTATTTATCTTTTTTTGTTGAAATGTAAGAAAAAATAATATACAATACACTTATGTATTAATACATTTTTAACCAATATAGTCGATTATATCAATTATTTAATATTTTTTCTATGTTTTTTCATATTGGACAAACTTATAATTTTTTAATATACTTTCAAAAGGAGATTAAGAATAATGAATAAAATATTTAAAAAGACCATTTCAATATTATTATGTTTTTGTATGTTTTTAGGATTTAGTTCAACAGCTTTTGCACAGAATAGTAATTCATTTAGCAATTCATTTACTACTTCATTTAATATTTTAGTTTATAATTTATTTAATAATGATGATGCTAAAATAATTATGAATAACAATTCAAAGATTATAGTTAATATTGAAAAAAAATACGCTACAGGACAATTAGTAGTAGATAAGTTAACCGAAAAAATGACACTTGAAACTACAGAGATTTTAGATGGTGATAAAATAGTAAATACATATGATGTTACTATTGAATCTATTAACGAAGATAATATTACAGGTAGCTTAAGAAATATTAGAACAGGACAGGTTATTAATATTTTCCCAAGCCGAAGTAACACAAGGCGTAGAGCTTTACCGATTGTTGCAGTTCCAATTATAGTATCTGGAGTCAAAGCATTACTAGCAACTGGGGCAGTTGTTAGTAGCGCATACATTCTTAAAGAAGGTCATGAAGCTGTAAAAGAAAAGATTGAAGAGAAGAAGGAAGAGAAAAAGGAAGAGAAAAAGAAAGAAAAAACAACAGAAAAAGAAACTGGTTCATATGAAATAGAGTTTGATAATGGAAAGACTTATACTGGAAAAGGTGATAGGACCAGAATGAAGCAATCTGCTAAAGATAAAGAAACTAAATATGGAGTTAAAGCTACAAAGAAAACATGGGAAAAAGCTCCAAATGATAGAGAAGCCTTTAAACAAGAACATAGGAAACTTGAAAAAAATGGTGGAAATAAAAGTGATTCTAATTATAACATACGTCAAAGCCCAGGCAAAAAATACATTGAACAAGATGGATTTTAGGTGAATTAATGGCTATCATCGAAAAAAACGGATTTAAATTTTTAAGTGGATTAAACAGTCAATATATTGTTATAGAAAGCAATAGGCTTGAACAGTATTTAAATTATATTAAGAATAACGAGATTTCAAGTATTTATATATCTAGTCTTTATTTTTTAGAAGATAATATTGATTTTCTTTTAGATTTAATATTTGTAAAAAAAATCAATATTTCTGCTACAAGTATTAAAAATTACGATGGGTTGAAGCATTTAAAGAATTTGAAAGAACTTATATTAAGTAATTTAAATACTAAAGTAGATTTATCTAATAATATCTTTTTAGAAACTCTATCAATAGATCTAGATAAAAAGATAGTTGGACTTGAAAAACTCAGTAGTTTAAAGAAATTTAAAATTTGGAAATATAAGCCTAAAAGTAGGAATTTAACAGAATTAAGCAATTTATCATCTATTGAAGAGTTAACAGTCACACAATCAACAATAACATCCTTGAAAGGATGCGGTAAGTTTAAGAATTTAAAGAAATTAGAGTTAAATTATATTAATAAATTAGAATTTATAGACCAGCTTGAATTAAATGCAGATATTCTAAAAAGTCTTAGAATTGATAACTGCAAAAAAATTAAAAATCATAACTATGTATCATGTTTGAAAGAACTTGAATTACTTTCCTTTTGTGATTGTGATAAAATATCTACAATTGAATTCATAAGAAACCTTCCTAAATTAAAACAATTTATGTTTGTAAATACGAATGTTATTGATGGTGATTTATCACCTTGTTTAGGACTTGAATATGTAGGTTTTTCAAATAAAAGACATTACTCGCATAAATGTGAAGATTTTGTGAGAAAAAACATGTAACAAAGTTAACATTAAACCCTCGTTTTAAATAGAGGGTTTTTAAATTTTTTATAGAATACTATAAAAAAATGAGCATATTTGTGAAGGGAGATGATGTTAGTGCATACTGAGATGATAAAATTCTGGGAATGGTTTGTTGAAAAAGAAGAATGGATAATAAATCATGCTGATAGAGGTGAAGTAGTTTATGCTATTGATGATAGATTAAAAGAAGTATTTTCATATTTTGATGGAGAATTAGAGTTTGAATTTTGTTTTTTTAAAGGTAAAGGTGAATTTAATTTCTTTGATTTAAATATTGAAAAATTAAATAAGGACGCTCAATTATTAAAAAATAATATGCCAGTAAATTTATCCAAAAGATGGTGTTTTAATATTTCACATTAAGGGGTCGTACACAAAAGAGCGTGGCATTAGATTTGTGTGAAGCTCATTAAAGTTTAGGACTGAATATACTTTATTTTAACTAGGAATAAGTTATAGTTTAAACTCATTCCTAGTTTTATAAAAAATATTACAGTTAAATTTTAAAAAATTATCTTTCCTATAATTTTTCATGTAGGACATGCTTAATTATACTGTATTTATATCAAATCTTTCTTCAAAGTGTATTGCTAACTGCCCTAGTATTGTTACCCAACACCTAACATTTTGAGTCCATTTATTAGTTGAGTCCGATAGTTGCTAAATACAACATCTTAAATATCCCTTCATCAGATGAAAAAATACTTCTATTTTTTGTGACCTTTCTTAACTGTCTATTGTAGCTTTCCATCGCATTAGTCGTATAAATCATCTTACGGATTTCCTATGGGTCTTTAAAGAAAATAGCTAACTCTTCCCAGTTATTCTCCCATGATTTTATTGAAATTGAATACTGGTTATTCCATTTCTCTTTAAACTCTTCTAGCTCTATCAACGCAGATTCCTTAGTTGGTGCTTCATAATCTAATTTCAAATCTGACCAAAATTCTTTTCTGTGTTTATATGAAACATATTTTTTTGAGTTTGTAACTTGATGTACGATACATCGTTGTATTTCTGTATGAGGGTTTATTGTTTTAATTGCATCACTTAATCCAGTAAGACCATCAAATGCAGCTATAAAAATGTCTATTACACCGCTGTTCTTTAAGTCCATTAGGACTGTGAGCCAATATTTCGCACTTTCATTTTTGTCACTCCAAATTCCGAGTACATCCTTCATTCCATGAATATCTATTCCATATATATCTTAAGATGTTTACTTATCTCTCTGGTAGTCATACCTTTTGCATACATTCCTAATAACTTATCCTATCTGCTTGATACATCATTCTGATTTTTCTTAAAACCATAATAATCTGTGTACTTCCTATGAATACTATTTTTAAGTATACCCATTTTGAGGTTTACACAGACTATATTACATACTATTTACTTCATTTTATCAAAGAAACAATACAATTAAAATTTCTCGTAGAGAAATGTCCTTCGTTTTCCACTGTCCATTGTCAACTGTCAACTATCTTTTCTATATTGTTCCCGGCATTTTTTGACCCTATAAAAAATCTCTTCAATGAATAACTTATTCTACTCCCTATATTCTTTCAATATTTCCTGAAGTGATACTTTATTTATTCTGCTCTTAGCACTTAATGTTCCTATAAAGAATGTACACATTATAATTATAGTTCCTATAAATACATGCCATAATTCAAACTGAAGTGGTAATACCATATTAAAGCTCACTATTAGATATTTAGCAATGGCATTTACTAACGCTACAGCTATTGGCACACTTATTAAAAATGAAATTATTGAATATACAAAATAACTATTCAGTATCATAGAGTTAACTTCTTTATCGTTATAACCCATTACCTTAAGTAATGATATATCGTAATATTTATCTTCAACTGTTAATGTAGTTAAAACATATAATACTATTACAGCTATGGCCATAGAAGAGCCTATCATCATATATATAGCAAATTTCATAAAGTTCTGCATAAGTTGTGATTGTTCTAATATAACTGCCTTGTTAACTACAGTTAAATATTTTTCTTCATCTAAAATATTTTTAGAATAAACCCCATTAAAAAACTCATCAGATTTATTATCTGTTACCATTTCACTTAGCTCACTTAAATTTATATATACTTTAAAATCACTAAATTCATTAGAAATGCCAACAATACTCATATTATATTCTCTATCACTAATTTTTACTTTAATAGTGTCACCAATTTCTTTATCATACTTCATATTAAAGCTTTTATTTATAATAACTCCATCTTTTAGCTTACTCGTAATTTCTTTTCCTTTATTATTGTACAATTTATGAAGTTTGTTATTATCTTGAATACCTTTTAATGTTATAGAATCCTCTTCATACTTCCCATTAGGATAGTGTAAAAACTTTTCTTCTCCATTTTCTAGAATAGGCAATTCTTTAGTCATATCAATATAAGCTTCATATTCATAAGCTACACTATTATAATAATCAGTAGTCATCTTATCAAATAACCCATTACTCATAAGTGTAAACATTATAAGTATAGAAACAAAAACTATTCCAACGAAAAACACAAAAAACTTGCCTAAATTACTAAATATAAATGAGTATTTAAACTTGGTAGTTGCCTTACATTTTTTAAGTAATTTTGAAACCAGTTTATTTAACTTACTTACCTTTTCTACATCCCCTGCTCTTAGTAACTCTATAGGATTCTTTGATAACATCTTTCTTATTATAACCATGGAAAGACTAATAACGAATATTAATGGAACTAATATAGCTGTAATAAGAACAAATATATTACTCTCAATATTTGTGGATGGTAAAAGATAAAATTCTAAATATAAATCTCTCATAACAACTGAAGAAACCTTACCTACAGCATATCCTAATACAAGCATAGGAAGAGAAATAGCTAATATTAAGATTGTATACGGTATGGCTATTTCCGTATTTGAATACCCTAATGCTTTTAAAACACCTATTTGCCCTTTTTCGCTTCTTATGATTTTGAATATGATTATTGCAACTATCATGATTCCTATGGAAGAGATCATAAAACTAAGGCCCAGACTCATAGCCTTTCCACCTCTTATTTCCTCATATACAGCTCCACTTCTCATTTGATTCTTAGTACTAATTATATTTGTTATAAAATTTAATTCATCCTCATCCTTAATATTGTTTACTACATCTTTTTGAAAAATATTTTCCTTAAAATCTTGTTTAGCTATACCAGCAAAGTGGAATCCTTCTTCGCCTTTTAACTTCTCATATTCCTCATCTGTAACTAACCCAATTGTTTGCATACTATTATCAATAATTAACTCTTCTCCAAACAATGGCAAATTATAATCTGGGAATAATACATTTCCAACAACTTTATAAGATTTTCCATTAACTTTTAATATATCGCCAAACTTAATATCATTCTTCTTAGCATATATTTTTGTTATAGCAATTTCATCATTTTTAGAAGGTATTTTACCTTCTTCTATCATTGGTAGGTTTATCTTTTGAGAGTTTTTTATAACTCTTATTTTGTGATTGTTATCATCAAAATTTATATCTTTATATTCTCTTAATTCAAGGCTGTACATTTCATATTTTTGTTCAAATGTTTCTTTTCTTAGATTTATTATTTCATAATATAATTCTATATTCTCTTTTTTGATATTAGTAAGAGTATACATTCCTGATTCTAAATTATACTTTGAAATAGCATATTCAAGTTCCTCTTGTGTTAAGATATTTATCATATCTATAGAAAAGTCTTCTTGCTTATTATCTATAAAAAACTTTTCTGAGGGTTCTTGTAAAGAATTTATTCCATAGAACATTGAAGTAAATATAAAGGAGCTTAAAAAGATTACAATTCCAACGGCAGATAGTTGAATAATTTTCTTTTTAAATGTTCTTAATACATTTTTTAATAACATATATCTAACCCCAATTTATCTCAAATGCATTTTTCTTGCATTGATTTTTTACTATCTCTTCAATTTTTCCTGAATTCATTTTTATTACTCTATCTGCCATAAAAGCAATATTAGGATTATGTGTTATAACTACTGTAGTAGTTTTAAATTCCTCATTCATTTTTTGAATTATATCTAATATCTGCTTACCTGTTTCTTCATCTAATGCTCCTGTTGGCTCATCGCAAAACATAATATTAGGATTTTTAGCAACACTTCTAGCTATTGATACTCTTTGCTGCTGTCCTCCAGATAACTGAGATGGATAGGAATCTCTCTTTTCACCTAAACCTACTTTATCTAGTATTTCATCTATATTAAATGGGTTCTTTCCTATAGATGCACCTATTTCAACGTTCTCTCTTACAGTTAAGTTCTGAAGAAGGTTGTACTGTTGAAAAATAAAAGCTAAATTATCTCTTCTAAACTTAGTCAATTCCTTTGTGTTATAATTACTTATTATTTCATCATTAAACCTAATTTCTCCTGATGATGGGTTATCTAGTCCACTTGTTACATTTAACAAAGTACTCTTTCCACTTCCACTAGGCCCTAAAATAACTATAAATTCTCCATCATTAATTTCTAGAGAAACATCTTTAAGTGCATATGTTTCTACATTCCCTGTTTTATAAATCTTATTTACATTCTTAAGTATTATAGACAAGTTATTCACCCCTTTATTAATATCATCATTCATTAGACCGACGGTCGGTTTATAAAAAGATTACTACCATTAGTTATTTTTGTCAAGTTAAAAAAAAGATTAAACACCTTAGTTTTTATAAATATTTTTTGCTTTGTTTTGGATAAGCATTGTATAATATCCAATATATGCTATTAAATAATATCTTTGTATTGTGTAATAAAAAACGTAAATATATTAACTAACTATATTAGGTTGTTTTTATATTATTATGGAGTATTATTGTAGAATTGTAATAATAATGACGCAACAGGAGGAGTACTTTATGAGTAACTTTGATAAAATTCCTAGTTTAGAGGAAGCAAAAATAATGTTAAATGAAGCACAAAAATTAAGTCCTACACCATGGGTAGAACATTCTTTGAATGTAGCTGAAGCTGCGAAATTAATAGCTGAACAAATACCAGGGATGGACTCAAAAAAATCTTATATATTAGGATTGCTTCACGATATTGGTAGACGAGCAGGTAGATTTGGTATGAGGCATGCTGTAGATGGATATAATTATTTGGTTAGCAAAGGGTATGAAGATGCAGCTAGAATTTGTATTACTCATGTAAGCTTTGAATATAATAATAAAAAAGTTGTTGTAGGTAAATGGGATGATTTTAAGGAAGCTAAAGCTTATGCATTAAATTATTTAACTAAAATAGAATATACTGATTATGATAATTTAATTAAATTATGTGATTCACTATCTTTGCCAGAAGGTTTTTGTTTAATAGAAAAAAGGCTTATTGATATGGCACTAAGAGGTGGTGTAGATGACTATTCAATTCCAAGATGGAAATCAACTTTTGAAATAAAGAGATATTTTGAATCTAAGATGGGAAAATCAATTTATGATATATTACCAGGTGTTGTAGAAAATACGTTTTAATTAATTTATATTACCGCACAACATTCTTATGGTGCAAAATAATAGACAAGTAATAATGTAATCAATTAAGGCATAAAAAAAGAGAAATATATACTAACTATGAAAGGAGCAGTGAAAAATGAACGGAGATATACGTAATTATTTAGAGAAGTTTGAGGAAGAAACAAAGCACAGATTTCATATGTTATATGAATTGATTTACGAAAGCACTTCTCAAGATATTGATGAAAAATTGTGGGCTAAATTACCCTCATTTTATGTAGATAAGAATTATGTTCGACTTATTCCCTTTAAAGACCATATAAATGTTAATGCAAAAGCAGTTATTTCTCACAAAGATGAATTGTCACAATATAAGATTACACCCAAAGGTATGCTTCAAATATTTCATAATCAACAAGTTCCATGTGAATTGTTAAAAATAATATTTAAAGAAAGCCTTGAGTAAAGCACAACTTAAGGAACTCTTAATGAGTTCCTTAAGTATTATATTATTATTTTAAACATCTAAAGTTATTTTATCACCCAATACTCTCTTAACAACATAATGAGATATAGTTGCTGAAAATAAATATGATACAACAAGAGCTCCAAAAACACCTATTATCCCAAATAAATATGAACCTATTAAAGCTAGTGGTATATATATCACAAACATCTGCATTAATGTAAGTATTGAAGCATGTATAGGCTTATTAAGTGCATTTAATACTGAGGTTGAAATTAATAATATACCTTGTACTCCATAACCAATTGGTACAATCCATAAGTACATAACTATAACCTTTATAACTGAATCGTCATGGCTAAATAGCCCTGCTAGTGGCTTTGCAAATATAGCTAAAATTAAAAACATTATCCCACTTGATAAAAGAGAAAACTTTTTACTAATAGAAATACTTAATTCTACCCTATCCATTCTTCCTGCACCATAATTTTGTCCTATAAATGGAGCCATTATAGTTGATAGAGCGCCTACCAATAATAGAGCAAATCTTTCAATTCTAGTTGCTACTCCATAACCAGCTACAGCTTGTATACCATGAGAAGCTATTAAATTGGTGATTATACCCATTGCTATAGGGTTTATCATTTTTGTAAGTGCATTAGGCAATCCAATATATAATATTTTTTTCCATGAATCCATTACTTCTTTTAGCTTTACAGATTCTATTATTACAATCTTTTCTCTTATAACTAAAATATATAGTGCAACTCCAAAGGTTACAGTCCTTGATATTACTGTAGCAATAGCAGCTCCTGCTACCCCTAGCTTTGGAAATGGCCCCACTCCAAAAATTAATAGTGGATCAAGTATTACATTTATAGTTGCTGAAATCATCATAACAGTTCCAGGTGTTTTTGTATCTCCTAAAGCACGTATAGCATTATTACCTACCATTGGAACAACAACGAAGACTACTCCTATATACCATATTCTCATATATTCTTTTACATATGGCATTATATCAGCACTAACCCCTAATAACTGAAATACAGGCTCAATGGTTGAAAGCCCTATAAAAACAAAAATAATAACTAAAATAATTGATAAACTCAGGCTGTCAGTAGCTAACCTTTGTACTTTATGATGGTCTCCTTCACCAATAGCTCTTGAAATTACAGAAGATGCACCCATCCCTAATCCTTGAGCAAGGCTATTAACTATTAGTACTACAGGAAAAGTGAATGTAAGTGCAGCTAATTGATTAGTTCCTAGCTTTCCTACATAATAGGTGTCTACTAAATTGAAAATAATCAATCCTAACATCCCAAATATCATTGGAATAGTTTGTTTTATTAAAACACTTTTCACATTACCAGTAGTTAATATTGCTCTATTATTTCTTCCCATACAATTCTTCCTTTCATTAATAAACTTTTGTTAACTTACTCATATAAATATATATGGTTATTGCAACTATTATTCCTTTTAAAAGCACCCATTTAACTTGGATGCATATTTTTTACTCTTCTTTCTTCCTTAAATCCTCTACTGATTTGCACATATTTTCTAACATTAATTTTAAGGACTCTAATGTCTGCTCCTGCTGTTTATCACTCATGCCTGAGCTAAGAATATCGGTATTACTTCTCAGAAATTTTCTTAATGTTGGTATAAAGCTTTTTCCTTTTTCCGTTAAGTACAATTTATAATATCTTTTATCTTCTTTATCTTGTTCCCTATAAATATATCCTTCATCTTCTAATTTCCTTACTGCTTTAGCTGTTGTTGTTTTATCTATAGCCAATAACTTACTTAATTCTTTCTGAGATAATCCCTCATGGTTATGAATATTTATAAGAAAAATATATTGACCGCTTCCAATCCCATAAGGCTTCAACTTATTATTAATCAGTATTTGCTGATGTCTATATATTGCAGATATATATTTACCAAATGACTCACATTGCATATTTCTCTTCTCCTTTAAATAATACTATTAATTAATATCTATATTATAATAGAATGTTATTGCAACTATTTAACATTATATAATATATATAATGTTATTGCAACTATTTTAAAATTTATAAAAACCCGCTTTCACAAATCCGTGAAAGCGGGTTGATTACATCTCATCATCATAAATACTTCTTCTAAGGATTTTCCAAACACTCTTGCTATATTAAATGCTGCCTTGCTTGATTTCATTTCCGTTAATTGATCACGTTCATCTCTAACAGGTAACCCATCTTTTGATTTACATGAATTAATTACCACATGAAATCCCCTTCCCATTCTTTCATCAAAATGTTATTATAAATAATATAATTAAATAAGACAGTTCGTAACCATCCTGTCTATAAACAAAACTAGGACCAAATTACCGTTTTAGGTAGTTTTTTGTTTATGGGCTGTTTATGCCCTTTTTTTGTGTCCTTTTTTAAAATTTAGGAGGATTAACCAATGAAAAAAATAGGTTTAACAACTACAGTTCCTGTGGAAGTACTTCTAGCAGCTGGATATACACCAATAGATTTAAATAATCTCTTTATAACTTCCAAAGACTATTCAAGTTATATTGATATAGCTGAAAGAGATGGATTTCCAAAAAGTATGTGCACTTGGATAAAAGGAATTTATGGAGCTTGTATAGAGAATGATATCAAAGAAATAGTTGGAGTTATGGAAGGTGACTGCTCTAATACAAAAGCTCTTATAGAAGTATTGGAATTAAGAGGAATTAAGGTTTACCCTTTTTCTTTTCCACACAGCCATAAGAAAGAAGATGTAAAAAAAGAACTAGATAAGTTTATGAAAGTTTTCGGTGTAAATATTGATGAAGTTGAAAAAGTGAGAACTAGATTAAATAAAGTGAGAGACTTAGCTAAGGAAATTGATAAGTTAACGTATATATACAATAAGGCAAATGGTTTTGAAAATCATCTATATCAGGTAAGTTTAAGTGATTTAAATGGTGATGTTAATGCTTTTGAATCTCAACTGAAAGATGTTATTTCAAGTATTAAGGAAAGACAACCTATAGATAAAAAACTAAGATTAGGATACATTGGTGTTCCACCTATGACAGGTGATATATATGATTATGTTGAGAACTTTAATTCTCATTTTGTATATAACGAAGTTCAGAGAGAATTTGCTTTTCCAAGAGCAAATGAAGCTGAAAATATATATGAACAGTATTATGATTACACATATCCATATGATACTGAATTTAGAATTATAGAGTTAAAAAAGCAAATCAAAGAGAGAAAATTAGATGGAATTATTCATTACACTCAAGCTTTTTGTTATAGAGCAGTTGAAGATATTATCTTAAAAGAAAAGTTAGACATCCCTATTCTCAATATTGAGGGTGATAAGTTAAATACTCTAGATGCAAGAACTAAACTTAGACTTGAGGCATTTCTTGATATGTTATCAGATTTCAAGGAGGAAAACTAAATGAGAATATTAGGTATAGATCTTGGAAGTAGAGAAGTTAAGATTGCAGTAATGGAAGATAATAAAATTGTAAAAACGCTAAAAGTTAGTACAATGTCTTTTTATAGAGACTATTGTACTTATGATGGTAAAGTTACAGTAGATTTAAATAAATTAAATATAACAGATGTCGATATAGCCGTGTCTACAGGATATGGTAGAAACAATACTGACTTAAAGAAATTTACCCCTATAAATGAGATAAAAGCTCATGTTTATGGCGGGTTTTATCAAACATGGTTAAGGGATTTTATACTTTTAGACGTAGGTGGACAAGATGTTAAAGTAGTTAAAGTTGAAAAAGGTATTACCACAGATTTAGAACTTAATGAAAAATGTGCTGCTTCCTGTGGCAGATATTTAGAGAATATGGCAAATGTTCTTGAAATATCTCTTGATGATATGAGTAACTACTATGAAAACCCCGTAGAGCTAAATTCAACATGTGCAGTATTTTCTGAATCTGAATTGATTGGAAAAATTGCTGAGGGTGTTGATATGGAAAGTTTATGTGCTGGAGTTAATTATTCCTTATATAAAAGGTTGCAGCCACTTTTAACAAAGTTTAAAGGGAGAAAATTAGTTTTAACTGGTGGAGTTGCTAATAACTCTGCTATAAAAGAATATTTAAAGAATGATTATGAAGAAATTATTTCAGTTGAGGAACCTCAATTTAATGGAGCAATCGGATGTTGTTATTATGGGAGTAAGTTTATTAAGTAATTTTAGGAGGATTAATTTAATGTATATTTTAAAAGCGGAACACAGCTTTGATAGTGCTCATTTTCTTGCAAATTATGAAGGGAAATGCAGCAATATTCACGGTCATAGATGGAGAGTAGAAATAGAAGTTCAATCAGAATCATTAATTAATGGTGGACAATTAGATGGTATGGTAATAGATTTTGGAGATTTAAAGAAAGACGTTAAGGAAATAGTTGATTATTATGACCATGCCTTAATCCTACAAGAAGGTACTATGAGAAAAGAAACTTTACAGTGCTTAATTCAAGATAACTTCAAAATAATAGAGGTACAATTCAGACCAACAGCAGAAAATTTCTCAGCCTTTTTCTTTAATTACATGGAGGAAAAAGGCTATAACGTAAAAAGAGCTACTGTTTATGAAACACCTACTAACAGTGCCACATATGAAAAATGTGAGGTGAAGTAATATGAATTATAAAGTAGTTGAGAAATTCGTAAGCGTAAATGGAGAAGGCCGATTATCAGGTCAATTAGCCATATTCATAAGATTTGCTGGATGTAATCTAGATTGCAGTTATTGTGATACAAGATGGGCTAATGAAGAAAATGTTGAATACACTTTAATGAATGAGCAAGAAATATATGAATATATACAATCCACAGGGGTTAAAAATATTACATTAACAGGGGGAGAACCTTTACTTCAAGTTGGTCTTATAGAATTATTAAATGTATTATCAAAAGATGAAGATCTTTTAGTTGAAATTGAGACAAATGGTAGTGTTTCTTTAAAAGAATTTATAGATATTACAAATGCCCCTAGATTTGTAATGGATTATAAACTTCCTTCAAGTGATATGGAAGAAAAGATGTTAGTTGATAATTTAAAATATTTAACAAAAAAAGATACAATTAAATTTGTTGCAGGTACTACTGAAGATTTAGAACGAGCTAAGTATCTAATAGATGAATATAATTTAATAAATAAAACCAACGTATATATCAGCCCAGTTTTCGGTAAGATTGAAATGGCTGAGATTGTTGAATTTATGCATAAATATACTATGAATGGGGTTACCCTTCAAGTACAGCTTCACAAGATAATATGGGATCCTGAGGAAAGAGGGGTTTAAATACAATGGCTATCAATGTAAAAGAAATTGAAAAACACATAAGAGGAATTTTAATAGCTTTAGGTGAAAATCCAGATAGAGAAGGTCTAAAAGATACCCCTAAACGTGTTGCTAAAATGTATGAAGAAGTATTTTCTGGACAATGTTACACAAATGCTGAAATTGCTGAGATGTTTAATAAAACTTTTGAAGAAGATTTAACTATAGATAAAACTAATAAAGATATTGTTTTTATGAAGGATATTGAAATTTTCAGCCATTGTGAACATCATTTAGCTTTAATGTACAACATGAAGGTATCTGTTGCTTATATTCCTAAAAATAAAATTATTGGTTTAAGTAAAATCGCTAGAATTGCTGATATTGTTGGACGCAGATTGCAGCTTCAAGAACGAATTGGTACGGATATAGCAGAAATCATGCAGTTAATAACAGAATCTGAGGATGTTGCTGTTATCATCGAAGGTGAACACGGATGTATGACAACTAGAGGTATTAAGAAAACAAATACTAAAACCATAACAACAACGTTAAGAGGAAGATTTAAAACTGACTTAAGTATACAAAACAATCTAATGCTTATGTATAAATAGATATTAACGAAAGGTTCGGTGTAATTAATGAATATAGAAGTAAATAAAGATAAAGCTGTAGTAGTTTTTAGTGGTGGCCAAGATAGTACAACTTGTTTGTTCTGGGCAAAGAAAAGATTTAAAGAAGTTATTGCAGTATCATTTGATTATGGACAAAAACATAAATTTGAATTAGAATGTGCTAAAGCTATCTGTAAGAAGCATAATGTTGAATATCATTCTTTAGATTTAACTTTATTAAATCAATTAGCTCCAAACTCTTTAACTAGACAAGATATAGAAGTAGATAAAGATTCCCCTAAAGAAGGTACTCCAAATTCATTTGTAGATGGAAGAAACTTATTATTTATGTCTTTTGTTGCAGTATTTGCAAAGCAAAAAGGAGCAAATCACATTATAACAGGTGTATCACAAAGTGATTTTAGTGGATATCCTGACTGTAGAGATGTATTCATTAAATCATTAAATGTTACATTGAATCTAGCTATGGATTATCAATTTGTAATTCATACACCATTAATGTGGATTGATAAAGCTGAAACTTGGAAATTAGCTGATGATTTAGGTGTACTTGATATAGTTAAAAATGAAACCTTAACTTGTTATAATGGAATTATAGGAAATGGCTGTGGAGATTGTCCTGCATGTAAATTAAGAAAAAATGGATATTTAGAGTTTAAAAGATTATATAAATAAAGCACGCTAAGCGTGCTTTAAAAACCGAATGGAGAATTGAGAATGGAGAATTGAGAATGCTGGATGTTTCTGCATACGCAGAAACTACATTTTATTATTCTTTAGGACAAGAGGTTTTTACTCATTTTATACTCGGATAAAATATAGTATTCAAAATACAGGGTTTCATTACAAATGAAACGAGTAAACTTGCATTGTCCAAAGAACAAAACAATTAAAATTTCACGAAGTGAAATGTCCTACGTTCTCAACTCTACACTCTCCATTCTCAATTATGTTTTTTACTCACTTCTTTTCATTTCAAAAATTACATACTATTTAACCTTTTCTCTTAAAATTCTAATTCCTCGTCTTAAACTCTTCAAAACATTTTCAACCCCTATATCATTGACTATTCCTTGGTGAGTCACTAATGACATAGCAGTTACAATAACTATATCTTTCTTGTATTGTTTTATTGAACGTTCATATAAC
Source organism: Oceanirhabdus sp. W0125-5 (assembly GCF_027938815.1). Classification (GTDB taxonomy): domain Bacteria; phylum Bacillota; class Clostridia; order Clostridiales; family Clostridiaceae; genus Oceanirhabdus. Next base: position 5,719,779 of record NZ_CP115913.1, read on the forward strand.
TTCCACCCAAACTTTTCAACTTTAGGGGCTATTAGATATTTTTCCAGTGTAACCTTTAAAAATGCAAAGAAAAATACAAACAATCCACTTAGTACTTCAGATGATAGATACAATTCCCCTTTATGACTAATTTCAGAAATAACCAAAACTAGTATTATTGATAATATTACATCTATTAGAGAGATTAACGAGTTCATAAATGAAAATAAGTTAAATCTTCTTTTTAGCCTCTCTTCGATTTTCTTTCTACCTTCTAGAATTACTGAGTATTCCTCAATTATTTTCTTATCTAAATTACGTTGTTTTTTTCTTTCCAATTTCTTTTCTAATATTTCTTTTGACAACTGATCAAATTTACCTTGTGAATTTTTGTAAGCCCAGTTTAAATTATACTTATGTTCATTTTCAGCAACTTCAGAAAATTCATCAAATAAATTATTTAGCTTTTCTAAGTCTTCTGAAATATGCTCAATCTGTTTATCATAATTTCTTTCTGGACATATTTCCATAAGAAGCGAATTGACAGTTGTCTTTATATCATTATTATCAAAGTCATTTATCATATGTACACTCCTAAGTTCTTTTAATTATGGATTATATCATATATTTTAAATAGTTTAAATAAAAAAGAGTATTTTGACCAATGCTCTTATTAATTGATTTAATTTTATAGTAATTATTATAATTTAATAGCTTTTGTTGCTATAAAAGTATTTATATATGGATCTAAAGGTGCATCCCCTCCGCTATTATCTTCATAAAAACCTGCAATAACAAATCCTGCATCTATTTGACCCTGTATTTGATCTTCTAATGAATGTCCAAAACAAGCTGGTTCATTTTGGTCAGTAATCAACTCTTTAAACTCCGCTTCTGAAAGATCTCTAATATCTGAGTATGGTATTTTATGCTTTACAACTAATTCTCCTTTATTCATTGCTTTTAAATCAAATATATATTCTACTGAATTACTGAATCCAGCTAGAAGAACACCATTCTTCTTTAATATTCTATAAGCTTCTTTCCATACTGGTAAAACATTATCTATGAAGCAGTTTGAAGTTGGATGAATAATTAAATCAAAAGATTCATCTTCAAATCTAGATAAATCTCTCATATCTCCTAGTTCAGTACGTATAGTTAACCCTTCTCTTTCTGCCACTAATATATCTTGACTCAGCTGATTTGGCGAATTATCAAATACTGTAACCTCTGCACCTAAAGCCGCCATAATTGGACCTTGTTGACCGCCTCCTGATGCAAGACATAACACTTTTTTATTTTCTAATAAAGATGGAAACCATGCTTTAGGAACTGACTTCGTTGATGTTAATACAATATCCCATTCTCCATTTTTAGCATTTCTTATATCTTCCTCACTAACAGGTCTAGTCCAAATATTATTGTTTTCAACCTCTTTGTTCCAAGCTTCTCTATTATAATTAATAAAATCCATAATAAAATCCCCCTTTGTTGTTGCCACAAATTTTCTATGTTACTATTTAATTATAATAATATGAGATTTTTATAAATGAACAAAAATTGCTGTTTTAGGAGTTAAAATGAAAAACTTTAGTTTATACGAAAAAATAGAAACCTTAATTGAATATATAGAAGATAATATCGAAGAAAAATTAACTTTAGAAACCCTTTCTGATGTAGCTGGCTTATCAAAGTTTCACTTAATACGCGTTTTTAAAAAAATATCCGATAGTACACTTATGAATTATGTTCGCTCTAGAAAGCTAGCTTCAAGTTTAAATCCTTTATTAAATACAGATATGAGAATTATCGATGTGGCTAATCAATATAATTTTGAGCATGAACAGACATATATTCGATCATTTAAGAATGAATATAGAATCACTCCTGCCAAGTTTAGAAGAAGTCACACTCCAGTTAAAATTGTAGATAAAATTAACTTTAGTTTCTGTAAAGAATTTGAACATGGAGTTTTATTTAATCCTCAGTTTGTAGTTAAGCCTGAATTTAAAGTGGTTGGAATTAAAGACATAATATCAGAAGAAGATAATTTCATTGAAAATGAAGCTAATAATAGAGGCGTAGATTTTTTCTTTAATCATCGTCACAAAATAAAAAATGCAATTAATCCAAACACTTATATTGGCTTAACTAGAGTAATTAATAATGAATCTGATTACACCTATTATATGCCCTCAATTCAAGTATCTGAGTTTAATGATATTCCTCAAAATATGTACTGCGATACTATACCAGCTAGTAAATACGCAGTATTTCAATATGTAGGAAATCATCCTGTTGAAGAAATATCTAACCTTACAATGCTAACATTATTTGATTATATATTTCAAACTTGGATACCAAAACTAAATTATGATTTTTCCAAAGAAGGTGGATTTCATTTTGAAGAAATTAATAGTGAAATAGCCTCTGAAAATTATTGTGAAGCAAATTTATACTTTCCAATTAGTTTATAATAAATATATTATATGATTTTTAAGGAGTGCTGTATTAGAGTACTCCTTAAATGATTCTATCCCCTACTCCATCTCTATTACAAACATTATCATTAGTATACAATTCTTTCACTTTAGCAAATTGCTCTGACCAAACTAATATATCACTATTAGTTATCCACTGATCACATGACCCTTCTAAGTTTAATTCCTTTAATTCATTTGTAATACTTTCTTCTAAAGCTTTACATACATTTGAAGTTGATATATTAACTAATCCTCTTGTCCATTTACTATTAGTTAATTCTACATATGGTGTTACCTCTGATCTATTATGTTCTTCAATCAATTCAAGAAACACACTCTCCATAACACTAATTATTTTAGTTATATCTTCTTCCATAAAACTATTCTCTAATTTAGTACTTATACTTGCAGCTAACTTAGGTAATTTAGAAAATTCATATGAAAACCACTTCATATATCCTGGATAATACTTTTTATTATATAAGTATACTAACCTTATTATATTTTCTATAATCCTAGTTAAAATGATCTTTCCAGATATTATTTGATTACGTTTATAACATAGTGGTATTAAAGCAAGATCATCAAGCTGTTTCCAACAATACAATAATTTATATTTCCATATGTCCTCATTGTAATATGAAAAATCCTTTCTTATCTTTGTTATTTCCCCAATAGGGTCTTCAAATATTTTTCCTCTGGTTAATTCTAAAAGCTTTTGTTCAGGTATACATAGCCATTCTAAATTATTTAGGTAATATTGATTTGTAGTATAATCTCTATTATTTATCCCGTACTGAATTCTTAAATATCTTTCTACTGTAGTGATTGCTACATGATGAATGGAATTATGTTTATCATCAGTAGTTACAAGAACCTGGAACTCTTCATTAAAAACAAATCTAGTCTTATAACCTAAATATTCAAGCGGTAATTCTGCCTTAAGCATCTCATCAATTTCATCACCATATTTATTATAATCCTCTTCCAATAACCATAAATGACATCTAGGACCCCACTCATGATCTCTTGATAATTCATCATCATTTCCTAAAACATCTGAACCATATCCAATAAGTCCTGCTCCATACTTATTTTTTAACATGGGAAAATGCTTCTCTATTAATTTCTTTACAACATTAAAATAAAACAATTCACTTAACTCTAGCCCCTTCACCTTAACCCTCCCTTACATAATATCTTAAAATATAACCACTAAATAAATATTACCAAAAATAAAATAATTTACTAGACTTATAATTTCCACTGTGTTATCCTATAGCTAGAAGTCTTGATAAAAGTGAATATTACAAATCATGCAACTGGCGGAAATGGAGTTTACCATGTGGAGCATGATTGATGATGATTATCGACCGCCTGGGTAAATAGTTTATTTATCCAGGCTTTTTTGCGTTCAATTTTATTTTAGGAGGTCTAATTCTATGAAAAACGCTGAATTTGAATCAAATAATATTAAGAGAATTCAAGAAAATATTTATCCAGGACGAGGGATAATCATTGGCAAGACACCAAATAATAATTTTTATGTACAAGTATATTGGATTATGGGAAGAAGCAATAATAGTAGGAATAGAATTTTTGAGAAATATGATAATTGTGTAAAAACAAAAGCCTTTGATGAGAAGAAACTTGAGGATCCTACATTGATTATATATAATCCTATCAAACAACTTGATTATTACCATATAGTCGGAAATGGAGATCATACAGATACAATATATGATTATCTTTGTAATAGTAAAACTTTTGAAAAATCTTTAGAAAGTAGATATTTTGAACCAGATGATCCTCATTATACTCCAAGAATATCAGGAATTATTAATAATAATTTAGATAACCCTCACTATAAACTTTCTATATTAAAAAGTATTAATAATAACAGTGAGTTCTGCCAAAGATCCTTCTACAATTATGAGAACTTTATAAGTGGTTATGGTCATTGTATTCATACATTCAAAAGCGATGGACATCCTCTTCCTTCTTTTGATGGAGAACCCTTTTTAGTTAAACTATTTGATGATATTGATGAAAACCTAAATCATTTTTGGAATTCTCTAAACCAACAAAATAAGGTTTCTTTATTAGTTAAATATATTAGTGTTCATAGCAATGAAGTGACAATTAAGATTAAAAATAAGAATCAATAAAACAGGAGGTCTAATTCTATGAAAAATTCACAATTAATCCTTAAGTACGGATGTAATCCCCATCAAAAATCTGCAAAGATTTTTACTAATAATAATTCTCTGCCTTTTAAAGTTTTAAATGGAGCTCCTGGCTATATAAACTTTATGGATGCCTTTAATTCATGGCAATTAGTAAAGGAACTAAAACAAATAACCAGACTACCTGCAGCTGTTTCATTTAAACATGTAAGTCCAACGGGGGCTGCTGTTGGGCTTCCCCTAAGTGATTCATTAAAAAAAGCTTATTTTGTTGAAAACATAGATTTATCACCTGTTGCTACTGCTTACGTAAGAGCAAGAGGTGGCGATAGAGTATCTTCTTTTGGAGATTGGGCTGCTATAAGCGATATTGTTGATTTACCTACTGCAAAGATTTTAAGCAGTTCTGTTTCAGATGGAGTAATCGCTCCTGGCTATACTGATGAAGCGCTTAATATATTAAGGAAAAAGAAAAAAGGCAATTACTGCATTATTGAAATGGATTGGACCTATGAGCCTGATACTATTGAGAAAAGAGATATCTTTGGAATTACCTTTGAGCAGAAAAGAAATGATGTTTTAACTAATGAAGATTTGCTTATTAATGTAGTAACTGATAATAAACTTATTCCTGAGAATGCAAAAATAGATTTACTAATATCAATGGTTACCTTAAAATATACCCAATCTAACTCAGTTTGTTTTGCATTAGATGGTCAAGTTATTGGAGTAGGTGCAGGTCAGCAATCTCGAATACATTGTACAAGATTAGCTGCATCTAAAGCTGATACATGGTTCTTAAGACAACATCCTACTATACTTAACCTGCCATTTAAAGATGGTATCCCAAAATTTTATAAAGATAATCTTATAGACCAGTTTTTAAGTGCTGATATTACTCCTATGGAAATGAAAGATTGGGATTCAATACTAAATTATATTCCTAATAGATTAACTAAAGAGGATAAAGCTGAATGGTTATCTAATCTAAAAGAAGTTTCTTTAGGTTCTGATGGATATTTCCCCTTTATTGATAACATACACAGAGCAGTTAAAAGTGGTGTTAAGTATATAGTTCAACCAGGTGGTTCATTACGTGATGATATGGTAATCCAAGCATGTAATCAGTACAATATAGCTATGGCTTTCTCAGGATTAAGATTATTCCATCACTAAACCAAAGAGAAAGTGTCCCCTTTTTAAACTCAATTCAAAAGGTTACACTTTCTTTTTTCATTTTAAAATAATACTGATATATATTGCCTATTTACTGAATTATCATATGAAATATTATATTTCATATTCTTTTATAATATGTTGTCTCTTAAGTTCATACTCTTCTTTGCTCAAAGTACCATTTAATTTGTAATCCTTCAATCTATCTAATTTACTTTTTAAATCATTACTCTTTTTATTATCCTCTAAAATTCCCTGCTTATCTGAGTACTTGTATTGTTTATTACTATAATCTATTGAAATTACTAAAGCACATAGGGTTAATATTATTGTACTTATAATACCTAATAAAATTATCATTACTAACAAGTTCTTATTAGTATTTACTAATTCATTGTATTCAACTGATCCTGCCACAATAAAGTTTCCTCTATTTGTCTTAGAACAATACATAACTTTTTCTGTTCCATTCCATGAATAATTAAACGATGTAGTTTCATATTTCTTATCAAGCGATTGTTTCAATCCTTCTATTTCTGGTGTATACCCTATAAAGTCTTTACTCGGATGAATTAACGCCTTACCCTCTTCGTCTAAAAGCATCATGTAACCAGTTTGTCCAAAATGATTATCTTTTAATTTTTCTTCTATAATACTTAAATCTATCTGAATTCCTAATAAACCAATGAGTTTATCATTCTTAAAAATTGCCTTAGCAACAATCTTTACCATATCCCTAGTTACAATATTATTTATGTTCTCACTCCACACAGAATCCTTAGTATTAACCGCATCTACATAGTAAGGTCTCTCTGTTAAATTAATATCTAAGTATTTGTTATCATGTGGATATATATACATTCTATTATTAGGTGTTGCAAAAAAAATCATTTTAACTTCATCATGAACCTTATTATATTCTTCAAATCTCAATAATAAATTTTCTACTGTATCAGTCTCACTTTCTGCAATACTTTGAATCTCTTTACTACTGCTTAAAACTTCTAAATCTTTTTCAATATCACTTAGGTAATCTTCTATTGATACTGATACATTCCTTACTAATTCCATGTTATACTCCATGGCGCTATTTATAGTTCCCTTTACAACACAATTAAATAAAATTATAACTATTAATGCCATGCAAACTCCAATTAAGCTAAAAAATTTTAAGAACAATTTTATTTTTTCCCTTGCTTTTAAATTGTTATTCTCAATATTAGTTTTTGTCATCTCTTATCCCCCTATATCTTACATTTAACTGTTTATCTTTCATATCCTGAATTCTTCTTTTGTTAATTTAATTCTGTAATGGTAAATAAATTCATATTAATAAATTTACTCACAATTATAACATGTATTTATCTTTTAGTCTTGTATTATAAATTGTTATAATGTAGAATTATTACGAAATTATAGAAAAATCCATCTGAGGAGAAATAACAAAATGAAGCTACAAAAGAACGCTCAATCATATTTACTAATTATTTTAGGAGCAACATTATGGGGTATAATTAGCATTTTTGTTAAAGGGCTATATAACCTTGGCTTTAACGCACTGGAAGTTGTCTTTATAAGGGTATTTAGTGCATCATTAATTTTAATTGTATATATTATTTTTACAAATAAGGACCTGCTTAAAATTAATTTTAAAGATATCTTCTACTTTATTGGAACTGGTGTCTTCAGTATAGTATTTTTTAACTGGTGTTATTTCACCGCTATGAACTTAATACCTTTATCCGTTGCATCAATACTGCTTTATACGGCGCCAGCTTTTGTAACAATTCTATCTGCTATAGTTTTTAAAGAACGTATAACTAAAAGAAAAGTATTATCATTACTATTAACGTTTATAGGTTGTATATTTGTAACAGGATATTTTCCTAACACAGGAGGAAAAATAACTCTATTAGGACTTTTGGTGGGTATAGGCTCTGGATTTGGATATGCTTTATATAGCATCTTTGGAAAAGCAGCTATGAAAAAGTATGATTCTATTACAATTACCGTTTATTCTTTTATAGTTGCTAGCATTAGTCTGATTCCCTTGATTAATTTAAAAAATATGGTTTCATTATTTGATAATGTACAAGCTTATGGTTATGCTATAGCTTTAGGCTTATTCCCTACAGTATTAGCTTTTATTTCATACACTAAGGGATTAGAAAACATTGAATCTAGTAAAGCTTCAATTATTGCAACAATTGAACCTGTCGTTGCATCAATTATTGGTATGGTTGTTTTTAAACAAGTACTTAGCTTCTATCAAATATTAGGAATCTTAATAGTTATTATGGCTATATTTATTGTTAGTGAGAAAAATAAAAACCATAAAAAAAAAGCACGGCACCGTGCTTTAAAAACAAATGTATAATTGATAATGGATAATGTATAATGATGGATGCTTCTCTCTTTCGTGAGAAGCATCCATCATTATTGTTCTTTAGATAAAGATAATTTACTCATTTTATCTATGATAAAATATTGTATTTAAAATACAATGTTTCTTTTCAAAATCAAACGAGTAAAATCATGTTGTCCAAGGAACAATATAATTAAAATTTCTCGAAGAGAAATGTCAATCATTCTCCATTCTACATTCTCAATTCTCTATTATGTTTTTAACGAGTGTTTTCCTTTAAAAGAAAACTTTCTTCAGTTTTGTTTATTTATTTTTCTGCTACTTTAACCTCATTAACTTTTTTAACCTCATTTGCCTTGTTATTAGGTGCAAGACGATGCGCAACTATAGCAAAAACTACTGCTAGTCCACCAAATACTAATAATCCCATATTAGCAGCTCTTACTTCATTCTCAATGTATGAATCATATGTCCATAGTATTGTAAAAGCAAAAGTTAATGCTGATAATACAACGAATGTATAACTACCTTTATTAAATCTATTTATTTCTTTTAATTTTTTATAAAAATATACTATTGCAGAAAATGATACCGCTCCAGCAACAAACCACACTAATTGATGTAAACCTAATAACCATTTTAATAAGCTAACTATTATATGCATTTATTTCCCCCCTAGCGCTTCTCCCAGAAATCATTTATTGCGTCTTTTAAATATTTTGATTCCATACGTAATTCTGGCTCTACTGGACCACCGTATCCAAACCACTCATCCATTGAACGAAGTAATGGTTTAAATGGAGTTAATGTCATTAATTTTGATAAATCATGATGCCATTCATCAATTTTATTGTATGGACATACTGAGAAACAAGTTCCACAATCTCCACCATTATAAGCCCAGAATGCATTACATCTTTCAGCATTTACGAACCATTTTTCAACACCTGTACATATTGATTTATTAACTTTACCTGTGTCAAATTCCATGCCTTCTTTTAATACTTGCGCTGGCTCATGAGTAATAGCTTTAGAAGGACATGCATCAGCACACTTCATACACACATTACAGAATTCCTTTACACCAAAAGTAATTGGCTTATCAGCATCTAATTCTAAATCAGTGAATATCTTTGATATACGTACACGTGGTCCATACTTTTCTGTTACTATCATTCCCATTCTAGCAGCTTCACCTAATCCTGCTTCAATTGCTAGTGGTACAGACAGAGCTGTATCATTTCCACAAGGAGCTGCTTTATACCCTATCTCACGTAAGAAAGTTGCTATTTTATGGTTTGTTTCAGCCATTTTTGAATAACCATATCCAGCAGATGCTGATGCTATCTGTGACGGAGCAGTCTTAAATCCATCATAGTCCATCTCATATGCTAAAACGATAACTGATTTTGGTTCAAAGCCTGCCTCTTTCATAAAGTCTGGCTTTACTGTTGTAACACCATATGTCTCATATTCCCCAGTAGGAATTGTAGCAGGGTTCATTGGACTATATTCTTTTGATCCATCTGGCATTGTAAATAATTTCACATTTGGAGTTGCCCACTCTTTATAAACCCATCTCTTTGCTCTTTCATATGGTACAATACCAACTAAATCCGCTCCTAAAAACTTTGAAGCTTTTTTAATATATTGAGATGCTTCTTTTTTATCTTTAAATTTATACTGTGTTCCACCATGCGCTAGTATGTTATCCACCTTTGAGTTATCCCAAGAATTTAAACTTGGAACAAACACAGGCATGTCTTTCATTACTTCACCTGTCTCTGGGTTAATTGGATGTCTTTGAAGATATGCATTACGAGCTCCTGCTGAAGAACCACTATTAAAATGTGCCTCTACACTCCATCCTGCTTTATTTAATGCATAATCAATTTGTCTATATCCCAATTCCCCTGCCCTTAAAAGAGGTTTGTGCCCTTCATCTTTAAGTGCAAAATCCATCATTGATTCCGCTGGATTTTTATAACCATATGTTTTTACAATATGATCATCAGCATATTCTTCTTTATCCCAATAAACACGATAAAAGAATACATTTTTTTGTTCAAATCCATTAAACTCTTTAGTTATTTCTAGTGGAAATTCATCATGTTCTTTTCCAAGATCTAATGCAAATGCATTCTTTGGTTTGGTTGCAAGCGCGGCTCCCGTTGCTGCAGTGGTAACTCCAGCAACCTTTAAAAATTCACGACGGTTCATATATGTTCCTCCTTAGCTTTATTTACTTATTTTTCTTCAATAGCTTCTTTTATTCCATTTTCAACATCTTTTGATGATTTTTTAAACTCACGTACTGTATCACCAAAAGCCTTTCCAATTTCAGGTAGCTTTTTAGGACCAAAAATTAAAAATCCAACAACTAAAATAATAAGTAATTCTGTACCACCTAATCTTCCAAACATGCTCTCTCCTCCTTAATGATCTAATATCCCTGCATTTTGTAGTTACGTTAAAATAAAATTAACTTACGATATTTATTAATTGTTTCACCATCTATAGAGAATCCATAGTTAAACTTTATTTATACATACACCTTAGAAAAAGCTATATGATTATTGCCCAAAATCGCAGAGCTTCACTGAGTTTTGGGTGTGTATAAATTTAGTTTTAACTTAGATTCTCTATAGAAAATCTACTTAATTATTTTCTTAAACGCCTCTAACTGTTCCCATATTTTGTGAAATAATTAACTTTTTTGATCAATATTTTACTGTATTAACTTTTAATAATACAGCAGAACATCGTCGAATTTCGCGAAATAATATGCAATTTTGTAATGATTTTAAATGTTATAATTGCAGCGCATAAGTTTTTTTACTAAAGTCAAAATAACATTAAACTTATACTATTTTGTAATATGATTTTATATGTTATAATTTCTACAAACAAGATTCCTTTACTATAGTCAAATCAATTTTACTATAGTCAAATTTCTTTAATATATATATACGAAATAGTACAATACCCTTAACATTATACGAATTTATACTTTTCCAACTGACCATGTTCCATAAGGAGGTAAAAATGCACGAATCAAATTATTATCTAAAAGTTGGTCAAACCATTAAAGAATTACGTGAAAAACAAAATATGACCAAAACTGAACTTGCATCTGGGATTTGCTCTGTTTCTTACATTACTCGTATAGAAAATGGAGAACGCTGCCCTACTTCTGTTATATTAAGACAACTAACAACTAAATTAGGTATTTCAAATGAATATTTATTTAGATCAATTGAGTCTGATTCAGCCATGCATGTACATGAACTTTTAGAAGAATTATTACTGCGCATTGAAAGACACGATTTTAAAAGTATTTATGATTTAGTAACTAAAGAAGAAAAAGACCTTTATATAGAATCAATTCATGATATGCAACTATTCAAGTTATTTAAATGTATGAGTAATACAATCTTAAGTGAAGATTATAAATCAGGGCTAAATGAACTAAAAACCATATTAGATATTACTTATAATAAAGGTAATAATACTACTGGTACTGAATTTTCAATAATGTTTATGTGTGGATATTTTCTTTTACTGGATAATCAAAAAGAAAAAGCATATACTTACTTAAAAAGTATAAGAAAATACTCGGATAATATTAAATTTCTCTCTACTCGTGCAATTATTCCAAGATATTATGTATTTTTAATTTTAGCCTGTCTTGATACCTCAAATATAGAAGAATGCTTTGAATATGTTAATTATTCAATTGATTACTGTAAAAGATATAACAAGCTTACTATTTTAAGAGAATTATATTTTTTAAAAGGTGAGATATACTATCGCCTGAACAATAAAGATGAATTTAAGAATTGGTATGATAAAGCATTAATCATGCATGAATTAATTAAACTTTCCGATGATGATTATTTTGAAACCTTAATAAATATTAGATTGAAACAACTAAAACTTATTTAACTTCAATAAAAAAAGCACGGATCACCGTGCGATAAAAACAAATGTATAATTGATAATGTATAATGTATAATGATGGATGTTTCTGAACTCTCAGAAACTATAATTTACTATTCTTTAAGAGAGAAACAATTTACTCATTTTATCCTAAGATAAAATATTGTGATTCAAGTTCAATGTTTGATTTAAATTAAACGAGTAAAGTTAATTTGTCCAAGGAACAATATAATTAAGATTTCTCGAAGAGAAATGTCCATCATTCTCCATTATACATTCTCCATTAGGTTTCTATAGGTTTGTGTTTTCCTTTAGCAGAAAAAGAACAACTTTTTGATACAATTTTTGATTCAGCTCTTCCTCATCAAAATTCGAGTACCTTTCTTTTTCTTCTTTACTGAATGAAATGTTTTCTTCTTGTGCTATCTTTTCTATAATAGCCTTTTCCGTTAAATAAGTTTCTGCTTCTAATTTACATTGTTCAATTAATTCTTCTTCAGTCTTTTTTGTGTATGATAAGTATATTTGTAAGTTAGTATTTTTCTCTTCTAGTTGTTTTTTAAAGTCTTCTAAAATTTCATTTTTAAGAGACTCTACTTCTTCATCAGTTAACTGAACCTCTGAAGTTTCTATAATTTTTCTCATTATTTCATTAATAGTCTTTGCACTTTCTGCCATCATTTTTTGATAATATATATTGTCTTTAGCATATGCTTTTAATTCATCTATTGTGTTTATACCTTCAATTTTAAAACTTCTAACTACATCATCTGTTAATTCAGGAATAATTCGTTCCATAACTGATAATATTCTTATCTTAAAATGAACTTCCTCACCTCTAAGATACCTTATTGAAGTATCCTTTGGCATTATAACATCGATTTCAATGATATCATTTTTACTCTTTCCTACTATGCTATCTTCAAATTCCTTCATTAAGAATCCTTCACCAATTTTTGAATGATAATTTTTAGCGCTTAACTTAGAAACATGTTCCCCTTCATAATATCCATCATAATCTATTGCAATATAGTCTCCCTTTTCAACAATACCTTTTTTATCAACATCGATTTTATAACGTTCTCTAATTTTTAGACAATAATCATTGATTTCATAATCTTTAACAATTACTTCAGGTCGCTTAAAATCAAACCCTTTATATTCACCTAGTTTAACGTTCATCATATCACCTTTTCTAATCTTTATTTTGCTATTTGTCCTTAGTTTTTTTACTTTCTTCTATCTTTACATCATCTTCTGCTGATTTTTTAAACTCACGAATTGTCTCTCCAAAAGATTTTCCAATCTCAGGCAACTTTTTAGTACCAAAGATTAGGAATCCAACAATTAATATGATTAATAATTCCGTACCGCCTAATCTACCAAACATGACTCAACCTCCTTAATCTTAATATTCTAATATTCCTGCGTTCTGAAGTATTAAAATACCCTGAAATACCATTACTAATAAGATAATAAAACTTAATACTAATTCTTTAGTTGTTATTTTTTTATCTTTTCCCATAATTTAACTCCTTTGTTCCTTATTTTTACGATTAATTTAAAAGATAAACCTATTGGACAAAAATAAGTACAATAAAAACGACTTTGGAATAAACTTATAAAAATTAGTATTGGTAAGCTCATCCACATAATCGGTAAAGCTGTTAAATTAAATATTGCACCAAATGGATCATAAGCTAATGTTTGAATTTCATTTGTATAAAATACAATCATTAAAGCCATATAAGCTAATGTAGGTGGTATTAATGTGAATATTTTTACTAACTTTGAATTTAACTTAATTGGTTTTAGTCCACCAAATTTATTAATAGATTCTTGCATTGCTCCAAATGGACATATCCATGAGCAATATAAGTTCCTACCTGTGACTAGAATCAGAATGATTGTCCCAAAAATTAATAAATACCATGATATATTATTAATAGCTGGCCAATCTCCACTTAAGAAAGAAAAAATTGTACCAAAAGTAACAAACTTGTTTAAGTAAAAACCAAGAACTACTGCTGAATATAGCAATATCCATTTACGATATTTGTTAATTGACTTTATATAAACACTAAGAGTTGCAATCACAAAAATTAATATTAAAGCCAGTTCATTTAAACCAATTGAAAATTTATAAAATGGATTTATAACATTTTCATTGAAATAGTTTTTTCCAATAACTGTTGTAGCATCATTGACAGCCTTCGTTATAGCCGCTGATGATATTGTTGCACCACCCACAGCATCAACCTTATTCTTTGTTTTAATTCCCTCACTACTTCCAGCATATCCTTCTGCGTTATCTAAATAAACAGGTTCAGAAACAGCCATTCCCTTGAACCTCTCGTTAAATTTAATAGATTGTAATTTTTCAAAAAAAGCTGGTGTTTCCCCTTGTTTAATTATTTCAACCTGATGTATTTTACCTGTATCATTGATCATAGTCATTACTTCAATAGTTGACTGATATCCTACCGATTCTGTAAAAGCTACAAAATAAAATTCATTAGGATCATTTTCTGTATATGCTTTAAAAATCAGAGGTGAATTATTTATTTGTTCAGTTTTATAAATATTTAAATTTGCTTCATAGATTTTTGATGCATAGTTCTCAGATTCACCACTGAAAAACATAGAATAAGCACCATAAATCAATAAAGAAATCGCTAAAAATGCTAAGTATACTTCTCGAATAGACCATTTCTTCTTCATAGCTACCTCCACTTAGTAATGTAAATTTATTTGTTAAAAAATTAATTAACTACTTTTAATTTTAGTTATTAATTGCTTTTTTACAATCATTTTTGACTATTGTCATACCAATTCACTAAAGTTACTGAAGAATAATAAAATCCCATACTTTAAAGCATGGGATTTACAACATGATAAGCTAAATATATCAAGTTTTTTATAGGCTTTCTATTTTTGATTTGACGTAAATTTACTCAAATTCTTTTTAGGTGCTAAACGATGTGCAATTACAGCAAAAACTACTGCTAATCCACCAAAAACTAATATCCCCATATTAGCTGCTCTAACTTCATTCTCTAAATATGAATCATATGTCCATAATATTGTAAAGGCAACTGTTAAAGCTGATAATACAACAAATGTATAACTTCCTTTGCTAAACCTACCAACCTCTTTTAATTTCTTATAAAAATATGTTATAGCAGCGAATGATACCGCCCCAGCAACAAACCATGCTAATTGATGTAAACCTAATACCCATTTAAATAAGCTAACTATTGTGTGCATAAATGTATCCCCCTTCTAAAGTTTGTTCCAGAAATCATTAACAGCATCTATTAAGTATTTTGATTCTATACGTTCCTCTGGATCAACTGGACCACCATATCCAAACCATTCATCAAGATTACGTAATAATGATTTAAATGGAGTTAACGTCATTAATTTTGATAGATCATGATGCCATTCATCAATTTTATTATATGGACAAACTGCAATACATGTGGAACATCCAGCCTCATTGTAATTCCAGTATGAGAAACATCTTTCACCACTACAGAACCATTTTTCAACCTCAGTGATATTTGATATAGATACTTTACCTGTATCAAATTCCATTCCTTCCTTAAGAACCTTTGATGGTTCACTAGAAATAGCTTTTCCTGGACAAGCATCCGCGCATTTCATACAGACATTACAGAACTCTCTTACTCCAAATGTCTTTGGTTTATCTGGATGTATCTCTAAATCTGTATATACTTTAGCTAAACGTACACGAGGTCCATACTTTTCTGTAACTACCATTCCCATTCTACTACCTTCACCAAGACCTGCTTCAATTGCTAGTGGCACTGATAACGATGTATCATTTCCACATGGAATAGCTTTATAACCTAACTCTCTTAAGAAAGTAGCCACTTTGTGTGTTACTTCTGCCATGTTAGAATAACTCAATTGCACTGTTGTATTTGCAACATATGATGGTGCTGCTTTAAATGCCTCATAATCCATTTCAAATGCCATAACTATTATGGATTTTGGTTCGAATCCTGCTTTTTTTACAATATCTGACTTCTCTATGTTTGCACCAAATGTTTCATACTCACCCTTTTGCAATTTTATTGGATTAAAAAATAAATATTCTTTACTACCATCAGGCATAGTAAACAGTTCTGTTTTGGGAGTTGCCCACTCAGTATATGTCCATCTTTTTGTTCTTTCATTATATGGTGCAATCCCTACCAAATCAGCTCCTAAAAATTTAGCAGCTTTCTTAACATATTTAGCAGCATCTTTTGAATCTTTGAATTCATACGGTGATTTATTCTTCATTAACCTTTTATCTACCGTTGAATTATCCCAAGAATACAACCCTTGAACAAAAACAGGCGTATCACTCATTTTTTCGCCAGTCATAGGATTAATTGGAAATGTTTGAATCGGAGAATTAACAGCTCCTAACTTACTTCCTCCCCCAAAGTGTTTATCCATACTTGCACCTGCTATTCCTAATGCAATCTCCACTTCTCTATATCCAACTTTGTTTGGATCATGTGTTCTTCCTTTTAACACTCTAGATTGTATTCCAAAATAATTTACAAGCCCAGCTGGAAGAGTATGAAACTCTTTTGAATATGTTTTTTTAATATATTCATCCTCAAAAGGTTCATTATCCCAAAATCCACGTATAAACATACAATTTTGAAAACTAAATCCTTTAAAGTCTTTTGTAACTTCTGCTGGAAAATCATCTTGTTCTTTTGCAAGCTCCACTGCCATAACCTTCTTAGGGTTTGATGCCATAGTCGCTCCTGCTATGGCAGTTGAAACTCCAGCCACTCCAGTAGCTTTTATAAATTCACGTCTATTCATATATATACCTCCTTTGTTTACTTACTGCTCTCAATTTCAACAGCTTCTTTTATTTCATCTTCTGCAGCTTTTGCAGATTTTTTAAACTCACGTATTGTATCTCCAAAAGACTTCCCAATCTCCGGTAATTTCTTAGGACCAAATATTAAAAAACCAACAACTAAAATAATAATTAATTCTGTTCCACCTAATCTTCCAAACATACTCTCACCTCCTCTAAGCTTAAAGTATATTTGTTAAAAATTTAATTAAGCACTCTTTTAATTTTAGTTATTAATTAGTTTTTTACAATCATTTGGGACAATTGTCCCTCCAATGGGACTATTGTCCCACCTTGTGACTATAGTCAACTAGTTATGTGTATACTATAATGTAATTAATGTATTATCATTAAAAATTCTGAAAAAATTATACGTAAATTTATGTTTGTAAACTTATTGATTAAATTATTGATAATTATCGGATTATTTTTCTATAATTATGAAATAAGGAGAGTATTATGAAAGAAATAAATTATTATTTTGAAATTGGACCATATCTAAAAAAACTTAGAGAAAAGAAAAATATGTCTAGATCTCAACTTGCAGATGGTATCTGTTCTGTATCATATATTGCTAGAATTGAAAATGGAAACCGCTGCCCTAGTTCAGTTATTTTAAGACAAATATCAAATAAACTAGGTATTACACCAGAGCATCTATTTAGGGCAATTGAATCTCCTAAAGGCTTATATGTACAAGAAATTATAAATCAAATTATGCTTTATGTTGAACGATATGATTTTGCAAATCTTTTTAATTTATTAAATGATAAAAAAAATTATGAACATCTTGATATTCTCTCCATTCATGATTATCAAATAATACAAACAGTGAAATATTGCAGCAAAGCTTTCTTAGATAATAATTATGAAGCTGGTATTAAAGCGGCAAAAAAAATGCGAGACCTTACTTACATTAAGGAAAGTACACCTACAGATATTGAATTTATGCTCATGAATATTTATGGATTTTTTCTATTATTAAATAATCAAAAAAAAGAATCATATAATTATTTAAATAAAATAAAAAAATATGTTGATGATCTAAGCATACTTCATACCCCTGTTGCAATACCAAGATTTTATTCCGTTTATATATCAGCATGTATTGATACAGGTAATTTATATGAAGCTGGTTCATATATTGATTATGCAATTGATTATTGTAAAAAAAATAATACTCATATTCTTTTAAGAGAACTATATTTTTTAAAGGGTGAATTATGTTATCGACTTGGAAATAAAGATGAATTCAAAATTTGGTATGATAAAGCAGTATTAGTTCATGAATTGTGTAAATATACAGATACAGAATATTTTATTTTATTTACTGAAAATAGATTAAAAAACCTAGCTAATTAGCTAGGTTTTTGTTTAATTATTTATCTGTGCTTTTCTCTTCTTTTTTTCATTTATTTTACATAAGAATATGCTGAACTCATAAAGTAAAGCTAATGGAATTAATGCAATCCCCATTGATACTGGCTCTGGAGGCGTTAAAAATGCACAAGCAATTAGAAGTGCAAAATAAGCATATTTTCTAATAACAGCTAGTAGTTGTGAACTTAAAACTCCAATATAGGAAAGTATAAAAACTAAAACAGGCATTTGAAATATAAGTCCAAAATACAACATCATCTTACTTATAAAATCAATATAAGTATTAGCCCCCATAACAATTGTCAAATTAGAGGTTCCCGCAAGCTGCTGAGAAAATCTAACATAATATGGAATAAGCACAAAGTATGAAAATCCTATTCCTAAAATAAATAGAATAAATATCATTGGAATATATTTATAAACAAATCTTCTCTCTTTTTTTGTTAAAGCTGGTCTTATAAATAACCACATTTCTATAATAATATATGGAAATGTCACAATAAAAGCAGCCATTGAGGAAACCTTAAGAGACAATAATAAGGGATCAGTTATATTAAATACATTTAAATTTACCTCTACTACTTTAGATGTTAAGGTAATAAAATCAAGAATTTGCGGAACAAACATAAAAGTAGCGGCTAAAACAATTGTGAAAACAATTAATGCTCTTAAAAATCTTTTACGCAGCTCTTTTAAGTGATCCATAAATTTCTCATCATGCTGTGTCATATTAATCACCTACTTTTTATTATTAAGGCTTTACTCCAATGTGTAAAGCCGCTGCTCCACCTGCATAAGACTTTACTTTTACTTGAGCAAACCCTACTTTTTTGAATAAATCTTTTAATTCCTTTTTACTTAAAAATTTTTCAGTTGAATCATTAAGCCATTGATATTCTTTCTTATGTTTTGAAAATACTTGTCCCATTATTGGCATAATATATTTGAAATATAACCAATATAACTGTTTATATACTGGTATTGTTGGATGTGATGTATCTAAACATGCAACTTTCCCTCCAGGCTTTACAACCCTCATCATTTCACTAATAACCTGTTCATAATCAGGAGTATTTCTTAATCCAAATCCTATAGTTACATTATCAAATGTATTATCATCAAAAGGTAACTTCATAGCATTTCCATGTACAAACTCAACATTATCTAACATAAGTATTTCCTTTTTATACTCTGCTACAGATAACATATTTTCTGAAAAATCTAATCCAATAACTGAAATTTTTCCATCAGTTTTCTTTGATAACATAATACTAAAATCACCTGTACCACAACACACATCCAATATCTTAGAGTCATCTCCTATATTCAGCTGCTTTATTGTATTTTGCTTCCACCTCTTGTGCATGTTAAAACTAATAATATTATTTAATTTATCATAATCATTTGATATACTTTGAAAAACCTCGTACACTTTTTCTTGTTTATTAAACTGTTTTTTAGTCATATTATTATATACCTGCCTTAAATATGATTGATATTAATAACCCCATAATTACAGCTAAGTGATACTTCACTCCCACTTTACCTATAAGCCCCATAGTTCTCCCTTTTGTTTTAATACTCTTCTCATATGATAAAAAATCAGTTATACATTTATATGGAAATATTAAAAGAACAATAGCACAAACAATTATTGGATAAAGACCCAAAAATACTAAAACACCTGTTAAGATGAGTACCAACATAACATTAAAAACCCACAGTTTCTCAGCATTTCTTCTTCCTATTATTATAGGTAATGTCCTTCTGCCTGCCTCTTTATCTCCATCTAAATCACTCAAATTATTAGAAAGTAGAATGGTTCCTATATATAAAGTTGTAGGAATTGCTACTACCACTGTACTTAAATTTAAAACCCCTGATTGAATATAGATTACTGTTGTTGTAATACCAATCCCCATAGTTACTCCCGATACGATTTCCCCTATTGGTGTATATGAAATAGGTAATGGTCCACTAGCATATAAAATTGCTATAATTCCTCCAGTAATACCTACAAGTAAAATATAATAGCTTGTCTGACTTCCAAGAAAAACACCTATCATAAAAGCTGTTAGTTCAAATAAAATTATAATAAATAAAACTTGTTTAGGTGTAATCTCCCCACTTACAAGTGCTTTTTCATGAACTTTATCCTCTCCATCTGCCCCACGTTTAAAATCAAAATAATCATTTGTCATATTAGTACCGCTTTGAATCAGTATCATTGCAATCATCAATAATACAAGATAAACAACATTACACTGTCCATATGCATACCATGAATACGTTGACCCTAATAATACTGGAATAACTCCTGCAACAAGAGTTTTTATATCCATAAGCTTTATTATAGATTTAATACTCATGTTATCTCACTCCCTTTATAATTGCATTTGATACAGTCACATGTGATATCAATACATTGTTTTGATCAATCATTTCAATATTCCAAACATGTGACATCCTTCCCTTATGCATAAGCTTCCCTTTTGCAATAATATAACCTTCTATTTTTTTTGGTTTCATATGATTTGCATTCACACTTTGACCTACTGCTAATTCGTCATCATCTATTATTTGAATTGAGGCATATCCTCCAATAATTTCTCCAAAAGCTATTGTTGCTCCCCCATTTAAATACCCATAGGTGTTGTCATGAAACTTTGTTAAGTTCATTTTTGCTTCGAGCTCATCATCATTTACCTTGATGTATTCAATATTTAAACTTTCAATTAAATTCATTTTATTCTTCACCTATTTCCTTATAATCAATTGTATAATCTTTCAATACATTTTCATCAATTTCCACACCTAACCCATATCCTTTTGTCACAGTAATCATTCCATCTTGTGCTGTGATTTCTGGCATAATTACATCTTTTTCAAAGTAACGTTTTGAAGGGGATAAATCTCCTGGAATATAAGTATCTTTTAGACTAGCTAAATGAACATGGAGCATTTTGGATATACCACTTTCAATCATACTTCCTATCCAAAATTGAATATTGTTTTCTCTACATAGTTTTATCATTTCCCTTGCATAATATAAGCCACCAACACGTCCTACTTTTACATTTACTACTTTTAAAGCCTTGTGCTTAATTGCTGTGTTTAACTCTTCCAGAGTTTGTATACTCTCATCCAAACATATGGGAGTGTTCATTTCTTCTTGAAGTATATTATATTCTTGAAAATCCCCTGAATCTAAAGGTTCTTCTATGCAAGTTAAATTCAGTTCATCAAACTGTTTCAATATTTGAATTTGCCCCTTTTTGAAACTTCTATTAGCATCTGCTAATAATTGAATATGAGGAAATTCTTCTCTAATACCCTGTAATTTATCTAATCCATCCTCTGGTTTAATCTTTATTTTAAAACGATTATACCCTTCGTTTTTATAAAACTTGATTTGTTCAATAAGGTTTTCAACCTCTAAATCACCTAAAGCAATCCCACCATATATACTTTTATTAGTCTCTTCATTAAAAACAACATCCATAATTGATTTCTTATGCCTTCTAGCATATAAATCTACAATAGCATTTTCTAAACCTGCAAGTGCCATAGGATAGGTTGGCTGTATCCATAAATGTATCTGAAAGGGATGTTCTATTTTCTTATTAATTACATTTGGAATATAGACATACTCTAAGATATCTTTGGAATACATGAGTGTTTCATCTGTATAAAATGGTTCATTAAAGGCGACTACTTCTCCATAACCAATATTTCCAAGTTCATCAGTCGCTTTTATAATAATTGTTTCTCTATCCTTTAAAGTAGTTTGTGATGATTTAAATGTAAACTTCAAGGGCATTTTAATATGATAAAGTTCTATCTTTTGAATTCTCATTTAATCTACCTCTATTAGCTCCTTCTTCAGTATTTTCCCTGATGCATTCTTTGGAAGAGTATCTAAATAGATAATCTCTTTTGGGATTTTATATTTAGCTAATTTATCTATAAGATATTTAATTATCTCATCTTCCTTTAAGGAAGAAACAACATATAGTACAGGTACTTGTCCCCATGTTTCATCTTTCTTACCTACAACTGCACATTCGATTATCTTTGGATGGGCATATAGAATATTCTCAATCTCTTTAGGATAAATATTTTCCCCACCAGATATAATTATGTTCTTTCGTCGGTCTAGTATATATATAAAGCCCTCTTTATCCTTATACCCTACATCTTGAGTATTAAAATAACCTGATATTTTCTCTTTTCCTATATAGCCATCCATTAACATTGGACTTTTAATTAAAACCTCACCTATTCCATTTTCATCTGCATCTTTAACTTGAATATCTACACCATGTAAGGGTAACCCTACTGAGTCAATTTTATTTGGATAATTCAATACTGAAAAAGTAGTGGATTGGCTAGTTGTTTCAGTCATTCCATAAGTTTTATATATAGGAATATTCTTTTCTATGCTTCTTTCAACCAAAGGCTTTGGAATAAATTCTCCTCCAACTAATACAACACGTAAATCATGCTTATCAATTCTTTTAACAATTCTGTTTAACATTGTAGGAACAACTGATATCATGTTAATTTCACTGTTCTCAATTAATTTAATTACTTCTTCTTCATGAAATTTATCTAAGATAGTAAGCTGTGTTCCATTGTATAAACTTCTGATTAAGATAGCTAGTCCACCAATATGAAACATTGGTAAAACAACAAGCCAATTATCTTCATCTTTTACACCTAAACTCACTTGTGAGGCTTTAACATGAGAGTAAAATTGTTTCCATCTAATAGGAACAGATTTAAATTTCCCTGTTGTAGCACTGGTGTTCATAATAACAGCCACTTTTTCTCCATTAAACTCTTCTTCTAGCTTTACTTGTGCCCCTTCACTCTCATACACTTTACTAAAAGATATAAATTTATCATCATGTGAAAATACAGTCTTTATATCTAATGCACTTAATTGTTTCGTTATCTCCTGGTCTGACAGCCGTATATTCAACATTAGCACTTCTTTGCCTAAAGCTTGAAGAGCTAAAAAGAATAATGCCATATGAACAGAGTTGCTTGAAAAAATAGCAACCCTGTTCTCATTGTGCACATATGAAGATAATTTTCTAGCTAATTCTATTACACGGTGATAAACTTCACTAAATGTCATATCATTAATAAATTTTTTATTAGGCCTTTCAAAGTTATGTTTTTTAAGCCACTCCATACAATCACCTTTTATTTAAAACTTTTTATGGATATTTTGGAAACTTACCAAAGTCAGGTTTTCTTTTTTCTTTAAATGCATCTCTTCCTTCTTTTGCTTCCTCCGTTGTATAGTACAATAATGTTGCATCTCCAGCTAATTGCTGTAATCCTGCTAGTCCATCTGTATCTGCATTAAAGGAAGCTTTTAAGAAACGAAGTGCAGTAGGTGAGTGCTGTAAAATTTCTTTTGCCCACTTTACTGTTTCTTCTTCTAAGTTCTCAAATGGTACTACTGTGTTTACTAGTCCCATATCCAAAGCTTCTTTAGCAGTATATTGACGACATAAATACCAAATCTCACGAGCTTTCTTATGTCCAATAATACGTGCTAAATATCCTGCTCCATATCCTGCATCAAAAGAACCTACCTTTGGTCCCGTTTGTCCAAATATTGCATTTTCAGAAGCTATTGTTAAATCACATACTATGTGAAGTACATGTCCTCCACCTATTGCAAAGCCATTAACCATTGCTATAACTGGTTTAGGAGTAACACGAATTAAACGCTGTAAATCTAATACATTTAAACGTGGAATATGATCATCACCTACATACCCTCCATGTCCACGCACCTTCTGATCTCCTCCTGAACAAAATGCTTCTTTCTCCTGTCCTTGTCCATGGTTTGCACCTGTTAAAACAATTACCCCTACTCTTTCATCTTCACGAGCTATTGTGAAAGCATCTATCAATTCCATTACTGTTTTAGGACGAAATGCATTACGTACTTCCGGTCTATTAATTGTAATCTTCGCAATTCCATCATATGTTTCATATATTATATCCTCATACTTACGATCTAACTTTTCCCAAGAGAACTTACTCATGATTAACACTCCTTTTTTATAATAAAAATTCATTTACTGTTTTATTAAACTTATTAGGTTTCTCAACATGTGTGTTATGTCCAACAGCACTTATTGTTTTATGCTGTATGTTAATATTTAACTTCTGAAACTCATTACCTATCTTCCTGTATTTTTCATCATATTCTCCACTAACATATAATACAGGCATAGTTAAATTTACAATTTCCTCTTTAAAGCAAGGAAAATTTCCCTGTCCAGTACATATCAGTGTATTGGACAGTGCATGAGCTTCATTTGATAGCCTTCTTTCACTTATTTCATATCTGATATTTTCAGGTAAATTTCTTTGTGATTCAAAGATACTTAAATTGGACCAATATTCATCAAACCACTCTATTCCTTTTTCTCTTATGCTCTTTGCTAATTCCTTATCCCATCTTCTCCTATTTACCCTATTTATGTGATCACTTTCACCATATGATGAACTTTCTAAAATTAATTGAGTAATTTCATTTTCATAAGATAATGCATAAGCTAATGCTATCCTGCCACCCATGGAATAGCCTAACATTGAATATTTGTTTAATCCTAATTCTTTTATAAGCTTATTAATATGATTAAGTATTACTTTTAAATCATAATATTCACTAGAGTAGGGCTTATCACTTTTCCCATGCCCAATAAAGTCAATTAAAATCAGTTTATATCCTTTTAATTCAAGGTACTTCCATGTACTAAGATTCTCAGAAAAACCATGGAGGCAAATAATTGGCTTTCCTTCTCCTTTTATTTGAACATGATACTTAATATTTTCAATTTCTATAAACATAATGCCATCCTATATTTTTGTATATTTATCATGGAGCTCTTTGCTTAATTGTGAATCAATTTTGACTTCAATTAACTTTATTCCTTTTACAGATAATGCCTTATTAAAGCAATTTTCAAATGATTCATAATTTTTCACTTCATAATATTTTAAGTTATACAAGCTCTCCGCCCCTTGAAAATTCATACCATGTGGGGTTAAAAATAAATATTCAAAATGCTTTTCTCTACTTTGTGGTAAATTCCTGAATATTCCTCCCCCATCATTATTGAATAGGACAATAGTTAAATTTAAATCATGTGTTTTTCCAACTAACAACCCGTTTAAATCATGGTAAAAAGATAAATCCCCTGTAACTAAAATTGTAGGTTTCTCAGACTCAGATACCCCTAAGGCTGTTGAAATTATACCTTCAATTCCATTTGCTCCTCTATTACATAACACTTTAACTTTTTGATTACGTGCTTCAAAAAAGTAGTCTACGTAACGAATTGACATACTATTTGATACAACTAAACGACTTTCATGTGGAAGCATGTTCTGTACCTTTTGAATGACTTTTCCTTCAAACAAAGTCTTCTCATCTTTAACTTTATTCAATTGTTTACGAGTTTTCTTTTGATAACTTACCCATTTGTTCAAATAGTCTAAGACTGTATTTTCTATAAAAATTGCCTTAGCAAACAATCTTGGTGATGAAATAATAAATTTTTTCGTAGAAACAGCAGAGTTTCTATATTCAAATACTTCATCTACTTGTATATATAACGCCTCTTTATGAATTGACAGAAACTGCTGTAATCTTTTTGATACAGGAACTTGCCCAAAGTGAATAATATAATCAGGCTTCAACTCCTTTTTAATATGATCATCTTTTAGAAATACATCATAACTATCAATAATAATATTATTAGAATAATTTCTTATATTTGAGATTGGATCAGCTAATATAGGTGTTTTCAATCTTTCTCCCAATTCCATTACTTCTTCATGATAGTTGGAATAAGCGTCTCCACCACAGATAATAATCCCGCTTTTATCTTTAAATATAGAACTATCAAATATGCTCTGAACATCCCCATTTATAAATTCAAAGTTATTCTTTTCCCGTCCTGTAGTAAAATCTAATTCTTTAAAATCAGGGATTAATGGCTCTCTAATTGGTACATTAATGTGAGTTACTCCGTAAGGCTTTGTCATTGCACTACAGTATGCTTTTTCCATGATACTGCGTACATATTTATACATATTTACTCTTTCTTCTGGCAGTGCTAACTCTTCATAATATTTAACGTAACCTTGAAATATTTTATTTTGATCGATTGTCTGTGGTGCTCCAATATCCTGTAGTTCATGAGGACGATCCGCACTTAAAACAATTAGTGGTACTCTTGAATATTTAGCTTCAATAATTGCTGGATAGTAATTTGCAACTGCTGTTCCTGAAGTACATAGCAAAACAACAGGCCTCTCATTTTCTTTTGCAATACCCAGAGCAAAGAACCCTGCAGACCTCTCATCAATATTAATATAAGTTTTAAAATCATGTTCACAGAATAACAAAGCCAAAGGCGTTGACCTAGAACCTGGGCTAATTACAACATCACGAATACCTAATTGATATAATTCATCAACTAAAGCAGCAAAATAGTTTGTCATTAATTTCCCCTCTTATCTATAGACTTTCTATTATTGTTTTTAATTTATTTTTTGTTTCAATATACTCATCTTTACAATCTGATTTTTCTACCACACCACAACCTGTATAAGCATAAATTTCATTTCCTTCAATGAGAGCAGATCTTATACCTACTACAAATATTCCATCTCCATTCCCATCAATAATACCAATTGGAGAAGCATATAATCCTCTCTCATGTTTTTCATATTTCTTAATCAATTCTAAAGCTGTGATAGTAGGATTTCCTCCTAAAGCAGGTGTAGGGTGCAGTCTCTTAACCCATTCCAATATTGTACTTTTCTTATCCTTTGCACATATATTTGTGTGTAGATGATGTAAATTTTTAAGTGTTAAAATTCCAGTCTTATCCACTTTAATTTCATTAGTATATTGATTCATAGTATTAACTATTGAATCAATAACTATTTTGTGTTCATAGAGGTTTTTTGAATCATTCAACAGAGTTTCTTTTCGTAATTCATCATCTATTTCACTACGAGGAATTGTTCCAGCTAATGCATAACTTAAAATAGTATTTTTCTCTTTTTGAATCAAAACCTCTGGTGTTGCCCCTAAAAATGTCTTTCCATTCTTATAGTAAGCAAAGCTAAAGCTATTAGGGTTTTTATCAATAAGATTTTGAAGTACACTTTCTACGTTTACAGAAATATCACACTGTATTTTAACTTCTCTTGAAATAACAACTTTATTTACTTTTTGGCTTATTATCTCATTATGAACATTAGAAAATAATTCTCTCCATTCTTCATAATCATCACTTGATAATTCATAAGAATGTTTGGAAATTTTAATCTGAATATTTTCTATTTCAACTAAATCCTTAAAATAATATAGAATTTGTACTCCATCTTTTATAACAAGATAGTATTCAAAAACAATAGTTTCATTTCCAATACTTGACCATTTTTCATCCTTTATAGTATTAAAAAATGTCATGGATGAAAAAGCATATAAACTATTCTTTAATTCTTCCTTACTTGAAATAGCTTTTAATCTTTGAGCTCCCATAATGAGTTCTTTTTTTAATGGATTATAAAATAAAAATCGTTCTTCATTTTTAAAATGATTCCAGAATGAAAGTGGATTATTTAATTTAAGTTTTTTCTTTTTATATACCATATCTTCCAACCTCCAATCTAAAGAACAAATGACCAAATAAAATATTAGTTAAATATTCATTATAAAATCCATCAGTTTATATAGATTCTCCTTATATTCCGAATCCTGTAATCCGCTAATTGCTTCCTTTGCCTTAGAAGCAAACTCATGAGCATCATCCATAGTAACATGTTTTAATGTTTCAGGATCATCATCTTCAAAATCATCTTTAATTTGATACGCCATACCAAAATTCAAACCAAAGCTTTCCATATTCTGAACATCACTTTCTGAAGCACCTGCTAATACAGCACCTAATTTACAACATACACTCATAAATAAAGCTGTTTTCCCTTCAATAATTCTAAAATATTTTTCACGGTCAATATTTCCTTTAGCTTGCTCTATCTCAGCAACACACATCTTGTAACTAAGAGACGCAATATCTTGTGAATATTCTACTGAAAACAAATTAGAAACTATAGAATACGCATAAGCAAATAAAGTATCTCCTGCTAATACAGCTAATTTATTACCAAAGGTATTATTTAATGTTTTTTGTCCTCTTCTAGTCATATCTTCATCAATTATGTCGTCGTGTACTAAACTTGCACTGTGTAATAATTCAAATGCCAAAGCTAGCTGAATTAAATTATCTTCATTAACATCTGCTTGTCCATTATCAACTGCACCAGCTGATAAAAATGTTAATGCTGGACGAAGATGTTTACCAGAATTTTTAAAGAAATATCCAAATAATTCACTAACATCAGGAACTCCAGCATTAATCGCAAGATTATTTAGTTCATATTTAAGCTTAGTTATTTTCGGGTCGATTGGTTTATAAATATCATTCAATTTCAATCTGCACTCCCACACTTTCATAGTATTTTTAGTTAATCTTTTTATCTTAATAATGAATTTGTTATTTATTTGTCATTTAAATTCTATCTATTCTAATGCTTATAAGCAATATTTCTTGACTATTGTCACATTGAGTCGATCATTGTAATAAAAGGTAGTAAAACAAATAATGCCCCGTTGATATAAAAATCTAACAGAGGCATTAAAATTTACAATATTTTTATTATTAAATTAGTCAATAGTTAAGTAATTCTTTTTCACGAAACCAATTTTATTCCAAGCTTTCTTTAGTCTAGGTAGAACGTAGTAATCTAATCCTAAGCTCTTTCCTGCTCCACCCATTAAAGCTACACCAGACATTACATACCATAATATCTCAGAAGAGAATCCACCTGAAACACAAAGCATTATTGCCATAACAATAGATGTAACAGCTGAAACACTTGTAAACAATCCACAAATTAATAATAATCCAATAATTACTTGTCCTATTTCCATACCTGCTGGATTATTAAGACCTTGTTGTAACCATTGATGACCTATAAAAATTCTTAATGGCACTAACCAAGTGTTTAGATAAGACTTATTTAAGTGTCCTCCAATTAAACTTCTGTTATCCTTTACATGGAATATTTCATGTGATACATATGAACAACACTTACTAATTCCCGCTACTTGTAAAAAGTATACTACGTTAATAAAATGCTTTATAAACATAGCCATGAATCCTGTAACTCCAACCATTTTCCCAGGGAACCCAACAGTAGCAACTCCGTATTGTCCACCTATACATACCATACATCCATGGAATGTTGGTTTATACGATTTCTTTTCTTTACCTTTTATATCAGCATAAATATTCTTAGCAACAAGTGGTGCTGAATGCTCTGCATTCTCAACCATTTGAGGTACTGGTCTTTCTTGTCCTTCTACAATATAGAATATATTATCTCCTACAACATAAACATTTTCATGATCTACTGATTGAAGTTTGTCATTAGTTACTATTCTTTTTCTTCCATTTTGTTGAACCTCCAGATTACCCATCAGTTCAGAACCTTCAACTCCAGCAGCCCAAACTATTGTATTTGATTGAATACTTCCTTTATCTCCTAATGTAACAGATTCCTTAGAAACCTCAGTGATTTTTGCTCCTGTAATAATTTCAACTTCCAATTTCTTAAGTCGCTTTTCAGCCTTCTTAATTAAATTATCAGATAAGATTGGCAGAATCTTAGGCATTGCATCTACAACATACAGTTTAACTTCTTCCTTATCTATACAGAATTTCTTACAAAGTCTCTCTTTGTATTCTCCTAATTCACCAACCAATTCAATACCAGTAAATCCACCACCTACAACAACAAATGTAAGCATTTTTCTTCTCTTTTCTTTGTCTGTTTCCTTTATTGCTTCTCTAAACATATGAAGAATATGAGCTTTCAAATTAACAGCATCATCGTATTCCCATAATTTTTTAGTGTATTCCTCTGCCCCTGGAATTCCAAAGAATGTAGGTTTTGAACCAGTACCAACAACTAAGTAATCATAGTCATATTCTTTATTATCTGATTTTAATACATTATTATCAAAATCAATGTTCTTGATGTGATCTAGTACAACATTTACTTTTCTACCTGCAAATATTTTCTTTAGATCAATTTTAATAGACTCCTCAGCAACTCTTTCCGCTACTACTTCATGAAGCTCCGTACGCATAGTATGGTATGGGTTTTTATCAATAAGAGTAATTTCTACATCGTTATCATTTTTGAATTTATTAGCCAGCTTTTTAGCTGTTAATAAACCACCATATCCACCACCAAGGAGCACAATTTTCTTCTTATTATTCATCTACTCACTCCTTAACATAAAATCTTTTAAACAAATCATATTTATAAGTAATTTGGACATAATAATTCACTCTAAAAGTAATCTTAACAGAACAAATTTACCTTTCAAAGGTTTCTTGACTATTGTCACAGCGAACTTTCTATTGAGAATTCTTTATAATATTTTTTTATAACAAAAGGAGTCATTCGACTCCTTCTAAAAATTTAATATTTAATATAATTAATAACTTCATGATACACTCTTTTTTTAGTTACTAAATAATATATTGTTTGAAAAATCAGACACATGCTTATAAATTGAAAACCTGCAATTGATAAATTTA
The DNA here is from genome assembly GCF_027938815.1 of Oceanirhabdus sp. W0125-5. Classification (GTDB taxonomy): domain Bacteria; phylum Bacillota; class Clostridia; order Clostridiales; family Clostridiaceae; genus Oceanirhabdus. The sequence continues at coordinate 5,750,900 of NZ_CP115913.1, forward strand.
ATCTTTGATAGCTTGGGTAGAAGATAAACATATAGATGAATCCAATTAAAGCGCCTATCATACATGGAATGAAGAAAGTAAATATCATATCCTTCCCAATCATAACTTTAACTTCTTTATGCGAAATACCAATTCTCATAAGTTTCTTATATATTATCTTATCATTTTCAAGCTGAGAAAAATACTTGAAATATACTAATGATCCTGAAGATATAAAAAAGATTAAACATATAAAGCTGAATAAGAAAAATAATAGTCCATGCTCAGATTTTGATTTTTTTACTTCTCCCATAAGAGAATATACTTCTGGTATAACTTTTTCAATTTCATAACCTTTTTTCCACTCATTCAAATTATATAAATATATTATATTACTATGCTCATTATTTTGCTGCTTTATTATCTCATAAAAATCTTCTTTTGAAATTAAATAAATTGATTTTATTAAATCTGGGTGACGACTTATATAAACATTGTTCAAAACACTATTTATTTTAAATTTGTATTCATTGTTAAAAAAGGTTGCCTTTATATTTATAGGTTCTTCCATAGCAGCTGTTGAAGTAAATCTTTCTAGTGATATAGCATTCCCTTTGGTTAACGTCAAACTTTTATCAAAAACATTGTTATAATTCTCATCATAAATAAATATTGCCGATTCGCTTTCTATTGACATTTCAATAAATTGAAGTTTTTCTTCTTTTGTTATAGAAACATTCTGTTCCTTTATTGTTTTCTCTAAAAAAGAATTATCTATTTTATCACTTCTACTCTCTACGTAAGTTAAATCATAGGTATTACCTTCCTTAACAACAGTTTCTATTCTTGTATATTCATGATAAGTCATTATACCAAACATGAACATGACAAAATATGATATAGTTAGAGCAAATATAAATTTTTTATTAGAGCTTATTCTATGACGAAGATTTGTGTTAAAAAGCAAGTTTTTATACCAAAGAGCTTTATTTCTTTTGCTAAGAAAACTAGTTAAATTGTGAAGCTGAGATAAAAACAAATTTAATCCTATAAATGTTCCTGTTATTGTTCCGAAAAATACTATTTGACTTAACCCCTTAACATTAATAAATTTTATGTTTACAATGAATGATGAAACTATTAAAATCATTCCTATAATTCCCCATACAGGACTTTTAAATCCTATATCTTCTTTTTTTCTATTTTCCTTAAGGAGTTCATTTATATCAAGTTTTTTTGCTATGAATAAACTTCTTATTAAGAGATATGAAAATATGATCACAAACATAATTAATGTATAGAAATAACTTTTTAAATGAAGTCCAAACGGTATATTTTTCAAATCCATTATTTTAAGTATTGTTATAAAGAATAATCTTGAAAATACAGTACCTAATAAAAGTCCAAATACAGTTGCAGCACTTCCAATTATAATATTGTTTAGAAAAACAATTGTTGATACCTTCCTTTTATCCATACCTAAAGCAAGGAATAATCCTAATTCTTTACTTATTCGTTTAATAAGCGTACCATTAACATAACTTATAAAAAATATTGAGAATACCCCCAGTACAACTAAAGGAATTGATACTACAACTGCAAGCATATCAGGTATACCATAAGCACTTTTCACATTAAAATCATTAATCAAATTCACTAAAATAAAGAAAAAAGCAATTGAAAGAGCAATACATAGAAAATATGCAAGATAATATCGTATACTACTCTTTAAATTCTTAAAAATAATCCCTTTAAAATTCATATGATTCTCCTCCAATCACAGCTGTACAATTTAAAATATTTTCAAAGAATTCTTTTCTAGTTCCCTTTTTTACTATTTCCATATGGGTATTTCCATCTTTAATAAATAAAATCCGATTAGCATAACTTGCAGCATAAGCATCATGTGTAACCATTAAAACTGTACTATTAAATTCTTCATTCATTTTAGTAAAACAGCTCATAATTGCTTTCGCTGACTTTGAATCCAAATTACCAGTTGGTTCATCTGCATAGATTATTGAAGGTTCATTCATCAATGCTCTGCTTATAGCAATTCTCTGCCGCTGACCACCAGATACATTGCAAGGATATTTCTCACCAATCTCTGCTATACCAAAGCGATTCATTATTTCATCAGCCCTTGTTTCCATAATTTCAGGCTTTTCACCATCAAGTATCAATGGTAACATAATATTTTCTTTAAGTGTCAAAGAATCTAATAGATTAAAGTCCTGGAATACAAACCCTATATTTTTTCTTTTAAATGAAGCTAATGAATGATCATTCATACTACTTATGTCCTTTTCATTAATTATTATATTTCCTGAAGTAGGTTTATCCATTCCACTTAACATATTTAAAAGTGTTGACTTCCCACTACCTGAAGGACCCATTATTGCAACAAACTCTCCTTTTTCAATTTTTATAGAAACACTTGAAAGCGCCGTAGTTGCAGTAGTATCTTTTTTTCCACCATATATTTTTGTAATATTTTTTCCTTCTAAAATCATCATATTATTCCCTCCTGTATATGAACATTTAATTATTTTTTTAATTTATGCTTTAATTATAAAAGTTCAATGGAATCTTATCCATCGAACTTTATTAAATAATATTACAATATTGTTATATATTGCATTGTAAATTCACTTCCCTCTCCCACTTTAGAATTTACATTTATTTTATGATTCAATTTATTTGATATTTCTTTAATCAAATATAATCCAACACCTGACGAACCATTAACCTTCCTTCCATTCTCGCCAGTAAAAAAAGGTTCAAATATTCGCCTCCTATCCTGTTCAGGTATCCCCATCCCCTCATCTTTAATGGTTAAAGAAATATTATCATCACTTTTAGATATAATATAATATAAATTTTTATTTTCCTTTTCAGCTTTCGAATACTTTATTGCATTATTTGTTAACTGTTCTATAATAAACTCATTCCATTTTAAGTCTGTTAAAATATTAGTATTATCTTCATTACAGATAATTTGAGGAAAAACTCTATTATAAATAAATTCTCTTCTTTTTTTATTTATAATCCTTGAAACAATTTCTTTTAAATCCACCTTTTCAGGAAGATAGTCCTTTTCAAAATCTTCAAGTCTAATAAAACTCAATGCTTTCTCTAAATCATCTGTCAGTCTTAATATTTCTTCTTTTAATTCCTTTTTTAAATCTGATATTTCAGTTATATCGTTATTTTGCATAACAAGTTCCATAACAGAAACTGGCGTCTTCATGTCATGTATCCATTGAGAAAAAAATTGCCTGAAGCTTTTCATTTTTGAACTTACAATACTAAGCTCATTCATATATTTATTAAACTGAAAATCTAAGGTTTTAAAAACTAAGTTTTTACTATAGCTTAATGAATTATAATTAAAATTGATGCTATGCATAGATTCTTTTAGTGACTTAATAAAATTAAAGTATTCCATAGCTCTGAAAAACATATAAATCAAATATATAGTAAAGCTTATAAGTATTGGATATATAATTTCCGCTGCCCCATTAGTTGTAATATGATAGAAAAAAATTATAATAAAACTATTAAAAAGAAATGCTAAAGTAAAACCTGCACTATCACCTATAAATCCAAATAACTCTTCTCTTTTCACTAACATCCCCCCAAATCCTTAATATTACGATTATTCTAACTCTGTAGAATCTAGAAAATAACCTGCTCCTCTTTTTGTTTTAATAAGATTATCTATACCCAGTTCTAATAGCTTATTTCTAATTCTATTCACATTTACTGTTAAAGCATTATCATCAACAAAAGATGCCTCATCCCATAAGGCTTCAAGAAGTTCCTCTCTTGATAAAACTTTATCTGCATTTTGTATAAGTTTTTTTATAAGCTTCATCTCATTTTTAGAAAGCTCCGTAAATTTATCATAATAATTAAGCTTAAAAGTCTCTTCTATAAGCTCTAAACTATTTACTTTTATAACATCATTCTGAGAATATTCTCCATAACATCTTCTTAAAGCAACTTTAATTTTTGCATGTAATATTTCTATATTAAAAGGCTTGGTCACATAATCGTCAGCACCTAATTCCATTCCCATAATTTGCTCCATCTCTCCACTTCTTGCTGAAGTTATTATAATTGGAGCTTTTGAAATTTTTCTAAAAGCTCTACAAAGATAGAAACCATCTAAATAAGGTAAATTAATATCTAACAGAACTAAGTGAGGAGATAACTTTTTAAATTGCTCTTCTACATTATCAAAACTTTCTACAGTAACAACATTATATTTAAACCTTTTTAAATGCTCTTTGACAATATTACATAATTTCAAATCATCCTCTATTAAAAAAATTGTAAACATAACTTTCCCCCAAAATTTCTAATATATTTTCTTAAAACATTATGTGGTAATTATATCATATTTAGTAATTCCTTTTAAATAAAAACAGCTAGTGGATTATTATATCCACTAGCTGCTTTTTTCAAGTTCTAGCAATCTCATACGATATGCTCCCATTGCCGTTTCACTGAGCTTTTCTATAAACTTTGAATTAACATAAGCACCTACAAGAGCCCCTATTCCTGGTAGCATTTGTAACAGCTTTGCTAAATCAATATAATCTCTGTACTCTAATTGAAAACTTCTCCAATCAAAAGAATTTATATCATCAGGTAATGTCTTAAAAAATTCTTCCCAATTCTCCATCTTCTCAAATACCTTATTCACATTTCTCTTACTTGAAAAAGCTAGTTGAAATATATTTAATATATAAATTCTCTCTTTATAATCATTTACATCAAATCCATATATAGCTGCAATATCATAAAGAAATTTAATTTTAATACTCATAAGTAAAGGTATATCCGTAAGTCCTAATAGTATTCCTCCAGCACCCGTTCCTGCCCCTTCTATCATAGCTGTAGTTTTGTATCTCTTAGTTTTTTGAGCAACTAATTCTTCTCTTTCTTGAAGTGTTTTATACTTATAAGGAGACTTAGTAATATATTTAGAACCAAACAACACAGCTTTAGTCATATTTTTAATAGCTGCAGTTACAATTTCATGATATTTTTCAGGCAAAATACCATTAAATTTATTTTGAATCCCCTTTGAAGCATTTTCACCAAAGTTAGGTTTTTTCCTCATTTTCTTCTTCCATTTATTAAGTTCATATAGCGCCAATTCATTATACCAATGGATAAAAATCACCTCCTATAACTTATATTTATTATATGCTTAAAATAACATTTGTTCTATTAGAAAAATCTCTTATCACACAATTAAATAATTAAATTACTTCCATAAGGATAAAATAACATTGAATATCATAAGGAGGTGCTGTAATTGAATATGGATACTAGAGAAATACTTATAAAAAAACTTCATGATGCTGAAGAAAATGTAAGGGATTATAAAGCTTATTCAGAGCATGTAGATAATGGTGAAATTGGTAGTGTGTTTGGAAAATTTGCTGAAGAATCAGCTATTCAAGCTACAAAATTACAAGAATTATTAGATAAATATGATAACAAATAAATTATATTATTAAAGAGAATCCAAGGATTCTCTTTTTATTTTGAGTAATTATCGTTTTAAATAATGTAGCACAACAATCCCTTCTTCTACTATGTAACTTTCAAGCTGTAAAGGTATAATAGGATTGTTTTCTAAAAATAATTTTCGCCCTTTCCCAAGTATCGTAGGAATAATTGCAATAATGTATTCATCAATTATATCTGCCTTAATGAATTGGTCGATTAACTCTCCTCCACCGAATAAATACATGTCTTTCCCTTCTTTGGTCTGCTCTTCTTGGAGTAATTTTACTATATCCCCACTAATAAATCTTACATTATCAAAACCCTTTTCTTTCTTTGATGTTGCAATGAATATTTCTTTATTTCTAAAAGGTTCAATATCACAATCCTCATAGGATTTTCTTCCCATAATCATTGTATCAATTGTATCTAAAAATACCTCAAAGTTGAATTTCTCTTCGGTATTCAAATGAGTCTTTCCATCACCTACAATCCACTCATATTTTCCCTCTTCTGTAGCAATATAACCATCTAAACTCATTGCTAAATTTAATATAATTTTTCTCTTCATAAATTCCCCTCCTAGTATTTATATTTTAACCATAACCTATATGATATAATAATTATAAATTATTAATCTTGACATCTTATGTCATGTTTTATAGAAAGAAGGTACGTTAATGAGAGCAGATCGTCTAATAATGATCATATTACTTCTTCAAACTCACAAATCCATTACAGCCAAAACACTTGCTGAAAAGTTAGAAGTATCAGAACGTACTATTTATAGGGATATAGATGTCTTAAGTTCTTTAGGAGTTCCTGTATACTCAACTAGAGGTAGAACAGGTAGCATCAAGTTAATGGGAAATTTTCAAACTAGTCTTACTGGTCTAACCCAAAATGATATCTACTATTTTTCATTACCTGTTCCTAAAAAACTTATTGAGGATTTGGGAATTTCTACTCCAACTGATAGTAGTTATATGAAATTATTGAGCAATGCTCCTGAAGAAATAAAATCTTCCTTATCTAAAATAAATAATTTTCTCTATATTGATATAAGCTCTTGGACAAAAGAAACCTATCAAACCGATAAAAGTTTATTGCTTCAATTGCAACATGTAGTATGGGAAAGTCTTAAGATCGAAATAAACTATGAAAAAACAAATGGATTCAAGCTTTACAACTTAAAACCATTAGCATTAGTGCTAAAGCGAACGGTTTGGTATTTAGTTGCCATTGATGATAAATGTATCAAGAATTTTAGAGTGGATCGTATTAATAAATTAGAAATCAAATCTGATAAATTTAATCGTCCTTCAAATTTTAACCTTGAAATCTATTGGAACACCACAGTTAATACATTTAGGAAAGAACTCCCTAAATATCCAGTTACATTTGAAGTAAATGAAGAACTCTACAATCACTTAAAAAGAAGAAAAACCATTAGAATAATTGAAGAAGCTTTTGATTCAAGTGTAAAAGTTTATCGTTTAAAAATCCTTTTTGATGTTGAATTTGAAGCAATGCAGTTTGTTTTTGAATATGGAAATCAAATAAAAATTCTCAATCCAAAATCTTTAATTGATTCACTAAAAAGTAAAGCATATGAGATTTTAAAAACCTATAAGTAAAATTCTGGCTTCTTACCATAAATGGGCTAATAGATTAACTATTAGCCTAAAATTTAAATATATTATTTATTAAATTCTTCTATTACGTTAAGACACTTCAACTCATTCAGAAAATCATTAAAAGTCAATACTCTTGAAGCAGCTAATATAAGCTTTGCACTATTTAGTATTTTCTTATCTTCTGTAACAAGAGTATACTGTTTATCACTTTCACAAATACAAATCAGATTATAATCATTTCTAGAAAGTTTATTACCATTTATATAATAAATAAGTTTATTAGAATCATGTTTAATTGAAATATTGGGTTTATAAATTTCTGTTATGCCTTCTTCATCCTCATTAATTACATGCCCTAATAATCTTAAAAATCTATCTGATAGTACTGACACTCCGTTAATTTTTCTATATTCTTTTATAGATAATTCTGCTGCTATATGATTATAAATCTTAAAATCAATCTCCCCACTTTTTTCTATAGCTTCAAATAAGTTAGGATATTTATCCCAAATTTTTATAACTATGTTTGAATCTAACAAGTACTCTTTCTTACCCAATATATCCACCTCTTTATCGAAATAAGTTCCTCGTTTAACATAATTATATTGTTAGCAATATTATTTATTAACATTCTTCACGTGAAATTAATTACAATTCAAAAAGCAGATCATCTTTAAAATGACCTACCTAATTTGTTAAATAAAATCTAAATTCATTAAAGGAATATTTTTTTCTAGTCTTCTTTTAAAATCAATTTTGAATTTTTCTGCCCATTCAGGTAAATTGTTAACATCAAAACTTCTATGAATAACAATATATATAGTGAATTCCCTTAGTTTTATAAAGTTCATTAACTCTTTTAACCAAAAGTCATCTAGTTTATTCTCTACATTATAACCTTTCATAAAACTAGGCAAAAATTCCTTTATAAATGAATTTCTTGTATCTGAATCCATGCTAAAAGCAGTTAAGTAAAATATAACTATTGCAATATCACTTATATACCATTTATAACTACAATCATCAAAATCAAATATTGTAATCTTATTTTTCTCCACAAAGAAATTTCCAAAATGTATATCTGTATGAATTAATCCATATGAATCAACATCTGTTGGTAACCCTTTAAGATATGTGATCAACTCATTATATTTCTCTATAATAAACTCATCTTCTTCTGGTAAAAAACTTGTACCATTTTTAAATAATATATCCTCATGCCATTCATATCTTTTAGGTATACCATCAGTAACCTTATATTTTTTTGTTAAGTTATGAAGTTTTCCTACTGCACGTCCATACTCAAAACAAAAATCATCATTAATAATTTCTTTAGTTGGTCTGCTTCCTTTAGCTTTTTCATATCCTGTTACAGTAAAATACGAGCCATCACTTACTTTTACAATTTCAACTAGATTCCCTCCATTTGATTCAATTGGAATTGAAACATTCGCCTTATTTTTTGCTAAAAAATTCACCCAATCAAGTTCAGCTCTAATCATATCATATTCTCGATGATCACTATGACCAATCCTCAGAATGTATTCTTTGGAATTTCTCTTAAATTCATAAACAAAGTTTTCAAAACCTCCAATATACGTTACATCACTTAATGTCAATCCGAAAGATAATGCACATTCTTCTAATACTTTATCAGTAAATAGCTCTTTTATATGCTTTTCCACTATTATTCCCCCACTTCAAAACCCTTTATTATTTTTCTTATATACATAATTATACTACTATTCATGTTTTCTTATGAACCATTATAATTGCATAAAACCAGCTTTTAATATTTATAAAAGCTGGTTTTGGTGATTATCTATTATTCATATATATCAGAAAACTCAATATTTATTCTTTCTACATAATCATGTGTATTATTATGTTCAATATCCTTAATATTAACTTCATCTAAAACTTTAACAGGTAATTTTATAACAAACTCTGTTCCTTTTCCATATTCACTTTCAACCTCAATACTTCCCTCATGCATTTCTACAAGGGATTTAACAAGAGATAATCCGATTCCACTTCCTTCATGATTTCGAGTTGTTGACTTATCAACTTGTCCAAATCTATTAAATATTACATCTATCTTATTCTCTGGAATACCAATTCCTGTATCCTTTATTGACATAATAACTGTATCACCTTTGTCAAAAATATTTACAGTAATTTTTCCCCCTGATTTCGTGAACTTTATTGAATTAGATATTAAATTTAAAATTATTCTTTCAATTTTATCAGGGTCACAAGCCATAATTTTTTCTTCGACATCAGTATCAAAAATTATTTGAATGTTTTTATTTTCTATGTATTGTGCTACTGATAATGTAATATCTTCAACAGTACTTACAATATTGCAATTTTGCAAATCTATTTGAAAATAATTTGCATCAATCTTAGTTATATCAATCAAATTATTTATTAATCTTAACAACCTAAATCCATTTTGATTTAAGATTTTAAGATACTGACTAATTTTTTCTCCTTCATTTCCATTAATTACATTTTGCAATTTAATCTTTAATAATTGAACAGAAGAAAATATTAAATTTAATGGTGTTTTAAATTCATGAGATAAGTTCCCAAAAAACTCATTTCTTACTCTCTCATATTCAATTGCTTCTTTTAAACGTCTTTCTTCTTCCTTTATCCTTTTCTGTAATTCTTCAGTCCTTTTACGCTCTGAAATATCTCTTACTATAGAAAGAATTGCTAATTTCCCTTCAATCTCATAATAAGTATCACATACTTCTACTTCTATAATTTTGCCATCCGATGTAATTAATTTTTCTTCTATAATTCTTGGACTATTCCCATTTTTCATAAACTGTGCATGTTCTCTAACTTTTTCATGATAATCTTTATGTATAAATTCAAATACACTCTTACCTATAAATTCTTCTGAACTTTGAGCACCCATAAGCTTTGCTAATGCAGGATTAACAAAAGTAACTTTTCCATTTATATGTGTGCAAATACCATCTGGCGATGATTCAACAAGAAGTCTATATCGCTCTTCACTCTGTACTAATTTTTCACCCACTTTTTTTAATTCAGTTATATCACGTCCTAAAATAACTAACCCTTTTCTTTCTCCATTATCATAAAAAATCGGGACCTTAATTATGTCATATACTTTATAGCTTCCATCATTTTGTGGTGATATTTCTTCTCCACGGACCATTTCTCCTTTTTCCCATGCATAATCATCGGACTCTTTACAGTTTAAAAAGGTCTGTTTATAAGTAGCATTTATTTCTCCTATTTCTACATCAGTCTTTCCAATATAATCAATTCCTTCAAAGTTAAATCCTTTAAGGCATGCTTCATTAATTTTTAGATACCTTCCCTGGGCATCTTTAAATATCATAATATCTGGACCGGCATTTATAAGTGTTTGCAATCTCTCTTCATTCTCTCGTAAAGAACTTTCAGCTTTTTTACGTCTAGAAACATTTATATGAAGTATAATATTATTTATTACAAGAATTGCAATAATTATAAATAATCCAAATTTCAAATTAACTCTTGATATAGATAAATTATCACTAGGCTTATTTATAACTATGCTGCCTATAGGCAACTTTGAAATCTTAAAATCAAAAGACTTAATCTCATTATAATCAAACATATACGCGTTAGGACTTTCTGTTTCAATTGGTATTGTCTCAATATTTTCACCACTTAAAACACGTAACGCTAATTCTGCTGCAAACTTACCTTGATTAAAGCCACAGGTTAATTTTCCTCCTACAATTCCATGGTCTAATAATTGATTCCATAGACTATATATCGGAATATCAAAATTCTTTGCAAGTATCTGTATTCCATCTTCAATATTTATAAACTTACCATAATCATCAATAAAATCCCCTATAACAAGTAAACTGCTGTCTAAAGATAACCCCTTCACCTTTTCTTGAACTTGAGATATTGGTATATTATCAAGTAATTGAAACTCAATATTCTTATATAAAGGGATTAAATCCTTCACTTTCTCTTCAAATTCTTCATGACTAGGCTTATTATCTGAAACTACAATCATCTTTTGCATATTAGGTTGAAGCTTCACTGCTGCAGCTATAGTCCCCTTTACATCAACATCTTCAGTTACTCCTGTAATCAGTTTTTCACCATCTATCATAGTACTGTTAAAACCATTTACTCCACAAAACACAACTGGTGTATTAGGAAATAACTCATCTCTATATTTTAATAAAAAGTTTAATGCATTATTATCAGCCGATACTATAGCATCATATTTTTCATGTTTAAGTGTATATTTATACACCTGATATAATTCTTCAAAGTATTTTTGATCATTTATTTTTTTGGTATCCATATATTTAATATCCATCAAAATATGATTTTTTTCAAATACGGATTCTATCCCTTTTTGAATACTGTCTGTCCATATATATCCATGATTATAAGAATGTAAAATCAAAACTTTTTTTTCAGTAACATGATCAGAATATACTGATTGGCTCAACATAATAGCCATAAAAAATAAAAAAATTGATAAAATTAAAAATCTGACTGTTTTAATTTTAATGTTCTTCAATACAAGCCCCCCATTTTATGCCTTAAAACATTATTTCAAAAAATTAAGGGATTCTAATAATATCCCAATAACTTTGTTACGTTCATAATTATTTACATAAAAACTTCTAATAATTAATTATATATTATACTTCGACTTATTTCTATTTATTCTTTTGTAGAACAAGTCGAATTTAATAATATTCATTAAAAAAAGTAAATATAAAGTCATTTTTTATACCTTAACAAATAAATAAGCCCCAAAATAAATGGGACTTTACATATTATTTAATTTAAATTTTATCTTACTTAAAAAATACTTTCTTTATTCTAGTTAACCCCTCTTCTAAAATCGACCTTGGGCACGCATAATTAATCCTAATAAATCCTCTACCCTTAGTACCAAACATTGACCCTCCATCTAATACAACTTTTGCCTCTTCACTTATCTTCCTCTCAAGTTCTTTATAATCACTTTCAACCTCTCTAAAATCTAACCATGCTAAATAAGTTCCCTCTGGTTTTGTATATCTAACATTTGGCATATGTTCTTTAACAAAGTCTCCAATAAAATCTGCGTTTCCATCTAAGTATGTAAGTAACTGTTCTAGCCACTCTTCTCCTTCTGGTGAATATACTGAATGAATAGCATCTATAGCAAAAATATTAGGTAATGGAGTCATCATAAATGATTTCATAAATTCCTTTTCAATTTTTTCTCTTATTTCTTCATTTGGAATTATAATATTAGAAATTTGTAATGCCGCTAAATTAAAAGTCTTACTTGGTGCTGTACAGATAACACAATTGTTTTCAAACTCTTTTCCTAAAGATCCATATGTAGTATGTTTATTACCTGATAATATTAGATCACTATGAATTTCATCTGCAACCACTATTACATTGTATCTATTACATATCTCTCCTAGTTTTTGAAGTTCTTCTTTTTCCCATACTCTACCTACAGGATTATGAGGACTGCATAAAATCAACAATTTACATTGAGAATCCTTTGCCTTATTTTCTAAATCCTCAAAATCTATAACATATTTACCCTCTTTATTTATGAGAGCATTGTTAATTACCACTCTATCATTATTTTCAATAGAACTTTTAAATGGATAGTATACAGGCTGCTGAATAATTACTTTATCTCTAGGTTCAGTTAATGCTCTTATTATGAAGTTTAATGCTGGAACAATTCCAGGTGAATTAATTACCCATTCTGATTTAATCTCCCAATTATATCTTTTTTTATACCAGTAATTCATAGCTGAATAATACTCATCAAGAGGCATACTATAACCAAATATTCCATGTTCCGCTCTTTTCTTAAGAGAATCAATTACTACCTGTGGACACCTGAAGTCCATATCTGCAACCCACATAGGCAATAAGTCTTCTCCTTTTGCCCCCATAAGTTTTTCAATTAATTCTGGATCCCATTTAAGGGCATTTGTTCCTCTTCTGTCTATTACCTCATCAAAATTATACTTCATTTTTATTTCAACTCCCTTCTTTTTATCTATATTACATTTAAGATTCTAATAGCCAAAACGCTGTATTCTTTCAAGAGCTTCTATTGCTTCTTGTGGCTCCAATCTCTTAGTATAATCAGTATTTACATAAGATAAAATTATATTTCCCTTAATATCAACTACATATGTTATTGGTATTGGTAATTCATAACTTATATGTTAAAATAAATTATAAATGAATGTTCATTTATTGTCAATGTTTAAATTAAGGAGACGGCTATTTCTATATAGACTTCTCCTTAAAATCTCATTATGAATTTTTAGACTATCTCTGGGAACCAGATACCTATTTCTATTTCTGCTGATTCACTAGAATCTGATGCATGTACTATATTTTTTCCTTTACTATTTGCATAATCTCCTCTTATAGTTCCACACAGTGCATTCCTAGGCTCCTTATCTCCATTGATGTTTCTTACTATATCAATAACATTTTCACCTTCAAGAACCATTACAAATACTAACCCCTCTAAAAAATAATCTATAAGCTCTTGAAAAAAAAATTTTTCACTATGTTCAGCATAATGAAGCTCTACTGCCTTTCTATCAGCCTGAATCAACTTACCAGCAATAATAGAAAAACCCTTTCTTTCATATTTGTTAATCACTTCCCCTATTAAGCCCTTAATATTTAAATATATAATTAAAAATCACTATTTTCTATTATTAAGCTTTATTCTCAATTGCTTCAGCTATTTTTTTACCTAATAATGTTGCTCTTTCTACTGCTTCTTTGTCTTTGTCAAAAACATAAAAAACATCTTTAGTTATCTTAGCATCGTCACCAAATTTAGCACGGAATGCACTATTATTACAAGTTTCACCTTTACCACATTTATAACATGAAGCATTTCCTCCCATTGTTAACGCTCCAACTTCATCCATTTTGTATGCTCCAAAAACAGCTGATAATTCTTCTTTTACAGTTTCTTGATCAAATAATCCTCCTGATACTGATGCAACTAATTTCCCTTTTAATATATTATTATGGAATAAAGGAAACATTCTCTCAATAAACACTTTAGTTAATCCATTTAATTTACCAAATCTAGCTAATCCACCTATTAAAACTGCATCTGCATCTTCAATTTGACCTAATATCTCATTTATGTCATCTTTCAATACACAACGATTAGTGTGAGCACATCCTACACAACCAGTACAATATTTCATGTTAAGATTCTTTAATCTCACTAATTTCCACTCTTGTCCTGTAGACTTTAATACTTGCTCCATTGCCTTTTCAACAACACCTGATTTCACTGTACTTCCACTTAAAGCAATAATTTTTGCCATATTATACTCCTCCAAACTTATTTCTAGTTTACTGACCATGTAAAACTATATATAAAAATCAATATTTGATTTTTAACTATACTATCTTGTAACAAAGATTCAATTCTGTTTCTTTTGTCATGAATTTAGACATCTTTGGAACTATTCTTTCAAAGTGTTCTGATTTTAAGTGATTATCAAAATCTTCTTTATTCTCCCATTGTTCAAGAACTATAAGAAGCGCTGGATTCTCCTCATCTTGATACATTTCATATTGTATGTACCCTTTTTCTTTCTTTGTTGGTTCAATCATGCCTTTGAATACTTCTACAAATTCATCAACTTGATCTTCTTTAACATAGATTTTTGATATAGTTTGCAACATACTATCCACACTCCTATTAAAAATTTTTAATATGTATAAAGATTAGATACAGTTCACAGCTATTTCAAACTGAAACAACTGCGAACCATTTTATTCTCTTATATTTGAAGTCCTACTCTAAAACCTTCATCAATAGCTTCAAAAGCTTTTCTAACCTTTACTGCATCTCCAATAGTTATAACTTCTTCAACTTTACCTTCTAACTTTGAAGCTAATTCATTTACAGGTCTAGAACCTATTGCCATAACAACTGAATCGATATTTTCTAATTTAGATTCAATACCTTCTTTATCTGCAATAACTACTTCATTATTTAAAATTTCTTTTACTGAAGTGTTAGTTAATATCTGTACATTATTTTTCTCTAAATCTTTAAATAAGAAATAATTTACCGCTGGTTCTCCACCTTGAACTATCTCAGGAAGCATTTCAACTATTGTAACCTTCTTACCATGGTTAGCAAGATGAGCTGCAGTTTCTGCTCCAACTAATCCACCACCGATTACAACTACATTTGTTCCAACTTCTTTTAAGCCTGCTAAAACATCATTAGCAATTACAACATTTTCTTGATCTTTTCCTGGTATATTAGGTACAAATGGTTTTGCACCAGTAGCCACTATAACTGTATCAGGCTTCATGTCTTCAACAATTTCCTCAGTTAGTGCAGTGTTTAAATTAATATTTACTCCTAATTTATTCAATTGAGTTTTTTGCCAAACAGTAAGGGTGTTTAATTCTTCTTTTGATGGAGGAACTGCGGCTAAAATCCATTGTCCTCCTAATTTTTTGTTTTTCTCATATAAGTGCACTTCATGACCACGCTTTGCAGCAACAATAGCAGCTTCCATTCCAGCTACACCACCACCAGCAATGAGTACTTTCTTTTTATCTTCAGCCTCTTCAAGCTTAAATTCACTTTCGTTCCCTGTCATTGGATTTACAAGACATTGTACAGGTAATTGCTTTACATTTCTTCCAGCGCATCCTTGTAGACATCCGATACAACGAGTTATTTCTTCAAGTTTGCCCTCTTTAGCTTTGTTTGGTAGATGCGGATCAGCAAGAGATGCTCTTCCCATAGATACTAAATCAGCCTTTCCAGCAGCTAAAATTGATTCTGCTATTAATGGATCTGTTACTCTTCCAACTGTGATTACTGGTATAGAAACTACTTTTTTAATCTCAGCTGAAATATCAGAGCTCCAACCATGTTTAACAGCCGCTGGTGGTATAATATATTGTGCACTTGCATAAACCCCATTCGTTGCATGTATAGCATGTACACCCGCTTCTTCTAACATCATAGCAATAACCTTGCTCTCTTCTGTGGTTAAGCCACCTACAACAAGTTCATTTACTGACATTCTATATATAATTGGGAAATCTTCTCCAATTTTCTTTTTCATATTTTCAATAACTTCTAATGCAAATCTTGCTCTATTTTGAATAGTGCCACCATATTCATCTGTTCTTTTGTTAGAGAATGGTGACATGAATTGATTTATAAGATATCCATGAGAACCATGAACCTCTATTCCATCAAATCCAGCTTTTTTACCTCTTAAAGCCGCATCTCCAAATTTTTCTACAATTTCATGTATTTCTTCAACAGTTAATTCTTTTGGTGTTTCACCTATAGTAGGGTCTGGTATAGGTGAAGGCGCTACAGGTTGTACACCAGTTATTGCACTAGCTGTTTGTCTTCCAGCATGATTAATTTGAACAACTATCTTTGCTCCATGTTTATGAGCCCTGTCTGTTAACTCTTTATGGCTTGCAATTTGATCATCATTCCATAGTCCTGGAAGTTTTAAGAATCCTTTTGCCTCTGGGTCCATTGTGTAGTTTTCTGGAATTATAAGACCCCATCCACCTTTAGCCTTTTCTTCTATATAAGCAATAAATCTCTCATTAGCTGTACCATCTTCGTTTGCAAAATTAACTACCATTGGTGGTACAACAAATCTATTTTTAATTTCCATTGTACCAATTTTTATTGGTTCAAATACTTTTTTCAACATATATTTCACTCCCTTTATGCAGTCTACTAACACTCTTTAAAGTCCCAACTCTAAAGAGTCAGGACTTTTAATTTACTAAAGAACTTCTAATACTTCTTCTGGTTCTAATCTTCTTGTATAATCAATATCTAAATGAGCTAATATTATTGTTCCATCCCCATCAACTACATATGTTGCTGGAACTGGTAATTCAAAATTTTTATTACCTTGTGTTTTAGGTAAATCAACTCCGAACTTTTCATAAAGAGGTTTTAACTCATCTGAAAGTTCAAAAACAATACCAAATTTTTTTGCAATCTCATTATTAAGATCACTTAATATTTCAAAATCTAATTCTAGCTTTTCAGAAAGACTCAAAGAGTTGTCTGGCAATTCTGGTGAGATTGCCACAAGTTGTGCTCCTTTTGAGTGAATTTCAGGAAGTATCTCTTGGTACCCGCCAAGTTCTATATTGCAGTATGGTCACCAAGCACCTCTATAAAAGTTCATAACTAAAGGTCCTTTAGCTAATAACTCACTTGATTTTATTACTTTTCCTAAAGCATTTTTTAGTTCAAAGGAAGGCATCTTATCCCCTACCTTTAATGCTTTTTCTTCAATTTTTTCTTCTGCAAGCTGTTGAGATGCTCTCTCAAAAGTATCTAGTACCTCTTGTGGTGCACTTTTAGAAAACTCTTCATGTATTTTTTTAAGCTGCTCACTCAAGTTCATAATATTACCTCCATTTAAATATTGATTATTTTTTAATTAAACTCCAATAACCTCTTTAACTTCTGGTATCTCTTCTTTTAATACTCTTTCAATTCCAGCTTTTAACGTCATTTGAGCCCCTGGGCATCCTGCACAAGCCCCTTGAAGTTGAACTTTAACAACTCCCTCTTCGCTAACACTTACAAACTTCACGTCTCCACCATCTCTTTGAAGCATAGGACGTACTTTTTCTAAAACTTCAATTACTCTTTTTTCCATTTCAATCAATCCTTTCTTTTACTTAAAATATTAATGAATGTTCATTTACTTAAAATATAAAATTTTTTATATTAATATCATTTAATATAAAGTTATAATTGAATATTCATTTATTTAACATCTGTAAAAAAAGTCTTATTTAAAAGACAATTTTTAATGTACAATAGAACTCCAAACCATTTCAAACATTTTATCAATTTCTTCTTCAGAAAATTTAACTCCTCCTCCAAAGAAATCTTCTGCAATACTCTCTATTGGTGAAAATAATATTGAATCAATTATTTTATTATTTATATCTTTTATTTCCTTATTTTCTTTAAACTTATTTAATAACCCTTCTAGCTTTACACTATATTGCTGTCCTTGAATTTCATCATACAAACATGGACAACTTGAAAATTGTTTTATAAAATAAAACTCATCTTCATGGTTTATAATGTAATTGTAATAAGACTTATATATAGTTCTCAGAGCTTCTTTAGCATTCATTTCAGACGTTATATTTCCATGAACAAAGCTATGCCTTTCCATCCTTAATTCATGATAAATCTCGTGTATCATAATACTTTTATTTTCATAATAAATATATATAGTTGCCGGTGATACCCCTGCTTCTTTAGCTATTTTTGACATAGATACACCATGGAATCCATAATCACGAATTAATTTAATGACAGTTCTTTTTATGGCTTCGATTTTTTTATCATCTTTTTTTCTCAACTTTATAACATCCTTTCTAAAAAGATTATAAGTGAATGTTCATTCACTGTCAATAGAATTTTATACTATTCTATCCAATATCAATATGTTTATTTTACTCTCATAAAACATTTTCTATAAGTCATTATAAAACAACATCCACTAATATCACAACCTCTGTGACATAGTGAATGTTAGAAATTTTGAATTATTTTCTAATATATTTGGGAAAATAATTAAGATTATTATATAAAAGGAGAAAATCAAATGTACATATATCTTATACTCGCATTTAGAGTAACTACTATTATGCTTGTATTATTAATATCAACCTTAATCATATCTGGAAAACGCCCTATAGGAGAACTTCCAGTATTTGATTTTCTAACTATCATTGTTATAGGTGCTGTTACTGGTGCGGATATCGCAGAACCTAAAGTTCCTCATATTCACATAATTTTTGCTATTATTGCAATGTGTTTATTTCAAAAAATAATTAATACAATCTACTTAAAATCTTATTTCTTTAGAAAGATAATAACATTCCCTCCAACGATAATAGTTCAGGATGGAAAAATGATATATAAGAATATGAAAAAAGTAAAATATTCTGCTGATGAAGTATTAATGCTCTTAAGAGAAAATGATGTTTTTGATATAAGTCAAGTTAAATACGGAATATTAGAAGCAAGTGGAGATATTTCAATTTTAAAGAAGGGCTATGCTGAAACTGTAACTAAAAAAGACATGGATATTAAATCTATGGATGCTGAACTTAAACATACGATAATTTTTGATGGAAAGTTTCAAAGTGAAAATTTAAAACTCCTTAATTTTTCTGAAGAAGACATAATTAAAATTATTAAAGAACATGGTTACAATGATATTTCCGAAATTTTTTTTGCATCTATGGATAAAAGTAAAAACATAAGCATATCTCCTTATGATTTTGAGGGAGATAATATTTAACGTAATTACCAAACACTATTTTCAAACATAATGTTGATATTAATTATGAATTAGCCCATTCATTAATTAATCAAGAACGTTAAATCAACTGTTGCAAATGTTGTATCTAGTTAATTATTATAAAAATTTAAAAAAATTTTTTATATCATAAATAATTTTTTTATTATTGGTTAAAATATTATTGAGTAAGTAATAGTCTAGTTAAGATTTACATGATTTCTTTGAAATTATATAAGTCGAGCTTATATATTACATTGGTGGCGACACTTATATAATATATAAGATAAGATTTTTTATAGTAAATAACCCTATTATAAAAAGTCGAACTACCATCAAGTACGGTGCTTATTGTATCTTACTTGGTGAAAATAATCGTTATTATAGGTATCATAAGATATTTATAATAGCGAGATTAAGGCTATTTCGTGCTCCATAAACCCCTATATTAGATTACTAATATAGGGGTTTGCTTTGTTTATAAATATCTCCATTCTTACATTTAAAATTGATATACATTGAACATTCTTATTAAATTTTATAATAATTGCTCTTTTTATAAATGAGATTGAAAGTTATGATATTGTGACATAATAATATATATCAATGTTGAGAGGAGTCATATAATGAATATTAACTGGTTAGAATGGTTAGGTTATTTAGCTTCACTTATTGTTCTTATATCCCTATTAATGAGTTCTATACTAAAACTGAGATGGATCAATTTAGCAGGCTCTTGTATGTTTTCTCTTTATGGATTCTTAATAGGTGCTTTACCAGTAGGATTTATGAATCTAGGTATTGCTTCAATTAACATATATTATCTCGTAAAAATATATAGTACTAAAGAATTCTTTAAGATTCTTCCTACTGAAGGTAACTCTCAGTACTTTAATTACTTTTTAGACTTTTACAAAACTGAAATTGAAAAATACTCTGATAAATCTCAGTTTAACATTAGTAATTATGATGTGATTTTTTATATTTTAAGAAATATGGTACCAGCAGGACTATTTATAGGATCACGTTATAATGAAGATACTCTTAATATAGAGCTTGATTTTGTTATACCACAGTATAGAGATTTTAAAATTGGAACACATGTATTTGAACATAATAAACAATATTTCATGGATAAGGGTTATTCTAAATTTATAAGTTTTTCCTCAAAAAATGAACATATAAAATACTTAAAGAAAATGGGATTCAAAGAAAGTGAAGAAAATAATCGCAAATGTTTTATAAAAAGTTATAACTAATTGCAACCTTAACAATACAAACAGCTGGCAAAACTTTTGCCAGCTGTTTTATATCTATTATGAAATCAAACACAAGTAGCACCACTAGATAACGCAAAAGTACTATTATCTTCATCGTTAATTAATGAAATTATAGAACATTCCATGTGTTCAACTAATTTATCTGCCATTCCATAATTAAAACCAATCTTTAATACCATTCTTAAAATGATTTTATCCTCATATGGTTCAGGCAGTGGGTATGCAGGTATGCTCCAACCATATTCTTTAATTTTCTGAGCTAATTTTCCTGCTTCTATCCCCATCTCTACAGCTTCATCTGTAAGACTTAATATTACAAGAGGTATACCCGGAGATTTATTTTCAATTCTAAATATCTTAATACCAAAAATCTTAAGGCTATTAAACTTTTTAATTAAATAATGCTGAATATCATACATATAGTTTATTATTTCTTCGTATCCTTCTTGTCCTTGTCTTGTTAAATTATAATACTGAGCTATTACATTATTACCATTCTTTGTGAAATTTAATGAAAAATCATCCTGAACACCACCTAGATAGTCAATCTGGAAAATCAGTTCATCATCTATATCATGTCTATTTCGCCATATAGCCCATCCAACTCCAGCATATACAAGCCCATATTTATGTCCAGAAACATTTATAGACTTTACCCATTTTAATCTAAAATCCCATGGTATATCTTTATATATTTGATAAAATGGTGCTAAAAATCCACCACATGCTGCATCAACATGAATGGATATTTTCCATTTATGATTTTTATTATATTTATCAACCACCTTATTTAAGGCTTTTATATCATCAAATTCCCCACTAAAAGTGTTTCCTAAAAGACCAACAACACATATTGTTCTATCACTGAGTTTTTTTGCAACCTCATTAACATCAATTTTATTATCTTCCCCGATTGGTATAATGATAGGTTTCACCTCAAAATATTTAGCGAATTTCTTCCAACATACCTGAACATTAGATCCAAATATTATTTCTGGTTTTACTGTGTCAATATCTTGCCCATGCTTTTCTCTATGTTTTTTCCAAAGAAACTTATAATTCATTCCAGCTAATAATGAAGCTTCTGTTGACCCTACAGTACTAGTACCTGTAGGATTATCATCCTCTGACGCATTATATAAATTTGCTAATATTGAAACACACCTTTTTTCAAATTCAATTGTTTGAGGGTATATAAGCTTGTCAATATAATTTATATCAAGAGATTCCTTCATAAGTCTTATTGCAGTTGGTTCCATCCAAGTAGTCACGAAGGTTGCCATATTTAATTGTGGGTTAGAATCAAAATTACTTTCAGAGTTTACTATTTCATATGCTTCTGAAGCACTTATTCTTTTTTCATTTATACTATCTAAAGGAGGCGCAGAAGGTGTAAACATATTCCCATTACTTGATATGGAATTTAGGGAATGTGAACTCTTTTCTGATCGCTTCTTATATATTGATTTTACTAGCATCATATACTCCTTAAATTTAATATCTTTTATATTAATTTATGATGCAATGACTTTAAAAATTACTATATGATTTATTCACTAAAAAAGCAACCCTTGAGGGCTGCTTTTCATATAAAACTAACAACAACACTTAATTACATTAATTGCGCAAGTGGATATAGCAATATCATCATTTAATATCACCACTCCAACCTGTATACAAGTAATCTCACCACAAATTACAGTTCCGCAACATAACTCAACTTCCACACAATTTCCTATACCTATGTGAGCAAGTTTATACCTTATTGATGCTTCACAAATAACTTCACAAGTTACCAGTGGTGGCTCAGGTAAGCATAGTGGCTTTACAGGTGGTTTAAATCTACTAAATTTATCTCCACAACATATAAGTTCTACAGATATTATTTTACATATACTTATACATTCATATTTTGAACACTCTTCAATAGTTACTAATCCACCTAAGCAGTCTACTGAGATTACTGTTCCTTTTTTTACACAACAATCACACAATCTTAATTTTACACAAACATCACCAATTATAGCTAATTGTTGTAAAATATTTCTTATTTGTTCTATACACTTGCATTTAATCATGAAACACTTCCCAGGCGGTCCTTGTGGTCCTCTAGCCCCTTGTGCTCCCTGTACTCCTTGTACTCCTTGTTCTCCTTTTGGTCCTTGAATTCCTTGTACCCCTCTTGGACCTCTTTCTCCTTGCTTACCTTGCGGACCTCTTGGTCCTTGTATTCCTTGTACTCCTCTTTCTCCTTTATCTCCTTTTTGTCCTCTTGGTCCTCTTGGGCCTCTTTCTCCTGGACAACCTTTTGGGCCTCTTGGTCCTGGTGGTCCTGGTGGACCTGGACAACAACAACAATCACATTCACATTTGCAACAACAATCACAATCACAATTGCAATCACAATCATAATCCTTATCGTCGCAATACCTGTTCATTAATCCATAATCCTTATCTTTCATCACTTTACCATCTCCATAGTTGTTATACATAGACATATAGTCCTTGATATATAATATGACGCTAAAAAGAAAATGTGTGAAATTTGTCTTAATTAACAAAAATACCAAATTCATTATATATTTTCTGTTCTCTTATTCCATTGTCTTATTTATACCCTAAGTCTTCAAAGAATTTTTTATTATACAATATCCCTTCATTATTGGGATTATACATCCTAGCCATTTCATTATGCTTGTTAGCTAACTCATTATCACCTAACTTGTAATAACATACACATAACTCCATATGGGGAATCCACGTCCAATAATCATTCATAATAAATCCCCAACAATCTTCTGGTTTTTTTATTGTTGTAGCTAATTCAAACCAAAAGGCTGCTTGTTTATACTTATATCTTTGTTTAAAATATTTCCCAATTCTACAACAATGCTCAGCACGTGGAGTATCATATTCAAATGATTTAAAAGAGTATATATATGCATTTTCATAATCTCCTACTGAAAAATAATAGTCTGCTACTTTCCCGCATGCATATATTTTATTTTCACACCAGCCTGAATTCATATTTAGAAATTTATCATAATTCTCTAATGCTTTTTCATACATTTTATGATCATATAATTCATTGGCATAATAAAAAACATCTCTTGGCGAAAACTCATCCCTTTTTGCCAACCGTTTTTCATATATTTTTAAATTTCGGTCTGTTTGATGCTTTTCTTTCTTATGACTAATTCCAATATCGCTATTTATTATATTTCCGCTCACAACTAAATAATTGTGACAAGGTCCATACCACTGATAATTTCTTTCTCTTTTTACTAATCTATTTCTTCTATAACTAAAAGTCACATTTCCATTCTTATCAAATCCCACATTATACTTCATTGTTACTGAATCTACTGAAGGATCTAATTCTTCTTTTAATTTCTTAAATTTTT